>NZ_JACCBT010000001.1:6197436-7594873 GCF_013409045.1 Actinomadura citrea | reverse complement strand
GTCGGGGTAGTAGCCGTGTCCGTGCGGGCCCTTGATGCCCTGGGGAGGCCTGGTGGCCTGGTAGGTCCCGGTCATGCCGAGCGGGCGGAAGAGACGCCGGTCGAGCTCGCGGGCCAGGGTGTGCCCGGTCACCTTCTCGATGATCATGCCGATGAGGGTGTAGTTGGTGTTGGAGTAGGCGTACGTCTCGCCCGGCGCGCCGGTGCGCGGCCGGCCCCGCGTCATCTTCACGATCTCGATGGGCGGGTAGTAGGTGGTGAAGTCGAAGACGTCGAACGCCGGGGCGGTCGAGCCGCTCTGGTGGAACCAGTCGGGGATGCCGGAGGTGTGCTGGACGAGCTGCTGGACGGTGATCTCGTCTGCTCGTTCCACCAGCCCGTCGGCGGCCACCTCGGGCAGCAGGTCGGCGAGCTTGTCATCCAGGCCGATGCCGCCCTCCTCGACGAGCTGGAGGAGCACGGTGGCCACCATCGTCTTGGATTGCGAGCCGATGCGGAACCGGGAGTTCGCTGGGATCGCGCCGCCCTTGCCGTCGAGCAGCCGCGACCCGGCGGTGCCGCGGCCGGCGGGCTTGCCGTTCACGTACGCGCCGCCGATGGCGCCCACCACGCCGGGCGTCTTGGCCAGGGTCTCCATGGCCCGCTGGACGTCGCCGATCGCGGTGGCGGCGGCGCCCGTCGGGGGCGAGGCGGTGGCCAGCAGCAGGGCTGCCGCGGTCGCGACGGCAGCGGACATGCGCTTCAAGACGATAACTCCTTCGAGGGGACGAAAAGGGTCAGGAGAGTGCCCCGGGACCCGTGGAGCCGCCGGAGTGGCCGAGACGTGCCGGCCGTTACGATGGCGTCCACGAAGCCGCAGCCGTGGAAGGGCTGCCGGCGGGCGGGGGATGTGTCATGCGCCGCGCATGGGTTCTCAACCCTCCAGCCGCACAGGGCGATCATGATCACGCTCGCCCTGTGCGGCTGGACTGATCACTTCACGGGGCAGAACAGCGATTTCAGGGCGTTGGTGATGCGCGCCGGCACGGTGCCGCGCTCGGCGTCGTCCATGGCCAGGGTCAGGGACACGGCGAACTGCACGCGGCCGTCGGATGAGGTGAGGGTCGCGGCGGTGAAGCCGGGGGCGCTGCCTCCGCCCCCGGCGGCGAACTCAGGGTCGCCGGAGCACGGGCCGCCCCCCGGCTGCGGCGCCTGGCCGGCGGGCGGATCGGTGATCACCTTGGCCAGGGACGCCGGCAGCAGCCTGCCCTGGCGGAAGGCGCGTTGGAAGACGCTCATCTCGCGCGCGGTGGAGATCCCGCCGCCGGCGCCGAGCATGGTGGTGGCGTTGAGCTTGTCGGCATCGCGCATCGTGCCCGTACCGTCCGGGGCGTAGCCGTGCCCGTGCGGGCCCTTGATGCCCTCGGTCGCCTTCGTGGGCAGGTAGGTGTGGCGCATGCCGAGCGGGGCGAAGAGCCTCCGGTTGAGTTCGGCCGCCAGCGACCTTCCGGACAGCTTCTCGATGATCATGCCGAGCAGGATGTAGTTGGTGTTGGAGTAGTTGAAGGCGCCGACCTCCACGGGCCGGGCGTTCTTGCGCGAGAGCGCCAGCAGGTCGGTCGGGCTGTAGTTGCGATCGGGGTCCAGGGCTTCGGGGCCGAGGTAGTCGGGGATGCCCGAGGTCAGCTGGATCAGGTTGCGTACCGTGATCTCGTCGGCCCGTTCCACCAGGTCCTTTTCCGCCACCTCCGGCAGGACCTCGCTGAGTTTGTCGTCCAGGCCGAGCTTGCCCTCCTTGACCAGTTGAAGCGCCACGGCGGCGGTCATGGTCTTGGTCTGCGAGCCGATCCGGTAGCGGGCGGTCGACGGGACGGCGCCGCCCTTGCCGTTGAGCAGGCGCGACCCGGCCGATCCCTTCCCGACTTGTTTGCCGTCCACGTACACCTCGCCGATGGCGCCGACCACGTGGCCCGTCTGCACCAGGTTCTCCATCGCCTTCTGCACGTCCCCGACCTCGACGGGGGCGGCGGTCGTCGAGGCAGTGGTGGGCGGAGCCGCGCTCAAGACCAGCGCCGCGCACGCCAACGAGGCTGCGCCAGTGAGTGTCGCTCGACGCAGAATCATGCAGTCTCCTTTTCCAGTTCCGAATACCCGGCTGTCGAGCCACAAGTTCTAACGAGGGTGGCGTTTCCTCGGCGTTAGCCGTGCCGGCCGAGTGACTCTGCACGGCGCCCTAAGCGCAGGCGCGGACTTTCGGGGCGGCGTGCACCCGTGGGGCCGTCACCCGGTCGTGCAGGCGGCCCGTTCGGGGGCGAAGGCGCGAATGCGGCGACGCCGGATGCCGTCGGCCGCGAGAATGACGTCGTCCGGCCCGGAGCCTGCGCGGACCGGGTGATCGGTGCGCGGCGAGGCCTGGGGAGGAGGGGGTCCACGTCGTGACGATGCCATCGCTCGGAGTGTCCTGGGTGCGTGACATCCGGGGCTAGCAGCCCTTACTTGCCCTTGGGCCGCGGAGTGGTCCCTGCTCCGCGGCCCTTCTCCCGCTCGCCCCAGGTCCATTTCGCACCATTGCCGAACCATTTTCTAATCATCGGTTCGACAATGGTACGAATGGCGGACCGATGTATCGGTCACAGCTCCAGCAGCCCCGCCCGGACCCATACGTCGCGCGCCCGGCCGTCCAGGAAACCGACCTCGTCCAGGAACGCGGTGCATTTACGGAACGACCACGCCATCGTCGCGCGCCGGTGCGGGCTGCGCGCCGCCACGCGCCGTGCCAGCTCCGGATCCAGCCCCACCGCCGTGTAGCAGGACGGGTGGACGAGCTGCGCGGCCATCAGCCGCGTGGCCTGCGCCATCCCGTAGGCCACCATCCGCCGCCGCACCGGGGGGATCTCCGCGACCAGCCGCTTCAGCTCCTCCCGCGCGTACCTGATGTGCCGGGCCTCCTCGACCACGTGGATCCTGGTGACCTGGCGGATCATCGGCTGGACGTCCTCGTCCGGGAACGTCAGCCGCTGGAACGCGTCGGTGAACTCCTCCACGATCAGCGTCCCGGCGAACATCGGCATCGGGTCGTACACGGCGCCGAACAGCTTGGCGAAGTGGAACTCCAGCGCCCGCGGCCGGTGCGTGCGCAGCCCGCAGGCGCGCACCATCCGGCCGAACATCTTCGAGTGGCGGCACTCGTCGGCGATCTCCGTCAGCGCGTACGCCACGTGGTCGCTGTCGTAGCGGTGCCGGTAGGCGTGCATCACCAGCGACTGCATCAGCAGCATCTCCGACCAGATGCCGAACGAGGCGATGCTGCACATCTCCCGCTTGGTCAGCTCCACCCGCTGCCGGTGGGTCAGCCCGTCCCACAGCGGCGTCTCGTAGATCGACGTGAGCTGGGGCGGGAAGTAGAACACGTCCGGGTCCTGCGGGGCGTCCCAGTCGACGTCCACGTCCGGGTCGAAGGAGTGCTTGCGGGACGCGCGCAGCAGCCGCTCGGCGACCACCTCCCGATGGGTCAGCTCCAGCGTGTGGTCGCCGTCGCCGCACCGGATCCGCGCCGTCCAGTTCCGCGGACGGCCGTCGCTCAGCAGGACATCGGGGGGCATCGATCCTTCTCCTCTCACCGCGGGGAGAGTCGGGGGCCGCGCCCGGCGGGCGGGCGCTAGCCCCGGGCGGGAATCCTGGCCAGCAGGCGCAGGGAGGCGGGGGACACCCTGGACAGGGCGTGCAGGAGGTGCCCTTCGGCGTTGACGGGCACGACGGGCTTGTTCTTGATGATGGCGTGGACGACCCGCTCGGCGACCTTCTCCGGCGGGTAGTTGCGCAGCTTGATGGCACGCTGCCCGCGCTCGCGGAGGCGTGCGCGGGCCTCGGCGTCGCCCTCCAGGTGGACGGCGTTGTCGACGATGCTGGTGCTGACGAACCCGGGGCACACGGCCGTGACGCCGATGCGCGAGCCGGCCAGCTCGGCGCGCAGGCACTCGCTGAGCATGAGGACGGCGGACTTCGTCGTGCAGTAGGCGGGCATGCCGCGCCACGGCGCGAACGCGGCCGCCGACGCGATGTTGACGATGTGGCCGCCGAGGTTGGGCTTGTCGGGCTTGTTGGGCAGCGCGTCCACGCGGTCGCGCATCTGGCGGCCGAACAGCCGGCAGCCGTGGATCACGCCCCACAGGTTCACGCCGAGGATGCGCTCCCAGTCCTCGACCCCGGTGTCCAGGAAGGGGCCGGTGACCGCGATGCCGGCGTTGTTGACGACGATGTCGGGGACGCGGTGGGTCTCCTTCACCCGGGCGGCGAAGTCCTCCATCGCGGCCTCGTCCGCCACGTCCACCTCGTAGGCGGTGCCGCCCGCGCCGAGCGTCTTGGCGAGGGTGACCGTGTTCTCGGCGGCGGGGAGGTCGATGTCCGCCGCGACGACGGTGGCGCCGTTCCCGGCCAGGGCGAGGGCGACGGCCCGGCCGATGCCGCTGCCGGCTCCGGTGACGACGGCGAGCGCTCCGTCGAAGTGCGCGAGGGGCATCCAGACCTCCGAGGTGTGCGGCGGATCGAATGATCTGAACGTTACTCAGCCCGCCGCCGCCGCGCCGGCGATGACGGTGTCCACCTCCGCTTTGCGGGCGGTCTCCTCGGCGGCGAACCGCTCGGCGTCCACCTTCTCGGCGATCTCCTCGTCCTGGTGCATGAGGGCGTCGAGGTCGGCCTTGGACATGTCCAGGACGCCCATGTCGTCATAGGCGCGCCGGATGCGGTCGCTCCACAGCCCGATGTCCTTCACGCACGGCACGATGCGGCTGAACAGCAGGCTCTGGAACATCCGCATGTACGGCGAGTTCTCGACCATCTCGTCGACCTCCTTCGGGTCGATCCCGAAGTTGGTCCAGATCTCCCGGCCGCGGATGCGGTCGCGCATCAGGTAGCAGCCCTCGATGACGAAATCCTCGCGCTCGCGGAGCTCCGCCTGCGAGAGCTGCTTGTAGTAGTCGCGCAGCGCCAGCCGCCCGAACGCGACGTGGCGCGCCTCGTCCTGCATGACGTAGGCGAGGATCTGCTTGGGCAGCGGCTTGGTGGTGATGTCGCGGATGACGCCGAACGCGGCGAGCGCCAGGCCCTCGATGAGCACCTGCATGCCGAGGTAGGGCATGTCCCAGCGCGGGTCGGTGAGGGTCTCGTTCAGCAGGTCCTGCAGCTTGGTGTTGATCGGGTAGACCATCCCGACCTTCTCGTGCAGGAACCGCGTGAACAGCTCGACGTGGCGGGCCTCGTCCATCGTCTGGGTGGCGGAGTAGAACTTGGAGTCCAGGTCGGGCACCGACTCGACGATGCGGGCGGCGGTGACCATAGCGCCCTGCTCGCCGTGCACGAACTGGGAGAACTGCCAGGACGTGGAGTGCTGCCGCAGCTCACCGCGCTCCTTCTCCGACATCATGTCCCAGTACTTCGTCCCGTAGATGGCGAGGGACTGGTCGGGGACGCCGAGGACGTCGTGCGGGTCGACCTCCAGGTCCCAGTCGATGCGCTTGACCGAGTCCCACTGCTTGTCCTTGCCCTTCTGGTAGAGGGCGAGGAGACGGTCGCGGCCGTCGTCGTACTCCCAGGTGAACCTGGCGTCGCCGGTCATCGGCACGGTCCAGGCTTCGGACGGGACGGAGTCGGTGTACAGATCGTGGGTCGACATGGGCGTCCTCCCCGAGCGCGGGCGTGCGCCGCCCGCTGGTACGTACGCTGTACGTCTTACGTACAATGTACGTACCGTGTCATGACACACTTACGGGTGTCAACGGCGAGGAGGAGCGGAAGCGATGGCGAGGCGTGTGACCTCCGACACCCCGCGGCCGGGCCTGACCCGCACGCGCATCGTGGAGGCGGCGGTCGAGCTCATCGAGCGGGAGGGCGCGGACGCGCTGTCCATGCGCCGGGTCGCCGCCGAGCTGGACGTCGCCGTGATGTCGCTCTACAACCACGTCCCGAACAAGGGCGCGCTGCTGGAGGGCGTGGCCGAGCACGTCGTCGCGGGACTGGAGCTGTCCGACGACCCGTCCGAGCCGTGGCAGGAGCGCGCGCGGGCGCTCGTCCGGGCGTTCCGGAAGGTCGCCCACGACAACCCGCGCTGCATGTCGATCGTCCTCACCCACAAGGTCGACACCCCGGTGGGACTGCGGCCGGCCGAGCGCGCCCTGGCCCTCGCCGACGCGGCCGGGTTCGACGGCGAGACGGCCGTGCGCATCATGCGGGCGCTCATCGCCTACGCGCTCGGCGCCCAGATGCGCGAGATCGGCATGGCGAAGATGCTGGGGCACCTCGCCGAGACGGGGGCCGAGTCGTGGACGCGCCTCGACCCGGACGAGTTCCCGCACGTGATCGCCTATGGCCCGGCGCTGGCCGACTTCGATGCCGAGACCGACTTCGAGTTCGGCCTCGACCTGCTCATCGGGGCGCTGGACGCGCTTCCCCGGCGGGCGCCAGGTAGGGGCTGAGTCCGTTCCAGCAGAAGTCGGTCATGTAGCGGGCCGCGTCCTCCGCCGACACGTCGGGACGGCCCGTCTGCCACAGCGCCATCCGCTCGCTCGCCCCCATGATGATCTGCGTGTACGCCTCGACCGCCCCGGCCGGGGCGGACGGCGCGAACGTGCCGAGCACTCCGGCGATGAGCTCGCTCTGCTGCCGCCGGGTCTCGTCGATGGCCTGGATGGCCTCCGGGGCGGCGGCCATCGGCTCGCGCAGCAGCATCGCGAACGACCTGCTGTGCTCGTCGATGAAACGGAAGTAGGCGACCATTCCGCGCGACAGGATGTCCTCGGGGGTGGTGGCGCCCGCCATCGCCTTCTGGGTGACGTCGAACAGCTCGGCCTTGGAGCGGCTCACGCACGCCACGAGCAGGCCGTCCTTGGAGCCGAAGTACTCGTAGAGCATCGGCTTGGAGACCCCGCAGCGCTCGGCGATCTCGTCCATGGAGGCGGCCTGGTAGCCGCGCTCGCCGAACACCCGCTCCGCCACGTCCAGCATCTGCCGTTCGCGCTCGGCGCGCGACATCCGGCGGCGGCGGGGCGGGGGTGTGGCGCCACTCACAGGAGAATCCCCTCTGTTGGACCTACCGTCAGTAACCTACTCCCGGTAACTTACTGCGAGTAGGTTATCTGAGAGGAGGGGTCATGAGCGAGCGCGCCCCGGCGATCGTCATCATCGGCTCCGGTTTCGCCGGCCTCGGCATGGCGATCCGGCTCAAGCGGTCCGGCTTCCACGACTTCGTCGTGCTGGAGAAGAGCGAGGCGCTCGGCGGGACCTGGCACGACAACACCTATCCGGGCTGTGCCTGCGACGTCCCGTCGCACATGTACTCCTTCTCCTTCGAGCTGAACCCGGGCTGGACGCGGATGTTCGCGCCGCAGCCGGAGATCCGCGCCTACATGGAGCGCACCGCCGGCAAGTACCGGGTGCGCGAGCACATCAGGTTCGGGGCGGCGGTCGACTCCATGGAGTACGACGACGACGCCCGCCGCTGGAAGGTGGCGCTCGCCGACGGGACGGTCCTCACCCCGAAGGCCGTCGTGTCCGGCATCGGCGCGCTGCACGTCCCGTCGTTCCCGGACCTGCCGGGCGTCGAGCGGTTCCAGGGGACGGCCTTCCACTCCGCCGAGTGGGACCACTCCTACGACCTCACCGGCAAGCGCGTCGCCGTCATCGGCACGGGCGCGTCCGCGATCCAGTTCGTGCCGAAGATCGCCAAGCGGGCGGGCGAGCTCGTGGTCTTCCAGCGGACGCCGCCGTGGATCCAGCCGAAGCCCGACGTCCCCATCCCCGCGCCCGTCCGCGCGGTGTTCGGGAAGGTGCCGGGCGCCGCCCGCGCGTTCCGCGGCGGCATCTACTGGGCGCTGGAGGCCCGCGCGGTCGGCTTCACGATCGACCCGCGGCTGTCCACTCCGCAGGAGAAGATCGCCCGCCGGCACATCGCCAACCAGGTCGCCGACCCCGGGCTGCGCGCCAAGGTGACGCCGGACTACACGATCGGCTGCAAGCGGATCCTGCTGTCCAACGACTACTATCCGGCGCTCTCGCGTCCCAACGTGGAGGTGGAGACCTCCGGGATCGCCGAGGTGCGGGAGAACTCGGTCGTCACCGAGGACGGGCGCGAGTACGAGGTCGACTGCATCATCTACGGCACCGGCTTCAAGGTGACCGACGCCCTCACCGACCTGCGCGTCACCGGCCGGGACGGCGTCAAGCTCCAGGAGATCTGGGCGGACGGCATCGAGGCGCACCGCGGTACGACGATCCCCGGCCTGCCGAACTTCTTCATGCTGCTCGGCCCGAACACCGGCCTCGGCCACACCTCCGTCGTCTTCATGATCGAGGTGCAGATCCAGCACGTGCTGAGCTGCCTGCGCCTGATGCAGGAGACCGGCGCCGACGCCATCGAGCCGAAGCCGGAGGCGGCGCGCCGCTTCAACGACCGCCTGCAGCGGCGGCTGCGCCGCGCCGTCTGGAACGAGGGCGGCTGCAACAGCTGGTACCTCGACGACCAGGGCGTCAACCGCACCCTCTGGCCGGGCCACACGTTCGAGTTCTGGGCCGGCTCCCGCAAGGCCAGGCCGGAGGAGTTCGTCCTCACCCATTGAGCGGGGCCTGGCGGGAGGCCATGCCCGGCGGGAGGCCTTGCTGGTCATGGGCGGCGGTGGGTCAAGGGCCGTGCTAGTCAGGAGGCATGGTGAAACCGCTGATGCCGAGATCGGTCGCCCGCTTCAACAAGGTCGTCACGAACCGGGTGCAGGGCGTCTACGCGCCCTACCTCCCGCCCTTCGCGATGATCGTCCACCGGGGCCGCAGGTCGGGGCGCGAGTACCGGACGCCGGTGACCGCGTTCCGCAGCGGCGACCGGCTCATCGTCGGGCTGCCGTACGGGCGGGACGCGGACTGGGTCCGCAACCTGCTCGCCGAGGGCCGCGGCGGCGTGGAACGGCTCGGCCGCGTCCGCAGGCTCGGCCGTCCGCGCGTGCTGACGGCCGCCGACACCGCCGAGCTCCCGCCGCCCGCCCGCCTGGCCGCCCGCCACATGGACCTTCTGGTGGCCGAGATCGAGGACTGATCGGATCCGCGACGGCGCGGGGATGCCCGTCACGTCCTCCTCGGGGGCGTCACTTGCCGGGCGTGAACATCGGGCGGAAGCCCGCGACGAGCTGGCGGATCACCGGGCGCTGCTGGTCCGGGGTGCGGCCGCGCAGGTCGTGGATCGGGTCGAGGCCGTCGTAGTACGGGGCGAGCGCGAGGAACGGCAGGATCATCATCAGCCAGGTGGCGAGGACCTCCAGGTCGGCGTCCTCCCCGATGGCGCCCTGCGCCTTCCACAGCTCCAGCGTCGGGTGGATGACCAGCAGGTAGTGCTGGTTGGCCGTGTCGCGGACGACGGACCGGACGCCGTTGTCGAGCTCGAAGTTCGTGGCCGCGGTGACGCCGCGCTCCAGCGGGTGGTCGGCCATGTACTCGGTCCAGTCGCACAGGACGTCGACCAGCCACTCGTCGAAGGGCTGGTCGAAGTCGATCCGCTCGATGCGGCGCTCCATCTCCTCGCGGATGCGGCGCGACGCCTCGTCGCACACGAACGCGAAGAACTCCAGCTTGTCGCTGAAGTACTGGAACAGCGAGCCCTTCGCGATCCCGGCCTCGCGCGCGATCGTGTTGAGGCTGCCGGTCGAGTACCCGTGCTCCCCGAACTCGCGCATCGCCACTTCGAGCACGCGTTCGCGCTTGGCGACGTTGAGGCGGAACCAGGTCGACGTCGGCATGGACCCCTTCGACTTTCCGTCAGGAACCGGTAACCAGGAGGTCAGGATAACGCTCTGTCGAACCACCTGTGACCCGAACGTCACGCGCGCCCCTGGCGGGTCCTGGTCACCGTGCGCCGGGCTGGCCCCGGCGGGCGCGCCGGCGACCGTACAGACTTGCGGCGCGGAGGGTGGCGTCGAGGGAGAACCGGGCGTCGGCGTTCTCGAGGCTGTCGCCGAGGTAGCCCTCCAACTGGCGGAGCCGGTACCGGACGGTCTGCGGGTGGATCTTCAGGCGCTCCCCGATGTCGACGGCGGTCGCCCGGGTGGTGACGGATTCGGTGAGCGTCTCGACGAGGCGCCTGCGCTGCCCGTCCGACACGTCCTGCAGTGGTTCCAGGTGCCGGCGGGTGAGCTCCTCGACCAGCGGCGGATCGGACAGCAGCCACATGGTCATCAGGTGGTCCTCGCAGGGGATGAGGGAACCGTCCGGGATGATGCCCTCCTCGGCGAGGTCGAGGACGCGGCGGGCCCAGCGCAGGGAGTGGGCGGCCCGTTCCAGCGGCAGGGTGAGGCCGAGGACGCAGCTGGCGTCCGGCAGCGCGGCGCGCAGCATGTTCCGCCGGTCGGCGGTGAGCGGCCCGGGGACGAGCAGGCACGGTTCCGCCGAGTCGAAGTCGGTGAGGATGTCGGTGTCGAGCGCGGAGCGGGTGCAGGGCGCCTCGGGATGGACGGCGACGAGGGTGGCCTCGGCCGGCAGCGGCCACCAGCCGGTGGACTTGGCGAGGTCCTCGATGGCCTCGGGGACGACGGCGGGCCGCTGCAGGATCAGATGCAGCAGCCGGCGCCGCTCCTCGCGGCGGCGCAGGTCGGCGTGCCCGGTGGCCTGCTGGTAGCCGAGGCGGGCCTGTGCGACGGATTCCTCGAGGTAGACGAGCATGGCGTCGACGGCGGCGGACACGACGAAGGTGGGGACCCGGGCGCGCTCGGCGAGGACGGCCGTCCGGCGCCACGCGACGTGGAAGGCGATCCGGGCCGCGGCCTGGAGATGGTCGAGGCTGCGCCCCTCGATGGCCTCGAAGCGGCCGAGGGTGCGGCAGGTCTCGTCGCGCTGGTCGGTGGAGGCGTCCGGATCGGAGATCCGGTCCAGGAAGGTCGGCAGCAGGATGTCGGCGCAGAGCCGGAGGGTCTGGTCGTAGGCGGGATCGGGCCGGTCGTACTCCGGGATGCTCCGCTTGATCTCGGTGACGATCTCGTTCGTGACGTCGGACAGTTCCGCGCGCAGCAGGCCGAGGAATTCTTGGAAGTCAGTCTGACTCCGGTCGTGTTCAGACAATTCTAATGCCTGCGACATGGGAAAGCGAACCTCCACATCGAGCCGGCCCGGCGCCGTGGCGCCCTCCTGGCGGCGGCGCTGGATGGGGGTGTGCCGGACGGGAGGCGAACACCCTGGAATGAGATCGATAACACCGTGAACATAAAGTCGCCAGTCGGCGGTGGCAAGGGTCTTCGGTTCGATAGGCCGCACGGCGCCACGTCTTTGCGCGTGATGTGACAAGAACGACGTTCGGTTGCTGGGCCGGTGACAAAACTGGTGCCCTGGATGGGCGGGCGTGCCGTCGGCCGGTCTCATGTTACCGAGTGGTAGTCAACTGGTGACGGTTCCAGGGAGGGGGAAGGCTAAGCCGGTGACAATTTTCTGAGGCCATTTACCGAATTGTGCCGAAGAGCCCGTGGTCCCCTATTGAATACTGCGTCCAGTGCGCCGTAATGTCCTCGAAACCTCCTTCCGAGCGCGAGCGGTGGTGTCGTGGGAATTGAAGTGGTCGTCGAGGGGCTGACGAAAGTCTTCGGCCGGCAGACGATCTGGCGTGATGTCACGCTCACTCTCCCGCCCGGTGAGGTGAGCGTGCTGCTGGGCCCCTCCGGCACCGGCAAGACCGTCTTCCTCAAGTCGCTCGTCGGGCTGCTCAAGCCGGAGGAGGGCCGCGTCCTCATCGGCGGGGTCGACATGGTCAACGACCGCGACCGCGAGGTGTTCGAGGCGCGCAAGCGGTTCGGGCTGATGTTCCAGGACGGCGCGCTCTTCGGCTCGCTGCCGCTGTTCGACAACATCGCGTTCCCGCTCCGCGAGCACACCCGCAAGAAGGAGTCCGAGATCCGGCGGATCGTGATGGAGCGGATGGAGATGGTCGGCCTCACCGGCGAGGAGCGCAAACTGCCCGGCCAGATTTCCGGCGGCATGCGCAAGCGCGCCGGCCTCGCCCGCGCGCTCGTCCTCGACCCGGAGATCATTCTGTGCGACGAGCCCGACTCCGGCCTGGACCCCGTCCGCACGGCGCATATCTCCCAGTTGCTGATCGACGTCAACGCGCGGATCGACGCGACGATGCTGATCGTCACGCACAACATCGACATCGCCGCGACCGTCCCGGACAACATCGGCATGCTGTACCGCCGCGACCTCATCGCGTTCGGCCCCCGCGAGGCGCTGCTGACCAGCGACGAGCCGGCCGTCCTGCAGTTCCTGCACGGCGACACGCGCGGACCGATCGGCATGTCGGAGGAGAAGGACGCCGCGCTGCTCGCCGCCGAGGCCGCCGGCCCCGCGCCCCTCCAACGCACCCTGGAGATCCCGCCGCAGCTGCGTCCCACGCCCGGGGCGCCGCCCCGGCAGGGCGAGCTGCGGCACGCGCGGCGCCTCGACGAGATGATGCCGCGCCTCTCCCGCCGGGCGCAGCAGGCGATCTACGCGAACCGCAGGCACGCGCCGGAGGGCGGCGTCCCCGATGCGAACTGACCGCCCTCGAACCGACGAGCCGACCGCACCGCGCGGCGACGCCCGTGTGCACGAGGAAGGAGACGCGCGTGGCGGCACCTGACTCCGCCGTTCCCGGCGCCGGCGCGCTGCGCCAGACCGGGCGGCTCTTCGCGCTGGCCGCGACGGTACTGGCGCTGTCGTTCCGGCGCCCGTTCCAGCTCCGCGAGCTGGTCCAGCAGTTCTGGTTCATCGCGTCGGTGTCGATCCTGCCGACCGCGCTCGTGTCCATCCCGTTCGGCGCGGTCATCTCGCTCCAGGTCGGGTCGCTGGCCAAGCAGCTCGGCGCGCAGTCGCTCACCGGTGGGGCGAGCGTCCTCGCCGTCGTGCAGCAGGCCAGCCCGCTGATCGTGGCGCTGCTGATCTCCGGCGCGGCCGGGTCGGCGATCTGCGCGGACCTCGGCTCCCGGACGATCCGCGAGGAGATGGACGCGATGGAGGTGATGGGCGTCTCGCCCATTCAGCGCCTCGTGGTCCCGCGCGTCCTCGCCTGCATGGCGGTCGCGGTGCTGCTGAACGGCCTGGTCTCGGTCGTCGGGGTCGCGGGCGGCTACTTCTTCAACGTGCTGCTGCAGGACGGGACGCCCGGCGCCTACCTCGCCTCGTTCTCCGCGCTCGCGCAGCTGCCCGACCTGTACATCGGCGAGTTCAAGGCGCTGATCTTCGGATTCATCGCCGGCGTGGTGGCCGCCTACCGCGGCCTGAACCCGAATGCCGGCCCGAAAGGCGTCGGGGACGCGGTCAACCAGTCGGTCGTCATCACGTTCCTGATGCTGTTCTTCGTCAACCTCGTGCTGACCGCCATCTACCTGCAGGTCGTCCCCCCGAAGGGAGCGTGACATGGCGGTCTCCGGGGTTCGCCGCCTCCGCCCGGTGAAGCTGGTCTCCTGGCTGGACCAGCCCGGCGACCAGCTCGGCTTCTACGTCCGGGCGCTGCTGTGGACGCCGCGCGCGCTGCGCCGCTACCTGCGCGAGTCGCTGCGGCTGCTCGGCGAGGTCGCGTTCGGCAGCGGCGCGCTCGCCGTCATCGGCGGCACCGTCGGCGTGATGATCGGCATGACGGTGTTCACGGGCGTCGTCGTCGGCCTGTCCGGCTACGCCGCGCTCGACCAGATCGGGTCGGCGGCGTTCACCGGCTTCGTGTCGGCGTACTTCAACACCCGGGAGATCGCCCCCCTGGTGTCCGGGCTGGCGCTGTCGGCGACGGTCGGCGCCGGGTTCACCGCGCAGCTCGGCGCGATGCGGATCAACGAGGAGATCGACGCGCTGGAGGGCATGGGCATCCAGTCGGTGCCCTACCTGGTCACCACCCGGATCATCGCGGGGACCGTCGCGATCGTTCCGCTGTACGGCATCGGGCTGCTCAGCTCCTATCTGGCCTCCAGACAGGTGACGCTCTGGTTCAACGGGCAGTCGGCCGGCACCTACGACCACTACTTCAACATCTTCCTCGCCCCCGAGGACGTGCTGCTCTCGTTCGCCAAGGTGCTGATCTTCAGCGTGATGGTGGTGCTCGCGCACTGCTACTACGGCTACCGCGCGGTCGGCGGCCCCGCCGGCGTGGGCGTGGCCGTCGGCCGCGCGGTCCGCACCGCGATCGTGCTGATCAGCGTGACGGACTTCTTCGCCAGCCTCGCCATCTGGGGTGCCACGACCACCGTGAAGGTGACGGGCTGACATGGGGCCGAACTGACATGGGGTGGATCTGACATGGCTCGGCGAACCACCCGGCACGTGGTCGGGCAGCGCCTCACCGGGGTGGCGTTCCTGCTCGTCCCGGCGCTGCTGGTCTGGTTGTCGATCGCGATCTACGACAAGCAGTTCACCGACGCGACGACGGTGACGCTGCGCACCTCGACGGCCGGGCACGAGATGCACGCGATGGCGGACGTGAAGGTCCGCGGCGTCGTCGTCGGCGAAGTCCGGTCCATCAGGGCGGACGGGGCCGGCGCGAAGCTGGAGCTGGCGCTGAAACCGGGGGTGACCGACCGGATCCCGGCGGACGTCCAGGCGCGGCTGCTGCCGACGACGGTGTTCGGCGCCCGGTTCGTCTCGCTCGTCCCGCCGCCCGGGTCGACGGGACGGCCGATCGCCGACGGCGACGTGATCTCCGAGGACCGCAGCCAGAACGCGGTGGAGCTGTCGGAGGTCCTCAACCACACGATGGACCTGCTCGACACCATCCAGCCGGCGAAGCTCTCGGCGACGCTGAACGCCATGGCGCGGGCGCTGGAAGGGCGCGGCGACCAGATCGGCCGCAACTTCGAGCAGCTCGACGCGTTCCTGACCAGGCTCAACCCGGAGGTGCCGGCGCTCGCCCGCAACCTCCAGGAGCTGGCGGCGTTCACCCAGCACGCCTCCGACGCGGCGCCCGACCTGCTTCAGGCGCTCACGGACTTCACGGTCACCAGCCGGACGATCGTCGACCAGCGCACCGCCCTCGCGACCCTGTACGACGCGGTGTCGGGATCGTCCGCCGACCTTGAGGACTTCCTGCGCGCCAACTCCGGCAACATCATCGCGCTGGCGACCGAGAGCCGGGGGAGCCTGGACCTGATGCGCCGCTACGCCCCGGCCGCGCCCTGCACGTTCCGCGCGCTCGCGGGCTTCATCCCGACGATGAACAAGGTCCTCGGCAAGGGCACGGACGAGCACGGCGTCCACGGCCTGGTCGTGCCGGTCACGAGTAAGGGCCGCTACGTCCCGGGCAGGGACGCCCCCCGCTACGACGGCGGCGGTGGGCCGCGCTGCCCGGGCGTCCCCTACCTCGGGACCGGGGACGGGGTGCGGGTGCTGCCCGCCGGCGGCGCGCCGGGCCAGGGCGGCGCGGCCGGCAGCGGCCTGGGCCCCGCGAACTCGGCGTCGGAGAACGACCTGGTCAACGAGCTTGCCGGGGCGCCGCTGGACGAGGTCCCCGAGGAGCTGCCGGACTGGTCCAGCGTGCTGGTCGGGCCGATCTACCGGGGCACGGAGGTGACGGTGAAGTGAGGCTCGCCGGTCAGGGGATCAAGGGCATGGGCTTCCCGCTCGTCAGCTCGCTGATCTTCATCGTCGTCACGGTGCTGGCGACCGCGCTGCTGGCGTCCAGCATCACCGGCGCCACCAGCGGCGACCGCGTCACCTACTACGCCAAGTTCACCGACGTGGCCGGGCTCCACCCGGGGCACGGCGTGCGGATCGCGGGCGTCGAGGTCGGCCAGGTCGAGGAGATCAAGGTCAGCGACCGGCGGCTCGCCCGGGTGAAGATCTCCGTCGACCGGGACCGGCAGATCCCCGCGTCGGCGACCGCCGCCGTCAAGTACCTGAACCTGGTCGGCGGAAGGTACGTCTCCCTCGGCCAGGGCACCGGCTCGCCCGGCCAGGTACTGAAGCCCGGCGGGACGATCCCGGTCGGGCACACCGCCGGGACGCTCAACCTCACCCAGCTGTTCCAGGGGTTCCAGCCGCTCATGCAGGCGCTGTCGCCCGGGGACGCCAACAAGCTCTCGGAGTCGGTCGTCAAGGTGCTCCAGGGCGAGAGCGGCACCGTGGAGAGCCTGCTGCGCACCGTCGGAGAGCTGACGAGCACGCTCGCCGCCAAGGACAAGGTGATCGGCCAGCTCATCGCGAACCTCGACAGCGTCGTCCAGACCATCAACGGGCGGGACCGTCAGCTCGTCGACCTGGTCACCACGCTGCGCCGGTTCACCTCCGGCCTCGCCACCGACCGCGTCCCGATCGGCGAGGCGCTCGGGTCGGTCGCCGACCTGACCACCGCCACCGCCGGGCTGCTCCAGGTCACGCGGGACCCGCTGAAGGACGACATCGTCCAGCTCGGCCGGCTCAGCGACAACCTCAACCGCGACGAGCCGCTGCTGACGCGCTTCCTCCAGCGCTCGCCCGGGAAGATGGCGACCTTCGGCCGCCTGGCCTCCTACGGCTCGTGGGTGAACTTCTACCAGTGCGAGGTGAAGTTGATCGGCGTCAGCTACGCGGGCTCCGACCTGTCGAACCAGCCGCCGCCGACCGGCCTGCCCATCAAGGACGCGAGGTGCCGCGGATGACGCCCCCGACTCCGCCCCCCGGCGGCCCGCCCCCCGTCCCCCCGGCGGGCGGGCCGCCTTCGCCGCTGCCGCGCCCCCTGCCGCGCGCCCTGCCGCGCCCGAAGCGGGGCCGGCCGCGGCTGAAGCCGTTGCGCGACCGCAACCCGATCGGGGTGGCGGCCGTAGGCATCGTGATCCTGCTGGTCCTCGGCACGCTCGCCTACCGCGCCGACCGGCTGCCGCTCATCGGCGGCGGGACGACCTACAGCGCGTACTTCTCCGAGGCCGCCGGGTTGGATCCCGGCCAGGAGGTCCGTGTCGCCGGGGTGAAGGTCGGCAAGGTCACCGGCGTCTCGCTCAAGGGGAACAAGGTCAAGGTCACGTTCCGGGTGAAGGACACCTGGGTCGGGAACGCGACCCGCGCCACCATCATGATCAAGACGCTGCTGGGGTCGAAGTACCTCCAGCTGGACCCGCTCGGCTACCGCAGGCAGAACCCGGAGAAGCCGATCCCGCTCGACCGGACCGTGGCCCCCTACGACGTCACGACGGCGTTCCAGGACCTCGGCCGGACGTTCGAGCAGCTCGACACGACCAAGCTCGCGCAGAGCCTGGAGACGATCTCTACGACGTTCGAGGACACACCGGCCAGCGTCCGGGTCGCGCTGCACGGCCTGTCGGCGCTGTCCACCACGATCGCGTCGCGGGACGCCGAGCTGTCCCGGCTGCTCGCCGGGACCAAGCAGCTGTCCGGCACGATCGCCGCGCAGAACTCCCAGTTCGAGACGCTCTTCAAGGACGGCAACCTGCTGCTCGGCGAGCTGCGCCGGCGGCGCGACGCCATCCACGCGCTGCTCGTCGGCACGCAGCGGCTCGGCACGGAGCTGGTCGGCCTCGTCGACGACAACCGCCGCACGCTGGGCCCGACGCTCGCGTCCCTGGAGCGGGTCGTCGGCGTCCTCCAACGCAACCAGAAGAACCTGGAGCGCGTGCTGACGACCGCCACGCCCTACATCCGCGTCCTCGGCAACGCGACGGGCAACGGCCGCTGGGTGGACGGCTACCTGTGCGGGACCGTCCCCGAGGAGTACCTGGTGAACGGCAGATGGCAACCGGAGGACCCGGACCGCTGCAAGCCGCCGCACCTGACGGGAGGACGGTGAGATGGCGTCCCCCCCGACGCGCCCGGTGAAGCTGCCGAAGCTCGGCTCGCCGATCCGCGACCACCGGACCCGGGTGCTGCAAGCGCTCATCGCGGTCTTCGTCCTGCTGGTCGCGATCGCGTTGGTCCCCTTCCTGAGCGGCGGCCCGACGCACCGGATCACCGCGTACTTCGCCACCGCGATCGGCGTCTACCCCGGCTCCGACATCCGCGTCCTCGGCGTGAGGGTCGGCTCGATCGACTCCGTCGAACCGCTCGGCGACAAGGTCAAGGTCGAGATGCGGGTGGACGACGACGTCGACGTCCCCGCCGGCGCCCGCGCCATCGTCATCGCGCCGAACCTGGTGTCGGACCGGTACGTCCAGCTCGACCCCGCCTACGACGGCGGCCCGAAGATGGCCGACGGCGGGTCGATCGATGTGAGCGACACCGCGACCCCGTTGGAACTCGACCAGCTCTACGCCGCGGTCCGGAAGATCTCGGGCGATCTCGGCCCGCGGGGGGTGAACGCGCAGGGCGCCCTGTCGGACGTCATCCGGGTCGGCGCCGCCAACCTCGGCGGCAACGGGCAGGCCCTCAACACCATGATCTCCGACCTCGGCAAGGCGTCGCAGACGCTCGCCGACAACAGCGGCGACCTGTACGCGACCGTCGCCAACCTCAACAAGTTCAGCGAGATGCTCCGCGCCAACGACGGGCGGATCCGCCTTGCCGAGAACCAGCTCGCCGAGGTGAGCGGGTTCCTCGCCGCCGACCGCGACGAGCTCGGCGCGGCCCTGCGCAACCTCGCGCGGGCGCTCGCCGAGGTGAAGGGGTTCATCCAGGACAACCGCGCGGCGCTGAAACGCAACGTCGGCAAGCTCACGGACGTCACCCAGGTCCTGGTCGACCAGCGGGCGTCCCTCGCCGAGCTCATCGACACCGCGCCGCTGGTGACGCAGAACGCCCTGAGCGCCTACGACCCGAAGACCCGGACGCTGATGGCGCGCGGCAACCTCCTGGAGATCACCAAGTCGTTCGGCAGCCTGGACCAGCCGGGCGTCGACCCGATCGCCGCCGACCAGCGGCCGGTGTGCGCCGCGGCGGCGTCCGCCACGCGGACGCTCCGCGAGCAGTGCGACCGGCTGACGAGGGGCGGGCTGGTCGCGGTGGCGCCGGCCGGGGAGACCGGCCTGCCGGCGCTGCCGCTGCCGCCCGCGGGCAAGATCTACGCCGGTACCGGCGGGAAGGCGGACCGCTGATGCGCACGCCCAAGCTCGTCGCGGCCCTCGCCGCCGGTGTGGTCCTGACGGCGGGCTGCTCGGTGCGGCTGGAGGACGTCCCGCTGCCCGGCGGCGCCGACCTCGGCGCCCACCCCTACACGGTGAGGGTGCAGTTCGAGGACGTGCTGAACCTGGTCCCGCAGGCCGCTGTCCGTGTCAACGACGTCCCGGTCGGGCGGGTGAAGAAGGTGTCGCTGCCGGCGGGGGCGTGGCAGGCGGAGGTGACGCTCGTCGTGAACGGCGACGTGCACCTGCCCGCGAACGCGACCGCCAACCTGGAGCAGTCGAGCCTGCTGGGGGAGAAGTACGTCAAGCTCGCCGCGCCGACGACGGCGCCGTCCCCGCAGCGGCTCACCGACGGCGCCGTCATCCCGGCGTCCCGCACGACGCGCAACGCCGACACCGAGGAGGTGTTCGGCGCGCTGTCACTGCTGCTGTCGGGCGGCGGGCTCCCGCAGATCCGGACCATCAACCGGGAACTGAACCAGGCGCTCAACGGGCGCGAGGACAAGGTCCGGTCCGCTCTGCGGAACCTCAACGCCTTCACCGGCACGCTCAACCGGAACCGGCAGTCGATCGTGAACGCGCTCGACGGGCTGAACCGGCTGTCGTCCACGGTCAGAGCCCGCAACGGGCAGGTCGGGACCGTCCTGGACGACCTGTCGCCCGGCCTGAAGGTGCTGGAGGAGCAGCGCGGCCGGCTCGTCGAGATGCTGCGCCGGCTGGAGAAGCTCTCGGACGTCGCCGTCAAGACGATCAACGCCAGCAGGGACGACACGGCTGCGAACCTGCGCTCTCTGGCGGTCATCCTGCGCAAGCTCGCCGACTCCGGCCGCGACCTGCCGAAGTCCCTGGAGATCCTGCTGACCTACCCGTTCACCGACGAGGCGCTCAAGGCGATCAAGGGCGACTACCTCAACGGCTACGTCACCGTCATCGCCGCCGACGGCTTCAACTGCGTCATGCCGCCGGTGAAGGAGGAGGGGCCGTTCGACGGCCTCGACGACGAGGAGGGGGCGCAGGCGCGCGCCCTCGCCGCGACGCCCACGGTCCCCGGCCCGCAGCCGGCGCCCTGCCCGGACACGGCGGCGGGTCGCGGTTCCGGAGCCGCCGCGCCCGGCGCCGGGACCCCCATCACGGGGACTCCGGACACCGGGACCCCCACCACGGGGACGCCGCGACCGGTGACACCGAGCCGGGCACCCGGGCCCGAAGGCCCGAGCAGCGAGCCCGCCCTTCCGCTGCCGACTCTCGGGGAGGGGAACTGACATGCTGACCCTGGTCACCCGCATCAAGGTCGCCGTGTTCGTCGTCATCGCGATCGTCGTCGTCGCCTACATCGGCGTCAACTACGCCGACGCGGGCCGCTACATCGGGCTGCGCGGGTACTACACCGTCCGGCTCGACCTGGCCGGCACCGGAGGCCTCTTCGAAGGGTCCGCGGTGTCCTACCGGGGCGTCACCGTCGGCAAGGTCGGCAAGCTCGACCTGACGCGGGACGGCGTCATCGCCGAACTCCGGATCGACGACTCGGCGCCGGACATCCCCCGCGACCTCCAGGCGATCGTCGCGAACCGCTCCGCGGTCGGCGAGCAGTACGTCGACCTGCGGCCCCGCGCCGACGCCGGGCCCTATCTGGCCCAGGGCACCACGATCCCGCGCAGCGTCACCACCATCCCGGCGCCGGTCGACGAGACGCTCAAGAGCGTCAACGACCTCACCGCCTCGCTCCCGCTCAACGACACCAGGGTCCTCATCGACGAGCTGGGGCGGGCGTTCGCCGGGCAGGGCCCGCACCTCCAGCAGCTCCTCGACACGAGCGACCGGTTCATCTCGGCGTCCGACGCGGCGTTCCCCGAAACGCGCGCTCTGATCCACAACGGGGAGGCGGTGCTGCGGACGCAGAACGAGATGTCGGGGGCGTTCAAGGCGTTCGCGACCAACTCCAGCCTGCTCGCGCGGCAGCTCCGCGACTCCGACGCCGACCTGCGCGAGCTGATCACGGCCGGGCCCGGCGCGGCGGCCGAGCTGTCCGGCCTGCTCCACGACCTTGACCCGAGCCTCGGCGTCCTGCTGGCGAACCTCCTCACGACCGCCCGCGTGGCCGAGCCGCGCCAGGCCGCCATCGAGGAGATGCTGGCCAATCTCCCGCGGGTCGCGGCGATCGGCCCCAGCATCGTGGACGGGAGCAAGCTCAGGATGGGCCTGGTCACCACGTTCTTCAACCCGCAGCCCTGCACGCGCGGTTACGGCAAGACCAGGTACCGCGACGGCCTCACCCTGTCGCCCGCCCCGTTCAACAGCGACGCGCACTGCGCGGAGAGCCCGAGCAGCGGCATCAACGTGCGCGGCACCGCCAACGCGCCGCGCAAGGGCGTCCCGGCGCCGGCCAGGCCGGGCACGCTGGGCGGCCCGGAGGCGACCGGCCTGCTCGCCTCGCTGGGCTTGGCCGGGCTGGCGCGGCAGCAGGCGCCGCCCGGCGACCTCGCCGCCCTGCTCGGGCTCGGGGGTGCGCGGTGACCTTCGTGGCGGCCGTGCTGCGCAAGCCGACCTGGACGATCCGGTGGATCCGTCCGGCCGGCCACGCCCTCACGGCCGCCGCCACCGTCCTGCTGCTGCTGTCGTTCTGGTCGCTGATCCAGTCCGGGCGGGGCGCCGACCACGACCTCGCCACCGCGCGGGACGAGGTGAGCCGGACCGCCGTCCGCGATCTGGCGCTGATCAACAGCATCGACCCCAAGGTGGCGGAGCTGGACATGGCGCACTGGCTGGACGTCGCCACCGGCCCGTTCGCCGACGCGCTGAAACGCGACATGCCGGGCGCGCGCGCGAAGTTCGCCGGGCAGAAGGCTCCCTCGCACGGACGGGTCACCGCACTCGCCGTCACCGCACTCGACCGGTCGGCGGGCGAGGCGACCGTCCTGGCCTCGGTCCGGATCTTCACCGAGCCCGCCGGTGACGCCGCCCAGGGCACCGAGCAGCGCAAACGCTACGAGGTCGGGATGCAGCGGGTCGGCGGCGCCTGGAAGATCAGCTCGCTGAGATCGCTGACGCCCGGGGGGAGCGGCCCGTGAGCATCACGAAGGAGCGCGCCGCGCGCCGCGGCCCCGTCCCGCGGCGGAAGAAGAGCCGCCGGCGCCCGCTCGCCGCCGGGCTCAGGCGGGCGGCCGGGCTCGGGTGGCCGGTGGCCCTCGCGCTGGCGCTGTGCCTGTCCGCCCTCGCCCTCGACGCCTGGGCCGGCAGGCGGAGCGAGCGGTCACCGGCCGCCAACCGTGCACTCGTCGACAAGGCCCGGACCGGTGCGGTCGTCGCCGACGTCTCGGCGAAGGTCGCGCGGATCTTCACCTACTCCCACACCGACCCGGCGGCCACCGAGCGCGCCGCGAACGAGGCCCTCACCGGCCGCGCCGTCGGCGACTACCGCAGGCTGTTCGGTCTCGTGAAGCAGAACGCACCGGTCATGAAGCTCGCCCTCACCACGAAGGTCGCGAAGGCCGGGCTGATCAGACTCTCCCGGGACGGGACGGCGGTCCTGCTGGTCCTGCTCGACCAGCAGGCCACCCGCGGCGGCAAGGCGACCGGCCCGCCGGTCGCGGCCCAACTCATCGTCTCGGCCCGCGACGACCACGGCTGGCGCATCAGCGACCTCCGGGCCGCCTGAAAAGAAAGGGTGGATTTCAGGTGACCAAGACCAGGACGAAGACCGCCGGCCCGGCGGCCGGCGAGCCCGAGGTCCGGGCGGACGAGCCCGAGACCCCGGCGGAAGAGGCGTCGGAGCCGGAACCGTCCGCGGGCCACGCGGCCGAGACCCCGGAGCCCGCGGGAGAGGAGGCCGCCGAGGACCCGGAGCCGTCGCCGTCCGAGAAGGAGACCGCTGAGGCGCCGACCGCGGGGCGGTCGGCGAAGGACGCGGCCGACCGGCCCCGGAACCGCCTCTCCAGGGATCCGCTGATCCGGGTCGCGTCGCTCGTGACGCTGGTCGCGGCCGGTGCCGCCGCGTGGTCCGGCTGGTCGTACCACACGGCGTCCGGCGACGACTCGATGGCCTACGCCGCCGAACGGGACCGGGTGCTCGCCGTCGCGGGACAGGAGATCGTCAATCTCAACACCCTCGACCACCGGCAGGTCGACGCGGGCCTCAAGGTGTGGCAGGACTCGGCGACCGCGCAACTCTACGACCAGATCGTCCAGGGGCGGGCCCGGCTGAGGACCGAGGTGCAGAAGGCGAGGACGACCAGCAGCGCGAAGATCCTCGAATCCGGGCTGACCGAACTCGACTCCCGCGCGGGCAAGGCGGCCGTCATCGCCGCCGTCCGCATCACCATCACCGGTGCCGACGGCAGGCCGGTCGACAACACCCGCCGGTTCGCCGGCCAGCTCACCCGGACCCCGGACGGCTGGAAACTGTCGGCGCTCGGCCAGGCCCCCACCGGCACGCCCTGATCGGGGAGGAGAAAGCGAGATGGCAGCGATCACTTCGGCCGGACGGTTCGTCCCCGGCACCGCGCGCACCCGCCTGGTCGTTCTCCTCGGGGCGCTGACGATAGCGCTCGGTTGCGCGGCCGCCTGGGCGAACGCCCAGGAGCGCGACCTGGCGGGCGCGGCGTCCGCGCAGAACGACGCCCTCAGTGACAACGGCCGTACCGCCGAGGTGAAGGGCCAGGTGACCACGGCCGTCAACACGGTGTTCTCCTACAACTACGCCGACGTGGCCAAGACGGAGAAGGCGGCGCAGGAACTGCTCACCGGAAAGGCCGTCCAGCAGTACAACCAGCTTTTCGCCCTGGTGCGCGAGCAGGCTCCGCAGCAGAAGCAGGTACTCACCACGGCGGTCACCGACTCGGCGGTGAAATCCCTGACCGGCGACCGTGCCCGCCTGCTCGTCTTCGCCGACCAGCGCAACACCCGCACCGACACGAACAAGACGAGCTACTCCGCGGCCGTCTTCGCCGTCGACGCCCTGTACGCCGACGGCAAATGGAAGATCTCCGCCATCGACACCCTCGGCGCGTGATGGGAACGGCATGCCACTGACAGGTGTTCGCCGATTAAGGAATGGCAGAACTGGGTGATAATGATGTTCGGAAAAATCCCCAGAATGGTCCTGGCCGTCACCGCGGTCACGGCCACCGCCACCGCTCTCACCGCGACCCCCGCCTGGGCGCTCGATCACAACGTCTTCATGCCCGGCGTGCCCTCGCCCTCCACCCAGCCCGTCACCGGAGAGAACAGCGGTTCCATCACGGCCGTGACCAGCAGTGGCGGGATCCTGACCTGCGTCGACACGGGCGCTTCGAAGGCCCTGAAGGCCACCGGAACGGTGCGGGTCGGCACCCGCGTCCTGGACCCCCCGCCCATCGGCTGGGTGACCGGTCTGACGTTCAGCAACTGCACTGTCTCGGGCCAGATCGCCGTGGTGACACCCCAGCTGCCGTGGTCCCTCTCTCTCCCGGGCCCGACCGCTTCCGGAGCCACAGCCGCTCAGCTGGGCGGCGTGAGGTTCACGGTGAGCATCCCCGCCATGGGGTGCTCCGTGAGGTTCCAGGGTTTGAGCAGTGGCAACGGAACGATCAACGGCGTGCACGCCAACCCGGCTAGCGCTGGAGCCGCCAGCACCCTCTCGCTGCCCTTCTCCGTCGCCAGCCTCCACGCGATCGTCCTCTACCCATGCCCCCCCGGCATCGTCCGGGGCGGTGACCAGCTCCTGATCAACGGCGTGATCACGCTGAGGGGTGTCAACTCCACCGCCAACGAGGGCCCGACCATCACGTGAGAGCACGCCGCTGGCCCTGAATCGTTACCAGACTCGAATCCGTTGATAAATCCGGCCTGATCGAAGACTAATCCGATGACAAACCTGTAAGGATCGGCGGAGTGCTTTAAGGGGAAGTCGAACAGCCTCTTGAGAAGTTCACTACTGGCGGGTATATTCCATTTTAGTACGGCAGGACTGGGTGGTCTTGTGGTGAAGTCGAAGAAGTTCGGCTTTCGGGGTTCTGCTCCCGTCGACCTGGAGGAGTTCGACCTGTAGAACGCGGTCAGTGTCCCTACGAGAAGAAGAATCCACCCCCCGTGAAGGGAAAGCGGACTGACATGCGAAAGATCACGAGAATGGCTCTGACCGTCACCGCGGTCACGGCCACCGCCGCCGCGCTGACCACGACCCCCGCCTGGGCGGCCGGTATCAACGTCACCATGCCCGGCGTGCCCTCGCCCTCCACCCAGGCCGTCACCGGCGAGAACAGCGGTTCCGTCGCGGCCGCCAGTAGCAGCGGCGGAGTTCTGACCTGCGTCGACACGGGCGCTTCGAAGGCCCTGCTGGCCACCGGAACGGTGAAGGTCGGCACCGGCGTCACGGACCCCATCGGCTCGGTGACCGGTCTGACGTTCAGCAACTGCACCGTCTCCAGCCAGGTCGCCACGGTGACGCCGCAGAACCTGCCGTGGTCCCTCTCCACCACGGGCCTGACCGCTTCGGGAGTCACCCCCGGCCGGCTGAGCGGCGTCAGGATCGTGGTGAACATCCCCAGCATCCCGTGCTCCGCGACGTTCCAGGGCTCGACCAGCACTAACGGGTTCATCAACGGTACGCACACCAACCCGACGAGCGCGGGAGCCGCCAGCACCCTCTCGCTGCCGTTCGGGTCCACCAACAACCTCGTCGCGACCGCCGTCTCCGCTACGTGCCCCACCAACATCGTCAAGAACGGTGACACGGCCACGCTCGCCGGCGTGATCAAGCTGAGGGGCGTCAACTCCACGGCCAAGGAGGGCCCGACCGTCGTCCGCACGTGACGTGAGAGCACGCCTCTGACCGAAGCCGCACCCGGGCGCTCGCCGCCCGGGTGCGGTTCCCCGTCGAAAAAGGATGTGGAATGCAGCGGATGTTCCGAGGTGCAGCGCGGATCGCAGCGGTCGCGGGCCTTGCCGTGAGCGGCGGCGCACTGGTGGCGGTCCCGCCGGCGATCGCGGACATCGGCTCCGACATGGGGCTCCTCTGCTCCGGCAAGTCCGGAACACACGATGTGGCGCTGCGGATCGAGACGACCGTCCCGTCGACCGGGACCGTCGGCCAGCCGGTCCAGCTGGGCACCATCAGGATCGACGTCGGTCTTCCGCCCGAGTTGGTGAGAAGGGTCTCGGCGGCCTCCCCCGCCGGGGCGTCGACACCACCGGCGACGAGCGTCGCCCCATCGCCCGCGCCCTCGCCCGCGCTCGGCGGGGTCGCGGAGATCCAGGTCGCGGTGCGCGGGCCGGATGGCGACCGGCGTGCCGGGTGGCCGGCCTTCGCTCTGGCGGCCGCACCGCCACGGGGTGACGGGGCCGTGCACCTGACCGGCAGCGGGGTGGCACCGCCGGTGGTCCCCGAAGCGCCGGGGGAGCTCTCATGGTCCGCCGGGGCAGTGGACCTGTCGCTGGTGCCGGGCGACGCGGCGACGGGGAGGGACGCGGCCGAACTGGCGCTGCACTGCGCGGCGGAGAAGGCGCCGGTGCTCGGGAGCCTGCGGGTGCGGCGCGGAAACGAGTTGACGACCCCCGGCGCGTCGAGCGCGGCACCCCGTCAGCCCACCGCCTCCCAGGGGGGACTGTGCAAGCTGATCCCCGCTCGGGGGCAGGATCCGCGGTACGCCATCAGCGACGATCCCGAACTGGCAAAGATCTTTGAGTCCCCGGAGAATCCGAGCGGCCTGAACTTCGACACTGGCGATGGACTGATGTACTGCCTGAAGGCAACGGGGTTCTTCAACATCAAGAAAGTTGGAAACGCCGCTCCCGTTGCTTTCGAGAACAATGTTCGGGCACTGACCGAAAGTTATATGGGGAACATTTTCTTCGGGCCGAACTGGACGGATTTCCGCGGATACTTCATTAACCGTACCTATCCAACTCCCGCCACGATGCTGGGTTTCGGCTTCATGCCGACACGTGCAGTGGCGGAAGCTGTTCAGGTCGGTTCCCCGCGAGCCGGCGGGGCCGGTCCGATCACAGGCAACATGCGGATTCTCCAGCAGCTGTCGACTGAACTCGACATCTCGGGTCCGACGGTCGACAGACAGCAACTCAAAGCCAGCGCATACGTGCGCATCAAAGCGGGCAAGGCCGAGGTCAACGGAGTTCCGCTCAATCTCGGTTCCACATGCATGACCAGCCCCACCTCGCTCTCTGCGACCGGGTTCATGGGGACGCTGAGAACCGGGACGACCCAGTACGAGAGCGGGCAGCCTCTCATCGCCCAGAACGTCACGATCCCTTCCTTCTCCGGTTGCGGGGTGACCGAGGATCTCAGCCCGATCCTCACCGCGAGTGTCTCCGGGGCGGGAAACTACGCGAGCCTCGAATCGGGACTCTGGTGTGAGGTCACCACTGGCAACCGTTGCGTGGACGGCGCGGGCGCGCTTCCCCAGACCTTCACCGTGGAGCCGGGCGGGGTCGTCACTGCGGTCGCGAAACCGTTCATCCTGGGGTACGCCGGGGACAACGCGGAGTTCAGGTGCGAGTCGGCGACCATGCGGCTCGATCTCGAACGGGGGCATTGGCAGTCGCGCTTCAGGCTGGGCAAGGGCGACATGTCCCTCGACGGCTGCGAGGTGGAGGCGTCGGACGGCACCGTCCATCAGGTGCGGGGCGAGGTCACGCAGGACGGCTCGTTGTGGCTGAACATGACCATCGACGCGGCGACCGGCCGGCCGGCGATGAGGATCAACGGCGTCGTGCTCGACGCGACCGTGGACGTCGGCGGAGGGGCGCGGTGCACGCTGCGGATATCCCACAACCTCGGGGGCATCTTCCTCCCGGGGCAGCGCGAGGTTCCCGGGCTTCTCGAAGGCTCCTATGACAACGGGACCTTCTCCATGAACTCGCACACGTTGAAGCCGTCGGGGAGGTCGACGTGCGAGATCCCGGGGTTCACGGACTTCACCAGCGTCTTCAATTCATACAAGGGCGATTTCGTCTTCCGGCCGACTCAGCGGATCACCTCCCCCTGACCGGACCTTCCATCGCCATGGGCCTGTCGTTCCGACACGAGATCGGATCGTGCCGGAAGTCTCCCGGGCCCTCCAGGACTGGCCGCAACGTCGCCTGCACCACCCCGGGCGACGGCAGGGCCAGGCCGGCTCGCTGCAGGCCGTCGCCGGCCTGCGGCGAGTACGGTAGCTCCTCTCGCTGCCCGCCATATGAAGCGGACGGGGCGAACGAGTCCGGCGGAGGATGGCGCCCCCGTGATATGCGGTCGATGACAATACCGGCTACTCCCGGGCCGTCATCATTCGTATTCGCTTACAAGGCGAGAAAATCTCCATGCTCGTGCGTTGCGGTGTATTGAACCGGGCATTGTTTCGGTATTACCCTCCGATTGGGAATCGAGGATCTTTCTCGTCGAGGATCCGCTTCACGGTTCCGCGTCGGCTGGGATCACGCTGTGGCTGTCCGGCGCTCTGTATCCGTTTCTCCCGGCAAGAAGAAAGGACGGACTGGTGAAGTCCATTCGTTTCCGGAGAAGCAGTTCCCGGCTGGCGCTTCCCGCTGTGCTCGGTGCTGCGCTGCTCACCCTCGGCCTGGCGTCCCCCGCTTCGGCGGCCAACCCGGACCCGATCCCCGCGAACTTCAGCTTCGCCGACTGCCCGCCCCTCCCGGAGGGTGCGTCGCCGGACTACTCGCAGTGCTGGGTGGGTGTGGTCACCAGCGGCACCTTCAAGGTCGGCAAGTTCGACCAGAAGATCGAGGAGCCGATCAGGATCACGTGGGCGAACACCTTCAACACCAGCACCTTCGAGACCAAGACGGTCTTCGGCGCGATCAACGCCCCGAAGATGCTCGTCCAGCCCGGCCTGTTCGGGGACCCGCTCCTGTCGGCCGTGTACGCCAGGGTCGAGTACGCCGGCGTCTTCGAGATGCCGGTCAGCAGCAGCTTCGAGATCAACATCGGGCTGAAGGTCCGGCTCATCAACCCGTTCCTCGGAAGCAACTGCACGGTCGGCACCAACAGCAACCCGATCAGGGTGAGCCTCACCACCGGGACCACCAGCCCTCCGGCCCCCAACACGCCCATCACCGGCGAGGGCCTCTCGATCGCGCGGCAGGACCCGCCGCCACCGGTGCTGCAGGCCAAGCACGTCGGCAACTCGTTCGCGGTGCCCGGCGCCAAGGGGTGCCTGTTCGGCGGCGGCGTCGCCGACTGGCTGGTCAACCAGGTGGGCGGATTCCCCTCGGCGGCCGGCAAGAACACGATGATCCAGAACGAGTACCTCGTGTCGAAGAACTACAGCGAGCTCTGAGGCCGAGCCCGCTCGAGACCGGTCCGTGCCCGCGGCGATCCCGCTGGCACGGACCGTCGCGATGAGCGTGCCGCGCGTCGAGCGTCCGGGCGGTGCCGACGCGGCGGGCCCGGGTTTGGATCTGCTGGAGATCGGTGCAGGCGATGATCTCGAAGGACGCGGGTTCACCGTCGACGATGAACTGCGGCGACGCTTGTCCACTTCGAAGGCGCGAGACGGACACTAGTGGTGTCCGCATGACCACCATGAGAGAAATTCGTTACGTGGTGTAATGGCGGAAGATTCTCATAGTTCCGGCCGGGGTGCAGGGGTGATTGGCGGGCCAGGCGAGGCGGCCGGGCGGGAACGGGCGGGGCGCGGTGCTTCTCCGGATTGTCTCCGATTGATCGTTCGAACCGGCCATTTTTGTTGGCCGGTGAGTGTCGCGGCCATTCAGGGTGCGGGATCTCTTCCGTAATGATGTGCGGTGGCCGTGGTGTGGGTTACATTTTATCGACGCATTTCTTCGAACTGTGCGAGGGGAGGGGTGAATGACGAGGGCCCTCGTTGGGGGAGGGAGGCGTCCCGAAGCTCTCCCGCCACAGGTCATCGCCATTCTGAGTGCTGAGCTGCCCTCGCTGGCCGAGGAGATCCTCAAGGAGGTCCAGCGATCGGTGCCCGAGTACGCGCGGCAGGAGGGGATGCCGGAACCGGCCGCGTACCGGATCACCGTCGAGCAGGCCATGGCGGCCTTCGTCGACCAGGTCTCCGGCGGCGGCGACGGCTACGAGCGGCGCGACGAGCTGTGCCGGGAACTCGGTCGCAGCGAGGCCTACCAGGGGCGCACGCTGGACGCGCTGCAGGCGGCCTACAGGGTCGGGGTGCAGGTCGCGTGGCGGCGTGTGGCGTCCGTCGCGCGGGAGCGGCGGCTGCCGGCGGAGGTCATGACGCGGCTGGCCGAGGCGCTGTTCGCCTACATCGACGAGCTGGCCTCCCTGTCGGTCGAGGGCTACCTGGAGGTCCGGTCGTCCGCCGACGAGCTGCCCGGCGACCACCGGCGGCTGCTGCGCACGGTGCTCGGGCCCGGCGCGGCGAGCGGCGCGCTCGCCGGGGCCGCCGAGGCCGCCGGCTGGGCGGTGCCCCACACGGTGACGATGGTCGCGATGCCTGCGGGCGCGCGGTGCGTCCGGGAGGCGATGGACCGCGACGTGCTCGTCGACCTCGCGGACACCGAGCCCCATCTGCTCATCCCCGGCGGATACGGCGCGGAGCGCGCGGCGATGCTGCGCCGCGCCCTGCCCGAGCGCCGCTCCGCGGTGGGGCTGACCGTCCCGCTGTGGGAGGCGGCCGACTCGCTGCGCTGGGCGCGGCGGGCGCTGGCGCTGGTGGAGGCGGGCTGTCTGGAGGATGGCGGCCCCACACTGTGCGAGCGGCACCTGCTGGAGCTGTGGCTGCTCTCGGACGGACCGCTGCTCGACCAGCTCGCCCGCCGGGAACTGGGCGCGTTGGCGGGAATGCCGCGCACCCGGCGTAAGCGCGTGACCGAAACCCTGTGCGCGTGGCTCGACGCGCAAGGAAACGCAGTGGAGGCGGCGCAGAGGCTCCGGCTGCACCCGCAGACCGTCCGGTACAGGATGCGGCAGATCAGCGTGGAATTCGACCGGCAGCTCGCCGACCCGGCGGCGCGTTTCGTGCTGGACGCGGTGCTGCGCGCGTACCGGTTGCGGGAGCGTGGCCCCGCACTGAAATGAGACCGCCCCTATTGGGCGCTGAATGTGACTACAGGGCCACAGGCTGCTGAATTTACCTTCCCTTTACTTTGCTGGATTTCGTATGATCTAAGTTCAACGTGTTTCAGCTCACAGAATGCGGAGGGTGCGCAGGGTCCCCGCTCGGCGTGCTCTCGGTGTTGACGCCATATGGCCGATCATCCGGACGACCGGGTGCCCCGCCCGGAACCCCCCCCTCGTTCGCGATGGCGGTGTCTGGAGGTGTGCCGACCCCATGACACAGCAGACGTTGACACGGGAGGCGGCGAGTCCCCGGAGCCGGCTGCCGCGCCGGCTCGCCCTGCTGATGCGCCCGGAACTGCCCAGCCTCGCTGGGGAGATCATCGACGAGGTGCGCCGGTCGATCCCCGAGTACGGGCGGCCCCTCAAGGGTCCCTACGTCGAGGCATTGCGCATCGGGGTCGACCGTGCCCTGACGGACTTCGTCGACCGGGTCGCCAACCCGCTGGAACCGAGCGCGCGCCATCGGGAGACCTACCGCAGGCTCGGCCGCTTCGAGGCACAGGAGGGCCGGACGCTCGACACCTTCCAGGCCGCGCTGCGCATCGGCGCCCAGGTCGCGTGGCGGCGCATCATGAAGGTCGGGCCGCGCCGACGGGTGTCGCCCGAGGTGATGGCCCAGCTCGCCGACGCGCTGTTCGCCTACATCGACGAACTGGCCGCGCTCGCGCTGGAGGGATATCTGGACGCCCGCCCGGACGGCGAGGCTGAGGCGCACCGCCGCCGCCTGCTGGAGCTCCTGCTCCGCCGCGACGTGTCGTCCCGCGTCCTGGCCGAGGCCGCCGAACGGGCCGGATGGACGCTGCCGGACGAGGCGACCGCCGTTGTGGCCCCGCCCGGCGCCCGGTACGTCCGGGCCGCCCTGGACGAGGACGTGCTCGCCGACCTCACCGCCGCCCAGCCGTTCCTGGTCGTTCCCGGAAGACCGACCCCGGAGCGTCGGCGATCCCTGCTCCGCGTCCTGCCCGACAGGCAGGTCGTCATCGGCCTCACCGTGCCGATCGCGGGCGTCGCCGACTCGCTGCGCTGGGCGCGGTGCGCCCTCGGCCTGGTGGAGACCGGTGTGATCGAGGACGCCCCGGTGACCGACTGCGGGGAGCACCTCATCACCCTCTGGCTGCTCTCCGACCAGGCCCTCATCGGCCAGCTCGCGCACCGCCACCTCGGTGAGATGGACGGCTTCAGCCCCCGGCAGCGCGACCGCCTGCTGGAGACCCTGCACGCCTGGCTGGTGACCCGCGGCACCGCCAACGACATCGCCAGGGAGCTCGGCGTCCACCCGCAGACCGTCCGCTACCGGATGCGGCAGGTCGAAGGAGTCCTGGGCGACCGGCTGACCGACCGCGAGGCGCGCTTCGCGATCGAGGCCGTGCTGCGTGCGATGCGGTTGCGCGAACGTGCCGCGCGACCGCCCGGCACGAGTGCCGCATGGGATGGCGCCGCCGCCCGGGAACGAGCACCGATTGATAATCGCCCAATACCCGATCGGCGCGATATGAGCACCTGAAACGAACCTTGACCTGCGGGGTTGATTCCCCGAATCGCCGCATGCTTCCATCCAATTCAATGCAATTCGGCGGGATAGTCGCAATGCGGTGGAGGTGCGTTCGGGGTGCGTTCACGATCGGCTTCGATCCTGGCCGGATTCGGAGCGGTGACGCTCATCGGCATGGTGGGCGTCCACCCGGTTCTCGCGGACGAGCCGGCTCCCACGCCGACCACCACCGTCACCGACACGCCGACGGACCCACCGACGGATCCGCCCACGAACCCGCCCACCGATCCGCCGACCGATCCGCCGACGGACCCGCCGACGGACCCGCCGACGGACCCGCCGACCGATCCGCCGACCGATCCGCCCACAGACCCACCCACAGACCCACCCACGAACCCGCCCACCGACCCGCCGACGAATCCGCCGACGAATCCGCCGACGAATCCGCCGACCGGCCCGGGCAAGCCCAAGACGCCGGTGCTGTCCCTGGGGCTGACGGTGTCGGCGGCGACGATGCGGCCCGGCGGCTCGATCACCGCGACCGTGCGGGTGGCGTCGGCCAACGCCACCGCGAACGGGATCGTCCTGCGGATGTCGGCCTCGGGCGCCACGGTCGGTCCCCGGACGCAGTCCCTCGGCAGTGTCGGATCCGGCGGCGCCTCCGCGATCGCGACCGTGCGGGCGCCGTCCGGTGCGGAGCCCGGCGTGATCACCCTGCGTGCGGTCGTCTCGGCGGCCCGTGCCAGAAGCGTGTCCCGCAGCTACAAGCTGATCATCACGTCCGCGTCCGGGGCGCTGCCGCCGGGGGTCAGCCCGACGACGCCCGGCGTCCCGCCGCTGACCCCGCCCGACTTCAACCCCCTCGCCGGCATGGCCGGGCCGCAGGTGGCGCTGCCGCCGATCGTGTCCGCCGAGTCCCCGCAGATCGCGCCCGCCTCCGGGCCCCTCGTCCCGGTGTCGAGCCTGCACGAGCTACCCCCCGAGCCGTTCACCATCAAGGAGTTGACCGCGCTCCAGGCGGGGTTCCTCGCCGCACTGGCGGCCGGGGTGGTGCTCCTGCTGCTCAGGATGCGGCTGATCCGGCGCTCCGACGGCCGCGTCCCGCTCGCCGCGCGCCGCCGCCTGCGCGCCGCCGGCTCGCGACTCGCGGACAAGCGCCCCACCGCGGCCCGGCTCCGCACGCTCCCGCCGCAGCCTGCCCGCGCCCGGCGTCCGCGACCGCTCCAGCCGGTCCCCCCGATCCGGCTCTCCGTCCGCCGGGTCCACACCGCCCGCCCCTGACCGCCGCGTCCGCCGGGACACGGCTTCCGGAGGCCGCCGTGGCGCCGGCGGAGGCCCTGCGCCAGGAGGTCAGCGGGCCAGCCGGATCAGGATGCGGCACACCTCGTCGATGATCTCGGCGGCCTCCGCCTCGTCCTCGGCGGTGGCGATCTCCCGCCCGGCCTCGCCGATCACCGTCGTCAGCACGAGGCTCAGCACCTGCTCGGGACGTCCGGCGGGCGCGTCGCCGGACGGGCCGCGCAGCAGCTTGGTGTTCTGCGCGATCCAGTGCTGGGCGCGGCTGCGGCGCATCAGCGACGACCCGGACGGGCCCTCGCCGGCGAGGAAGAGCCGGGCCGCCTCGCGCCGCTCCCAGCACACCCGCAGGTAGGCGCGGGCGCCCGCGATGAACAGCGCGATCGGGTCGGACTCGCCGTCCTTGCGGGCGGCGGACACCGCCTGCGCGGCGCTCGCCTCCTGCTCCTCGGTGAGGTCCTCCCACAGCGCCACGTAGAGGCCGGCCTTGCCGCCGTAGTGGTGGTAGAGGCTGCCGACGCTGATACCGGACCGCTCCACGATCTCGGCGATGCCCGCGTCGGCGTAGCCGCGGTCGGCGAAGACCCGCAGCGCCGCGGTCAGCAGCGCCTGGCGGGTCGCGTCGGCGCGGGCCCACTGACGGCCCCCGCCGCCCTCGGCTCCGGCGCCCTCACCCGTGCCGTTCGCCCGCTCGTCGCCGGCGCGGCGCGCCCTGCTCGTCCGCATCACACCATGGTGCCAGGCCGGGCCGCCCGGTTGGGCTCAGTACCAGTTGTGCGCCTGCCACCAGGCCCAGGCGCCGCAGGGGTCCTTGTAGCGCGCCTTGATGTAGCCGAGGCCCCACGCGATCTGGGTGGGGGAGCTGGTGCGCCAGTCGGCGCCCGCGCTCGCCAGCTTGGAGCCGGGCAGTGCCTGCGGGATGCCGTACGCGCCGCTGGAGGGGTTCTCGGCCCGCTCGTTCCAGCCGCTCTCGTGGTTCCACAGCGTCAGCAGGGACGGCCAGCAGCGGTCCCATCCCTTGATCGCGTTCATCTTCTTGCCGAACGCCTTGTTCTGACCGGCGCTCGGGTTCGACTTGGCGAGCCGCTCGCGCTCCTGCTCGGCCTTGAGCTTCGCCCGCGCCGCCGCGTCCCGCTTGGCCTTCTCCTTGAGCCGCTTCAGCTCCCGCTGGTGCTCCTCGTAGGCGCGCTTCTTGGCGACCGCGACCGCGTCGGCCGCGACCTTGTCCATGTCGGACGCCGAGGTCAGCTTCGCGAGCATGTCGTTGGTGGACAGGCCCGCGCTCGCGGCCTTGGGCGGCTCGCTCGCGTCGTCGACGAAGCTGCCGAGGTCGACCACCGTCAACGCACCGCCGAGCACGCCGATCGCCGCGATCGTGATGGTGACGTTGCTGGTGAGCACCCGCCGGACGCGCCGCCCGCCCTCGCGCTCCCGGGGCGCCTCCGGTTCCTCGTACGGGTCGCGGGAGTCGTCCGGCTCCAGGAACTCCGGTCCGTAGGGTCCCCCCGCGTCGCGGCCGTCAGGCGACGTGCGGGGTTCCGGCACGCGCGTGGCGCGCCTGGTGCCGGCCCTCCTGGAGCCGCGACGCCCCCCGGCGCTCCCTTGAGCGCCTCCGGCTTCCTCCGCGGGACGTCTGCGCGTGCCGTGACTCTGTGGCATAGGAGAAGACTGCCTTATCGCCCGGGTGTGGTGCTCTCGAAGAGCAAGTACGCAGGCCGGACGATACCCGGTTCACCCGGCCTGTCGTCCACGGCCGCGCCCCCCGCCGGGGTTCAGCAGTTCCACGTCGCCGGCGGCCAGACGCGCGGGTTGCAGCGCCTCGAAGAGCTCGCGGTGCATCCCGTCGAACGCCGCGAGCGCGCCGCCGGGCGCCTCCAGCGCCTGGCTCACCTGGTTGGCCCGCTCCCGTCCCGCCGCGGTGATCTCGACGAGCGTGGCGCGCCGGTCGCGGGGATGCGGGGTCCGGCCGACGAGCCCGGCCGCCTCCAGCTGGTCCACGGTGAGCTTCACCGTGGTCGGGTGCATCATCAGGATCCGGCCGAGCGTGCTCAGCCGTGCCCGGCCGTGGACGGTGAGCGCGAGCGTGGTCAGCAGGAAGTAGCCGGTCTGGGTGAGATCCAGCCTCTTCAGCTCCACGTCCAGGGCCTTCTTGAGCAACTGGTTGAGCCGCCCGACCGAACAGATCGCCAGGAACGGCCACGGATCGCCGAGCAGCCCCTGGCCCTCCCAGCGGTCGCGCACGCCCATGACCAGCGGGTCCACGCCGTCGTCCATCTCGTCTTCTACGCCTCGTCGCGCCTCGGTCTGCACCGGCTGATCGTAGCTTCGGACAAAACCAGATGTAAGTACTCGCTTCTTAGACCTTCTTCCAATAGAGTGCCTCAAATCACAGGCGGAGCCCGTGTGCTCTTGAGGGTGCGCGGAGTCGCGTGTGGTAACCGGTCTCGGCCGAGACCGCTGTGGCGCGCGAACGAGCATGACGAGGGCGCCCCCGCGGTACCGGCAGGATCCGGTGTTTCGGATGGGCGCCGACGTCCGAGCACGAAGGAGGCTGGAGTGACCCTTCTCATCCCCGCCCCGGGGGAGGGCACCGGCTGATGGCCCTGAGCCTGAACAAGGCCCCGGACCTGGCACGCAGACGCGTCGGGAGAGCACTCGACGAGACCGGACTGCTGTGCGTGACCCTCCTCGAAGGGCTGCGCCGCACCTGGGACCTGCGCCAGTGGTGGGGCGAATTCGTCGAGCAGTGCTGGTTCCTCGCACGCGTCACGAGCGTGCCGGTCATGCTCATCGCCGTGCCGCTCGGCGCGACCATCTCACTTCAGGTGGGCGACATCGCCCGGCAGCTCGGCGCGCAGTCGGGCACCGGGGCGCTGCTCACCGCGGCGATGATCCAGCAGGTGGCGCCGCTGGCCGCGGCGCTGCTGGTCTCCGGCGTGGGCGGGTCGGCCATCACCGCCGACATGGGGGCCCGCAACATCCGCGACGAACTCGCGGCGATGGAGGTCATGGGCATCAACCCGATCCACCGCCTGGTCACCCCCAGGCTGTGGGCGGCGAGCATGGTGTCCGGACTGCTCTGCTCGGTGGTGATCCTCGCGGGCGTCATCGGCGGGTACTACTTCAACGTCATCCAGCAGGGCGTCAGCCCCGGCGCGTTCTTCGACGGCGCCACCACCCTGCTGCAGTTCTCGGACCTGATGATCACGCTGTTCAAGGCGTGGGTGTTCGGATTCATCGCCGCCGCGGTCGCCTGCTACATGGGCATGAACTGCGACTACGGACCCGTCGGCGTCGGCCGCGCGGTGAACCGGGCCGTGGTCGTCACCTCGATCGTGGTGTTCGCGACGAACTACATCCTCACCATGATCTACCAGGTCCTCTTCCCCCCGAGGTTCTGATGGTCGCCATATTCCCCGTCCGCAAGCTGGGCCGCGCCGTCAGGGGCCGCACCGCGGGCCTCGCCGCGTCGGCCGACCTGCCGGTGTTCCTCGGCCGGGTCCTGTACCACCTCCTGGTCGACATCATCATCCGCCGCAAGTACGGCAAGACCCTCGCCAAGCAGGTCAGCGACATCACCGTCGGCGTGGGCGCGCTCGTCATCGGCGGCGGCATGATCTTCGTGATCGCGACGATGTCGCTCGCCACCGGCGCCATGGTCGGCCTCCAGGGCTACCCCGGGCTGGAGCGCATCGGCGCCGAGGCGTTCACCGGACTGGTCGCGAGCTACTCCAACGTCCGCGAGGTCACCCCGATCATCGCGGGCGTCGCGCTGGTCGCGCAGGTCGGCACCGGGTTCACCGCCGAGATCGGCGCGATGCGGATCTCCGAGGAGATCGACGCGCTGGAGGTCATGGGCATCAACTCCCTGGCCTACCTGGTGTGCACCCGGGTCGCCGCGGGCGTCATCGCGCTGGTGCCGCTGTACCTGGTCTCGCTGTTCATGGCGTTCTTCGCCACGAGGTTCATCACGATCCAGTACTTCGGCCTCTCACCCGGCATCTACGACTACTACTTCCACCTCTACCTGCCGCCGATCGACGTGTTCTACAGCGTCATCAAGGTCGCGGTGTTCGCCTTCATCATCATGTTCATCCACTGCTACCGCGGCTACTACGCGGCGGGCGGTCCGGTCGGCGTCGGCGTCGCCGCCGGCCGCGCCATCCGGGAGTCGACCATCCTGATGATCCTGATGAACCTGGTCCTGTCGTACATCTTCTGGGGCCACGGCAGCACGGTGAGGCTGACCGGATGAGCGACGAATCACTGTCCAGCCGGTCCCGGACGGTCTTCGGGCTGGTCGGCGCCGGCGTCATCGCGGCGGCCGCGGCGTTCGTCGCGATCGGTTCCACGCCGTCCCACGCGGGCTCCACCTACTACGACGCGACGTTCGGCCGCGCCGGGCAGGGCCTCGACCCCGGCAAGTCCGATGTGAAGGTCCGCGGGATCGCGGTCGGCGCGGTCGAGGAGGTCAAGCTCGACCGCAACGGCAGGGTCACCGTCCGGCTCCGGGTCGACAAGGGCGTCAGGGTGGCCGACACGGCCGTCGCGACGGTCGAGCCGGTCTCGGTGTTCGGCCCGAAGGACCTCGCCCTCGACCTCGGCGCGCACGAGCTGACCGGCCCCTACCTGAAGGACGGCGGGCGGATCGCGAAGACCAACGACCCGAAGGAGCTGTCGGACACGGCCTGGCCCACCTACCGGCTCACGCGGGCGATCAACCCCGACGACGTGGCGACCCTCCTGCACACGTTCGGCGCCGGGCTCTCCGGGCAGGGGCCGGCGCTGCGCCGGACGATCGACAACGGCGCGATCGTCGTCGACGCGACCTACAAGGACCGGGCCGCGATCCAGTCGCTGCTGAACGACATCAACGGCCTGTCCGGGACGCTGGAGTCGCGCGGCGACACCCTCACCCGGTTCGCCGGGGACTTCAACCGGCTCTCCCAGGTCGTCAACGAGCGACCCGACAAGGTCACCCAGCTGCTGGACGAGTCGACCCGGCTCGGCCAGACCGTCGGCACGAACCTGGAGCAGCACGGCCGCAACCTCGGCAGGATCATCGACTCGGGCGGCCAGGTCGTGCGGGTGTTCAACGGGCAGCGCCGCAACGTCCCGGTGCTGCTCGACAGCCTGACCGGGTTCTTCGGCCTGCTGGCGCAGATCATCCGCATCCCCGGACCGGAGGGCACCCTGATCGCCCAGGCACGCGACGACCTCCCGCTGGACATCTGCCAGATCCTCATCGACGTCTGCGCGGTCAAGCCCAAGGCGACCGCGTTCGACGTGCCGCTCCCCGGCACGGGCGGCGGGCGGGGCGGGCAGGGCCGCACGGCGACGGGGACGCGGCCGTGAGCCCGCTGCTGCGCGGCAAGACCGCGCGCGGGCCCGAGTACTCCACGATCCTGAAGTTCCTGGTGTTCGTGGCGTTGACCGGGCTGCTCACGTTCTACATCGGCCAGCAGATCCTCGGCACGAGCTTCAAGTCCCGCTACCGGCTGTCCGCCACGTTCGACGACGTCACCGGCCTGCTGGAGGGCGACGCCGTGAAGGTGGCGGGCACGCCCGTCGGCCAGGTCGCGGGCATCAAGGTGGTGCGCGGCAAGGCCGTGGTGAAGATGGCCGTCGACAAGGAGGTCCGGCTGCCCTCCGACTCCACCGCCGCGATCCGCTGGCGCAACGTGATGGGGCAGCGGGTCGTCTACCTGGAGCCCGGGTCGAGCCAGGGCAGGCTGGGCGACGGCGACCGCGTCCCGCACACCAGGTCGGTGGTGGACCTCGGCGACATCGTCAACAGCCTCGGCCCGCTCACCCGCAACCTGGACCCGAACCAGCTCAACAAGATCCTTTTCGCCTTCTCCCAGGCGCTGGACGGCAACGAGCAGAGCATCTCGCTGCTGACCGACAACCTGGACATGCTGCTGCAGACGTTCGCGGCCCGGAAGAAGACGATCAAGGGGATGATCGACGACTACGAGACGGTGAGCGACGCGATCGCCACCCGGGACCGGCAGATCGCCGCCAGCGCCGACAACCTGGAGTCGCTGACCAGGGTCTTCGCCAACAACCGCAAGCTGCTGGAGAGCGCGGTCGTGGAGATCTCGGGCGTGACCACCAACCTCAACCAGGTGCTCGGGGGCAACGACGCGCAGCTCGCCCGCATCATCACCAACCTCGGCAGGTTCAGCGAGACGTTCCGGCTGAACGTCGACCAGCTGGAGAAGATGGTGCAGCAGCTCCCGCTGACCCTCCGGCAGCTGTTCGCGTCCGCGAACGGCGGCCACTACCTGCGCACCAACGCGCTCTGCCTGAACGTCGTCCAGGGCCCCTGCCCGTTCCCGATGGAGCTGCCGAAGTCGCCCGGTGCGGGCCAGCCCAGCAAGGACGACCTCACCAAGCTCAGGAAGATGCTGCTGGGGGGTGGCGGCTGATGGCGCTGAAGTCGCTGCGCGACGTCAACCACAAGATCGTCGCGATCGTCACCCTGGCCGCGCTCGGCGCGGGCTGCGTGTTCGCGTTCGCCCTCGGCCAGCTGCACCTGCTCGAGCGCGGCTACACGATGAGCGGGGAGTTCAGCGACACCGCCGGGCTGAAGAAGGGCCAGGACGTGCGGGTCGCCGGGGTGAAGTCCGGCCGGATCACCGCCGTGGAGCCCGACTTCGCCCACGGCAGGGTCATCGTCTCCTGGCACGTGAACGCCGGGATCGACCTCGGTCCGAAGACCCGCGCCGAGATCCAGACGACGACCCTGCTCGGCGGCCGGTACCTGCGGCTGTCCGGCCCGGTCTCCAAGCCCTACCTGGCGGACGTGCCGGAGTCGCGGCGGCGGATTCCGCTGTCGCGCACCAGCGTCCCGTTCACCGTGCCGGAGGCCCTGGAGAGCGCGCAGAACATCGTGGGCAAGCTCGACCAGCGCAGCGTCGACAAGCTGCTCACCGAGATCAACAAGATCAGGTCGCCGGGGGCGGTGAAGCTGCGCCGCATCCTGGTCAACATCCAGGAGCTGTCCCGGACGCTGAACGACTCCTATCCCGAGATCCAGCGGCTGATCGAGAACAGCAAGACGATCACCGGCACGCTGGCGGGCAAGGACCAGGAGCTGCGCCAGATCATCGACGCCAGCCAGGTGCTGCTGCAGTCGCTCGTCCGGCGCCGCAACGAACTGGCGGCGGCGATCGGGCAGGGCAGTGAGACCGTCCGGACGCTGTCCAACGTGATCTCCAGGAACCAGAAGGAGCTCGACACCCTGCTGGACAACCTGCACCTGCTGACGACCCGGCTCGCGCCCAACATGGACGCGCTGAACACCGACTTCTCGCTGCTCGGCCCGACGTTCCAGCAGGTCGCCAACCTCAAGGGCAACGGCCAGTACATCGAGGGCCTGCTCACCGGGCTCGGCCCGCTGCAGCCGGCCGGTCCGATCTCCACGCGGCGACCGCAGGGAGGCAACTGATGAGCGGCGACGGCACGGGGGGACGGCCCCCCGGAGGTCCCGGCGGCGGCCGGCTGCGCGGCGTGGCCGTCGCGCTCGGCCTCGCCCTGACCGCCTCGCTCGGCGGCTGCTCGCTCGCCCCGTCCGCGGGCGGCGAGCGCACCATGGTCGTCTACGTCCCGAAGGCCCGCTCCTTCTACGAGGAGTCGAAGGTCAAGGTGATGGGCGCCGACGTGGGGCTCGTCGACAAGGTCGAGAACCAGGGCGACCGGGTGAAGGTCACCTTCCATCTGCGCCGGGACGTCCCGCTGCCGAAGGGCGTGCAGGCCTCGATCGTCCCGCTGAACCTGATCGGCGAGCGCAACCTCGTCCTGCACCCGGCGTGGAGGCCGGGGGAGGCCAAGGAGACCGCGGACGTCATCCCGATCGAGCGCACCCACGTGCCCGTCGAGGTGGACGACGCGCTCAGCTCGTTCACCAACCTGGCCAACGCGCTCGACCCGACCAAGATGCAGAGCGCGCTCGGCACGGCCGCCGACACGGTGAAGGGCAACGGCAGGGAGTTCAACGCGACCCTGGAGCAGAGCGCCCGCCTCGTCGAGAACGTCGCCGGGCAGGACAAGGAGCTCATCGAGGTCGCGCAGAACCTCAGCCGGCTGGCGGGGGTGGTGCGCGGGCGCGAGCAGATCCTCGGCACGATGATCCGCGACTTCGGCACCGCGAGCCAGGTGCTGAGCTCCGAGCGCGGCGAGCTGCAGCAGCTGATCAGCGGCATCCTGGAGCTGGCGAAGAACGGCGACAAGCTGCTGCAGAAGTACAAGGGGAACCTGCCCTACGACCTGGCGGTCCTCACCCGGACGGCCCTGATCCTCAAGGGCAACGCCAGGGAGCTGGCGCAGCTCATCCGGGTGCTGCCCGGCATCAGCGACGCGCTCATCGGCGGCTACAACCCGAAGAACAAGTCGCTGCAGATCCGCTTCGCCACGGACGCGTTCCTGCGGACCTGGCTCAAGGGCCTGATGAACTCCGACGACGTCGACTGCCCGCTGCCCGCACCCAACTCCAACTGTCCCTGGCAGAACGGAGGCAACTGATGGGCAGGCTCGTCATCACGGGACGGCGCCGCGCGGCGGCCGGCGGCCGGCTGCTGCTGGTGCTCGTCGCGGCCGCGGCCCTCGCCGTCTCCGGCTGCTCCTACAAGACGGCGGGCGCGCCGAAGGGCGGCCTGAAGCTGACCGCCACGTTCGACGACGCGCAGGGTCTCGTCGCGGGGCACAGCGTGAAGATGTCCGACATCACGATCGGCACCGTCACGAAGGTCGAGCTCGCCGGCTACCGGTCGAAGGCGACGCTGGCCATCAAGGACGGCATCAAGATCCCGCAGGGCACCCGGGCCGAGATCAAGGTGACCTCGCTGCTCGGCGAGAACTACGTGGACCTGCAGATGCCGCCCGGCGCGAGCATGAACCGCGGCCCGTACCTGGCCACCGGCACGGCGATCACCGACACCAGCGTCCAGCCGGCGTTCGAGCAGGTCGTCGGGCAGGCCGGGCCGCTGATCCAGGCCCTGGCCGGGGACGACGTCGCGACGGTCGTCAACGCGGGCGCCACCGCCCTGGACGGCAACGGGCAGAAGCTGAACAAGACGATCGCGCAGGCGGGCGCGCTGCTGAAGATGTTCGCCGAGCAGCGCCGCGAGCTCGGCGAGTCGGTCGACCGGTTCGCCCGGCTCGGCCGGTCCCTCGCCAAGGGCAGCGACGCCCTGAACGAGACGCCCGAGCAGCTCGAACGCACCACCCGGCTGCTCGACCAGGACAAGTACAAGATCATCAAGATGGTCGACAAGCTCACCACGACGGCGCGCGAGCTGAACGACAAGGTGCTGGAGGGACGCATCCAGCGCTTCCGCGCGCTGCTGCGCGACCTCGACCCCGTCCTGCAGCAGCTCGGCGACAACCGCAAGCGGCTCACGGCGCTGGTGGACGGCCTGGTCGAGTTCACCGACAAGCTGCCGCGGGCCACCTATGACGGCCAGCTGCTGCTGTACCCGCTCCTGCGGATCGTCTGGCCGGACGGAACGCCGATCTTCCCGGGCCTCAGCCAGAGCCCCAAGAAGAAGAAGGCCGGATCGCCGGAGATCCCCAAGCAGCTCCAGGGCGCCCTGCCGGACCTCGACAAGATCCTGGAGCCGCGCGGATGAACAGACGGCTGACGATCAACCTGGCGGCGTTCGGCGTGCTCGCCGCGTTGATGGTCGTGTGGGCGTTCAACAACGTCGTCCGCTTCGACTTCATCGACCGGCCCTACCACATCACCGTGGAGTTCGAGTCCTCGCCGGGCCTGCACCCGAACTTCGAGGTCGACTACCTCGGCCTGCGGGTCGGCAAGATCGACTCGGTGCGGCTGGAGAAGGACAAGGTCGTCGTCCGGCTGGACATGCAGCGCGGCGTCAAGATCCCGCAGGGGGTCACCGCCGCCGCGGCCCGCAAGTCCGCGGTGGGCGAGCCGGTGGTCGAGCTGACCCCGGGGCCCGGCAGGTCCGGCGCCCCGCCGATGAAGCCCGGCACCGTGATCCCGGTGTCGCAGACGAAGGTCCCGCCGAAGTACGGCGACCTCTTCGGCGCCGTCATCGACACCCTGAAGGCGATCGACCCGGACGACGCCAAGGTGCTCACCCAGGAGCTGGCCGCCGGATGGGCCGGACGCGAGGACTCCCTCCGCCAGATCGTCAACGGCGGCGACGACCTCACCCAGACGTTCGCGCAGAACACCGAGCTGCTGGACGGGCTGACCAACGACCTCGGCCGCATCACCCACGTGCTGAACCAGAACCGCGGCTCCCTCGGCGCGGGGATCGACAACCTCGCCGCCCTCACCGCCGCGCTCAGCCAGGTCCGCGGGCAGATCGCCGAGCTGCGCGACCGCGGCCCCGGCCTGCTCGCCACGGTGAACGACCTGCTCGACAAGACCGGTCCCGACTTCGGCTGCACCGTGGACATGCTCGGCAACCTGGGCATCGGGATCTACGACCCCAACTACCTCAACGACCTGCGCAAGACGCTCGCGGTGGCGCCGCAGCTCAAGGTCGTCCTGGACAACGTGATCGGACGGGACCAGGGCCGGCCCGTGCTGAACGTCGTCTTCCAGGTCACGCTGAAGAGGCTCGCGACGCTGGAGTACAAGTACCCGCGCGCGCAGCCCGCGGTGAACCGGGTCCCGACCTGCCCCGGCGGCCGCACCCCGGCGGTGACCAAGCAGAAGCCCTACAAGGCGAAGAACCCGGGCGAGACGATCCCCACCCACGATCCCGCCCTCCAGCGGAACGTGCAGGCCAGGAAGGCCGCGAACGAGAGCGACTCTTCCGGCGGACCGCCGATCTGGCTGGTGTACGTTCCCCCGATCATCGCCCTTCTGGTGCTGATCAGGGTCATGATGGGCTCGGTGCCCGTGGTGTCCCGCCTTTCCCGACTGCGTCGGGGCAAGGACTGACCCCAACCCCGAGGAGTATCCGAAGTGACAGCCAAGACCACCAAGGGCGGGTCCGACCAGGTCGAGGCGGTCCCGGCCGAGGAGGCGCCCGAACAGACCGAGGCGATCGAGACCGAGTCCGCCGAGGAGGCCGTGGAGCGGCCCGCCAGGCCCGCCGCCAAGCGCAAGCGCCGGGTGCGGGTCATCGAGGTCATCGACGACGAGGACCTCGACGAGGTCCTGGAGGCGCTCGACGCCGAGGACGAGGAGGCCCCGGACGAGGCTCCGGCCCGGCCGGCCAAGCCGGCGGCGAAGCCCGCCGCCAAGGCGCCCGCCAAGCCGGCCGCCAAGCCGAGGCCGCGCCCGACCCGTCTCGAACCGCCGGAGGACGAGGCCGAGGAGGACGAGGCCGAGGCGCCGAAGAAGGCCCCGGCCCGGCGGAGCCCCGCGGCGTCCGCGGAGGCCCGGCCGGGGATCTTCGGTCTCGGCATGGTGCAGGCGGTCGTGGTGGTCGTCCTGGTCGCGCTGCTGGCGAGCCTGGCGATATGGCAGTGGACGAGCGCGAGCTCCCTGTCGTCCGAGCAGGACGACCGGGACGCGGTGAGCAAGGTCGCGTCCGCCTACGGCGACGTCGCGCTCAACTACAACGCGCAGAACTACCAGACGCAGATGGACAAGGCCCAGAAGCTGATGGGCGGCGACCTGCTGGAGAGCTTCAAGAGCACCACGCTCCCCAGCCTCGGCGAGACGTTCAAGAGCAACCCCGAGCTGTCGCTGACGTCCAAGACGAACCAGGTCTTCGTGGGCAGCGTGGACGGCAGGTTCGCCACCGCCGTCGTCATGGTCGACATCGACGTCCGGACCAAGGACGGCGCGACCTCGGCACCCGCGACGCTGCTCCGTCTCGCCCTTGCCAAGGTCGACGGGAAGTGGAAGGTCACCAAGCAGTACGCGTCGGGCACCAACGACCAGAACCAGAACCAGCAGAACCAGCTGCCGACCGTTCCGAGCGGCGGCGCGTCGAAGTCGCCCGAGGCGGAGAGCAGCGGCAAGCCCAAGAACTGAGCCCGCGCAGCACGGCGCAGGCGCCCCGCACGGAAGCCGTGCGGGGCGCTCGCGCGTTATGCCGATGACGGGGCCGAGGGACGGAGGCGGGGGCATCATGTCGATCGTGGCGGAGCCGGACGGGCAGGGCACGGCCGTCCCGGACGCGCTGGTGCACGAGTTCGGCGCGCTGCTGGGCGCGGCGTCGGGCCTGGAGCGGATCGCGGGCCGCGAGCTGGAGCGCCGCTGCGGCATCCGGCACGCGGTCTTCGAGGTGCTGCTGAGGCTGTCCGGCGCGGGCGGCGAGTGCGCGGTGTCGATGGGCGGGCTGGCCGGCGACCTGATCCTGACCAGCGGCGGCATGACCCGCATCATCGACCGGATGCAGGAGGCCGGGCTCGTCCGCCGCGAACCCGCCCCGGGCGACCGGCGCCGCCAGAACGTGGCGCTGACCCCGGCCGGGCGGGCGAAGCTGGACGAGGCCCTGCGCGTGCACGCCGAGACGCTCCGCGCGCACTTCGCGGGCCCCCTCACCGAGGAGCAGCGCCGCGTCCTCGTGGACGCCCTGCGCACCCTGCGCACCACCGCCCGCGAGGAACTCGGCGACCTGCGCTAGCCGCACGCGGGCGCCTAGCGGGAGTAGTGCTCGACGACGAGCTGCTCGTCGCAGACGATGGGGATCTCGGCGCGCTCGGGCAGCCGCGCGAGCCGGGCGGCGAGCGCGTCGTGCCGGACCTCCAGGTAGGGCGGGACCTCGGCGGCGTGCCCGCCGGCGGCCGCGACCTGGAACGGGACCATCGCGCGGCTCCGCTCGGCGACCGTGATGACGTCTCCGGGCCGCAGCCGGTAGGACGGGCGGTCCACGCGGCCGCCGTTCACCAGCACGTGGCGGTGCACGACGAACTGGCGGGCCTGGTAGATCGTCCGGGCGAACCCGGCGCGCAGGACGAGGGCGTCCAGCCGGCGTTCGAGGTCGACGAGCAGGGCCTCGCCGGTCTTGCCTCCCGTCCGGGCGGCCTTGTCGAAGGCGTTGCGGAGCTGCGCCTCGCGGATGTTGTACTGCGCGCGGAGCCGCTGCTTCTCGCGGAGCCGGACCTTGTAGTCGCTCTCCTGCTTGCGGGCACGGCCGTGCACGCCGGGCGGGTAGGGGCGGGCCTCGAAGTACTTCACGCTCTTCGGCGTCAGGGGGATGCCCAGGGCTCGCGAGAGCCGCACCTTGGGACGGGGGTTGTTCATCACGCTCCTTGATGGTTAGGTAAGCCTAAGTTAGGTAAGCCTAACCTGAAACGTCAAGGAGGCACGGTGCCGCGAGCGGAGACCACGCAGAGCGCGCAGACCCCGCCGGTCAAGCAGGGCCCCACGGCGGCGGAACGCGCGCGAACTCTCACCTATGGCGTCGCGGACGGCGTGCTCGTCGCGCCGGGCGTCCCCTACGCCCCCGTCCCGGCGCACACGACCGACCGGGACGGCAGGCCGCTGCTGCTCGTCCGGGCGGACGCGCCGGTCGCGGCGGCCCTCGCCGGCGAGGACGACGTGCCCGCCACGCTGCGGATCTTCGACGTCGCGCCGGTGCCGCTGCCGGACCGCGTCCGGGGCCGGGCCTGGCTGCACGGCTGGCTGAGCGAGATCCCCGAGGGCGAACTGCGCGCCGCCGCGCTGCGCCTCTCGCACGCGCACCCGCGTCCCGAACTGCTCGACCTCGGCGCCGAGCGGGACGGCCGGCGCGAGTGGACGATCCTGGCCCTCGAAGCCGCCCAGGTCGAGGTCGACGACGCCTGGGGGAGCGCCATCCTGGAGCCCGAGGAGTACGCGGACGCCGCACCCGACCCGTTCGTCGCCGTCGAGGCGGGCATACTGACGCACCTGGACTCCGCCCACCGCGCCGAGCTGACGCACCTGCTGCCGGAGTCGGTCCCGCCCGGACCGGTCCGGCCGCTCGGGCTCGACCGGTACGGCATGTGGCTGCGCTGCTCCGCGCCGCCGCCGGACGCGCCGTCGTCGTTCGACGTGCGGATCCCGTTCGCCGAGCCCGTCAGTGATCTCCACGGTCTGCGGCACGTGTACCGGAGGCTGTTCGCCCGGGCGACCCCGTAGTACGGAGGGCGGGGACACGTACAAGCCCTCCCCGGATGCCAGTGATCCCCCGGATGGTGGGCGGGCCCCTCCGCGGGCGATGATCGTGTCTCCGGTCGAGGACGCCGTTCTCACTCCCCGACCGGACGGCCTCGACCGCCGGTTCGCCCCTGCGGGGTGGGCGGGCCGGCGGCGAGACGGTACCGGCCGGCCAGGGACGCGGCGCCTTCGGCCGGGCCGGTGGTCCGGCGCGGTGCGAGCACGAGCCGGGGGCGCACCGGGCCACTGGTCGCGATTGGCCGTTCCCGCCGCGCCGTTCCCGCCGCACGCTGGGAGCATGACCGCACATCACCCGCAGACGCGAGCCGTCCACCCGCCCGTGATCGTCCCCGAGGGCAGCCGTCCGCTCGGCGTCCCGATCTACCAGGGCCACCTTTTCTCCTTCGACGCCTCCGACGCGCTGGCCGCCGCGTTCCAGGGCCCCGACGAGGCGTTCTTCTACGCCCGGATGGCCAACCCGACCGTCCGCGCCCTGGAGCAGTCGCTCACCGATCTCGAAGGCGGCTCCGGCACGCTCGCCACCGGATCCGGCATGGGCGCGGTCAACGCGGTGCTGATGGGTCTGCTCCGCAGCGGCGACCACGTCATCGCGCAGGCCGCCCTCTACGGCGGAACCCACGCGCTGCTCCAGGACCTCGCCGCACGGTGGGGCGTCGAGGTCACGTTCGTCTCCGGCGACGACCCCGCCGAGGTACGGGACGCGCTCCGCGCCACGACGAAGATCCTCTACCTGGAGACGGTCGCCAACCCCACCACCCACGTGACGGACCTGCCCGCGTTCACCGAGGCCGTCCGCGGGACGGGCGTGCTGACCGTCGTCGACAACACCTTCGTCCCGCTCCTGTGCAGGCCCATCGAGCACGGGGCCGACATCGTCGTCCACTCCACGACGAAGTACCTCGGCGGGCACGGCGACACCATCGGCGGGGCCGCCGTCTTCGCCGACGCGTCCGTCCACCAACGCGTCTGGGAGCACGCCGTCGAGCTGGGCTCCACCCCCGACCCGTTCGCCTCGTGGCTGACCGTCCGGGGTCTCGCCACGATGCCGCTGCGCGTGGCCAGGCAGAGCGAGTCCGCCCTCGACATCGCCCGCCGCCTGGCCGGCCACCCGTCGGTCATCCGCGTCCACTACCCGGGGCTGGAGGACCACCCGCAGCACGAGCTCGCCCGGCGGCTGCTGCCGGACGGCGCCGGCGGGGTCCTCGCGTTCGAGCTGGCCGGCGGCCGGGACGCGGGCCGGACCTTCTCCGAGGCCGTCGAGCTGGTCTCGCTGGGCCCGTCGCTCGGCGACATCGCGACCCTGGTCATGCACCCGGCCAGCACGTCCCACCGGCAGTTGGACGCCGCGTCCCTCGCCGCCGCCGGCATCGGCGAGGGAACGGTGCGCCTCGCCGTCGGCCTCGAACACCCGGACGACCTCTGGGCCGACATCGAGCAGGCCCTGCGGAAGGCGTCCTAGAGGTAGAAGCCGGTGGCGGTGCTGGGAGCGTCCTGACCCTCGGGACGCTTCTCGCCCTTGCGCAGCGCGGCCAGCTCGGCGAGCGTCGCGCCGTCGGCGCCGATCTCCGCGCCGGGGACGTCCGTGCCGTCCAGCCACGAGAGCGACTCCGCGCGGGTGAGCCGGCCCACCTCGATCTGGGCGAGGCAGCGGCCGGGGCGGACCACCGCCGGGTGCAGCATGGCGAGGTCCTCGTTGGTGGTGATGGCCACCAGCACGTCCCGGCCCTGGCCGAGCATCCCGTCGGTGAGGTTCAGCAGCCGCGACAGGCCCTGGCCCGTCGACTGCTTGGCCTCGCCGCGGATCAGCTCGTCGCAGTCCTCCAGGATGAGCAGCCGCCAGCGGCGGTTCTCGTCCTCGTCGTCGCCGACCGCGACCTCCATCAGGTAGCTGGGCGTGCCGAACAGCGCCTCGGGGTCCAGGACGCAGTCGGACTGGCACCAGTCGTTCCAGGAGCGGGCGAGGGCGCGCAGCGCGGTGGTCTTGCCGGTGCCGGGCGGGCCGTGCAGGAGCAGCAGCCGTCCGGAGACCTCGTCGCGGGTGAGCTTCATCACCGCGTCGAGCGCCTCGGCGACCGGCGCGGTGTAGTTGCGCCGGATGTCCTCCCACGAGTCGGCCGTGATGGCGCGCTCGCTGCGGACGGGGCCGTGCGCACCCATGTGCCAGAAGCCCATCTCGACGCTGGCCTCGTCCACCTTCGGCGGCTCGGTCGCGTCCTTCACCGACGCGGCGAGGACGGTCTCGGCCAGCTCGTCGGTCACGGCGGACACCGCGACGTAGGCGATGCCGCTCTTCCACCGGTTGCTCAGCAGCGTCCAGCCGTCGCCCTCGGCCAGCACCGACTCCTTGCCCTTCTCGTGCGCGACCCGCACGAGCCGTGCGTCGCCCGGGCGCAGCGGCGCCTCCGTCCGGACGTTCTCCAGCCGCGTCGACCGCGACCAGGGCTGCTCCCCGGACGCGAACGGGCGCAGCGACAGCACGTCCATCACGTCGGCGGGGGAGTTGTTGTCGGACAGGTTGAAGACCACGGGGAGCGCGGGCTCCGGCGCGTCGGCGCCTTGCCGGGGCTCGATCAGATGCAGGACCTCCTGCGGCCTCTCCTGCGACATGGTCATGACACTGATGATCACGCCCGGCGGCGGGCCGCGTCCACCGAATTAGCCGGACGCGCCGCGGGCCGGGGCCCGTGTCAGGAGCCGCCGCCCTCCCCGGCCTCGCGCTCCGCGTGGGCGGCCTTGCGCGCCTCGGCCTCCTCCAGGTCGAGCTTCTCGGCCTCCTCCGGCGTCGGCGCCGTGCCACCGAGGTAGGCGGGCTGCCACCACGTCTCGTCCGAGCGCGGGACGTCGGAGTACTCGCGCTGCGCCTTCTCCAGCAGTTCCGCCATCCGGGCGTGCAGATCCCGGGTGACCTGCTCGTAGTCGTCGCCGCGCTTGGGGTACATGGGCTCGCCGACGATGATCGTCACCGGCACGTTGCGCTGGAGGAGCCGGCGCTTGCGGCCCTTGGTCCACATCCGCTGCGGGCCCCAGAGCGCGACCGGGATGAGCGGCGTCTTGGACGCCACCGCCATCCGCACCGCGCCGCTCTTGATCTCCTTCACCGTGAACGAGCGGCTGATCGTCGCCTCGGCGAACACCCCGACGATCTCCCCGCTCTTCAGCGCCTTGAGCGCCGCCGCGTAGGAGGAGGCGCCCGCGTCGCGGTCCACCGGGATGTGGTGCATGCCGCGCATCAGCGGCCCGCCGATCCGGTTGTCGAAGATCTCCTTCTTCGCCATGAACCGCACCAGCCGGCCCGCCGGGTGCGCGGCGAGGCCCGCGAAGATGAAGTCGAGGTAGCTGACGTGGTTGCTGACGAGCACCGCACCCCCGGTGCTGGGGATCTGGTCGGTCCCCTCCAGACGGATTCTGATGTTCAGGGCCTTGAACACGCCGAGAGCCGTCTTGATCACCGGTGGGTACACGAGTTCGCGCATGTAGGCACCGTACTTGAGCAACTCCTGATCAGCGAGTGCGAGGCGGGGATCGCGATGCATCGCACAACCGGGCCCAACTCTGAGAAGGTGGTGTGTGCAACTGATCCGCCGAAGGCTGAGGGAGGATGAGCCCCATGGAACCGTTGGACGCGGCGGCGGACGTGCACGCGCTCATCCGCGACGTGCTGCCCGCCCTGGCGCCCAGCGCCTGGTTCGACCACGGTACCTCCGAGGTGGTGCTGCCCGTGGGCCGGTCAGAGGCCCGCGCCTCCAGTTGGACGGTGCTGGAGCGCTGCGCCCGCGAGCCGCGCTCGGCGTGGCCGAAGGTGGTGGACGAGTGGGTCCGCGAGGTCGGCGACCGCGCGTTCCTGGCCGTCGGTGAGATGGAGCTGTTCGGCGACGTCCGGGAGCTGCTCCGCCTGCGCATCGTGCCGAAGCTCGACCCCCGCGACCGCGAGGGCCTCGTCGTCGTCCCCGCCGGCGACCACTTCGACGCCATGGTGATGATCGAGCACCCCCGCTACGGCGGCCCCCTCACCAAGGCCCGCGCGGGCCTGCTCGGCCTCCACAAGCTCGGCTACGTGATGACGAACACCCACGACCGCGAGCTGGCCGACGTGTCCGTGCACGACCAGCCGCTCCTGCCGGGCCGCAACGTCCGCGTCGTCGGCAAGCCGGGCAGCCGCTACGTGTCGGCGCTGCTCAGCGAGGTCCACCAGTTCGTGCCGTGGCCGAACGAGCACGGCGCCCTGGTCGGGGTCCCCTGCCACAGCACGCTGCTGCTGTACCCGATCACCTCCACGGCCGTCCGCGAGGTCCTGCCCGTCTTCGCCGACGTCGTCCGGGAGATGCACGCCAACGCCGAGGACCCCTGCGCCCCCGGCGTCTACTGGAGCCACGGCGAGCGCCGCCTCACCCCCCTCTCCCCGGACGCGGCAGCCGAAGGCGCCGGCGAATTCGCCCTCTTCCTCCGCAAACTCCCCCAGGAGTGAGTCAACCCCAGGGGGTCGCCCCTGGGGTTAAGGCAGCTTCCAGTCGACCGGTGGGGCGCCTTGCTGTTCCAGGAGGTGGTTGGCGCGGGAGAAGGGGCGGGAGCCGAAGAAGCCGCGGTCGGCCGACATGGGGCTCGGGTGGGGGGACTCGATGCAGGGGACGTCGCCGAGCAGCGGCTTGAGGTTGCGGGCGTCGCGGCCCCAGAGGATGGCGACGAGGGGGCGGTCCCGGGAGGCGAGGGCGCGGATGGCCTGCTCGGTGACCTCTTCCCAGCCCTTGTTGCGGTGCGAGCCCGGCTTGCCCGGCATGACGGTCAGCGACCTGTTGAGCAGGCAGACGCCCTGCTGCGTCCAGGGGGAGAGGTCGCCGTTGGACGGCTGCGGGTGGCCGAGGTCGTCGCAGTACTCGCGGAAGATGTTGACGAGGCTGCCGGGCAGCGGCCGGACGTCCGGGGCGACCGAGAAGCTGAGGCCGACCGGGTGGCCGGGCGTCGGATAGGGGTCCTGCCCCATGATGAGGACGCGCACGTCGTCGAACGGCTGGGTGAAGGCGCGCAGGACGTGGTTCCCGGCGGGCAGGTAGCGGCGCCCGGCCGCGACCTCGGCGCGCAGCCAGTCGCCCGCGGCGGCGATCGTCCCGGCGACGGGGGCCAGCGCGGTCGCCCATCCCGCTTCGACGATCTCCGAGAGTGGTCGTGCCGTCATGGCGCACCAGCCTAGTGTGATGATCTTGGCGTCGGCGGGGGATTGCCTGCCTTATCGGCGTTGCGACGTTTCCCGACCGCATCAGGTCGGGGCGCGGGCAAATGTTCTCCAGTGCTTCGGAAAGTGCCAGATGAACTGGGTGAAACGCCCCGTTAAGTCGCTGTTACTTCCTGGCGGTCGTCATTGACCTGCGGACTTCCAGCGCATAACTCCTAGAGAGTAAGGACGGCGCAGGACGAGCGGACGGACGAGAGCATGACCCAGCTGACCACCGTGGACGCCACCTTCCTCCATGCCGAGAACGCGAAGACCCATGCCCACATCGCCGGGCTCGGCATCGTCGACCCCGGGACGTGCCCCGGCGGCCGGCTCACCGTCCCGCACGTCGCCGAACTGATCCGCGCCCGCGCGCACCTCGCGGCCCGGCCGCTGCGGCAGCGGCTCGTCCAGGTGCCGCTCGGCCTGGACCACCCGTACTGGGAGGACGACCCCGACTTCGAGCCCGAGCGGCACATCTCCGAGTTCGGGCTGCCGGAGCCTGGCAGCGACCGGCAGCTCGCCAACCTGGTCGCGATGCTGCACGAGCAGCCGCTCGACCGGTCCCGTCCGCTGTGGGAGATGGTCCTCATCCAGGGCCTCGCCGGGGGCCGGACGGCCGTCTACGTGAAGGTGCACCACGCCGCCATCGACGGCGTGATGGCCGCCGAGACGCTCGCCGCCCTGCTCGACCTGACGCCCGAGCCCCGCGACCTGCCCGCCGACGAGTCCGTCCCGGCCCGCGCCCCCGGCACGGCGAGCATGCTCGGCACCGGACTGCTGCGGACCGCGCTGCACCCGGTGCGGTCGGCGATGTCGGCGGTGCGCGCCGCCCCCTACCTCGACGAGGTCCCGGGCCTGTCGGCCGTTCCGGGCGTCGGGCTCATGTCGTCCTGGATGCAGGGTGCGCTGGGCCGCCCGGAGCTTCCGAAGGCGCCGCGGATCAGCGCGCCGCCGACGCCGTTCAACCATCCGATCGGGCGGCGCCGCGCGGTCGCGTGCGGGGAGCTGCCGCTGGCCGACATCAAGGAGATCCGGCGGGCCCTCGGCGGCAGCGTCAACGACGTGGTCATGGCGCTGTGCGCGACGGCGCTGCGGCAGTGGCTCGACAAGCGCGGCGAGCTGCCCGAGCGCCCGCTGGTCGCGGCCGTACCGGTGTCGCTGCGGCGCGGTGCGGGCGCGGCCGCGGAGCCGGGCAACCAGGTCTCGATCATGACCACCCCACTGGCCACGCACCTCCCCGACCCCGCCGACCGGTACGCCGCCGTCCAGCGCGACATGGACGTGGCGAAGCGGCGCTTCACCGGGTCGTCGGGCAGCTGGGTGCGGGAGATGAGCGGGCTGCTCCCGCCGCCCTTCGCCGCGGCGGTCACGCGGCTCGCGCTGCAGGCCGCGCCGGCGGTGTCGCTGCGCCCGGTCAACCTGGTCATCTCCAACGTGCCGGGCCCGCAGTTCCCGCTGTACCTGTGCGGCGCGAAGGTGCTCGGCTACTACCCGATCTCCGTCATCACCGATGTCAGCGGCGGCCTGAACATCACCGTGTTCTCCTACGACGGGAAGGTGGACGTCGGCATCGTCGCCTGCCGCGAGCTCATCCCCGACCCGTCGGAGATCATCGACCACCTCGTGGACGCGCTGGACGAGCTGCGTTCGCTCAGCCGCGCGTGAGGCCGCTACAGCCCGAGGGCCGCCCGGTGCCGCCGCGCCAGGCCCAGCGCGGCGGCCCCCGCCGGCTGCATCGGCCGGGGGAGGGGCCCGCCGAACGGCGCCATCGACACCTCGCCCTCGTCGTTGACCGCGACGAGGCCGCCGAAGAGCCGGCCGAACAGCGCGTCGTCGATGATGACGACGGTCAGCAGGTCGAGCGCCAGCGTCAGCGGGTCTACGCCGAGCCCCAGGAAGTGCGCCCGGATGCGTCCCTCGTCGCGGGCGGCGGACATCGCCTGGTGAAAAGGCCAGTCCTCCTGGACGAAGTCGTCGCCGTAGTCCTCGCCCGCGCCGAGAAACTCCTCGGCGTACTCGCGGACCATGCAATGCCACAGATCAGGCGGCTCGTCCCCGAGCGGCTGGAACACCCCGACCGGCATCACCTGGTAGAGCCCGCCGGCGTGCGCCACCTTCGCGGCGTCGCGCCGATGCAGGACGTACCGCCCGGACGTCGTCACGGTGACCGTGGTGACGGCGGGCAGCGCGGGCCTGCGTGACAGGTCGCACGGGTCGCCGATCCGGTCGCGCAGCGGCAGCCCGTCCACCCCGGCGGCCAGTTCGTGCGCCGCGGACTCGCCCACGTTGACGGCGTCGAAGTAGCGGGCGGGGCCGAGCCGGAGCACCGGCGGGTCGGCCGCGAGCAGCCGGTGGCTCGGACGGTCCTCGAACAGCTTCGGCGGGGCGAGGGCCGCGACCGCCTCCGCGTACGTCCGGTACCCGTCCGGGAGCCCGTCGGCAGGGTCGGCGATCGCGGGCGGGACGGGGCGGGCCTCCCACTCCAGCCGGATCTCCTCCAGCGGAACCGGCGCTTCAGGGATCCAGGCGTCCCGGCAGAGCAGCGGCGTTCCCGCGACGCGCGGCACGCCCGGGTACAGCCCGTCCGCGACCTCGCCCAACCGGCCGCGGGCGGCGTTCAGCGCCGCCCGCTCCCGCCGCCACGTCCCCGCGTCCGCCACACGCCGAGCCTAGGGCGTGCCTGGCAGCGCGGCGAGCCCCCGCGCGACCTCCTCCTCGACCAGATCGGCGTTGATCATCGCGGCCGCCATCGCCCCGGCCGCGGCCGCCATGACGACCTGGCCCGCGGGGACGACGACGTTGCCCGCCGCCCACACGCCGGGCACGCTGGTCCGCCCGGTCGGATCGGTCTTCACGAAGCCGTCCTCGCCGGTCTCGCAGCCGAGGTCGGTCAGCGGCCCGGCCTTGGGGACCCATGTCGGCGCGAGGAACACGGCGTCGCAGCCGAGCACCGAGCCGTCCGACAGTTCCAGCCCGGTCAGCCGGTCGTCCTCGACGACGACGCGCCGCACCCCGGCCGACGCGACGCGGATGCCGCGCGCGGCCAGGCGCGCCGCGTCCTCGCCCACCGGGGGCGCGTCCGCGACGAACGTCACGTCCGGCGACCACTGGCGCAGCAGCAGCGCCTGATGGACGGAGTTCGGGGACGTCCCCAGCACGGCGATCCTCTGGTCGCGGACCTCCCAGCCATGGCAGTAGGGGCACATCTGCGCCTCGCGGCCCCACCGCTCCCGCAGGCCGGGAACGTCCGGCAGGAGGTCGGTCACGCCCGTGGTGACCAGCAGGCGGCGGCCCCGCAACCGGGAGCCGTCGCCGAGGGTGAGGACGAAGCCCTCCTCGGCGCGGGCGACCGTCCCGTCAACGATCTCGCCGCCGTAGCCGCGCACCTCGGTGCGGCCGGTCTCCAGCAGGCGGCCGGGCGGCATCCCGTCCCGGGTGAGGAAGCCGTGCATGTGGTCGACCCCGGCGTTGCGCGGCTCGCCCGCGTCGACGACGGTGACGGAGCGGCGGGCGCGGGCGAGGACGAGGGCGCCGCTCAGCCCGGCGGGCCCGCCTCCGATGATCAGTACGTCTCGTTCGGTCATGACCCGAGCGTGCGCGACGCCTTCCGGATTTGACAAACTCCTTTGCCGATCCTGCAATAAGGCCATGGAGACGACCGAGGAGGTCCTGGCCGGGGTCGGGCCGAGGCTCAGGCGGCTGCGGCAGGAGCGGAACGTCACGCTGTCCGCGCTCGCGGAGGCCACCGGCATCTCGGTGAGCACGCTGTCGCGGCTGGAGTCGGGCAAGCGGCGGCCGAGCCTGGAACTGCTGCTCCCGCTCGCCCAGGCACACCAGGTCCCGCTGGACGAGCTGGTCGGCGCCCCGGCCGTCGGGGACCCGCGGATCAGGCCGCGGCCGCTGCGGATGCACGACATGGTCGTGCTGCCGCTGACCAGGCGCCCCGGCGGGGTCCAGGCGTTCAAGATGGTCGTGCCCGAACGGATCCCGGCGCCCGAGCCGCGGACCCACGAGGGCTACGACTGGCTGTACGTGCTGAACGGGCGCCTGCGCCTGCACCTCGCCGGCCGCGAGATGGTGCTGGAACCGGGGGAGGCGGCCGAGTTCGACACCCGGCTCCCGCACTGGTTCGGCGGCGACGGCGGGCCGGTCGAGGTGCTCAGCCTGTTCGGTCCGCAGGGGGAGCGGATGCACCTGCGCGCGAAGCCCCGGCAGGCGTGACATAAATTGGGTAAACGTGCAGACCGCCCAAATTCCCCAGAAAGCCCCTGCCCGTAAGAAGCCCGCCCCCATGGCGTGGGTGCTGTGGAGCGTCGGCGTCCTCGCCTACGCCGTGGCGGTACTGCACCGGACGTCCTTCGGCGTCGTCGGCCTGGACGCGGTGCACCGGTTCGACGCGTCCGCCGGGATCCTCGCGTCCTTCACCGTCCTGCAACTGCTCGTGTACGCGGGCCTGCAGATCCCCGTCGGACTCCTGCTCGACCGCGTCGGCCCGCGCTGGATGGTCGCCGGCGGCGCGCTGCTCATGGCCGGCGGCCAGGCGCTCATGGCCGTCTCCACCGGCGTCGGGACGGCCGTCGCCGCCCGCGTCATGGTCGGCGCCGGCGACGCCATGACGTTCATCAGCGTCCTCGGCATCGTCGCGACCTGGTTCCCCGGACGCTACGTCCCGGTCGTGACGCAGCTCACGGGGCAGCTCGGACAGCTCGGCCAGGTGCTCAGCGCGATCCCTCTGGTCGCCCTCCTGCACGGCCCCGGCTGGGGCACCGCGTTCGGCTCCGCCGCCGCGCTCGGCGCCCTCATGGCCGTGCTCGCGGTCGCCGTCCTGCGCAACGGCCCCGGCCGCGCGAGCGTCCCGTCGCTGCGCGAGACGGGCACCAACCTGGCCGAGGCGTTCCGCCACCCCGGCACGCGCCTCGGCCTCTGGTCGCACTTCGTCACGCAGTTCTCGTCCAACACCTTCGCGCTGATGTGGGGCTACCCGTACCTGGTGTCCGGACAGGGCATGCGGCCCGCGACCGCCTCGACGCTGCTGACGCTGTTCGTGCTGGTCAACGTCGTGTCGGGACCGTTCATCGGACGTCTCGTCGCCCGCTACCCGCTGCGCCGCTCCTGGCTCGTCCTCGGCATCGTCGCCCTCAACGCGACGGCGTGGGCGGCCGTCCTCGCCGTGCCGCCGCCCGCGCCGTCCTGGCTGCTGGTCCTGCTCGTGCTGTGCGTCGCGCCCGGCGGCCCCGGCTCGATGATCGGCTTCGACTACGCCCGGACGTTCAACCCGCCCGGACGGCAGGGCACCGCGACCGGCATCGTCAACGTCGGAGGCTTCGTCGCCTCCCTCGTCACGATCCTGCTGATCGGGATCGTCCTGGACGCCCTGTCGCCCGGGGGCGAGTTCACGCCTGGAGCGTTCCGGGCGGCCTGGACCGTCCAGATCGGCATCTGGGTGATCGGTGTGGCGGGCGTCCTGCGCACCCGCACCCTGGCCCGCCGCCACCTCGCCCTCGCCGACTAGGAGCGGAGCGCCCCACCCGTCAGGAACGCAGTTCCAGGGTGCAGCACTTCGGCCCGCCGCCCGCCTTGCGCAGCTCGGACAGGTCGACCGGCAGCGGCTCGTACCCGTGCCCCCGCAGCGTGTCGATCAGCCCGGCCGCCTCGGCGTTGATGACGACGTTGCGCCCGTCGCACACCGCGTTGAGCCCGAGCACCGCCGCGTCCGCCTCGCTCGCGAGGACCGCGTCCGGGAACAGCCGCTCCAGCACCGCCCGGCTGCCGGGGGAGAACGCGCCGGGGAAGTAGGCCACGTTGTCGCCGCCGAGGGGGAACAGCGCCGTGTCCAGGTGGTAGAAGCGCGGGTCGACGAGCCGCAGCGTCACCACCGGGCGTCCGAGGAACTCCTGCGCCTCCTGGTGTGCGGCGATCTCCGTCCGGAAGCCCGTCCCGGCCAGGATGACGTGGTCGAGCGTGAGGAAGTCGCCCTCGCCCTCGTTGGTGTGCTCGGCTTCCAGCAGCTCGGAGAACCCGTTCTCCAGCATCCACTTGGCGTACGCGGGCCCTTCGGCGTACCGCTCCGGATGCGTGAACTTCGCCCCGTACACCCGTCCGCCGACCACCAGCGCCCCGTTGGCCGCGAACACCATGTCGGGCAGTCCCTCGATGGGGTCGATGAGGCTCACCTCGTGCCCGAGCGCGAGGTACGCCGCCCGCAACTCCTCCCACTGCGCCACGGCCTTCGCGGCCTCGGCGCCCGCCACCGGGTCCATCCACGGGTTGATCGCGTAGGTGACGGCGAAGTGGTCCGGACGGCACATCAGGTAGTGCTTCCGCAGCGCGGTCCGGACGGCGGTCGGCTCCATCGCCGGCATGACGGTCATAGGTGGCTCCAGGAACATCCGAAGGGCGAACGACTCAGCGAAAGCCTAAGAACGAACGACGCGCAATCCAATGCGCCAATCTTGCTCTGACCTGGTCATTCGTTGCGTCTTTCTGACCTTCGCGCCCTATTCGTTGCGTGCTTCCGCGGGCCTGCCCCCGGCTGGGACCACCGATCCCCGGCCCGCCAGGACCTGCGCCCACCACACCGTCTTGCCGCCGCCCGGCCCCGGGCGCCAATCGGGGCGGCGGCGGTCGGGGTACACGATGGCGATCAGGAACGTCCGATGGCGGCGCACTAGGGTTTGCCGGATGTCAGAACCGACATCGTCCCCTCCGCGGATCGGGACTCCCGGGTGGGATCGGGAACTCGCGGGCGTCGGGCTGGACCGGCCCTGCGTCGACGCCAGTGTGGATCACGCGCTGGAGGCCGCGGACGCTCACGACGCCTTCGACCCGCACGCGCTGGATCTTGGGTCAGATGCCGAGAGTGCCGCAGTCTGGGTCCTGCTGCACCAGAGGTTCCCGTCCTATGGGGTCTTGATGTACCTGCGGATGTGCTGGTCGAGCGGTGACCACGTACTTCAGGACTGGATCGTGCGCCAGTTCGCCGCGATGCTGACGCACGGTCCGGACCCGGTGGCCGAGTCGGCCGAGTACGGGCTCTGGGTCGACTACTTCGAATCGCCCGAGGCATCGCAGGTCTTCACCGCGCTGGCCCTCCAGATGCCGCGGTCCCACCGGGGCCGTCTGATCAGCGGTGCCGGCCCGGTGCCCTGGGAGGCCAAGCACCACGTGTTCCAGGAGGCGGCCGAGGTCCCGGCGCTGCATCCCGCGCTCGCCAGGGGGCTCGCGGGTTCGTTCTATGACCTGTACGGCCAGGTGGACGCCGTGGCCGCGTCAGCGCTGGTCGATCGGATCACGGTCGCGGACGAGGATCTGCTGGAGGCACTGAGCGAGGCCACCACGCAGCCGCTGCGGCTGCGGACGGGATCGGCCGTGGTCGTGGACGAGTCCGATCCGGGCTGGCCGCACGAGGGGAGCTTCCTGCTCCGTGCGGTGGTGCGCAGCCCGCGGAGCCGGTGGGTGCGGCGATCCGAACTGGTGGCCGACGGCCGGGTGTACGGCCGGCTGGTCCACTGGGACTTCCCGTTCGACGCAGCGAAGATCGCGCACCGAACCGTGGTCGCTCCGGAGCCGGAGGGGCGGATCGTGCTGTTCCGGGTCGAAGGGCCCGCCGAGCACGCCGAACTGCTGGTGAACCGGGACATCGAGGCGTGGCCCCCCGGCCTGAGAGAACACCTCGCCCGCTGACCTTCGCGAAAGCTCGCGCGGCGTTCCGTCGCGGCGCCGACTCCGGTCCGGGGTGATCTTCAGCACAGGTGAAGGCCGGTGACCTGGTGTTCAGCGGTGCGCTACCAGGTCGGAGTCCTTATCAGACCTGCGGTTCGGGTGTTTCGACGAACGGTAGCGGCTGCGGCCGATGAGAGCCGCACCATCGGAACAACGAAAAGAGGAACCCAGATATGTCTGGTAACCAGAGCAGTGGCAGCGCTGCGGACGCGCACATCGCGGCCGAGGCCAAGTCCGACACCGCGCACGGCGACCTGGCCGACACGGCCAAGGCCTTCGTGCGGGGCGAGGCCTCTCAGACGGACTACGACACCGCGCGCGACAACGCGGCCGGCGCCACGCAGGACGTCCACCAGACCAACAGCCAGCTGCCCTACTCCCAGGGCTGAAGGCTTCTGATCAACAGCCCGAACTAAGGGCTGCGCACCATCCGGCCGGTTCCCACGCCCTTGCGGTGTGGGAGCCGGCTTCCTTCTTCCAGCGCGGCGCATCCGCATTTGCGGTCATTGCGTGATGCGGTTCTCCTCGGTGTCCAGCCAGATGCGCCGGCCTTCCGGGCGGACGGTCAAGCCCCACCGGTCTGCGGCGGGACGGTCCAGCGCGTCCCACCACTGGAAGGCCGCTTCCACCTCATCACACGGGCCGCGGTCACCCGGTCGAACGGCGCACCCGGCGGGAATCCCAGCGCGCCGTCTCCAGTCATCACGGTGACCTTGCAGCCGACCTCGCGCAGCTTTCGCCGGGCATGGTCGGCCACCGCCGGGTCCACCTCCGCCGAGGTCACGCGGTCGGCTCCGAGCCGGGGCGACGGGGACACGGGGCCGGCGCGCGGGTCATGGCCGGGGCTCCAGGGCGGCCAGTTGGAGGCGGAGGGCTAGGCGTGTCCGGGATGTCGACAGGTCGACCGGGGTCACCTCGGTCATGCGGCGGAGGCGGTGGCGGAGGGTGTTGGGGTGGACGGCCAGGGCCTGGGCCGTTCCCTTGGGGTCGCCGTAGTGGTCCAGCCAGGCGGCGAGGGTCGGGAGGTAGGACGTTCCGTGCTTCTCGTCGTGGGCGCGGAGGGCGGGGAGGGGGCCGCCCGGTGGGTCGGTGCCGACCGCCCTTCTGGCGCGGTCGATGGTGACGGCGTCCCAGGCGTCCTCCAGCAGGACCGTTCCGGAGGGCGGCTTGAGGTCGGCCGGGAGGGCGTGGAGTTCGGCGGCTTCGGCGCGGGAGCGGGGGAGGTCGGCGGGGGAGTGGGCGAGGCCGCCCGCCGCCGCGTACAGGGTGCGGTCGTGGGCGCGGACGCGGGCGAGCACGTGGCGCAGCCAGGGCATCGTTCCGGACTCGGCGGTGTCGCGTCCCGGCTCTGCCAGGACCGCGAAGATCGTTCCGGCGAGTTCGGTGAGGAGGGGGCGGTGCCAGCCGTAGCGGCGGGTGATCGCGTCCCAGAGGTCGAGGCGCCCGCGGAGGTCCTCGGTCTCGGCCTGGTCGCCGAGCGCGACCACGCGCCAGGGCGGTGGTGTCGGGACGGGCTGCGAGCCGTCCTGGAGTGCGGCGCGCACCTGGTCCGCCGTGACGCGGCGTGCGACGCCGGCCTCGGCCCGGAGGCGGAGCAGGTGCAGGGCCAGGACGGACGCCAGGTCGGCCAGGCGCCGGACGCGGTCGGGGGAGATCGCCGTGCGCGCCACCACCCAGATCGAACCGAGCCACTCGCCGCCGGCGCGGACCGGGATGACGAGGCGGGGCAGCATGCCGTCCGGGCCGGCGGGGACGAGGACCGGGTCGCTCGACCGGGCCAGCTTGCGGAACACCCCGGAGGCCCGCAGGTGGGCGATGACCTGCGGCGGGACGCGGCGGCCGACGATCGTGGAGACACGGGCCGGGTCGGTGCTGTCCTGGCGGCCCGAGTAGGCGAGAACGCGGGAGCGCGCGTCCTCCAGCGTCACCGGAGCGTCGGCGATCTCCGCGGCCGTGTCGGCCAGGGCGAACAGGTCGTCCTGCGGGCCGGACGGTCCGGGGAGCGGTGCGTGGGCGCGGTCGACGGCGCCGCGCACCAGCCAGATGACGTGCGTCCAGGACGCGTCCCGCTGGAGTTCGACGAGCGCCGGCTCCAGGCCGCGCGCGGCGGTGGTCACCTCGGCGGCCCCGGCGAGGGGCGCCTTGAACACCACGCCGCTCGCCCCCGCCGCGTCGGCGCGTTCCAGGAGCGCGACGGCGCCCGCAGGGTTCGTCACGCCGGCGCCGAGGACGATCTCTCCCGGCTGCCCGGCCGCCTCGCCGGGTTCGGCCAGGACCACGTCGTGCACCTGCGCGTCCCGGCCGGGCGCGACCAGCCGCAGCAGCCCCGGGCCCAGCGCGTCGACCAGGCCGGTCACGCTGATCATTGGCTCCCCCTTCCTCTTCATTGTGCGCTTCGCATCATGATGGCCGTCCGGATTGGCCGGACACGACAGGGGCGTCCGCTCGCGGACGTATCACCATGGAAGTGACCCATTTCACGAGGAGAGGAGAGGACATGGCGCGCCGAGTCGCCGTTGTGGGGGCCGGGATGGTCGGTCTGTCCACCGCATGGTTCCTGCAGGAGCACGGCGACGACGTCACCGTGTTCGACCGGCGCGACGTCGCGGCCGGCGCGTCCTGGGGCAACGCCGGGTGGCTCACCCCCGGCCTGGCGACCCCGCTGCCCGAACCGGCCGTCCTCTCCTACGGCGTGCGCGCGGTGCTCAGCCCGTCGTCGCCGGTCTACGTCCCGCCGAGCGCGAACCCGCGCCTGCTGCGGTTCCTCGCGGGGTTCGCCCGCAACAGCACCGCGGCCAGATGGCGGCGCGCGATGGAGGCGCTGGTCCCGATCAACGGCCGGGCGCTGCCGAGCTTCGACGCGCTGCTGGACGGCGGCGTCCGCGCGGAGACGAACGAGGCCGGGTCCTTCCTCGCCGCGTACCGGACGGAGGAGGAGCGGCGCGTCCTGCTGGAGGAGATCGAGCACATCCGCGCGGCCGGCCAGGAGCTGGAGTACGAGGTCCTGAGCGGCGACGAGGCGCGCCGGGTGGAGCCCGCCCTGTCCGAGGAGATCGGCGCGGCGATCCTGCTGCGCGGCCAGCGCTTCATCGACCCCGGCGTGTTCGTGCACGCCCTCGCCGACTCCGTCCGCGACCGCGGCGGCAAGATCCGCGCGGGTGCGGACGTGGCGGACGTCCGGGACGAGCCGGGCGGCGTGGCCGTCCGCACGGGCGGCAGCGAGTTCGAGACGTTCGACGCGGTGGTCCTCGCGAGCGGCGCGTGGCTCGGCGACCTCGCCCGGCGGTTCGGCGTCGGCGCGCTCGTCCAGGCGGGCCGCGGGTACAGCTTCAGCGTGCCGATGGAGCGCGTCCCGGACGGGCCGGTGTACTTCCCCGCGCAGCGGGTCGCGTGCACGCCGCTCGGAGACCGGCTCCGTGTCGCCGGGATGATGGAGTTCCGCCGTCCCGAGGCGCCGCTCGACCCGCGCCGGATCAGGGCGATCGTCGAGGCCGCCCGCCCGCTGCTGCGCGGCGCCGACCTCGGCGCCCGGCAGGACGAGTGGGTCGGGTCGCGCCCCTGCACCCGCGACGGCCTCCCGCTGATCGGCGCCACCCGGTCCCCGCGGGTCTTCGCCGCGGGCGGCCACGGCATGTGGGGCATCACCCTCGGCCCGGCCACCGGGAGCCTCCTCGCCGAGATGATCGCCACCGGGCGCCGTCCCGGCGAGCTGGACCCGTTCGACCCGCTTCGCTGACGACCTGCGGCTTCTGGGTGGTTATGGCGCTTTCGTCCGGACGGGCGGCGCCGGCACGCTACCGTCTCCGGGTGATCCGGACCCCGTGACGGAGGAACGCCGATGGACGAGCAGCGCGCGGCCGTCGTGCCGCTGACCCGGGCCCAGCGGGTCCTGGCCGGAGTCGGCGGGCTGTTCTTCGCCGGCCTCGCCGGGCTCGGCGGCTACGGGTCGTTCGCCTCCGTCCGGGACGTGGCCGAGCCCTGGTTCGGCGGCCAGGCGTGGATCGTCCCGGCGGGCGTCGACCTCGGCATCCTCGCGCTGGTGTCGGTCGCGCTGCTGCTGGAGTGGCTGGCCATGCCGATGCCGGCGCTGCGCTGGATGGCGTTCGCGTTCACCGCCGCCACCGTCTGGCTGAACGTCTCGGCCGCGCACGGCGACGCGACCGGCATGGTGATGCACGCCGCCATGCCGGTGCTGTTCATCACGTTCATCGAGGCCGTCCGGCACGCCATCCGCCGCCGTGCCGGGATCGCCGCCGGGACCGTCCGCGAAGGCATCCCCCTCGCCCGCTGGCTGCTGGCCCCGTTCTCGACGTTCCGGCTGTGGCGCCGCATGGTGCTGTGGCAGATCACCTCCTACCCGCACGCCCTGACCGCCGAGCAGCGCCGCCGCCACGCCCTGGCCCTCCTGGACGCCCACTACGGCCGCAGGTGGAGGACCAGGGCCCCCGCCGACGTCGTCTGGATGCTCACCGACGGCGTCATGCTCGACCAGGCCCTCGCCCGCGTCACCGAGTTGACCGCGCCGACGCCGGACCCCGTGGACGAGACTCCGCCCGCGAAGAAGCCCGCGTCGAGGAGACCGGCCGTGCCGGCTCCGCCCCAGAAGGGCCCGTCCCAGAAGACCTCGTCCCCGAAGGCCCCGTCCGAGAAGGCACCGCGCGGCGTCGCCACCGACAACGAGGCCCGCGCCCTCGCCATCCTCGACGCCGAGCCCGGCATCACCGGCGCCGAGCTGGCCCGCCGCCTGGACGTCAGCTCCCGCCAGGGCCAGCGCCTCCTCAGCCGCCTCAACCGGCCCGCGCCGACGCACACGTCCTGAGCCGTCACCTTTCCTCCGTTCGCTCCGTCAATGCGGTGAAGAAGGAGGAGCGATGAGCGAATACGACTGGACACTGATGTACGTCATGCACGACGCGCTGAGGAGGGAGCTGGAGCATCTCGCCAAGGTGACGGCGCGCGAGGACGACGACCCCCGCCGCCTCCTGGCCGCGGCCGCGGGCTGGGAGTTGTTCAAACTGTCACTGCACGCCCACCACACCGCCGAGGACGAGGCCCTCTGGCCGGTGGTGCGGGAGACCCTCGACGGCCGCTCCGACGACCTGGCCCTTCTGGACGCGATGGAGGCCGAGCACGCCGCGGTCGACCCCCTCATCGAGGCCATCGACACGGGCGCCGAACCCGTGGGCGAACTCGTCGACGCCCTCGCCACCGCTCTGACCGCGCACCTCGCGCACGAGGAGAAGGAGGCGCTGCCTCTGATCGACGCCACTCTGACGCTGGAGCAGTTCCAGAACTTCGGCCAGGCCCACGGACGCCGCGTCGGCCCCAACGCGCCGCGCGTGCTGCCCTGGCTCCTCGACGGGGTGGACGACGCGACGGTGACCTCCACGCTGTCCGTCCTGCCCGAGCCGGCCCGGACCGCGTTCGCCACGCAGTGGCAGCCCGCCTACACGGCATTGGAGCGCTGGCCGGCGTCCTGACCAGCGGAGAAACGGCGAGGCCGCCGCCACGGGCGAACCGTGGCGGCGGCCTCGCGCCGTTCCGCTCGTCAGAGGTTGATCATGTGCCCGGCCAGGCCGTGCACGGCCTCCTTCATGGCCTCGCCCAGGGACGGGTGGGCGTGCACGTTGCGCGCGACCTCCTTGACGGTGAGGTCCCACTGCTGGGCCAGGGTCAGCTCGGGCAGCAGCTCGGTCACCTCGGGGCCGATCATGTGCGCGCCGAGGATCTCCCCGTACTTGGCGTCGCTGATCACCTTCACGAAGCCGTCGCCCTCGCCGAGGCCGAGCGCCTTGCCGTTGGCGCTGAACGGGAACTTGGCGGTCTTGACGTCGAAGCCCTGCTCCTTCGCCTGCGCCTCCGTCCAGCCGAACGAGGCGACCTGCGGCTGGCAGTAGGTGGCGCGCGGGATCATCACGTAGTCGAGCTCCATCGTCTCGGCGTCGCCGATGGTCTCGGCCGCGACGATGCCCATGGCCTCGGCGGCGTGCGCGAGCATCAGCTTCGCGGTGACGTCGCCGATGGCGTAGATGTGGGGGACGGAGGTGCGGCAGCGGCCGTCCACGTCGATCGCGCCGCGCTCGGTCAGCGCGACGCCGGTCTTCTCCAGCCCGTAGCCCTCGACGTTCGGCTGGAACCCGATCGCCTGGAGCACCTTGTCGGCCTCCAGCACCTGCTGCGCGCCGTCCTTGCCGGTGACGGTGACCTTGACCTTCTCGCCCGAGTCGTCGATCGCGTCCACCCGGGTCGAGGTGAGGACGTCCACGCCGAGCTTGCGGTACCGCTTCGCCAGCTCCTTGGACACGTCGGCGTCCTCGTTCGGGACCATCCGGTCGAGGAACTCGACGATCGTGACCTTCACCCCGTAGTTGTGCAGCACGTAGGCGAACTCGACGCCGATCGCGCCGGCGCCCGCGATGACGATGCTGCCCGGCAGCTCGGAGCTGAGGATCTGCTCCTCGTAGGTGACGACGCGCTCCGACAGCGACGTGCCCGGCAGCAGCTTGGTGTGCGCGCCGGCCGCGATGATGCAGTTGTCGAACGTGACCGTCTCGCTCGACCCGTCCCGCCCGGCCACCTGGAGGGTGTTCGGGTCGGTGAACGTGCCGCGCCCGTCGTAGGACGTGATCTTGTTCTTCTTCATCAGGAACTGGACGCCCTTGACGAGCTTGTCCGACACCTGGCGGCTGCGCTGGTAGGCGACGCCGTAGTCGAAGGACACGCTGCCCTCGACGTTGATCCCGAACGTCTTCTGCTCCTGGGTGAAGATGTGCGCCAGCTCGGCGTTGCGCAGCAGCGCCTTCGAGGGGATGCAGCCGACGTTGAGGCACACCCCGCCCCAGTACCTCTCCTCGATGATCGCCGTCTTCAGCCCGAGCTGTGCCGACCGGATCGCGGCGACATATCCACCCGGGCCCGAGCCCAGGACCACGACGTCAAAGTGTTCGCTCATATCCAAGGACGATATTCGCCGCGACCATGTGCTCGCATCCCGGCGGGCACCGCCGGGATGCGAAGTCGCCGGCACGGATCTTCGTGGTCCTCGGCACGCCGTCCGGGGCCGCTCACGACCGGAGAGTCGCCACGGTCTTCAGGGTGCGCAGTACGGGGGCGGTCTCGATGGCGGTGATCGCGTCGATCGCCAGGCGCCGGGTCAGGTAGTGGTGCAGGTCCTCGGTGTCGGTGCACAGCGCGTGGGCCATGAGGTTGGTGCGGCCGGTGGTGGCGGCCACGACCGCCAGCTCGCGGTGGGTGGCCAGCTCGGTGGCGACGCGTTCCAGGTGCGCCGGGGCGACGGCCATCCACAGGACGCCGAGGCCGTGATGTCGACCACACCGGGGTCCAGGTCGACGTCGAAGAAGATCGCGCCCCGTGCGCGCAGGTCGTGCAGCCGCCTGGTGACGGTCGCCGCCGTCCTCGTGGTCGGCGCCGCCCTCGCGGCCGTCCCGCTCCGCGCCGGCCTCGAAAGATGACAGGGCCCCCGGAGCGCGTGTACGGCGCGGCGTTCCGGGGGAGTTTGTGGCGGTGTGCGGAACGTGTGCGGGACGTGTGCGGGGGGCGCCCGGGACGGTCCGCGGGCGACGCGCGGGGCGCCGGGTCGGATGCGGCGGTCACATCCTGTTAGGGTTTCGGCAAGGTCTCCCTCCGGTCACGATCCGTGGGAGCCCATCGACTGACAGGGCGGCGCGCAAGGGCGCGAGCCCGGTGCCGTCCCGGCCGCGGAGCCCGGCGGCGTCCCCTGGAACGGCGGTGCCACGGCGCTGGAACATCGCGCCCCGGCCCGGTCGTTGTCCCCGTTCCGAGCCGACTGGAGGAGAAGACGAGTGAGGATCCCCAAGCGCGTCAACACCGTCCTGGACTGGGTGGAACAGCACCTGCTCGCGCTCGCGGTCGTCTTCGCGCTGGTCGTGGTCGCACTGGTCGCCACGCTCGCACCGCCGGCCGTCGGCCTCCCGGTCGCCGGGTTCGTCCTGGGCGCCGCCGCCGGAGGCCTCCTCGTGCACGTCCGGATGAGCCGCCGCGTCGCCCGCGCCCGCTCCGACATCGACAACCTGCTCCGCGAGAACGGCGCGCTGCGGCACCGCAACACCGTCCTCGCCAGCGGCGTGATCACGCGGGAGGCGCAGGAGACGCAGGCGCTCGTCGCCATCCCCGAGGACGACCTGCGGGGCGCGCCGGACGACCCGCAGACCACCGCGTCCCTCGACGAGCTGCTGGACGGCGACCCGCAGACCACCAACGAGCTGCCGGACGAGCCCCGGACCACCGGTGACCCGCAGATCACCGGCGACCCCCAGACCACCGATGAGCTTCCCGGACGGGACAAGGCCCCGCGGCGCACCGCCGGCCCCCTGGACGGCGACCCGCAGCGCACCACCGTCCTGCCCGCGCTGCCGGACGACCTCCTCGGCGGCGCGGACGCCGGCGAGGAGGAGGACACCGCGCGGACTCCGCGCCGGTCCCGCAGGGCCTGACCGAGCCCGACCAGGGCCTTCTACCGCAGGGTCACCGGAACCCCAACCCGGCGTTACTTTTGCCGATCATCGGGCAGAGGCAAGCCGTGAACGACTCGACGAACGCGCGGCAGGGGGCGGATCCGGGACGCGGAGGCGAGGGCGCCGGGCCGCCGAAGGACGCGGAGCCCGGCGAGGGCACCGTCCGCAAGGCGGTGATCGCCTCGGCGATGGGCAACTGCATCGAGTGGTTCGACTTCGGCGTGTTCAGCGCCGGGGTGATGACCTCGATCATCGGCACGGTGTTCTTCCCCGAGGACGCGGGCGGCAGCGCCACGCTGCGCTCGTTCGCGCTGGTCGCGGCCGCGTTCCTCGCCCGCCCGTTCGGCGGCATGTTCTTCGGTCCGATGGGGGACAGGCTCGGCCGCAAGCGGGTGCTGGCCGCCACCATCATCCTGATGTCGGGCTCGACGTTCGTGATCGGCGTCCTGCCCGGCTACGCCACGATCGGGATCGCCGCGCCGCTGCTGCTGCTCGGCGTCCGGCTCGTCCAGGGCTTCTCGACCGGCGGCGAGTACGGCGGCGCCGCCACGATGATCGCCGAGTACGCGCCCACGAACCGGCGCGGGTTCTACGGCGCGTTCCTGGAGTTCGGCACCCTCGGCGGCTACATCATGGGCGCCGGGCTCGTCCTGCTGATCGACCTCTCGCTCAGCGAGAGCGCGATGCACGGATGGGGCTGGCGCATCCCGTTCCTGATCGCGCTGCCGCTCGGCGCCGTCGGGCTCTACGTCCGGACGCGGATCGAGGACACCCCGGCCTTCCAGCACATGGAGGCGGAGGGGAAGAAGGCCCGGTCGCCGCTCAAGGAGACCGTGGAGCACCACTGGCGCACCATCCTGAGGCTCATCGGGATCGTGATCCTGCTGAACGTCGCCGTCTACACGCTGCTGACGTTCATGCCGTCCTACCTCGTCGACTTCCTGGACATGAACGACACCTCATCGCAGCTCACCACGATCGGCGTGGAGGCGGCGATGATGGTGGTGATCCTGCCGCTCGGCGCACTGTCGGACCGGATCGGCCGCAAGCCGCTGCTGATCGCCGCCGCGGTCGGCTTCCTCGTACTGTCCTGGCCGGCGTTCGCGCTCATGCAGACGCACGACGCGGTCGGGGTCGTGGTCGGCTACGCGATCATCGGCGGGCTGCTGGTGCTGATGCTGGCGGTGATCGGCGCGACGTTCCCGGCCATGTTCCCGACCCAGGTGCGGTACGGGGCCTTCGCGATCGGCTACAACATCTCGACGTCGCTGTTCGGCGGGACGGCGGCCGTGCTCGTGGGCTCGCTGATCGACGCCACGGGTTCCAACTCCGTCCCGGCCTACTACCTGATGATCGTCGCGCTGGTCGCGCTGCTGCCGATCATCAGGACCCCGGAGACGGCCGGGGTGCCGATCGACCAGGCCGGGGACGAGAAGGCCCCGGAACCGGTGGGTTCCGGGGCGCGGCGGAGCTGAGGCCCGGGAGCCGGCACAGCGCGGGAGCGGGCGGTCAGCGGGAGCGGGCGAAGTGCCGGCGGGCCCAGCCCGCCAGCGAACCCGCGACCACCAGCGCGGCTCCGGTCTCGATCGCCAGTGCGGTCCACACTCCGGTCACTGGGGGCCTCCTCTCGGGTTCCGCCGGGCCCTTCCTGAACCGGGCCCGATCCGGTGCACGCCGGGTACAACATCGAAATGCAGTGGATCTTTCCGCGCCGGCGCCGTCCGGCGAGGTGATCTGCCCCACGGCCGCGTCGGTGAGCAGGCATGTTACGGGTGATGTTGCGCCTGGGTGCGAGTTGTGTGGCGTGAGGGCAAATCATAGGTGCTGTGAATGGCTCCTTGCGACCGTCTCATTACCGTCTGTAGCGTCACGGGTGGCCAAAGGCCGCCTCTTCCCCGCAGGACCACGACGAATCGGTGGTGTGGACGTGACGGAACAGCAGCATCAGGAGCAGCAGCAACAGGACCACCAGCTGAGCCTCGGTACCGCCGCCGCGCGGAACCTGGCGACCACGACCAAGTCCGTCCCGCAGATGCAGGGCATCACGTCGCGCTGGTTGCTGAAGCTGCTGCCCTGGGTGCAGGCGTCCGGCGGCACCTACCGGGTCAACCGGCGGCTCACCTATACGCTGGGCGACGGGCGCGTCACGTTCGTGACCACCGGCGCCGACATCCGCGTGATCCCGCGCGAGCTCGGCGAGCTGGCCCCGCTGCGCGGCTACGACGACGACCTGACCCTGGACGCCATCGCGGGACGCTTCACCCAGCAGGAGTACGCACCCGGTGAGGTCGTCGTCGAGCGGGGACGCCCCGTCGACCGCGTCGTCCTCGTCGCGCACGGCAAGCTCAGCAAGATCGGCGCCGGCGAGTTCGGCTCCGACGCCGTCCTCGGAACGCTCGCGGGCGGCGACTTCTTCGGCGAGCAGTCCCTCCTCCGGACGGAGGAGGGCGAGGAGCCGCCGACGTGGGAGCACACCGTCAAGGCGGTGACCACCTGCACGATCCTCAGCATGACCCAGGCCGACTTCCAGGCGACGCTCGGCCAGTCCTCCTCTCTCCAGGAGCACCTGGACGAGTACCGGGCGAGCCCGCGGCGCGCGCACAACGCGCACGGTGAGGCGGAGATCGATGTGGCGTCGGGGCACGACGGCGAACCCGTCCTGCCGAGCACGTTCGTCGACTACGAGGCGTCTCCCCGAGAGTACGAGCTGAGCGTCGCGCAGACCGTGCTGCGCGTCCACACCCGCGTCGCCGACCTCTACAACCAGCCGATGGACCAGATCGAGCAGCAGCTCAGGCTGACGATCGAGGCACTGCGCGAGCGGCAGGAGCACGAGATCGTCAACAACCGCGACTTCGGCCTGCTGCACAACACCGACCTGTCGCAGCGCGTCCACACCCGCTCGGGCCCGCCCACGCCCGACGACATGGACGAACTGCTCAGCCTCGTCTGGAAGGACCCGGCGTTCTTCCTCGCGCACCCGAAGGCGATCGCCGCGTTCGGCCGCGAGTGCAGCGCCCGCGGCGTCTACCCCGACAGCGTCGACGTCGGCGGCCACAAGGTGCCCGGCTGGCGCGGCGTGCCCCTCTTCCCGTGCAACAAGATCCCGGTCTCGTCGACGCTGACCAGCTCGATCCTGCTGATGCGGACCGGCGAGGCGGCGCAGGGCGTCGTCGGGCTGCACCAGGTCGGCCTGCCGGACGAGTACCAGCCGGGGCTGTCGGTCCGGTACATGGGCATCGACGACAAGGCGCTCCTCAACTACCTGGTCAGCGCGTACTACTCGGCGGCCGTCCTGGTGCCCGACGCGCTCGGCATGCTGGAGTCGGTCGAGGTCGCGCACGGCGGTGCCGGCGCGTGACGGAGGAACGGCTGGCCCTCTCCACCCGCGCGGCGAGCAACCTCGCCTCGACGACCAAGACCGTCCCGCAGACGCAGGGCACCACCCCGCGGTGGCTGCTGTCGCAGCTGCCGTGGGTGGAGGCCGGCGGCGGCTCCTACCGGGTGAACCGCAGGCTCACCTACCGGCTCGGCGACGGGCTCGTGACGTTCGTCAACGACGGCGCGGCGATCCGGGTCGTTCCGCCCGAACTGGCCGAGCTGCCCCCGCTGCGCGGCCTGTCCGACCCCGCGATCCTGGACGGTCTCGCCTCGCGGTTCGAGCAGCGCGAGTACCGGCCCGGCGAGGTGATCGCGGAGTCGGGCGGGCCCCTCGACGCGGTCCACCTGATCGCGCACGGCAAGGTCGAGGAGAGCGTCCCCGGCGCCTACGACGCCGCCGGGCGGGTCGGCGTCCGCGACGGGGGCGGGTTCTTCGGCGCCGACGCCCTGCTCGGCGAGCCGGGGGAGTGGGCGCACACGTTCCGCGCGCTCACCCCCGTGATCGTCCTGTCGCTGCCGCGGGAGGCGATCGAGGAGCTGACCGAGCGGTCCGCGGGGCTGCGCGCGCACCTGGAGGAGTACCGGGCCGCACCCGCCCCGCCGCGGACCAGGCACGGCGAGGCGGCGATCGAGGTGGCGTCCGGGCACGACGGCGAGCCCGTCCTGCCCGGCACGTTCGTCGACTACGAGGCCTCGCCCCGCGAGTACGAGCTTGCCGTCACCCAGACGATCCTGCGCGTCCACTCCCGGGTCGCCGACCTCTACAGCGAGCCGATGGACCAGGTCGAGCAGCAGCTCAGGCTGACGATCGAGGAGGTCAGGGAGCGCCAGGAGCACGAACTGGTCAACAACCCCGACTTCGGCCTGCTGCACAACGCGGACCTGCGCCAGCGCATCCAGACCCTCGGCGGCCCCCCGACCCCCGCCGACATGGACGAGCTGCTGGCGCGGCGCCGCAAGACCCGGTTCTTCCTCGCCCACCCCAAGACGATCGCGGCGATCGGCCGGGAGTGCACCCGGCGCGGCGTGTACCCGGCGCCCGTCGAGATCGAGGGACGCCGCGTGCACGCCTGGCGCGGCGTCCCGATCCTCCCGTCCGACAAGATCCCCATCTCCCCGACCGGGACCAGCTCGATCCTCGCGCTGCGCACCGGCGAGGACGACCAGGGCGTCGTCGGCCTGCACCGCACCGGGCTGGAGAACGAGGTCCGGCCGGGCCTCACGGCCCGGTTCACCGGCATCGACGACAAGGGCCTGCTGACCTACCTGGTCAGCACCTACCACTCGGCCGCCGTGCTGGTCCCCGACGCCCTCGGTGTCCTGGAGAACGTCGAGATCGCCCGCTGAGGAGAGGGGACCCCCCATGCCCGCCTGGAGAGACGACCCGGCCGTGATCGGCTGCGACCACCGGACGGGGCCGCAGCACCGCCCCCGGACGGCGGCGGAGGTGCTCACCTGGAGCCGCCGCCTGCTCGACCCCGCGCTGCGTCACGTGGTCGAGGCCATGCCGGACGCGTCGCGCTCCACCGCGGGCTTCCACTTCGGCTGGCGCGACGAGCGCGGCCGTCCTGCCGCCGGGGCGGGCGGCAAGGCGATCCGGCCCGCGCTCACGCTGCTGGCCGCGGAGGCGGTCGGCGGGACGGTCCAGGCCGCCCTGCCGGCCGCCGTGGCGGTCGAGCTCGCGCACAACTTCTCCCTCATGCACGACGACGTGATGGACGGCGACCTCACCCGCCGGCACCGCCCCACCGCGTGGGCGGTCTTCGGCGCCAACGCGGCGATCCTGTCCGGTGACGCACTCCTCGCCGCCGCCTACGAGATCCTCGCCGAGGAGCCCTCCGCGGTGGTCGCCCGCGGCGTGCGCATCCTCGCCCGGGCCGTCCTGGAACTGGTCGAGGGCCAGCGCGCCGACCTGGCCTTCGAGGAGCGCGGCGACGTCACGCTCGACGAGTGCCTGGCCATGGCGGCGGGCAAGACCGGGGCCCTGCTCGGCGCCTCGTGCGCGCTCGGTGCCGTGTACGGCGGCGGCACCGCCGGGCAGGTCTCCCGCCTGCGCGTCTTCGGCGAGCGCCTCGGCCTGGCCTTCCAGCTCGTCGACGACCTGCTCGGCATCTGGGGCGAACCGGCGGTCACCGGCAAGCCCGTCCACGCCGACCTGCGCCGCCGCAAGAAGTCGCTGCCCGTCGTCGCGGCCCTCACCTCCGGCAGCGCCGCCGGCGGCGACCTCGCCGCCCTCTACCTGCGCGACGCGCCGCTCACCGACGAGGAGGCGATCCTCGCCGCCGGCCTCGTCGACGCGGCGGGCGGCCGCGCCTGGGCCGCCGCCCACGCCGACGAACTCCTCACCGACGCGCTCGCCGACCTCGACGCCGCCGGCGCCGCCCCGTGCGCCGACGCCGAACTGCGCGCGCTCGCCCACCTGATGACCGACCGCGACCACTGACCGTCCGCCCGTACCCGGCCCCGCCGCGCGAGGGAGGCCCACTTCCTGATCGATCACATGTTCGAGTAGGGTCGAGCCGTGCAGGCTCCCGAACACGTCCCGTTCCTGTGCCCCGCCGGGCACCGGCTCGGCCCGGGCCGGGTCATCGTCGGCTGGTCGCCGTGCGTATGCCCGCCCTGCGACAGACGGGGCCGCGGGCTGCGCGGCCACCGCACCTACCTGTGCCTCGACTGCAAGGACGAGCACGTCACGACGAAGTGCTACCTGCCCCACCACGTCCCGCCCGAGGGCGCCGAGTACCGCTGGCCCTGAACGTGGTGCTGCCGGCCCTGAACCGGGGGCGCCACCAGTGGTCAGTACGGGAGGGTACGACCGGACGGGGTACGCAGGTCCAGGGCCGGGCGTTCGGCCCGGTCGTCGGCGGTGCGTTTGCCAATTCTGACGCGGACTTGACCCTTCATGGCGTTCTCCTTCCCCGGCTTTACAGGCCGTGGTACGGGAGATCTGCCCACATTCGTTCGACTTCACCGTCGCCCGCGGGTGACGGCTCGGTGCATTGGCCGGGGGAGGTGGCCGTGTCCACCGCCTGAGGCGCAGGTCAGACGGGGTCAGCCCTTGATCTGCGTCCAGGCCTGGGCCCAGCGGGAGTAATCCACGCATTTGTTGCCGCGGTCGTCCCCGCAGTCCTTCACCGGGGTTTTCCAGAACGCCAGGCGCTTGTAGAACTCCGGGTCGCCGACGTGATAGGTCGAGCAGAAGCCCTTGGCGGTGTACCTGCACGCCTTGGGGTTGGCGGGCGCCTCACCGAACCACTGCGCGACCTCCGCCTGCACCTTCGGCATGGTGATCCAGTTCATCCACTTGTACATGCAGGTCGGATGCTGGGCCTTCGAGGAGATCATCCAGGTGTCGGACCAGCCGGTCGCGCCCTCGTCCGGGATCGTCGTGGCGACCGGCGCCTTGTCCGTCATGGCCAGGTTCGCGGTCACCTGCCAGGCGGTGCCGGCGTAGTTGTAGCCGCTCTTGAACGACTGGAGCTCGTCCAGGTAGTTCGCCCAGTACTGGTTGACGTTCGGGCGCTGCTGCTTGAGCAGGTTCACCGCGGCGTCGAACTGCTCGTCGTCCAGCTCGTAGACGTCGTTGATCTTCAGATCGGGGCGGTGCGTCTTGAGGTAGAGCGCCGCGTCCGCGATGTAGATGGGGGAGTCGTAGGCGACGACGTGCCCGGCGGCGGGGGACTCCTTGTCCCACACCACGCTCCACGACGTCGGACGCTGGGTGATCTTGTCCGTCCGGTACATCAGCATGTTGGCGCCGTAGCCGTGCGGGACGCCGTACATCCGCCCGGCGGCGGAGTTGTACGGCTGGTTCTTCAGGTACTTGGCGATGTCCTCCCAACTGCTGATCAGGCCGGTGTTGACGGGCGCGACCGTCCCGCCGTAGATGAGCCGCAGGCTCGCGTCGCCGGACGCCGACACGCCGTCGTACCGCCCGGTCTTCATGAGCGCGACCATCGAGTCGGAGGTATCGGCGACCTTCGTGTACACCTTGCAGCCGGTCGCCTTCGTGAACGGCGTGACCCAGTCGACCTTCGGGTCGTTCGTGCCGTTCTCGGCGTATCCGGCCCAGGCGACGAGGTCGAGCCGGCCTTCTGGGGTGCCGAGTTCCTGCAGCACCGGGACTTCGGGCGGCGCCGCGGTCCCGCCGGAGTCGCCACTGCAGGCGCCGGTCAGCGCCGCCGCGACCAGCGCCCCCGTGGCGAGCAGGGTCCGGCGGGCGCGGGCCGGTGGGCGCACGGTCGTCGTCGCTTCTGGGGTACGAGCCATCACGCTGAGGCATCGTAGGGGTATTTTGGGCTGACCGCCGCCACAAAACGTGATGATCTGGAAACTGTCGACACATGGCGGCAGACCGTCCTAGGCTCTCCTGCGTTCCGCGTGAGCCGCTCCGCACGCAATCGATGCCAGCCGTCCGACCAGTCGATGTCAGCCGTCCGACCGAGTTGAAGGTTCAGCCGCAGTGCCAAATCGAGGCCGCACAACGGACTCGTCCGCCGGACACCGGCGGGCTCCCAAGGCCGCCCGTTTCCGGTCCATCCGCTTCAAGGTCGTCCTGATGGTCACCGTCTCGGTGGTCTCCCTGGGCGTGCTGTGGGCGTTCGCCGCGAGCATCGCGCTCGGCGAAGGGCTCAACCTCCGCCATGTCAAGACCGTCCAGGACCACTACGGCTACCCGTCGGGCGCGCTCGGCAGCGCGCTGCAGGCCGAGCGGCGGCTGTCGATGGTGTACCTCGGCGGTCGCGCGGAGGGCGACCGCGCCGCCATGGAGTCCGGCCGCCTGGTCACCGACCGGCAGGCCGACCTGTTCCGCCGGCTCGCCGGGTCCGAGTCCGTCCAGAACGCCGCCCCCAAGGACGCCCGGGGCATCGCCGGCAAGATCCTCACCGAGCTGGACGGTCTGGCGGACCGGCGCCGCGCCATCGACGCCGGCCGCCTGGACCGGGCCCGCGCGTTCGCCGACTACACGTCCCTGCTCGGCGACGTCGGCGCGCTGCAGGGCTCGCTCGCCACGCTGGACAACTCCGAGGTCGCCAAGGACGCCCGCAACGAGGCGTCGCTGACCCGGGCCCGCGAGGTCCTCGCGCAGGAGGACGCGCTGCTGGCGGGCGCGCTCGCCGCCGGCAGGATCACGCCCGGCGAGCACGCCCAGTACGTCAAGCTCGTCGGCACGCAGCGCACCCTGTACACCTACACGGCGGCCGAGCTGCGCTCGCCCGACCAGTCCTACTACGAGCGCATCGTCGGCATGCCCGAGTACGGCCGGCTCCGCACGCTGGAAGACCGCTTCGTCGCCTCGCCGCGGCTGGTCAACGCCACCGGCGCCGCCGGCGCGTTGTGGAAGACCACCGCCGACTCCAACCTCACCCGGCTCCGCGGCCTCGAACTGTCGGTGTCGGCGGGCGCCGAGAAGCGCGCCCAGCCGATCTCCGAGGGCATCATCACCCGCGTCGTCCTCGCGGGCGCGCTCGGGCTGGTCGCGGTCGTCGCCACCCTCGTCCTGGCGATCTGGGTCGCCCGGTCCGTCATCCGCGAGTTGCGCCGGCTGCGCCGCGAGGCGATCGACCTGGCCGACGTCCGGCTGCCCGGCGTGATCCGCCGGCTGCGCCGCGGCGAGGAGGTCGACGTGGCCGCCGAGGCGCCGCCGCTGTCGTTCGGGACGCGCGAGATCGACCAGGTCGGCGAGGCGTTCAACGCCGCCCGCCGCACCGCGATCCAGAGCGCCGTCGAGGAGGCGACGCTGCGCCACAACGTCAGCGACGTGTTCGTCAACCTCGCCCGCCGCAGCCAGACGCTGCTGCACCGCCAGCTCAAGCTGCTGGACTCGATGGAGCGGCGCATCGAGACCCCCGACGACCTGGAGGACCTGTTCCGGGTCGACCACCTCGCCACCCGCATGCGCCGGCACGCCGAGGGCCTGATCATCCTGTCCGGGCAGGCGCCCGGCCGCGGCTGGCGCAGCCCCGTCGCGATCGTGGACGTCGCCCGCGCCGCCGCGTCCGAGGTCGAGGACTACACCCGCGTCAACGTCGCCCCGATGACCCGCGCCGCGATCGTCGGCCCGGCCGTCGCCGACGTCATCCACCTGCTCGCCGAGCTGATCGAGAACGCCGCGACGTTCTCGCCGCCGCACACGACCGTCCAGGTGCAGGGGCAGGCCGTCTCGCACGGCTTCACGCTGGAGGTCGAGGACCGCGGCCTCAGCATGGACGAGCCCAGCCTCGCCGCCGCCAACGAGCGGCTCGCCACCGCCGCCGAGTTCGACCTGTCCGACAGCGCGCAGCTCGGACTGTTCGTCGTCGGCCGGCTGGCCCGCCGGCACGGCATCAAGGTCACCCTGCGGACGTCCCCCTACGGCGGCATGACCGCGATCGTGCTGCTGCCCGAGGAGCTCGTCGTCCCCGACGAGGGCGAACCGGTGCGTAACGCGCCCGCCCTCACCACCCGCCGCGCCGAGGACGCGCTCGTCCCCGTCGGCACCGTCGTGAACGGCGCCAGCGTCCGCAGCGGCCCGCAGCCGGTGCTGGACGAGGGCGGGTCCGTGCTGCACCTGCCGTCCGGACGGCACGCGGCGCAGTCTCCGGCGCCGCCCTCCCCGCAGCAGGAGCCGCTCGCCCCGCCCGCGCAGCCCGTCCGCCCGTTCATCCCCCCGGCCGCCGCCATGCCTGCGTCCGGGGAGCCGGACGCGCTGACCGGGCCCATCCCGGTGTTCGAGGAGCCGATCCAGGGCCAGTCGCCGGCACACCGGCCGGCCCCGTCCCCGTGGGGCGACCCGCCGCCCGAGCCCGAGCCCGCGTCCTCGCCGCCGCCCCCGCCGGGCGTGCCGCGCTCGCCCCGCGAGGTGCGGCGCCGTCCCCCGGGCAAGTCGTCCGGCGGCGACCGTCCCTCGCTGCCGAAGCGGGTCCGGCAGGAGAACATGGCCTCCCAGTTGCGGGAGGAGCACTCCGCCCCGGCCGGTCCCGCGCCCGCCGCCCGTGCCGACCGGTCGCCCGAGCAGCTGAGGTCGATGATGTCGTCCATCCAGAGGGGCACTCGGCGCGGACGCGCCGAGTCCCTCGATACCGAGGAATCGTGACGGACCATGACCGGTCCTGGCAGCGAATGGCTCGATGACGAGGCCGGCCCGATCGTGCGGTCGTACGCGCTCACCCGCGGGCGCGCCAGGCCCGCGACCGGCGAGGCCTTCGACATGATCACGATAGTCTCGACCGCGGCGCGGCCGCGGTCGGGCTCGCCCGGCATCGGTCCCGAGCACCTCGACATCCTGGAGATGTGCCTGCAACCGCAGCCGGTGGCCGAGGTCGCGGCGCGGATGCGGCTGCCGCTCGTCGTCGTGCGGGTGCTGCTCGGCGACCTGCTCCACCACCGGCTCATCACCGCCACCCGTCCCCAACAGGAGAGCGCGCTCTCCAAGGAACGTCTGCTGAGGGAAGTGCTCCATGGTCTCCAAGCCCTCTGAGAACGCCGGTGCGGCCGCCGGAGGGAGCGCGGGGCCGTCCCCCCGGGAGGGGGTCGGCCCGGCGACGCCGGTGGCGGTGAAGATCCTCGTCGCCGGGGGCTTCGGCGTCGGCAAGACCACGCTCGTCGGCTCCGTCAGCGAGATCCGCCCCCTGCAGACCGAGGAACTGCTCACCGACCGGGGCGTCGGCGTCGACGACACCGAGGGCGTCGAGCAGAAGACCACCACCACGGTCGCGATGGACTTCGGCCGCATCACGATCCGCGAAGGCCTCGTGCTCTACCTGTTCGGCACGCCCGGCCAGGACCGGTTCTGGTTCATGTGGGACGAGCTGTCCTTCGGGGCGCTCGGTGCCGTCGTGCTCGCCGACACCCGCCGCCTCTCGGACAGCTTCCCCGCCGTCGACTACTTCGAGAACCGGGGCCTGCCGTTCGTCATCGCCGTGAACCGCTTCGACGACGGCTACGACTACACGCCCTCGGAGATCCGGGAGGCGCTCGACCTCAGCGAGGGGACCCCGGTCGTGATGTGCGACGTCCGGGAGCGGACGTCCGGCAAGGACGTGCTGACGACGCTGGTCAGGTATCTGCTGTCGGTGCACGAGGAGGCGACGCGGGCGGACGCCTCCGCGCTGTAGGCTGCCGGTCGAGATGAAGTCGAGATGAACCGGACACGCGCGCGGCTCTCGGACGGCCGCGAGATCGTCTACTACGACGAGGCCCCCGGCCGGGCGCCCGTCGCCGACCCGCGCGGCCTGCCGCCGGTCGAGCCGGTCTGCGAGGTCCGCCGCGACCCGCTGACCGGCGACCACGTCACGATCACCGGGCACCGCAACACGCGGACGTTCCTGCCGCCCGCCGACCAGTGCCCGCTGTGCCCCGGCGGCCCGGCCTCGGAGATCCCGGACCCGTCCTACGACGTCGCCGTGTTCGAGAACCGCTTCCCCTCCTTCGACGTCCGCACCCCGCCGGTACCGCTCTCGATCGACGGTGTGGAACGGTCCCGCGGCGCCGGGCGCTGCGAGGTCGTCTGCTTCACCGACGACCACTCCACCTCGATGGCGCTGCTGCCCGTCTCCCGCGTCCGGACGGTCGTCGACGCGTGGGCCGACCGCACCGCCGAACTGTCGGCCGTCCCCGGCGTCGCGCAGGTCTTCGCGTTCGAGAACCGCGGCGTCGAGATCGGCGTGACCCTGCACCACCCGCACGGCCAGATCTACGCCTACCCGTTCCTCACCCCCCGCACCGAGCGGATGCTGGCGTCGGCCGCCGCGAACCCGGACCTGTTCGGCGACGTCCTGAAGGCCGAGCGCGCCGGCAGCCGCGTCGTGCTGTCCGGCGAGCACTGGACGGCCTACGTCCCCGCGGCCGCCCGCTGGCCGGTGGAGGTGCACCTGATGCCGCATCGCCACGTCCCCGACATGGCCGCTCTCGACGCAGGGGAGCGCGACGAGCTCGCCGTCCTCTACCGTGACCTCCTGCGCCGCTGCGACGCCCTCTACGGCGCCCCGCTGCCCTACGTCGCGGGCTGGCACCAGGCGCCGGTCGGCGAGGGCCGCGACCTGCTCCGCCTGCACCTGGAGCTCTTCTCGGTCCGGCGCGCCGCCGACAAGATCAAGTACCTGGCCGGCTCGGAGTCGGGCATGGCCGCCTGGATCAACGACGTCCCGCCGGAGGACGTCGCCGCGCGCCTGCGCGGCGACCGCGGTTGACTCGGGCTTGACCCGACCGATTTCGCGACTGTCCAGAACGATCTCCGCCGCGTGGCCTACGCTCCGACGCATGCCGGAAAGCGTGCTGGCGGACCCGTTGGCGCGAGGGTCCTTCGACGGCGTCGCCGCCACCGCCGAGCGTCCGTCGCTGGCGTTCACCTCCCGGGTCGGGCAGGGCGTGAACACCGGCCAGGCGTGGGACCTGGCGGCCGGCGCGCCGCTCGGCCCGCCGATCCCCGACTTCCCCGCCGATCGTGCCGACTGGGCGTTCGGCCTCCTCGCCGGGTCGCCGACCGTCGCCTGGACGCACCGCGACCGCCTCCACGTCCACGATCTCGGCACGGGCCGCGAACTCGCCCTGGACGCCCACCCGGACCTGCTCGGCCTCACCGTCCACCACGGCCGCGGCGCGGTCGTCGCCGTCTTCGGTCCCGCGAACGACGCCGAGGTCGCCGTGTGGGACGCCCTCACGGGCGACCGCCTCGCCGACTTCCGCCTCTGGCTCGGCCACCACAGCGCCCTCGGCCGCAGGCTCCTGCACGCGACGCCCGCGACGGGCGCCCTCACCGCCCTCACCGGCCTGACCGGCCTGACCGGCGACTCCACGGTCAGGCTCCTGGATCTCGAACGCGGCGAGGAGATCGCCGCAGCCCCCTCCGGCGCCGCGACCCTCACCCCGTCCCCGGACGGCCTCGTCCTCCTCTCTCCGACCCCGGAGGGCCTGGGCGTGCAGGGCCTGGACGGCGACCGCCTCGCGACCCTGTCCACACCGGCCCCCTGCGACCAGGTGGCCGGCGGCCTGGTCGACGGTCACCTCCTGGTGGCCGCCGCCCTCCGGGACGCTCCCGACACCCTCGTCGCCTGGAACGCCGCCGTCCCGACCCCGTCCCACCGCATCAAGCTGCCGACCCCGGCCAACGACCTGGCCCTGGCCCCCGACGGCACCCTCCTGGCCGCCACGGACACCGCCCTCTACACCGCCCGCCTGTGCACGTGAAAGGGCCGGGTGGTGACCCGGCCCTGATGTCGAGTGAAGAGAAGGACCGCCGGCGCCCAGGGGGCGCCGGCGGCGGGGGTCAGCGGTTCGCGAACTTGTACTGGATGGCCGCTTCCTTCGGGGTGAGGGGGCGGTCGAGGAACATCAGGCCGTCCATGCGGCAGTTGCAGGGGTTCTTCTCCGCGGTGTTCTGCGGGTAGCTCCCGCCGATCTTGATGCCGCGGGGGTCCGTGGCGGACGTGACGTCGGGCTCGGGGGCGCCTTCGAGGCCCCACGGGTCCCCGGCCGTGGTGTAGAAGCCGTCCAGCGGCCTGCCGTCCTTGTAGAGCGCCATCGCACCGGTGTCGTAGTCGAACGTCGCTGCGAGGTGCACCCAGGTGTTCTGGGGGAGGATGCTCTGCCAGTCCTCGCTCGCCGCGAACGTCTGGGACTTCGAACCGTCCACGCGGCGGCCCAGCGCGACGACGTGCAGGGTGCCGGAGACCTCGATGATCTCCAGCAGGGCGCGCACGGCGTGGCCGTCGGAGTCCCCGGTGAGCAGGCCGGACAGGCCGATCGCGTTGTAGACGTCGCTCGGGTTGGACGTCTCGGTGTTGGGGCTCGGGTTCGTGCCGGTCATCTTGATCCAGCCCGCGAGGGTCGCGCCCTTGGCGGAGCTGAACGCGTGCAGGGACGGGACGCCGGGCGCGGAGTAGACCCCCGCCTTCCAGTCGTCGTTGCCCTTCGCGGACGGGGCGACCTGCCCGAGCTGGACGGCGTGCCGCCGCGCGCCGTCCCGGACCCGCATGGCCGCGCCGCCGTTGATCAGGTTGATCGTGGTTCCGGAGCGTCCGCGGTCGGCCTCGCGGGACGGGTCGCCCGGGACGGGGTGCTCGAAGTCGTAGTAGGAGATGAGGTTCTTCTTCAGGGGCGGGAAGACGCCGCCGGTCGAGGCGTGGGCCGGGGCTGCGGCGACGCAGAGAGAGGCGCCCAGCAGCGCGGTGGTGAGTGCGGCGGTGCCGCGGCGAATCATCATGTCGACTCCTTGAGGCCCTCCGGGCGGGCGCCGGGTCGCGGCGCCCGCCCGGAGGAGGCCGTTACTTCGCCGGGGTTCCGCGGACCGTCAGGTCGCGGAGCCGGCCGATGTTGTCGAACGAGCCGAAGCCCACCCGGCCGGAGCCGAGGGTCTTGTCGACGGCCGTGAAGACCGGCCGGGAGGACCCGTCCACGTACACGGCGGTCTCGCCGGTGTCCGCTCGGCGGTCGACCCGGACGCGGTGCCACGCCTCGTCGGTGATGGCCGGCGGGGCGCCGTGCGACCGGTTGGCGTTCCACTGCTGGTCGATGCGCAGCCGGTCGGCGCCGTTCACCAGGAAGATCCCGTTGTGCGGGTAGATGGTGTTGTCGCTGGAGAGGTGGGTGTAGTAGTAGTGCGTGTCGTCCTGGTAGCCGAAGATGACGATCACGTCCCGGTTGCTGACCGACACCGGCGTGTCCAGCCGCACCTGCGCGTCGATCTGCGTCGAGGTGAGCGCGGGGCCCTTGTTCAGCACCGCGTACTCGAACGGGCGGCGCGGGCCCGGACGCTGCTCGCCGGCCTCGGCCAGGATCACCTGGTCGCCCGGGAACTGCCACTTGGACGGCGTGACGGGCGTCCAGTTCGCGGCGTTCATCGCGTTCCCGACGCGGACGGGGCCCGCCGCTCCGGACGCGACCCGCTTGGTCCCGACGACCTTCCAGATCTTGCCGTTGGCCTTGGCGAGCAGGTAGGGCTCGCCCTTGCCGTCCGACCCGTACCGCAGGTCGACGCGCTGGTCACCGGCCAGCTCCCGCATCGTGACGGGCTTGCCGGAGGTGTCGTAGGCCGCCATCTCGTAGATCTGGGCGCGGTTCGTGCCGGTCGCGTCGTGCTTCATCTCCGACTCTTCGGTGTACATGAGCCGGCCGTCCACGATGTCGGTGAACAGGTACTTGCCGCGCAGCGCGGGCAGCCTCGCGCCCCGGTAGACGTAGCCGCCGGAGATGGCGTGGCCGACGTCGCTGCTGCAGTTCCAGTCGGCGGGCGGGTCGTGGTCGTAGGCCGCGAGCGGGTACTCGTAGTCGTACTTGGCGTCGTCGGCCGGCAGCGGGTACAGGTGGCAGCGGTCGTCCTTGCGGAACGTGAACGCGCCCTCCCGCTCGCTCCACCCGATGTTCGCGCCCGGGTAGAGCTCGTGGATCGACTCGATCTCGTGCTCGCCGATGTGCGCGAGGAACAGCCGGTGCTTCCCGCCGGTGTCCCAGCTGAACCGGTGCGGGTCGCGCATGCCGTAGGCGTAGATCTCGCCGAGCTTGCCGGCCTGCCCGGCGAACGGGTTGTCGGCGGGGACGCCGTACCTGCCGTTGGCGCTGTCGTTCCCGGCGGGGTCGATCCGCAGGATCTTGCCCTGCGGGACGCCGAGGTTCTGCGGGTCGCCGCCGTTGTCGCCGACGTTGCCGTTGCCGCCGTCGCCGACCGACACGTAGAGCTTGCCGTAGTCGGCGTCGCCCGGACGGGCGTTCGGGTTGAAGTCGATCTGCTGGAGGTTGTGGATGCGCCCGGCGAAGCCGACGCGCAGGATCTCGCGATGCGTCCCGGAGAAGGTGTCGGCCTCGGGGTTCGTGGCCGTCCACTCGTCGATGACGCCGTGGTAGCCGGTCTTCGGCTGCGGGGTGAGGTCGGGCGTCTTGGTCTTCAGCGCCTCGCCCGCCTCGACGTGCGTGGTGTAGAACTTCCCGTTCTTGCGGAAGTCAGGGTGGAACGCGACGAATCCGAAGCCCTGCCCGAGTCCGGCCTGGGAGAAGAAGTCGGGCGCGAACGTGGCGGCGACGTCCAGGTAGACGTGCGGGGTGCGGGTCTTCTTGTCGAGCAGGTACAGGTTGCCGTTCAGGTCGGGCACGTACAGGCGGCCCGAGTGGTCGGGGACCTCACCGACGTGGTTGATGCGGTTCCACCGCAGCAGCCGCGGGTCGGTGGGGGTGCCGGTCGGCGTCGACTTCGGCAGCTGCGCGACCTCCTGGAGGACGAGGCCGAGGCCGGACGGGGCGGGGTCGTCGGGGATCGGGTCGAGGATCGGGGCGTCGTCCCGGGCCTGCGCCGCCGGGGGGACGCTGAGCAGCGGCAGCAGCAGCGCCGCGATCGTGAGGAGACACCAGCTGAGCTTTCTTCGCATTCCAGCCGTCCTAGGGTGGGGATCGGTGGCAGGAAAGCGCTTTCTGGAAGCGCTTTCCAGAAGGTACGACCGGCCTCGCCCGACGTCAAGGATCAATTTCGGGCCAGCCGGATGTGGACATCCCGTCACGACCGCTCGCGACGGAACCACGCGTGGACCAGCGTCGCGCCTGTGGACACGATGAGACCCACGGGGGCGGCGGCGGCATGCCCGGCCAGGGTCAGGGTCACGGCCACCGCGGCACCGGGCGCCCAGATCCACGTCGCCACGGGCCGTCCCGCGCGCCCGCGCCGCCTCCGCCCGAACTCGGCCGCCATCGGCGGAACCAGCGCCGGCAGCGCCGCCGCCAGCACCGTCAGCCATTCGAGCAGCATCCGGTCGACCCGCAGCGCCGCGAGCACCGCGCCGGGCACCGCGATCGCCAGCACCGCCACGACCCGCCGCCCCTCCATCCGCCCCCGACGCCCTCCTGGCGGCCCCCCGGCGGCGCCGTCCGCCGGGGCGGTGCCGGGTGGGGGATGGGGGAGGAAGCGGTTGGCGGCCAGGGCGCCGGAGTGGACGGCGGCGAGGGTCGGGGCTATGACCGAGGCGGCGACGAACAGGTTGGCGGCCGGAAGCCCGTCCGGGCCGGCGAGGACGGCGACCACGTCGGTGGAGCCGCTGGCCGCCGCGACCCCGGCGCCGACGACGGAGGCCGCCAGGGCGGGGACGACGAGCAGCGCGACGCAGGCCGCGAGGTCGCGGCGGCCGCGCAGGCCGACGGTGAAGTCGGGGGCCCGCACGGCGAACACCGACACGTACCCGATGTACCCGGCGAGGTCCGCGGCGAGGACGCCGGGCGGCCCGTCCCGCGCGAGCGAGACGGGCGAGGCGGGCGAGGCGGGCGGCGCGAGCTTCACCGCGACGATGCCGATCAGCGCGACCGCGGTGAGGGTGGTGGCGACCGCGACCGCGTTCCACCGCCCGCCGCCCGCGACCAGCACCGCGACCGTGGGGACGGTCAGCACCGCGACGCCGACCGCGTCCGGGACGCCGCCGAGCGCCGCGGCGGCCGCCCCGCCGAGGCCGACGTTGAACCCGAACCAGCCGACCATCGCGACCGCGAGCAGCGCGGTGAAGGCGCGCTCGGCGACCGGGGCCAGGTAGCGGGGCGCGAGGTCGGCCATGCCGGCGTTCTCCCCTGCGGGCTCCCGCAGGCCGAGCCGTCCCTGCGCGGCGAGCAGCGCGGCCATGACGGCCCCGCCGACCACCAGGACCGGGACGGGCAGCGCGCCGCCGTGCCGCCCGCCGACCTGCGCCCCGAGGACGAGCGCGCCCGGCGCCGTCCCGATCCCGAGCCACGCCCCGGACGCCGCCCGCCACGTCCGGCCGCCGCCGGATCCGGACGTGCGCGGGCGCGCCGGAGCGGACGTCACGCCCCGTGTCCCTCGAAGACGTGTCCCTCGAAGACGTGCTCCTCGTAGCGGGCCATCGTCAGGGCGAGGGCGTCGGGGCCCGGCATGGCCCACAACGCGTCGTTGAAGATCTCCACCTCGATCGGGCCGGTGTAGCCGGTGGCGTCCACCGCCTCGCGGAACCGGCGCAGCTCGACGCACCCGTCGCCGAGCATGCCGCGCCCGGTGAGGACGCCCTCGGGCAGCGGCGTGATCCAGTCGGCGACCTGGAACAGCGAGATCCGCCCCTCGGCGCCGGCGCGGGCGATGCCGTCCCACACCGCCGGGTCCCACCACAGGTGGTAGGTGTCGACCATGACGCCCACCTGGGAGGACGGGAAGGGCGCCGCCAGGTCGAGCGCCTGCCCGAGGGTGGAGACGACGCAGCGGTCCGAGCAGAACATCGGGTGCAGCGGCTCGATCGCGAGCTGGACGCCGTGCTCGCCCGCGTAGGGCGCGAGTTCGGCCAGGACGTCGGCGACGCGCGAGCGCGCCCCGTCCAGGTCGCGGGACCCGTCCGACAGGCCGCCGCTGACCAGGCACAGGGCCGGCGCGCCCAGCTCGGCCGCCTCCTCGACGGCGCGGCGGTTGTTCTCCAGCGCGTCCGGCTCCTGGAAGAAGCCGCCCCGGCACAGGGACGTGACCGCCAGCCCGTGGTCGCGCATGAGCTTGCCGGTGCGGGCCAGGCCGTACTCGGCGACGGGCTCGCGCCACAGCCCGACGCCCCTCACCCCGGCGGACGCGCAGCCGGCGGCCAGCTCGGCCAGGGGCCAGTGCCTGGTCGTCCACTGGTTGAGGCTGAACCTCATCACGCGGCTCCCTGGACGGTCAGCCAGGCGCGCATCCGGTGCGCCGCGAGGTCGGGGTCGGGGAAGAGGCCGGCGGCGTCGGCCAGCCGGAAGAGGCCGGTCATGTGCGGCACCGAGCGCGCGGTCTCCAGCCCGCCGACCATCCGGAAGTGCCGCTGGTGGCCGGTCAGCCAGGCCAGGAACACCACACCCGTCTTGTAGTAGTAGGTGGGGGTCTCGAAGAGGTGCCGGGCCAGCGGCACCGTGGGGCCGAAGATCTCCTCGTAGGACGCGGTGTCGCCGTCGTCCAGCGCGTGCAGGGCGGCCGCGGCGGCGGGCGCGATGGGGTCGAAGATCCCGAGCAGCGCGTCGCTGTGCCCCTCGGAGTCGCCCCGGATCAGCTCCGGATAGTTGAAGTCGTCCCCGGTGTAGAGCCGGACCCCGGACGGCAACCGGCGGCGCAGGTCGATCTCCCGCCCCGCGTCCAGCAGCGAGATCTTCACTCCGTCGATCCGGGACGCGTGCTCGCCGATCAGGGCGAGCAGCGCGCCGGACGCCACGTCCAGATCGGACGAGCCCCAGTAGCCCTCCAGCGCCGGGTCGAACATCGGGCCCAGCCAGTGCAGCACGACCGGACGCCCGGCCTGGGCGAGCAGCCGCCCGTATACGGCGGCGTAGTCCTCCGGGCCGCTCGCCGCGGCGGCCAGGTGCCGGCTCGCCATCAGCACCGGCACCGCGCCGACGGACTCGATGACGGCGAGCTGCTCCTCGTAGGCGGCGGCGATCTCCTCCAGCGACGCCGGTCCGGCGGGGAGCTGGTCGGTGCCCGCTCCGCAGACGATCCGGCCTCCTGCTGAAAGCGCTTCCTCACCGCTCCGCACGATGAGCTCGCGGGTCGTCGCCCAGTCCAGGCCCATGCCGCGCTGGGCGGTGTCCATCGCCTCGGCGACGCCCAGCCCGTGGGACCACAGGTGGCGGCGGAACGCCAGCGTCGTGTCCCAGTCCAGTGACTCGTCCCCCGCCACCACGTGCGCGGCCGCGTACGCGACGCGTGACGTGGCGGGCCCGGCGGGCGGCTTGTAGGTGCGCGGCTCGCTCATCGCGTAGCCGGGCGCCCCGGGCAGATCGATCTTCATGGCGTCAGCTCCGGGACGTCGAGGCGGCGGCCCTCCCGCCACGCCCGGAGGCCCAGCTCGGCGAGCTGGACGCCGCGCGCTCCGGCGTAGAAGTCCCAGGGGAAGGGGCCGTCGTCGGCGACGTGGCGCAGGAACATCTCCCACTGGGTCTTGAATCCGTTGTCGAACTCGGTGTTGTCGGGGATCTCCTGCCACTGGGAGCGGAAGTCCTCGGTGGCGGGCAGGTCGGGGTTCCACACCGGCTTCGGCGTCATCGTGCGGTGCTGGACGCGGCACCGCCGCAGTCCCGCGACCGCCGAGCCCTCGGTGCCGTCGACCTGGAACTCCACCAGCTCGTCGCGGAAGACCCGGGTGGCCCACGAGGAGTTGATCTGGGCGACGATCCCGCCCTCCAGCTCGAAGATCCCGTAGGCGGCGTCGTCGGCGGTGGCCTCGTAGGGCTTGCCGTGCTCGTCCACCCGCTCGCCGATGTGCGTCGCGCCGAGTGCCTGCACCGACCGCACCGGCGCGATCACCCCGTCCAGCACGTACCGCCAGTGGCAGAACATGTCCAGGATGATGCCGCCGCCGTCCTCGGCGCGGTAGTTCCAGCTGGGCCGCTGGGCCTCCTGCCAGTCGCCCTCGAACACCCAGTACCCGAACTCGCCGCGCACCGACAGGATCCGGCCGAAGAACCCGCCGTCCACCAGCCGCTTGAGCTTGAGCAGCCCCGGCAGGAACAGCTTGTCCTGCACCACGCCGTGCTTGACCCCCGCCTCGTCGGCCAGCCGGGCCAGGGCGAGCGCCTCGTCGAGGTCTTCGGCGAGGGGCTTCTCGGTGTAGATGTGCTTGCCGGCGGCCACCGCCGCGCGGATCGCCTCGACCCGCGCGCCGGTGACCTGGGCGTCGAAATAGATGTCGGTGCCCGGACGCGCCAGCGCCTCGGCCAGGTCGGTCGTCCACGCCGTCAGCCCGTGCCGTTCGGCCAGTTCGCGCAGCTTGGTCTCGCTGCGTCCCACCAGCACCGGCTCCGGCCACAGCACGGTGCCCTCGGCGGTGCGGACCCCGCCCTGCTCCCTGATCGCGAGGATCGAGCGCAGTAGATGCTGGCGGTACCCCATGCGGCCGGTGACGCCGTTCATGACGATCCCGATGGACCTGCGTGCCATCCCGTTCCTTCCTAGCCTGTCGTATGTCCTGTGCGGCGCGCCCTCTGCGGCGCGCCGGTCAGTCGGCCGCGCCGCCCGCGCCGAGAAGTCCCCGGACGCGGTTGGTGACGCGGGCGAACTCCGGGCGGGCCATCGTGGCTGCGTAGTCGCGCTCCGCGGGCAGGTCGACGTCGATGATCTCGGCGATCGATCCGGGCCTGTCGGTCATCACCACGACGCGGTTCGCCAGGTAGGCGGCCTCCGCGATGGAGTGGGTGACCAGCAGGACGGTCGTGCCCGTCTCCCGCCAGATCCGGTTCATCTCGATGTTGAGCTGCTCGCGGGTGAGGGCGTCGAGGGCGCCGAACGGCTCGTCCATCAGCAGGACGCGCGGCTCGTGCAGCAGCGCCCGGCACAGCGCGACCCGCTGCTGCATGCCGCCGGACAGCTCGTGCGGCAGCGCGTCCTCGAAGCCCTTCAGGCCGGTCATCTCGATCAGCTCGGCGGTCCGCCTGCGCGCCTGCTCGGACGGCATCTTGCGCATCTCCGCCTGGAGCAGGATGTTCTTGCGGGCGCTGCGCCACTCCAGCAGCGCGGCCCGCTGGAACACGTAGCCGATGTCGTGGCGGGGCCCCTTGACCTCGTCCCCGCGCAGCCGCACGTCCCCGGTCGAGGGCTTCAGCAGCCCCGCGACCAGCTTCAGCAACGTGGACTTGCCGCAGCCGGACGGTCCGACGATCGCGACGAACTCGCCCATCGGGACGTCCAGCGACACCTCGCGCAGGGCGGTGACGTCGCGCTTGCGGGTGCGGAACCGGACCGCGACCTCGTCGAGGCTGACGGCCGTCTCCCGGCCGGTGTCCGGCTTCGCGGTGGATTTCTCGCTCATGATCCTCATCGCTCGTCCCGTCACGTCTGCGGCGCGGCCGACGCCTGCCAGTACTCCGAGGGCGCCTGCGCCTTTCCGATGACCCCCGCCTGCTGGAAGGTGGCGATCGTCTGCTTCCAGTCGTCCTCGGAGTTGACGCCGGGCGCCTTGCCCTGCGTCGCGGGGGTGTGCAGCAGCGTCAGCGTGGTCTTGAACTGCTCGGTGAGCACCTTCTCGGGCGGCAGCTGCTCGGACGCGCCCGCCATGCTCGCGACGGCGCCGGCCTGGTCGGACTCCGCGGCCGTCCACGACTCGCTCGTGGCCGCGACCATCTCCTTGACCAGCTTGGCGTCGCTCTTCAGCTTCCGCTCGCCGGCCAGCAGGCCGTTGGAGAAGAAGTTCAGCCCGAAGTCGGAGTACCGCAGGTACGAGACCGGCTTGCCGGACTTGGCGGCCATCGTCGGGCCCTGGTCGTTCGCGAAGCCCATGAGCCCGGCGGTCTTCCCGGCCAGCACCGCGGCCATCTTCCCGGCCGGGTCGGTGTTCTGGACGGGGACGTCGCTCGCGCTCATCCCGTTCTTCTGCAGGAACACCGGGAAGGTGCGCGCCAGCGCGTCCCCGGCCGTACCCGCGATCTTCTTGCCCTTCAGGTCGGCGGGCTTCTTGATCCCGGCCGAGGTGAACGACTGCACGGACGCGGGCGTCGTCTGCAGGAACACGCCGATGCTCTTGACCGGCATCCCCTTGTCGACGGCGGCGAGCAGCGCGGGCGTGTCGGCCCAGCCGAAGTCGGTCTGCCCGGCGCCGGTGGCCTGGACGGTCTTCTGCGAGCCCTGGCCCGCCTTGATCTCCAGGTCGATGCCGTGCTTCTCGAAGATCCCCTTCTTCTTGCCGTAGTAGAACGGCGCGTGCTCGCCGTAGGGGTACCAGTTCAGGGTCAGCGTGACCTTGGTCAGCTTCTTGCCCGAGGCGCTCGTGGTCTCGCCCGAGTCACCGCCGCAGGCGGTGCCGGCGAGTGCCAGGGCCGGAGCCATGACGGCGATGGCGAGGGTGCGGAGTTTCATGAGGCGGCCCTCCGTAAGGGGGTGGGTTGTTCTCGGCCGTTGGTCTGTCGGGACGTCCCGTCCGGCGGATTCCGGGCGGGCGGTTCGGGTGGCGGGGGGCGCGTGGGGCGCCGTCAGTAGGTCGTGGTGACGGCGTCGCCTCGGCGGCTGGCGTGCCACGGCAGCAGCAGCTTCTCCGCGACCTCGACGACGACGAACAGCACGACGCCGATGGCCGACATGACCAGCAGCCCGGCGAACAGCATCGGGGTGTCGAGATTGCCGTTGGCCTGCAGGATCACGTAGCCGAGTCCCTCGTTCGCGCCGACGAACTCGCCGACCACGGCGCCGGTGACGGCCAGGGTGACCGCGACCTTCAGGCCGGAGAACAGGTGCGGGAGCGACGCCGGCAGCCGGATCTTGCTGAACGTGGCCATCGGGCTCGCGCCCATCGTGGCCGACAGTTGCAGCATCTCCGGATCCACCGCCTTCAGCCCGGCGACCATCGAGATCACCACCGGGAAGAAGGCGATCAGCACCGCCACGACGATCTTGGGACCGATGCCGAAGCCGAGCCACACCACGAACAGCGGGGCGATCGCGATCTTCGGGACGACCTGCGCGAACAGCAGGATCGGGTAGAGGGTGCGCTCGACCGTGGACGAGTACACCATGAGCACCGCGGACGCGACGCCGATGAGCACCGCGAGCGCGAAGCCGATCAGGGTCTCGTACGTGGTGACCCACGTGTGGTGCCAGATGTAGCCCCACTTGTCGCCCATCAGCCGCAGCGTCGCGCCGGGCGATGGGACGAGGTAGGCCTCGACCAGCTTGAAGGCGCTGATCGCCCACCACGCGGCGAAGCAGGCCACCAGCAGGGCGACCGGCCGCCACGACCGTTCCAGGCCGTCGCGGATCCGTTCGCCCGCGCCGGGCCTGGCGCGTTCCACGACGCCCGCCGCGTCCGCCGAGGGCGGTGCGGCCGTCGTACCCTGACTCACCATGGGTTCCTCCGGACGGGGTGGTTCGGAAAGCGCGTTCAGAAAGCGCTTTCTGATGTACCGTAAGAACCGGCACGCACCGCGGTCAAGAGGGTCTTCGTCAGGAACCCGCCGCGAGGGCCCGTGCCGGCCGAGGGGGGCGGGGATGACGGAAGCGGCCGAGGGGGAGCGCACCGGCGACCGAGCGTACGTGACCCTGCAGGACGTCGCGCGGGATGCCGGCGTCTCGCTCGCCACCGCGTCCCGCGTCCTGAACGGGACCTCGCAGGTCCGCGCCGACCTGCGGGAACGCGTCCTGGCCGCGGCGGCCGAGCTGAGCTACACCCCGAACGCGCACGCCCAGGCGCTCGCCAGCTCCTCCAGCAAGTCCGTCGGGGTGGTCTGCCACGACGTCAGCGACCCCTACTTCGCCGCCGTGGCCCGCGGCGTCATGCGCACCGCCGCCGAGTACGGGATGCTGGTGATGCTCGCCAGCACGTTCCGCGACCCGGCGCGCGAGGTCGAGTACGTGGCGATGCTGCGCGCCCAGCGTGCCCGCGCGATCCTGCTCATCGGCTCCGGCTTCGAGGACCGCGAGTGGGAGCGGGCGATGGCCGCCGAGCTCGACCCCTACCAGCGCACCGGCGGTCGCGTCGCCGTCCTCAGCCGGCACCGCAGCCTCAAGGTCGACGCCATCCTGCCGCAGAACCGGGAGGGCGCCGCCGCCCTCGCCCGCGCCCTGCTCGACCTCGGCCACCGCCGCTTCGGCGTGCTGACTGGCCCGCGCGCCCTGACGACCGTCCACGACCGGCTCGGCGGGTTCACCGAGGCGCTCGCCGACGCGGGCGTCCGCGTCGCGCCCGAGCACATCGTCGAAGCCCCCTTCACCCGCGACGGCGGCTACCGGGCGGCGGCCGAGCTGCTCCGCCGCGAAAACCGTCCGACCTGCGTGTTCGCCGTCACGGACGTGATGGCGGTCGGCGCGCTCGCCGCGCTGCGCGACCACGGCGTGTTAGTGCCGGGGGAGATGTCGCTCGCCGGATTCGACGACATCTCGATCGTCCGCGACCTGACCCCGGCGCTCACCACCGTCGCGCTGCCGCTGAACGCGATGGGGGAGCGCGTCATGGGACTGGCCCTGCGCGAGCCCGCCACCCGCCGCAGCCGCATCGAGCGCGTCGCGGGCGAGGTGGTGCTGCGCGCCAGCACCGCACCGCCCGGCTGAGCCGCGGGCGCCCGCTTCCCGGAGGCGTGAATGAAGATCGAAAAAATCGAGACGTTCTGCGTCGCGCTGCCCACCCGGCGCTCGTTCGGGGTGTCCGGCGGCGCGGTCGCCGTCGCCGGACGGCCCAGCCTGCGCGTCCTGGTCAAGGTCAGCGCCGAGGGCGCGCACGGCTGGGGCGAGGCGACCCCCATCCCCGCCTGGACGTACGAGACCGCCGAGTCCATCGTCACCACCATCGACCGGTACCTCGCGCCGGCGATCACCGGCCGTCCCGCCTGGGACCTCGACGGCGTGACGACCGCCTTCGACCGGGCCGTCAACCGGGGCTTCAGCATCGGCGCGCCGCTGGCCAAGTCCGCCGTGGACGTCGCCCTCCACGACCTCCTCGGCCGCGCCGCCGGCGTCCCGCTGGGCGTCATGTGGGGCCGGCGCCGACGGGAGACGATCGATCTCGGGTGGATCGTCTCCGGCCGATCCTCCGCCGAGGTGGCCGACAGCGTCGCCGAGGGCCGCGGCCTGGGGTACCGCGCCTTCAAGGTCAAGGTCGGCCTGGGCCCCGAGGACGCCGACGTCGTGGAGGCCGTCCGGCTCCACGCGGGTGACGCCGCGGCGCTCTGGGTGGACGCGAACCAGGGCTACACCGTCCGCTCGGCCCTCGCGCTGGCGCGCCGCCTGGAGGACCTCGGCGTGACCGCGTTCGAGCAGCCCCTCCCCGCCAACGACATCGTGGGCCTGCGCCGCCTCCGCGACGCATGCCCGATCCCGGTCGCCCTCGACGAGAGCCTGCGCCACCCATCCGACCTGGCGACCTTCGTCCGCCTCGACGCGGTCGACGTCGCCATCGCGAAGGTCCAGCGCACCGGCGGCCTGACCCTGTCCCGCCGCCTGTGCGCCCTCGCCGAGGACTGCGGCGTCGCGCTGATGGGCTCCGGCCTCACCGACTCCGACCTCGGCCTCGCCGCGTCCCTGCACCTCTTCTCGGCCTTCGGCATCGACACCCCGGTCGACCTCAACGGCCGCCAGTTCATCGACTCCCCGTACGCGGGGCCGACGGTCGAGATCCGCGACGGCACCGCCCGCGTCCCCGACGCCCCCGGCCTCGGCGTCGAGGTGGACGAGCGAACCGTCCGCGACCTCGCGGTGGACGTCCTCTGACCGCTCGGCGTCCGGAGGATCTTCACAGCACCTGGAAGACCTTGTAGGCGATCCCGTCCTGGACGAGGTAGCCCGATCCCACGCAGACGACGTCGTTGAGCCAGGTGTACTGCTCGGCTCCCGTCTCGAACAGCGGATTGGTCCGGAAGTAGTACCGGGACGGGTCGACCCGGTGCCTGGCGGCGGGGTCGGCCATCTCGGCGCGCAGGCCCGGCGGGGTGGTGTAGCGGCCGCCGTAGGTCATGTGCAGCAGGGCGCCGTCGTCGGTGCGCAGGGTGAGCCGGACGTCCAGGAGCATGGTCCCGTCGGACCGGAACAGCGCCCAGTCGCCGCCGCCCGGCAGGACCTCGCCGCGCAGCGCCGGTCCCTCGAACGTCCCGCCGGCGGAGCCGAACAGGACGCGCCGCCCGACCGGCCCCCGGCCGAAGTCCAGGGGCGGGTCCAGATCGACGACGATGTCGAAGAGGAACTCGGTCCGGATCCCGTCGACGTCCCTCACACGGGGATCTGCCGGCATGGGTCGCCGCCTTTCTCGTCGGAGGGCCTCAGCCTGCGGAGCCGAAGAGCGTGCGGCGGACGGCGTCGGTCGAGACCCCCGACTGGGCGCACAGCTCCGACAGGTCGAAGAAGAAGTACTCGGCGGCGATCAGGTCGTCCTCGAAACCGAACCGGATGAACACCGGGAGTTCGGCGCGCCTGCCGTTCGGCTCGGCGCCGAACCGGTCGCCGGTCATGGTCATGCGGACGGTCCCCCAGCAGGCCAGCGCCTCGCCGCTCGCGGCGTGGCCCTGCAGGACGACGTCGTAGTCGGGGAACGAGGCGAAGAACCGGCGGAGCGCCTTCTCGTTCTCGGCCGGGCCGCGGGCCGTCGTCCCGAAGGCCGGGCTCTCCAGCACCATCTCGGGGTGCAGCAGCTTCATCGCCGCGGGGACGTCCTGGCGGCTCTTGGCGGCGGCCAGCGCCTGAGCCAGTTCGAACATGCGGTCGCCGTCCATGGTCGGACCTCCGTCGGTGTGCCGATGGCCGAACAAACAATACGGTCGATCGTACGTATAGGCAATCGCTGTGCCAGGATGGAGGAGATGAGCGAGAACGACCCGTCCCCGGAGCCCGAGTCGACCGACGGGCGGCTCCTGCGCGGCGCCCGGGCACGACGAACGATCACCCGGCACGCCGTGGACGTCGCGTCGCTGGAGGGACTCAACGGGCTGAGCTTCGGCCGACTGGCCACCGACCTGCGGGTGAGCAAGAGCGGCATCCAGACGCTGTTCAGGACCAGGCAGAACCTGCAACTGGCCACCGTCGGGGCGGCCCGCGAACTCTTCGCCGACGCGGTCGTGCGTCCCGCGCAGGCCGCACCCGCCGGTGCCGCCCGGCTACGGGCCCTGGTCGGGTACTGGATCGAGTACGCGGAGAAGCCGCTGTTCACCGGCGGCTGCTTCTGGGCGGCCAACCTCCCCGACTTCGACAGCCGCCCCGGCCCCGTCCGGGACACGCTGGCGCAGCAGCACCGCCGATGGCTCTCCCTGATCGCGGGGGAGCTGCGGCACGCGGTCGACGCCGGTGAGATCGCCCCCCTGGACCCCGACCTGGCCGCCTTCCAGACCGACGCGGTCCTCAACGCCGCCAACACCGCCCTGCGCCTGGGCGATCAGGACGCGGCCGGCAAGGCCCGCCGCGTGGTCGACGCCTTGCTCACCCGCCCGGTCTGAACCACGCCGCGGCGCTCGTCCGCCGGGCCCGGACACGAAGAACCCGCCCGGGGGAGCCGGGCGGGTTCTCATCTATCGGCCGGAAGGCCGTCAATGCGCGGCGAGCTCGTCCTCGGACACGTCGGCCTCCGCGGGACGCTCGGAGTCCGGTTCCGCGGGCCGCCATTCGGGCCACGCGTCGATCTTGGTGCGCCGGGGGTTCGCCAGGGCGTTGTCCATTGTTACCGCAGTCCTCCTGTTCAAGGCCGGGCCGGATCAATAGATGGTCCCGGCGAGATGCCGGGTCCGCAAAATGGTCTAGACCGCGATCCCCACCCCGGGTCGCGGCAAACCTGTCAACAACGCCAATCGATCATCCATTCCCGGTGGGAAACCGGATGGACCGCGGCGGCCGGCCCTGGCACCCTCTCACCCATGGACGTCGCCGAGTTGACCCGCCTCCAGGAGCAGGGCACGCGCCTGAGGTTCCTGTTCTTCTGGGGCCACCAGACCCCAGGTCGCGGCTACCTCAGCCAGTGGTGGCCGTCCCCCTTCACCGTCGGCGGCGTCACCTACGCGACCGCCGAGCACTACATGATGGCGGAAAAGGCCCGCCTCTTCGGCGACGAGGAAACGGCCGCCGCCATCGTCGCCGCGTCCCATCCCCGCCGTGCGAAAGACCTCGGCCGCCGCGTCCGCGACTTCGACGAGCGGACATGGCGCGACAATCGTGTGACCATTGTCACGAAGGGCGGCGAGGCCAAGTTCGCCCAGAACAAAGATCTTCGCGACTACCTTGCCGGCACCCGCGACCGCATCCTCGTCGAAGCGAGTCCCCTGGACCGCGTCTGGGGCATCGGCCTGACCGCCGACGACCCCCGCACCGAACACCCCGCCTCCTGGCAGGGCGAGAACCTCTTGGGCTTCGCCCTGATGACCGTCCGCGAAGCACTGGCCTCCTGACCACCGCGCCGGCTGCGACGGTCTCGCACGCGGTCGTCGACGAAGACCGGACCGCGGCCTGGAGTCCTCGGCGGAACAGGCGCGCCCTTCGCCGGACGGGTCAGGACGCGGGCTCCTGGCGGGGGCGGGGCCTGGCGCGGATGTGGAGGCGTTCTCCCTGACGGCCGAAGAGGCTGAGGACCTCGACCGGGCCTTCTCCGGTGGTGCCGAACCAGTGCGGTAGCCGGGTGTCGAACTCGGCCACCTCGCCCGGGCCCAGCACCAGGTCGTGGTCGGCCAGGACCAGGCGCAGTCGTCCCGACAGCACGTAGAGCCACTCGTAGCCCTCGTGGGTGCAGAGGTCGGGTACGCGCCGGGCCGCCGGGAGAACCATCTTGTACGACTGGATCGGGCCGGGCTGGCGCGTCAGGGGGAGGACGGTGTTGCCGTTCACGCGCCGGGGGGTCAGCCGGACGCGGGGGTCGCCGACCTCGGGGGCTCCCACCAGTTCGTCCAGCGGGACCTGATGGGCGTGCGAGATGGGCAGCAGGAGTTCCAGGCTGGGACGGCGCTGACCGGACTCCAGGCGCGACAGCGTGCTCTTGGAGATCCCGGTGGCCTCGGAGAGCTCGGCCAGTGTCACGTTGCGCTCGTTGCGCAGCCGCTTGAGGCGCGGGCCGACTTCGGCGAGCGCGTCGGCGATGGCGGATGGGTGAGGCATGCCCCCATTCCACTGCGGTCGTCCCGGAAATGGCAACAAAGGTTGTCGTTCAGCCGGTGGGCAGGGCACCGTCCGCGGCGGAGGTGATCGCGATGAGCGATGCGGAGTACGACGTCGTGGTGGTCGGTGCGGGGGCCGCGGGGCTGAGCGCGGCGCTGGTGCTGGCGCGGGCGCGGCGGCGGGTCGCGGTGGTGGACGCGGGCGAGCCCCGCAACGCACCGGCCGCGCACATGCAGGGGTTCCTGTCGCGGGACGGGATGCGGCCCGCCGCGCTGCTGGAGGTGGGCCGGGCCGAGGTCACCGGATACGGGGCGGCGTTGATCGACGCTCGGGTGGAGCACGTCGACCCGGGGTTCACCGTGCGCCTCGTCGGCGGGGCGGTACTGGGAGCGCGGCGGCTGGTGGTGGCCACCGGTCTGCGCGACGAGTTGCCCGGCATCCCCGGTGTGGCGGAGCGGTGGGGCCGGGACGTGCTGCACTGCCCGTACTGCCACGGGTACGAGTTCCGCGACAGGCCCATGGGCGTTCTGGGCACCTCGCCCGGCGCGGTGCACCAGGCGCTGCTGCTGCGGCAGTGGTCCGACGATGTGGTGTTGTTCGTCCACACCCTGGAGTTGGACGAAGAGGAGCATGAACGTCTCACCGCCCGCGGCGTGCGTCTCGTGGACGGCGAGATCAAGCGCGTGGTGGCGGAGAACGACGGGGTGCGCGGCGTCGAGTTGGCCGACGGGCGCATGGTGCCGCGCCGCGTGGTGTTCCTGTTCCCGCGCATGGTTCCGCACGACGCCCTGCTGACCGCACTCGGCTGCGCCGTCGAGGACCGCCGGGTCGTCACCGACCGGACCGGGCGCACCACCGTGCCGGGCGTGTGGGCGGTGGGCAACGTGGCGGACCCGCGCGCCCAGGTCGTCACCGCCGCCGGCATGGGCTCCGCCGCCGCCATCGCCGTCAACGCCGACCTGCTGGACGAGGACGTCCATCAGGCCGTCGACCAGGGCCGTGCCGTCGAGCGGGGACGCGTCGGGGGTGGGGGCCGGTGAGCGTCGAGACCGCTTCGCCGCGGGTGTCGGTCTCCGGGGGGAGGCTGCCGCTCGGGGTCTACCTGCTGGCGTTCAGCCTGTTCGCGATGGGCAGCGCGGAGTTCCTGCTGGCCGGGGTCCTGCCGGAGATCGCCGACGACCTCGGGATCAGCCTGTCCTCCGCCGGGGCGCTGATCTCGGCGTTCGCCGTCGGGGTGGTCGTCGGCGGGCCGCCCTTCGCCATCCTGACGCTGCACCTGCCGCGCCGCACCACCCTGGTGGCCACGCAGGTCGTCTTCGCGGTCTCGGTGACGGCCGGCCTGGTGATCGACGGTTACGCGGTGCTGCTGGCCAGCCGCTTCCTGTGCGGGCTGGCCTATGCGGGGTACTGGGCGGTCGCGGCGGTCACCGCGATCGGCCTCGTCACGTCCGACCGCACCGCGCGGGCGTCCGGGGTGGTCGTCAGCGGGCTCGGCCTGGCGATGATCGCCGGTGGTCCGGCGGGCGCGCTGCTCAGCTACTTCACCGGGTGGCGGGGCGGGTTCTGGGGCGTGGTCGTCCTGACCGCCGCGGGCGCGGTCCTGAGCCTGCTCGCGGTGCCCGCGACCGGCGCGGACGCGAAGCCGAGCGTGCGGGGGGAGCTGCGCACCATGAGGCGGCCGCAACTGTGGGTCGTCTACGCCGCCACCGTCCTGAGCACCGCCGCCTACATGATCTCGTTCAACTACCTCGCGGCGTTCCTGACGGACGTCACCGGCATTCCAGGCGTGTGGGTGCCCGCGATCCTCGCGCTGTTCGGCGTCGGCGCCTTCATCGGCCTGTCCGTGGGGGGCCGGATCGCCGACAGGCGGCCCACTCACGCGCTCATGGCCGGCGCGCTGGGGATATCGGCCAGTTCCGTGCTGCTCGCGGTCCTGTCCGGGCATGCGACGGCCGTCGTCCCGCTCGTTCTGCTGCTCGGAGTCGCCGGATTCGTCCTGAACCCGGCCATCTACGGGCGGGTGTTCGCCATCGCGTCGGAGGCGCCGACGCTCGCCGGGGCCGCGACCGTCTCGGCCTTCCAGCTCGGCATCAGCCTCGTTCCGGTCCTCGCCGGCGCCGCCATGAACGCCGGCGCGGGACTCACCGCCGTCCCCTGGATCGGCGCCGGGCTGGCGGCGGCCATCGTGCCGACCGTCCTCCTCGACCGGACGCTCTCCCGCCGCGCAAAGATATGAGCGGGCCCTGAGAGCGGCGGACCGCCCCGGTCGGGGCGGTCCGCCGGTGCTCAGGAGGTCGGGGTCGCGCTCGGAGCGGCGGGTGCTCCGGGAGGCGCCGACGCGGGCGGCGCGCCGCCGGCGTCCTCGGTGGGGTGCGGGCCCACGAAGAGGAGGACCTGGTTCTTGGCCCAGGGGGTCGCGCTGTGGACGTACCACGTGGGCGGGACCTGGCCGGGCTTCAGCACGTTGCTGACGTTGCCCTCCATGGCGCGGTACTCGGGCACCGTGACGTGCCGCTTTCGCAGGGCGGCCAGCACCTCGCCGACGCGGTGCTTGCGGTAGGTCATGCCGTGCATGACCTCGCCCGGGGCCGTGGCGGGGGCGCTGCTGTTGTACTGCTCGCCCGGGCGGGCCTCCCGCCCGAAGGTGATGGAGGCGGTGCCCTTGTAGCCGGTGCGGATCCGGACGCCGACCGGGCAGACGTCCCCTCCGCCGCCGGTCTCGCACCCGCCCCTGGCGGTGATCGTGGTGACGTCGCGCTCGGCGGTGTTCTCGCTGGTCTCCATCGCGACGACCGTGCCGACGATGGACGGGGACGCCGGCACCATCGACAGCGTGACCTTGAGGCCGTGGGCGGCGAACTCCTCCTGGTAGCGCTTCGGGTCGGCCAGCGGGTCGCGCACGCGCACGTCGATGTAGCCGCCCTTGCGGGTGAACGTCAGCGCCGCGGCCAGCACGACGCGCGGGCTCGTCGGCGTGACGCCCGGGGTGCTGCCGGGTCCGCCGTCGCGGGTCGTCACGACCGCCGTGACGGCGGCGGCGGCGATGCCGGCCGCGGCCAGCGGCAGTCCGATGAGCATGACCGGCGAGCGCCGCCCGCGCGCGGGGGCCGAGGGGACCGCGGTCGCGGTGATGCGGTCGGCGAGGGCGGTGGCGGCGTCCTCGGGCAGCAGGGTCCCGGCCTGCCGGTCGGTGACGGAGGCGAGGCCCCCGATCAGCGGGTCGATGTCGCGGTTCATGTGGGGTCTCCGTTCGGGATCCGCCGCCCCTTGGCAGGCAGGGAGGCGGCATGCAGGGAGGTGGCGGGCGTGGAGGCGGCACGCAGGGAGGCGGCCGGCGCGGGGGCGGCGGGGGCGTCCGCGTCCATGCTGGCCAGGGCGCGGGCGAACCGGCGGCGGGCGCGGTGCAGGCGGATCCGCACCGCGTTGCGGGAGCAGCCGAGGACGGTCGCGATCTCGCCGTGGTCGAGTCCCTCCCAGCCGACCAGGGCCAGCAGTTCGCGGTCGGACTCGGGCAGGCCGCGGAACGCGGCGCCCACGCCGGTCGGCCCGTCGCCGGACGGGTCCTGGACGGCCAGGCCGTCGCGCAGCCGGGAGCCGAGGTCGGCGGCCAGGGCGGACCGGCGGCGCTCGCCGCGGTGGTGGTTGGCCAGGACGCGCCGGGCCACCCCGTACAGCCACAGCCGGGCCTGGTCGCCGGGCGGGACGTCGTCGAGCCGCCGCCAGGCGGTGAGGAACGTCTCCGCCAGGACGTCGGCGGCGTCCTGCGGGTCACTGGTCCGGCGCAGCGCGTACCCGAGGATCCGGGCGCGGTTGGCCGCGTAGACGTCCTCGAAGCGGCGCCGCCGGTCGTCGGGCGGGTGGGACTCCTGCGAGGTGGATTTTCGCAATGGGGATGGCAAGCCCTCTCCTCTCGTCGCGGCGTTCTCACCGGACGCAGGGCACATGTCCGCACATTGCCGAGCATTTCAACACAGCATGTCGCGGTGCCCGCTCAGGCCGCCGCCCCGGGGCGGCGGCCTGAGCGGGCACCGCTCAGCGGGCGGCGCGCGCAAAGAGGTGGAAGGCCGACATCCCCAGGCCGGTGGGCCTGGGAAGCCGGAGGACGGGCTCGCGCTCGTCGTAGCGATCGGTCTCGCGGTGCCACTTGAGGATCCCGGCCATCCAGTCGCGCAGTTCCTCGACGTAGGAGGAGAGCGCGGCCCGCGCGGCGTCGTCCAGGTCGAGCCGGTCGCAGAGGGCGGGGAGCTCCCCGGCGGCGAGGTGCTCGAACTGGCGGCGGCGCGAGGCGATGAGGTCGGCGACGATGGGCAGCGCCTCGTCGCGGCCGCAGCCGAAGAAGTTCCCGACGGCGAGGACGCCGTTGTTCAGCTCGCCCTCGTACTCGATCTCCTTCTGGTAGGAGAAGCAGTCGTTGAGCAGGCACGCGACGTCCATCGCGGAGGCGTCGATCTCGCGCAGGGTGCGGGTCTCGAAGACGTGCTGAGGGATCTCGTCCGCGCGCCCGATGCGCGCCAGGCTCATCGTCAGCTCGGAGCCGAACGTGTGCCGGCGCATCTCGATGTAGTCGACGGGGTCGGGGACGCGCGACTGGAGGTGGTTGTTCAGTTCCCACACCCAGCTCTCGACCATGTGCTCGACGGCCGCCCGGAACTCGCGGCGGCCCTTGTCGTCCATGGGCCCGGCGGTGCGGGGCCACAGGTCCGCGAGCCCCGCCTCGAACGGGTTCTCCGGGGCGGGGGCGGCGCCGCAGTCCAGCGGCATGAACCGGGGGACGCGGGCGTTGAACGCCTTCGCGCCCGCCATGTCGCGGTCGCGGTTGAAGACGGCCGGGAAGAAGTCGTCGCCGAACGTGCCGCACGCCAGCCACTGGACGGCGAGGTCGAGCGCCTCCGGATCGGCGTCCGGGTCGAGGGACGCGGCGCAGACCTCCAGCACCATCCCGGCGAGCCGGTCGGGGCTCCACACCGGGACGGGCGTCCGGGGGTGGGGGGAGAACATGCCCATCTCCCGCGCCCAGGCGAGCAGGTTGCGGCCGGCGCGCTCGCGGTGCGGGTTCACGCGGGCCGCGTAGGGGATGTCGAACGAGGGCAGCGGCGTCGGCCCCACCCTCTGGAACGGGACGTGGGGGAGGCTGATCCGCGCCGACTTCACCAGGGCCGGGATGCGGGCGGCGGACATGCCGAGCGACCTGTCGTTCATGTACCGGCTGGACCGCAGGTGCCATTCGTGGCCGCCGGACTGCCAGTCCTGGAGGGCCTTCACGTAGGCCGCGACGCCCGCCCGCTCCGCCGGGTCGAGGCCGTGGTCCTCGAAGACGTGCGGCAGCTCGGTCACCGCGGTGTTCTCGAACTGGCGCAGCCGCGAGGTCAGCAGGTCGTTGACGGTGTCGGCGGCGACCTGCGGCGCGACCGACAGGAAGCGCTCCATCACCAGGACGGAGTTGTTGACCTCGCCCTCGGACTCGGTCTCGCGCTGGTAGGAGAAGATGTCGTTGCGCAGGTGGACGCCGTCGGAGAAGGTGTCCTTCAGGACGCGCAGCGGCCGCGTCGCCACCACGCGTTCGGGGATCTCGACGCCAGCGGCGTGCTCGGCGAGGTCGGCCGACCAGGGCGCCCCGCCGACCTTGCGCCGCATCTCGATGTACTCGACCGGGTTCGGGATCCGGCCGGTACTGATGTTGGACAGCTCCCACAGCGACTCGCGCAGCAGGTTCAGGGTGCTCATCGAAAAGCGGCGCCGCCAGGCGTCCGACCGCGCCGGGACGGTCCGCGCCCACAGGTCGGCGAGCCCGCGCTCGACGGCGTTCACCGGTTCGGGCGGGTCGAGCGACATGAACAGCGGCAGCCGGTCGAGGTAGGTGCGGGCGCCCTCCTGGTCCCGGGGTTTCTTGAGCACCTCCAGGAAGTGGTCGTCGAAGTAGAAGACCCAGACGTACCAGTCGGTGACGAGGTCGAGTTCGGGGGCGGCGCAGTCGGGGTGCGTGTAGGCGCAAAGGAGGGCGTAGTCCATCGCTTCGAGTGCGGGCTCGTCCCAGATGTCGGGGGTGCCGGGGTCCCGGTCGGCGTCCAGCATCTTCATCTCGCGCGCCCAGGCCATGGTGTGCCGGCGTGCGCCCTCCAGATGCGGGTTGAGTCGCGCGGGGTACGGGACGTAGAAGTCGGGCAGCTCGAAGGGTTGCATGAACCGGCCTCTCTGTCGGGTCCGGTTCGGCAACCTACAGCACCTGCAAAGTCACTGAAAGTGACATATTGCTTCCTGGAATCTCCTCCCCATCTGCGGGTAAGCCGAGGTCATGTCGGAGTCGCGCAAACCTGCCGCGGCCGGCGACCCGCTGGAGCAGAACCTCGTGCTCGCCCGGCGTGTGGTCGAGGCGGCGCAGCAGGAGATGATCGATAAGGCCAGGCAGCGCATACCGGCGCTGCGCCTCGGGGCCGTGGCCGGGGCCTTCGGGGTCATGGCGACCGCGGCCACCTACCGGATGAACGTGCTGCTGCTGGAGAAGAAGCTGCCTCCCGAACTGGCGTCGTTCATCACCGCCGCCGTGTACGGGGGAGGGGCCGGCGCGGCCGCGATGGCCGCGTCCCGCAAGTGGAAGGGGCTGCCGGCGCCGCTGCCGACCGACACGGCCCGGCAGGTCGTGGAGATCCTCACCGACAACGACTGATCGCCGGCCGCCGGAAGCGGGTGCGGACGGCCGTCGATGTTCTGTGACCGATGGGAGATCTGGGGTAGGCCCCCCGGCATGGACAGCGAAGCCACTCCGGTGCGCGCCGACGTCACCCTGGTCGTGAACGGGGCGGAGCACCGGCTCAACGTCGATACCCGAGCGTCCCTCCTGGACGTGCTGCGCGAGCAACTCGGCCTGACGGGGTCGAAGAAGGGCTGCGACCACGGCCAGTGCGGAGCCTGCACCGTCCTTCTCGACGGCCGCCGGGTGAACGGGTGCCTGGCCCTGGCCGTCGCCCATGACGGAGCGGACGTCGTCACGGTCGAAGGGCTGGCGCGGGACGGGGAGCTCAGTCCCGTCCAGGAGGCGTTCATCGAGAACGACGCGTTCCAGTGCGGGTACTGCACACCCGGCCAGCTCTGCTCCGCCACGGGAATGCTGGACGAGGCCGAACGCGGCTGGCCCAGCGTCGTCACCGGCGACCTGAGGGCCGACCCCGTACTCGACGACGACGAGATACGCGAGCGCATGAGCGGCAACCTGTGCCGGTGCGGCGCCTACGTCGGCATAGTCGCGGCCCTCAAACAGGCCGCGAGACGCAGGGAGGGGGCCGAGGCATGAGGCCCTTCGCGTACGAGCGCGCCACCAGCGCCGAGGACGCACTGCGGCGCCACCAGGACGGAGCCGTCTACCTGGGCGGCGGAACCAACCTCGTCGACCTGATGCGACTCGGCGTGGAGGAGCCGGCCAGGCTCGTCGACGTCGCGCATCTTCCGTACGACCAGATCGAACTGCGGCCGGACGGGAGCCTCGTCATCGGCGCGGCGGTGACCAACAGCGCCGTCGCCGCCGACCGGACCGTGCGCGAGGGCCATCCCGTCCTGGCGCAGGCCGTGCTCGCGGGGGCGTCCGGCCAGGTCCGCAACCTCGCCACCGTCGGCGGCAACCTGCTCCAGCGGACCCGCTGCTCCTACTTCCAGGACGCCGCCAAGCCCTGCAACAAGCGCACCCCGGGCAGCGGGTGCCCGGCGCGGGAGGGCGAGCACCACAATCTGGCGATCTTGGGCTGGTCGGACGCCTGTGTGGCGACGCACCCGTCCGACATGGCCGTCGCACTGGCCGCCTTGGACGCGTCCATACGCATCCGGGGGCGCGGTGGAGAGAGAACCATCCCCATCGAAGACCTGTACCGGCTTCCGGGTGACGAACCCCAGCGCGACACCACGCTCGAACCGGGCGACCTCGTCACCGCCGTGGAGGTCCCCGCGCTGGGCGTGCCGTCCCGCTACCGCAAGGTCCGAGAGCGCGCGTCGTTCGCGTTCGCGCTGGTCTCCATCGCGGCGGCCCTGGACGTCGGCGACGGCCGGGTGCGGGACGTCCGGCTGGCCCTCGGCGGCGTCGCCCACAAGCCGTGGCGGGCGCGGCGCGCCGAAGAGGCCCTGCGCGGCGCGGAGGCGACCGAGGAGTCGTTCCTGCGCGCCGCCGAGGCCGAGTTGGAGGCCGCCGAGCCGCTGCGCGACAACGCCTACAAGGTGCCGCTGGCGCGCAACCTGATCGTCCGGACGCTGACCGAGCTGGGGGAGGAGTCATGACCGACCGGCTGGAGGGCCGCGAGAAGGTCACCGGGACGGCGCGGTACGCGTTCGAGTACCCCGTGCGGAACGCCGCCTACGCCGCGGCGGTCCAGGCGAGCGTGGGCAAGGGGCAGGTCAGGTCGGTCGACGCCGAGGCCGCGCTGAGGCTGCCCGGGGTGCTCGCCGTCCTGTCCTGCGAGAACGCCCCCGAGCTCAGCGACACCTCGGACGGCGAACTGGCCCTGTTCCAGTCGCGGACGGTCTCCTTCCGCGGCCAGTTCGTCGCCGCCGTGGTCGCCGAGACCCTGGAGACCGCCCGGGAGGCGGCCCGCCTGCTGCGCGTCGAGTACGCCGGGGAGGCACCGGACGTGCGGCTCCGCGCCGACCATCCGGGCCTCTACAAGCCGGACAAGGTGAACCCGGTGTTCCCGGCGGACACCGAGCAGGGCGAGCCCGAGAAGGCGTTCGCCGACTCGGCGGTGCGCGTGGACGCCGTCTACACGACCCCGGCCGAGCACAACAACCCGATGGAGCCGCACGCCACGATCGCCCAGTGGAACGAGGACGGCACCCTCACGCTCTACGACTCCAACCAGGGCGCGTCGACCGTCCAGGCCACGATCGCGAAGGTGTTCGGGCTCGATCCTTCCCGGGTGCACGTTGTATCGCCGCACGTCGGCGGCGGTTTCGGCTCCAAGGGAATGCCCCGGCCGAACGTGGTGCTCGCCGCGATGGCCGCCCGCGCCGTGGGACGTCCCGTGAAGTTCGCCGTCCCGCGCCAGCAGATGTTCGCCACCACCGGCTACCGGACCCCGACCATCCAGCGTCTCCGGCTCGGCGCCGACGAGGACGGGCGGCTGAACGCGATCCTCCACGAGGTGACCGAGCAGACCTCCACCGTCAAGGAGTTCGCCGAGCAGACCGCGACGCCCACGCGCATCCTGTACCAGGCCCCGCACCGCCTCACGTCGCACCGGGTGGTGGCCTTGGACGTCCCCACGCCGTCCTGGATGCGGGCCCCCGGGGAGACGCCCGGCATGTACGCGCTCGAAACGGCGATGGACGAGCTGGCCGTCGCCGCGGGCATCGACCCGGTCGAGCTCCGCGTGCGCAACGACACCGACCGGGAGCCGGAGAGCGGGCTGCCGTTCAGCTCGCGGAACCTGGTCGCCTGCCTCCGCGAGGGCTCCGAACGCTTCGGCTGGGCGGGGCGCGCCCCCGAACCCGGTGCCCGCCGGGAGGGCCGCAAGTTCGTCGGTATGGGCGTCGCCGCGTCCACCTATCCCGCCTACCAGCGCCCCAACCAGGCCACGGCCCGCGCCGAGCCCGACGGGACGTTCACCGTCCGGATCGCCGCCGCCGACATCGGCACCGGCGCCCGCACCGCCCTGGCCCTGATCGCCGCCGAGACGCTGAAGGAGGATCTCGCCGACGTCAGGATGGAGATCGGCGACAGCGCGTTCCCCCGGGCGTCGGTGGCGGGCGGCTCCGCCGGGACGGCCGGCTGGGGCACGGCCGTCGTGCGCGCCTGCGAGGCCCTGCGCGGCAAGCTGAACGGCGCCGTCCCGCCCGGGGGGATCGAGGCGTCCGCCGACACCGGCGAGGAGCTCAGGGCCCGGGCCGAGTACGCCCGGCACGCGTTCGGCGCGCAGTTCGCCGAGGTGGAGGTGGACGCCGACACCGGAGAGGTCCGCGTCCGCCGGATGCTCGGCGTGTTCGCCGCCGGCCGGATCATCAACCCCACGACGGCCCGGTCCCAGTTCATCGGCGGGATGACGATGGGCGTCGGGATGGCGCTGATGGAGCAGAGCGTCATGGACCGGGAGTTCGGCGACTACCTCACCCGCGACCTCGCCCAGTACCACGTCCCGGTCTGCGCCGACATCCGCGACATCGACGCCGCGTGGGTGGAGGAGTCCGACCCGCACCTGAACCCGATGGGCGCCAAGGGCATCGGCGAGATCGGCATCGTCGGGGCGGCGGCGGCCGTCGGCAACGCCGTCCACCACGCGACCGGCATCCGCGTCCGGGACCTGCCCATCACCCCGGCCAGGCTTCTCCAGGCCCTCTGACCGAGGGAAAAGTTCACTATCAAGGTGATCTCCGTCATCGGGACGGGTAAGGATCACGTGCTCGGGGGCGACCACTACCCCGCGAGGTGATCGCCGTGTACCAGCAGGTCCTCGATCCCGTCGCCGACTCGCTCGGCTGGAGCTCCCTGGTCGCCGCGCTGCCGCTGGCCGTGCTGTTCGTCCTGCTCGGCGGCGTGCGCATGCGCGCGTGGCCGGCGTCCCTGATCGCGCTGGCCGTCGCGCTGGCGGTCGCCGTCTGGACGTACGGCATGCCCGCCGACCAGGCGCTGCTCGCCGCCTCCGAAGGCGCCGCGTTCGGCTTCTACCCGATCCTGTGGATCGTCATCAACGCCCTCTGGGTCTACAACATCACCGTCGCCACCGGCCACTTCGACGTGCTGCGCCGCTCGTTCGCGCAGGTCAGCGACGACAACAGGCTCCAGGCGGTGCTGATCGCCTTCTCGTTCGGCGCGCTGCTGGAGGCCCTGGCCGGGTTCGGCACGCCGGTCGCGGTCACCTCCGTCATGCTGATCGCGCTCGGCTTCCCGCCGCTCAAGGCCGCCGTGCTGGCCCTCACCGCCAACACCGCGCCCGTCGCGTTCGGCGCGATGGCGACGCCGATCCTCACGCTCGGCAAGGTCACCGGCGAGTCCAGCGACACGCTCGGCGCCATGGTGGGGCGGCAGACCCCGATCCTCGCCCTGTTCGTCCCGCTCGTCCTCGTCGTCATCGTGGACGGGCGGCGCGGCCTGCGCGAGACCTGGCCCGTCGCCCTGCTGTGCGGCGCCGCGTTCGGCGTCGCCCAGTACGTCACGGCGAACTTCATCTCGGTGCCGCTCGCCGACGTCGTGGCCTCGCTGGTCTCGGCCGCGGCCGTCGTCCTCGCCGTCCGGCTGCGTCCGTCGGCGGCGCCGGCGAGGCCGGCCCCGGTCGCGGGCGGTGCGGCGGACGAGCCGACCCCCGAGTTCGCCGCCCGCGTCGAAGGACGGGACGGGGGACCGGACGGGGACTCCCGCGCCGAGGTCGCCCGCGCCTACGCGCCCTACGCGATCATCATCGCGGTCTTCGTCGTCTGCCAGATCGGGCCGGTCAAGGATCTCCTGGACAGGGCGACCCGGACGTTCTCCTGGCCGGGCCTGCACCTCACGGGCCCGTCCGGCAAGCCGCTGGCCCTGCCGACCTTCACCTTCAACTACCTGACCACGCCCGGCACGCAGATGCTCGTCGCCGGGCTGATCACCATGGCCGCCCTCGGCGTCGGCCTGCGCCGGGCCCTGGGCGCCTACCGGACGACCCTCGTTCAGCTCAGGTGGGCGATCATCACGGTCATGGCCGTCCTGGCGCTGGCCTTCGTGATGAACGCCTCCGGGCAGACCGTGACGCTCGGGACGTGGATGGCCGGTGCGGGCGGCGCGTTCGCGCTGCTGTCGCCGATCCTCGGCTGGCTCGGCACCGCCGTCACCGGATCGGACACCTCGTCCAACTCGCTGTTCGGCTCCCTGCAGGTCACCGCCGCGAACAAGGCCGACCTGTCGACGGTCCTGATGGCGGCGACCAACAGCTCCGGCGGCGTCCTCGGCAAGATGGTGTCGCCGCAGAACCTCGCCATCGCCGCGGCGGCCGTCGGCCTGGACGGGCGCGAGGGCGACATCTTCCGCCGCGTCGTGCTGTGGAGCCTGCTGTTCCTCGCCGGGATGTGCCTGCTCTCCGGCCTGCAGTCCACCGCCGTGCTCGGCTGGATGGTCCCGTGACGGGCCCGTGAGGCGCTACTGCCGGTAGCCTTCCACTTCGCCGGCGGGACGGACCTGGGCGTCGTCGGGGTTCTGTCCCGCCGCGAGGCGGGCCCGCCGCTGCCGCAGCAGATCCCAGCACTGGTCGAGGGCCACTTCCAGGTCCCGCAGCCGCGCCTGGGCCTCGGCGTTGGAGGTCTCGGCCCGCTCGTGCGCCTGCCGGAGGGCGTGTTCCTCCTCGATGAAATCGTTGATACGTTCCAGGATCGCCTTCTCGTCCATGAAATGGCTTCCGATCGTGGTTTTCCGCTCTGGTGGGGTCCAGAAGGTCCCGACAGGTGAGAGCCTTGCATATACGGGGCCGCGCACGGTAGCGGCGGCGCCCCCGTTGAGGGTGAGGAGCAGATGACGGTCTGGCGGATCACCGGCGGCGAGGGCGCCCCCGACCCCGGTGCGCGGGAGGCTGCCCGCTACGACATCGTCGAGCACGACTCCGCGCTGCTGCGCATCACGGCCGCGTCGGGCGTGTCCCGGGTGCTGCTCGCCGGGGAGGTCGACGTCTCCAACACCGCCGCGGTCGCGCACGCCCTGCGCGCCGTCCACGAACGCGGGTCCGGTGACCTGCACGCCGACCTGTCGGGGGTCGAGTTCATGGACGTCGCGGGTCTGCGCGCCTTCAGCGAGGCCGCCCGCGCCCTGCACGACCGTGGCCGCCTCCTCGTCCTGCACGGGGTCCCCCCGCACATCGAGCGGCTGTTCACGCTGATCGGCTGGCACACCACGCCCGGCCTTGAGATCCACTGCCCGCCGCCCCGCTGAGCCGCCGGAGGACCGGGCCGCCGGAACACTGAGCCGTCGGAACACTGAGCCGCCCGATCGCCGAGCCACCTGACCCGCGTCCCGGACCGCCGGGCCACCGGATCGCCATGCCCGTGTCAGCGCCTGGCAAAGGGTGCCGGGTGCAAACGCGAACCTCTTCAGGAAACGGTCATATGCCGTTTGACCTGCTTGAACACGGTTAGGAGGGGCTTACAGCTCTCCGATTCAGAGGGGGATCTCATGGCAAGGCGTAGAGAGCACCAATCCGCGCCGATGCCCGGCGAGCACACGGGATCGGCGATGCCCGCGGAGGGCATGGAGACGCCGGCGCACGGCGCGGCCGCGCCGGCGCACGGCGCGGCGATGGCGCCCCCGCGGGGCGCGGACCAGGCCGGCGAACACGCGCTCTGGGAGGACCGCACCCGCGTCTTCCTGCAGCCCATCGCGGCGCCGTCGATCCTCGGGCTGTTCGGGCTCGCCGCGGCGGCCATGATGGTGGGCGCGTGGCAGGCCGGCTGGTACGGCGGCGCCGGCACCCCGCTCATCCTGTGGCCGTTCGTGCTGACCTTCGGCGGCGTCGCGCAGCTGCTGGCCGGCATGTGGGGCTACCGGGCGCGCGACGGCGTGGCCACCGCGATGCACGGCATGTGGGGCGCGTTCTTCATCGGCTGGGGCCTGCTGTTCCTGCTGGTGAGCATCGGCGCCGCGCCCGTGGCGCTGGCGCCGGTCCTCGGTACCTCCTTCCAGGGCTTCGCGTTCTGGTTCATTCCACTCGCGGTGATCACCGGCCTGGGCGCGCTCGCCGCGCTCGGTGAGAATCTGATGACGGCCCTGGTGTGGGGCTGCCTGGCCGTCGGCGCGGGCTTCACGGCCGCCGGATTCTGGGCCGGCTCGACCTGGCCGCTGGACGTCGGCGGCTGGCTGTTCGTCGCGGCGGCGGTGGTCGCCCTGTACGCGGCGGCCGCGATGATGTTCGTGAACAGCTTCGGACGGACGATCCTGCCCACGGGCATGATCCGCCGGGGCGCCAACATGCCCGGCGGCCGGGGAGTCCGGCCCCTGGAGTACCGGTACGGTGAGCCGGGTGTGAAGATCGGGCAGTGATGTCCGGCGTTTCGCCTTGACATTCCCGTTACCCTATGCTGAGCCCAAGAAGGTTGGAAACCGGGCTCGGAGGGGGAGCGGGAATGTCATCGGCGGTCCGGCGGACGTGGCGACGCCTCGTCCAGTCCTACAACCTGCTGTGCGCGCGCGAGGACGCGACGGCGCGCGGCGTCTCCATTCCCAGCGGAGTCTGGGCCTGCGACCACTGCCACGCGCCGCACCTCGAACTGGCCACGCTCAAGCACCACCTCCGCACCGAACACGCCTGACCCCGCCCGTCCCCGGTCTCCCGGGGATCCGGCCGGATGGGATCAGTGCAGGGAGCGGCGGGCCACCAGGGCGGCGTTCAGCAGCTGGAGGTCGCCGGGGCGGCCCGGGTCCAGTCCGGTGAGGGCGCTGATGCGGCGGATGCGATAGGCGACCGTGTTCGGGTGGACGTGCAGGGCCGCACCGGTCGCGCGGCGGTCCAGGTCGAACGCCAGGTAGCGCTCCAGGGTGCTCAGCAGATCCGGCCTGCGGTCGAGCGGCGCCAGCAGGGCGGCGAGCGCGGCGAGCGCGCCGCTCGGGCGGCTCAGCTGGTAGTCCAGCAGGACGTCGGCGAGCCGGTACAGGCCGGGCGGGCGGCCCGCCCGGCGCACCAGATCCATGATCTCGGCGGTCTGGGCGACGGCGCCCGGCACGCCCGCCGGGCCGATGATCTCCGCGGCGGCCGTCACCTCGATGTCGGCCGCCTTCGCCGCGCCCGCGACCAGGTCGTGCAGGGCCTCCCAGCCGGAGGAGAAGGGCAGTAGAGCCGTCCCTCCCGATGCGTCCAGGGCGGTGAGGGCGGGCTCGTCGGCGACGGCGTCCAGGGCGGTCCGGACGCGGCGGATCTTGCGGCGGGCGGCGATCCGGGCCCGCTGGCCCGAGCCGGCCTCGTCCGGATGCGGGCCGAACGCCAGCGCCAGGACGGCGTACCGGGGCGCCGGGCGGTGCCCCGCGGTGTCCCCTGCCAGCAGCGCGGTCATCAGGGCGTGCCGGCCGCCGTGCTCCTGGCTGTCGAGGATCTGCCGCACCTCCAGGTAGGCGGCGCTGACGGCCGAGGTCAGCAGCCGCTGGAAGTCGAGGAAGTAGCCGAGCGCCTCCTGGAAGGCGGGCAGGTCGGCGGGCTCGGCCCCGGTGGTCAGCTCCTCCCAGGCCATGGCCGCCCCGATCTGGTAGGCGGCGAGGATCGCGTCCAGCGGCACGCCCTCCTCGGCCCGTAGCGCCGCCGAGTCGCGCTGCCGGGCGAAGTCGGCCGCGCGGGCCGGCCGGCGCCGCTCCAGGACGTCCGCGAACTGCCGCAGGCTGTGCTGGACGATCCCGGCGATGTCCCCGGCGACCTCCTCCTGCGGCAGTTCGGCGTAGACGGGCAGCTCGGCGAGCAGCCGCGCCACGACCCGGCGGGTCAGCAGCGGCGCGCGGACCCGCAGATGGGCCGCCATCGGCCGGCCCGCCACCCGCAGCGCCGGCGTCTTGTCCCGCGTCACAACGGCTCCCGGAAGAGTCTGTCCCCACGCCAATTGAACGGCGTGTCCAGATTCTGGACGATCACGGCGACATCGTCCATGACGCCGGGAGTCAGCTCATGAAGCGTCTGTTCAACGGCCGCCCGTCCACCGGCCGGGTCGTCACGCGAGTCGCCGCACGCCGGCGCGGCAGGGGCCGGGTCGTCAGGGGCGCCGTCGGCGCGATCGTCCTGGCGGGGGCGGCCCTCGGCGGGACGGCGGTGCCCGCGGCGGCGGCCGCGCAGGAGTACGTCGCGCTCGGCGACTCGATGGCGTCCGGCCCGCTCATCCCGGACATCACCGGCCCGATCGGCTGCGGGCGCTCCACCCACAACTACGCGCACGAGCTGGCGTCCCGGCTCGGCGCCGCGCTCCGGGACGTCACCTGCAGCGGCGCCAAGACCACCCACATGACCCAGTCGCAGAGCACCAGCGTCGGCGGTGTCGACACGGGGACCGTCCCGCCGCAGCTCGACGCGCTCACCGCGTCCACCGCGCTGGTGACCCTCACCATCGGCGGCAACGACGTCGGCCTCGTCGGCATCGCCCAGGACTGCGCCACCCTCGACCCCACCGCCACCCCGTGCAAGGGCGAGTTCGAGGAGCAGGTGGCCCAGCGCACCCGCGACTTCGGCCCGAAGCTGTCCGCCGTCCTGGACGGCATCCGCGCCCGCTCCCCGAAGGCCCGGATCGTCGTCACCGGCTACGGCCTCTACATCAAGCAGAACGGCTGCTGGCCCGTGCAACCCGTGCTCCCCACGGACGCCAACTTCCTGCAGGGCTCCGTGAACGCCATGAACGACGTGATCCGTCAGCAGACGACCGCGCACGGCGGGACCTACGTCGACCTGGTCACGCCCAGCGCGGGACATGACGCCTGCCAGTCGTCGTCCAGGCGCTGGGTCGAGGGCTACGTCCCCGTCCACGCCGCCGCCCCCCTCCACCCGAACGCGCAGGGCGAGGCCGCCTACGCCGCCGTCCTCGGCGGCGTCCTCGGCGCCTGAGCCCGCTGATGACCCGTCCCGGCCAGGCCCCTCGGCCGGGACGGGCCGTAAGCTTCGTGACGCCGACCGGAGGGGCTCACATGAACGAGCAGATGCGCGCCAACACCGCCGCGTACGAGCAGACGATCCGCTCGACGCTCGCGCTCGCCGAGACGTTGCGCGACGACGACTGGGACCGGCCGACCGAGTGCCCCGGCTGGACGGTCAAGGACCAGTTCTCCCACCTCGCCGGTGTGGAGCGCGACCTGCTCGGCGACCCCGCCCCGCCCGTCGAGCTGCCCGAGTTCGACCACCTCCGCAACGACTTCGCCCGGTACACCGAGATCGCGGTGCACGCGCGGCGGCCCGTCCCCGGCCCGCAGGTCGTGGCGGAGCTGGCGGACGCGCTCGAACGCCGCCTGGTGCAGGTGGCCGGCGAGGACCCCGACCGCGTCCTGATGTGCCCGGACGGCAGGGAGGGCCCCTACACGCGGTTCATGAAGTTCCGCGCCATGGACTGCTGGACCCACGAGCAGGACATCCGCCGCGCGGTCGGCCGCCCCGGCAACCTCGACGGCCCGGCGGCGCAGTGCTTCTGGGAGCTGCTGAGCCGCTCCCTGCCCCGCATCGTGGCCCGCGCCGCGAAGGGCGAGCCCGGCCGGAGCGCCGCCCTCACGATCTCCGGCCCGCCCGACTTCGAGGTCGCCGTGACCGTCGGCGACGACGGTCGCGGCACGTGGTCGGACGTCCCGGCGTCCCCGGCGGCGAGGATCGCCATGGACTGGGAGACCTACGTCCGGCTTGCCGCCGGCCGCTGCGCGGCGGGCGACGTCGCCGTCCGCACCGAGGGCGACGGGGAGCTGGCCGGCGGGGTCCTCGCCACCATGGGCGTCACCCCCTGAGCCGCCGCGACCCCCTCAGCGGTGCCGGACGGCGTCCGGGAAGTGGGAGGCGAGCAGGTCGGGCGACTCCTCGCGGCCGTCGAGGACGCGGTTGGTGCGGGTCACGGCGCGCCAGCCGGACGGGGTGCGGCGCAGCCGCCAGTGGTTGGCGGTGGCACGGCGCAGCACGAAGCCGTCCGGCCGCTTGACGATCATGAGGGTGTAGCCGACGGCGGTGGCCTCGTCGCCGGAGACCGCGACGTGCGGCGGGCCGACGACGTGCGCGCAGCCGCCGGAGATCCACCGCTGGTGGTTCGCCGAGCGGACCATCGCCTCGATCTCCGGGTGCCCGGTCATCATCAGCTCGTCCACGTCGTAGACGCCGTCCGGCTCCCAGAGCCCGGCGACCTCGGCCGCGCAGCCGGCGTCGACCAGCGGGCCGTAGGAGAGGATCAGCCGGGTGATCTCCCGCTCGTCCTCCAGGGCACGCAGCCGCTCTTCGAGGGCGGCCAGGCGGGCCTCGACGCTCACGCCTCCTCCCCGAAGGCCAGGCCGTAGTCGGCGGCCAGCCCGCGCAGGGCGGCGAGCTGCTCGCAGTAGTGCGGTGCCGAATCCGACTCCATCCGGACGCCGGCGATCGTGGCGCCCGCCTCGCGCAGCCGGGCGAGCGCCGTCCCGGACGCCTCCGGTGCGCCGATCGGGTCCAGCGGGCGCGACGGTGCGAGGACCACGTCGAAGCCGGGCGGCACGTCGGCGTCCGCGAGCATCTCCGCGAGCGTGCGCAGCGGCAGGCCGAACGGGACCCAGCCGTCGGCGTCCAGCGCGCGGCGCAGCGAGCGGCCCGAGCGGCCGCCGATCCACAGCGGGACGCGGTCCTGGACGGCGTGCGGCTCCACGACCAGACCGGAGTAGGCGTAGTGCTCGCCGCGGTACTCGGGCGTGCGCCGCGACAGGGACGCGCGGAGCGCGGCCAGTGCGTCGTCGGCGCGGGCGCCGCGGCCGGCGAACGGTGCTCCGAGCAGGCCGAACTCCTCCTCCAGGCTGCCGACGCCGAGGCCGAGCGTGAGCCGCCCGCCGCTGACCCGGTCGAGCGTGCCGTAGCGCTTGGCGATGGCGAGCGGGTGGTGGTAGCCGAGCACGAGCACCTGCGTGGCGAGCCGGATCCGGGACGTGCGGGCGGCGAGGTGGCCGAAGGTCGCGAGCGGGTCCCAGTAGACGCCGCCGCGCTGCTCGGCCGCCCCGGCCGGGACGGCGACGTGCTCGCTGCACGTCACGTGGTGGTAGCCGAGCCGGTCTGCGGTCCCGGCGATCAGGGCGATCTCCTCGATGCCCGCGTCGCGCTCCCAGGCGGCATGGCCGGGCGGCTGCGCCACCACCGGCGTGACGATCCCGACGCGCATCGCTGCTCCCCTCGTTGGCAGAAAAACGTTCTATCACGGCGTCCGGTCCGACCTGGGCCGCGGTCCCGATGTCGTAGCCTCCGGCTGACCTGCCCTTACTCCCCCTCTTCCGCTGAGAGCAAGCGGTTGCTACATTCGAGGTAACAAGAATTCATTTCAGTCATGTTCTGGGAGGTGCGATGACCGAGGCCACGATGCCGGAGGCAGCGACGCCGGAGGTCATGACGCGGCGGGGGGTCATGTCGGCGGCGGCCATGCAGTCGGAGAGCCTGCAGTCGGCGGACGCGCGCCGGGAGTCGCCGCCGTCGATGATCGAGCGGATGACGCTGATCCTCGACGCGTTCAACGGCCCGACCGCCCGGCTGACCCTGGAGGACGTCGCCCGCCGCACCCGGCTGCCGCGCTCCACCGCGCACCGGATCCTGGACCAGCTCGTCCGGCAGCGCTGGCTCGCGCACCACTCGTTCGGCTACGGGCTCGGCCAGCGCGCCCTCGGCCTCGGCGGGCAGGACGGCGGGCACGGCAAGATCCGCGAGGCCGCCGCGCCGCTGCTGCACGAGCTGCAGGTCACCACCGGGCTCGTCGCGCACCTGGCCGTCCTGGACGGCGCCGAGGTCTTCTACCTGGACAAGCTCGGCGGGCGGCTCGCGACCTCCGTCCCGTCGCGGGTCGGCGGCCGCGCACCGGCGCACTGCACCGCCCTCGGCAAGGCGATGCTGGCCTGGCTGGAGCCCGAGCAGGTGGACGCGCTGCTCGGCTCGGGCATCAGCCGCTTCACCAGCCGCACGATCGGCGAGCTCGGCACGCTCCACCAGGAGCTGCACCGCATCCGGCAGCGCCGCGGCCTGGCGTTCGAGCGCGGCGAGTCCTACCCCGGCATCGCCTGCGTCGCCGCGGCGATCCGCGGCGCGGAGGTGCCGGTCGCCGGGATCTCCCTGGTCGGCGACATCCGCGCACCGCTGGAGAACGTCGCGCCGCTGGTGGTCACCGCCGCCCGGGAGGCGTCGCAGATCCTGTTCCCCGGCTCGGCCCCCGGCGCCCGCGCGGGCCGCCCCGGCGGGCGCACCCGGCGCGCCGTGCGGACGGGCGAGGAGACCAGCTGGTCGCCGGAGACGATGAACCGGCTGCTCGCGGTCGACGGGCGCGGCGACTGGATGTGACGGGCGGCCGGAGGTGACGTCAACCCCAGCCCCACCGGTCGCCGATGCCCCACGGGTCGGGGGCGATCGGCGCGTCGGGCTCCCCGACGCCGAACCGGCTGCGGAAGAACACCATCGGGTGCCGCCACGTGCCGTTCACCACCTCGTGCCGGTCCACCGCCAGGACCCGCCCGATCACCACCTCGTGGTCGCCGGCCTCGTGCACGTCGTGCACGACGCAGTGGACGGCGAGCAGGACGTCCGGCAGGGCGGGGGCGCCCCAGCGCGACTCCTCCCACTCCAGGCCCTCGAACTTGGTGCCCCGGCTCGACCCGAAGCGCTCGCACAGGTCGCGCTGCTCCTCTCCGAGGACGTTCACGCAGAACCGCCCCGCCGAGCGGATCCGGGGCCACGACCGGCCGCGCTTGTCCGCGCAGAACAGGATCAGCGGCGGGTCCAGCGACACCGACGCGAACGACTGGCAGGCAAAGCCGACCGGCTCGCCGCCGTCGAGGGCGGTGACGACGGTGACGCCGGTCGCGAACTCCGCCATGGCCAGGCGGAAGTCCGCCGGCTCCGGCGCGGCCGCGTCGGCGTCGTGCAGGGGCGTGAGCGCTGGCTCGGCTGGCATGTGTTCACCTCGGGGCTGCGAGCGGGCGGGCGTTCGGATCCACTATGCGGTATTTCCACTAACAGGTACTCACCCGGCACCGGTCAAGGGGCGGCCGGTGAGCCCGAAGGTAGGCACGGCCCGCCGGGGCCACGCGCCCCGATCCCGATGAGTGGAAGCGGGTGCCGGGACGGGCCCGCCGAGCCGCCCTGAGACCCGCGTCCCGCTGATCGGGATCCACCGCCTGACCCCGCCGTCCCGCCGATTACGTTCCGGACAAGCCACCGTCGAAGGACTGGGAGATCATGCCTGCGGAGCTGACCTACGAGTCGACGTTGCGCGAGCTCGCCACCGACCAGGGCGTCCTGCGCTACCACGAGGCCGGTGAGGGCCCGCCGCTGCTGCTGCTGCACGGCTCCGGTCCCGGCGTCACCGGCTGGCGCAACTACCGCGGCAACCTCGCCCGGTTCGCCGAGCACTTCCGCTGCCTGGTCCTGGAGTTCCCCGGCTTCGGGGTCAGCGACCCGACCGACGAGCACCCGATGATGGCCGCCGGCGGCGCCGTGGTCCGGTTCCTGGACGGCCTCGGCCTCGACCAGGTCGACGTGATCGGCAACTCCATGGGCGGAATCGTCGCGACGCAGGTGGCGCTCCGGCACCCCGAGCGCGTCCGGCGGCTGGTGACCATCGGCGGGATCGGCCGCAACGTCTTCAGTCCCGCGCCCGGTGAGGGGATCAGGCTGCTGGCGGAGTTCACCGACGACCCGACCCGCGAGGGCCTCGTCCGGTGGCTGAACTCGATGGTGTACGACCCGCGGATCGTCACCGAGGAGATGATCGAGGAGCGCTGGCGGCAGGCGACCGACCCGGACACCCTCGCGAGCGCGCGCCGCATGTACGGCTCGAAGGCGATGGCGGCCCGCGCGAAGGCGATGGCGGCCTCCGACGAGCCGCCGTACTGGGCGATGCTCCACAGGCTCAAGGCCGAGACTCTGATCACCTGGGGCCGGGACGACCGGGTCAGCCCCGTCGACATGGTGCTCGTGCCGATGCGGACCATCCCGGACGTCCAGGTGAACATCTTCCCTAACTGCGGGCACTGGGTGATGATCGAGCAGAAGTCCGCCTGGGAGAGCGCCGTGCTGGCGTTCCTGACCCGGAAGGACGAGCGGTGAGCGACCGAGCGGTGAGTGACGGTGAGCACGCGAGCGACTGGGACCACGAGTACGACCTCGTCATCGTCGGCAGCGGCGGCGGCGGGATGGCCGCGGCGCTGACCGCGCACGACGCCGGGCTCTCCGCGCTGATCGTGGAGAAGGGCAAGAAGTTCGGCGGCTCCACCGCGATCTCCGGCGGCGGGATCTGGATCCCGAACAACCCGACGCTGAAGGCGCGCGGCCACGACGACAGCCGCGAGTCGGTCCGCCGGTACCTGGACCGGCTCACCGAGGGGCGCGTCCCGGCGGCGCGGCTGGACGCGTTCGTCGACAACGGGCCCGCCGCCATGGAACTGCTCTGCCAGAGCAGGTGGATGCGGTTCTTCTGGACGAAGGGCTACGCCGACTACCACCCCGAGTACGAGGGCGGGCGCGCGCTCGGCCGGTCCATCGAGGCCAAGCCGTTCGACACCCGCAAGCTCGGCGAGGACGAGCGGTACCAGCGGCCGAACAGCATGAAGGGCCCGCTCGGCCTGTGGATCACCGCGAAGGACTACCACGACCTCGCGATGGCCAAGCGCACCTGGACGGGCCGGCGCGCGTCGCTGGTCGCGGCGTGGCGCGTGTCGTCCAACATGGTCCGCCGCCGCCACATGGCGACCGGCGGCCGGGCCCTCGCCGCGCGGCTGCGGATGGCGCTGAAGGACGCCGGGGTCCCGCTCTGGCTGAAGACCGCGATGACCGAGCTCGTCGTCGAGGACGGCCGTGTCACCGGCGTCGTCGTCACGCGCGACGGTGCGCCGCTGCGCATCCGCGGGCGCCGGGGCGTCCTGCTCGCGACGGGCGGCTTCGACCACAACCAGGAGATGCGCGACACCTACCTGCCGAAGGGCGGCCAGGAGGACTTCGCGATGGGCGCCCGCGAGAACACCGGCGACGGCATCCGCGCCGGTGAGAGCGTCGGCGCGGCCCTGGACCTGATGGACGACGCCTGGTGGATGCCGGCCGTCCGCCACCCGGCGGGGGCGACGATCCCGCTGCTGTCGGAGCGGTGCATCCCGCGGTCGGTGATCGTGGGGCAGGACGGCAAGCGGTTCACCAACGAGTCCGCCCCGTACGTCAACTTCGTCCACGACCAGCTCGAGGGCGGGCACGTCCCCTGCTGGTTCGTGATGGACGCCAAGGCCCGGGCCCGCTACCCGTTCGCGCAGATCCTGCCCGGCGCGCCGATCCCGAAGGCGTTCTACGAGGCGGGCATCGCGTTCAAGGCGGACACGCTCGCCGAGCTGGCCGTCAAGATCGGCGTCCCGGCGGACGCGCTGGGCGAGACCGTCGAGACGTTCAACCGGTACGCGCGCGAGGGCAGGGACCCCGAGTTCGGCCGCGGCGACTCCGCCTACGACCGCTACTACGGCGACCCGAACCTGGAGAACCCGAACCTGGACGTGATCGAGGGCGGGCCGTACCACGCGTTCCGGATGGAGGTCGGCGACCTCGGCACCAAGGGCGGTCTCGTCTCCGACGAGCACGCCCGCGTCCTGCGCGGGGACGGGACGGCCATCGAGGGCCTGTACGTGACGGGCAACTCCTCGGCGTCGGTGATGGGCAACGAGTACGCGGGCCCGGGCGCCACGATCGGCCCGGCCATCGTCTTCGGCTACATCGCCGCCCGGCACGCCGCCGCCTCGGCCGGGTCGGCAGGGAAGGCCGCGGGACGCTCATGACGGCTCTGAAGGCGCGGGTGGTGGAGGTCGTCCGGGAGACGGCCGACGCGCACTCGCTCGTCCTCGAACCCGTCGAGGGCGACCGGGAGCGGTTCGCCTACCGGCCCGGGCAGTTCCTCACCGTCCGGGTGCCGGCGGAGGGCGGCTGGGCCGCGCGCTGCTACTCGCTGTGCAGCTCGCCGCTCACCGACGACCGGCCGAAGGTGACGGTCAAGCGGGTCGCGGGCGGTCTCGGGTCCAACTGGATCTGCGACAACGTCACGGCGGGCGACGTCCTGGAGGTGCTGCGCCCGGCGGGCACGTTCACGCCGCCCTCGCTGGAGGAGGACCTGCTGCTCGTCGCGGGCGGCAGCGGCATCACCCCGGTCATGTCGATCCTCAAGTCGTGCCTGGCGGGCGGCTCCGCGAAGGTGGCGCTGCTGTACGCCAACCGGGACGAGCGGTCGGTCATCTTCGCCGACGAGCTCAGGGAGCTGACCGAGCGCCACCCGGACCGGCTCACCGTCGTCCACCTGCTGGAGTCGGTGCAGGGCCTGCCGACGGCCGCCGCCGTCCTTTCCCTGGCGGGCCCCTACGCGGGCCGCCCCGCCTACGTGTGCGGGCCCGAGATCTTCATGGACCTGGTCTCCGAGACGCTCACCGGCCTCGGCGCGCGGGTGCACGCCGAGCGGTTCTTCTCGCTGGAGGGCGACCCGTTCGAGGGGCCCGAGGACGCGCCGGAGCAGGCGGAGGCGGAGGACGGCGACGCGGGCGAGATCGAGGTCGAGATGGACGGCGAGACCCGCACGGTTCCGTGGCGCGGATCCGAGCGGCTCCTCGACGCGCTGCTGCGCGCCGGGGTCGACGCCCCGTTCTCCTGCCGGGAGGGCTCCTGCTCGGCCTGCGCCTGCGTGGCGCTGGAGGGCGAGGTCACCCTGGACGCCAACACGGTCCTCGACGAGCAGGATCTCGCCGACGGCCTCATCCTCGCCTGTCAGGCGAGGCCGGTCACCGACCGGCTGAAGATCACTTACGACGGCTGACGAACACATACGGGAGACAGGCGATGGCCAACCGCGTGCTTGACACGATCATGGAGAGGGCGGAGCAGATCCGCGAGCTCGGCCCGGTCAACGAGGCGCTCGGCAGGCTCGACGACAAGGCGGCGCAGATCCTGAAGGACGCGGGCGCGATCCGGCTGCTGCAGCCGGAGGCGCACGGCGGCCTGGAGGTGCACCCGCGCGAGTTCGCCGAGACGGTGATGGGGATCGCCTCCCTGGACGGCTCCACCGGCTGGGTCGCCGGCATCGTCGGCGTCCACCCGTGGGAGCTGGCCTACGCCGACCCGAAGGTGCGCGAGGAGATCTGGGGCGAGGACCCCGACACCTGGATCGCCTCCCCGTACGCGCCGATGGGCATCGCCCGGCCCGTGGACGGCGGCTACGTCTTCAACGGCCGCTGGCAGTTCTCCTCCGGCACCGACCACTGCGACTGGATCTTCCTCGGCGCGATGCTGGGCGACGACGAGGGCAAGATGGCGCAGCCGCCGCGGTCGCTGCACATGATCCTGCCCCGCTCCGACTACCGGATCGTCGAGGACTCCTGGGACGTCGCCGGGCTCAAGGGCACCGGCAGCAAGGACATCATCGTCAAGGACGCGTTCGTCCCGGCGTACCGGACGCTGGAGTACACCAAGGTCGTGGACGGTTCGGCGCCGCGCGAGGCGGGGCTGACCAACCCGTCCTACCTGATGCCGTTCTCCTGCGTCTTCCCGCTCGGCATCTCCTCCGCGGTCATCGGCATCGCCGAGGGCGCGCTGCACCACCACCTGGCCTACCAGCGCAACCGCGTCCAGATCACCGGCACGAAGATCAAGGACGACCCGTACGTGCTGTACGCGATCAGCGAGGCGGCCGAGGAGATCAAGGCGTCCCGCACGGCGCTGCTCGACAACTGCTCGCGCATGTACGACATGGTCGCCGCCGGGCACGAGCCGACGTTCGCCGAGCGCGCCGCCGGCCGCCGCACCCAGGTCCGCGCGGCGTGGCGGGCGGTGCAGGCGATGAACGAGATCGTCGTCCGGTCCGGCGGCAACGCGATGCGCAACGACAACCCGATCCAGCGGTTCTGGCGGGACGCGCACGTGGGCCTCGCCCACGCCATCCACGTCCCGGGCTCGGTCTACCACGTCACCGCCCTGACGGACCTGGACATCGAGCCGCCCCAGGGCCCGATGCGGTCGATGATCTGAGCCCCGCCGACTCGCGGCGTGCCGGGAGCGTGGGCGCCTCCACCGCCCGGCACGCCGCGTCCCAGCCGACGGTCCCCTAGCCGAGCAGATCGAGGTCCGCGACGAGCTTGGGGGTCCAGACGACCCGGCCCAGGTACTCCTCCGCGGCCGGGTCGGTGACCAGCCAGACGACGGCCGCCGCCGGCGCCTCCTCCGGCGTCGGCACGAAGCCCTCGTCCTTCAGGCCGTCGAGGCCGCCGCGCGCCGCGCCCGCCTCGGTGACGACGAACCCGGGGTCGAGGTTGAACGCGCGGACGCCGCTGCCGCGGTACTCGGCGTTGATCGCGCCGGCGAGGCGCCCGAACGCCGCCTTGGACGCCGAGTACGCCACGCCCCAGCCGCCCTCGCCGGGCGGCCCGGGCGGGTCGGTGGTCGCCGACCCGGAGCACAGGTCGACGATCGTCCCGCCGCCCCGTGCCAGCATCGCGGGCAGGACGGCCTGCAGCAGGACGATCTGGTTCAGGTAGTTGCCGGTGACGGTCCGCGCCGCCACCTCCGGGTCGAGGTCGAGGAACCGCTCGTGGGTGCCCGCGATGTGCGCGACCGCGTTGTTGACCAGGACGTCCACCCGCCCCCACGCGTCGAGCACCGTTCCGGCGGCGGCCGTCACGCTCGCCCTGTCGAGCAGGTCCATCCGCACCGGCAGGGCCCGCGCGCCGAGCGCCTCGATCTCCGCCCTGGTGCGTTCCAGGCTTCCCGGGACGGGGATCGGCTCCGCCCGCCCGTGGCGCGGCGGTATCCGGCCCCGGCCCTCTTCGACCGTGCGCGCGGTGAACGCGACGTCGTACCCGGCGGCGGCCAGCGCGAGCGCCGTCCGCCGTCCGATGCCCCGGCTCGCCCCGGTCACCATCGCGACCGGCCTGTCCGCCGTCATGAGACCTCCCCCTTTGGTTGGGAGCCGCCGCTCGGGTGAGGGCGGCCGCCCCGATCAGAGCCGCCGCCGTCCGCCCGCCGCAGGAAGACTCTCACTCAGCGGGAAGGGCGCGGCGGCCCGCCCCCGGATTTGGCAGGTTGAGCCTGGACGGCCGCCGCGCGGGCCGCTATCCAGAAGGGACCGAGGACAGTGACGCAGATCCGAGGGCTGGGATATCTGAAGGTCCAGACCCGGCACATCGACCGCTGGCGCGAGTTCGCCCTGGACGGGCTCGGGTTCGCCGAGGGGAGCGGACCGGACCCGGACGGCCTCTACCTGCGCATGGACGAGCGCCGGTCGCGCCTCCAGGTGCTGCCCGGCGACACCGACCGGGTGCTGGCCGTCGGCTGGGAGGTCCGCGACCAGTACGCGCTCGCCGCCGTCCGCGAGGCCGTGGAGAAGTCCGGGACGGCCGTGACGAAGCTGACGTCCAAGGAGGCGGCGGAGCGCGACGCGGAGGAGGCCGTCGCGTTCACCGATCCGGGCGGTACCCCCGTCGAGGTGTTCTGGGGCCCGCTTCTCGACCACGGCCCCCTGCGCACCGGTTTCGCGCAGAAGTTCGTCACCGGCCCCATGGGCATGGGCCACGTCGTGCTGCCCACCCCCAGGTTCACCGAGACCGTCGCGTTCTACGCCGAGGTTCTCGGGTTCCTGCCGCGCGGCGCGATGAAGGTCGGCGGCGGCGCCGCGAAGGTCAGGTTCATGGGCGTCAACCAGCGCCACCACAGCCTCGCGATCTGCCCGGCGCCGTTCGACGGCGACCCGGGCCTCGTCCACCTCATGGTGGAGGTCGACACGCTCGACGCGGTCGGCATCGCGCTCGACTCCATCACGAAGAGGGGCTTCTCGATCTCCTCCACGCTCGGCCGCCACACCAACGACAAGATGGTGTCGTTCTACGTGCGCGCCCCCGGGGGCTGGGACGTGGAGTACGGCTGCGAGGGCATGCTCGTGGACGAGGCGTACTACACCGCCGAGGAGATCACCAAGGACAGCTACTGGGGCCACGACTGGTCCGGGTCCGAGCCGCTGGCGGCCTTCGTCCCGCAGCAGAAGGGCTGACGCCGATGGCGAAGCCCTCGGTGGAACCGGTCGGCGCCGCGGAGGCGGAGCCCGACCACGAGTGCGATGTGCTGGTGGTCGGCTTCGGCGCCGCCGGCGCCGCCGCGGCGTACGAGGCCGCGGTGGCGGGCGCGGACGTGCTCGTCCTGGAACGGTCGAGCGGCCCCGGCGGGACGTCCGCCCAGTCGGGCGGGGAGCTGTACCTCGGCGGCGGCACCCGGGTGCAGAAGGCGTGCGGCTTCGACGACACGCCCGACGACATGTTCGCCTTCCTCGCGGCGGCGCTCGGCCCGCACGCCGACGCGGAGAAGCTGCGACTGTACTGCGACGGGAGCGTGGAGCACTTCGAGTGGTTCCGCGCGCGCGGCGTCCCGTTCAAGGAGAGCCTGTTCGACGCGCCGGGCTGGATGCCGTACACCGACGACGGCCTGATGTGGCTCGGCGAGAACGCCTGGCCGTACAACGAGATCGCCCGGCCCGCGCCACGCGGGCACCGCCCGGAGACGCCGATGTTCGCCGGCGGCATCCTCATGGAGAAGCTGATCGCGGCCGCCGCCGAGGCGGGCGCCGTCGCCCACCAGGACACCTGTGCCACGAACCTCGTCGTGGACGGTGCGGGCCGCGTCACCGGCGTCGTCGCGCGCAGGTTCGCCGACCGGGTGGTCTACCGGGCGCGCAGGGGCGTCATCCTGACCTCCGGCGGGTTCGTCGACAACGAGGAGATGCTCGCCGACCACGCCCCGGTGCTGCTCGGGCACGACAAGGTCAGCGACGGCACCAGCGACGGGTCCGGCATCCGGATGGCGACCGCGCTCGGCGCCGCGACCCGCCGCATGGCGACGGTGGAGATCGCGCTCACCGCCAACCCCGCCGTCATCTGCCGGGGCATGCTCGTCGACGGCCTCGGCCGCCGGTTCATCAACGAGGACGTCTACCCGGGCCTGTTCAGCCACCAGGCCGTCCAGCACCAGCCCGGTCCCTACTGGGCGATCATCGACGAGGCCGGGCACGACGAGATCCCCGAGGCCGACATGTGGGGCGTCCGCCCCAAGCACGCGGCGGAGACGCTCGCGGAGCTGGAGGAGTCGCTCGGCCTGCCGCCCGGTTCGCTGGAGGCGACCGTCGAGACCTACAACCGGTTCGCGGAGCGGGGCGAGGATCCCTACTTCCGCAAGGACCGCAAGTGGCTGCGCCCCCTGAAGGGGCCGTTCGCGGCGATCGACCCGGCCGACGGGTTCTTCGGCGCCGGCAAGCACGGCGCCGGGACGGGCGCCGGCGGGTTCACCCTCGGCGGCCTCGACACCACCGTGGACGGCGAGGTCCGCAACAACTCCGGTGAGCCGATCCCCGGCCTGTACGCCGCCGGGCGCACCGCCTCCGGCATCCACGGCGAGGGTTACGTCAGCGGGACGTCCCTCGGCGACGGCACGTTCTTCGGGCGCCGCGCCGGACGCGCCGCCGCCGCGAACTGACGGCCCGGAACTGAGAGGAATCGGATGAAGTACGCCGTCCTGCTTCCCGTGGCGGCGGGGGTCACCGCCGATCCCGCGTGGATCGGCGAGTACGCCCGGCACGCGGAGGTCTGCGGCTTCGAGTCGGTCGGCGCGGTCGAGCACGCGGTGGTGGCGAGCGGCTACTCCAGCGTGTACCCCTACGACCGGTCGGGGCGGATGGAGCTGGCCGACGACCTGGACATTCCCGATCCGCTGGACCTGCTGGCGTTCCTCGCCGGACGGACCGGGCGGATCGGGCTCGCCACCGGTGTGCTCGTCCTGCCGAACCACCACCCGGTGGTGCTGGCCAAGCGGCTCGCGACGGTCGACGCGCTGTCGGGCGGCCGGCTGCGGCTCGTCGTCGGCATGGGCTGGATGCGCGAGGAGGTCGAGGCGTGCGGCGCCGACTTCGAGACGCGGGGCCGGCGCGGCGACGAGCAGCTCCGGGTGCTGCGCGAGCTGTGGGCCGACACCGCGCCCGGGGGCGCCTCCCACGACGGGGAGTTCTTCCGGTTCGAGGGTGCGATGAGCTACCCGAAGCCCGTCCAGGAGGGCGGGATCCCGATCCACATCGGCGGCCACTCCAAGGCCGCCGCACGCCGCGCGGGCCGCTACGGCGACGGCCTCCAGCCGCTCGGCGTGGCGGGGGAGGAGCTGCGCGGACTGGTGGCGCTGATGCGGGAGGAGGCCGAGAGGAACGGCCGCGACCCGGACGCCCTCGAACTGACCCTCGGCCACTCGCTGTCGGCGGTCACGCCGGAGAAGGCGGGGAGACTGGCCGCCCTCGGCGCGGACCGGCTCGTCCTGCGCGGGACCGTGACGAAGGACCTCGGCGAGGCCAGGGACGGGCTGTCCGCCTGCGCCGACCGCCTGGGCCTGTCGGGATCATGACGCTCGAAGCCGCCGACCGGATCGCGCTCGGCGACCTCGTCGCCCGGTACGCGCTGCACGCCGACCGCCGCGAGGTCGGCGCCATGGCCGACCTGTTCGCGCCGGGCGCGGTCCTCGTCCTGCCCGACGCCCCCGGCGAGCTCGACCCCGTGCGGACCTTCACCGGACGCGCCGAGATCGCCGCGACGCTCTCGGCGCTGCACGGCATCCCGGTCACGTTCCACGCGCTCGCCGGAGAGGTGTTCGCCGCGGGTTCCGAGCCCGGTACCGCCACCGGCGAGATCGCCTGCGTCGCCCACCACCTGAGCGACGGCGAGGACGGCTCCGCACGGGACCTGGTGTGGCACTGCCGCTACACCGACGCCTACCGGCTGGACGGCGGGACCTGGCGGTTCGCCCGGCGCGAGCAGCGGATCGACTCGATCGAGACCCGTCCCGTCCGGAGGCGGCGCGATGGCTGAGGGCGCGCGCACGATCCCGGTCGACGGCGGCACGCTCGCCGCGTCCGGCTGGTTCGTCCGCGCCGACGACCAGGGTTGGACGAACCGCCCGCACCGCGCCTAGGGGCGCTCCGAGACGAGAGGGGCCAGGGCAGCATGCAGGACGAGAAGGCAGGGGCGCTCAGAGAGAAGGCGGTGCTGGGCGAGAAGGCGGTGCTGGGCGACGATCGTCCCGCCCGCGAGACCGCGTTCGCGGAGCTGATCGCGGCGCGCGGCGGCGACGACCGGACGGGCCTGTGCTTCGAGGACCGCTCCTGGACCTGGAGGGAGGTCGTCGCGGAGTCCCTGCGGCGGGCCTCGCTCGTCCGGGACCTGCCCGGCCACGTCGGCCTGTTCCTGGAGAACGGCCCCGAGCACCTGTTCTGGCTGCTGGGCTCGGCCCTCGCCGGCGTCCCCGTCGTGGAGCTGAACCCGACGCGGCGGGGCGCCGAGCTGGCCCGCGACATCACCCACACCGACTGCGCGCTGCTGGTCACCGAGACGTCCCGCGCGCCGCTGCTCGAAGGGCTCACACCGGTCCCGTCCCTGGCGGTCGACACGCCCGCGCACGCCGAGCGGCTGGCCTCCGCCCGCCTGGCCGCGCCCGCCCCGGTGGACCCCGGCACGATCTTCTCGCTGGTGTTCACGTCCGGGACGACGTCCGCGCCCAAGGCGGTGATCTGCACGCAGCGCAGGCTCGGCCGGATCGCCGTGCAGCAGCGCGACCGGCGCCGCCTCACCGGGGACGACGTGTTCTACGTGGTCATGCCGATGTTCCACTCCAACGCGCTGATGGCCGGGATCGCGCCCGCCGTGGCCGCCGGCGGCCGCATCGTCCTGCGCCGCACGTTCTCGGCCTCCGGGTTCCTGCCGGACGTGCGCCGCCACGGCGTGACGTTCTTCAACTACGTCGGCAAGCCCCTCAGCTACATCCTGGCCGTCCCGGAGAAGCCGGACGACGCCGACAACACGCTCCGGATCGCGTTCGGCAACGAGGCGGCGCAGCGCGACATCGACGCGTTCGCCCGCCGCTTCGGCTGCACCGTCATCGACTCCTACGGGTCGAGCGAGGGCGAGATCCGCCTCAACCGCGTCCCGGGCACGCCGCCCGGCTCGCTGGGCGTCGCCGAGGCGGGCACCGTCGTGATGGACCCCGACTCCCTGCGGGAATGCCCGCGCGCCGAGTTCGACGCGGACGGGTTGCTGCTCAACGCCGAGGAGGCCATCGGCGAGATCGTCGACACGATGGGCGCCGCCAAGTTCGAGGGCTACTACAACAACCCCGAGGCGACGGCGCGGCGCGTCCGCAACGGCTGGACCTGGTCGGGTGACCTCGCCTACCGCGACGCCGACGGCTACTGGTACTTCGCCGGCCGCGACGACGACTGGCTGCGCGTGGACGGCGAGAACTTCGCCGCCGCCCCCGTCGAACGCCTCCTGGCCCGCTTCGAGCCCTTCACCGACGTCGCCGTCTACGCCGTCCCGGACGACCGCGTGGGCGACCAGGTGATGGCGGCCGTCACCCTGGCCCCGGGCCGCGCCTTCGACCCGTCCGCCTTCACCGCCTTCCTGGCCGCCCAGCCGGACCTCGGCACCAAGTGGACCCCGCGCTACGTCCGCGTGGTCGAGGCTCTGCCCCGCACCCCGACCAACAAGGTCGTCAAGCGCGTCCTCCGCACCGAAGGCCGCGACGCCCCGGACCCCGTCTACGAGCACCGCGACGGCACCTACCGGCCCCGCTGATCGCGGCTCAGCCCTCCCGGGCGGCGAAGGCGTGGATCTCGGCCCAGACCGCGGCGGGCTGCTCTTCCTGGGAGAAGTGGCCCGTGTCGCGGATGGTCGCGGTGGTCAGGTTCTCCACGCCCGCCTTGCGGAAGCCTTCCGCATAGGCGGCGATGTCGCCGCCCTCTCCGTCCCCGCGCAGGTAGAGAACGGGTGTCGTGACCGGGCCCGTCAGGGCGGCGTTGTCCTCGGCGTCCTGCGCGAAGGCGCGGTAGAGGTCGAAACCGGCGGTCAGGGACGCGTCCGTGCCGTAGGCGGCCGCGTGGGCGGCGCGGGCGTCGGGCGTGATCCTGGACGGATCCGCGGACAGCACGTCGTAGAAGTGGTCGAAGTACTCGGCCTGGCGGCCGCGGACGAGGGTCTCCGGCAGGCCGGGAACGGCGTGCAGGCCGAAATGCCAGATGGTGGGGCTGGCGATGACCGCGTCCCAGGGCGCGACGCCCGGGATCGCCGTGTTCATGATGACCACCCGCGCCGCCTCGTACCGGCGCAGGTAGGCGTAGGCGACCATTCCCCCGGCGTCGTGGCCGACCAGGGTGAGGTCGTCCAGGCCCAGGTGCCGGACGAGGTCGTGGACGACCGAGGCCAGGGCGCGCTTCGATCCGCAGGTCGCCCCGGTCGACCCCCCGATGCCCGGCAGGTCGGCCGCGACGAGGCGGACCCCCGGGGGCGCGGCGGCCATCACGTCCCGCCACGTCCGCCACGACTCCGGCCAGCCGTGCAGGAACAGGTACGGCCGGCCGGAGGGGTCTCCCGACTCCGCGACGTGCAGCGAGTGGCCGGCGACCGGGATACGGGCATGGTGAACGGACATGCTCCATGCCTACCGGACGCCGGCTCCGGAGCGTGTCAGGACGGCTTCGGAAGCATGCGCCGCATCGCGGCGTGCGCCCCGGCGACGAGCCTCTCGCGGGGGAAACCGGCGCGTTTGCGGGCCATGTCGTAGTTGCCGCCCGCGACCCAGACCGGGCCGTCCCCCAGGTGTTCGAGGCCCTCGCGGGCGACGTCGTCGGGCTCGGCGACGTTCAGGCCCGGCATGTCCATGTCGAGGCCGGCGCGCTCCATCGCCGGGGTGCGGGTCACGCCGAGGACCAGTTCCAGGACGTCCACCCCGTGCTCGCGCATCTCCAGCCACAGCCCCTCGGCGAAGACGCGGCCGAACGCCTTCACCGCCGAGTAGATGCTGATCTGCGGCTGTCCCATGTAGCCGGCGAGGGAGCCGACCAGCAGGATGCCGCCGCGCCCCCGCTCCTTCATCAGCGCGCCGAAGTGGTGCGTCAGCGCGAGCTGGGCGGTGACGTTGAGGTCGATGACGCCCTGGAAGCGGTCCAGGTCGCCGGTGACGAACTCGTGGCCGTAGCTGTTCGCGCCCGCGTTGAAGACCAGCAGCCCGACGTCCAGGCCCTCGGTCACCTCGCGGATCGCCTTGACCGGGTCCGGGGCGACCAGGTCCAGTTCGAGGGTGCGCACCTCGACGCCCTTCGCGCGGACGGCCTCGGCCGTCTCCGCCAGCGGCCCCGGCTTGCGCGCGATCAGCACGAGGTTCAGGCCCGCGTCGGCGAGGCGGTGCGCGAAGGCCGAGCCGACGCCCTCCGAGCCCCCGGCGATCACGGCCCACGGGCCGTATCGGTCGATCATTGCTCTCCGTCCAGGTCCGGGGTCCAGGCGACGCCGTTGACATGCGAGCCGCCGTCCGCGAACAGGGTGTTTCCGGTCAGTTGACGCGCTCTCCGGCCCGAAGGCCGAAAAATCAGCCCGTGCCGCGTCATGCGGCACCTCTGAGGCTTCCTGCTTCGCGGCGCTGTGCCGGGGCAGGCCCCGGTCTTACCTGCGCTCCACAGGCGTTTGGTCTGTCCGCCCGTCCGGCGGCCAGGATGTTGATCGCCGCGTTCACGTCCCGGTCGTGGGCCACCCCGCACGGGCAGGTCCACGACCGGATGTTCAGCGGCATCGACTCGGCGAGCGCTCCGCAGGCCGAACACAGCTTAGAAGAGGGGGACCACCGGTCGATCTTGGCGAAGTGGCGGCCGCTCCGGGCCGCCTTGTACGCCAGCATCGACACGAACTGCGACCAGCCCGCGTCATGCACGGATTTGGCGAGGCGTGTGCGACCGAGGCCGGACACGGCAAGGTCCTCCACGTACACCGCTTGGTTCTCGCGGATCAACGCGGTGGAGAGCTTGTGCGCCCAGTCGCGGCGCGCGTCGGCCACCCGGGCGTGGGCCCGCGCGACCTTGACCACGGCCTTCTCGCGGTTGCTGGAGCCCTTCACCTTCCGGAGCAGGGTTCGCCGCGCTTTTCGCAGTCGGCGTTCGGCGCGCCGCAGGAAACGCGGGTTGGCGATCTTTCGGCCGTCGGAGGTGACCGCGAAGTGGGTCAGCCCCAGATCGATGCCGATCTCTGATGTCGCGTCTGGCAGCGGCTCCTCGCGGGCCTGGATCACGAACGAGGCGAAGTACCGCCCGGCCGCGTCCTTGACCACCGTCAGGCTGGAGGGTTCGGCGGGCAGTTCCCGCGACCAGCGCACGCGGACGTCCCCGATCTTGGGCAGGCGCAGTCTCCCGCCCGCCGTGATGCGGAACCGGGCGTTGCGGGTGAACCGGATCGCCTGCCGGTTGTCCCTGCGGGACCGGAACCGGGGCGCGGCGGCCTTCGGCCCGTTGCGCTTGCCTGTGAGGGAGGCGAAGAAGTTGCGGTAGGCGGAGTTCAGGTCGGCCAGGGCCTGCTGCAGCACCACGGCCGACACCTCGCCCAGCCACGCGCGCTCCGAGGTCTTCTTGGCCTCAGTGATGACCCGCTTGGACAACTCGCCGTCGCGGATGTAGGGCAGTCCGGCCGCGTGGGCGTTCTGCCTGGCGCGCAGCCCGTCATTGAACACCGTTCGCGCGCACCCGAACGCGCGGGCCAGAGCCTGACGCTGGCCCGCGGTCGGATAGAGGCGGTACTGGTAACGAAGCTGCACGTCAAAGACCATAGTTTTGACCTAGGGCGTCGAGCAGCAGAACCGCACTGTCTGAGCCCACCTGGCGGCGGATCGGCTTTTCCTGACCCGCTGCGCCGGACAGCCCGCTTCTCCAGGCCGAAGGCCGGAGCGCCGCGACCCGCCCTGCCGGCCGCCCGCCCGTCACTCGACCACCGTGATGGCGCCGTTCAGCGCGGCCTCCTGGATGGCCGAGCGGAGCGCCGGGCAGGTCGCGTGCGGGTCGTCCAGACCCACGCACGCCTCCCTGGCCTCGGCGTTCCACTGGATGCTCGTCTGCTCCCAGCTCGACTTGCGCACCAGCACCTCGGCGGCGCAGCGGCGGCAGCGGACCGGCAGCAGCGGCCCCTCCAGCAGGCGCTCGTCCTGGCGGGTCGTCACGCCGACGCCCCCTCGGCCTCCCGGCGGGCCATGTTCGCGTCGACCTCCTTCTGCCAGGACTCCACCGGACGGGTCGTGTCGATCTCGTACTCGAACCGGTCGGTCATCTCCGGCGTGACGTCGGCGGCGTCCACGTAGAACTGCTCGTACCAGCGGCGCAGCTGGTAGACGGGCCCGTCCTCCTCGCAGAGCAGCGGGTTGTCGATGCGGGTCTTGTTCCGCCAGATCTCGATGTCCTGCTCGAAGCCCGTCAGGATGAAGTCCGACAGCTTCTGCGCGGTGGCCTCGGCGGCATCGGGCGGGAGCGCGTCGCTGTGCTGGACGATGATGCCCGAGTGCAGCGCGAACGAGTTCTCGTCGATCGGGTAGTGGCAGTTGATCAGGACGGAGTGCAGGTCGTACCCCTCGTAGTGGTACGTCAGCTCGTCGATCATGAAAGAGGGGCCGTGGTAGGACGCCACGGAGGTGTTGCCGAGCATCTTCGGCCCGCCGCCCCCGCCCTCCCGGCGCGCGTCCTCCCGCGTCCGGCCCTTCATGATCTGCGTGGCCACCTGGCCCTCGAAGATGTTCTTGAAGTAGGTCGGGAACGACTTGTGGATGTAGAAGAAGTGCGCCATGTCCACGACGTTGTCGATGACCTCGCGCGCGTTGGTGTGGACGACCGTCTCCGTCCAGCGCCAGTCGGTCCAGTCGTCGCGGGTGGCGCCCTCGATCACCGGGATCGTCACGTCCTCCGGCGGCTTGCGGCCCTCCGGGTCGTTCCAGACGAACAGCAGCCCGTCCTGCTCCATCGTCGGCCACGCGGCCGTCCGTGCCCGCAGCGGGACGCGGCGCGCGTAGGGGATCTGCTTGCAGCGGCCGTCGCCGCCCCAGCGCCAGTCGTGGAACGGGCACGCGATCGCGTTGCCCTTGACGGTGCCCTGGGACAGGTCGCCGCCCATGTGCCGGCAGTAGGCGTCCAGGACGTTCGTCGTGCCGTCCTCACCGGTGAAGACCACGAGCTTCTGCCCGAACGCGTTGACCGTGTGGGGCTTGCCGTCCCGGAACTTCTCGGCCAGCCCGAGGCAGTGCCATCCCCGGGCGAACCGGCGGGCGATCGCCTCCGCCTCGATGGCGCGGACGGCGTCCGACTCGGTAGCGGTCACGTGGATCATCCCTTCAGCGATGGATGGGTGATTCGAACGTTAGGTCGCAGGTCACCGTCCCGACCGCCGAGTCCCATTGGGCGGGACGCCCGTCCCCGCGCCGGCAGGGGACCATGGTCTCCTGCAATGGCCTTACTAGGGAAGGAGCGGGGATGAGCAACGAGGTCCTGGACGCGGTGCGCGGCCTGCTGCCCGGCATCGCCGAGCGGGCCCGGTCCGTGGACGAGAAGGGAGGCGTCCCCGCAGAGACGATCCGGGAGCTGACCGCCGCCGGGGTGTTCCGGATGCTCCAGCCCACCCGCTACGGCGGAGCCGAGGACGACCCGGTCGCCTTCTACGAGGTGATCCGCGCGGTCTCCGGCGCCTGCGGCTCGACCGGCTGGGTCGCCGCGGTCCTCGGCGTCCACTCCTGGCATCTCGGCCTGTTCGCCGACGAGGCGCAGCGCGAGGTGTGGGGTGCCGGCCCGGACACCCTCATCGCCTCCTCCTACGCCCCGATCGGGCGCCTCACCCCCGTCGACGGCGGCTACGAGGTGACCGGGCGCTGGTCGTTCTCCTCCGGCTGCGAGTTCGCCTCCTGGGCCCTGCTCGGCGCGCTCGTCGTCGGCGCCGAGGGCCGCCCGGTCGACTTCATGACCGTCCTCGTCCCCCGGCGCGACTACGAGATCGCCGAGGTCTGGGACTCGATGGGCCTGCGCGGCACCGCCAGCGACGACATCGTCGTGGAGAAGGCGTTCGTCCCGTCCCACCGCGCGATGCGCAACTTCGAGCAGGCCCAGCTCCGCAACCCCGGCCGCAAGGTCAACACGGGCCCGCTCTACCGCATGCCCTTCGGGACGATCTTCACCAGCACCGTCGCCGCCAGCGTGATCGGCATGGCGGCCGGCTGCCACGACCTGTACGTGACCCGCATGCGCGACCGGATCCGCCTCAGCCTCGGCGGCGGCCGCTTCGTCGAGGACCAGTTCGCCCAGGTCGCCGTCGCCCGCGCCGCCTCCGAGATCGACGCCGCGATCCTGCAGACCGACCGCAACGTCCGCGAGATCCACGAGTACGCCGTCCGCAACGAGAAGATCCCGATGGAGCTGCGCCTGCGCGCCCGCCGCGACCAGGTCCGCGGCACCGAGCGCGCCATCGAGGCCATCGACATCCTCTTCAAGACCGCCGGCGGAAACTCCCTGCACCGCGGCAACGTCATCGAACGCGCCTGGCGCGACGCCCACGCCGGCAGCGTCCACGTCGCCAACGACGTCGAACACGCCCTCTCCATGTACGGCCGAGGCGAATTCGGCCTCAAGGTGGAAGACAACCTGGTCTGACCCCGCCGGCCGGAATGTGATCTTCCCGACGCGGCGACGCGATTGCGGCCGGGGCTCCTCATCGGACCGTTCGGATTGAGCCGCCAGAGCGGTGGCCATCGAACAAACCGAGGAGGGTTCCCTTATGGGCACCTATCAGAAGGACGGCGACAAGGGCGGTTCCGGCACCCCGATCAAGGACGAGGGCGACAAGGGCGGCAAGTAGGCGCCTGCCCGTCACCGTCAGGATCGAGACCTAGGAGCAGACCATGCCCGACAAGCCCATCATTCCCCCCGACGACCTCCCCACGAGGACCCCGTCGGGTCGACCGCCGCAGCCGGGGCACCGGCTGATCGGCTGACATAGACCCGCGCCAGAAGCGAGCCTGCGAAGGCGCGCGGCCGAGTCGCAGCTCCTCCCCCCTCCGGGGGAGGAGCTGCACCTTTTTCGAGCCCGACCGAGAAGCACGCCAGTGTCGGTTTAGGGCGGTGCTCTCAGCAGGTCGTGGGCGGGGTCTCGCCTCTGCGGACGGCCTGGGCGAACTTCAGGGACGTCTCGAAGGACGCGCTGATGGCGCCCCGGTGGTCGGCGCCCTCGAACGGCCGGTACGCGATGTTCCCGTAGCGCTTGCACAGGTCGCCGACGACGTTCTGCGTCGCGGCGGGGGCCACCTCGCGGTCGGCGGTGCCCTGGGCGACGAGCGTCGGCACCTTCAGGGTCAGGCCGAGCGCCTCCTGCGAGTCGTAGTAGGCCTCGAACCGCGTCAGGTCGGCGTCCGGGCGGAACACCTTGTCCAGCGGCAGCGTCGGACCGAGCTGCTTGAGCTGGGCGAGGCAGGCGTTCGTGCGGCCGGCCTTGGCGATCGCCGCCGCCTCGGGGGCGAGGAGGTCCTCGGGCGGCATCGACGGGTCGGCCGCGTAGGCGCCGTTCAGCAGCACGAACAGGAACGGCAGCGCGGTCTCCGCCCCCGGGTACTCGCCCTTGACGAACTGCGCGGTCTGGCTCATGTTCGAGCCGGGCGCGATCGCCACGGCACCCTTGAGGCGGATGTCGCGGGGCTTCTGCCTCGACGCCGCCGTGTAGAGCGTGGCCTGGCCGCCCTGGCTGTGGCCGGCGACGAACCAGTCGCGTCCGATGCGGTGGTCCACCTCGCGGGCGGCCCGGACGATGTCGGTGACGGTGTTAGCCTCGCTGACCCCGTTCATGTACGGGTGCCCGCCGGGCGTGCCGAGTCCCTCGTAGTCGGTCTGGACGACCGCGAAGCCGTTCGCGACCCACTTGTCCAGGTACGGCTCGGTGAGCGACAGGTAGTCGCGCACCGGGCCGCCGGGGGCGTCGGCGGACGGCGCGCAGGCGTCGGCCGTCCCGGTGGTGCCGTGCGCCCAGCTCAGCACCGGCCAGCCGCCGCGCGGCGGGGCGCCCTTCGGGACGGCGACCGTCCCCGAGACCGTGATCCGCTTCCCGCCCACGCCCTCGGAGACGTAGGTGACGAACCGGTTCCTCGCCGCGCTCGGCAGCGCGGCGAGGTTCGTCAGCGGCCGGTTGTGGAGCAGCGTCCCGCGCTGCGCCGGGGCGGCCTGCGCGGGGACGGCGGCGACCCCGGCCATCGCGGCGCACGCGGCGGCCGCGACGGCGACCCTTCCTGCGGATCTCACGTGTGGTTCCTCCTGATGTCCTGGACGGCGCGGTAGGCGAAGGCCATGGCCGACCCGATCGGCACTCCGGGCCCCGGGTAGACGGGGCCCGTGAACGAGGCGCTGGTGTTGCCGGCGGCGTAGAGCCCGGGGAGGTGACGTCCCGAGCCGTCCAGGACGCGGGCGTCGGCGTCGGTGCGCAGCCCGCCCTTCGTGCCGAGGTCGCTCAGGACGACCCGTGCCGCGAGGTAGGGCGGCCGGTCGACGGGCACGACGCACGGCTCGCCGCCGGAGAAGTACAGGTCGTAGGCGTCCTCGCCGCGATGGAAGTCCTCGTCCGCGCCCTTGGCGGCGAAGCCGTTGAACCGCTCGACCGTGCCGATGAGCGCGTCCGGCGGGAGGCCGATCATCTCGGCCAGCTCGGGCAGGGCGCCCGCCCGGACCCAGGCGCCCGACGCGAGCTGCTCGTCGGCCCGCAGCGGCGGGACGGAGATCGCGGGCAGGCCGCCCGCGCGCGAGTCCCAGACGAGGTGGAACGGTCCCTCGGCGGCGGCCATCCGGCGGCCCATCCGGTCGTAGGGGAGGGACTCGTTGGCGAACCGGCGGCCCGCGGCGTCCACGATCAGCCCGCCGCGGAACCCGAGGGTGAACGCGGGCCGGCCGTCCGGGGTGAGGAGGCCGGGGCAGAACCAGGCCTGGTCCAGCAGGCCGGTGGACGCGCCGATCCGGACGGCGGCCTCGATCGCGTCGCCGGTGTTCGCGCCCTCGGGGGCCATTGTCCAGCCGGCGCCGCCCGGCACGCCGCGCTCGGCCCGCAGCGCGGTGGACGACTCGAACCCGCCCGCCGCCAGCAGGACGCCGCGCCGGGCCCGCAGCCGCACCGGGCCGTCCGCGGTCCTCGCCGCGACCCCGGCCACCCGGCCGTCCTCGACGATCAGGTCGGTCAGCGCGGTCCGCGTGCGGACGTCCCCGGCACCGGTCGCGGTGATCGCCAGCAGCAGCCGGCCGATCAGGGCCCGGCCCTGCGCCAGCGGCTTGGACGCCGAATGCCCCCGCCCCGCCCTGTCCCGGTCGACCGGCGGACGGACGAGCGCCGCCAGCTCCCCGAGCCGCTCGGCCGGCAGCTCCAGCGGGACGAACGACCGCCCCAGGTCCAGGCGTCCAGGCGCGTCGAAGTAGTCGGGGAACGCCTGGAAACGGAACTCGATCTCCGGGTCCTTCTCCAAGAAGTCCACCAGTTCAGGCGCCGTTTCCAGGAATGCCTCGCGGCGCTTCTCCTCGGCGTCGCCCAGCAGCGCCCGCAGGTAGGTCCGCGCGCCCTCGGTCGAGTCGCCGAGCCCGGCGCGCTCCTGGACCCGAGTCCCCGGCAGCCAGATCGCCGAGCCCGAGTACGCGGACGTCCCGCCGAGCAGGCCCGTCTTCTCCAGGACGGCGGTGCGCAGCCCGCCCGACGCGGCGGCGAGCGCGCCCGCCATCGCCCCGGCCCCGGAGCCGGCGACCACCACGTCGTACTCGTCGTCCCATCCGGCTCGTCCCATGTGACATGCCCTCCGACCTCGGGATCTCGGCGCGGGCACACCGTAGAGCGCGGCCCGGGCGGGGAGGGGCGGCCCGTCCCACTGACCGGTACGGACGTTCGCGGGGACGGTCCGGAGCCCGGATATTGTTCCTGGCAGGGAAGGATCGGGACGCGAGGGGACCGGGGGAGGACCGTGGCGAGGATCGCAGCGGGCAGGCTGTCCGCCGAGCCGAGCTCGCCGGAGCAGCACGACCGGCGCGAGCGCATCCTGCGCGCCGCGTCGCGCATCGGTGCCGAGAAGTCCCTCGAACGCGTCCAGATGCACGAGGTCGCGAAGGCCGCCGGGGTCGCGATCGGGACCCTGTACCGGTACTTCCCGTCCAAGGTCCACCTGTTCACCGCGGTCATGGCCAAGCAGGTCGACCGGCTCCGCGACCAGGTCAGCGAGCCCGCGCCCGGCACGAGCCCGGAGGACGCGGTCGCCGACCTGCTGGTGCAGGCCAGCCGGCACCTCATGGCGCAGCCGGTCCTTTCGACGTCGATGCTGCACGCGTCCAACACCGCCCACGTCGCCACCGTCGCCGACACCGTCTACATCGACAGCACGTTCCGGGAGATCCTGCTGCGGGCGGTGGGGATCGAGGTGCCGACCGCGCAGGACGTCACCCTCGTCCGGCTGCTGATGCAGTGCTGGTACGGCGTGCTCCAGTCGAGCCTGAACGGCCGCGCGTCCATGGCCGACGTCGAGAGCGACATCCGCCTCGCCTGCCGGCTGCTGCTGGCGCCCCGCTCGAACGCCCCGCGAACCGGCGGGACGCCCGACGCCTCCCGGTGATCGGGACCGTTCCGGCGGACGCCCCGCGGCCGCGGCTAGCGTGCCGCCATGAATCGCTTTGACGGCGTGAAAGTGCTGCTCACCGGGGCGGCGTCGGGCATCGGGCGGGCCACCGCGATCCGCCTGGCCGCCGAGGGCGCCGCGGTGTGCGCCGTGGACGTCTCGGAGCGGGGCCTCGCGGAGACGGCCGCCGCGGCGGGTGGTCCCGGCACCATCGCCACCCGCGTGGCGGACGTGACCGACGAGGCCGCCGTGGTCGCGACCGTGGCGGACGCGGCCGGGACGCTCGGCGGCATCGACGTCCTCGTCAACGTCGCGGGCGTCCACAAGACCACCCCGATCGAGACCCTCACGGTGGACGACCTCCACCGGATGTTCTCTGTCAACCTCGTCGGCACGGCCCTGTTCTGCCGCGAGGCCCTCCAGCACCTCCCCGACCGCACCGGCGTGATCGTCAACACCGCCTCGCTGTCGGCGACGCAGGGCAACCCGTTCATGACGGCGTACTCGGCGTCCAAGGGGGCCGTGCTGGCGTTCTCGCTGAGCCTCGCCGCCGAGCTGGCCGCCCGCCGCATCCGGGTCGTGCCGATCTCCCCGGGCGCCGTCGACACCCCGCTGACCCGGGCGCCCGGCATGTTCCCGGACGGCCTGGACCTCACCTACTTCACGAAGATCCGCTCCTACTACGGCGCGGCCGAGCCCGAGCACGTCGCAGCCGCGATCGCGTTCGCCGCCTCGTCCGACGCCGCCTACTTCACCGGCGCCGACCTCCGCGTGGACGGCGGCGCCCACACCTGAGAGGGACCACCATGGCACGCACCATCGCCGTCAGCGGTTCGGCGTCCGGCATCGGCGAGTCCCTCGCCGGGATGCTCCGCGACGCGGGTGAGACCGTCATCGGGATCGACCGTCGCGATGCGGACGTCTGCGCCGACCTCGGTGTCCCCGATGGCCGCGCGAGCGCGGTCGCAGAGACGCTGGAGAAGGCGGGCGGGCGGCTCGACGCCGTCGTGGCCTGCGCCGGCGTCTCCGACTTCACGATCATGCCCGTCAAGGTGAACTTCTTCGGTGTCGTCGGGCTGCTGGACGGGCTGCGGCCCGCGCTCGCGAAGGCCGGGGCGCCGCGCGCCGCCGTGGTCGGTTCGATCTCCGGCACCCACCCGGTGGACGACGGCACCGTCCGCGCCTGCCTGGACCTGGACGAGCCGGCTGCGATCGCGGCGGCGACGAAGGTCGAGGAGAGCGGCGCCGGCGGCCGGCTGTACCCGTCGTCGAAGTCGGCGCTCGCGCAGTGGATGCGCCGGGTCTGCGCCACCCCCGAGTGGGCGGGCGCGGGCATCCCGCTGAACGCGATCGCGCCGGGCGTCGTCAGGACGCCGATGACCGTTCCGCTCTTCGAGGACGAGGGCATGTTCGAGATCATGAAGGAGGCCGTCCCGATGCCGCTGAACGGCTTCGCCGGCCCCGAGGTGATCGCAGCTGCGCTGCGCTGGCTGATCTCCCCGGTCAACACGCACATGACCGGCCAGGTCATCTACGTGGACGGCGGCGCCGAGGCCACCCTCCGCGGCGCGGACGTGTTCTGAGCGGACGACGGCCGCCCTCGCCTCGCGGGGGCGGCCGTCGTCCGCGCTTCAGTGCTTGCTGGTGCCGGTGTCGTCGAGCGCGGCGACGCTGTAGGCGGCGTAGGTCCTGTGCGGCTCACGTCCCTCGAAGTACGGGGTGACCTGCTCACCGAGCTCCTCGACGGAGAAGACGCCGTCCGCGGCGGTGAACTTGTGCTCCACGGTCGGCGCGGCCATCAGCGCGACCATGTCGCCGTACACGACGAACACCTGCCCGCTGATCTTCTCCGCGGCCGGGGACGCGAGGTAGCCGACGAACGTCCCGACCCGCTCGGGCGCCATGGAGTCCAGCCCTCCGGGGGAGGTGCCCTCGGCGAACGTCGCCTCGGTCATCGCCGTCCTGGCCCGGGGGCAGATCGCGTTGGCGCGCACCCCGTACCGGCCGAGGCCCGCCGCCGTCGACAGCGTGAGAGCGACGATGCCGGCCTTCGCCGCCGAGTAGTTCGGCTGGCCGGCCGACCCGAACAGGAACGCCTCCGACGCGGTGTTGACCACCCGTCCGTAGACGGGACCGCCCGCGGCCTTGCTGGCGGTACGCCAGTGCACGGCGGCGGCCCGCGACACCGACGCGTGGCCCTTCAGGTGGACGCGGATGACGTCGTCCCAGTCCGACTCCGACAGGTTGAACAGCATCTTGTCGCGCAGCACGCCCGCGTTGTTGACCAGGACGTCCAGGGAGCCGAACGTGTCGACCGCGGCCGACACCAGCGTGTCGCCCATCGACCAGTCGCCGACGTCCCCGGTCACCGCGACGGCCTGGCCGCCCGCCCGCTTGATCTCGGCGGCGACCTCCTCGGCGGCCGGGCCCATGTCGTTGACGACGACGTTGGCGCCCCGCGCGGCCAGGGCGAGGGCCTCGCAGCGGCCCAGCCCCGCGCCCGCGCCGGTGACGACGGCGGTACGGCCCGCCAGGGAGAGGTCAGCGTTCATCAGAGCCTCCGGGTCGGTGATCGGGATCGTCCGCGCGGAGGCTAGTACGTATTCTAGTTCCGCGGCCGGGGACGTCCCGCTGAGCGGGTCCGAAGCGGCCGTTTGAGCGGCCCGGACCGTTGAGTGGGACATCCGTTGTGCCCGAATGAGAATGAATTCTAGTCTCGCATCATGACGCTGAACCTGGCGACCCTCTTCGAGGCGGTGGCCGCGGCCGTGCCCGGCCGCCCCGCCCGCGTCTGCGGCGACTGATCTGCTTGTTCGTAGTGAAGGAGTGTCCTCCATGCCCGAGGCCGTCATCGTCGATGCCGTCCGGACTCCGGTCGGCAAGCGGTACGGGGCCCTTTCGGGGCTCCATCCGGCGCAGTTGCTCGGGGCGGCGCAGCGCGGGCTGCTCGACCGCGCCGGGGTCGAGGCCGCGACGGTGGGGCAGGTCGTCGGCGGGTGCGTGACGCAGGCGGGCGAGCAGTCCAACAACGTGACCCGCAACGCCTGGCTGTACGCGGGCCTGCCGTACCAGACGGCGTGCACCACGATCGACTGCGCGTGCGGGTCGTCCCAGCAGGCCGTGCACCTCGTCGCCGGGCTGATCGCGTCCGGGGCGGTCCACACCGGGATCGGCTGCGGCGTCGAGGCGATGAGCCGGGTCTTCCTCGGCGGGGCGCTCACGCCGGAGACCGGCAGCCCGGCGCCGGACGGATGGGAGCTGGACATGCCCGACCAGTTCACCGCGGCCGAGCGCATCGCGAAGAAGCGCGGCATCACCCGCGAGGACGCGGACGCGTTCGGGCTGGCATCGCAGGTCAAGGCGAACACGGCATGGGCGGAGAACCGTTTCGCGGGCCAGATCCTGGAGATCGAGGCGCCGGTCATGACCAAGGAGGGCCCCACCGGGGAGACCGCCGTCGTCACCCGCGACCAGGGCCTGCGCGACACGACCGCCGACGCGCTCGCCGGGCTGAAGCCGGTCCTCCCGGACGGTGTCCACACCGCGGGCAACTCCTCGCAGATCAGCGACGGCGCCGCGGCGGTGCTGCTGATGGCGGCGGACCGGGCCGCCGAGCTGGGGCTGCGCCCCCGCGCCCGGATCGTCGCGTCCGGGATGGTGGGCTCCGACCCGTACTACCACCTGGACGGGCCGATCGAGGCGACGCGGCACGTGCTGGACCGGGCCCGGATGAAGCTGTCCGACATCGACCTCGTGGAGATCAACGAGGCGTTCGCGTCGGTCGTCCTGTCCTGGGCCTCGGTGCACGGCGCGGACATGGACCGGGTCAACGTCAACGGCGGCGCCATCGCCCTCGGACACGCCGTCGGCTCCACCGGCGCGCGACTCATCACCCAGGCCGTGAACGAGTTGGAGCGGTCCGACAAGTCGACGGCGCTCGTCACGATGTGCGCGGGCGGCGCGCACTCCACGGCCACCATCATCGAACGGATCTGAGGAGCACATGACCATCGGGCTGACCGAGGAGCACCGCGACCTGCGCGACGCCGTGCGCGCGTTCGCCTCCCGGCAGGTGACCCCAGCGGCCGTCCGCGCCGCCGTGGACGCCGAGCGGGAGCAGGCGCCCGCGTTCTGGGACGATCTCGCCGCGCAGGGCCTGCTCGGCCTGCACCTTCCCGAGGGCGCCGGCGGTGCGGGCTACGGTCTGGTCGAACTGGCCGTCGTCCTGGAGGAGCTGGGGCGGGCCGTCGCTCCGGGGCCGTTCCTGCCGACGGTGCTGGCGAGCGCCGTGCTGGACCGGGCGGGGCACACCGAGCACCTGCCGTCCCTCGCCGACGGGAGCACGGTCGGCGCCGTGGGCCTGGACGCGGGGACGCTCTCGCTCTCCCGCGCGGGCGGCGAGATCACGGTGACCGGCACGTCGGGACCCGTCCTCGGCGCCCCGCGGGCGGACGTCCTCGTCCTCCCGGTGAAGGACGGCGACGCGATGGCCTGGATCGTGCTGCCCCGGGACGCCGTGAGGGTGGACGAGCTGCCCAGCCACGACCTGACCCGTCGGCTGGCCCGGGTCGGGGCGGAGAACCGGATGGTCTCCGACCGTTCAGTCCTGAATCTGGACGCACAGGCCGTGCGCGACCTCGCGGCGGTCCTGTTCTCCGCCGAAGCCTCCGGCCTGGCCGACCGGGCGACGGCGACCGCCGCCGAGTACGCCAAGGTCCGCGAGCAGTTCGGCCGTCCCATCGGGCAGTTCCAGGGGGTCAAGCACCGCTGCGCCCGGATGCTCGCGCACGCCGAGCAGGCCCGCGCCTGCGCCTGGGACGCCGCCCGCGCCCAGGACGAGGGGCGGGCGCGGGAGGCGTCGCTCGCGGCCGCCGTCGCCGGGGCCACCAGCGTCCAGGCCGCGTTCCAGACCGCGAAGGACTGCGTGCAGACACTCGGCGGCATCGGCTTCACCTGGGAGCACGACGCGAGCCTCTACCTGCGCCGCGCCCAGACCCTCCGCGTCCTGCTCGGCTCCACCGCGTCCTGGCGCCGCCGCGTCGCCCGCCTCACCCTCGACGGCGTCCGCCGCGAACTCCGCGTCGGACTTCCCCCGGAGGCCGAGCGGATCCGCGCCGAGGTCCGGGCCGAGCTGGAGCCCGCCAAGGCCCTGGACGGCGAGGAGCGCTCCGCCTACCTCGCCGACCGCGGCTACACGTCCCCCCACCTGCCCGAGCCCTGGGGCAAGGGCGCCGGCGCCGTCACCCAGCTCGTCATCGCCGAGGAGATGCGCGCCGCCGGCCTGCGCGCCCACGACATGATCATCGGCAACTGGGTGGTGCCGACGCTGATCGCGCACGGCTCGCCCGCCCAGCACGAGCGGTTCCTGCCCCCTTCCCTGCGCGGCGACATCCGCTGGTGCCAGCTGTTCTCCGAGCCGGGCGCGGGCTCCGACCTCGCCGCCCTCGCCACCCGCGCGGAGAAGGCCGAGGGCGGCTGGAAGATCACCGGCCAGAAGGTGTGGACGTCCATGGCCCGCGAGGCCGACTGGGGCATCCTGCTCGCGCGCACCGACCCGTCCGTCCCGAAGCACAAGGGTCTGTCGTACTTCCTCCTCGACATGAGGTCGCCCGGCATCGACATCCGGCCGCTGCGCGAGCTGACCGGCGACACCCTGTTCAACGAGGTGTTCCTGGACGGCGTGTTCATCCCCGACGACCTCCTCGTCGCGGCGCCGGGCGACGGCTGGAAGCTCGCCCGCACGACCCTCGCCGACGAACGCGTCTCGCTCTCGAACGACTCGTCCCTCGGCAGCGGCGGCGAGGCCCTGATCAGGCTGGCCGCGGACGCCGGCGACGAGCGCCTGACCACGCTCGGCGGCATCCTCTGCGACGCGCAGTCGAGCAGCCTGTTCGGCCTGCGCACGACGCTGCGCTCGCTCGCGGGGGGCCGGCCCGGCGCCGAGTCCAGCATCAGCAAGCTGATCGGCGTCGAGCACATCCAGCAGGTGTGGGAGACGGCCGTGGACTGGATCGGCCCGGAGGCGCTCTCCGGCGAGGGCGAGGGCGGGAGGGACGACCCGACCTGGATGTTCCTGAACTCCCGCAACATGTCGATCGCGGGCGGCACCACCGACGTCCAGCTGAACATCATCGGGGAGCGCCTCCTCGGCCTCCCGCGCGACCCGCAGCCGTCCGGAGCGGCGTCATGACCCTCGACCTTCAGGCCGAGGCGCAGGCGACCGGTGTGGACGCGGCGGCCGCGGCGGCCCGCCGCGTCCTCGACGCGCTGGTCGGCTCCGGAGACCTCTCGGGTGCCGACATGTCGGACGTGGCCGCCCGCCTGAACGCCGTGGCCGACGACCTGGAGGCGGCGGCACCGCCGCTGCGCGACCGCCTGGTCGACATGTGGCGCGGCGACGGCAACACCCGCCACGACCCGGTCACCGGCCCCGAGAACCCGATCGCCCCGCCGCTGGAGTACACCGCCGCGGACTCCCGCACCATCGAGGCCACCACGACGCTGGGCCTGCCCTACCAGGGGCCGCCGTCCAGCGTCCACGGCGGAATCTCGGCCCTCCTCCTGGACCACACCCTCGGCGTGGCGAACGGATGGGCGGGCAAGTCCGGCATGACAGCGGAGCTCACCCTGCGCTACCACCGCCTGACGCCCCTCTTCGAGCCCCTCACGATCAGCGCCCGCCAGGTCTCCGTGGACGGCCGCAAGATCCGGACGGTGGGAGCCATCCGGGCCGGCGGCGAAGACTGCGTGACCGCCGAGGGCCTCTTCGTCGCCAAGTACCCACCCCGCCCTCGCTGACCTGCGATGACAGATATGTACGTTTGTTCCTAAGATTCGTGTACGTTTGTACATATGGGGGAGACGGAACCAGCGGAGGACCGCAGGCGGACACGCCGCAACGACCCGGACCGCAAGGCGCGCATCGTCGAGGCCGCCCTCGACGCCATCGCGGAGGACGGCGCGGCGGCGGCGACCCACCGGAGCATCGCCGCCCGGGCCGGCGTGCCGCTCGGCTCGGTCACCTACCACTTCGCCGGTCTCGGCGACCTGCACGCGCAGGCGTTCGCCCGGTACGTGGACGTGGCATCGGCGGCGTTCGAGGACCTGTTCGCCGACGTCGGGAGCCGCGAGCAACTCGTCGACGTCCTGGTCGGCTATGTGCACGGGGGGCCGGCCCGGCGGCGCAGTGCGACCCTCGGCTTCGAACTCCACCTCGCGGCGCTCAGGGCGCCCGCCCTCCGCGCCCTCACGCAGGCGTGGACGGCGGGAAGCCGCGCGGTGCTGGCCCGCTTCACCGGCCCCGACGCCGCCGCCCGCCTGGACGCGCTGCTGGAGGGGATGGTCATGCACGCCCTGCTCACCACCGAACCGGAGCCGCGCGAGGCGACGAGGGCGGCGATCGTCCAGACCCTCGGACCGGAGGACGCGCGCCCGTGACGCCTCCCGTGATCGCCGTGCCCGACGCCGACCTGGACGACCTGCGCTCGCGGCTGCGCCGCACCCGATGGCCGGACCCCTGGCCCGCCCCCGGATGGAGCGCCGGCACCGACCCCGCCGCGCTGCGACGCCTCACCGCCTACTGGGCGGACGGCTACGACTGGCGCACCCACGAGGCCGCCCTCAACGCGCTCCCGTCCCGCTTCGCGGACATCGGCGGAACACCGGTCCACTACCTCCGCTTCGACGGAGAGCACCCGGACGCCCTGCCGATCATCCTGACGCACGGCTGGCCCAGTACCGTCCTCGAACTGGTGGACCTGGCCCGCCGCCTTTCCGCGCCATCGCGATACGGAGGCGACCCGACCGACGCGTTCACCGTCATCGTCCCGTCCCTCCCCGGCTTCGCGTTCTCACCGCAGCGCCCGTCGCTCGAAGCGGAGCAGACGCACGAACTCTGGCACCGCCTCATGCACGACGAACTCGGCTTCGCCCGCTACGCCGCCCACGGCGGCGACCTGGGCGCCGGAATCAGCGCCCGCCTGGCGGAGGCCCACCCCGAAGCCCTCGTCGGCATCCACGTCCTGGCGGTGGCCGCCCCCACCGCCTACGACCCCGCGAGCCTCACCCCGCAGGAGCAAGCGCACCTCGACTCCGTGACGGCCTGGAGCATCGAGGAGGGCGGCTACCAGCACCAACAGAGCACGCGCCCCATCACGCTGAGCTATGGCCTGGCCGACTCTCCAACCGGGCTGCTCGCCTGGATCGTGGAGAAGTACCGGGCCTGGAGCGACTGCGGAGGCGACCTGTCCTCCCGGTTCAGCGACGACTTCGTCCTGACACAGGCGTCCCTCTACTGGTTCACCAACACCATCGGAACGTCCTTCCGCCCCTACTACGAGTACGACCAGGGCCTGACCCGCCGCGTGGAGAAGGTGGACGTCCCCACGGCCCTCGCCCTCTTTCCAGCCGACCTGGCTCACCCACCCCGCACCTGGGCCGAGCGCACCTACAACCTGACGAGATACACGGCCATGCCCCGCGGCGGCCACTTCGCCGCCCACGAGGAACCCGCCCTACTCGCAGACGACCTCAAGGACTTCTTCCGCCCCCTCCGCTGACTCCATCGACTCCTGGACCCTGACGCACCGCCACTCCTGCGTCCTGACCGCTCCCCGGCCGTGTCCAGGGCGGGAGAGAATCAGGGGGTGACCTTCTTGGCGGCGCGGTTGTTCCTGGGGTCGGCCGGGCTGGGAGCGCTGCCCGCCTGGCTGGGCTCGCTGCCGGTCGTGCCGCGCCGGGCGGTGCTGATCCCCACGGCGGCGAATCCTCTGCCGTCCGCACCGTTCGTCGGTGTCGCCGCCGAGCTGCTCGGGACGGAGGGGGTGGCGGTGGACGTCCTCGATCTCGAACGCGCCGCAGGTGACGACCTACGGCGTGCGCTGGACGGAGCCCAGGTGGTGTTCGTCACCGGCGGGTATCCCATCTTCCTGCTGGAACATGTCCGCCGCAGCGGGTTCGACCGCCTTGCCGCGACCGCCGTCGCCGACGGGGCCCTGGCCTATGCGGGGATCTCGGCGGGAGCGGCTCTCGCCGGGCCCGACCTGCGGGCGCTGCAAGCCGCGGACGACCCTGGAACCGTCGACTCCACCGCCGGGCTCGGCCTGGTCCCCTTCGTGGTGCTGCCCCACCGGAACCGGGGGCGGGCCGCGCGGCACGACCGGCTGGCCCGCGAACTCGGCGGGACCTGGCGCATGATCTCCATCAACGACGACCAGGCCGTCGGCGTCGCCGGCGACGCCTTCGAGATCTTGGATTCCGGCTGATTCTCGGGAGGCGCGCTAACGGCCGGTCCCCAGGGCGATGTGGGCCTTGCAGCCCTGCCTGGCCTCGGTCGGGGACGGCACCCATGCCTTGGTCTTGCCCGGGGAGACCCTGGCGAGGACGCAGCGCGGTTTGCCCGGGGGCGTGGCGTCGGAGTGCAGGGCCACGCCGACGGCGAAGTCGGACTGGGGCTCGGTCTCGATCCTGATCGCGGGGTGCAGGCCGAGCTTCGCCAACGCTGCGCGGACGTCCCTCTCCTCCACGCCCCGGCCCGAGGGAAGCGCGTTCACCTTGGGCAGGGCCCGCTCGATGCGCGCGGCGGAGACCGGCGGTGCCTCGGGCCATGGGGCGAACGTCGGGGGTGCGCCGTCGGGGCAGGGTGCGGGTGGTGGGGCGGTGTCCCACTCGCCGGGCCTGCCGTCGAAGGCCAGCTCGAAGCAGCGGTTCGCGGTGACCCGACCGGGCCCCTGGAACAGGCCCTCGCCGCGTAGCGCGACGCCGGAGACCCGCACGGTCACCCGGACGCCGCCCGGGGTGCCGGTGCCGGCGCCCGACACGTTCAGGACCTCGACGCCCTTGAGGTCCGCGATGTGGTGGCCGATGTCGTCCGCCTTGACCAGCCGGGTGCCGTACATGGCGTTGCTCACCTGCCTGACCTTGTCGCGGGCGTCGTCGACGGCGTCCGCCTCGGCCGTGGCGTCCGCGCAGCCGGCGGCGGCCAGGGCGGTGACCGCCAGGGCCGCGATCATGGTGAGGCGCACCGCTCGACTCAATCACACCCCGGGGGCGGCCCCCAGTCCGGCCGTCACGGTTCGTGAGGCCACCGCCGTTAGAGGTCGCGGCCAGGGCGACGGACAGTTCCACCGGCATCGGCCCTTCCTTGGTAGTTCTCATCTACGTAGACTGAATCTACATAGATTCGAGCTACGAGCTTGGGGGCCTGGTGTTCATCGGGAGGACGGCCGAGCTGGCGCTCTTGGGAAAGCGTCTGGAGCGGGTCGCGGCCACGGGGGCCGGGACGGCGGTCGCCCTGCGCGGTCGCCGCCAGGTCGGCAAGTCGCGGCTCGTCCAGGAGTTCTGCGACCTCGCCGGGGTGCCGTACCTGTTCTCGGCCGCCACGAAGGGGGCGTCGCCGGTCGAGGCGGTGGCCTCGTTCACCCGCGACCTCAGGGAATCGGCGCTGCCGAGCGAGCCCGATCTCGTCCCTCGGCTGGACGGCGGCAACTGGCCTGACGCGTTCAGGGTCCTTGCGGCGACCCTGCCGGACACGCCGTCCATCGTCGTGCTGGACGAACTGCCGTGGCTCGCCGAGCAGGACCCGGTGTTCGACGGCGCGTTGCAGACCGCGTGGGATCGGCTTCTGTCGTCCAAGCCCGTCCTGCTCCTGCTCCTCGGCAGCGACCTGCACATGATGGAGCGCCTCACCGCCTACGACCGCCCGTTCTACGGGCGGGCCGACAACCTGGTGCTCGGTCCGCTGAATCCGGCCGACCTGGGCCGGGCGCTCGGACTCGGCGCCGCCGACGCCATCGACGCGCACCTGGTCTCCGGAGGACTGCCGGGCATCGTCCGCACCTGGCCCCATGCCACCCCCGCGCTGGACTTCATGCGGGACGAGTGCGCCGACCCGGCCGCGGCCCTGTTCGGTGTGCCGGAAGCGTCCCTCCTGGCGGAGTTCCCCAACCCCGACACGGCGCGGCGCGTGCTGGAGGCGATCGGCTCCGGCGACCGGACGCACGCCAACATCGCCGCGGCGGCCGGTGGACGCGGCGAGGCGCTCCCGTCCGGGACCCTGTCGCCTCTCCTGCGCCGGCTGACCCGCGACAAGCACGTCCTCGTCGAGGAGCACCCCGTCTCCACGAAGCCCGGCAGGCCCGCTCTGTACCGGATCGCCGACAGCAGCATGCGCCTCTACCTGGCGGTCCTCCGGGCGGCGCACGAGCAGGCCCGCCGGGGACGGCCCGAAACGGGCTTCCGCCTGGTCGAGCGCCGCTGGACGTCCTGGCGGGGCCGGGCCGTGGAGCCGCTCGTCCGGCAGGCCCTGGAGCTGTCGGACCTGCCCTGGCCGGACGTCGGCGCGGTCGGCGGCTGGTGGAACCGCCGCTTCGACCCGGAGATCGACCTCGTCGGCGCCGACCGCGCCCCCGTGGCGAACCGGATCCGCTTCGCCGGCTCGATCAAGTGGCTCAACGGGCCGTTCGACGACCGCGACCTGGCGGAGCTCCGCCGCGCCGCCGTCGAGGTGCCCGGCCTGGACCCGGCGACCGCGGGCCTCGTCGTGGTCTCGCTTTCCGGCACGGACTTCACCGGTGATGTCGCCCTGAGCTGGGGCCCCGACGACGTGATCGCCGCCTGGCGCCACTAGCCGGGACGCGTCGATGTCACGTTCTCGGGGTGCGGGGGGTCGTGGAGGAGTAACGACACAGCGGATCCGCTTGGAGGAGTCATGACATCGACCATCCTGGTCACCGGTGGGACGGGCACCCTCGGGCGGCAGGTCGTGCCGCGGCTGCGGGAGGCCGGGCAGGCCGTGCGGGTGCTCAGCCGCAGCAGGCGGGAGCCCGCGGACGGCGTCGAGTACGTGACCGGCGACCTGTCCGAGAACGAGGGGATCGACGCCGCGCTGGACGGCATCGAGACCGTCATGCACCTCGCGGGCGGCAACAAGGGCGATGACGTGGTCGCGCGGAACATGGTGCGCGCCGCGTCGCGCGCGGGGGTGAGGCACCTCGTGCTCATCTCGGTCATCGGTGCCGACAGCGTGCCGGTGGCCTGGCTCAGGACCCAGATGGAGGTGGAGCGGATCGTGACGGAGTCGGGCGTGCCGTTCACGATCCTGCGGGCCGCGCAGTTCCACGACCTGGTGTTCAAGGTGGTGCGGGGGATGGCGAAGTCCCCGGTGGTGCCGGTCCCGGGCGGGCTCCGCTTCCAGCCGGTGGACGCGCGCGACGTCGCGGAGCGGCTCGTGGAACTGGCGCTCGGCGAACCGGCCGGCCGCGTCCCCGACCTGGCCGGGCCCGCGGTGTTCCCGATCGGCGCGCTCATCCGCGGATACCTGCGGGCGAGCGGCAAGCGCCGCGCGACGATGCCCGTCCGCATCCCGGGGAAGGCCGGGCGCGCCTACCGCGCCGGCGACAACCTCTCCATCGAAGGGACCGACCGGGGCGCGCACACCTGGGAGGACTTCCAGGCCGAGCAGCTCGGGCGCCCCGCCTCCCTCCAGGGGGCGGCCGGCTGACGGCGCCCGCCGCCGGGATCCCCGTCCCGGCGCTGCGGGCGGATCAGAGGACCTCGGTCTCGACCTGTTTGCGGAGCACCTTTCCGGTCGCGTTGCGGGGGAGGGGGTGGGTGGTGACGTGCCAGCGGGACGGGACCTTGAAGTAGGCGAGCCGCTCCCGGGCGAAGTCGGCCAGATCCTCGGCGGTGGGCGGGGCGTCGGCGAAGACGGCGACCGCGGCGACCTCCTGGCCGAGATCGGGGTGCGGGACGCCGATGACGATGCACTCGCGCAGCCCCGGGTACTCGGCGAGGACGTTCTCGATCTCCGCCGGGTAGACGTTCTCGCCGCCGCGGATGATCAGGTCGGAGCGGCGGGTGGTGAGCCGCAGCCGGCCCTGCTCGACCATGCCGATGTCGCCGGTGTGCAGCCAGCGGTCGGCGTCGAACGCGCGGGCGGTGGCCTCGGGGTCGCGCCAGTAGCCGACCATGTTGTAGGCGCTGCGGACGCAGACCTCGCCCTCGACGCCGTCGGGGAGCGGCTTGTCGTCGGGGTCGCGGATCTCCAGTTGCACCCCGACCGACGGGCGGCCGAGCGTCCCCGGCGCCTCCGCCAGGTCGGCGGGGGTGGCGGTGGACACGCCGGTGCACGACTCGGTGAGCCCGTAGCTGTCGACCAGGCCGCCCTTCGCGGGCGGGAACACCGCGCGCAGCCGCTCCTTGAACGCCGGTGAGGACGGCGCGGTGGCCAGCGAGAACGCCGTGAGCGAGGAGACGTCGTACTTGGCCAGGTCGCCGTGCTCGATCATCCGGTGCGCCATGGTGGGGACGGCGCCCCAGTTCGTCACGCGCTCCCGCTCGATGAGGCCGAGCACCTTGTCCACGTCGAAGCCGCCCTCGTGCATGATCACGGCGGTGCCGGTGGCGAGCCGGGGCACGGCGAGGTTGTGCAGGCACGCGATGTGGAACAGCGGCAGCGCCAGCAGGTAGCGGCGGGACGCGGGGTCCACCGGGTCGCCGAAGGCGCGCATCAGGGCGTCGTTGAAGCGGTGGTACTCGATCACCGAGGTCAGGTTCCGGTGCGAGTGGACGGCCCCCTTGGGGCGGCCCGACGTCCCGCTGGTGTAGAGGATGACCGCCGGGTCGTCCTCGGCGACCCGCGGCGGCTCCAGGACGGCGTCCGGGTAGCGGCGCGTCAGCGACGGGACGTCCCGCTCCACCGTCAGCACGTCCTCGGAGATCAGCGCGGCCCGCTTCTCGTCGGCGATGACGACCTTCGGGTCGGTGTGCCCGAGGGCGTACTCGATCTCGCGGGGCGCCCACCAGGCGTTGTAGCCGACCGCGACGGCCCCCGCGGCGATCGCCGCCCAGAACGACACGATCCACTCGGGGCTGTTGGCGGCGTCGATCGCGATGCGGTCTCCGGGGCGCACCCCGAGGTCGTCCCGCAGCGCCTTCGCCATGGAGGCGACGGCGGCCGCGTGCTCGGCGAAGCTCAGCCGCCGGTCCGCGGTGACGATGTAGTCGCGGTCGCCGTGGGACGCCGAGTCGACGAGCACCTCGCCGAGGCTGCGGGCGCGGTTCGCGAACACCGGGATCCGGGCGCCGAGCACGTCCTCCTCCCGCAGCTCGAACTCGCCACCGGGACCGGTCAGCCTCCGGACGATCTCCATGGGGACCCCTCCTCCTCGCCGGACGCGCTCATTGTCGGCCGCCCCACCACGGGCTTCACCAGGGCATTCCGCTCAGCGGGACCGCCGCCCGCACCTCAGGTCGCGGTGATTCCCGGTGAGCGGGACTGGTCACTTCACGTGGTCCCCATCACATCACCATGGGCCCTCACCAGGACTGATTCAGTCCGGGCCCTGCCGCGTGCGGCGCGGGGGACCGGGCTGGGCGCGAAGCAGGACTGAGCGGAGTCGTTACATGGGAAGCCTCAGCGGCAAGGTCGCGATCGTGACCGGAGCGGGACAGGGCGTCGGGCAGGGCATCGCGCTCGCGCTGGCGTCGGAGGGCGCGGCGATCGCCGCGCTCGGCAGGACGCGGGCCAAGCTCGACGCGACGTGCGAGCTGGTCCGGGCGCGCGGCGCGAAGGCCGAGGCGTTCGTGTGCGACGTCGCCGAGACCGAGGCGATCCCCGCGGTGGTCGAGCGGGTCGCCGAGACGTTCGGCGGCGTCGACATCCTCGTCAACAACGCCTACTCCGGCGCCTACGGGCCGCTCCTGGAGATGAGCGACCGCGCGTTCCGGAAGGGGTTCACGACCGGCCCGTTCGCCGCGTTCGCGTTCATGAGGGCGTGCCACCCGCACATGAAGGCGCGCGGCGGCGGCAGCATCGTCAACCTCGTCACCTCCGCCATGGTCCGCTGGGATCCCACCACCTTCGGCGCCTACGCGGCCGCCAAGCAGGCGCTCCGGTCGCTGACCCGCACGGCCGCCGCCGAGTGGGGGCCGGACGGGATCCGCGCCAACAGCATCGCCCCGCACGCCCTTTCTCCCGGGCTGAAGTGGTGGGCGGAGACGAACCCCGAGGAGGCCGAGGAGTTCCGCAAGACGATCCCCCTCGGCTACATCGGCGACTGCGAGGACGACATCGGCAGGGCCGTGGTGGCGCTCGTCCAGCCCGCCATGCGCTACCTCACCGGAGCCACCATCCCGCTTGACGGCGGCCAGGCCCACTTCGGCTGAACCGGCGGCGACACAGACCACGCCCCCCGCCTGACATCACCTCACCCACCCCATGCCACCGGCCGCGTCCGCGCGCGCCGGTGAAAGGAGTACGTCCGTATGAAGCTCGACAAGATCGGACGCCTCGCGGCGGGAGCCGTCGCGGTCGCGCTCGTGACGACGTCCTGTGCCAGCGACCGCTCGGGCACCGACGGGACGGCCGCCGGGAACGGGCCGGGCGGCGGCGCGAGCGCGAGCGCGAGCGCGAGCGCGGGCGCGGGCGCCAAGGCGTTCGGGACGCTGCCGTCGCCGTGCGGACCGGGCGACGCCAAGGGCAGGACCGACCAGGGCGTCACCGACGACCAGATCGCGATCGGGTTCGGCGACGACCGCGGCTTCACCTCGGCGCCCGGCCTGTCCAAGGAGATGGGCGACGCCGTCAGCGCCATGATCGACTGGTGCAACGGGCAGGGCGGCATCAACGGGCGCAAGATCAAGGGCAACCAGTACGACGCCGCCTACATGCAGTCCGCGAAGGTGGTGCAGGAGTCCTGCAAGCAGGACTTCATGCTCGTCGGGCAGGGCTTCGCGATGGACGAGGCCGCCGAGCAGTACCGCGTGGGCTGCAAGCTGCCGACCGTCGCCGGCTTCACCGTCGGCCCGAACGCGGCGATGGGCCCGATGAAGTACGAGGCCGTCCCGTACCCGGTGGACATGATGAACATCGGGGCGCTGCGCATCGCGCAGAAGATGTTCCCCGACTACAAGGACAGGACGGATCTGCTGCTGTCGACGTCCCCGGCCGTCAGCACCGGCACCAACAAGGTCGCGAGCGCGATGAAGGGGATCGGCGTCAAGCCGCTGGAGTGCGGCGTCCGGCTGAACGACGCGGGCGAGAGCAGCTACATGCCGTTCGCCAAGAAGATCAAGGACTGCGGGGCGAAGTACCTGTGGACGTCCGACTCGCCCGACCCGGGGCAGTTCAACCTGCTGGAGTCGATCGATCGGGCGGGCGCCGACCCCACCTACGTGTTCGAGGCGACCTGGTACAGCTCGCTGGTCTCCAAGTGGAACACCTCCGGCGCGGGTGACCGCCTGCACGTCGGCATGATCTTCCAGCCGCTGGAGAACGCGGACAAGGTCCCGGCGGTCAAGCAGTACACCGACCTCGTCAGCGCCGAGAAGGGCAAGGTCGCGCTGCTCGGCATGCAGGCGACCTCGGCGTTCCTGCTGTGGGCGCAGTCCGCGAGCAAGTGCGGCTCGGACCTCACCCGGCAGTGCGTGATCAACGAACTGTCGAAGGTGCACGAGTGGACGGGCGGCGGCCTGCACGCGCCGACCGACCCGGGCGCCAACAAGCCGGCGTCGTGCTCGCTCATGGTCAAGCTGGACAAGACCAGGTACGAGCAGGTCTACCCGAAGAACGCGGGCGAGTTCGAGTGCGGCGGCGACTTCGTCGTCAAGACCGACCCGAAGACGTGGGGGACGCAGCTCAACGGCGACCGGATCTCCACCAAGTTCCTGACCGGCGACGTCATCAAGCCCCAGACGTCCTGACCGCGACGGCGGCCGGAGCGTCCTCCCATGGCGGTGAACAAGTGGCGGTGACCACGTGACCACGTTCCTGACCTACACCATTCTCGGCCTGGTCCTCGGCTCGGTGTACTCCATCGCGGCCTCGGGGCTCGTGCTGACGTACAACACCTCGGGAATCTTCAACTTCGCGCATGGCGCGCAAGCCATGTTCGGAACGTTCCTGTACTGGCACTGCACCGAGCGGTGGGGCTGGCCGGTGTGGCTCGCGCTGACCGTCGTGGTCGGCGTCGCCGGCCCCGCGATGGGCGCCGCCCTGCACGCCGCCATCATGCGGGGCCTGCGCGGCACCGCCGACGTCACGAAGATCATCGTGACGGTGGCGGTGCTGCTCGGGACCGTCTACCTGGCGCAGTGGATCTGGAATCCCGACGAGGCCCACACCGTCGGCATGTTCTTCGGCGCGGGCTCGAAGATCACGGTCGCGGGGGTGGTGGTCCGGTACCACGAGATCGTGTGCCTGGTCGCCGCCGTCGCGATCGCCGCGGGGCTGCGGGTGCTGTTCACCCGCAGCCGCGTGGGCGTGGTGATGCGCGGGTCCGTCGACGACCCCGACCTGCTGCGGCTGAACGGCCACGACCCGGAGCGCGCCGCGATGCTGTCGTGGGCGCTCGGGTCGACGCTGGCCGTGCTGGCCGGGGTGCTGATCGTGCCGATCAGCGGCGGCGGGCTGGACGCCAATGCGCTGACGCTGCTGGTGATCGACGCGTTCGCGGCGGCGATGTTCGGGCGGCTGCGCAGCATCCCCCGCACCTTCGCCGGCGCGATGGTGCTCGGGCTGGCCGCCAACTACGTGCTGGCCTACCTGCCGTCGGCGGGCACGTTCACCGGCAACCTGCGCGTCTCGCTCCCGATGATCATCTTGTTCGTGGTCCTGGTGGTGCTGCCCCAGGACCGGCTGCGCGGGGCCGCGATCCGGACCCGTGAGCGGTACCGGCCGCCGACCGTCCGGTCGGCGGCGGTGTGGGGGCTCGTCCTGGTCGCGGTCGTCTACCTCTACAGCCTGCTGCTGTCGGACGGCGCGGTCACGACGTTCTCGCTCGGCATGACGTTCGCGATCATCGCCCTGTCGCTGACCGTCCTCACCGGCTACGCGGGCGAGCTGAACCTCGCGCCGCTGGCGTTCGGGGCGGTCGCGACGGTGGTGGCGTTCCACTTCGGCGTGCAGGGCAGCGGCCTCGGAGCCCGGACGAACATCCAGGGCGTGCTGCTCGCCGTCGCGGCGGCGGCGCTGGTCGGCGGGCTCGTCGCGCTGCCGGCGCTGCGGCTGCGCGGCCTGTACCTGGCGCTCGCGACCATGGCGTTCGGCGAGTTCCTGTCGAACATGGTGCTGCGCGACACCACCGAGCACGAACTTTTCGGGATGCGGTTCACCCTCTTCCCGGACGGGGCGCTCGTCGTCCCGCCCCTCAAGGTCGGCCCGCTCGACCTGCGGGACGGAACGACCTCGCTGATGACCGCGACCGCGCTGTTCGCGCTCATCGCCGTCGGGCTCGCCGCGCTGCGCGGCAGCGGCTACGGGCGGCGGCTCGCGGCGATGAAGGACAGCCCGGCGGCGACGGCGATGCTCGGGCAGAACCTCGTCCGGCTGAAGCTGAGCGTCTTCATGATCTCCGCGGCGATCGCGGGGCTCGGCGGCGTGCTGATGTCGGCGGCGACCGGGACCGTCGCGCAGGAGAACTTCTCCTTCGTCGGCAGCCTCGCCCTGCTCATGCTCGTCGTGGTGGCGGGCATCGGCTACCTCAGCGGCGCCCTGTTCGGCGGCCTGATGGCGGGCGTCGGCTCGGCCGTCCTCGTCTCGACGTTCGGCGACCTCGCCCTGGAGAACGAGGGCATGGCCACCGTCTACCGGGCGCTCGGCCACCTCGTCCTCGTCGGGACGGCGCTGGTCGGGATGGGCGTCGGCCGGAACCCGAGCGGGTTCGTCCACGACCTCGTCGACGGCTACCGCGCGATCCGGACTGCCAGGCCCCTGCTGTTCGGGGCGGGGGCGCTGGGCGCCGTCCTGTACGTCCTCGCGCTGACCGGCGTGATCGGCACCTGGACGTTCGCCCTGGCCGCGCTGTGCGTCGTCATGCTGCTGCCCGCCGTGGGCCGCGCCTACCTGGAGGAGGGACGCGGGGGCCGCCCGGTGCCGCTGGAACTCGTCGGCGTGGACGAGCCCTACACCGACGCGCTGCGCGTCCGCCTCGACCGCGAACTCGGCCTGAAGGGAACGGTCCATGCCTGAGACCCCGCCCCTGCTCGCGACCCGGGGCGTCACCGTCCGGTTCGGCGGCAACACCGCCGTGGACGACGTCAGCCTCACCATGGGCGAAGGCCGCATCACCGGGCTCATCGGCCCGAACGGCGCGGGCAAGACCACGATGTTCAACACCATCACCGGGCTGCAGAGGCCCGCGTCCGGCCAAGTGCTCCTGGACGGGGACGACATCACCCGCCTGTCCCCGGCCAAGCGCGCGCGGCGCGGCATGGCGCGGACGTTCCAGCGGCTGGAGCTGTTCCTGTCCCTGTCCGTGCGCGACAACGTCCGCGTCGCTGGCGACGTCCTGCGCGCCACGTCCCGCAGGCGGTTCGACCTGAACGAGGAGACCGACCGGGTCCTGGAGCGCACGGGCCTCATCGACGTCGCCGACCGCGACGTGTCCGACATCCCGATCGGGCGGGCCCGGGTGGTGGAGGTGGCGCGCGCGCTGATGACCTCGCCGCGCGTGCTGCTGCTGGACGAGCCCGCCTCCGGCCAGACCGAGCGCGAGACGGAGGCGTTCGCCGAGATGCTCACCGGCCTCGCCGCCGAGGGCCTCGCCATCTGCCTGGTCGAGCACGACCTGCCGCTGGTCATGCGGCTGTGCTCCACCGTCCACGTCCTCGACTACGGCGCGCTCATCGCGTCCGGCGCACCCCGGGAGATCAAGGAGTCGCCGGAGGTCATCGCCGCCTACATCGGCACCGAGGAGGGGAGCCATGCCTGAACCGGACGCGGTCGCCGAACCGGCCGCCACGGCACCGCCGGAACCGCTGCTCGAACTGAGGGGCATCCGCGCGGGCTACGGCGCCATCGAGGTCCTGCACGGCGTCGACCTGGCGCTGCGGCCCGGCTCGCTGCTGGCGCTGCTCGGCCCGAACGGCGGCGGCAAGTCGACCACGATGCGGGTCTGCGCGGGCCTGCACCCGCCGACCGGCGGCGACCTGCTGTTCGCCGGGCGGAGGGTGAACGGCGTCTCGGCGCAGGACGCGGCGCGCCTCGGCGTCTGCGCCGTCCCCGAGGGCCGCGGGATCTTCCCCAACCTGACGGTGCGGGAGAACCTGTGGGCCGCCACCGGGACCGGTGCCCGGCTGGAGGACCTGGAGGAGCGGGCCTACGCCCGCTTCCCGATCCTCGGCGAGCGCCGCCACCAGCTCGCCGGATCGATGTCCGGCGGCGAGCAGCAGATGCTCGCGCTGTCGCGCGCTCTCGGCAGCGACCCCGCGGTGCTGCTGCTCGACGAGCTGTCCATGGGCCTCGCGCCCATGATCGTCACCCGGATGTACGAGACGGTCGCCGAGCTGGTCGAGGGCGGCCTGTCGGTGCTGGTCGCGGAGCAGTTCGCCCGCGCCGTCCTGCCGATCGCCGACACCGCCGCGCTGATGCTGCACGGGCGCGTGGTGGCGGCCGGCCCGCCCGCCGAGATCGAAGACCGGCTGTCCAGCGACTACCTGGGAGGTTGACCCATCATGCTCACTGAGGAACGGCGCCAGCGGTTCAAGGACGACGTCGCGCGCCACCGGCTCAGGACCGGCCGGCCCCGCTTCGACGGGGCGGCGCGGATCGCCGGCGTCCTGGCCATGATCGCAGGAATCGCCGGGACCTTCGTCGCCTACAACGTGTCCCTCACCAAGGACGACCTGCGGGACGTGGGCTCGCTGCAGACGCTCGCCGTCGGGTTCCTGGCGGTGACCGTCCTCGGCGCGGCCCTCTACCTGGCCGCCGCCGTCACCCGCGTCCTGCGCCTGTGGCTGCTGCGCCAGCTCGTGGAGCAGCAGTCCCAGGCCGACCAGATCGCCGCCGCGCTGCGCGGGGACGCCTAGCGGCCCGACGCTCCCGGTCAGCGGGATGTCCGGAGTGCCCGGACATCCCGCTGATTAACGTCTAGTCCGGATGGAGGACTCTCACATGAACGACCCGACTCGCCTGCGGGCGGGCGACCCCCCGGCGACCGCCGCGACCCGCACGCGGGGGGACGACCCCCCGCACCCCCCGGCGGCCGCCCTTGGGCCCGACGTGTTCACCCCGGCCAAGCTGGGACCCGTCACGCTGCGGAACCGCATCGTCAAGGCGGCGACGTACGAGGGGCTGACCAAGGACGGCCAGGTCACCGACGCGCTGATCGACTTCCATGTCCGGCACGCGCGCGGCGGCGTCGGGATGACCACCGTCGCGTACTGCGCGGTCGCGCCGGAGGGCCGCACCGACCGCAGGCAGATCCACTGGCGGGACGAGGCGATGCCCGGCCTCCGCAGGCTGACCGACGCCGTGCACGCGGAGGGGGCGGCGGTCCAGGCGCAGATCGGGCACGCCGGTCCGGTCGCCAACCCCAAGAGCAACAAGCTCCCCGCGCTCGCGCCCAGCCGCCACTTCCACCTGACCACGCAGACCGTCGCGAAGGCCGCCACGCATGCGGACCTGAAGCGCGTCGTCGAGGCGCACGGCCGCGCGGGCAGGATGGCGATCGAGGCGGGGTTCGACTCCATCGAGATCCACATGGGGCACAACTACCTGACGAGCGCGTTCCTCAGCCCCAAGATCAACCACCGCGGGGACGAGTACGGCGGGTCGCTGGAGAACCGCGCCCGGCTGGCGCGCGACATCGGCCGCGCCGTCCGCGACGCCGTCGGCGACCGCATCGCGATCACCGCGAAGCTCAACATGGACGACGGCGTGCCCGGCGGCTTCTGGATCGACGAGGCCATCCAGGTGGCGCGGTGGCTGGAGGCCGACGGCACGGTCGACGCCCTCCAGATGACCGCCGGAAGCTCCCTGCTCAACCCCATGTACCTGTTCAAGGGCGACGCGCCGCTGCACGAGTTCGCCTCGGTCATGAAGCAGCCGACCAAGCTCGGGATCAAGCTGATCGGCAAGCACTTCCTGAAGTCCTACCCCTACGAGGACCTCTACCTGCTCAAGGACGCCCGGCAGATCCGCGCCGCGGTGAGGCTGCCGATGATCCTGCTGGGCGGCGTCACCGACAGGGCGGGCATGGACACCGCGATGGCGGAGGGCTTCGCGTTCGTCGCGATGGCCCGCGCCCTGCTGCGCGAGCCCGACCTGATCAACCGGATCAAGGACGAGCCCGCGACCCGGTCGCTGTGCATCCACTGCAACAAGTGCATGACCGCGATCTACGGCGGCACCCACTGCGTCCTGTCCACCGAGCCGGCCTGGGGCGCCGCGCGTGCGTGACGAGACGATCGCGGCGATGCTGCTGGCCCGGCTGGGCGACGCCCGCCCCGGCCTGCGGAGCCGCGAGCGGACATGGTCGTGGGACGAGGTGGTCCGGGAGAGCGCGGCGCGCGCGTCGCTCGCCCGCGCACTGCGCCGGGACGGGCCCTTCCACATCGGCGTGCTCCTGGAGAACGTCCCGGAGTACGTCCTGTGGCTCGGGGCGGCGGCACTGGGCGGCGCGACGATCGTCGGCATCAACTCCACCCGGACCGGCGCCTACCTGGAGCAGGAGGTCCGGCACACCGACCTTCAGCTCGTCGTCACCGACCGGGCCGGGCTGAAGCTGCTGGACGGCCTCGACATCGGCGTCCCGCGCGACCGCTTCCTGCTGATCGACGACGACGGCTACCCGGAGCTGGTCGCGGCCCACGCCTGCGAGCCCGGGGCCGATGAGTCGATCACCCCGCTGACGCAGCTGCTGCTGCTGTTCACCTCCGGGACCACCGGCGCGTCGAAGGCGGCGCGCTGCTCGCAGGGACGGCTCGCCGAGCTCGGCCGCAACAACAGCGCCAAGTACGACGTCAAGCGCGAGGACGTCAGCTACTGCCCGATGCCGCTGTTCCACGGCAACGCGCTCATGGCGCTCTGGGCGCCGTCGCTGGCGGTCGGCGCGACCGTCGTCCTGGCGAGGAGGTTCTCCGCGTCCGGGTTCCTGCCGGACGTCCGGTACTACGGCGCGACGTTCTTCACCTACGTCGGCAAGGCGATCGGCTACGTCCTCGCCACCCCCGAGAGCCCGGACGACGGCGACAACACGCTCACGCACGGGTTCGGGACGGAGGCGTCCCCGGAGGACAAGGCCGAGTTCCTGCGCCGCTTCGGCGCGCGGCTGGTCGAGGGCTACGGGTCCAGCGAGAGCGCCGGCATGATCAAGCAGGATCCGCAGGCGCCGCCGAGCGCGCTCGGGCGCCCGGCCCACGACGGCGTCCGCATCGTCAACCCCGAGACGCGCGAGACCTGCGCGCCCGCCGTCCTGGACGGGCACGGCCGCGTCACCAACGCCGAGGCCGCCGTCGGGGAGATCGTCGACGTGCACGGCGCGGCCAGGTTCGAGGGCTACTACAGGAACCCGGAGGCCGACGCCGAGCGCGTCAGGCACGGCTGGTACTGGACGGGCGACCTCGGCTACGTCGACGGCGACGGGTTCCTGTACTTCGGCGGGCGGTCCGGCGACTGGATCCGGGTGGACTCGGAGAACATCTCCGCGCTGCTCACCCAGAACGTCGTCCGCCGCCACCCGAAGATCGTGGACGCGGTCGCGTTCGGCGTGCCGGACCCGCGCTCCGGCGACCAGGTGATGGCGGCGATCGAGATCCCCGAGGGCGTCGGCTTCGAGGACCTGGACCTGCCCGCCTTCCTGGCCCGCCAGGACGACCTCGGCACCAAGGGCGCGCCGCGCTTCGTGCGCGTCTCGCACGCGCTGCCGACGACCGGGTCGGGAAAGCTCAAGAAGAAGGAGCTGCAGCTCGACGGCTGGCGGACGTCCGACCCCGTGTTCCGGTGGGCGGGCCGGGGCTCGCCGGAGTACGTCCCGATGACCGAGGCGGACAAGGCCGCGCTCCGCGAGGAGTTCGCCGCCGCGGGCCGCGGGCGCTTCCTCCCCTGACCGAGAAAGGGCATGTATGGATCTGCGTGAGTCCGAGGCGCATCGCGAGCTGCGCGCGGAACTGAGGGCGTACTTCGCGGGCCTGCTGCCCGAGGACGTGCGGCGCCGCGCCGGCGAGCAGGGCGTGGGCGGCGAGCGGTTCCGCGAGATCGTCAAGATGCTCGGCAACGACGGCTGGCTCGGCTACGGCTGGCCGGAGGAGTACGGCGGGCAGGGCAGGTCGATCGCCGAGCAGTACGTCTTCTTCGACGAGGTGCAGCGCGCCGGGCTGCCGTTCCCCTTCGTCACCGTGAACACGGTCGGCCCCACGCTGATGCGGTTCGGCACCGACGAGCAGAAGCGCGCGTACCTGCCCGGCATCCTGTCCGGCGACCTCGTCTTCGCGATCGGCTACACCGAGCCCGAGGCCGGGACCGACCTCGCCTCGCTGCGCACCCGGGCCGTCCGGGACGGCGACCGGTTCGTCATCGACGGCAGCAAGGTCTTCACCAGCGGCGCCAACACCGCCGACCACATCTGGCTCGCGGCGCGCACGAACCCGGACGCGCCCAAGCACAAGGGCATCTCGATCCTGATCGTCCCGACCGACGCCGACGGGTTCTCCTGGAGCCCGATCCCGACGGTCGGCGGGATGGTCGTGACGGCGACGTACTACAACGGCGTCGCGGTGCCCGCGTCGTCGGTGGTCGGGGACGTCGACGGCGGCTGGAGCCTGATCACCACGCAGCTCAACCACGAGCGCATCGGGCTCGCCGCACTCGGCGGCCGGATGATCCGGCTGTGGGAGGACGTGCGCGACTGGGCGCGCGAGAACGGGGTGATCGACCTGCCCTGGGTGCGGGCCGACCTCGCCCGCACCCACGCCAAGCTGGAGGCGATGCGGCTGATGAACTGGAAGATGACGATGGCGGTGGACGCCGGGACGCTGACCGGCGCGCAGGCCGGGGCAGCCAAGTCCTACGGGACCGAGACGCACATCGAGGTCCAGCGGACGCTGACCGGGGTCCTCGGCGCCGCCGGCCGGATCCGCCCCGAGTCGCCGGGGGCCGTGCTGCACGGGCAGATCGAGCAGCTGTCGCGGCAGGGCATCGTCAACACCTTCGGCGGCGGCGTCAACGAGGTGCTGCGCGACATGGTCGCGGTCCAGGGACTGGGTCTGCCGAGGTCGAGGCGGTCATGAGCGGGAACGGCGAGGAGTACGAGGCGCGGCTCCAGGCGTGGGTCGGGCGGCCCTACGGCGCGCCACGGGTCGGGCAGGACCCGGTGAACGTCCCCATGATCCGGCACTGGGTCGAGGCGATGGAGGACGGCAACCCCGTCTACCTGGACGAGGAGGCCGCGCGGGCCACCGGCCGCGACGGTGTCGTGGCCCCCGCGTCGATGATGCAGGCGTGGACGATGCGCGGGTACGCCGCGTCCGTCCGCGCCGACCCCGCGGGACCGGACGAGCTGACCGAGCTGCTGGCCGAGGGCGGCTACACCTCCGTCGTCGCCACCGACTCGGAGTTCGAGTTCCACCGGGAGCTGGTGCCGGGCGACCGCGTCAGCGTCGAGGAGACCGTCGAGTCGATCTCCCCGGAGAAGAGGACCGCGCTCGGTGCGGGACGTTTCGTCAGCACGGTCAAGACCTACCGGGACGGGGCGGGGGAGGTCGTCGCCACGCAGCGGTGGCGCCTCCTGAGGTTCCGCCCCGCCGGGAAGCCCGCCGGGAAGCCCGCCGGGAAGCCCGCCGAGAAGACCACCGAGAAGACGGAGCCGAAGGCGCTGCGCCCGCGCCCGGCGATCAACCTGGACAACGCGTTCTGGTTCGAGGCGGCCCGCGAGCACCGGCTCGTCATCCAGCGCTGCGCCGACTGCAAGTCGCTGCGGCACCCGCCGGGGCCGTGCTGCCCGCAGTGCGGCTCGTTCGACTGGGACACCGTCCAGGCGTCGGGCGACGGCCACGTCCACAGCTACGTCGTCAACCACCACCCGCGCCACCCCGCGTTCGACTACCCGCTGGTCGTCGCGGTGATCGAGCTGGCCGAGGGGACGCGGCTGATCGCGAACATGACCGGGGTCGCGCCGCAGGACGTCGAGGTCGGCATGCCCGTCGTCCTCGACTGGATCGACCCGGACCCCGACCTGTCCCTGCCGGCGTTCCGCCCGGCCGGACCGAAGGAGCGCTGATGGACTTCACGCTCGGCGAAGAGCCGGCGGCGGTCAGGGACCTCGCCCGGCAGATCTTCACCGACCGCGCCACGCAGGCGCGGATCAAGGACGCCGAAGGGTCCGGGCACGGATACGACGAGGGACTGTGGGCCGAGCTCGGCGAGACGGGCCTGCTCGGCGTCGCGCTGCCCGAGCCCGCGGGCGGTGCGGGCCTCGGCGCCGCCGGCCTGGCCGTCCTGCTGGAGGAGCAGGGCCGCACCGTCGCGCCCGTCCCGATCTGGCCCGCCGTCGTCGCCGCGCTCACGCTCGCCTCGCACGGCGAGGACGTCCCCGCGGCCTTCGCGGACGGGACGTCCCGGCCGACCCTCGCCCTGGAGGAGTTCGGCCCCGCCGACCCGGCCGCGCCGCGCTGCGCGGCCGCCCGCGACGGCGAGAACTGGCTGCTGACCGGCACGAAGGCCGCCGTCCCGACGCCGTTCGGGGCGAGCCACGTCCTCGTCTCGGCCGCGTCGCCGGAGGGGCCCGGCCTGTTCCTGCTGGAGACCTCGGCCTCCGGGGTGTCGTGGGAGCGCGCCGAGACCACCAGCCGCGACGTCGCCGGGCACCTGACCCTCGACGGCGCCCCGGCACGCGCCCTTCCGGACGGCGCGCTGGCCACGGCGCTGCGGCTGGCCCGCCTCGCCCTGGCCGCCGTCCAGGTCGGCGTCGCGGAGGGCGCGCTGCGCATGGCCGCCGACTACCTGTCGGGCCGCGAGCAGTTCGGCCGCCCGCTCGCCACCTTCCAGGCAGCCCAGCACCAGCTCGCCGACTGCTACATCGAGATCGACGCGCTGCGCGTCTGCCTCTGGCACGCCCTCTCGCTGGTCGACGCCGGGGAGGACGCCGAGACCGCCGTGCTCGTCGCCAAGTGGTGGTCGGACGAGGGCGGGCTGAACGTCGTCCACCGCGTCCAGCACCTGCACGGCGGCATCGGCGTGGACGTCGACTACCCGGTGCACCGCCACTTCCTGTGGGGCAAGCAGATCTCCGGGACGCTCGGCGGCGCGTCCTCCGACCTGGAGCTGCTGGGGGCGGCCCTGTGAGCGCGGACGCCGTGAGCAGGGGATACGAGGACGTGGCGGTGGGGGAGGAGCTCCCCGAGCTGAGCATCCCGCTGACCCGAACGATGATCGTCGCGACCGCGCTGGCGAGCCGCGACTACCAGGACGTCCACCACGACCCGTCGCTCGCGGTCGAGCGCGGCTCCCGTGACGTCTTCATGAACATCCTGACCACCAACGGGCTCGTCGACAGGTACGTGACGGGCTGGGCCGGGCCCGCCGCGGTCGTGAAGGCCATCAGGATCAGGCTCGGCGCGCCCAACTACCCGGGCGACACGATGGTGCTGACCGGCGCCGTCGCCGCCAAGCACGACACCGGCCGCCGGGTCGAGATCGCCGTGCGCGGCGTCAACGCGATCGGCCCGCACGTCACCGGCACCGTCGTGGTGGAACTGCCCGCCGCCGGAGCACCCGCCGTCGAGCTACCCGCAGTCGAAGCACAGGGGAGCGGCGCATGAGCGTGCTGCCGGGGGCGGCCGCGGTCGCCGGGATCGGCGCCACCGAGTTCTCCAAGGAGTCGGGCCGCAGCGAGCTGCGGCTGGCCTGCGAGGCGGTGCTCGCCGCCATCGTGGACGCGGGGCTCCAGCCGTCCGACGTGGACGGCATGGTGACCTTCACCGCCGACACCAACTCCGAGATCCACATCGCGCGCAACCTCGGTATCGGCGAGCTGAAGTTCTTCTCCCGCATCGGGTACGGCGGCGGCGCGGCCTGCGGCACCGTCCAGCAGGCGGCGATGGCCGTCGCGACCGGCGTCGCCGACGTGGTCGTGTGCTACCGCGCGTTCAACGAGCGGTCCGGCACCCGCTACGGCCTCGGGCAGGCCGACCGCCCGATGGACGTCAGCGCCGACAGCGCCGCGTACGCGTGGATGAACCCGTTCGGCCTCTCGACCCCCGCCCAGTGGGTCGCGATGTTCGCCCGCCGCTACATGCACGAGTACGGCGCGACCAGCGAGGACTTCGGCCGCATCGCCGTCGTCGACCGCAGGCACGCCGCCGCGAACCCGGCCGCGTGGTTCTACGGGCGGCCGATCACGCTGGAGGACCACCAGGCGTCCCGCTGGATCGCCGAGCCGCTCCGCCTCCTGGACTGCTGCCAGGAGAGCGACGGCGGCCAGGCGCTCGTCGTCGTCTCCGCCGAGCGCGCCCGCGACCTCCCGCACCGGCCCGCCGTGATCTGGGGCGCGGCGCAGGGTTCCGGCAACGACCAGCACATGATGACCAGCTACTACCGCTCGGAGATCACCGGCATTCCCGAGATGGGCCTGGTCGGGCGGCAGCTCTACGGCCAGTCGCGCCTCACGCCGGCCGACGTCCAGGCCGCGATCCTCTACGACCACTTCACGCCGCTCGTCCTTCCGCAGCTGGAGGAGCTGGGCTTCTGCGCGAAGGGCGAGGGCAAGGACTTCGTCGCCGACGGCAACCTGGAGCTCTGCGGCAGGCTCCCGATCAACACCCACGGCGGCCAGCTCGGGGAGGCCTACATCCACGGGATGAACGGCATCGCCGAGGCCGTCCGGCTCGTCCGCGGCACCTCGGTGAACCAGCCGGGCGACGTCCACAACGTCCTCGTCACCGCCGGCACCGGCGTCCCGACCAGCGGTCTGATCCTGGGAGCCGACCAATGAACGAGCGGAGCGAACCGGGAGGCCGTCCTCCCGCCGGGGGCATGAGCGCGTGGCAGGGGCGTGCGCTCGGCGCGCGGACGGTGACCTACGACGAGACGCGGCCCATCCTCTACGCGCTCGCGGTGGGCGCGGGCGCCTCGGACCTGGACCTGGTGTTCGAGGAGAGGCTCCGTGTCCTGCCCACGTTCGTGCTGACCCTCGCCCAGTGGGCCCCGGACGCCCTGGGCTCGGCGGGCGCGTTCGACGTGCGGACGGCCGTCCACGGGACCCAGCGCCTCCGCGTCCTGAAGCCGCTGCCGCGTTCAGGCTCGGTGGAGATGAGCGCCCGCGTCACCGACGTGTGGGACAAGGGCTCCGCGGCCGTCTTCGACGTGGCGGTCGAGAGCGAGTACTTCGAGGCGACGTGGTCGCTGTTCGCGCCGGGCAGCGGTGGTTTCGGCGGCGAGCGCGGCCCGTCGTCGCGCCGCCGGCCCGAGGCCGACCCGGACGGCGTGCTGACCGTCCGCACATCGTCCGACCAGGCGGCCCTCTACCGGTTGCTCGGCGACCGCCACCACCTGCACATCGACCCGGAGGCGGCGAAGGCGGCCGGGATGCCGCGCCCGATCATGCACGGCCTGTGCACGCTCGCGGCCGTCACCCTCCCGCTGGCCGAGTCCCTCGGTGCCCACCCGGCCGACCTCGCCGAGCTCGAAGGCCGCTTCGCCGCGCCCGTCTTCCCCGGCGACGTGCTCCAGGTCAGCACCTGGCAGGACGGTGACGCGGTCCTCTTCGAGGCGGCCGTGGACGGCCTGACGGTCATCTCGGGCGGACGGGCTCATTTCGCCGCGGCCCGCTAGGCTGCGGCACCATGGACGAGCCGTCGAGCGTCGTCGTGACCGGTGGGAACCGGGGTGTGGGACGGGTGGTCGCCGCGGAGGCCGTCCGGCGGGGGCACCGGGTGACGATCGTGGCGCGGCGGCCGGACGCGGGAGCCGCCGCCGCGCGGGAGATCGGCGCGGACCTCGTCGTGGGCGACCTGTCGTCCGTCCGCACGGTCCGTGACCTGGCCGGGGCGCTCGCCGCGGCCGATCCCGGGCCGGGCGTGCTCGTGCACAACGCGGCGCTCTGGCCCCACCGGCGCGAGGTCAACGAGGACGGCTTCGAGCAGGCGTTCTTCACCAACCACCTGGCGCCGTTCCTGCTGAACCGCCTGCTGGAGGAGCGGCTGCGCCGGGTCGTGCAGGTCAGCGCCGCCCTCTACACCACGGGCCGGGTCGACCCCGAGCGGACGCCCGAGGGCCGGGACTTCCACCCCGTCCGGACCTACGCCAACACCAAGCTGGCGAACCTGCTGATGGTCCCGCTGTTCGCCGAGAGGTGGAAGGACGCCGGGGTGACGATCGACGCGGTGCACCCGGGCGTGCTGCGCACGGAGCTCACCACCCGGGGCGGGCCCCTCGGCGTGCTCATGAGAGTGGTCAGGCCGGCGCTGAAGCCGGTGGCCAGGGCCGCCCCACCGGTCGTCGACCTGGTGGACTCCGGCGGCACCGGACGGTACTTCCAGGTCGCCAGGGAGAAGCCGCTCAAGCCCAGGGCCCGCGACGGCGCCCTCGCCCGCCGCCTCTGGGACGACGCCGAAACCGTCCTCGCCACCGTGTAGCGCCAGAGCGGGTTCTGCGCGCGCCGGGTCGCGGGTTCGAAAACTCTTCATCCGCCGTTACGGGACCGGCCTCTCCGGTGCTGTCGCAGCTCAGCGGCATTCGAGCGGCGAGAGACGTCACCTTCCGACCAACGGCGGCACCGCGCATGGGCAAAGCGTGACATTTATTCGGATTTGTCGAAAATGTAACCGTCGCAGTGCCGTCGTTCCCGCTCCCCCTCGGGGCCCCCGCCCCGGCCCGGGACGACAGCGGAAAGGCACCCGATGCGACGACTTCTCACGCTCGCGCTCCCCGCCGCCCTGAGCGCGGCACTGCTCGGCGCGGCGGCCGCGCCCGCGTCCGCCACACCGCCCAACATCCCGTCCGCCGCCACGGCCGCGAGCCGCCTGGCCACCCTCACCGTGGCCGCCGAATCGCACGGGAGCACCTACGACCGCGACCTGTTCCCGCACTGGATCACCATCTCCGGGACGTGCAACACCCGCGAGACCGTGCTCAAGCGGGACGGCACGAACGTCACCACCGACTCAGCGTGCGCCGCGACGTCCGGCAGCTGGCACTCGCCGTACGACGGCGCCACCTGGACGCTCGCGTCCGACCTGGACATCGACCACATGGTGCCGCTCGCCGAGGCGTGGGCGTCCGGTGCCTGGTCCTGGACGACGTCCCGCCGCCAGTCGTTCGCCAACGACCTCGGCGGCCCCCAGCTGTGGGCCGTCACCGACAACGTCAACCAGGCGAAGAGCGACAAGGACCCGGCCGAGTGGCAGCCGTCGGTCGGCTCCTTCCGCTGCACCTACGCCCGCGCCTGGATCCAGGTGAAGTGGTACTACGGCCTCACCGTGGACAGCGCGGAGAAGAGCGCGCTCAACACGATGCTCGGCACCTGCTGACCGACCCCACCGGCGCCTGCGAGAACCCTCTCGCGGGCGCCGGTGCGGCGTCCTCCGACCGGCCCTGCTGGTGTCCTCCCCTGGTGCCAGGATGGCGGGCATGACGTTCGCGGAACCCCCGGAAACGGCCGCCTGGCAGCATCGTGAGGCACGCACCGGCTTCGAGGTCCTCCAGATCGCGCGGTCGGGCGGAGGGTGGCGGCTGCACGGCACGACGACCGCCGTGGAGGACGGCGCGCCGTGGACCGTGGACTACGTGATCGAGGTCGACGTGCGTTGGCGCACCCGCTCCGCCAGGGTCTCGAACCTGCTCGACGGGGGTCCGGGAGAGGTGGTCGTCCGCCAGGTCCGGGAGGGACGCTGGACGGTCGACGGCCGGCCCGCGCCCGACCTGGACGGCTGCCTGGACGTCGACCTGGAGTCCTCGGCGATGACCAACGCGCTTCCGGTGCACCGGCTCGACCTGCCCGCCGGCGGCACCGCGGAGGTCCCGGCGGTCTACGTCCGGGCCGCCGATCTGAGCGTCGGCCGGCTCGAACAGACCTACACGCGCGGGGGCCGTGCCGCCTACGACTACGCGGCCCCCGCGTTCGACTTCACCGCCCGGCTCGTCTACGACGACGCGGGGTTCGTGCTGGAGTACCCGGGCCTCGCGACCCGCCGCGCCTGAGCAACGGCCCGCCTCTCCGAGGTCATCCGGCCCGGTGGCGGAGGAGAGTGGTGGCGATGGCGACCTGGGCGGGGTCCAGGGCGGTCTCGCCGTCCTCGACGTCCCACAGCGCGTTCTGCAGCACGCGGCCGAGCGTCCAGCCGGCCGCCCGCCGCCTGTCCAGGCCGAGGGCCTCGGTCAGCAGGTCGAAGCGGCGCAGGACCGTGCGGGTGACGTCGCCGCTCGCGACCACCTCGTCCCAGCGGTTGTCCAGCGCCGGCAGCAGGTCGAAGCCGGGGTCGCCGGCGAGGGGCTTCGGGTCGATGGCCAGCCAGGGTTCCCGCTCCCCGGCGAGGACGTTGTCGTAGTGCAGGTCCCAGTGCAGCAGGCGGTCGCCGGGTTCGCCGACCAGTTCGGCCACGGCGGACGCGCACGTCCGCACCAGCCGCCGGTCGGCCGGGTCGCCCAGCACGGGCACGGCGGCGGGAACCTGGTCGAGCATGGCGGCGGCGATGTCGGCCAGGTGGCGCAACCCCTCGGGTGCGGGCCACGCGACCAGGCGCACCAGCAGTTCGGCCAGGACTCCCACGGCGGTGTCGTCGTCGGGCACCGATGACAGCGGCCGGGCCGCGTCCAGGCGTTCGAGCAGCATCGTGCCGGTGTCCGGGTCGTGGTCGAGCAGGCGCACCGCCCCGTCGCCGTCCCATACGCGCAGGCCCACCGGTTCGGTGGCGTGCTCGTCGGTGACCGTCTGGAGCTTGAGCGCGGCCGGCGTGCCGTCCGCGCGGGTCACCGGGAGCACGAGCGAGGCCATGCCGTGCCGTCCCGGACCGTCCAGGCGCAGGGTCCAGCGGTCCAGGAAGCCGGCGGCCAGGTCGGGCAGCGCGGCGATCCAGGCGCGCCCGGACGCGCCGCTGTGCTTGCTGTACGAGGCGGCCAGCGCCTCGGGGACGTCGATGCGGATCGACGTGTTCATGGTGACGTCTCCTTCGTGGGTTCCGTTCTCGGTCGGGTGTCACGAAGGAGACGTCGGCGGTGCCCGGCTCGCGGGCAGGGGTCAACGCATGGCCCCCAGGCTACCGATCTTTCAGGAGGGCGCGGTCTCGGCGCCGCGCCACAGCCGCAGGTAGACCTCCGCGCCGCGCGCCATGTCCTCGGTGATCTCCGGCCCGCCGACCGCGCGGAGGTCGGCGATCCAGTCGGGGACGAGCCCGTAGTTCGCGACGCCGTCGGTGTTGAGGTCCCAGGTGCGCAGCCCGGCGCTGAGGCGGTCGAGCTTCACCGCCGGGTCGATCGGCGAGGTGAAGGGATAGCGCAGCGGGCCCGCGTCACCGCCCGTGCGGGGCTCCGGCAGCGCGCCCATGCCGTTGGCGTCGAGCCCGTACCCGTAGCCGAACGGGCGGGCGGGATCGCGCTGGGCCTTGTTGCGCCGCCACTCGTCGGTGAACCGGTCGGCCGCGCTCCCGTACCCGGCCACCATGCCGCCGAGCCGGTAGACGCGGGGCAGGTAGGTCGCGTCCATCCAGCTGTGGGACGAGATGACGCCGGGGTACCGCGCGGCCTCCAGGACGCCGAGGGCCTGGCCGGCGGCCTTGGCGCTCATGTGGTCGATCTCGACGATCATGTGCCGCTTCATCATCCCCTGGATCATGTACGCGCCGAGGTCGCTGAGCCCCCGGACGTTGCAGTGCGGGGCGCTCGGATAGATCGGGAGCGTGATCCCCGCCAGCCCGAGCAGCTTCAGGATCGGTTCGAGGGCGTCGCCGACCTCGCCCGCCGGGGCGATCGTGTTGTCGTGGGCGGGGCCCTTGCACGTCTCGGCCTGCCAGAACCGTCCGGTGCCGACGAAGTTGGCGAGGTTGACGAAGGCGCCCGCCACGCCGCCGTCGAACCGCACGCCGCACAGCGCGTTGTCGTACTTGTGGCACACGAACATCGAGGCCACGCCGAGGCTCCGCGCCTCGTCCAGACCCCGGTCGATGTCGGCGCGGGTGCAGGCCGGGGCGCCGCCCACGAGCCGGCAGCCGAACGGCTCGGAGGTCTCGATGCCGAGGACGACGGCGAGCTTGCCGTCCTCGATGACCCGGCGGGCGTCCGCCGAGTCGCGCACGATCCGGAACCAGCCCTTGCCGGGGCCGCCGCTGCGCTCGTCGATGAAGCTCTGCATCTCCCGCATCCGCTGCGCCTGGACCCGGATCGAGGCCATCTCGTCGCAGGGGGTGCGCTTGAGCGGATAGATCTCGCAGAGCTGCCGGTTGTCCACCAGGTGGTTGACGAGGACGCGCTGCCCGGCCCGCCAGGACCGCTCCAGCCATGCGTAGTAGACCTGCTGGTGGGTGCGGGAATCGTAGGCGGGCCAGTCCTTGAACGTCGGCCAGCCGGTCGGGTCGTGGGTCCCGAACGGGCTGCCGTACCTGAGGAAGTTCTCCCACCAGGCGAGCACCCCGTTGCCGGCGTGGTCGGGGCAGTCGCGCAGCGCCTCCTGGATGCCGCGCGGGTCGAACGGCTTGCCGCACATGAGCGCGCCGCCGAACGCCTCGTACGCCATCAGGTGGCTGTGGACGTCGATGTAGCCGCGCACCTCGCGCGGTTCGCCCTCCGCATGCGCGCGGGGGACGGGCAGAAGAGCGAGCAGGAGAACGAGGAGGATCGGAACGCAGGTGGCACGGCGGACGGGCATGGGGCACCTCGGCCGGGGAGACGTCCAGTGGCTCTCAGCCGAGTGAAACACCGATCCGAGAAAATGTGAATAGTCCTCACATCGCCGCCGGTCAGGCGAGCGGCACGCGCGCGACGGCCAGGCCTCCGACCTGAGGCGACGACCTGCAGAGAGAGAAGAGTCCCGGTGGGAGTGGCGCACGACCACCCCACCGGGATTCGATATCAGGGCTCCGCGCACGCGGAGCCCTTACTCAGCGCTGGTGCTCACAGCGCCGCCGGCGGCCGCGGCGCCCCCGGCCCGCCCGGGGTCTGCGGCGGCTTCGGAAGCGGAGGCGGGTACGGCGTGGCGCAGAGCGTGGCGTGATGCATCGCGTCGATCCTTTCGGTTGGGCGACCGTCGGTCGCATCTCGGTGAAGATCGTCCGCGCCACGCGATCTTCGGCAACCCGGACGCGGGCGGATGGGTCCAGACCGCGCCTACACCTTGCGCGCGTGCGGACGAGACCGGCGTACCGGTCACCGGGACGTCGGCGGCCGGGCGGGGGCGCGGCCGGGATGATGGTGGCTCATGAGCGAGCTGACGGTTCCGGGGTTGGTGGCGCGGGCGGCGAGGGAGTTTCCGGACGCGGAGGCGGTCGTGGACGGGGACGTCCGGGTCACCTACGCCGAGCTGCGGGAGCAGGTCCGCCAGGCGACGGGCGCGTTCGCCGGCGCGGGGATCGAGCCGGGCGACCGCATCGCCGTCTGGGCGCCGAACGGCCTGCGCTGGATCGTCACCGTGCTCGGCGCGCTCGGCGCGGGCGCGACGCTCGTCCCGCTCAACACCCGCTACAAGGGCGACGAGGCCCGGTGGCCGCTCTCCAAGGCCGGGGCGAAGATCCTGTTCGTGGAGGACGGGTTCCTCGGCATCGACTATCCCGGCATGCTCGGCGCGGACGGATCCGGCGTCCCCGGGCTGCCCGCGCTGCGGACGGTCGTCACCTTCAACGGCGCCGCGCGCCCGGGAGTGATCTCCTGGGACGACTTCACCGCCAAGGCCGCGCCCCCGGACGAGGCGGACGCGCGGGCGGCGGCCGTCGCGCCGGACGACGTCGCCGACATCCTGTTCACCTCCGGGACCACCGGCAGGCCCAAGGGCGCCATGGTCACGCACGAGCAGAACGTCCGCACCTACCGGGCGTGGGCGGGCCGCACCGGCGTGCGGGCCGGCGACCGCTACCTCATCGTGAACCCGATGTTCCACACGTTCGGCTACAAGGCCGGCGTGCTGGCGTGCGTGATGCAGGGCGCCACGATGGTGCTGCAGCGCACGTTCGACGTCCCGGAGACGCTGCGGCTCATCGAGCGGGAGAGGATCACCGTCCTGCCGGGGCCGCCGACCATCTACACCGCGCTCCTGGACGCCCCCGGCCGGGACGAGCGCGACCTGTCGTCCCTCCGGCTGGCGGTGACGGGCGCGGGGGACGTGCCCGTCGCGCTGGTGCGGCGTATCAAGGACGAGCTGTTCCCGCAGGTCGTGACCGCGTACGGGCTGACGGAGTCGTCCGGCACGGTCTCGGCGTGCTCCGTGGACGACGACGACGAGACCATCTCCACCACGTCCGGCAGGCCCATCGCCGACGTCGAGGTCACGATCGTCGACGGCGAGGGCGAGCGGGTCCCGGCCGGGACCGACGGCGCGATCCTCGTCCGCGGCTACAACGTCATGAAGGGCTACCTGGACGACCCGGAGGCGACCGCCGAGACGGTCCGCGACGGCTGGCTCGACACCGGCGACCGCGGGCGCGTCGACGAGCGCGGCAACATCACCATCACCGGCCGCACCAAGGAGATGTACGTCGTCGGCGGGTTCAACGTGTACCCGGCCGAGGTCGAGAACGTCCTCGCCCGCCACGACGCCGTCGCCGAGTCGGGCGTCGTCGGCGTCCCGGACGCGCGCATGGGCGAGGTGGGGCGCGCCTACGTCCGGCTCCGCCACGGCAGGACGGCCACGCAGGACGAGCTGGTCGCGCACTGCCGGGAGCGGCTCGCGAACTTCAAGGTCCCCCGGGAGGTCGTCTTCGTGGACGACCTCCCGAAGACCGCGTCCGGCAAGATCTGGCGCGTGAAGCTCAAGGAGCGCCTCTGACCGCGTCTAGAGCGCGGCGACGACCCGCGCCCTGTGCTCGGCCACGGTGCCCCACGCCGAGTACAGGGCCCGCGCCTTGCGGATCCACAGCGACGGGTCGTACTCGTCGGTGTAGCCGATCGCGCCGTGCACCTGGAGCGCGGTCTTGGCCATCCCGTAGGACGCCTCGGACGCGGCGACCTTCGCGGCGGACACGTCCCGCGCGAAGTCCGGCGTCCCGTACGCCAGCGCCGCCCCGTACACCAGCGGGCGGGCGAACTCCAGCTCGACCATCGCGCTCGCCAGATGGTGCTTGATCGCCTGGTACTCGCCGATCGGGCGGCCGAACTGCCGCCGGGTCCTGGCGTACTCGACGGACACCTCCAGCAGCGCCCGCCCGAGCCCGACCTGCTGCGCCGCGCACAGCAGCACGCCGAAGTCGGTGAACCCCGCCCCCTCGGGGACGCGGAACAGCCGCCGCGCCGGGTCGAGCGACGTCACGGCCGCCCCGGTCGCCCTGCGCTCGACGCCGTCGACGGTGAGCACCAGGTCGGCGACGTCGGCGTCCAGCGCGTGCGGGACGGCGAGCGTCACGACCGCCTCGCCCTCGGCGATGCGCGGCAGCCACGGCGACCCGCCGAGCAGCTCGGCGGCGGCGAGCGTCTCCACGTAGGGGCCGGGCGCGGCGGCCCGCCCCAGCTCCTCCGCCGCGACGGCCAGCTCGACCGGCAGCAGCCCGGCGCCGCCCGCCTCCTCCGGGACGGCCACCGCGAACGCCCCGGCCTCGGCGACCGCCGACCACAGCGCGCGCCCCGGCCCGGCGTCCCCGTCCGCCCAGGCGCGGGCCGCCTCGGCGGTGCCGGGCCCGCCCAGCAGCTTGCGCAGCGTCTCGCCGAACATCCGCTGCTCGGCGGAGAGAACGAACTTCACCGGGACCCCCTCGGCAGGCCGAGCAGCCGCTCGGCGATCACGTTGCGCTGGATCTCGTTCGTGCCCGCGTAGATGGGCCCGGCCAGCGAGAACACGTAGTTCTCCAGCCACTCGGACTCCAGCTCGCCGTCCGGGCCGAGCAGGTCGAGCGCGGTCTCGTGCAGCGCCACGTCCAGCTCCGACCAGAACACCTTGTTCAGGCTCGACTCCGCGCCGATGTCGTCGTCCCGCGAGACCGTCTCGAACCCCTTGAGCCGGTAGGCCCGCGCCCTGATCCAGGCGTCCGCGACCCGGTCCCGCAGCGCGTCGCCGGAGGCGTCCGCGCGCTCCTTCCACAGCTCGACGAGCCGCTCGGCCGCCGCGGTGAACCGCCCGGGGCTGCGCAGCGTGAGGCCGCGCTCGTTGCCGGCGGTGGCCATCGCGACCCGCCAGCCGTCCCCGGTCGTGCCGATGACGTCCTCGTCGGGGACGAAGACACTGTCGAGGAACAGCTCGGCGAACGCGGGCTTGCCGTCCAGCCGCCCGATCGGGCGGACCGTCACGCCCTCGGTGTCCAGCGGGAACATCACATAGGTGAGCCCCTTGTGTCTGTTCACTGTGGGGGGACGACCCCCCACACCCCCCGGTTCGCTCCGCTCGTTTCCGGACGACTCGGGATCGGACCGGAACAGCCCGAACCCCCGGTCGGCGAACGCGGCGCGCGAACTCCACGTCTTCTGCCCGTCCAGCAGCCATCCGCCGTCGGTGCGGGTCGCCGTCGACCGCAGGGCCGCCAGGTCACTGCCCGCGCCCGGCTCCGACCACGCCTGCGCCCAGATCACCTCGCCGGCCGCCATCGGCGGCAGGATCCGCGCGAGCTGCTCGGGCGTCCCGTGCTTGAGCAGCGTCGGCGCCAGCAGGTTGATGCCGTTCTGGCTGACCCGTCCCGGCGCCCCCGCCGCGTAGTACTCCTCCTCGAAGACCAGCCATTGCAGCACCGACGCGCCGCGCCCGCCGTACTCCTCCGGCCACGACACCACGCCCAGCCGCGCCGCCCCGAGCGTCCGCTCCCACTCCCGGTGCGCCGCGAAGCCCTCCCCGGTCTCCAGCGACGGGAGGGGGCGCGCCGGGACGTGCTCGCGCAGCCACGCCCGCACCTCGCCGCGGAACTCCTCGTCCGCCGCCCCGAACTCAAGATCCATGCGACCCTCTTTCTAACAACTGTTTGGTAGAGTAACCGCCCCTCGCCACCCCCGCCTCCCCCTCCCGCCCAGTGAGATCCAGGCGGCCGGAGAACCTTCGGGGCGCCGCCGCTTTCGCGTCTGCGGAATCCTCGTTCGTGGGGCTCATGGGCCGCCCGCCGTGACGACCGTCCCGGGCCTCGTCTGGGAGGGCGGCATGGGCGGCAAGATGCGCGCCGGCTCGGGGGAGCGGAGGTTGTGGGCGACACCGCCCGCCTCGACGTCACGGGCGATCGCGCGGGCGAGGATGCCTTCGGGGCCTCGCCGTCGGTCAGGCGACCGGGAATTCGAGAAGGAGCAGGGCCACCGGCCGGTCGAAGCCGAGCGTCGCGGTGGCCCTGGCCAGGATCACGTCCGGCTCGCGCGGGAGCTGGTCGCGCGAGCCGGCCGGACGGTCAGTCGCCGAAGTAGGCCTTGGCGACGGCGTAGGTGTCCTCGTAGAGGTGGTAGCGGGTGATCCGCCCGTCCCGGACCGTGGTGTGCAGGACGAACGCGGTGTCGATGTCCCGGCCCGTCTTCTTGACCTCGGAGACCATGTGCCCGATGAGCACGACATCGTCGCCCTCGGCGACGACCTGGTGGAGGTCGAGTTCTTTGGCCTGCACATGGGTCTGAAGCAGCTCGAAGAACGCCCGCATGCCGTCCGCCGAGTCGACCTCCGGTACCCACGGAATGCCCGGCGGGTGCGGGATCGAGAATGACACCGAGTCGGCGAACAACGCCGCCGCCTCCGCGCTCTTCCCCTCGGCGAGCAGCGGGAACAAACGCTGTACGGTCTGCGCCGGTGTTTCTGCTGTCATGCGTGCCGACCTTACAGGCCGGACCTGCGGAGCAAGCCCGCCGAGTGCGGGTCCGCGTCGGCGGCTCTCAGCTCAGCTGCTCGGCGAGTCCGACGACGATGCCCTCGGGGCCGCGGACGTAGCAGAGCCGGTAGATGTTCTCGTACTGCACGATCTCGCCGACGAGTTCGGCGCCGCGGGCCCGCAGGCGGGCGACGACGTCCTCGATGTCGTCGACGGCGAACATGACGCGACGAAGCCCGAGCGTGTTCGCCGGCGCGTCCTTCGGCTCGGGGGCGATGGCCTTCGGCCTGTGGAACCTCGCCAGCTCCACTCGCCCGGGGCCGTCCGGGACCCGCAGCATGGCGACGTCCTGCCGGACGTCGTCGAGCCCGATGACACGCTCGGCCCCGCGCCATTCGAGTGGCCCCTGGCCCTCGAGCTCCAGGCCCAGTTCGACGAAGAACGCGATGACGGCCTCAAGATCCTCGACGACGATGAGGACGTTGTCCATCCGCTGGACCGTCATGCCGGGCCTCCTCCGGGTGGCACGGCCAGTAGCCGCTTCTGGCCTTGGGACGGAGATGATAGGCCGTCCTCGGCATCCCCGGCCACGGAACAACCGCATGGTCGGCGAGGTGCGGGACGGCAAGGTTCCTGCGGGTGGGGGCCCGGCCTTGGATAATGAGGCCGGGGTCGCCTTGCCGGCGCAGGTCGGGCAAGGGGTGTACGACCTTTGACATGGTGAACCCGCTCGGGGCGAGCGGGGCGGAGGCTTTCGGGGGGCGCGTATGGTCAGCGAGAACACTGCCAGGCTGGCGGTGCTCATCGACTCCGACAACGCGCAGCCCGCGATCGTCGAGGCGCTGCTGGCCGAGGTCGCGAAGTACGGGACCGCGCACGTCAAGCGCGCCTACGGCGACTGGACCGGCACCAGCCTGCGGGGCTGGAAGGAGCAGCTGCTCGACCAGTCGATCCAGCCGATCCAGCAGTTCGCCTACACCAAGGGCAAGAACGCGACCGACGCGGCGATGGTCATCGACGCGATGGACCTGCTGTACTCGGACCGCTTCGACGGGTTCTGCCTCGTCTCCAGTGACAGCGACTTCACCCGCCTGGCCGCGCGCATCCGTGAGTCGGGCCTCACGGTGTACGGGTTCGGTGAACGCAAGACGCCCAAGCCCTTCGTGGCGGCGTGCGACAAGTTCATCTACATCGAGAACCTGCTGTACGACCAGAGTTCGACCACCCCGACCGCCGTGACGCTCAAGCCGGCGCCCCCGACACCGGCCGCCAAGCTGAAGAAGGACGCCGCCCTCGTCAACCTTCTCCGCAACGCCGTGGAGGCGGCGTCCGACGAGGACGGGTGGGCCGCCCTCGCGTCCGTCGGCCACATCATCACCAAGCAGCGCCCCGAGTTCGACTCCCGCAACTACGGCTACGTGAAGCTCAACGAGTTGATCGCCGCGACGACCCTGTTCGTCCTGGACCGCCGCAGCCCCGGTGACGGCAAGGCGAACATCATCTACGTCCGCGACAAGCGCCACCAGGACAAGAAGCCGTCCTAGCCCCCGGCCAGGCGTTCGTGCGCGACGGGTGATCGGTGGGGCATGCGATGCGGGGCACCGTCCCTCGTCCTCGACGCCAGTGCCTCCAGCGAGCGGCCGCGGGCCCTTTCAGTGCCGGGCGCCCGGTGTGAAGACGCCGATGCCGTTGGCGACCGCGCGTTCTGATCCGTCCGAGGGGGCGTTGCGGACGGTCACCGAGGGCTCGCCGGGGGATCGCGCGACGAACGTCGACGAACCGCCGCCGTCGAGGTTCACGGCGTCGTCGGCACCCGCCTTGTCCAGCAGGGACGCCAGCTCGGCGACGGTCACCCCGCCGCTCTGCTCGGACCTTCCGTCCACCACCACGAGGTAGAAGCGGCGGCCGTCGCGGCTCACCCCGGCGGCCGTGCGCGGCGCCGGGCCGGTGGCGCTCAGGCCGTCCAGCGGCCTGCCGTTCCGCAGGATCGGGAACCCGCCGACGGCGAACCGGAAGCGGACCGGCCCGGTGAAGCGGTAGGAGACCCGCACCCGGTCGCCGGGCTTGAGGCGGCGCAGCGCCTCGGCGCCCTTCTCCCTCCCGACCAGCACGGTCGTGCCGGACGGGATCGCGCCGCCGCCCACCGTGCCGGAGACGCCCGTCACCACGCCCCGGCGCACGGTCACCTCGGCGGTGTTCGTGCTGCACGGGTCGTTGCGCACCTTGTCCGTCCCGCATACGGCGCGCTGCCGGGAAACCTCCCCCCAAGCGGGGCCGAACGCCCCGACGCCGCCGACCGGGAGCGCGTACTGGTTGAGGCCGCGCAGAGCGATGGACGTCTTGCCGGAGCGGACAGTCCCGGTCAGGCGCAGGCGCGCCATGTGCCCCCGCCGGTCGGCGCCGACCCCGATGACGTCCTCGGCGGACGTGCCGGGCGGCAGCGGGGGGCCGAACCGCTGCCCGTCCGGGACGGCCCCCTTGAGCGGGCGGCCGCCGTCCACCTCCGGCCCGGACGACGACCCCGTGGGCAGCACCCCGGAATGGGTCTCGCTGATGTTGAAGAAGTCGCCGTTCACGCCCGCCACGGCGTGCTGCGCGTCCGCCATCGCCGACACCGTGCGCCGCGCGGCGACCACGGGCGGCCGCAGGAGGCCGACCCCGGCTCTGCGCAGGTCGACGCCCACCAGATCCCCGGCGACCCGGCCGCCGGCCCCGGACGTCTCGAACCTCCGGAACGTCGCGCCGGACGCGAGCTTCTCCGAGGAGGTGAACCGCACGTCCCCGACCTCGGCCGAGACCCGGGCCCGCGCCCCCGCCGCGTCCGCCCGCTCACCCGACCCCGCCCCGTCGCCGCCCGGCGGCGCCTGCGCCCGCGCGGGACCCCATCCGACCCCGACCACCACGATCGCCGCCGCTCCCACGGCCGCCCACCTGCTGCTCATCCGCCCACCTTCCATCGGCTCCCCTGCTTTTTGATCATGACGCGCGGCGGATGAAGGACAAAGGAGCCGGAGATTGACACCCGCGGAAGATCACGCGACACGCACCGGGCGGGCGGTCAGCCGAAGGTGGGGAGGCCGTAGTGGTCCTGGTCGGACGGGCGGGGGGCCTCGGGGCCGTCGCGGCCGAGGCGGAGCATGCGGCAGACGCGGACCGTGCGGAACTCGCGGCCCCGGACGCTGAACAGGTGGCCCGACGTCGCCCGGATGCCGTCGGCGATCGCGGTCCACTCGGCGAGCTCGGCGTCCGACGGGGGGTCGCCCTGGAACTCGCGGAGCCTCGGCATCAGGTCGGTGAAGTGGCGCGCCAGCCGGTCGCGGGCCTCCTCCGGGTCGTCGCCGCCGGTGAGCGGGGCCCAGGCCGCGCCGTCGACCTCCACCGCGATGAAGGTGGGCGGGAGCAGCACGACGCCGGGGTGCGTGCGGATCGCGTGCCGCGCCTCCGTGCGGATCATGTCCGGGACGGTGCCGGCGACCGGCAGCCGTCCGACGAGGTTCAGCCGGAGCTGCGCCTCCCACGGGCCGCACGGCGCCGGCGGGTCGAGCAGGTGGTCGCGCAGCAGGCCGTCGGCGGTGAGGTCGGCGTCGGTGGACCGGGGCGGCTCCATCACCCGGTCGCCGAGCAGGATGAACTTCTCCACCCGGACGACGCGGTAGCGGCGGTCGCCGATCTCCCACTCGTCCTTGGCGAGCTGCTCGCCCTCCTCTGGGTCGAGCCGCGCGGCCGCCGCGAGCATCGCCCGGACGGTCGGGGGATCGGTCTCCTGCGCGGCGGAGGTGCGGAGGTCGATCGCGAGGTTGTAGCGGGCGGTGGCCGGGCCGTCCGCGCCCAGCGACCCGATCCGCCATTCTTTCCCGAATTGCACTGCGTAACCGAACTCGGGGGATCCCGCGGGAAAGAGCTTTGGATATCCCTGAATCCGCTCACCGAGTTCCCGATCTCGGACGTCCGCGACCGGATCGAGCCGGGCCACCACGTTGATGTGATCGTACCCGTGCATCAGCGGGAAGGTCATGCCCGCATCCTGGCCGGACGCGGCACCGCTCGCACGGCTTTTCCCGCATTCGAACGCCGGAAAGATTCGGTCTTGAGAGTATTTGCGAGGTTTATTTGGCGGAGCTGTTCGGTGAGGGTGACAACGACTTTCCTATCGTCCGGATGGGGGTGAGGGCGTCCGCGAACGCTCCGGCGGGGCGCGGCGGGAGAACGGCCGCGTGAGCCGTCCGGCACGGCGGCACGGGAGCCGGCGCCGTGCCGGACGACGGTCTTACAGAGCGGGCGTCAGGGACTGCTGCAGGTGAGGGCCGGGGGCGCCTGGTTGCCGCCCGGGGCGTTGACGGTGAACCCGAACGAGGCGGACGCGCCCGGCGCGAGGTCGGCGTTCCAGCCGACCGGCTTCACCGTGACGACGTTGCCGCTCGTGCTCGGGGTTCCGTTCCACAGGCCGCTGATCTGCTGGCCCGAGCCCATCGTCAGAACGGCCGTCCACGAGCTGACCCGACTGGAGCCCGCCTTGATGGTCACCTGGCCGTTGAAGCCCGTGTCCCACTGCGCGGTGCGGGTGTAGGAGCAGGTGACGGCGCCGGGGTCGCCCGGGTCGCCGGGGTCGCCCGGGTCCGTGCCGCCCAGGGCTTCGAGGGACGCGTTGTAAGCGGGCTTCTTGCCGTAGTTGTCGTCGAACAGCAGCGCGGCGCCCTCACCGGGGAACACGTCGGGAATCCACGAGTACTTGTCGGTGATGCCCCAGACGGTGATGACGGTGCAGCGCGACACGGCGAGGCACGCGGAGACGACCTTCCTGTAGTCGTTCGCCTGGGTGGCGAGCTTGGAGCCGTCGGCGGGCGTGGACATGCGGATGTCCAGCTCGGTGATGTGGACGTCCACGCCCAGGTCGGCGAAGCGCTGCATGTTGGCCTGCATGTCGGACGGGACGTTCCCCAGCGTCAGGTGCGCCTGCAGTCCCACGCAGTCGATCGGGACGCCGCGCGCCCTGAAGTCCTTGACCATGGCGTAGACCGCATTGCTCTTCGCGTTCTGGCCGTCGATGTTGTAGTCGTTGTAGCAGAGCTTGGCGGCGGGGTCCGCCGTGCGCGCCGCCCGGAACGCCTCCTCGATGTAGCCGTCGCCCATGACGCGCTGGAACACCGAGTCGCGCCGCGCGCCGGAACCGTCCTGGAACGCCTCGTTGACCACGTCCCAGTAGGCGATCTTGCCCGCGAAGTGGCCGGCCTCCTTCGCGATGTGGTTGCGCATGGCGCTCAGCAGGTCGTCCCGGGACGAGATGCCGCCGGCCCAGCCCGGCAGCTGGTTGTGCCACACGAGGGTGTGCCCGCGGATCTTCATGCCCTGGGCCTGGGCGTGGCCGACGATCTGGTCGGCGGCGCCGAAGTTGAACGAGTTCCTGGACGGCTCGGTGGTGTCCCACTTCATCTCGTTCTCGGGCGTGAGCTGGTTGAACTCGCGGTCGAGCGTGGAGGCGTACGCCGATTCGCCCAGGTGGGCCTGGGCGGCGGCGGTGCCGAAGACCCGGCCCTTGGCGGCGGCGGCCTCCTTGAGCGTGCCCGGGGCGGCCTCCTTGATCGTGGCCAGGGCGGGAGGCGCGACGGCCACCGGCGCCGCCAGGAGCAGTGCGCCCGCGCTGAGCAGCGCGATGAATGCTCTCCTCATGGTCTCGTTCTCCTTGCAGGGGTGGGAGGATGAGGGGCTTCGAAAAGTTTCGATACTTTTCGACAACCGACAGGAAAGTAACCCCGGGGGTCCCGGGCGTCAACCGGTTGTTTCCTGTTTTCAAAGGGCAGGCATGCACAGGGTGTGCCCTACCGCGGAACCGTCCTTCGAAATGTTTCGATGCCTCAGCCGTGGTCCGGTCCCACCCTCCCCGCGCGGCCGGTCGCTGATGGGCATCGCGTCCGCGTCGCCGCCGCGACGGTCAGAAAAGGGTGCGTAAAAATACCCGCCGCGGACCAATGAAAGATCGATCGATAGGGCATCTCATAAGAGAGCGACGAAACGGATTCATTCATTAGACGAGTGATTTCTGTTTTCAACCGAAAAGTGATCCGTGGTGCCGTGGGGCGCCGCGGGGAAGGGAGATCGATGGACTCTTCGGCAGTGCCGCGCGCCGACCTCGTGCTGGAGGGCGGCGGCGTGAAGGGCATCGCGCTGGTCGGCGCGATCGCCGAGACGCAGGCGCGGGGGTACCGGCTCGGCGCGCCGGCCCGCGTCGCCGGGACGTCCGCCGGCGCGATCGTCGGAGCGCTGCTGGCGGCCGGGATGCCGGTCCCGGAGATGGTCGAGTTGATGCGCGGGCTCGACTACCGGTCGTTCCAGGACGGCTCGCGCTTCGCCGTCGTCCGGGGCCTGTCCCTGCTCACCACTCTCGGACTGCACAAGGGCGACGCCCTGCACGGGTGGATCTCGGCGCGCCTGAAGGAATGCGGCGTCGAGACGTTCGGGCAGTTGAAAATGCACGACCCCGATTCGGCGCTCCCGCCGCGGCACGCCTACAAACTCGTCGTCGTGGTCTCCGACATCAGCAGCGGGCGAATGGTCCGCCTGCCGTGGGACTACGAGCGGTACGGACTGGACCCCGACGAGCAGCCCGTCGCGGACGCGGTGCGCGCCTCGGCGTCCATCCCGGTGTTCTTCCGGCCGCGCCGCGTCCGCCGGATCGACGGTCGCGCATGCGTCCAGGTGGACGGCGGAATGCTCTCCAACTACCCGATCACCATCTTCGACCGGGAGGACCGCGAGCCCCGCTGGCCGACGTTCGGCGTGAAGCTGTCGGCCCGTCCCCTGCCCGGCGGCGTCTTCCCGCAGTGGCGCTCCGTCCGCGGCCCCGCCGGCTACGGCCGCGCACTAGTGACGACGATGGCGGAGGCGCACGACAGGGTGCAGATGGACGAGCCGGCCATCGTGGCCCGCACGATGTTCGCCCACACCGGCGGCGTCCTCGCCACCGACTTCGACCTCGACGCCGCCACCCGCGACCGTCTCTATGCGGCCGGTCGCGAGGCCGCGGCCCGCTTCCTGGACGACTGGGACCACCGCGCCTACCTGGCGCGCCACCGCACGTCCCGTCCCCTCGCGCGCCCGGCGACCGACTGAGCCGCGTGATTTGTCGAATCTACGTACTTACGTAATAGTGAAGCGGTGACAGAGGAGACGCTGGCGGAACGCGTCGCGCGCCTGGAGGAGCGCGTGACCGCGCTCGAAGGGACCCCGCCCGGCGCCGGACGCCCGGAACCGGCCGGCACGTTCTGGGCCCTGGACGCCCTGAAGGAGCGGGTCGCCGAGCCCGGCGCGGTGCTGTTCACCGGCTCGGTGACGCTCCCGTCCGGGGAGCACTACGAATGGCAGCAGGGGCACCCGACCGGCGACCTGCTGGCGGACGACTGGTCGCAGAACGCCGAGACGCTGTCGGCGCTCGCACACCCCGTCCGGCTGCTGCTGCTCCGGGAGATCCTGCAGGGCGCGCGCACCGCCGCCGAGCTGGCCGCCCACGAGAGCCTCGGCACGACCGGGCAGCTCTACCACCATCTTCGCCAGCTGGTCGCGGCCGGGTGGCTGCGCACCACCGGGCGCGGGCGCTACAGCGTCCCCGGCGAACGGGTGGTGCCGATTCTCACCGTGCTGGCGGCCACCCGCCGCTGACCGACCCGATGGAGGGACGATGCCCAGGACACTCGCACGATTCAGGACGCTGTTCATCCTGCTTGGGCTGGTGCCGGCCCTCACCGCGCCCCTGCACGGCATCGACGTGCTCGCGTGGCTCGGGATGGCCCTCATCGTGGCCGGGTTCGTCGTGTTCTTCGTGCGCAGCGGCCCCTCGGACACCGAACCGGTCGCCCTGCGCAGCCCGGTCGAAGGACGCTGGGTGCCCGTCAACAGCCCCGCCGACAAGGTGCCCAGCCACGGAACCCACGAGCTGGGCCAGACCTACGCGATCGACCTGGTCCACGTCCCGGACGGCGGCTGGAGCGCTCTGCGGAGCCGGCCCCTCGCGGCGCGTCCGGACACGTTCCCCTCGTTCGGGCGGGACGTCCTCGCACCGGCCGACGGCGTCGTCGTCCAGGTGAGCGGGTGGCAGCGCGACCACTGGAGCCGGAACTCCTGGCCCGGCGTCGTCTACCTGATGGTCGAGGGGATGGTGTTCCGCCAGCTGCTGTCGCTCCTGACGCTGTCGGCGGGCAGGTTCGTCGTCGGCAACTCCGTCACCCTCGACCTCGGCGACGGCGTGTACGCGGTCTTCGCCCACCTGCGCCGCGGCTCGCCGCGCGTCTCCAAGGGCGACCGCGTCCGGGCCGGGGACGTCCTCGGCGAGGTCGGCAACTCCGGAAACTCCTCCGAGCCGCACCTGCACTTCCACCTCATGGACCGCCCGCGCCCGATGGCCGCCGCCGGCCTGCCGTTCGCGTTCCCCTACGAGAGCGGCGGCGAGACCCGGACCGGCGTCCCCGGCGGCCGCCGCCCCTTCACCACCGCGGCCGGCGCGCCGGCCCGCTGAAGACGAGCCCGCGTCAGAGCGTGGTGGCCAGCTCGTCGAGGGCGGTGGTGAGCACGTCCACGCCCTTCAGGAACTCGGCGATCTCGATGTGCTCCTCGTCGGAGTGGTCCAGCGAGCTGTCGCCCGGCCCGTACGTCGCCATGGGCACGTCCCAGTGCGGCGCGACGGTGTTCATGTCGGAGGTGCCGGTCTTGAGGGTCGGCCGCGGCGTCCCGCCGTGCCGCCGGATCGCGGCCGACACCGCCCGGACCACCGGGTCGGTCCGCCCGCGGCGCACCGCCGGGACGTGCCGGACGACCGTGACCTCCCCGCCGTCCGCGCGGGCGCGCAGCCGCGCGGCCAGGGCCTGCGCGTCGTACCCGGGCGGGACGCGGCAGTCGACGTCGAGCCGCGCCTCGGTGAGGTCGCCGCGGACGCCGCGCAGGGTGGCGGCGGGCAGCCCGAAGGCGCCGTGGTCGCGCTCGGGGCCGAGCGCCTCCAGCAGGTCGTGCCAGAACGCCACCGCGACCTCGGTGGCCTTGGCGGCGGGGTTGGTGGAGTGCGTCGCGGCGCGGGCCACCCGGTACTCGATGTCGATCTTGCCCTTGTAGCCGAGCACCACCCGCGACCAGCCGCTCGGCTCCCCGACCAGCAGCGCGTCCGGCGCGGGGACGGTGCGCGCCAGGTGCTCGCCGCCCCGCGACAGCCGCTCCTCCTCGACCGCGCCCACCACCCGCAGCGTGCCGGGGAACGAGGGCCGGGCCGCCGCCGCGCTGATCATCGCGGCGAGCGGCCCCTTGGCGTCGGCGGCGCCCCGGCCGACGAGGCGGCCGCCCTCGCGCCGCGCCGGCAGCGGCCGGTCGACGGTGTCGAGATGGCTGAGCAGCATCACCACCGGTCCCCGGCCGGTGCCGATGTCGCCGATCACGTTGCCGGCCTCGTCGCGTCCCGCGGCCATGCCGAGGTCGTTCATGACCTTCTCCAGGTACCGCGCCAGCTCGTCCTCCCGGCCGGACGGGGAGGGGATGGACAGCATGGCGTGCAGCAGGTCGACGGGGCCGCTCATATGATCTCCAGTGTCGTGCCGGCGCCGTCCAGGGCCGCGGTGACCGGGCGGGGGAGCCGCCCGTCGCCGATCGACACCCGGGGGACGCCCGCGAGCAGGGCCTCGCGGGAGGCGATGAGCTTGCGGTGCATGCCGCCGCTCGCCGCGTGGGGGACGGGGCCCTCGCGCGGAAGCGGGCAGCGGTCGAGCAGGGAGTCCTCGTCGGACGCGTCGCGCAGCACGCCCGGCGCCGCGGTCAGCAGGACCAGCCGCTCGGCGCGCAGCGCGCCCGCGACCGCCGCCGCGACCCGGTCGGCGTCCACGTTCACCGGCGCGCCGTCCTCGCCCAGCGCGGGCGGCGACACCACCGGGACGAACCCGGCCCCGACCAGCACGTTCAGTACCCGGGGCCGAACGCCGGTGAGCCGCCCGCTGTGGTCGTCCCGGACGATGACGGTGCGGCCGTCGCGCACGGTGCGCTGCGCGGGCTTGCGCCGCGCCCGCAGCAGCCCGCCGTCCAGCCCCGTCAGCCCCACGGCCGGGACGCCGTTCGCGGCCAGGGCGCGTAGCAGCCGCGGCTTGACCCGCCCGGCGAGCGCCAGCGTGAGCACCTCCAGCATGGCCGGATCGGTGTGCCGGCTGCTCACGCCGCTCGGTGACACGAGGGTGCGGGCGGGCACGCCGAGGTCCCCGGCGAGCCGGTCGACGTCGGCGGCGCCGCCGTGCACGAGGACGACCCGGCCCGCGAGCCCGGCGAGGTCCGCGCACACCGCCTCGGCGGGCACCGCGCCGCCGCACTTCACCACGACGATCCCCATCAGACCGGAGCCCATCAGACCGGGTGCAGGCCGGGGAACCCCAGGCCCAGGGTCTCGGGCTGGCCGGTGCGGATGTTCAGGCACTGCACCGCGGCGCCCGCCCCGCCCTTCACCAGGTTGTCCAGCGCGGCGATCGCGGTGATCCGGTCGCCGTCCACCGCGAAGCCGACGTCGCAGTAGTTGGAGCCGGACAGCAGCTTCGGATCGGGGAGCCGGTGCGTCCCCGTGCGGTGCGCGACGATCCGGACGAACGGCTCGCCGGCGTAGCGCTCGCGGTAGGCGCGGCGGACGGCCCGCTCGTCGACGGAGCCGGTGCCGGTGGCGTGGCAGACGACCTGCACTCCGCGCACGGCCTCGACCCCGGTGGCGGTCATCCTCGCGTTCAGCCCGGTCAGGCGCGCCACCTCCGCCTCGTGGCGGTGCCGCACCGGGGCGAACACCCGCAGCGCGCCGCTGCGCTCGGCGTGCAGGTTGGCGTCCCCGGCGAGCGCGCCCGACCCGCTCGACCCGGTGCGCGCGTCGACGTGCACGTCCGGGCCGATCAGCCCGGTCAGGGGGTGCAGCGCGAGGATCGCCGCGGCGGCCATGCACCCGGGCACGCTGATGAGGTCGGCCTCGGCCAGCTCCGCGCGGAACAGCTCGGGGACGCCGGGGACGAACGCGCCGAGCAGCTCTGCCGCGGTGTGCGGGACGCCGTAGTACCGCTCGTAGACGGCGGGGTCGGGGTCGCGGAAGTCCCCCGAGAGGTCGATGACCGTCTTGGCCCGTCCCCTCATCTCGGGCAGCAGGCCCATGGTGGCCTTGTGCGGGGTCGCCATGAGCAGCACGTCGCAGGCGTCGAGGTCGTCGGGGGCGCTGAACAGCAGGTCGGTCTGGGCCCGCAGGTTGGGGTGGACGGAGTCCACGCGGCGGCCGGGGAACCGGGTCGAGACCGCGTGCGCGACCTCCGTCCCCGGATGGCCGATGAGCAGCCGCAGCAGCTCGCCGCCGAGGTAGCCGGCGGCGCCCATGACGGCGGCCCGGATCACGCCGCCTCCAGCACGTGGGAGACGATCGCGTCCGCGACGTCCACGTCCTCGCCGTGCGCGTCCTGGAACCCGCGGAACTCGACGTTGTGGTTGACCTCCAGGACGAGCGGCCCCCGCGGCCCCTCGATCAGGTCGACGCCCAGGATCCCGCCGCCCACGGCCCGCGCTGCCCGCAGAGCCGGCTCGACCAGCTCGGGCGTGAGCGGGCAGGGCTCGGAGCGCGCGCCCCGGGCGGTGTTGGTGCGCCAGCCGTCCGCGTAGCGGTACGTCGCGCCCACGACCGTGTCCCCGGCCACGATCACCCGGATGTCGCGTCCCGGTTTGTCGACGAGTTCCTGCAGGTAGACGATGTGCTGGAGCGGTGAGGGCAGGGCGGCCCGGTGCTCCAGGACGGTCTGCGCCGCGTCCCGGTCGCGCACCGCCGCCGCGAGCCGTCCCCACGATCCCGTCAGCGGTTTGATCACCAGGGGGAAGCCCAGCCGCTCGGCGGCCGCGGCGCCCTCGTCGGGGGTGAGCGCGACCGCCGTGCGCGGCGCCGGGACGCCGGCGCGCTCCAGCTCCAGCGAGGTGCGCAGCTTGTCGCCGCAGACGGCGATCACCTCCGACCGGTTGACCGTCGGCACCCCGCGCGCCTCCAGGAGCATCGACGCGTAGAGGCCGCGGCTGTGGGAGATCTCCCGGTTCAGCGCCGCCGCGTAGAGCGGCCCGTCCGCGTCCGCCGACCGGCCGCCCGGCGCCGTCCCCCCGCCCAGTTCGGCGCTGAACCGGCGGGTGTCCACGTGCGCGTACGGCACCCCGCGGCGCTCCAGCGCGGTGAAGATGCGCTTCTCCTCGTACCGCACCCGGGAGGCCAGCACGGCCACCGGCCTCACTCGCCCCAGTCCTCCTCGATCTCGGGGGCGAGCGCGAGGGTCACCGGCTCCAGGCCGACCACCTCCAGCTCGCTGGAGCAGTCGGCGCACTGCGCGATCTCGCTGAGCCGGACCGGCTCGGCGAGCTGGACCGGGCCCTCACACTCGGGACAGGTCTGGGTCATGGGTGCCACCTCCATGGGTTCCGCTGGTCAGGTTCAGCGCCGCGGCGACGACCGCGTCCGCCGTGATGCCGTACCGGTCGAGCAGGTCCTCCTGGCCGCCCGCGCGCTCGGCGAACGTGTCGGGCATGCCGACGCGCGCCACCCGGGCGGGCGCGTGCTCGGCGAGGGTCTCGGCGACGGCGCCGCCGAGGCCGCCCGAGCGCCAGTGCTCCTCGACGGTGACGACGCCCGCGGTGCCCTCGGCCGCCGCGACCACGGCCGCGGCGTCGAGCGGGCGCAGCGTGTGCAGGTTGAGGACGGCGGCCCGCACGCCCCGCCCGGCGAGCCGGTCGGCGGCGTGCGCCGCGGCCAGCACCGGATGCGGTCCGCAGGCGATGAGCGCCACGTCCCCGCCGCGCCGCAGCCACTGCGCCCGGCCGATCTCGAAGGGGCCGCCCCCGGGAGCCGCGCCGTCCAGGCCGGGGGTGGCCGACCGGCCGAGCCGGATGTAGACGGGGCCGGGCAGCGCCGCGCTCTGCCGGACGGCCTCGCCCGCCTGCCCCGCGTCGCCCGGGACGACCACGGTGAAGCCGGGCAGCGCCCGCATGACGGCCAGGTCCTCCAGCGCGTGGTGGGTCGGGCCGAGGTGCCCGGCGGCCAGCCCGCCGTGGGTGGCGACGATGCGGACGGGCAGCGCGTTGTACGCGATGTCGATCTTGATGGCCTCCAGCGCCCGGGTCGCGGCGAAGGTCGCCATCGTCGTGACGTACGGGACGTTCCCGCTGGCGGCCAGGCCCGCGGCCGTGCCCATGAGGTTGTGCTCGGCGATGCCGAGGTTGAGGTAGCGGCCGGGGACCTCGGCGAAGGCGGCCGCATCGAACAGCCCGGTGTCGCTGTCCAGGCAGTACAGCCGGTCGTCGGCGCGCATCAGCTCCGGCAGCAGGTCGCGGTACACCTCCCGCGCGGAGCGCGGCCGGGACGTCTCGTGGGGGGCGGGGCGGTCGGCCGTCATGAGACGGCCCTCCTGCGCCGGGCCCGGAGCACGGCCAGGGACCGTTCGGCCTGGCGGCCGCTCAGCTTGGCGTAGTGGCTGCGCGTCTTCGCCTCCAGCGACGGCAGGCCGCGCCCCTTGACCGTGCGGGCGATGACCGCCACCGGAGGCCCCTCCCCGGTCACGCCGGGGGCGAGCGCCTCCCGCAGCGCGCCGAAGTCGTGGCCGTCCACCTCGCGCACCGTCCAGCCGAAGCTGCGCCAGCGGTCCGCCAGCGGCTCCAGTCCGATCGCGTCCTCGGTGGGGCCGGTGATCTGAAGGCGGTTGCGGTCGACGACGGCCGTGAGGTTGCCGAGGCGGAGCGCGGCCGAGGCCATGGCCGCCTCCCAGACCGCGCCCTCCTGCAGCTCGCCGTCCCCGAGGACGGCGAAGCAGCGGCGGCCCCGGTCGGCGACCGCGAACCCGTTGGCGAGCGCGAGCCCGTGCCCGAGCGATCCGGTGGGCATCTCCACCCCGGGCACCGCGCGGACCGGATGGCCCATCAGCCTGCTGCCCGGCCGGGAGTAGTCCGCCAGCTCCGCGACGGGGAAGAAGCCCCGCTCGGCCAGCACCGCGTACAGGCACATCGCGCCGTGCCCCTTGCTGAGGAGGAAGATGTCACGCTCCACCGCGGCGGGACGGCGCGGATCGACCCGCATCACCTCGAAGTACAGCAGGGTGAGGATCTCCACCAGCGACATCGACCCGCCGAGGTGGCCGCCCTCCGGCCCGGCGCACATCCGCACGATGTGCTCGCGGACCCGGTGGGCGACCGCCGGCAGGTCCGCCGCCGGCGGATCGGCCGGTGCCTGCGCGCCCATCAGCGCCCGCCGGGAAGCGAGGTGAGCACGAAATGGCCGGGCAGGTGGACGGCCAGGCCCTCGCGGATCTCGGCCACCAGCGCGTCCCCGTCCAGCCGGATCGTCGAGGACCGGCGGTCCAGCAGCGTCGCGGCGGCGGTGAAGTCGCCGACCAGGGCCGTGCCCGCGGGCACCATGCGGGTCCGGCCGACCTTGACGCCCTGCACGGCGAGCCGTTCCAGGAACGCGCCGTCCCCCACGAGCGGCCACCAGTCGTCGGGGTGCATGACGATCCCGTCCGCCGACCCGCCGTACCACTCGCACAGCGCCGCCGTCGCCAGCAGCGTCCGGGCGGCGGACCCGCCGTCCGCCGGGTCGGCGGGACGGCGCCGTAACCCGGGGACGCGCAGCAGGCCCTGAATCGGTCCCGTTCCGTTGAGCAGGACGTCGTTCTCCGCCGTGCCGAGCCGCACCAGCAGGCGGTAGTCGACGAACGCGGCGAGCGCGGCGGGGTCGGCGAGGATCTCCTTGGGCACCGGAACCGAGGCCCGCACGACCTGCGTCCGGACGGTCGCGGAGCCCACCTCGAACTCCCACTCGGGGGCGGCGTCGTCCGGCGAGGTGTTCTCGGCCCGCTCGGTGAAGACGGTGACCTCGTCGGCGTCCACGACGGCCTTGCGGAGCAGGTGCCGGACGGTGAGGCGCGGACGACGTCTGGCCGGCGGGAACAGGTCGCTGATGGAGGCGCGCAGCCCGACCGCCGCGTCCGGGCCGTGCCGCGCGTGGGCGAGCGCGAACTCCTCGCCGGGGCTGCGCCGGGTCAGCTCGGGATCGTCCAGCATCATGCGCACGTCGGACATGGGCACATCGGACATGGTCAGACCCCCAGGGAACGGCCGCCGTCGACGACCTGGACGGTGCCGGTCACGAAGCTCGCGCGGGCGCTCAGCAGGAACACCCCGGCCGCCGCGACCTCCTCCGGACGGGCGACCCGGCCGAGCGGGATGCCCGCCTCCCGCGCGACGCGGGCGGTCTCGGCCTCGTGCTCGCCGGTGATGCCGGACAGCAGCGCGTCCGTCGCGGTGTACCCGGGCGCGAGGACGTTGACGGTGACGTCCCCGGGGCCGAGCTCGTGCACGAGGGTCTTGGCGTAGCCGACCAGCCCGGTCCGCACGATCCCCGACAGCGCGAAGGCGGGGATGAGGTCGCGGATCGTCTCGCTGGTGACCATCAGCACCCGGCCCCAGCCGGCCTCCCGCAGGTGCGGGAGCGCGGCCTGCACGAGCCCGATGTGGGAGACCATCCCGAGGTCGAGCGCGGCGCGGTAGTCGTCCGGGCCGAACGCCCCGGTCGGCCCGGCGGGCGGCCCGCCCGCGTTGGTGACCATGATGTGCACGGCGCCGTGCTCGGCCGCGGCGTCGTCCACCCAGGCCCGCGCCGCCGCGGTGTCGCGCACGTCCAGCGGGCGGGTCCCGACCTCCGCGCCGAGGTCGGCGAGGATCCCGTCGCGGGCCTTGGCCAGCCGGCCGGGGTCGCGGCCCGCGATCGACACCGTGGCGCCCTCGCGCACCAGGTCGCGGGCGATCGCGAGCCCGATGCCCGCCGACCCGCCCGCGACCAGGGCCACCTTGCCGTTCAGTCCGAGGTCCACGTCACACCCTCTTCTCGTAGCCGTACCGGTGCAGCAGCGGGAGCGCCATGAGCGTGGTCGCGGAACGCTGGGGGCGCGGGAGCGCGGCGTGCCACCTGCGGTCCTCCTCGATCCGGGTCCGGCCGCGGCCGAAGCGGTCGGGGTTGCCGGTGACCGTGTGGTTGCCGCCGAGCTCGACCGTCCCGTCGGCGTCGACGGGGTTCGGCCCCTCGTGCCCGAGCAGGTCGAGGATGGTGCCGACGGCGGCGCGGGGGCTGCGCACCAGGGTCTCGTAGCGCATGTGCAGCGAGCGGTCCCGGTGCGCGCGGCCGACCGCCTCGGCCGCCAGGTTGAAGCCGGTCCAGTGCCAGGTGCTGTTCAGCGCGGAGCGGCGGCCCGTGTACGCCTTGGGCCGAAGCCACGACCAGGCGACCGCGCGGGGATCGCGGATCAGGTGGACGTAGCTGCCCTCGACGCCCGGCAGGGACGCCAGCAGCGCGGCGTCCGAGGCGAACTTGGAGCTGTCGACGATGACGCGCGCCCCCGAGACCCGGGCGATGGCGCGGTAGGTGGCGGCGAGCGCGTCCGGCCACCCGTTGCGCGGCGGGTCGCGCAGCACCCGCCAGGTGTGCCGGGTCCGGTAGGCCTCCTGCCAGGCGACGACCTCGGCGGCGTGCCGTTCCAGGGGCGTCCCGGGCGGGCGGACCTCCTCCAGCACCTCGGACCAGAACGGGCATTCGCGGTGGCCGAGCCCGCAGCCGCACCTGCCGTTGCTGCCCGTTCCGAGAACCCCGTTCAGCCAGAGAAAACGCAGTTCGCCGACGTGCACGATGCCCGGGGCCTCGGCGAGGACGTTGCCCAGCATGGTGCTGCCGCTGCGACACCAACCGGTGATGTAAAGCACCTTCATTGGCAAACCGCGACCCTCCGGGGTGTACCGGCACAAGCTGGTCGGGAACATAAAAACATGATCTTCCGTAAAGTGGAACCGTCACGCGAGGAAGAGGATTGATTCGTCTTTTTGTGACTTCATGACATAACAGAGGGCGGTCGTGATGGCGGGGGCGACCAGCGCTCCGCAATATCGGCGGGCGTCAGCCGTCCCAGCCGGGACGCTCGGTGATCTCGACGGCGGCGCACGTCCAGGCGAACCCGGCGCCGATCCCGACCAGCAGCACCCGGTCGCCCGGCCCCACCCGCCCGGTCTCGACCAGATGGGTCAGGCCGGTGAGCTGGTCGGCCGCGCCGACGTGGCCGGTGCGGCGGCCCCAGTCCCAGGTGGTGCGCTCCACGTCCAGGCCGAGCGGCTCGGCGTACCGGGTGCGCAGCACGTGCAGGCCGACGTTGGGGAAGGCGAAGCGGGAGACGTCGGCGAGCTTCAGCCCGGCCTCGTCCAGCGTCCGTCCGACGGCCTCGCTCAGACCGGAGGTGGTCCGCTCCGCCAGGCTCCCCACCAGTTGCCTCGCGTGCGCGGCGAAGGCGGCGCGGCGGGCGCGCACGTCCACCCGGCGGCCGGGCGCCGCGGCGAACGGCTCGTCGCCGCGGTACATGCCCTCCAGCGCGGTGTCGACGACCGTCGAGACGGCCAGCAGCCGGGCGAAGCCCTCCCGGGCCAGCACCGCCGCCGCCGCGCCGTCCCCGTAGACGATGCCGCGCACGTCCCCGCGCCACCGGTCGAACCCGGGGTCGGTGAACCGGTCCGCGGTCGTGACCAGGGCGGACGCGCGGGAGGCGTCGGCGGCCAGGTAGGAGGCGGCCAGTTCCAGCGCGCCGAGGGCGCCCGCGCACATCTGCTGGACGTCCAGCGCGGGCGCGCGCCGGCCGTCGTCGCCGAGGACCTCGCGGTGCACGTACGAGGCGGCCGGCCAGTAGTCGACGCCCTGGAACCAGGCCGACGCGTGCAGCAGGAGCGCGACGCCGGACGGCGGGAGCCCGGACCGGTCCAGCGCGAGGCGCGCCGCCGCGGCCGCCATCTCCGGCGGGGCCTCGTCGGTGGCGACGGCGACGGAGGCGTACGCGTCGGCCTTCCGGTCGTCGGCGTCGTAGCGGCCGCCGTCCACCGCCCCGTCCACCTCCACGGCCTCGGGAAGCCGGTGGGCGAGCCCGGCGAGGAACAGACCGTCGCAGCGCATGTGCGGACCTCCGAGAGGGTGACGGCAAACAAATCACACATTATGTTGATCTTCTTTGCGGGGCGAGAGCCGTTTCCGGTGGCGGAGGGAGATCGCAGTGGGCGACGGACGGCACTCGGTGCCGCTACCCGGAACGCGATGGTCGGTTTGGCGAGATGTGCTGATCCGCTCCACCGGATTCCCCGCGGACGGGCTCGCGCTTTTCGCCGCGCCGGAATGCGCCGCCACCGCCGACGACTTTCTCGACGGCGCCACCGGTGAAACCGAATTCACGCAGGCCATGGACACCGCATTGGCGGACGCGAGCCGCGCCGCCGCGAAGATCGCCGCCGATCCGCTGTTCCGCGAGGCGGTGACATGGCAGAACCCCGCCGCCGCGGTGCATTTGGCACGTCTCGCCGACGGCCCGGCCGTCCGGCCGGGCAAGAACCCGAGGCTGGAGCGCAAGAAGCGGCGGGGGCGGGAGAACACGCTCGTCCGCTACTGGCAGCGCTACTGCGGCAAGAACGACACCGCCGGGTTCTTCGGCCCCGTCGCCTGGGGCACGCTAGACCCCGAGGCGACGGACGCGGTCGAGGCGCGGCCCGGTGGGGGGCTGGTGCGGTCCCGCAGGGTCGACTACGAGTTCTGGGCACTGGAGGCGTACGTCGCCGCACTCCTGGACGACCCGGACGTGGCGCGGTGGCTGCCCGCCGGCGTCCACCCGCACCTGCTCGCCGACGGAGACCGCGTCCTGCGTCCGGGGGAGGGCCCGCGCCCCCTGACCGCCGCCGAGGCCGAGGTGGTGTCCCGCTGCGACGGCACCCGCGCCGTGGCCGAGATCGCCTCCGACCCGCACCTGGCCACCGCGCTGGATCGGCTGGTGGACGACGGAATCGTCTGGCGGGGCGTGAACATGCCGTACAACCCGAGGGCGGAAAGCGTGCTGCGCGGCACCCTCAACGCGATTCCCGAGCCGAAGGCCCGGGAACGGGCGCTGGCCGGACTCGCCCGGCTCGACCGGGCGCGCGCGTCCGTGGCCGCCGCGGCGGGCGACGCCGACGCCCTGGCCGCCGCCCTGGAACGCCTGGACACCGAGTTCACCGCCGTCACCGGGGCGGAGCCGGAGCGGCGCAGCGGGCAGATGTACGCGGGGCGGCGGCTCTGCTACGAGGACACCGTCCGCGACCTGGACGTCACGTTCGGCCGCCCGCTCCTGGACGCGCTGTCCGGCCCGTTCGGGTCCGTCCTGCTGCCCGCCGCGCGCTGGCTCTCGGCCACTCTCGCGGACGCCTACGACGCCGCCTTCCGCGACCTGTACCGCGACCTGCTCGAACCGGGCGCCGACGGCGTGCCGATGCCGGTGTTCTGGGACGCCGCCCAGGCCCTGCTGACGGGGCACGACCGCCCGGTGGACTCGGTCGCCGCCGAGTTCGCCCGCCGCTGGAACGCGCTGTTCGGGCTGGACGGCGCGCCGGGCGAGCGCCGCCTGGCCTTCACCGCCGCCGACCTGGACGAGCCCGCCGCCCGGCTGTTCGCCGCCGAGCGTCCCGGCTGGGCGGGCGCCCGCATCCACAGTCCCGACCTGTGCCTCGGCGCGGCCGGCGCCGAGGCGATGGCGGCGGGGGAGTTCACCCTCGTCCTCGGCGAGATGCACACCGCGTGGCCGACCCTGGACTGCGCCGTGTTCGCCGACCGGCACCCCGACCCGGGCCGGCTGCGCGCCGCGGCGGCCGAGGACATCGGCCCCCAGTTCCGGCCGCTGTACCCGACCTGGTGGCCCCACTACACCGCGCGCATCGCGCCCGTCCTCGGCGTCACCGACCACCAGCTCGGGTTCGCCGCGGCCCCCGGAGCCGATCCCGCCCGCGCCCTGCCGCTCGTCGCGCTCACCGTGTCCGAGCACGCCGGAACCCTGGAGGTCACCGGACCGGACGGGCTCCGGTGCCCGCTCCGCGAGGTGTTCGCGCTGCTGTTCGGCTGGCTCGGCGCCGAGGCGTTCAAGCTCGCCGGCGCCGGCCCCCACCACCCGCGGCTCACCCTGGACGGGCTCGTCGTGGCCCGCGAGACCTGGCGCACGACCGTCGGCGGGACGGGCATCGCGCCCGCGCACGGCGCCCGCGAGTACCTCGCCGCCCGCCGCCTGCGCCGCTCCCTCGGCATGCCCGAACGCGTCTTCGCGAAGGTCGGCACGGAGGTCAAACCGGTGTACGTCGACTTCACCGGCCCCCGGTACGTCTCCTCGTTCGCCACGCTGCTCCGCGCCGCCCGCGCGTCCTCCGGCGACGACGTCCCCGTCGTCTTCACCGAACTCCTGCCGGACCTGGACGAATCGTGGCTGCCCGACGCGAAGGGTCGGCGCTACAGCTGCGAGCTGCGCCTTCAGCTCTGCGACCCGGAACGTCCCTGAGCGCGGAAGGCGACCAGCGCCAGGAGCATGCAGCCGGTGAACGCCACCCCGGCCGTGAACGCGTCCCGCATGCCGTCCACCTTCGACGAACCGGCGTGGTCCACGGTGACCAGGACGGCGACGCCCAGCGACCCGCCGATCTGCTGCATGCTCTGCAGCAGCGCCGAGGCGGCCCCGGACTCCCCGGGCGGCACCGACCGCATCGCCACGAACGTCGCCGCCACCGCCACCAGCCCCGTCCCCGCCCCGAACAGCAGCACCGGCCCGAGGATCATCGCGAGGTAGGAGCTGTCCCGCGCCACCTGGGTCAGCCACACCATCCCGGCCACGCACAGCACGGCCCCGGCCGCCATGATCGGCCGCGGCCCGTACCGGGGCAGCAGGCCGGGCACCGCCCTGCTGGCGGCGATCAGCGCGATCGTCGTCGGCAGGAACCCGAACCCCGTCGCCAGCGGCCCGTACCCCAGCACCCCCTGGACGTAGAGCGTCAGGAAGAACAGCATCCCGCTCATGGCCGCCGTGAGAAGGAACCGCATGAGGAAGGCGCCCACCCGGTCCCGGTCGGCGAACAGCCCCAGCGGCACGATCGGCTGCCGCGCCCGCGCCTCGACCACCGGGAACAGCACCAGCAGCGCCCCCGCCCCGCAGAAGGCGCCCACCGTGAGCGCCCCGGACCATCCCTGCTCGGCGGCGCGGATGAACCCGTACACCAGCAGCGTCGACCCGAGGGTGCACGTGAGCGCCCCGCCCACGTCGAACCGCCCCTCCTGCCTGGCCGACTCCCGCACGACCCGCGGCACGAGCAGCACGATCGCGAGGCCCACCGGCACGTTGACGAACAGCACGGCCCGCCAGGACGCCCACGCCGTCAGGACGCCCCCGAGCACCAGCCCGGCGACCATCCCCACACTCGCGACCATGGAGAACGCGGCCAGCGCACGGCTCCTGCGCTCCGCGTCCTGGAACGTCGTCGCGATGAGCGCCAGCGCCCCCGGACCCGCGAGCGCGGCCCCGACCCCCTGCGTCGCCCGGGCCGCCAGCAGCCACCCCGGCGAGACCGCGAGCCCCCCGACCAGTGAGGCGACGGTGAACACCCCGACCCCCGCGACGAACACCCGCCGGTGCCCGAGCAGATCGCCGGCCCGTCCCCCGAGCAGCAGCAACCCCCCGAACGCGAGCGTGTAGGCGTTGACCACCCACGAGAGCCCGGCGTCGCTGAAGCCGAGCCCCCGCTGGATCCCGGGCAACGCGATGTTCACGATCGAGGCGTCGACCACCAACGTGAGCTGGCACCCGCACAGCAACGCCAGCGCCACCCCCCCGCCGCCCGCAGCCGCAGGACGCCGACCAGACGCTTTCGCAGGGAGCATGGGTCTCCTCACCAGGAGCAGTCAGCCCAAAAGCTAACCAACATCCCACCAACCCCCAAATCCGGTCTCAGCGGCGGTTGTAGTGAGCGATGATCACGCCCTTGGGGGTCGTTACGCTTCCGGTCAGGTCGAACTCGGTCAGCGGGGCGGGGCCTTCGAAGAGGCGCCTGCCGGCGCCGAGGGTCAGCGGGTGGATCAGCAGCGTGTAGCGGTCGATCAGGCCGGCGGCGTGCAGGCTCTGGACCAGTGAGGCGCTGCCGTTGATCGCGAGATCGCCGCCGGGCCGGGCCTTCAGCTCCGCGACCGTCTCGGCGGCCTCGCCGCGCAGGAGGATCGAGTTCTGCCACGCGTCCACGTCGTCCAGCGTCCTCGACGCCACGTACTTCGTGGCCGCGTTCATGTGCTCGGTGAACGGGTTGCCGTCGGTGGCCCGTCCCCACGCGCGGAGGAAGTCCTCCCACGTCCGGCGGCCGAACAGCATGTGCCCGGCGTTGGCCATCCCCTTGGCCATCTCGCGGCCCATCACCTCGTCGTTGTACCGCGGGCCCCAGCCTCCGTGGGCGAAGCCGCCGCGGGTGTCCTCGTCCGGGCGCCCCAGGCCCTGGACGACTCCATCGAGGGTGACGAACATCGTGACGCTGATCGAACGCATCGAGCTGATCCCTTCCGTGGCGCGGGCCGTCCTGCTGCGGCCCCTCACCCCCTACACGAACGACCACCCCCGAAATCGACACTGCTGCGGCGAGACCTCAACCGAGTTCGCACTGCCGAGCGGGGCGAGCCTCAGGGCGGATCGGGCAGTGAACTCGGCGCCCAAGAATGTGGTCCGTGCGTAAGGGTCGTCGAAGCGCTTCGCTCAAACCTCGGACGGTGGGCCGGATTCGGTCAACTGGAGGATTATGTAGCAAAGTCGCGGCCCGCGAGCGTGGCTTATGGGGAATGGCGGGGAGGTGCGGCGTGACCGCCGGCCAGGTCGCCGACTGGCTGCACCGTGCGGAATGGCGTCGTCGGACGCGGAAATCCTTCACCTCCGGGCATCCGCGGACGGCGGCGAGGCAATCCGCGCGCCCTTCCGCCTTGGGGGTGGGGTGCTGCGCGCCGGACTCTGGATCGCTAGTAATTAGTATAGTAAATTGACGCCGATCGGCGATCCCGCCTGCAGGAACACGGGGGAGAAGGCCATGGTCGGCACCGCACCGTTCTCGAACCTGCGCCGAAGAGTGATCGTTCTCATCGCGGCGGCGGCGGCCGCCGGTCTGCTCGCGTTCCAGCCCATGGCAGGGGCGGACGCCAGGGCCGGTGACGTGGCCGTCAGCACGTCCAGCGTCAAGGGACGCGACGGCACCACCTACACCGTCACGAACCACGTGGTCCGAACGAAGGGCGAAGGCCGCCGGAAGGAATGGCTGCTGGTCTGGACGGGTGACGCGAGCGTCCCGGGCGGCCCGGTGGGCGCCGCAGGCCACACCGCCCACCGGAAGTCCGACGTCGAGGGCTCCGGGGACCCCGACTTCCTCGCCGTGATCGACGCGACGAAGGGGTCCCGCGACTACGGCAAGGTCGTCAACACCGCGACGATCGGCCCGCTGCTGCAGAACGAGCCGCACCACATGCAGTACGTGTGGCACAAGGGCGACAAGGTGTTCGCCGGCGGGCTGCTCAGCGACACGACCTACGTGTTCGACGTGGGGCAGCTGCCCCGGATCAGGCTCAGCGGCGTCACCACCGCCACGGACACCCCCTGCGGCACGGCCCCGGACGCGTTCACGACCCTGAAGGACGGCACCGTCTACGGCGCCTACATGGGCGGCCCCAACGTCCCCGGCCCCTGCACGTACACGCACGGCGAGGTCAGGACCGGTAACGGCGCGGCGGGTACTCCGGGAGAGGTGCTCCGGATCGACCAGACCGGCAGGGTGCGGGTCGAGTACCCGGCGGCCACAGAGGCGGCCGAGCCCGACACCTGCCACAGCATCCCGCAGGTGGACCCGCCGACCTGCGCCAACCCGCACGGCATCCGGGTGCGCGAGGACCTGAACCGGCTGGTCACCAGCGACTTCGCCGAGGTGCGGAGCCTGATGCTGCTCCCGACCGCCGACTTCTACATCGCCCGCGACACGGTGCGGATCTACGACATCGCGCACCGCGACCGCCCCAGGCTGCTGTCGGTCTCCCGCCTCCCGGACGGACCGCGCAAGGAGCCGTTCCTCATCGAGGAGGAGCCGCGCGTGGTGATGGAGACGGCGCTCACCAACGAACGCCGCCACCGGGGCGGGTTCGTGTCGACGATGGGCGGGGCGTCCATCTACTACACCCCCGACATCACCGACCCGAAGCCGACGTGGCGCGAGGTCTTCGACGACACGACCGCGTTCACCAGGCTCGCCCCCGAGCTGGACAACCGCGTCGGCATGGACGGCGGCTCCTGGCTCCAGACCAGCGCGGACGACCGCTACCTGTACCACGTCGTCATGCGCCGGGGGGACGAGTCGTCCGGCGGCAAGGACACCGGCATGGTGTACGTGCTGGACGTCCGCAAGCTCGTCGACGCGGGCAGGCGGACCCGGTGCAACATCGACACCCTGGAGGAGGTGACGCGCGGCGGCGCCGAGCCCGACTGCCCGTCCCTGGTGAGCGCCCTGCCCGTGGAGGACCCGACGACCGGCGGCCCGCACTGGGCGGCGCTGGACAACTTCCGGCAGGGCCCCGGCGGCCACTACCAGGAGACGCGGCAGCCGACGCGCCTCGTGCTGGCGAACTACTTCGTCGCCGCGTCGCCGTTCGACGGCGACCACCGCGTCTGCATGGTCGACATCTCGCCGCGGCAGCAGCTCTCCCTGGACCGGAGCTTCAAGGACGAGCACACCCGCCGCCCCTGCGTGGAGTTCAACCGGTCCGCGTGGCCGCACGGCGAGACCGGCGACGCCCGGCCGCACGGCGTGCTCTTCGCGGTCTCCGATGCCGACGTCCGCTGACGTCCGACGCGCGCTGCCGTCCACCGGGGTGTGGACGGCGGCGGCGCTGCTGCTCCTCGCCTCCCCGGCGTGGGCGGACGGCGGTCACGGCGGTCACGGCGCGGTGCCGGACGGCGGCCGGGCCACCACGGCGATCCGCGTCGTCGCCCTGCTCGCCACCGCCGTCGTGGCGGGCGCCGCGCTGCTCCGTCCGCGCACCGGCCCGCCGTCCCGCCGCCTCACCGTGCTCGTCTCCGTCGTCGCGGCCGTCGCGGCGGTCGGGTACCTGGTGGCCGTGGACCGCGTCCTCGTGGCGCTCGCGCTGGCCGCGGTGGCGCTCGCGACGCCCCGCGCGCTCCAGCACCCCCGGCGCTCCGTCGCGTCCGGCGCGGTGCTGGCCGCCGCGCTCGCGACGCTCACCGTGGGCGGCTCGCTCACGGTGGTTCGGGACCGGGTCACCCCCGGTGTTCCGCTGTTGCGCGAGGTCGACCTGGCCGGGGAGCGCCTGCCGATCCTGGTGACTCCGCAGCGCCCCGGCTGGAACCTCGTCCACACCGGCGACCGTCCGGTCTCGGTGGGGACCTCCCGGGATCCGGCGAGCGCCACGGCGCGCCTGCCGGGCGCGCCGGGAACCTGGCGGCAGGTGTGGCTCCCGACCGGCCGCAGCCGGATCAGCCTCGGCTCCGGCGGCCGGACGACCTTCCTCCCGGTCGACACCGGCCGTGGTCCGGCCACGTCGCCGCAGCTGGGCGCGGACGGCCCGGAATGCGCGAGCGCCGCCCTCGGCACCCTCGTCTCGGGCGGTCGCACGGCGGTCCCGTGCCCCGCCGGCCGGCTCGACACCGCCGACGCCGCCGCCCTCCGCGCGACGGTCGCGTTCCTCGCCGGCCGCGGGGTCCGTTCCGTTCACCTGGTCGGCGACGGGTCACCCCGCTCGCGGGCCGCGGAGCTGGTCGTCCGGGAGGCGAGCACGCGGGCCGGGATGAAGCTCGCGGCGGCGGGCGCGAACCGTCCGGTCATCCTCGTCTCAGGCTGGTCCGGAGGGGAGGCGGCCCTCCGCCAGATGGCGCGCGGCAGTCTGCGGGGACAGGGCGCCTACCTGGCGCCCTGGCTGCTCAGCGCGCCGCTGCTGGCCATCCCGGCCGCCCAGATGCTCCCGCTGCGCTTCTCCCCACGCGACCCGGAACCGCTTCGCTACGCCGCCGAGCTACGGGCCCGGTTCCCTGACGAAACCCCCTCCTCCGCCGGTTACCGGGCATGGCGCGGCGGCAGGGGAGAGGCCGGCCCGCCTCGGCTGTACTCGGCCTCCCTCGTCACCTTCATGCCGTCGAGAGCCCCGGCGCGACACCCGCACACCGGCACCAGCTGGCTCCCCGGCGGCACAATCACGGTGGCCACCGGCCCCCTCACCTGAGGTCGACCCGTCGCGTCACGACCTTGGCGATGAGCCGGCCCAGGGCCGGTATCTCCAGTGGCAGGAGCGACGTCGCCGGATGGCTGCGGCGAAGCTCGCCACGCTCGACGGCCTTCACGATCGCCTTGGCCGTCGACTCGGGCGAGACCGGCGGCGGGGTTCGCATCGGGCCGGCCCGCCAGGGGAGCAGATCGATGTCACGGGCGGCGGTGTCCGTGGCACCGGGCACGATCTCCAGCACCGACACACCGGTGCCCCGCAGTTCGTGTCGCAGCGTGACGGTCAGATGCGCCAGGGCGGCCTTTGACGCGCCGTAGTAGCCCAGAAGCGGGATCGGCACGGCCCGCAGGGTGGAGGTGACGTTCACCACCAGACCACCGCTGGAGCGCAGGGTCGGGAACAGGTGCCGGGTCAGGGCGAGCGGAGACCAGAGGTTCGTCTCGAACAGCGCCCGTGCCTGATCGTCGTCACCCATGGCGCACTGCGCGGCCACCAGGCCGATGCCGGCGTTGTTGATCAGAATCTGCACACTGCCCAGCGCGGACATCGCGTTCCGCGCCAGCTCGGCGGCCGCGCCGGGACGGGACAGGTCCGCCTCGATCACGTGGGGCCGTACCAGGCCGGCGCCCTCGATCTGGTCGGCGGTCTCCTCCAGGACCGCCCGGCGACGAGCGGCGATCGCCAACCGTCCACCCCGCTCGGCCAGGGCGAACGCCACCGCTCGGCCGATCCCGCTCGAAGCGCCCGTCACCAGGATCGGCGCCTCTGCCACCGATCGACGGCTCATCCTCCTGCTCCCACCCGAAGTGCCGCTGCCCATCCGAGGCTCCCTATTGACTGATTATCAATCAGTTTGGGACGGTAGTCCTGCCGTTCCGGATCGTCAAGCAAGGGGAACCTCGATGAAACCGGTGACCTTCAGGCCCCTGACGGCCCGCGCCCTGCCGCTGTCGTCGGCGAACTCCGCCATGCCCGAGCCCACGCGGCCGTCGGCCGCCGCGCTCTAGGCTTTTTCCATGACCGGCCCGCACCTCGACGGCACCAGGACACCCCGCATCGACCGGCGTGCCCGACTCATCACGGCCGCCTCGCAGCTGTTCTCAGAACGCGCCTACGACGAGGTGACGACCACCGAGATCGCCAGCCGGGCGGGCGTCGCTTACGGGCTCATCGCCCACCACTTCACCAACAAGCGCGGGCTCTACCTGGCCACCATCCGTGCGGCCGGCGAAGCACTCCAGACTCTTCAGGAGACCCCGCCCGACGGCGAGACGCCGGCCGAGCGGCTCCGCAACGCCATCAGCCGGCACATCGCCTACATGGACCGCCACGCCGCGGGGTTCCTCACCCTCCTCCGCGGCGGCATCGGTTCGGATCCCGAGGTCCGCGCCATCATCGAGGATCTGCGTTGGCAGGGTGCTCTCCGCATCCTCGACGCCCTCGGCGTCGACCAGCCCGTCCACCCCGTGCTCCGCGCCTCCATGCGCGGCTGGGTCGGCTACCTCGACGAACTCATCGTCGACCACATCCACCACCACGACATCCCGCGAGAAGATCTCGTTCGGCTCACCATCAGCGCGCTGACGGCGACCTTGCGCACGGCCTGGTCCATCACCCCCGATATCGGGATCGCCCCGGCCACCGTCGATCTCCTCGGCGCCTGACAAGGCGCCGGTGACGCGGGAGTCCGACGCCCGTCGTGTTCCGCTCGCCTGAGCGGGCCGCGGCAGGCCGTTCAGACGCGGATGAAGTCCAAGGTGAGCGTGTTCACCTTGGCGTCGTGGCCTATCGCGACCCAGTCGTTCCCGAGCCCTTGCAGCCATCCCGGGAAGCGGCCGAGGCGACGGCCCGTGGCGGCGTCGTAGACGAGGACGAACGGGTGGTCGCCCTCGGCTCCGCTGACGGCGACGCGCCGCTGCGTGACGGCGGTCTCCCAGCTGGCGGACTCTCCCGGCAGGCCGGGATCGGGCGCCTTCCACAGCACGCGGCCGGAAACGAAGTCCAGCAGAGAAAGGGCGCCGGTGTCCGCGTGCTGACGGACCAGGAGCGTGTGCCCGTCACCGTCGATCGGGACGCCCGGAGCGTCGCCGCGCCAGACCGTCCGTCCCGAGCCGAGATCGAAGACCTGCGGCCTGCCGGTGTCGGTGGACGCGGCGATCCGTCGGCCGTCGCCGATGAGGTCGAGTCCTGTGCTGGACGGGGCGAGCCGCTTCTCGCACTCGCCATCAGCATTGCGACCCGCGTAGACCTTCCGGGTCCATGCGCGGCGGGCGGCCCCCGCCTCGGCCGCGGAGACGGTGACCGTGCAGTTCTCGTCGCCGGACGGAGGATCGTGGTCGGTGCTGATCAGCGTCCGCCCTACCACCACCGAGTACCAGCCGCTCCTGTCGGGTCCACCCTCTTCGGGCGGTGGCAGGGGCCGGTCGTCGCCGCGGTGTGAAACGAAGATCTGGCCGGTGTCCGGGACGGACGGCCGCCGCACTCCGACCGCCGCGTTCGCCAACCGCACGTCGTCGCCCCGGAGGCTCCAGCCGACCTTCCCGGTGCGCAGATCCTTCCGGGTGATCTTGCAGGTGGCCCCTGCGCCGCAGCCGGTGGTGAGGACGGCGTCCGTCGTGACCTGCACTTTCGTGACCGGACCGTCCTGCCAGAGCGTCCGGCCGTTCGCCGGGTCGATGACGCTGAACCGAACCGCGTCGGTCGTGGAGGTCTTGCGCCGGTGCACGATCAGGGCGCCCGCCACATCGACCTCATCGTCCTCCCCGGAGGGCACCCGCCACAGCTCCCGGCCGGACCCGGGGTCGACGCCGAGGACCGCCCGGTCGTTGGCGATCACCGCGACCCGCCCGATGACCGCCGTGGAGTTCTCGCCGGTCGGCACGGTCAGGGACCAGGCCGCGGGCGGGCCCTCGCGGGTCGGGAGCTTCAGAGAGGCACCAGAGCAGGAGGCCCCCGCCGTGGAAACCAGGAGCACAAGGGCGGCAGTCCCTACACCGAGCCGGGAGCGGATCATTCCGACATTGTGACGGACGGCTGCGAATCGGTGGCGGGACCGGTCCGGGGCCCGCGGACGCGAGTGGACGGGGTGCGGAGGTTGAGGGCGACGAGGAGCGTGGCGACGATCCCTCCGGCGATGACGAGAACGGCGGCCTGTATGCCTTCGGCGGTGGCGACGCGCAGTTCTTCACCGGCGAGTCCCTCGGTGCGGGCGTTGGCGACCAGGACGAGTGCGGCGAGCCCGACGACGGCGCCGATGCCCGAGCTGGTGGAGGCCATGCCGGAGGCGACCCCCTGCCGGTGGTCGGCCACCCCCGTGCCGGCGGCGATGAACATCATCGTGAACACGACGCCGTCGCCGATGCTGACCGCGACGAGCCCCGGGACGAGCGCGGCGTAGGAGCCGTCGGCGGAGACGGCCAGGCCGACGGCGGCCGCTCCGGCCGCGCCGACGGCGAGCGCGGCGACCAGGGTGCGCCTGAGGCCGAAGCGCGTCACGGCCTGGCCGGCGAAGGTCGAGCCCGCCACCACCACCGCGGTGGGGAGCAGGAACGCCACGCCGGTCTGCAGCGGGTCGTAGCCGCGGACATCCTGGAAGTAGATGGACAGGAAATACAGGAGGGCCCCGAATGTCGCCGTGAACATGAAAGCGACCACCAGGGCCACGCACAGAACGCGGTTGGCGAGAAGCCGCATGGGCACGAGGGGGTCCGGGCTGCGCCGCTCGACGACGGCGAACGCCGCGAGCAGCAGGAGCCCCCCGGCCGCGGTGCCGATGGTCCAGGGCGAGTCCCAGCCGAGGGCCGGGCCCTGGACCAGGGAGAACACCAGCAGGGTGACCGCGCCGGTGGAGGTCAGCGCGCCCGGCAGATCGAACACCCGGCCCGCTTCCCGCGACCGGTCCGGCTCAAGGAGCCGGAAGGCCGAGACGAGCGCCGCTCCGGCGAGGGGGACGTTGACGAAGAACACCGCCTCCCAGCCGAGCATGCGGGTGAGCACGCCGCCGAGCAGCACGCCGACCACCAGCCCGGCGGCGCCGGAGCCGCCCCAGACGCCCAGGGCGCGGTTGCGATCACGACCCTCGGCGAAGGTGGTGTTGATGATCGCCAGCGTGCTGGGAAAGACCAGCGCCCCACCGAGCCCCTGGACCGCCCGGGCCGCCAGTTGCGGCGCCGGACCGGTGGCGAGCCCGCCGGCCAGCGAGGCCACGGCGTAAAGCGTGAGCCCGGCGACCAGCATCCGGCGCCGGCCGAGCAGGTCGGCGGCGCGGCCGCCCAGCAGCAGGAATCCGCTCGAGGCGACGGCGTACGCGCTGACCACCAACTGCAGCGTCCGCGTCGAATATCCCAGCTCGCGGCCGATGTCCGGCAGGGCGACGACGACGATGTACTGATCGAGGGAAACGATCAGCATCGCGAACGACAGCAGCGCCAAGGCGGCCGTCTTGGAGTGAGCACCACCCCGACCGTGCGGGTCGCGTGCTTTCGGTGGGACACGGGTGTCGTGCATGGCGTCACTCCAGTGTTCAGGTCTTGCCGCGGGGGAGGACACATCCAGCCCGCGGCCTTTCTTGTACTGTACGGAACAGTTCAGTTGAACTCAACCGTACAGTTCAGATTTTGGTACGCTGGACCTCCACGACGAAGGAGCGATGATGCCGGCACCCCCGCAGCGCGCAGGGTCACGCGCCGAGTCTCCGCGCGTTCTCACCGGCGACCGGGCGGCGCGCAAGCGGCAGGTGATCATCCAGGCGGCCCGATCGGCCTTCGTCCGGGACGGCTTCGACGCCGCGATGGACGCCATCGCCGCCGACGCCGGCGTTTCCAAGGTCACCGTCTACAACCACTACGGGAGCAAGGAGACCCTCTTCGTCGCCGTCATCGGCGAAGCCCTCCAGGGGGCCCTCGCCGACGCCATCTCCGGCACCGCGCAACGGCTGGAACACTCCGACGACCTGCGGGCCGCACTCAAGTGGACCGCCCGCGCGTGGGTGGACAGCATGACCCGGCCCGACATGGTGGCCCTGCGCCGCCTGGTCGCCAGTGAAGTCCGCCGCTTCCCGGAACTCGGCGAAGCCTGGCGCCACCATGGCCCGGACCGCGCCCGTCCCGCGCTGGCGGCGGCCTTCGAACGCCTCATCGCCGCCGAGCGGCTGACCATGCCGGACGTGGAGACCGCGATCCTCCAGCTCTACGCGCTCGTCCTCTACCCGCACCTGGTGCACGGCACCTACGGAACGACGCTCGACCGCCACACGACCGAGCGCCTCATCGACTCCGGAGTCGACATGTTCCTGTCCTTCTACGCCTACCGCGACGCCACGGCGTAACTTCGCATCTCGACTGCCACCCGCCGCGCCGGCGCCGTCGACCGCTCTCATGCGCGCCCTGCGACGGTCGCCTCTCCGTCTGATCGCCTTGCGACCAGGTATTGAACGTGTTCAAATACAGACGTCAGGCTCGTGCACGAGACGGGGAGAGCCGCCATGAGGATCGTGATACCTGGGGGAACCGGCCAGATCGGCGCGATCCTGAACCGCGCGCTGACGACCGCCGGCCATGACGTCGTGGTCCTGACCAGGCACCCGTCACACGAGCACGAGATCCCGTGGGACGGCGAGACGCCGGGTCCCTGGACCGAGGCGATCGATGGCAGCGATGTCGTGATCAACCTGGCCGGACGCAGCGTGAGCTGCCGATACACCCCGGCCACCCTGGAGGCCATGATGGATTCGCGGGTGCGCTCCACCAAGGTCGTCGGTGCGGCGATCGCCGGCGCCGCGAAGCCTCCCCGGGTCTGGCTCCAGATGAGCACCGCCACCATCTACGCCCACCGCTACGACGCGCCCAACGACGAGGCGTCCGGCGTGCTCGGCGGCGCCGAGCCCGGAGCGCCCGGCTACTGGGCCTACAGCGTCAAGATCGCCAAGGAGTGGGAGCGGGCGCAGCAGGAGGCCGAGACACCGTCCACCCGCAAGGTCGCCCTACGTTCCGCCATGGTGATGAGCCCCGATCGCGGCGGCGTCTTCGACTACCTGCTCTGGCTGGCCCGGCTCGGCCTCGGCGGCCCGGTCGCGGGCGGTGCCCAGTACGTGTCCTGGATCCACGACCAGGACTTCGTCCGCGCGGTCGAGTTCCTGATCGGCCAGGACGACCTCGCCGGACCGGTGAACCTCGCGGCTCCTGACCCCGTCCCGCAGCGCACCTTGATGCGAACACTGCGCACCGCATGCCGCGTCCCGGTGGGCCTGCCCGCAACGAAATGGATGGCCGAACTCGGCGCCCTCGCACTGCGCTCGGACACCGAACTCCTGCTGAAAAGCCGCCGCGTCGTCCCAGGCCGCCTACTCGAAGCAGACTTCACCTTCCACCACCCCCACTGGCAAGAGGCCGCCGAAGACCTCGTCCACCGCGTACGCACCTCCCGGTAACGACCGCCGCCGACCTCGTAGCGGGCCCGCCTGCGGGTGGCCGACGGACGTTTCCGCAGCCCAATGCCGCCGGAGGTTTCCGCAGAGCGTTCCTGAGGGAGAGATCCGCGTGTTTCGTCGCTTCCGGCGAGGGAGGACGGTCGGCGCCGCGCCGACACACGCTCCTCGAAACTCGGCGGCGGGGACACTGCGCAAGGAGGACTGGATGGGCAAGCGGGTTGTCTGGGGCCGGCTGGGCAGGCGTCGCCGGTTGCGCCGGGTGGCCAGGGAGGTCTTCGGCTGGCCGGACCTGCGCCCGGGCCAGGGCGAGGCGATGGAGCACCTGCTGCGGGGCCGTGACGTGCTGCTGGTCATGCCGACCGGCGGCGGCAAGTCCGCCGTCTACCAGGTCCCCGCCCAACTGCTTCCCGGGCCGACCGTGGTGATCTCGCCCCTGATCGCCCTGCAACGGGATCAGATGGTCGCGCTCGCCGGTCGCGACGCCGGCGGCGCCGTGATGGTCAACTCCGCGCAGTCCGACGGCGCGAGCGAGGACGCCATGGACCAGATCCGGGCGGGCAGAGCGGAGTACATCTTTCTCTCACCCGAGCAGCTGGCCAAGCCGTCGGTCGTGGAGCGGCTCGCCGCCGTGCGCCCCTCGCTGGTCGCCGTCGACGAGGCGCACTGCGTCTCCTCGTGGGGCCACGACTTCCGGCCGGACTACCAGCGGCTCGGCCGGGTGATCGAGCGCCTCGGGCATCCCCCGGTGATCGCGCTGACCGCGACCGCCTCGCCGCCGGTACGCGATGACATCCTCGCGACGCTCGGGCTCGGCGAGGCACGGCAGATCGTCCGCGGTTTCGACCGGCCCAACCTGTCCCTGGAGGTACGGCGGTTCCACGAGGAGGCGGACAAGAGGCGGGCGCTGGTCGAGGACGCCGCCGGTCGAAAGGGGCTGGGCCTCGTCTACGTCGCCACCCGGCGCGACGCCGAGGCCTACGGCGAGGAGCTGGCCGCGGCGGGGCTGCGTGCGGCCGCCTATCACGCCGGGATGAAGGCGGCCGACCGTCACCGGGTGCACGAGGCGTTCCAGGGCGACGAGCTCGATGTCGTGGTGGCCACCTCGGCGTTCGGCATGGGAATCGACAAGGCCGACGTCCGCTACGTGCTGCACGCCGCCCCGCCGGAGTCCCCGGAGTCGTACTACCAGGAGATCGGCCGTGCCGGGCGGGACGGGGAGCCCGCGGCCGCCGTCCTGTTCTACCGGTCGCAGGACCTCGGACTGCGCCGCTTCTTCGCCGCAGGTAAGCCGGACGAAGAGAAAATGCTCCAGACCGCGACGCTCCTCCAGGCCCACGGTGGCACTGTTCCGGCGAGCGAGATGCGCACCACCCTCGGCGTCGGCGCATCCAAGCTCACCAGCCTGGTGAATCTGCTGGAGCAGACCGGAGCCGTGGAGACGACCGGCCGGGGAGATCTGCGATACGTCCAGGAGGGGCCACCGCCCGAGGAGGCCGTCGCACGCGCCACGGAACTCGACGAGAACCGCCGCCGCGTCGACGACTCACGCATCGACATGATGCGCGCCTACGCGGAGACGACGGATTGCCGTCGCCGTTTCCTGCTGGAATACCTGGGCGAGCCCTACCCGGGCCCATGCGGCCACTGCGACGTCTGCCAAACCGGGACAGCCTGGTCGCCAGACCACGCCGACGAAACGGCCGCACCACCAGACCATGCCGACGGAGCCCCGTTCCCTCTGCACTCCGAGGTGCAGCACGCCGCGTGGGGAACCGGAACGGTCATGCGGGTGGAACCCGACCGGATCACCGTCCTCTTCGAGGAGGCCGGCTACCGCACGCTGTCCCTAGAGGCGATCCAACGCGACAACGACCTCCTGACTTTCCACCCCGACGCGGCCCGTCCACCAGCACGACGCGGACGGGGACCCCGAATACGCCGAGACAAGGCCGCCGCAGCCAGCAAGAAGACCACCACCGGCGTGTCCTAGGGGTTCGTGCCGGGGGCGCTGGGTGCGTGCGGCGGTGTGGGCTTACATGCGATGGTTCCTCCCCAGGAGGATCAGCGCTCAGGTGGAGGGGCATGAAGCGGCGAGAGCCGGGGGCTGCGGCCGCGTTCGGCGCGTTGCTGGACCGTTCGATGGTGCAGATCGAGGCGGTGGCCACTGACGGCCGGAAGTTCGACCGGGAAGCGGTCCGCTGGATTTCGGATGTGTGGGACAACAACACCTTCGCGCTGTTCGGTGTCGCGGTGGCCCCTACCCGAGGGGGCCGTGAGCGGCGGGCGCGGGCCGCGCTGACTTGGATGGCGGGCTTCGGGGCGGAACGACGGGCGTGGATGGTGCGGTCGGCCGGTTTGACCGGGCATCGGCTGGAGCCGCTGCCGACGCCGGAGGCCGTGCCCGGCCGGGACTACCGGGGTGTGGTGAGGCCGCGGCGGGTCCCGCTGACCGCGGACTTGGCGGCGGGACTTGCCGCCGACTATGACCTGACCGGCGCGCAGGTGCGGACCTTTCAGGTGGAACGGGCCGGTGACAGGCTGGTCGGCTTCGTGGAGGTCGTGGCCGGGCGGCGGTTCCCCGTCGGCTCCGATGACGTCGACCCGGCTGAGCTGGAGATGTGGTTGGACGATGTCACCGAGGCGCGTTTCGACTCCGGCGACAGGTCCCCGGTCACTGTGTGCGCAGGGCCTGACGGGATCGTTGTCGGCTTCGGCGACGGTCTCATCGGTGCGAAGAGCGGCTCGGTGTACTGCGACGATTCGTACTGGCATCTGTCGGGCGCCGGGCTGACCGCCGACCGTAGGACTCCGCCGAACGGCGAGCACCCTGCGCGCCCCGCTCCGTTGCGACGGCCAGAGCCGTTGGACGGTGCGGCGCTGGCGGCGGCGATGCTGCTGCGCGGCATCATGTGGGAGTTCCGTATGGTGCGCTACGTCGGCGAGGTCGGCGCGGTGCCGATTGCGCCGTTGTGCCGGGTGTTCGCCGGGGCGGGCACCCAGATCCTGGCCGCGGGCCGCCGCAGCGGCGCTGAACGCCGTGAGGAGGCGTTTCGTCGACTGGTCGAGGAGTGGCTGGACCGCGCTGGTCCTGCACTTCAGCACTGGCTCTGGCGATGGTTGGGGGGACCCGCCGACGATCCGCACATCGGTGAGAGCACCCGGTCGTGGCTCGCGGCCCTGGCACAACAACGGCCACGGCCTTCGAGGCAGGGGGGCGAGTCAAGCCTGGAGCTGCCTTCGCAGGCCGAACTGCGGTTAGCCTCCTATACCGCGGCGCACACCCGGTACGGCAAGGAGCGAGAGGCATCCAGCGTCCTCAACCTGGCCGTGCCGCTCCACGCTGAAGCCGCCCCGGACGAACCCTGGAAGCTGCGCACGCTGAAGATCGGCAACACTGGCCGGTTCCGCCTCGACACCACCGCTTTCGACGGCCCCCACCGCCCGCAAGCGATCATCGAGCAGGACGTGGTGCACTCCTTCACCCTGCACGAGGAGGCTCTCACCGTACGGCGCACGGACGAGTGACCGCTCGAATCAAGAGCGGCCTTTCACCGAGGAACACCACGGCGTCCGTCGTCGGATCTCGGGACTGGCCCGGCGTGTGGGGAACGAGTCGGGTGGGAGGGCGGTCAGCAGGCCGGGTCCCGCTTGATCTGCTCGATCAGGTGGGCGAACTGGGCGGGGGAGAGGGTGAGGCGGCCTCCGTCCGGGTCCTTCGAGTCCCGCAGGCCGATTCCGACCCCTGGGGCAAGTCGTCCCAGTTCAACGCACTGATTGTCGTTTGCTCCACCGGTGTACGTGCTCTTGCGCCACTTCACGATCATTCGTAGTGCTCCAAGTACCGCTTGATGATCTCTTGGGAGGCTTCCTCGGAAGCAGCCTTCACTCCGATGCGATCGAACATAACGGACAGCTCTCGAACCTCGCGAGGAGATTCGATCAACCGTCCGCCGTTCTGAGCGGCGGAGTACGCGACGTCTCGGTCCTCAAGGCCGATGATCTGCATAGACCCGTCAACGCCCATGTACTCCCCTGAAGAGAAGGGGATGACCCGCAAGCTCACGTGGGGCAGTTCAGCGATCTTCAGCAGGTGTTCCAGTTGCCTCTTCATGACCTCTACCCCGCCCACCGGGCGAGCCAGGACCCCCTCGTCGATCACTGTCCAGGTGAGTAGCGAGTCACCCTTCTCCCAGTACGCCTTCTTCTTTGCGATGCGGACCGCCATGATCGCGTCCAGGTCTTTGAATCTGCTCGCCTTGACGTACGCCCAGGTGTAGTCGTCGGTCTGTAGTGCAAGCGGGACGACCTGTCCGTGGTAGGTCTTGATCGAGACGGCTTCCTCCTCGTACTTGTCGATTTGGCGGGCCCAGTCTGGATCATGCGCCATTCGGGCAAACCAAAGAAGAACCTGAAAAAGCATTCCGGTCCCGTACGCATGGTCGAGCAGCCGCATTTGATCATCCTGCGGGCGCCGCCGTCCGGCCTCCAGATTGGAAACAGTCGAGCGAGCCACACCGATGATCTCGCCACACTGGGTCAGCGACAGCCCCATCTTCTCCCTGAAGAAGCGCATGCAGAAGGCCAGAAAGTGCCACATGGAGATCTTGGGATCGAGAGGGTCCCGGACGATCGGCATCGTTCCTCCTGTTTTCACTTCTCCCGTTAACAATGAAACCGTAGAACGTGCCGGTGATCCTTGCCATATGAATTCGGAATCTCGGGCAAGGGTGAGGCGATGGTGATGGCGGCGACCGGGGATCTGCTTTTGCCCCTTATGGGCACACCGTCCGCAGTGGGGCTGGCGCGTACGCTTGTGGACGCAAGAATCCGCAATTGGACCTATTTCCACATTCTCGACAATGCGCTTCTCGTCGTCTCGGAGCTCGTCACCAACGCGGCGCGCCAGACGCCGCACCAGGAGATCCGCCTGCAGCTCAGCCGGGTCGCGCACGGCATCGTCATCGCCGTATGGGACGCGGACTACGCCCTCCCTCAGTCCAAGCCGATGAAGGAGCTCACCCTCGAAGACCTGGACCTCTCCGCGAAGGCGTTCGATGACAACGGCGGCTGGGGCCTCCACATCGTCCAGGCGCTGTCGAGCAAGTGCGGCGTCACCGCCGACCCGGCCGGCGGTAAGTGGGTCTGGTCACGCATCCAACCGTGACCTTTCCGTCGAATACCAACTGTTCGCGGCGTGCCTGGCGTCATGGGGGTCGTGACGCCGGCACGCCGCGACACCTGACACGGTCGGCTCGCGTGCCTACGTGGGCACCTTCCACAGGCGGATGGTGCCGTCCTGGCCGCCGGTGGCGAGAGTATGGCCGTCCGGGCTGAAGCGCACGCTGAGGACGGCGCCGTCGTGCCCGGTGAGCGTCGGGCCGAGCTGCCGGTGGCGGGTCACGTCCCACAGCCGGACGGTCCCTTCCGAGCCCCCGGCCGCGAGGATGCGGCCGTCCGGGCTGAACACCGCCGTGTGGCAGCGGCTGTCGCACTGGAACGGAGTGCCCTTCTGCAGGCTCCTGGCCACGTCCCACAGACGGACTGTCTCACCGCCCGCCGTCGCCAGTGTCTGCCCGTCGGGGCTGAACGCCACGTCCTCCGTCCATGAGTCGTGCCCGGACAGGTCCCCGCTGAGCTTCTTGCGGTCGTACACCTCCCACAGCTGCGTCACTCCGCGGGTGTTCCCGGTGCCGGGATCCTCCTCGGTACCGGTCGTGCCGATCGCCAGCATCCGGCTGTCCGGGGCGAACGCCAGGGCCTGCACGTTGCCGGCGCCGGTCTCCAGGAGCGGGCCCACCTTCCCGTCGTCCAGGTCCCACAGCCGTACGGACTGGTCCGTGTTGCTGGTGGCCAGGACGCGGTCGTCCGGGCTCAGGGCCAGGGACGTCAGGGGTCCGAGATCGATGTCGAGGTCGCCTGGTTCACCCTTGCCCGACACCGGGAAGAGGCGGAGGCTGCCGTCGTCGCCCGCGGTGTACAGGGTGCTGCCGCCGTGGCTGATCGCCAGCGCGTTGACGCCGTCGGGGTGGTCGAGGGGCGCGCGGCGCTGCTTCCCGTCCGCGACGTTCCAGAGCCGCACCGTGGCGTCGTCACCGGCGCTGGCCAGCGTCCGTCCGTCCGGGGTGAACACCAGGTCGCGCACGGACGCGGTGTGCCCGCGCAGCGATCGGCTCGGCGGCGGGGCAGTGGACCGGTGCGCCCCGGGGTCGCTCCGGGCAGCGGACCCCGACCAAGGCGCCACCACCAGGGCCGTCACCACGAGGGCCACCACCAGGGCCGTGGCCACCGCCGCGCACGCCGCCAGCGCACCGCGCGGGGAGCCGAGGACGGTGAAAGGGCCGGAGCGGGGGCGGCGCGTGTCGACCAGGGTCGCCGCGGGCTCCGGGCCGGGCGCCCACCCGATCCAGGCCCGCCGCTCGTCGATCATTCGCTGCACTGCGGGCGGCCACGGCTGCGCGGCCGGGGCGACCGCGCCGAGCATCGCCCTCAGCCGGGCGGGGTTCGGCCGCCCGGCCGGGTCCTTGGCCAGGCACGCCGCGACGGCCGGGCGGAGCCGGTCCGGTACGGCGGACAGGTCGGGCTCGGCGTGCACGACGTTGTACAGAGCCTGCGCCGGGCCGGGCCCGTCGAAGGGGCCGCGGCCGGTGCAGGCGTACACCAGCACCGCCCCCAGCGAGAAGACGTCGTCGGCCGCGGTCGCCCACCCTCCCTCGGCCTGTTCCGGCGACATGTACCCGGGCGTTCCGGCCGGCACGCCGGTCTGCCCGTGGCGGCCGTCGCCCTCGGCCGCCCGCGCGACCCCGAAGTCGATCACCTTCGGGCCGTCGGCGGCCAGCAGCACGTTGGACGGCTTGAGGTCGCGGTGCACCAGCCCGGCCCGGTGGATCTCCACGAGCGCGGCCGCGAGCCCGGCCGCCAGCCGCAGCGCGGCCGGCTCCGGCAGCGGCCCGGCCGCCCGGACCGCGTCCCGCAGCGACGGCCCCGGCACGTACACCGAGGCCAGCCACGGGGTCGGCGCGTCGGCGTCCGCGTCGAGCACGGCGGCCGTGTACGCGCCGGACACGCTGCGGGTGGCCGCCACCTCGGCGTGGAACCGCTCCCGGAAGCCGGGGGTGCCGGTCAGCCGGGCGTGCAGGAGCTTCACCGCGACCGGACGCCCGTCGGGCGCGGCCCCCAGCAGCACCCGGCCCATCCCGCCGCGGCCGAGCTCGCCGAGCATCCGGTAGTGCCCGACCCGCCGCGGGTCGGACGCGGCGAGCGGTCGCATGGTCACCTCGCTCACCGGTGGTTCAGGCGCGGGTGCGGCCGGCGACGTCGTAGAGCCACACCTTCTCGTCGCCGCCGACGGCGAGGACCTTCCCGTCCGGGCTGAACGCCACGGCGGACGCCTTGCTCGGGAGGCTGATCGGCTTCCCGACCTCCTTGCGCCCGGCCACGTCCCACAGCCGCGCGGTGGTGTCGTTGCCCACGCTGGCCAGCAGCCGTCCGTCCCCGCTGAACGCGAGACCCTGCGGGGCGTGGTCACTCGCGGGCACTATCTCACCGAGCGGAGCCGCACGCCGAACGTCCCACAGCCGCACGGTCATGTCGGCGCCCCCGGTCGCCAGCGTCCGGCCGTCCGGGCTCATCACCGCCTCCGTGATCTGGACGGTGTGCCCGCGCAGGGGCTGCCCGACCACCTTGCGGGAACTCACGTCCAACACCCGCACCAGATCCCGCTCGGTGAAGGCCAGCAGCCGCCCGTCCCCGCTGAACGCGATGAACGACATGATGTTCGCCTTGTCGAAGGTGAGCCCGCTCACCTCCTTGCGGGACTCGGTGTCCCACACCTTCAGGTGGGAGCCGATGGCCGCCAGCCGGTCCCCGGCCGGACTGAAGGCCACGTCGCTCACCGGGGCCGGATCGTCGCTGAAGTCGAACATGGGGATGCCGAGGGTCGCGCCGATCTGCCGGCGGGTCCGCACGTCCCACACCTTGACGCCGCCGTCCATGCTGGCGGTGAGCAGCAGCCGCCCCGCCCTGTCGAACCTGGCCTTGAGGGCCGACTTGGGGGCGATCTTGAGCGGCTGGCCGGACGGCCGCCGGGCCTTGGCGTCCCACAGCCGTACGGTGCCGTCCTCCCCGGCGGTGACCAGGAGAGCACCCGCGCGGTCGAACTCCGCGTGGTGCACGGAACCGGCATGGCCTTCCAAGACCGCCAGCGGCTTCGCGTCCGTACCGCCGCTCCCGCCGGGCACGCTCTTCCGGCCGGACGCCGGCTCGCCGTCACCGCGCAGTGCCCAGGCGGCGGCGCCGCCGAGCGCGGCGAGGCCGAGGGCGCCACCGCCCGCCATCAGCAGGAACCGCCTCCTGTCCGGCGCCGGCGCGACGGCCGTGGGCGTAGGCGCCGGTGCGGGCGGGACGTGCGGCGCCGGGGCCTGCGGGGCCTGAAGCAGCCACGCGACCTCGGTGCCCTGCCGCGCGATCGCATCGTGCACCACGTCCGGCCAGGGCCGCGCGGACGGCGGTACATCGCCGATCCACCGCAGCAGCTCGGCGGGCGCCGGCCGTGCGGCCGGGTCCTTGGCCAGGCAGGCCGAAACGATCTCGCGGATCCGGTCCGGCAGGTCGCCCAGCACGGGATCGGCGTGGATCACGTTCTGCAGGGTCTGCGGGGTGCTCCGCGCGTGGAACGGGCCGTGGCCGGTGCAGGCGTACACCAGCGTCGAGCCCAGCGAGAAGACGTCGCTGGCGGTGGTCAGGTCCCGCCCCAGGGCCTGCTCCGGGGACATGAAGCCGGGCGTGCCGACCAGGGCGCCGGTGCGGGTGAGCTGGGTGCCGTCCTCGCCCTCGGCGGCCCGCGCGATACCGAAGTCGATCACGCGCAGGCCGTCCTCGGTGAGCAGCACGTTGGACGGCTTCAGGTCGCGGTGCACCAGCCCGGCGCGGTGCACCTCGGTCAGCGCGGCGGCGAGGCCGGCGGCGAGCCGGAGCGCCGATCCGGCCGCCGGCGGACCGGTCGCGGCGACGACCTCGTGCAGCGACGGGCCCGGAACGTACACCGAGGCCAGCCAGGGCTCGGCCGCCTCGGGGTCGGCGTCGATCACCGCCGCGGTGTAGGCCCCGGCGACCCGGCGGGAGGCGCGGACCTCGCGGCGGAACCGGCCGCGAAACCCGTCGTCGTGCACGAACTGCTCGTCGACCAGCTTGACCGCGGCCAGCCGCCCGTCCGGCGCGCTGCCGAGCAGTACCCGTCCCATGCCTCCGCGGCCGAGCTGGGCCAGCATTCGGTAATGCCCGATCTGGCGGGGATCGGACGCCTCCAGGGGTCTCACGGCACACCTCCCTCTCAAAAAGACAATAACGTCTGATTGATCGTTGTGGAGGCATCCGCAGTCATCCGTCACCACGCCGTCACCTTCCGCCGCCGCGGATGGAGAGGGTCGGTTCGCGCCACCCGGACTTCCAGCGGCTGGTCTGGCTGCACGAGGGGGGCGGGACCTCCGCGTTCCGGGTCGCCGGGGCCGCTCGTCCGCGAACGCCGCCGATGAGATCTACATCCTGCCCACCGCCGACGCGCCTCGGCCCGCAACAAACGACGCGGGCGAAAGGGCGCTTTTCGGTTCCATGGCGTTGACCCGGCGATGCCGAAAGGGCAACTGAACTCCATGCGGGGGGTGATCCGAATGGGTCCACGTGCGTGCGTCCCGGGCGCTGGTCGCCCTCAGAAGGGCCGAAACGATCTCGCCTTGATCGCACGCACAGTGGCGGGCGCAGGTCGGCCTCAATTCGGCCCCATACGGAAGCAGCGACGACTCCCGGGAGGGACGTCGTCGCTGGTGGTAGCGGGTGCGCCGTCAGGGACTTGAACCCCGAACCCGCGGATTAAGAGTCCGCTGCTCTGCCAATTGAGCTAACGGCGCCTGTCGTACGGGCCTCGGCGGTGGGCCGGGGTCCCTCGCGACAGGAAGAACAGTATCAGGCCCTGCGGACCAGTGCGAACCGGTTTAGTCCCTGGCCGGGAGGACGCTCATCATGCCCCGCCAGAGGGCGATGGCGGTGGCGCGGGAGCCGACGCCGAGCTTGGCGTAGATGCGGTTGACGTGGTTCTTGACCGTCTTCTCGCTGAGGAAGAGCTGCCGGGCGATCTCGCCGTTGGAGCGGCCGGTGGCGATGAGATCCATGACCTCGGCCTCGCGGGCGGACAGGCCGAGGGTGGTGCGGGACGCGTGGCGGACGCCGCGGACGAGGTCGTGCGCGGTGAACGAGCCGGGGACGAGGTGACCGCAGGCGCCGGCGCGGAGGGCGGCCTCGACGGCGGGCTGGTCGTCCGAGCCGAGGACGAAGACGCGGGAGGACGTGCTGAGGGGCAGCACGTGGTCGGCGGCCGCCGCGTCCAGCAGGACGATGTCGGGCCGCAGGCGCTCGGCCAGCGGAACCGCCGCTGCGGGATCGGGGGACTCGGCCACGACCTGGAACTCGTCGCTGGCCTCCAGTACGGAGATGACGTCAGCCCTGCCCTGGGCGTCACCGTCCACCACGAGTACGCGCAGCGGGGCCGTCTCGTCGACGCTCATCCATCGCCCTTGGCGTGTCGTTGACATCTCTAGGGTCGGAGCATAACCGGATGATCTTCGAAGGTCGATGAGCCCGCCACTACGGACGCCTTATCGAGACCGGAACGGCGTCAGGACCTGATCGTCGGCGGGCGCCCAGGCCCTGGCCTCGTAGCCAGGGCGGCGATGCGAACAGTGTGCGGCTGGCACCCAGATGGTTGTGGCCGTGAGAAGCGGCAACGTTTGTTCGTCGGTATGAGCGACGGCCGCCAGGAAGCTAAGGGGTGATGTCGATGAGATTTAGTGACGGGGGCGTGGAGTGCATGGTTGAAGCGCCGGCCCCGCGTTTACGAGCCCTAACACCACGACTTCAAACATCCAGGTCAAAGGCCCTCTCCGGGGACGAACTCCCGCTGGCGAGGGCGGGCGATGTGGTCGGTGAAGATCAACCGACAACGTGTTCGGTTCGGGCGCGAGTCTGGACGAGGCGGTAGGAGTCGAGACCCGCTCTGCCCTGGCTGACGCCCCACGGGCCTCCGGCGCGGTCATCGGCCGTGCATGGTCAACGCGGGCACCCCGTATGTCCTGAAATCCGAGCGGATGGGGCACGAGGTTCCCGGCATGCGCGGCACCTAAGCCCACCCCACTCCGGAGATGCGCGCCACTCCTCACGGCTCTCGGGTGCCCTTGGGAGGTAGCGGTAGCGCGAGCGGGCTTGGCCGGCGCCTCGGTCCGGAGTGCGGACCCTGGACGTCTTGCTCAAGTGGGTGCCAAGACCGAAGGCGGTCGCCAAAACAGCGGATATTGCCCGAACTGAGGGGGAGGCGGTTTACATCTATGATCGCCATGAGAGGCTGAGCGGCATGTCCGTAACCGATCAGTTCACCGGCCAGACCGGCTTGACCGGCATCGGCTACCAGGGGTATGACCTCGCCTCGTTCCTTGCGCAGCTCTCCGCCGAAGGCGTCTCGCTTCTCGTAGACGTACGGCTGAACCCGATCTCACGCAAACGCGGATTCAGCAAGCGCGCCCTGGCCGAAGCCCTGGACTCTGTCGGGATCGGATACGAGCATGCCCGGCCGCTCGGCAACCCGAAGGAGAACCGCGCGGGGTTCGGCGGCGGCCCGTCGGAACTGCGGGACGCTAGACAGCGCTTCGCTGAGGAGCTGGACGCACCGGCCGCGCGAGAGTGGCTCTCGGCCATCGCCGGCTGGGCAACCGAACGCAGGGTTGCACTGCTCTGCTTTGAAGCCGAGCAAGAACGCTGCCACCGTGACGTGGTGGCCGACGCCATCGCCGCCGAGGTTCACCGCTTCGGGTAGAAGACCCCCAAGGTCATGAACGTCTGCTGGCGCTTGGCTTGGTTGCCCACGTAAAAGATCGTGTCCTTGTCCGGGCCGCACATCTGCTCGAAGAACTTGTTCCGCAACTCCTCCTTGGCCACGGCGTCGCTGACGCCACGCAGGTTCCGTTGCAGGGCGACCCATTCCCAGTCGTAGATGCCCTGCTTGTGCCCCTTGCAGGTCGCCGACTGGCACAGGTAGTCGTACCAGCCCCTGAACCGCGGGGCTTCGAGGGGAGTGCGGGGGCCGCCCCCGAACAGGTTCTCCTGCGTGACGTAGCGATCAATCTTCGCCTGCTCGTCCGGCCTCCAGCCCCCGTGTGGCTTGATCTCTATGTTCTTGACCATTCGTGGGCGGATGGCGGCCAGAGAGCGTGCCGGCGGCTGGTTGCGAACGTCGGCCAGCAGGTCGCACATCGAAGCCTGTACGTGGTCGATGACGAACACCTTGCGCCGATCCCACTTCGGAATGTTCGTCTCGGCTCGGACGGTACTGATATTCGGGCGGTAGCTCTCCGGGCGCGGATCAGCAGGGGCGGGCCGGGCGCGGACGGAGACGATGTCGTACTTGCGGAACGTGTTGTTGCTTTCCAGTTCGCGGAAATTGATCGGATACAGCCGAACCCACTGCGTCGGCTCCACGTCGATCCGGATACCGGCGACGCACACGGTCTCGCCGTAGGTCTCCGAAGGGTTCGGCGCGGCCTTAACGGTGATCAGGACGCGCATCTCTTCCTCCAAGTGGCCTGGAGGCTTCACCAGCGGCTCGTGAGGGTCGGGCCCGAACAAAGATGGCTGATCGGCGGTCGTCACTGTCGGTTTCCTCCTCAGTCCCTCTTGTGAGGGTCCGTCTGGAGGACGGCCGACGCTAGATCGTGACCGCATCCGGCGCGGTTCGAAGGGAGTTACGGAAGCTCGCTGGTAGCAAGATCACTCCCAGATCGCTCCCGGAATCGGACGTCCGAGAGGGGGAGCCTGACGCAGGACGCGGAGAAGCCCTGGTCGTCTTCGTGATGACCAGGGCTTCTCGTTGGGGTGAGTGAGGGGACTTGAACCCCCGACATCTTGGACCACAACCAAGTGCTCTGCCAGCTGAGCTACACCCACCGTGGCCGGGATCGATCCCGGCTCCCAGTAGTGTAGCGGCTTCTTCGGGGTGGGTCAGCCGGAGGCGACCTGGGAGGCGATGGCGCGGGCCGTGTCGGAGTCGGGGCCGGGCTGCTGGACGAAGACGGCGGCGCGGTAGTAGCGCAGTTCCTGGATGCTCTCGGTGATGTCGGCGAGGGCGCGGTGGCCGCCCTTCTTCTCGGGGCTGGCGAAGTAGACGCGCGGGTACCAGCGCCGGGCAAGCTCCTTGATCGAGGAGACGTCCACCATGCGGTAGTGGAGGTGGGAGTCGAGGGCCGGCATGTCGCGGGCGAGGAACGAGCGGTCGGTCGCGATGGAGTTGCCGCACAGGGGCGCCTTCTTGGCGTCCTTCACGTGGCCCCTGACATAGGCGAGGACGATGTCCTCGGCCTCGGCGAGGGTGACCCCGCCGGGGAGCGCTTCCAGCAGGCCCGACGTGGTGTGCATGTCGCGGACGACTTTGGTCATCTGGGTGACCGACTCGGGCGGGGGCTTGATGACCACGTCGACGCCCTCGTCGAGGATGTTGAGCTCGCTGTCGGTGACCAGGGCGGCTATCTCGATGAGCGCGTCGTCGCGCAGGTCGAGTCCCGTCATCTCGCAGTCGATCCAGACCAGCCGCTCGTTCATGCACTCACCCTACGGCCATGAACGACTGCGCGGGGCATAGCGGGCGATCGAATTAGGAGGTCACGCGCTGGGCGATATGTCCGGGGATGGGGATGCCGGGACGCAGCAGCGGATCGGGGTCCGGTGTGCCGAAGGCCTGGGTGACGGGCAGGACGCCGGCCCAGACGTCGAGGGCGTGGTCCTCGTCCTCGTCTCCGGGCGGGCCCTGCCGCACCTTTACGGACGCCTCGTCCAGGGAGAGCGCCAGGACGGAGACGCCGGCCAGTTCCTTGCGGTTGGGCCGGCGGGCCACGTCCCACTGGCCGGGGGTCAGCTGCTCGGTGATGACGCGGAGGCCGGTCAGCTTCTCCTCCGGGTCGTCGGCGAGGCGGGGCGTCCCGTAGACGACGGCGCTGCGGTAGTTGATGGAGTGGTGGAACAGAGAGCGGGCGAGGACGAGCCCGTCCAGGTGGGTGACGGTGACGCAGATGTCCTGGGACGGCCCGGCCCTGAGGCTGCTCGCCCCGGTGGATCCGTGGAGGTAGAGAGTGTCGTCCAGGCGGCCGTAGCCGGTGGGGATGACGCGGGGTGAACCGTCCACGATGAGGCCGAGGTGGCAGATCATGCCGTCGTCGAGGATCTCGTACAGGACGGAACGGTCGGTGCTGGAGCGTTCGGGAAGGCGGCCGAGACGGGTGCGGGCGGTTGAGGAGAGCGGGTTCATGTCCGTTTACGCTAGGAGGCGAGTGGCCTGGCCGGTATGGCCACTTGGCGCGTATAGCAGGTGACCACTTTGTCGATCGATCTGCCTCTTTCCGTGGAGCGGGACGCACGGCGGCCGATGAGCACGCAACTCGTCGCGCAGTTGCGTTCCGCGATGGGGGAGGGACGGCTCGCCGCGGGCGAGCGGCTTCCGTCCAGCAGGGCGCTGGCCGGTCTGCTCGGTGTCAGCCGGACGGTGGTGACGGAGGCGTATGAGCAGCTCTACGCGGAGGGCTGGCTGGAAGGGCGGCATGGGTCCGGCACCTATGTGACCGAGGGTGTCGCCGCCGCGCCTGTGCCGAGGCATGAGGTGCCGGAGACGATATCGGTGCGGAGGGCTGCGGCCCCACACGAGATCGACCTGAGGCCCGGTCTCGCCTGGATCGGGGCCCTGGACACACCCGCTTGGCGCAGGGCATGGCGGCTCGCTGCGGGGATGCCGCCGCAGCAGCGTCAGGACCCGCATGGTCTGCTCGGCCTACGGCAGGCTCTCGCCGACTACATCAGGCGTAGTCGCGGCGTGACCTGTCCCTTGGACGGCCTTCTCATCACGCGTGGAGCGACGAACGGGCTCGATCTGCTTGCCGCGACCGTGCTGCGCCCCGGGGACCGGGTGGGTGTGGAAGAGCCCGGCTACAGCAGAGCGCGCGCGGTCCTGACGGGACGTGGCGCGGAGCTCGTTCCCTGCCCTGTGGACGAGCACGGCCTCGTTGTCGATGCTCTGCCCGATGACCTGCGCATCGTCTACACGACGCCGTCGCACCAGTTTCCGATGGGCGGCGTGCTGCCCGTCCCGCGCAGGCAGGCCCTGCTGGCATGGGCGAGGCGCAACGGGGCGCTCGTCGCCGAGGACGACTACGACGGAGAGTTCCGCTACGACGTCGCGCCGCTGCCCGCGCTCTACGGCCTGGACCCGGACGTCGTCGTCTACCTGGGTACGACCGCCAAGATCCTCACCGCGGACATGGGCGTCGGCTGGCTGGGAGGCCGTCCCGACCTGGTGGCGGAGGTGGCGCTCCGGAGGGAGGAGCTGAACGACCGCACCGCCGTGGTGCCGCAGGACGCGTTGAGGCTCCTCCTGGAACGGGGTGACCTGGACAGGTACGTCCGCCGGATGCGCGGGGAGTACGCACGGCGCCGCGAGGTGGTGGTGCAGGCGCTGGACGGCCTGCCCCTGCGCGGCGACACGGCCGGCCTGCACCTCGTGGTGGACGTCCCGGAGACGGTGGCCGCGCGCACCGTGGACGAGGCGGCCCGGCGCGGTGTCGTGGTGGAGACGCTGGACCGCCACCACATGGGCCCGGTGCGCGCCTCCGGACTGGTGATCGGCTACGGCTCCGCCGCGACCCTGGCCGAGCTGCGCGCGGGGTGCGAGGTCGTCCGGACGCTCGCCGGGTAGCGCCGCAGGTCAGTTGGACAGGGGGCCGACCGGGACGGGCTCCACCGCGGGGTGCAGCGGTCCGGGACGCGCGGACGGCGCGTCGCTCGGCGCCGGACGGACGGTCTCGGGCGTGCGCGGCCGCGCCGTCACGAGCCGGGGGCCGGCGGGGGTGCCGGGGAGCCGGGGCTTCGGGATGGGGGCGACCGGGGTGTCGGGCCCGGTGATGCGCCGGACGTCGATCCCGCCGGGGTCGGGACGGTCCAGGAGCGGCACCTGGGACGCGCCGTAGTGCCCGCCGCGCGCCCAGTCCCTGCGGCTGCGCTGCGCGTGGTAGGACTGCGGCGACGGCAGCGGGGGGCCCGCGGGCCAGCGGCGCGCGACGCCCCACGCGTCCAGCCATTGGACGATCGCCTCGACGCCGGTGAGCGGCCAGCCGGTGAACGGCGAACGCGACTGGCCCACCACCATGATCTGCGCGCAGACACGGCCCTCCCGCCCGAGGGCGCCGCCGAGCAGCCGGGCCGCGCGGGTGATCGGCAGGAGCTGGACGATCTCACCGGTGCCCGGGTGCCACACCAGGTGGGCGGGCCGGTTCTCCTTCAGCAGGTCGGCGGCCACCGAGCGCGCGGAGACGGTGTGCGGGTCGTGCTCCTCGGCGCACCAGACGACGCGGGGAGCACCTCCCCGCAACGCTCCGCCATCGTTCGGTGCCGGCATGCGGCCGGCTGTTGGCAGCCATGCGTCTGCCACGGTGCGTCCCCCCCAATCGGGCGGTCTGACCCCCGAGTGGTATCAGTTACTTCTCTTAGCCCAGCGAGACCCATAAGTCCAGCCCGCCGCCTTGTGGCGGGATGACGGCTGACGCCCACTGAGCCGGGTTTGATCCGGTGTGGTGGCAGACGGGCACCCCGCGTGTCCGAGCATTCCACCTTGTGTCACATTTTTCCTCCGGGGGTTCGGTCGAGTTGCTCACCCTGGGCGGAAGAGAGGCTGAGGCTCCCCGTGTTCTCGCAGGTCAAGCCCTACTCTGGAGAACGGATTACACGCGGCCGCAAGTCGGCCGGAAGTGGCCGGGGTTTCAGGGGCCGGACGCCGGTACGGGGGTGGGGTTCACAGCCCTGACCGAGCCGCGTTCTAATAGTGCGTCATGACCGTTGACGCAGAACTGCCCGCCGGGGTGCCCGGTATCGACGTCCCCCGGCTGGCGGCCTGGCTGGCCCGTGAGCTGCCCGGATCCGGACGGATCAGCGCGATCGACCTGATCGCGGGCGGGCGTTCCAACCTCACGTACGGCCTCACGCTGGACGGGGGCCGCCGCATCGTGCTGCGCCGGCCGCCGCTCGGCCACGTCCTGCCGACGGCGCACGACATGGGCCGCGAGTACCGCGTGCTGTCGGCACTCGGCCACGGGACGGCGGTGCCGGTGCCGACGACGCTGGCCTTCTGCGACGACGAGGAGGTCATCGGCGCCCGCTTCTACCTCATGGACTTCGTCGAGGGCCGCGTCCTGCGCACCCGGGAGGACGCCGCCGACATCACTCCCGAGCAGGCGCGCGGCCTCAGCGACGCGCTGGCCGAGGCGCTCGCCGCGATCCACACGGTCGACGTGGAGGCCGTCGGGCTGGGGGACTTCGGGCGTCCGAGCGGCTACATGGAGCGCCAGCTCAAGCGCTGGGGCAAGCAGTGGGACAGCTCGCAGGAGGCCGTCCGCGCCACCGGCGACACCCATGACCTGCCCGAGTACGACCGGCTCGTCGCGCGGCTGGCCGAGAGGCTGCCGGCCGACGCCCCGGCCCGCCTGGTCCACGGCGACTTCCGGCTCGACAACGCGCTCGCGCGCCTGGAGCCGCGCCCGCAGATCGCCGCCGTCGTCGACTGGGAGATGTCGACGCTCGGCGACCCCCTGTCCGACCTCGGGCTGACGCTCGTCTACTGGGCGGAGGCGGCCGACGCCGAGCAGCTCCCGGTGGGCGCCACGATCACCTCCGCGCCCGGCTTCGTCACGCGCCGCGAGTTCGCCGGGCGGTACGCCGAGCTGACCGGATTCGACCTCGCCGACCTCGACTTCTACGTCGCCTTCGCGTGCTTCAAGCTCGCGGTCATCCTGGAGGGCATCCACGCCCGCTACCTGCAGAACGCGACGGTCGGCGAGGGCTTCGACCAGATCGGCGGCGGCGTGCCGCTCCTGCTGGACCGCGCCCACCGCACCCTCGACGCGGGCTCGGTCTGGTAGCCGCCCCGCTCAGCAGCGGTAGGTGACCGTCGCCGAGCCGCCCGAGGAGAACGACACCGTCCCGGTCTGCCTGCCCCAGCAGAACCCGGACGCGCGCGACACCCGCACGCCGCCGCTCTGGCCCGCGTCGAGGTGGCCGGAGCCGCCCGCCCTGACGGGCCCGGACGTGCCGGTCACCTGCCAGTTCACATAGCCCCCCACGGCGGTGACCGTGACGGTGCACGCGTCGTTCCTGTCCATGTCGCAGCCGCTCACCGACAGGGTGCCCGGCTTGGGCGGCTTCGGCGCGCTGGTCGTGGGCGGCGCCGGCGGCCTGCTCGACGGCGGCTTGGACATGCTCTTGGACGCCGACGGCGACGGCGACTTCGAAGGCGACTTCGACTCGGTCGGGGACGCCGTCGGCGATGTGGGCGACGACGGGTCGGTCGGTATCGGCTCCGGCGCGGACGAACCGCCGGGCGGGGTGCCGCCGGGCGTCACGGGCCCGGTCGCCGCCGCGTTCGTCCCCTCGTCCCCGCCGCCCAGCCACGCCATCGCGCCGGCGAACAGGACCAGGACGCCGACGCCCACCGCGACGGCGGCGAGCAGCGGCCCGCGCCGCCGCCCGGGCGCGCGGTCCCGGGCGCGCGGGGCGGTCTGCTGGTAGGGGAGCGGCCAGCCGTACTCGTCGAACGGCTCGGTCCAGGCGGCGATGGCGCGGCGGTTCCCGGCCCGGTCCTCGGCGGTCGCCGCGGTCAGCACGTCCAGCCGCAGGTCGGCGGGGATCGCCGCGATCGGCAGCACCGACAGCAGCCGGTCCGGCGGCAGCGGCGGCGTCTCCCGCGCCCCGCACACCGGGCAGTTCTCCACATGCCGGACGAGCGCCGCCGATGTCTGCGGGGACAGCGGCCACGACTCGGTCAGGGCCGCGACGCTCGGGCAGTCCTTCCAGTGGTTCTGCGCGATGAGGGACGCGTGCAGCGCGGCGGCGAGGTCCTCGCGGGCCTGCTGCGCCAGGGCGAGCGTCTCCTCCAGCGGCATGCCGAAGATGCCGGACAGGTCCACCTCGTCCAGCTCGTGGCGGACCGACAGGTCGATGGCCTCGCGCTGCCGCCCGTTGAGCGCGGCGAGCGCGCTGTGCGCGAGCAGCCGGCGCTCCTCGCGGCGGGCGAGCTGCTCGGGCGTCAGCTCGTCCTCGGCCTCCGGGGCCTCCTGACCGGTGTGCCGGTTCGGGCTGTCGCGGCGCCGCATGCACTCCTTGCGGGCGATCGCGTACAGCCAGCCGCGCAGCCGGGCCGGCTCGGTGAGCCGGTCCACGTGCTCGCGGGCGGCGATGACGACGTTGCGCAGGGCCCCGGACGCCTCGACGCGGTCGCGCAGCAGGCCGTGGCAGTAGTCGTAGAGGAACGGCGCGTAGGTGTCGTAGACCTCGGTCAGCGCGATGACGTCCCCGGCTCGCAGCGAGTCCGCCAGCCTGAGGTCGTCATTCTGCGCGGCCCCTGACTCACCGGCCACGGGAACCCTCCCAGTCGAAATCGGTCATCGAAGATCTGCCCCCGACGAGCCCCGACGCGCGTCGGCCGGCTCAGGTTGCCTGATCTTGCCACCAAGTTGCTGGGATTTCTCCCTTATGAGCAGATTTAAGTGACGAATCCGGTACGCCCCGTGGCCGTATCGCCTCGTGGGGCGGCCCTCCCGCGCGCGAAAGTGATCTGGATCACCCTTCGATCAGCTGGACCGCCGGCCGCCGCCGTCTCCGTCCTCCGGCTGGCACGTCAGCGTCACGGTGCGCACGTCCCCGTTGGAGAAGCTGACCGTCCCGGAGCCGCCGGGCGGGGTGCAGGTCCCGCTGACGCGGGCGTAGCCGACCTGGCCGCTGCGCAGCGTGCCGCCGCCGCTGGCGCTGAGTCCGCCGGACGCGCCCGTGACCGACCAGGTGGCCGTCCCGCCGACGGCCCGCACGGTGATGGTGCAGCTGCCCGGCCCCGCGCCCTCGATGGCGCAGGAGCCGATCGACAACCGTCCGGTCCTGGGCTGGGTACGGGTCGCGGTCGGGCGGGGCGAGCGCGACGGCTCGCGCGTCTTCGTCGGGGTCGGCGTCGGCGAGGAGGTCGTCGGCGTCGGGGTGGCCGACCGCGTGGGCGTCGGGGTGTCGGACGGCTCCTGCGACTCGGTCGGGGAGGACGGCGAGACGGAGGACGCCGACGTCCCGTCCGAGGGGCCCTGCGCGGCCGTCGGTTCGCCGGACGAGCCGGACATCAGGTAGTACGCCGCCGCGACGACAGCGATGACGGCGGCGGCCGCGGCCAGCGCGGCCCACACCCCGCGCTGGCCGCCGCCCCCTCCGGACGACGCGGCGCGCACGGGCTCCTGCTCGACCATGGCGGGCCAGCCCCAGTCGTCGAACGGCCGGGCCGCGTGCGCGACGGCGGCGAGGTCCGGCGCCAGCGCCGGGTCGGTGGCGGTCGCCATGACGAGCCCGCGCAGGTCGTTCGGCATCATCGCGACCGGCAGCACCTGCAGGAGCCGCGCCGCCGAGACGGTGCGGTCGCGCCGGGGGCCGCAGACGCCGCACGACTCGATGTGCTGGACGAGCCTGTGCACGACCGGCGGCGGGAGCGGCCATCCCGCGTCGTCGACGATCGCCGCGGCCTCGAAGCAGTCGTCGCGTCCCGCGCGGGCGATGTAGGCGGCGGCGAGCGAGTCGTCCAGACGGGCGCGGGCCTCGGCGGTCAGCCCCGCGGCCTGCTGCGCGTCCATGCCGAGGACGCCGCCGATCTCGTCGGCGTCCAGGCCGTGCCGCAGCATGAGGTCGACCGACTCGCGCTCGCGTCCGCGCAGGCCGGACAGGGCGGCGTGGACGAGCCGCCGGGCCTCCTGGCGCCGGGCGAGCTCCGCGTCGTCCAGGAAGCCGTCCTCGACCTCGGGCGCCTCGTGGCGCTGCGCGGGACGGTCCGGGTCGCGCAGCCGCCGCATGCACTCGTTGCGGACGAGCGCGTACAGCCAGCCGCGGAAGCGGTCGGGTTCGCGCAGGCCGGACACGTGCGCGTAGGCGGCGATGAGCGCGTCGTGGAGTGCGCCGGCCGCCTGGTCCTGGTCGCGCAGCAGTGCGTGGCAGTAGTCGTACAGGCGGGCCGCGTAGCGGTCCATGACCTGGATGAGGGCGCTCGGATCGCCTGCCGCGAGCGTCCGCGCCAGGCGCTCGTCGTCGGCGCGGTCGAGACTGGGCCAACCGGACACGAAGTCCTCCCGCGGGCTGTGCTGGGAATCCTCGTCCGGGGCGTCGTGGACGCCGGGGACGGGCTGGAAGATCTCAGAGGGAGCGGTTCGCTCTCCCGGCCCCGGTCGGTCGTCCGACCGGCGGCCGCCTCCCCGTCACGGGCCAGGGAGGGATGTAGGTCGGAGGCCCGACGGCCCCGCTCCCCGTCGGGCCTCCACATAGATTGACGGTCGAATCGGGCGCCCGGTTGACACGGATTTCAGGGAAAAATCAAGAACTACCTGGCGCATTCGGAAGATCACCGAATGGTGATCACTGGATCCGGCGGGAGAGCATCTTGAGGAAGATCTTGGAGATCTCGCCGGGCGTCATGGCGATCTGCACGTTGCCGTTCGTCGCCGCGGCGATCTGCTCCAGCTCGCCCCGGTCCACGCCCTTGCCGAACCCGATCATGTTCACCTGGATCGGCTTGTTCGGGTCCTGCATGTCCTTCAGCTGCTCCAGGGTGTCCTTCAGCGACGGGCCGTCCGGGTCGTCGTTCTTCCCGTCGGTGAGCAGCAGGATCGAGTTGCCGAACTCCGGCTTGTAGGAGTCGTTCATGCTCTTGTACGCGGCCAGCATCGTCCGGTAGAGGCCGGTGTCGCCGTCCGGCTTCGGCTTCATCTGGTTGAGCGTGGACAGGACGAGGCCGCGCCGCGTGTTGGACCCGACCCGCTCGCCGAGGGGGCCGACCGGCACCGTCTCCTTGTACGGCGTCTTGCCGTCCATGTTCGTCGAGAACAGCCACTGTCCGAGCTCGGTGTCGTTGGACATCATGCTGAGCCCGCCCTGCGACACCTGCGCGATGGCCTGGAGCCGGTTGACGTTCGGCCCGACCTTCTCGGACATCGACCCGGACACGTCGATCAGGGTGAGCATGCGCAGGCCGAGCGACAGCTTCGACCACGCCTGCATGACCTTCGCGACGTCCTCGCTCTTCGGCGCGGGCAGCTGCCGCGGCCGGGCCGGGCTGACGCCGGCCGCCTCGCCGAACCCGGGCGGCGCCTTGCCGTCGGTCGCCCGGAACCCGGCGTCGAGGACGTCCTTGCGGGTCGCCTCGGTCCGCATCGCCTGTTCGAGCAGGCGGGCGGCCTTGCGCTCACCGTCGCCCTTGGCGGTGACGGTGAACGGGTAGTCCATCGACAGCGTGCCCTCGATCGGGTACAGCGCGACCGCGGGCTCGGCGGGCTTGCTCCGGTTGTAGGAGTAGAGCGACTGCTCCGACGACAGCGAGATCGGCTGCTTGCCGGTGCGGTCCTTGCGGAAGTGCTCGAACTCCGCCTTCACGTTCGGGACGGTGCTCTCCCGGACGGTCCGGACGATGCCGGTGAAGATCGAGTCCCGGTTCGGGTCGTTGGCCAGCAGCGTGCTCGTGACCATCAGCGAGCCCATGCCCGCGGCGTTCCTCATCGGGTCGGGCACGACGAGCCGCACCGACCCCGCCGGGATCATCTGGTTCTTGGTGACCGCGCCGCCCGCGACGCCGCCCGCGGCCTTCAGCAGGTTGTCCCACGACGGGCTGGCGGTGATGCCCTGCTTCTTCAGCTGCAGCGCGAGCGTCCGCGGCAGCCCCACCACGATCGGGCTGGTCGCGAGCGAGGTCTTGGTGGACACGACGCCGCTCTTGTCGCCGTTCTCGCCGTCGGTCTGCGCCAGCGAGATCCACAGGGACGAGTCGGGGATCCACACGTCCGGCCGGTCGTTCGCCACGGCCTGCCCGGACAGCTGCGTCGTCACCGCCGAGGGCTCGACCCGCTTCACGGTCGCCTTGACGCACTTGCCGTCGACCTTGTGCTTGCCGTCGTTGAACCGTCCGGCGGCCTTCTCCACGACCGGCGCGATGTCGAGCGCGGCCGCCACGGACAGGTTCATCGCGCCGTCGCCGGAGCAGCCGCCGCCGCTCTCGGCGAAGGCGTAGACGCCCACACCGAGCAGCAGCGCCAGGCCCACGGCGCCCGCCATCGGCCCGATCAGCGCGGTCGCGCTGCGCTTGCGCCTGCGCCGCCCGTACTCGTAGCCGCCCGATCCGCTGCCATGGCCGCCCGAGCCGCCCGAGCCGCCTGAACCGCCCGAGCCGCCTGAACCACCAGAACCGCCGCCGTATCCGCCGGAGTCACCCGACCCGCCGGAACCGCCGAAGAACCCGGCCTGGCCGCCGTCCGACCTGCTGATGGCGTCGTACTCGCTGTAACCCGTCCCGGCCAGGGGCGAGGACTCCGGGGGAGGCCCCTGCGGGGACGCGGTCCTCGGCTCCTCTCCGTACCGGCCCTGCCCGTAGACCGGCTGCTCGGACGAACTCCGGGGCGTGAACCACTCGGGCGTCTCACCGGACGCGCCCGGCGCCGTGCCGGGCGGGGCGCCCTGCGGGCCCGCCTGGGGCTGGGCGAGCGGCTGGCCCTGGCTGTCCCGCGCTCCGAACCAGTCGGACGACCCGTCGTTGGCCGGGCCGAAGACGGGGGTGGACGGGTCGTACCCGCCTTCGCCCGCCCCTCCGGGGAAGTCATTGCGATGACGTCCGCTCACGGCTGCCCTCGATTCGCCTGAAACCCGCCGATGTTCCCCGGCACTGTAGTAGTACGCCACAGAGGTTACAAAGGACTCAAAACTGATAATGACGCAGGTCATGAGCGTGAGCCCCGACGAACCTGGCAGCGTACGCGGCCGCCCCGCCCAGCGATCGGAGGGGTACGAGAGTACGCGAATCTCTCTCTAGAACCGGATTCAGGGCCTCTCGCGGCCGGATCCGGCCGCGACGCAGCCGGGGCACCGCGTGCCCGGCGGCAGACTGGGGGGATGGCCAGCCTGATCCCCGTCTCCGACCCCGCCGACCCGCGCCTCGCGGACTATGTCCGCCTCCGCGACGTCAACCTCCGCAAGAGCCTGGAGGCCGAGCACGGCCTGTTCGTCGCCGAGGGCGAGAAGGTGATCCGCCGCGCGGTCGGCGCCGGGCACCCCGTCCGCTCCCTGCTGATGGCCCGCCGCTGGACCGGACCGCTGGCCGACCTGCTGGACGGCATGGACGCCCCCGCCTACCTTGCCGACGACGCCACGATGGAAGCGATCACAGGCTTCCAGGTGCACCGCGGCGCCCTGGCCTCCCTGGAACGACTCCCCCTGCCGCCCGTCGACACCGTCCTCGGCACGGCCCGCCGCGTCGTCATCTGCGAGGACATCGTCGACCACACCAACGTCGGCGCCATCTTCCGGTGCGCGGCCGCGCTGGGCGTCGACGCGATCATCCTGTCGCCGAGGTGCGCCGATCCCCTGTACCGGCGCGCGGTCAAGGTCTCCATGGGCGCGGTCTTCGCGATCCCCTACGCCCGGATGACCAGCTGGCACGACGGCCTCGGCAAGGTGCGGGCGGCGGGGTTCAGCCTCCTGGCGCTGACTCCGGACCAGTCGGTCACGCCGCTGGACGAGGTGCCCATCGGCGACCGCGCCGCGCTCATGCTCGGGTCGGAGGGGGACGGCCTTTCCTCCCACTGGCTGGACGAGGCCGACGAGCGCGTGTGCATCCCCATGAGCGCGGAGGCCATGTCCAACGGAGTCGACTCGCTCAACGTCACCGCGGCCGCCGCGATCGCCTGCCACACCCTCATGCGCAGGGTGCCCTCCTGAGGAGGACGGGCGCTGGGGCGCCGTCTATGCGACGGCGGCCTCGTCGTCCCGGTCGGCCAGCAGCCTCGTCAGGCGCTCCCTTTCCATGAACGCCCAGTCCTCCGGGTCGTCCTCCCAGTCGACGCGTTCGTCGACGTCCAGACCGGCGTTGAACTCCTCGTGGAGGCCGGAAGGGTTCTGCCTGACCGGGTCGGAGAACTGCCACACCTCCACGGCGGCCCTCAGGTCGCCGCGGTCGGCCAGCAGGTCGGCCAGGCGCCTCGTCGTCGGCGAGGCCTCCCCGTAGGCGCGGGCCCACACGTGCAACGCCGCTTCCAGGTCGCCGTGCTTCGCCAGCAGCTCACCCAGCCGTCCGGCGGCGTTCCGGTCGCCGGCCTCCGCCCGGGCGCGCAGCTCCGCGATCTCGTCCTGGTTCGGCACGTCACCGTTTGTCCGAATTTCCATTACCGGTCACCTCTTCCGGGGGCAGCAAGGGCGCTGGCAAGGAACAGTCGCTTCGGGAAAGTGTCCATTTCAGAGGGCCTCAAACCGCTTCCTTCCAGCGAGTTGGCCGATCCGTGCTCCTGAATCCGAGAGGACGGTCACGCGGTCGCCGCCGTTTCGCCGGGCATCCCGCACGCCTGCCCACAATCGTCAAGACGCGCTACGCGAATCGGGGTTTTCGCTCGGCTTGGAACGGGACGGTCGGCGCCGCGCCGCCCGACGGCGGACGCGGAGTCCGTCGTTCCGCATCAGTGGGTTCGGCGGTTCGCCGGGGAACGACGCGTGTCGGCCCGGACGGTCGGGGTCACCGGGTACGGGTATTTCCGGGCCCCGTTCCCCGACGTCTGGGAAGGGCGTGCGTGAGATTCTCTTTCGAGGATCCGCCGTTTCCGGGGCCGTCCTCGATGTGGTGCCGGCGCCGGCGGTCGAGTTCCACGGGGCATGCCATAAACGAACGCGCGCCACTCGTCGAATGCGCGACCGGCGCATGACCTGCGCTGATCATCTGGGTGAAGACGCGCGCGTCCCGGCGTCACCGGCCGAACATGCCGCCTCGCGGCCGGCGGTGCGTTCCCCTGGGCCGCCTGGGGGCCCCGGCGGGCAGCCGCCGGCGGCCGAGGCGCAGCTGCGTCAGCAGCAGCGAGAACGCCACCATCAGCGCCGCCAGCCACGCGATCTGCGTGCTGGCCATCCGCTCGAACGTCAGGTCCTGCGCGACGGGCGCCTTGTTGCCCTGGAGCCGGCTCTGCGGCGTCTCCGCCCCGGGGTTCGGGCTCGGCGCCACGGACGGGTTGGGCGCCTGGATGGAGGGCAGCGCCACCTGCGGGTTCTGCGCCTCGAACGACGAATTGGGCGACGTCTGGACGGACCCGCTCGTCCCCGTGCCGTTCCCGGAGGAGCCGCTTCCCCCGCCGGACCCGCCGTGCGACGTCCCCGACGACGAGGAGTGCGACGACGTGGGCGAGGGCTTCGTGGGCGTGCGCGACGGCGACTTCGTGGGCGTCTTCGAGGGCGTGGGGGTCGGGGTGGGCGTCTTCGTGGGCGGCTTGGACGGGACGACGTACTTGAACGTCGTGGTCCCGGCGACCGGGGAGAGGTCGGTCGCGTCGACGGTCACGATGATCGTGTAGACGGTCGTCGCGTCCGGGCCCTCCTTCGGGACCGTCACGTGCGACTTGACGGGCGCCCCGCTCTTGCCCTCGGCCAGGTCACCGACGGCGCACCCCGCCGACTCGAACGGCGCGCCGCAGTCACCGGTCACCGTCGTGCCCTTGAGGGTCGCCGTGATGTTGGTGACCTTGATGTTCGCCACGGCGCCGCCGGCGGCCGTGACCGTCGTCGTGATGTCGAGCGAGTCACCGGGGTCCAGCCTGGTCGCCGTCGAGGCGACGTTCACCTGGAGCCGGCCCGTCGCGGGGGACTCGGGATCCGATCCTGAGGGGGAGGGCGCGGCGTCGGCCACGGCGGACGCGCCGCCGGCGGCGAGGATGGCCGCCGTGCCGAGCCCAACAAAGATCGGTTTCACCGTCGCTCGGCAGATCACTGCCGCCGCACCTCCGTCGCGTCGCCGTTGAGCGCTTCTGTCCGAGGGATCGCCTCGGGACACATGCGAACACGGATCCAAGGGCCAAATCAACCCCGCCCGGGTCAGACGAACTCTTCCCGGACGTCCTCAATCTCCGCCCCGGGCGCCCACGCCTGCCAGATGCCCTGGTCGACGCGGTCGAGCCCCAGACTCTCGGCGACCGGGGCCCGCCCGCCCGCGTATTCGACCCGCACCCACGTCTCGTGCTCTCCGACGATGACGAAGCGCTCGCCGCGCCAGCGGCACGTCGTCCGGACGTAGCGGAGCTCCTCGACCTCGGACGCGGGGACGATGCGGCGGAAGCGCCCCGGCCGCAGCTCCTCGAACCCGTCCGTCGGCTCGGGCGCGTACAGCCTGATCTCGCCGTCGGCGCCCGGCGCGGCCTCGAAGTCGCGGCCGAGCCACCGCGCGACGTACCCGTCCCGGATCACTGCGCGGCCTCCGTCCGTCCGTCCCATGCCTCGGCGCCGGTGTCCGGCCGCAGCCAGGCGAGCCGGTCGGGGTCGTACATCGCGATGAAGCGCTCGGAGCGGTCCCTGCCGATGTAGTACATCTCCGCTCCGTACGGCAGCCGGACGCTGGTCACCTTGTACTCGCGGATGGACCCGGCGCTGCCCGGCGCGAAGCCGCTCCCCGTGAACGGCGGCCGCTCGATGACCCAGCCGGACTCGCCCCAGGAGGCCATCTCCTCCTCGTCGCGTCCGCCGAACGGGACGAGGTAGAGGTCGGGGCAGTACGCCGGCCACCGGATGACGTACACGCCCTCGTCGTCGGGGGAGAACGAGGAGTCGGAGAACAGCAGCCCCAGCGCCTCGTAGATCTGGGCGGGCGTCTGCAACTCGGCCACGTCGTTCGTGGAGTGGACGAAGCCGCCGACGCGGTCGTACCCCTGCTCCAGGTACCAGGAGACGTGGCTGTGCGGGACGACCTTCTGCATGATGACCGGCGAGGCGACGCGGTCCTCGGGGTCGGAAGGCATCTGCGGCACCGGCTCCCGCCGCGGCGGCGGCAGCGGAACCTCCGGCCGCGCCTGGACGAGCCCGACCCGCACCGCCCACTCGCTGAGCGAACGCACCTGGTCGCCGTGCAGCGACGCCCCGATGTGCGTCCCCGGGTTGAGCACCATGGCCCAGTCCTCCCGGGGCCACGCGCCGATCAGCTCCCGGAAGTCGGCGTACACGAACCGGGACTCCGGCAGCACCTCGCGCAACCGGACCATCGACGTGAACACCTGCACGGACACCGCGTCCCGCAGCGCCGCGTCCCACCGGAACTCCTGCTGTACCGGCGTCACCTCAAGCGGCGCGTCATCGGGAATCGGCACGAGCACGTTCGCGTTCAGCAGCACCCGCAGGAACGCGTCGGAGTCTCCGCTCGAAGCCGCCTCGTACAGGTCCTGGTCGATCCGGTTCCCCGGCTCGAACGCGGGCTCCGGCTCCCCGACGGCACGCAGCGCCCGGCCCGCCCCCGGCCCTCCAGTGGGCGCGCCCTTTCCACCGCCGTCATCCCCGCCGGCGGCGTCGGCCGCATCATGCCTCTCCGGCCGGCCGGGGTGCGCGGCATCCTGAGGAACCGCCGCGAGGCCGCTCGGCGCCGCTTCACCGCCGGGCGCGTTATGCGGAACCGTCGGCGCGCCCGCGTGGTGAACTCCCGCTTCCTCCGGGGTGCCAGATGTGGCACCCGGAGGTTCGTTGCCCTGGGCGCCGACACCAGCGGGCCCGGTTTCCACGGGGCCGCCACTCGACGAGGGAACGCCGTGGTCGGACCCCGCAACGCGACGGTCGGCACCTTCCGGCAGGCCGGGGACGGCGCCACCAAGCCCGGCCACATGCCCCGGATCGTCGGCCGCACCCGACGGTACTCCGGGCGCGCGGCCCGCGTCGTCTCGGCCGCCCGGTGCGGCGCCGAGGGGCTCGACGCCCTGAGCCGTAGGTCCGGGAGGAGTTGGGACCGGCGGTGCGCCGGGCGCGACCGTGTCGTCCGGCTTGCCCGGCGCGTTGTCGAGGGGCGTGGCGCCTTGAGCCGCAGGCCCGGGGAGGCCGGGCTCCGGGACGCCGCCGGGGGTGGTTGCGCTGGGTGCGCCCAGGTGGGGTCGGTTCGTGTCGTCTTGCAGGCCCGGTGCGGCGCCTGGTGGTTCGTTGCCTTGGGGAGCGGGGGCGCTGGGAGGCGCGTCCGCGAGGTGGCGGCCCGCGTCGTCTGTCGCACTCGGTGCGGCGCCGAGGGGCTCGACGCCCTGAGCCGTAGGTCCGGGAGGAGTTGGGACCGGCGGTGCGCCGGGCGCGACCGTGTCGTCCGGCTTGCCCGGCGCGTTGTCGAGGGGCGTGGCGCCTTGAGCCGCAGGCCCGGGGAGGCCGGGCTCCGGGACGCCGCCGGGGGTGGTTGCGCTGGGTGCGCCCAGGTGGGATCGGCTGGCGTCGTCTTGCAGGCCCGGTGCGGCGCTTGGAGGCTCGATGCTCTGGGGCGCAGGTCCAGGAGCGGGGGCGCTGGGAGGCGCGTCCGGGAGGTGGCGGCCCGCGTCTCCCGGCACTCCTGGCGCGTCACCGAGGGGGTCGGTGCCCTGAGGGGCGGGTTCGGGGAGGCCGGGCACTTCGATGCCGGACGGGTCGGGCGTGACGGGAGTGGGCGCGCCGGAATAAGGACGGCCCGCGTCTGCCGGCGCTCCTGGCGTGGCGCTGAGGGGTTCGGCGCCCTGAGACGCGGGGTCGGGGAGGCCGCCGGGCGGGTTGGTCGTGCCGGGGGTGGCCGCCGGCTCAGGTCCGGCCATGTGGCCTGGGTCGATGGCAGTGCTGGACGGGTCCGCGAAGTGGCTCCCCGGAACGCCCGGTACGGGCCCCGGAACATCGGCGGCCGAGACGTCGCCCGCCTCAACCGCCGTGTCGGGGGCGGCCGGCTGGGGTGCGGCCGCCTCGCCGAAGTGCGCGGGGGCCGGGGGCACGGCTTCAGGAAGGCCGAGCTGCGCGGCGCCGCCAGGTGTTCCTGCGTGGTGGCGGCCCGATTCCGCGGGCGCGGGGACGGCGGGCTCGTCCGCGGGCGGCGGGCCCGCGTGGCGGCCCGTGCCGGCGGCGGGGGCGGCCGGCACGGCGGGGGCCACCGGAACCGAGGGCGCGTCCGGAGGCGGGGGCGTCGCGGCGGACGGGGGAGCGGGCGGGCCGCTGAGGGTGCGGACCTGCTCGCCCGGCATGGACGCGTCGATGGGCGTGCCCGGGTTGAGGACGAGCGTCCACGAGGCGTCCGGCCAGGCGGTGACCATTTCCAGAAGGCTCGGCATGATGAAGCGCGACGAGCCGATCGCCTCGTTCATCCACTTCAGCGACGTGAAGATCTGGATCGACGTCCGCCCGTGGACGGGGACGGGGCGCCACGGGAACTCGGGGTCGCCGGGGACGATGCCCCACGGGGTCTCGGCGTCCACCGGGACGAGCACCTGGGCACCGAGGAGGATCTTGAAGAACGTCTCGGTGTCGCGGCGGCGGGCGGCGTCGAAGAGGCGCTGCTCGATGTCGTTCTGGGGCTCGAAGCGGTCGGTCATCCGCTGGGCGGCGCGCTGGTCGGCCCAGGTGGCGAGGCCGGGGAGCTGCTGCGCGAGGACGGTGCCGCCCGCTGGTGAGCCGGAGTTGATGGCGAGGAGCCAGTGGTGGTCCGGCCAGTAGCGCAGCGCGACGGTGAACGGCAGCGCGATGTGCTCGGTGCCGGGCCCGGACGCCTCGGCCAGGCGCTCGGGCGAGGTGAAGACCGGGACGACGGTGGAGCCGTCGACCTCACGGGTCTGCCACGGGAAGCCGGGGCGGCCCGGACGCAGCGAGAAGTCCATGTCGTCCGGGACGGGCAGCAGCACGTCGGTGGCCGCCAGCGTCTGGAGGAACAGGTCGTGGTCGTTGTTCGCGGCGGCCCGCAGCAGCTCGCGCTCCACGTCGTTGGCCGGCTGGAACTCCGGGCGCGGCGCCTCGCGGGGCAGGTCGCGGTGCTGGTCGCGCAGCTCCTCCCACGGCGGGGACGCGCGGCCGACCTGCGGGGGGCGGCCGTCGCCCTCGGCGACCTGCCGGACGAACCAGGCCGGCAGCCGCGCCTCGATCGGCAGGGCGGCGGGGACGCCGCGCGCGGGGGCGTCCACGGCGAGCCACCAGCGGCTGTCCGGCCAGCTCTCGGCGATGTCGCCGAACCGGACGGTCATGAAGTGCTGGTAGGACGGCCCGAGGCACGCCCGCATCGCCGCCGCCGACGTGTAAACCAGGACGTGGACCCGGCCGTCCTCCTCCTGGGTGGGCCACGACGGCTGGGCCTCCCCCGCGAGGACGCCGTCCACCAGGTCGGGCGGAACGGGAACGACGAGGTCGGCGTCCGCGAGGAGGCGGAAGTAGCTCTCCTGGTCGCCGGCCCGTACGGTCTCCTGCAGTCGGTGCTCCAGTTCCGACGTGGGTCGCCACGCGTCGGCCACGGTCGCCACCCCCTGTTTCTAGCGTGCTCGTCCCCGCGCGACTGCCTACGCTACATGGGCGAACAGGACCAAAGAGCATAATCATCTGACTGCGCGCGAGAGTTCCCAGGTCGGAGGCTGTCAGCGCGCAGTCAACGCGGCGAGGGCGGTGAGCAGCCGGTCGATGTGCTCCTCGTCCGTCCCGATGCCGATGCTCGCGCGGACGGCGCTCCGGTCCTCGCCCAGCAGGTGCCGGACGAAGGGATGGGCGCAGAACTTCCCGTCGCGTACCCCGATGCCGTGCTCCTCGGACAGCGTAAGCGCCACGTCCCGCGCGTTCCAGCCGTCCACGGTGAACGACACGATTCCGACGCGCGGCGCCCGCTCCCCCCACAGCGTCAGCTCCCTGACGCGGGGGAGCGCCGCGAGTCCCGACCGCAGACGTTCCACCAGCTCCTCTTCGCGGGCGGCCAGGTCGTCCCAGGCCGGGGACAGCGTCTCGCACGCGGCGGCCAGCGCGAGGGCGCCGAGGACGTTCGGGGAGCCCGCCTCGTGCCGCTGCTCGGCGGAGGGCGCCCACCGGGTCGTCTCCCCGACCGAGGCGCTGGCGCCGCCGCCCTTGAGGTAGGGCTCGGCGGCGCGCAGCCAGTCGGCCCGCCCGGCGAGCACGCCCGCACCGAACGGTGCGTACAGCTTGTGCCCGGAGAACGCGACGTAGTCGAGGCCGAGCGCGGTCATGTCGAGGGGGCGGTGCGGGACGAGCTGCGCCGCGTCGACCGCGATACGGGCGCCGTTGCGGTGCGCGACGTGCGCGAGCTCCTCGATCGGCCACAGCTCGCCGGTGACGTTGGACGCGGCGGTGACGACGAGCAGCCGCGACCCGATCGGGCACGAGCGCAGCGCGCGGTCGGCCGCCGAGAGGGCCTCGGCCGGGGTGGCGGGCGCCGGGAGGCGCACGGCGCGCTTCCACGGCAGCAGCGACGCGTGGTGCTCGCTCTCGAAGACGACGACGCTCGTCCCGGCCGGGACGGCGTGCGCGAGCAGGTTCATCGCGTCGGTCGTGTTGCGCGTGAAGACCACGGCCGAGCGCCGCCACGCGCCGAGGAACGACCGCACGGCCTCCCGCGCGTCCTCGTAGGCGGACGTCGTGACCTGGGACGCGTACCCCGCGCCGCGGTGGACGCTGCTGTAGTACGGCAGCGCGCGGGTGACGGCCTCGTGCACCGCCTCCAGACAGGGGGCGCTGGCCGCGTAGTCGAAGTTGGCGTAGGGGACGTGGCGGCCGTCCCGCACCGGAACCGGGACGTCCGCTCCGATGACGCGGGGAAGCGGGCGAACCCGGACCCCCTCGGGGCGCGTCACAGCAGGCGTGATGGGGGAGCGGGCGAGCAGCGTGGGCATGCCGGAACCTTCCGGGTCGGGGACCCCGGGATGTCCGTCGGGATCCGCGCTTGCCGGAACGCGGTGCCGCGTCCGGCCAGGTCCTCACCCGGGGCACCCCATCGCGGACGAAGGGTTGCCGGCCAGCAAGCCGGGGCTTTGCGCTGGCGCTCATGACCTCATGCGGAAGTATATGCGGAGCCGATCGGGGATCAAGGGGAGGGTGCGATGCGGTACGGGGTGGTTCGGACGCTGGCCGGCGGCGCGCTGGTGCTCGGCGCCCTCAGCGGGTGCGGGGCGCTGGGCGGCGGCAACTCCGGCCAGGTGTGCACCGACACGAAGAAGGCGTTCCAGCAGTACGTCACCCAGGTGCGGAGCCTTCCGGCGGCGGAGCCCGCGCAGTGGCGGCAGGCGACCGAGCAGCTCGCCGGACGCGTCGACGGGCTCGCGAAGCAGGCCGACGACGCCGACCTGAGCAAGGCGCTCAAGGCGGAGGCGGGCAGGCTCCGCGCCGCCGCGCCCGGGGTCGGCGCCGGCGACGTCTCCCAGCTCGACAGTGTGATCAGGGAGACGCCGGCCACCATCGGAAAGGCCTGCGACTAGAGGCGGGCGCGGGGGCTACCCGCCGGTGCCGGGGCGGCCGAGCGGCCCGTCGCCCGTTCCGCCTCCGGGGTCGCCGCCGGTCCCACCGTCGCCTCCGTCGCCCCCATCGCCCCCATCGCCGCCACCGCCGGGCTGCTGCGGCGGGATGATGGTCGGCAGGTCGGTGGGGGGCGTCGGGATGTCGGGACGCTCCGTGGACGGCGGCGGCTCGACCGGCCCGCCCGTGTCCGGCGGCTGCGTGCCGCCCGGCGGGACGTCCTGCGTCGGCCCGCCCCAGCCGCCGCCGGGCGTCATCGACGGCTCCCCGAAGGACTCGGGCTCGTAGCCCTTGATGTTCACCGCGTCCGACATGTACGAGCGCCACATCTGGGCGGGCAGCTGCCCGCCGTACGCGCCGTACCCGGGGATGTTCAGCGGCTTGCCGTCGCTGCGGAACATCGAGACCGTCGTCGCCATCTGCGGGATGAACCCGTTGAACCAGATCGCGCGGCCCTCGTCGGTGGTTCCGGTCTTGCCGGCGACGTCGCGGCCGTCGGGCAGCTGCGCGCCGGTGCCGGTGCCGCCCTGCACGACCTTCTGCATGGCGTAGGTGGCGTCACGGGCGACCTGCTGGCTGAACGCCCGCTCGCCCTTCTCGGCGAAGGTGCGCTTGTGGTTCTCGTTGTCGGTGACCGACTTCACCACGAACGGCGTCCGGTGCACGCCCTCGGAGGCGAACGTCGAGTACACGCCCGCCTGCTGGACGGGGTGCAGCGACACGACGCCGAGCGGGAACGTGGCGGCGTCCCGCTGCGCCGGCTTCATCTGCGATCCGGGGATGCCCATCTTCTCGGCCATGGCGACGATCTTCTTGTTGCCGATGTCCTGGCCGAGGTTGACGTAGGCGGTGTTGATCGAGTGCTCGGTGGCGGTGACGAGGTTGACCGTCCCGAAGTTCTCGTTGCTGTCGTTGTGGATGGACGCGCCGTGGAAGTACTGCGGGGAGCTGCCGTCGTAGCTGGTGGACAGCGTCTTGCCGTCGTCCAGCGCGGCCGCCAGCGCGATCGGCTTGAACCCCGACCCGGCCTGCGCCCAGTCGCCGAAGGCGCTGCTCAGCGCCTCCTCCAGGTAGCCGCGGCCGCCGTAGAAGGCGAGCACCTGCCCGGTCTTCGGGTCGACCGACACCGCGCCGGTGCGGATCTTCTTGCTCATCCCGTTCGGGGCGTTGTTCGCGACGGCCTGCTTCATCGCGTCCATCAGCCGCTTGTCGAACGTCGTGGTGATCTTCAGCCCGCTGCGGTTGATCTCGTCCTCGCTGTAGCCGCGGCGCTCGGTGAGCTCCTTCTTGGCCACGTTCACCATGTAGCCGCGCTGGCCCTTGAGGACGTCGGTGATCTTCTCCTTGCCGGGGGCCGGGAAGGTCAGCGAGGCCGCCTCGGACGAGGTGAGCGCCCCGTCCCGGACCATGTTGCCGACGATCGCGCGCCAGCGCTGCTCGGAGTAGGCGCGGCGGGGACCGGTCGGGTCGGCGAAGTTGCTCGGCTGCTGGATCGCGGCGGCGAGGTAGGCGCCCTCCGCGGGCGTCAGCTTCGAGACGTCCTTGTTGTAGTAGGCGTGCGCGGCGGCCTGCACCCCGTAGGCGTCGCGGCCGAAGTAGATGGTGTTGAGGTACTGCTCGAGGATCCAGTCCTTGTCCTTCTCCCGGCCCACCTTCAGGGAGACCATGACCTCCTTGAGCTTGCGGGTGACCGAGCGGTCCTTGCCGATGCCGCCGTAGTAGTTGCGGACCATCTGCTGCGTGATCGTCGAGCCGCCCTGCAGTTGCTTGCCTGTCGCGGTGGACCACAGCGCCCGCGCCGTGCCCTGGACCGACACCCCGGGGTCGTCGTAGAAGCTGCGGTTCTCCGCGGCGATCACCGCGGCCCGCGTGCTCTCGGGGATCTTGTCGAGCTTGACCGCGTCCCGGTTCATCCCGGTCTTGGCGATCTGCGTCTTGCCGTCGGAGTAGTAGAACGTCGGCCCCTGCGCGATCGCCTGCTCCTGCGCCGACGGCACCGGCGTGAACACGTAGGCGACGCCGAACGCGGCGATGCAGAACCCGATGAAGCCGAGGATCAGGAACAGCGCCCGGCGCAGGAACCGCGACCTGCGGCTGCGCGGCTTGCCGGGCCCCTTGCCCCCGCCGCCCCCACCGCGCCCGGAACCGGGCGGCTGGCCCCCCTCGTGGGAGCCCCGCTGGGTCGAGTCGCGCTTGGCGGCGGCCATGCTCTTGGTATCTCCGGCCACCGCCCCATCGACACCATCAACCGCAGTGACTTCATCAGACGCACCGACCTCGTTCGCCGCGCTGACCTCGACAGACGCACCAACCCCATCGGCCGCGCCGCCAGTGTCCGACGCGGTGACGTCGTCAGGCACGATCACTTGATCGATCGCGGTGGCTTCGGTCGACGCGCCGGCGTCGTCGGACGCGTCGCCAGTGTCCGATGCGGTGACCTCGTCAGGCACGATCACTTGATCGATCGCGGTGGCTTCGGTCGACGCGCCGGCGTCGTCGGACGCGTCGCCAGTGTCCGATGCGGTGACGTCGTCAGGCACGATCACCTGATCGGTCGCGGTGGCTTCGGTCGACGCGGTGCCATCGTCGGATGCGGTCACGTCGTCAGGCGTGGTGGGGGCGTCGGAGACGGGGGTGTCGGCGGTCGTCGTCGTGGCCTCGGGGTCACCGGCCTCGGCGGGCGGGGGTGGCGTCTCGGTGGTGGGGTCGGCGGTGCCGGGGGCGTCGGAGGCGGAATCCGCGGCGGTATCGGCGGAGGTCGTGGCGTTATCGGCGGCGTCCGATTCGGTACCCTCGCTCGCGCCGACGGCCTCTTCGCGCCCCTTGTCGCCGTTTCGAGATATGTCGCTCTCGTCGACGAATTCGGCGTCGCCGGTGGATTCTCCGGCCGCGCCTTCGGTGTCCGCTGTCAGCGTGGCGGTCGCGGGACCGTCCGTGCCGGCCGGTGCCCCGGCCGCGGTTTCGTGTCGGTCCGCCTGGCCCGTCCCGGAGCGTTCCTCGCGCTCCGGGATCTTCTCGCTGTCGCTCACAAGCCCCCCGTGATTAATGCGTTACAGACGATACCTGAGGGAATCCGTGCGTCGACCGCCCAATGCGCTTCCGCGGCCTCCCAAAGGAGGACGGGCAATCCGCCTCTCCGGTTGTCGTGACGGATGTCGCAGTAGGCGGTCTTTCGTGAAAAGCCGAGCGGCGGGGACCCCGACCGGGTGCCCCGCCGCTCCCGCGCACGGCCGCGCCTCGGTCAGCTCACTTGTAGACCTTCGCGAGGATGTCCACCACGAAGACCAGGGTGTCGTCACCCTTGATCTTGGGCGGGCTGCCCTTCTTGCCGTAGCCCTCCTCCGGCGGCAGGACGAGCAGCACGCGGCTGCCGACCTTCGCGCCGGTGAGCCCCTTGTCGAAGCCGGGGATGGTCTGCCCGGTGCCGATCGGGAAGGTCGCGGGCTGCTTGTTGTCCCAGCTGGAGTCGAACTTGTCGCCGGACTTCCAGATCTTGCCGGTGTAGTTGACGACCGCCTCGTCGCCCTTGGCCAGCGCGGGGCCGTTGCCGGTGACGAGGGTCTTGACCTGGAGCTTCTTGGGCGCGTCCTTGTCCGGGACCGTCACCTTGGGCTCCTTGCCGGCGCCCTTGTCCTCGACCTTGGGCAGCGCCGCGTCGTCCAGCTTCTGCGCGGTGCCCTGCGGCTGCTGGCTCTTCGGGACGACCGCCTGGACGTCCATGATGAACAGGATCGCGTCCTTGGCGGTGATCTGCTGCGGGCTCAGCTGGGTGAGTTCCTTGGACGGCGGGAGCTGCATGACGAGCCGGCTGCCGGCGGACTTGCCGACGAGGCTCTTGTCGATGTCCTTGAGGCCGCTCTTGCCGATGACGAGGTGCATCGGGCCGCCGCCGCCCTGCTGCTGGCCCTCCTCGTAGGACGAGCGGACCTTCTCGCTGGAGCTCTTCACCCGCGAGTTCTCCTCGTCCTTGTCCTTCGACCACTTGTAGGTGGCGAACTGGACGTAGACGGTGTCGCCCTCTGCGGCGACGGGGCCGCCGCCCTTGATGGGCGTGCTCACCTTGAGCGTCTTGGTCGGCTCCAGCTTCGTGGGGATCGCGACCTTGGGCTCGGCGGCGAACTTGCCGGTCACCTCGATCTTCGGGCCGGGGCGGCTGACCCACCAGTACACCCCGCCGGAGACGGCGAGCGCGGCGACCACGATCCCGGCGATCATCATCAGCCGGCGCTTCTTGGCCTCCTTGGCGGTCAGCGCGGACGGCCGGTTCAGCCCGCTGCCGCGGCCGGCGCTGATGCCGTGCGGAGTGAACTCGGGGCTGCGGATGCTCTGGGCGTTCGGAATCTTCGCCTTCGCCTTGACCGCCGGCTTGCCCCGGGGCTTGTCATCCTCGGACATGTTTCCTCACTTGCTCCGGGTTCGACGACACCACAACCGTGACCACCCTTCCAGGGCCGGGCTAAGCACAGCGTGAAAACCGGGTAAAGGAGGCCGACCCGCAATCTACCGGTCACACACAAGGAGCGGTGTCATCTGGCAGGGGACAGGGGAAGGCGTCAGGATATCCCCGTCGCGCGAGTGACACACGCCCCCCCACGCCGCCGGAGACGGTGCCGGGGGCGGTCAGATCCAACCGCGGCGCTGGGCGGTGATCGCGGCTCGGAAACGGCTCGTGGTGCCGAGAAGGCTCAGCAGCTCGCTGACCCGGCGGGCGTAGGTGCGTGCCGACAGGCCCAGGCGTGCGGCGGCGGCGCGGTCGGGCAGCCCGTCCCGCATGCAGACCAGGATCGGGACCAGATGGGCCGGCGGCAGGTCGGGGCCCTGGTCGGCGGGCAGGGCGTCGCCGGAACCCCACGAGTGGTGGTGCAGGCGGAACAGCGCCTTGACCACCGCGGGGTCGCGGATGATGAGCAGGCCGTTGTAGAACACGTCCAGGTCGAGCGGGATGATGGCGGTCGTGCGGTCGAACACGGCCAGCCGGACGGGGATCTGTTCGATCAGACGCACCTGCCCGCCGTTGCGCCACTGGATGGTCTCCAGGGCGCCGTCCTGGGCCAGGCCCTGCGGAGAGGTGATCTGGCGCAGGGTGGGGACCTGGGTGACCGCGCGGCGGACGCAGTCGGCCGCGTGCCGGAGCATCCCCTCGGGCACACCCTGCCGGAGGCACCCCGAGGGGTCGTCGAAGGTCAGCAACTCCTGCCGGGTGGCGTCGGCGAGGCGGGCGACCACGGCGCCCACCTTGGGCGGATCCACCCGCCGGGTCGGAGGCCGCAGCCCCCGCGCGGCGTAGAAACCGGCTTCCTCCAATGCCTGGCCCACGGCCTCGCGCACCTCGGCGCGCCGCGGGGGTGCCGTCTTCCCGTCGCCTGACGGCGTCATCTGGCGGCTCCCCCGTTCGGCATCGCGTCCAGCGCGGCCCCATCACCGCGGCCATTGACGGTTCAAGCACTGGCATCTGTACGCCATGAGATTGCCTGTTCACCCTATGTAGTCGCAATGTGGAGAGCAAGACGTTTCCCACCCGTCCGCACGACGGGCCAGGACGCGTTCGGACCGGCACACCAGTGAGGTGCGACCATGTTGAAGACCGTCAGTGCTCTGGCCGTCGCGGTCGCCGCGATCCCGGCGACGCCTGCCCCGGCCGCGCAGGCGCAGGCCCCTCCGGCCGCGCGGCGGGCCGGCGCCCCGGCCCGCGTCGCCGACATCGGCGGCGACTTCACCGAGCCCGGCGTCAGGATCCGCGCGACCCCCCGGCTCAACGGACGCGTCCGCGGGCTCGGCAACCCCGGCGACCGCTACACCTGGAACGGCGGCCAGAGTTTCGCCGACCCGGTGACCTGCTCGAACGGCGACGTCAAGGACCACTGGACCTACCTGATCAACAACAGGACCAGGGTGCAGGGCTACGTCTCGGACTGCTTCGTCAAAGAGGACCCGCGCCGGAGATCCGGGCTCGGAACACGCGAAGGACGCTGAAGATGCGACGTACCGCACTCGCCACCGCTCTCATGGCCTCCGCCGTCATCACCGCGGTCCCGGCCGTGGCCGGAGCCTCCCCCCTTCCCGCGGAGAAGGGGGCCGCGGCCCGCTTCTCGCCGTGCTGGAAGCGCTGGGACGCCTGGTGGTGCGACAACCGGTGGCCCGCTCCGGTCCTGGTCAACGGCCAGGTCGTGGACAACCTCCGCAAGACGCCCAAGATCTTTCGATGTCGGGCCGAACTCGACTGGCACGGCCTCGGGCCGCACCCGCGCCGGTGGGTCTACACGCGGGGCGACGACCACGGCGCCTGGGGCTGGGTGAAGGACAGCGACATCAACGGCGACACCGACCCTCTGCCGACCTGCTAGGCCGACCCCGCTTTCCACCACGAACCCGAAGGAGCGCGCATGCGCCTGTTCAGCAAGATCGTTCTAGCCGTCCCCGCGGTCCTCGCCGCCGCGGCGAGCGCGGCTCCGGCAGGAGCCGCCACCACGCCCGCGGCGCCGGCCGGACGGGAACTCCGGCCGGCTCCGTCCGCCCGCCAGGGGCCGGCCGGGACCCCCGCGAAGGCCAGTCCCTGGTTGGCGCTGCGCACGGTGCGGCAGGAAGACGCGGTCGGCACGCTGTGGTTCCGGCCCGGCGACAGGTCATGGCACGCCGACATCCGCGACGCCCCGGTCGGCTCCGAGGTGTCGGGCCAGGAGGAGTACGGCTCCCGGGGGGCACGCGCGACCGTTCCCATGGGGGCCTCGTCCGTCAACACCCCGGACTGGTTCGGCGGCGGCTCGTTCCGCGTCTGCGTCCAACTGCCGGCGCGGCCCCTGGCGTGCTCGACCTACGCCAACCCGGAAGCCCGGAGGCGGACCGCGGCCCCCTCCCGCCCGGCGGAGGGAAGCGGCGAGCCCTACCCCGACTTCCGGGTTCCCGGGGTGGTCATCTGGGACAACCCGCTGAACACCGCCCACCGGGTCGGGCTCGGCTATCCGGGCCAGAAGTTCGACGCGATCCGCGGCAGCGGCCCCTGGGACTACTACCGCTGCGACAACGGAGTGACCAGCAACTTCTGGATCTACGGGCGGAACGTGGCCACCAACGTCGTCGGCTGGGTCCCCGACTGCAACCTGACGGGATAGCTCCGCCGGGGATGGCAGGCTGGGGGGATGCGCCTCGCGACGTGGAACGTCAATTCCGTCAAGGCACGCCTTCCGCGCCTTCTCACCTGGCTGGACGAGACGAAGCCGGACGTGGTCTGCCTCCAGGAGACCAAGTGCCGCGCCGATCAGTTCCCCGCCGCGGAGGTCGAGGAACTCGGGTACGCCACCGCCGCGCACGGCGACGGACGATGGAACGGCGTGGCCGTCCTTTCGCGGGTCGGCATCGAGGACGTCTCGAACGGCTTCCCGGGCGAGCCCGCCTATGCGGGCGAGGCGGGGGCCGAAGGCGAGGACGAGCAGATGGAGTTGAGCGAGCCCGTCCTGCTGAAGCCCGAGGCCCGCGCGCTCGGCGCCACGTGCGGCGGCGTGCGGGTCTGGTCGCTGTACGCGCCCAACGGCCGCACCCCGGAATCGGCCCACTACACCTACAAGCTGGCGTGGTTCGCGGCCCTCCGCGACGCCCTCGCGGAGGAACTGGCCGCGGGGGCGCCGCTGGTCGCCTGCGGCGACTACAACGTCGCCCCCACGGACGAGGACGTCTGGGACCCGGCCGTCTTCGCCGGCTCCACCCACGTCACGCCTCCCGAGCGGCAGGCGCTCGCCGACCTGCAGGCCCTCGGCCTCCACGACGTCGTCCCGACGATCTTGAAGGGCCCCCATCCCTACACCTACTGGGATTACCGGGCCGGCGCCTTCCACAAGAACCTGGGCATGCGCATCGACCTGTTCTACGCGAGCGAGGACGTCGCCGGACGGGTCGGCTCGGCTTACGTCGACCGCGAGGCCCGCAAGGGCAAAGGCCCGTCCGACCATGCTCCGGTCGTCGTCGACCTCGACTGACCTCGCGCCTTGCGGATCCCGCCGAACGCCGCACGGTTCTTGCCGAGGTCCAGCTGATCATCAGCAGGACGCAACCGAGAGATATGGGAAGGAAACTGACCATGGCGATCAACAACGCCCCGCACCACGGCGACTACGACAGGGCTCCGACCGGCCGCTCCTACAGCGTCGCTCCGCACAGCAGCGGGAGCAGCGCCGGTTCGGCCGCGGACACCGGGCGTACCGAGCAGCCCGCGCCGGTCGAGTCCGGTACCCCCGACCCCCTGGTCCAGGCGTACCTGGCGGCCGGAGAGGTCAAGTCCGAGGGCTGACGCCTGACGGTCTGACGCCTCGCGGCAGGTGAATCAGTGTTCCGGCGAGTGGGGCGGCTTCGTGCCGCACCCGCTCGCCGGAACATCTTTTTTCGGCCCGGCCCGGGGCGCTAGCCGTCGTGGCGGGCGAGGAAGCGGCGCTTGCCGCCTTCGTCGTACTGGTCGAGGACGGTGAAGCCGGCCGGCAGGAGCGAGACGGGCTCACCGGGCTTGAGGCACCATTCGGCGGGCAGGCGCGGCCGGCCCCGGCGCGCGGCCTCGGTGAAGGCCTCCCAGGCCAGCAGGCCGCCGGGCAGGACGGCGCCGGCCGCGCGCTCGAACACGGCGCGGTCCCAGAACCCGGTGCACAGGACGAGCGCGAACCGGTCCGGGCCCGGCCGCCAGGCGCCGAGGTCGGCCTGGACGAGCGTGACCAGCGGGCCGAGCCCGCGCCGCCGGGCCTCCGCGGCGAGCCGCGCGAGGGCGATCTCGGAGATGTCCACGGCCGTCACACGGCGTCCCGTCCAGGCGGCCAGCAGGGCGCTGCCGGACGGTCCCGACGCCAGGTCGAGCACTCCGCCGTCCGGCATCCCGAGCGACAGCGCCCGCTCCGCGAGCGGGTGGGCCCGCGACGATCCGGACGAATCCGCGTACTTCTCGTTCCACCGGAGCCTGTCCGGATGCCCCGTTAATTCCGCCGGCACGTCCTCCATGGGACGACTCTAACGGCGCTCCGCGATCAAGAGCATGAACATGGCCGTGGGGAAGCCCTTGCGCCACCACGGGTCGTCCCGCAGCTGCTCATCCGTCGGGTGCGGCTCGCGCAGGTCCGCGATGACGAATCCGGCGTCTCGGAGCGTTCCAGCGTAGTACTCCAGCGGCCGGAGCCAGCTTGTGATCATCGAAGGGGATTCCAGGCCGTCCACCATGAACCGCTGGTCGATCCCGCGCGGGGTGAAGTACTGCGACGCCGGGACGCTGCTCGCCGCGCCCTGCTCGGCGTTCTCCACGTAGAAGCAGGGGTGCAGCGTCAGCAGGACCAGCCGGCCGCCGCTGCGCAGGACGCGCGAGAACTCGCCGATGGCGCGGGTCGGGTCCTGAAGGTGGCTGAACAGGTGGTTGCACAGGACGAGGTCGAACCGGTCGTCCTCCAGCGGCAGGTCCTCGACGCTGGCGCGGGTGAACGTGGCCTTGCCCTCCTGCGCCGGGTGCGCCGAGGCCGCGTCGATCAGGCCCTGCGCCGCGTCGACGCCCGTGACCTCGGCGCCCATGGCGGCGAGCCTGCGCGACAGGTAGCCCTCGCCGCATCCGGCGTCCAGGACGCTCTGGCCGGCGCAGTCGCCGACGGCCTCCAGGACGGCGGCGTCGGTCAGTTCGGTCCGGTACCGGTCGCGGCGCTCCCTGATGACCTTGACCCAGTACTGCGCGTTCGCCTCCCATCGCGCGCGCGTCAGTTTCGCGATGGCTTGCGCCGTGTCCTCCACCGGCTCCCCATTCTCCAAGGCCTGGCTCAGGCAAGGCCCTTGAGCCGCCGCACCAGCGTGTTGCAGGTCTGTCTGATCCTTCTGTCCCGGCAGTCGACCCCGCGCAGTTCCAGCGCCTGGATCAACTCGGGGAGCTTTCCGCCGAACGCCGGATCGCGTTTGAGCGCCAGCGGAATGTACGTCGACACCAGGTAGTAGAGGTAGGCGTCGTTGTAGACCGCGATCTCGCGGAGCACCTCGGTGGCCGTGTTGCGCAGCGACAGGGAGCTCGGAAGGGTGAAGTCGCTGCTGATCCGGCTGTCTCGCGTATAGGTGGGGAACGACCATTCCTCAAGCGCCGCGTAGACGGGCGTCGCGTCGAGTTCCTGGCGGTAGCGCTCGGCCAGGTCGAAGTCGTTCGAGCTGATCAGCGAGCCCATCACCACGCCGCGCATCATGAAGGCGGTCTGCCGCCCGGGCACCTCGAAGCCGAGGTCGGCCTCCAGTGCCCCGGTCACCTTGCTGACCTGGTGCGTGAGGATGTTGAGCGCGAGGATCGAATGGAACGAGTAGGTCTTGCGGTTCAGCCGCGGGGCCAGGTCGATGGACGAGTCGAAGAGCTTCTGGGGGTCCCTCAGGAGGCCGTGGCCGGCCTCGGTGGAATAGAGCGCCTCCAGTGCGGTGTCCTGCTCGCGCCCCCAGAAACGGGCGATGAACGAGGACGTCTTCTGCGTCGCCTGGCCGCGCATGATGTGCAGCCCGGCCTCCAGCGCGTTCAGCAGGTGCTGCTGCGCGACGGACGAGTTCTGCAGTGCCTCCAGATCGACGGTGAGCCCCTGGCCGTGCAGGTCGGCGACGAGCCCGTCGCGCCTTTTCCGGACGGCGTGCGCCATCGAGTACTCGGCGATTCCCGGCACGGACGACATGAGGCTCTGCAGCGACCGCCCGCTGACCCGGTCGAGCCATTCCGCGTTGTCCCACAACCGGAAGATCGTGCTCTCGTCGAGTCCGGAGAAGGCCGCCACGTCGGACATGTTGAGTCCCATGTCCCTGGTGATGTCGGAGAGAGACTTCGGCTCGCCGTCCGCTGTCATCACTCGCCCTAGATGTGGCAGTTGCTGGCGGTTCGATGGTAGCGAAGCACCGCGGGCGGGGGACGGACGATCGACAGAAGTCTCGGCGAGTACCGCGGGGGACATGCCGTCGTCACCCCGGTACGCGCCCGACGCAGCCGATGAGCGGCAGCGGGCGCAGGTCGGTCAGGGGGGCGGGCCCCGGCAGCCGGGCCGGGTAGGGGTCGAGCATCCGCAGGCTCGCGCAGATGCGGGCGATCTCGTCCGCGCTCCGCGGCCGGAACGGGGTGTCGACGCCCTCGCACGGCCCGGAGACCGGGTCCAGTTCCGGCGACCGCTCGGCGTGGCTGATCACCACATGGCTGCCGGGGGCGAGGCCCGCGGCGAGCGCGGCGACGATCCCGGCCGGGTCGTCCTCGTCGGGAACGAAGTCCAGGACGCCGAGCAGGAACACCGCGACGGGCTCGGAGAGGTCGATCAGGCGGCGCAGGCCGGGCTCGGCGAGCAGGGCGGCCGGGTCGCGGACGTCCCCGGCGAAGGCGCCGGTGCCGGCGTCCACGGCGAGCAGTGCGCGCGCGTGCGTGAGCACCATCGCGTCGTTGTCGACGTAGGCGACGCGGCAGTCCGGGTCGGTCCGCCGGACGAGGTCGCCGAGGTTCTCGGCGGTCGGCAGCCCGCAGCCGACGTCGACGAACTGCCGCAGTCCCGCCTCCCCGGCGAGCAGTGCGGCGGCGTGGTCCAGGAAGCCCCTGTTCGCCTGGACGAGCCGCAGCACCGACGGGCAGCTGCGCAGCGCACGCTCGGCGGACTCGCGGTCCGCGGCGTAGTTGTCCTTGCCGCCGAGGAGGTAGTTGCACATGCGGGCGACGCTGGCCGACGTCGTGCTGAGCGCGGGCCCGCCCCCGGGAGGGGACGGGTCGGCCCGGCGGGTCGGGGTCAGCGCCGCCCCGGAGGTCACGGCAGCCGCCATCCGTCCCGGACGCCGACGCCGAACCAGAAGGTGGAGGTCCCGCTCTTGCCGCGGCAGGTGCCGTAGTCGGTGGCGAGGGCCTTCATCAGGGTGAGCCCGCGCCCGCCGGTCGGCAGCGCATCGTCCACCACCCGGGGCGGCCCGTGGGCGGCGCCGCCGTCGGTGATCTCGACCCGCACGTACCGGTCGACGTGCAGCACGGTCAGAGTGATCGTCCCGTCCCGGCGCGGCCGCGCGTGCAGCACCGAGTTGGTCATGGCCTCGCTGGTCAGCAGTTCCAAATCGCCGAGCTCGGACCGGTCGGCGCCGAAGTGCTGCCCGACGAGCTCGCGGACGTAGGAGCGGCCGAGCCGCACGGCGGGCGGGGTGGCGGCGAGGTCGATCTCGCCGATGAGGCGCCCCGAGGACTTGCCGTTGTGGTTCCAGGCGGACGGGATCCCGACTTCCAGCGAGGGAGCGGGGGCGGGCACCAGCACGGGCGCCCCGGACCATGTGTCTGATGCGTTCATGGCGATGTCGGCTTCACGTCTCCGTGTCGGGCTGTAAGCGAACATGTGCTTCTCGGCCAAGTCGATGTCGGACGTGGAAGTGAAACAACACACACTCTTACGCAGCCACCTCGGGCCAGTCACCAACGCTTGCGCGCATGCAAGGGCCCTGCCGCACCCTGCGGGAGGTCACACGCCGTCCAAGATCCGCCACATGGCGGCGCCTTACCGGTCCTGGACCGGATCCGCAAACCGGCCGGAGGTCAGCCGCCTGGCCTGCGGCCCCAGACGGAGATCAGCGGCGCGAGGGTGAGGTCGAGGCGCCCCGCGGCGATGACGGCCAGCAGGTGGCGGATCTCCTCGGCGGTGGCGTGCCCGCCCTCGATGAGCCGCTCGCGCACCTGGAGGACGGACGCGGTCTCCAGGACGCCGCAGGCCGGAGCCGAGAGGGGGAAGAACGCGTCGGCGCGCACGTCGTCCAGCCCGGCGTCGCGCAGGAGCCGGGGGAGCCTGCGGCCGTAGGCGAGGTCGGCGCCGCGCTCGGCGAGCAGCGCGCGGAAGCCGCGCCGGACGGCGTTGGCGAGGCGTTCGTCCGGACCGCGCTCGTCGGGGCAGGCCAGCGGCTGGAGCCCCGGGTCGGCGTCCTCGACGAGCAGGACGCCGCCGGGCCGCAGGGCGTCGACCATCGTCTGGAGGGCCCGGTCGCGGTCGGCGAGGTGGACCAGCACCAGCCGGGCGTGGACCAGGTCGAAGGGCCCCTCGGGCGGGTCGTCGCGCACGAGGTCGTGGCGCCGGACCTCCACCGGGGCACCGGCGAGTTCCGGTGCGTCCGCCAGCCACGACACGTCGATGTCGGTCGCCAGCACGCGGCCGGCGGCCCCGACGCGGCCGGCGATCCAGGACGGCACGGACGGCCCGCCGGCGCCGACCTCCCAGACGCGCCATCCCTGGCCGAGGCCCGCGTCGTCCATGTGGCGGAACGTCCACGGGTTGAACAGTTCCGAGATCGCCTCGAAGCGGGCGCCCGCCTCGACCTGCCGGTTGTCCAGGAGATAGTCCACTCTCCGATGATGCCGCCTGTTCGACGGCGCGGGCGCGCGTTCAGGGGATCAGTTCCGGCAGGAGGGTGTCGCGGAGCTCCGCGAGGGCCGCGCTCTCCGCCGTGGCGGCCTCCACCCGGCGCGCCAGCGCGGTGGCGAGACCGCCGAACGAGCGGACGGCGGCGTCGCCGGGCCAGGGGACCGTGAAGGCGGCGATGTCCTGCCACCTGGCGCGCGGCATCCGCGTGCCGTCGCCGACGGCGCAGGCGTGGGCCACCACGTCGTCGCTCGCCAGGGCGGCGAGGAGCCACCCCCGGCGGGCGGCGTCCCGCGGGCGGACGACGAGGATGTCGGTCGAGGCGACGCCGTCCACGAAGGCGAGCCCCACCTTGTGGAAGGCGGGCCTGAGCTTGCCGAACAGGACGTCTCCGGCCGCGAAGCGCCGTTTCGCGCTGGTGGCTCCGGACGCGTCGGTCCAGGTCGAGAGCCACATGTGCCGCTTCGGCATGTGCTCCAGGGCGATGTAGTTCTCGTCCCGCCCGATCCGCTGCGGCGGGACGTTGCGGCGCACCAGGTCCCCGAGCTCGCCGATCGGCATGACGGACGCGGCCGTGGACGCCGACTCGTCGTAGCGGGCGCGGACCAGCGCGTCGCCGCAGGCCGCGATGCGCCCGTTCACTTCGATCTTGTCGTCGAGCGCCCCCAGAACGGACGCCGCCGCGTCCTGCTCCGCCCGGCTCAGGCGCGGGGCGGTGAGGCCGCTCAGGATCGCGTGGGTGAGGAGCGGCTGCCCCGAGCCGATGCGGTACCTGTTCAGGCCGAGCCGCTTGAGCAGGTAGTGGACGTAGCGCGCGTTCACTCCGTCCTTGGCCGTGGCGATGATGGCGTTGTCGGTGGCCCAGCACGGGTCGGGGCTGTAGTGGACGGTGCCGCAGAAACTCCCGACGCGTCCCACGATGGTGGAACCCGGCCCGGCGTTGAACCCGCCGGACGTCCCGATGACCCCGTTGGCGCCGAAGGTCCGGTAGCGGGTGCCCGCGGCGGGACGCGATCGGCCGTTCGAGAACGTGACGAGTTCGCCCAGCGCCACGTCAGCCATCAGGACGCCCCGGCTCAGCCACTGAACCGTCCCAGCTCGTCCCTGACGACCTGGTCGAGGCGCGCCGACTCCTCCAGATGCGTGAGGAGCTCCTTGGCGAGCCGCTCCACGCGGTCGGCGGCGGGCTCGTCGCCGCGATCCGCCTCGGCGGCCCCGACGTAGCGTCCCGGTGTGAGGACGTGGTCATGCGACCTGATCTCGTCCAGTCCCGCCGCGTGGGAGAAGCCGGGGACGTCGGAATGGCCGCGGTCGCGCCACGCCCGGTACGCGCCGGCGATCCGCGCGACGTCGTCGGCGGTGAGGATCCGCTCGGTGCGGTCGACCATCGTCCCCATGTCCCGGGCGTCGACGAACAGGACCTCGCCCGGGACGCTCTTGCGCCTGTCGAAGAACCAGAGGCAGGCGGGGATCGGGGTGGTGCGGAAGAGCCGGTCCGGCAGCGCGACGACGCACGAGACGAGATCGGCCTCCACGAGCGCCGCGCGGATCTCCCCCTCGCCCGACTGCCGGGACGACATCGAGCCGTTCGCCATGACGACGCCCGCGCGGCCCTGCGGCCCGAGCTTGGCCACGATGTGCTGGATCCAGGCGAAGTTGGCGTTCCCCGCGGGCGGGAGGCCGTAGCGCCAGCGCGGGTCGCCGGGATCCCGGTACCAGTCCGACATGTTGAACGGCGGGTTGGCGAGCACGTGGTCGGCGGCGAGCTCCGGATGCGCGTCCTCGTAGAAGGCGTCGGAGCGGCGGACGTCGCCCGCGATCTCGTGGACGGCCAGGTTCATCCTGGCCAGCCGCCACGTCCGCTCGTTCGCCTCCTGCCCGTACACCGCTATGTCGTCCGGCCGCCCCCGATGGCTCAGGACGAACCTCTCCGCCTGGACGAACATGCCGCCGGAGCCGCAGCAGGGGTCGTACACCCGTCCCCGGAACGGCTCCAGGACCTCCACCAGCAGCCGGACCACGCCGGCCGGCGTGTAGAACTCGCCGCCGCGCCTGCCCTCGGCCCGCGCGAACTTCTCCAGGAAGTACTCGTAGACCTCGCCGAGGACGTCCCGCGCGGGCCGCGCCCCGACCTCCGCCCCGAACCGCACCTGGCCGATCAGCTCGACCAGCCCGCCGAGACGCCGCTGGTCCACCCGGGTGAAGATCTGCGGGAGGACGCCGTCGAGCGACGGGTTGGCGCGCATGACGGCGCCCATCGCCGCGTCGACCCGCTCACCGATGCCCCCGGCGGCGGGGGAGAGGTCCGCCCACCGCGCCCCGTCCGGGACCCGGAAAGCCCCCTCACCGGACGAGTCGGACACGTACTTGAGGAACACGAGCCCGAGGACGAAGTCCCTGTACTGCGCCGCGTCGACGGATCCGCGCAGCTTGTCGGCGGCCTTCCAGAGGACATCGTCTTTCCAGAGGACATCGTCCATCCGCGTGACTCTAGCGTCCGGCCCGCCACGCTGGCGGGACGCCGTTCGTGGACGGGGAGCGGGTGCGGTGCGAGGCTGCGGACCGTGATGGTCGTGGGCGTCCTGGCATGCGCGGCGCTGGCCGGATGGCTGTATCTGGCGTTCGCGCACGGCGGCTTCTGGAAGACGGGACCGGGCCTGCCCGACGCACCGGCACCGGACGCGTGGCCAGGGGTCGTCGCCGTCGTCCCCGCCCGCGACGAGGCAGCCGTCCTCCCGGAGACGCTCCCGACGCTGCTCGCCCAGCGGTATCCGGGCGCCTTCCGCGTGATCCTGGTCGACGACGGGAGCGGCGACGGCACCGCCGAGACGGCCGCCTCCCTCGCGGACGGTGACCCGGCCCTGTCGATCGTGCCCGCGGGGGAGCGCCCGCCGGGGTGGGCGGGCAAGGTGTGGGCGATGTCGGAGGGCGTCCGGGCGGCGGGCGAACCCGACTTCCTCCTCTTCACCGACGCCGACATCGCCTACGCCCCCGGCACCGTGGAGGGGCTCGTGCGCGCCGCCGTGGCCGGACACCGCGACCTGCTGTCGCAGATGGCGACGCTCAGCACCCGCACGGGCTGGGAGCGGGTGGTCGTCCCCGCCTTCGTGTACTTCTTCGCCCAGCTCTACCCGTTCCGCCGCGTCGGCCGCGACGGGGCGCGCACGGCCGCCGCCGCGGGCGGCTGCATGCTCGTCCGGCGCGCCGCCCTCGTCGAGGCGGGCGGCCTCGCCCGGATCCACGACGCGCTGATCGACGACGTGGCGCTGGGACGGCTCGTCAAGCGCGCGGGCGGGCGCTGCCGCCTCGATCTCAGCCGCGACGTCGTCAGCCGCCGCCCCTACCCCCGCCTCGCCGACCTGTGGGCGATGATCGCCCGCAGCGCCTACCACCAGCTGCGCTACTCGCCCGCCCTGCTCGCCGGGACCGTCGCCGGCCTGCTGCTCCTCTACGCGGTCCCGCCCGCCGCGACGGCCGCGGGCCTGATCGCGGGCCCGGCCGGCGGCGCGCCCGCCCTCGCGACGGGCGCGCTCGCCTGGGCGCTCATGGCGGTCACCTACGCGCCGATGCTGCGCTTCTACGGCCTGTCGCTCGTGCGCGCCCCGGCCCTGCCGCTCGTGGCCCTGCTGTACGCGGCGATGACGCTCGACTCCGCCCGCAGGCACCGCGCCGGCCGGGGAGGTACCTGGAAGGGCCGCACTTTGTCGGGACGGCACAAATCCGGTGCCGCCGATGCGTCCCGCGCACCATTGGAGTAAGTGTCCAATTACGTTACTGTCGGGTGGCCGTCACGCCGACGGCAGGCGCGGAGACGCCGCCGCCACGTTGAAGGGTTACCCGCCATGTCCATCACCGTTCGCCGGGTCGTGCGCGCCGCCGTGGCGTCGTGCGTCGGCCTCGCCATGACGGCGGCCGCCCTGCAGGGCACCGCCGCCGCGGCGCCGCAGGCCCCGAAGCCCCCGGCCGAGGATCCGTTCTACCAGCCGCCCTCCCCGCTCCCGGCGGGCGCGCCCGGTGACGTCATCAGGTCGCGTCCCGCGGTGTTCACCGTGGACCCGATCGGCCACTCGCCGTACGAGGGCGTCAAGTCCTGGCAGGTGCTGTACCGGTCGGAGACGGTGCAGGGGCAGCCGACCGCCGTCTCGGGCATGGTCCTCGTCCCCACCAAGGAGTGGACGGGCCAGGGCGAGCGGCCGCTCGTCTCCTACGCCGTCGGGACGCGCGGACTCGGCGACGCCTGCGCCCCGTCCTACACCCTCACCCAGGGCATGGACTACGAGGAGCTGTTCATCGCCGACGCGCTCAGCCGCGGGTGGGCCGTCGCCGTCACCGACATGGAGGGCCTCGGAACGCCCGGTCAGCACACCTACGAGGTCGGCGGCTCCCAGGGCCGGGCCCTGCTGAACGTCGCCCGCGCCGCGCAGCGCCTCCCCGACGCGGGACTCGGCGGCTCGCCGGTCGGCCTCTGGGGCTACTCGCAGGGCGGCACGACCGCGGGCTGGGCCGCGGAGCTGGCGAAGACCTACGCCCCCGAGCTGGCGATCAAGGGGGTGTTCGCGGGCGGCGTCCCGGCGGACCTCCAGGCCGTCGCCAAGGGACTGGACGGCTCCCCGTTCGTCGCGCTCATGTTCATGGCCGCCGTCGGCTACGACGCCGCCTATCCCGAGCTCGACCTGGCCGGGTACCTCAACGACGACGGCCGCGAGCTGCTGGCCAAGGCCCAGGACATGTGCCTGGTCAGCTTCGACGGGCCACTCACGGTCGTGCAGACCGCGTTCAAGCACATCAGCGACTACACGACCACCGACCCGCTGGCCACGCCCGAGTGGCAGCGCCGCCTGGACGCCAACAAGCTCGGCTCCACCGCCCCGAGCGCCCCGGTGCTCCAGACGCAGGCCGTCTACGACGAGATCATCCCCGCCGCGCAGGCCGACACCCTCCACAAGGCGTGGTGCGCGAAGGGCGCCAACATCACCTGGAAGACCTACACCTTCGCCGAGCACGCCACCGGCATGCTCTGGAGCGAGCCCGACGCGATGACGTTCCTCGGCGACCGCTTCGCGGGCAAGCCGGTCACCGGCAACTGCGCCGCCTGACCCTTGCCCGCGGGGCCGTCCCGCATCTGCGGGCGGCCCCGGCCCTGGGGCCGTCCCGCTCCGCAAGGGGCAGGATGGCCCTATGGATTTGGTGGAGTTCCTCCGCGCTCGGCTGGACAGGGACGAGCAGATGGCCCGCGCCTGCTCCGGCACACCCTGGAAGGCGACCCCCTCCGGCACGGTCAGCACCGACACCGGCGATCCCGGCACGGACGGCTCCGCCTACGTCGCGACGGCGGAGAACGGCGCGTACGCCGAGCACATCGCCCGCCACGACCCCTCCCGCGCGCTCGCCGAGGTGGCCGCCCGGCGCCAGATCGTCGACGACTACGAGAAGCAGGCCTGGATCCTCGGCCAGGGCCACCGCACCCCCGAACTCGACGCGGCGCAGTCCGTCCGCGAGGCGGTCGTGCGCCTTCTCGCGCTGCCCTACGCCCACCACCCCGCCTACCAGGAGGAATGGCGGCCCTAGGCGTCGGTGATCAGCGCCGGGTGGCGGGGGTCGTCCAGCTTCAGGACGACATCGGCGGTGCGCACGGGCTCGACCTCGGCGTCATAGCGCGCGTAGGCGGGAAGCGTCCACGCCTCGTCGCCGGCCGTGCGGCGGGCCAGCGCCCCGCGCGACAGGGACAGGTGGACGGTCAGCTCGAACGGCAGCCCCCGGCCGAGCAGCAGCGAGCCGTCCAGCAGCAGCACCCCGCCTGGCCGAACGGGCACGTAGCCGGCCCTCGTCGCCCTGTCGAGCGCCGCGTCCCACAGGCTCGGCAGGACCCTCCCCGTGCCGGACGGCTCCAGCGGCCCCAGCGCCTCCCGTACGAGCCCGCCCACGTCGAGCCACTCGTCGTAGAAGACGTCCGGATCGTCCCGCCCGTGCTCGTAGCGCAGCGACGCCGGACGCAGGAAGTCGCGCGCCGACACCCGCACGACGTCCCGTCCCCGAGCGCGCAGCGGCGAGACGAGGGCGTCGGCCAGGTCGGAGGGCGCCGCGGGCGGGGCCCCGTCGATCGCCACCCGCGCCCAGGAACCGGACCCGGACGCCGTGATCCGGTCGGCCAGCTCCTCGACCACCAGAGACGGCGAGATCGGTCGTGCGCGCATCACCTCATCCTGCCCGCAACCCCGGGCGCGCCTGACACACCGCCCTCTCGGAATGTAACCTCGGTACCGGGCCGAGAGGCGCTGCAACGGGCGAGAGCCCGCCACGCTCGGCCCGAGACACCTGATTCCGCAAGGGCGCCTCCCAGATCCCATGGGAGGTGCTCGAAAACATGACTCAGACTCCATTGCGCGAACTTCTTGAGCAGCGGATCGCGGTACTGGACGGCGCGTGGGGCACGATGCTCCAGGGCGCGGGCCTGACCCCCGGCGACTACCGCGGCGACCGCATCGGCGACGACCACCCGAAGGACGTCACCGGCGACCCCGACCTGCTGAACCTGACCCGCCCGGACGTGATCCTGGACGTCCACCGGCAGTACCTGCGGGCCGGCGCCGACATCACGACGACCAACACCTTCACCGCGACCAGCATCGGGCAGGCCGACTACGGCCTGGAGGGCCTGGTCCGGGAGATGAACGTGCAGGGCGCGCGGCTGGCGCGGCAGGCCGCCGAGGAGTTCGGCGGGCGCTACGTCGCCGGCTCCATCGGCCCGCTGAACGTCACGCTCTCGCTGTCCCCGCGGGTCGACGACCCGGCCTACCGCGCCGTCACGTTCGACCAGGTCAAGGCCTCCTACGCCGAGCAGATCTCCGCCCTCGCCGAGGGCGGCGTCGACCTGCTGCTGATCGAGACGATCTTCGACACGCTGAACGCGAAGGCCGCGATCGCCGCCGCCCGCGAGGCCGCCCCGCACCTGCCGCTGTGGATCTCGGTGACCATCGTCGACCTGTCCGGCCGGACGCTGTCCGGGCAGACCGTCGAGGCGTTCTGGCGGTCGATCGAGCACGCCGAGCCGCTGGTCGTGGGCGTGAACTGCTCGCTCGGCGCCGACGAGATGCGCCCGCACGTGGAGGAGTTGGCGCGTCTGGCCGGCACCTACACCGCCTGCCACCCGAACGCGGGCCTTCCGAACGCCTTCGGCGGCTACGACGAGACCCCCGAGGAGACGAGCGGCAAGGTCGGCGAGTTCGCCGCGTCCGGCATGGTCAACGCCGTCGGCGGCTGCTGCGGGACGGGCCCCGACCACATCGCGAAGATCGCTGAGGCGGTGCGGGGGATGGCGCCCCGCGAGGTCGCCGCACCCGGCGCGGCGAGCCGGTTCAGCGGCCTGGAGCCGTTCGCGATCGGCGCCGACACCGGCTTCGTCATGATCGGCGAGCGCACCAACGTCACCGGCTCCAAGAAGTTCCGCAAGCTCATCGAGGCGGGCGACCACCAGGCCGCCGTGGACGTGGCGCTCGACCAGGTGCGCGGCGGCGCGAACCTGCTCGACGTCAACATGGACGCCGACCTGCTCGACAGCGAGCGGGAGATGACGACCTTCCTCAACCTCATCGCCACCGAGCCCGAGGTCGCCCGTATCCCGATCATGGTCGACAGCTCGCGTTGGAGCGTGCTGGAGGCGGGGCTGAAGACCGTCCAGGGCAAGGGCGTCGTCAACTCCATCAGCCTCAAGGAGGGCGAGGGCCCGTTCCTTGAGCAGGCCCGCCGCATCCGCGACTTCGGCGCCGGCGTCGTCGTCATGGCCTTCGACGAGACGGGCCAGGCCGACACCACCGAGCGCAAGGTGGCGATCTGCGGCCGCGCCTACGACCTGCTCACCCAGGAGATCGGCTTCCCCGCCGAGGACATCATCTTCGACCCCAACGTCCTCGCCGTCGCGACCGGCATCTCCGAGCACAACGGCTACGCCAAGGCGTTCATCGACGCGCTGCCCCTCATCAAGGAGCGCTGCCCGGGCGCCCGCACCAGCGGCGGCATCTCCAACCTGTCGTTCTCCTTCCGGGGCAACGACGTCGTCCGCGAGGCGATGCACTCGGCGTTCCTGTTCCACGCCGTCCGGGCCGGCCTCGACATGGGCATCGTCAACGCCGGGCAGCTCGCCGTCTACGAGGACATCCCCGCCGACCTGCTCGAACTGGTCGAGGACGTGCTGTTCGACCGCCGTCCCGACGCCACCGACCGGCTCGTCTCGTTCGCCGAGAACGTCAAGGGCGAGGGGACCAGGCGAGAGGTCGACCTGTCCTGGCGGGACGCGCCGGTCGCGGCCCGCCTCTCCCACGCCCTCGTGCACGGCATCATCGACTTCATCGAGGCGGACACCGAGGAGGCCCGCCGGGAGGCCGAGCGTCCCCTCGACGTCATCGAGGGCCCGCTGATGGACGGCATGAAGGTCGTCGGCGACCTGTTCGGGTCCGGCAAGATGTTCCTCCCCCAGGTGGTCAAGAGCGCCCGCGTGATGAAGCGGTCGGTCGCCTACCTGGAGCCCTTCATGGAGAAGGAGAAGCAGGAGGCGCTGGCCGCCGGCCGCGTCACGAGCGACCGCGGCCAGGGCAAGATCGTCCTCGCGACGGTCAAGGGCGACGTGCACGACATCGGCAAGAACATCGTCGGCGTCGTCCTCGGCTGCAACAACTACGACGTCATCGACCTCGGCGTGATGGTCCCCGCGGCCAAGATCCTGGAGACCGCCGTCCAGGAGGGCGCCGACGCCGTCGGCCTGTCCGGGCTGATCACCCCGTCCCTGGACGAGATGGTCTCCGTCGCCGCGGAGATGGAGCGCCGCGGCATGCGGCTTCCGCTGCTGATCGGCGGCGCCACCACGTCCCGGCAGCACACCGCCGTGAAGATCGCCCCCGCCTACGACGCGACGACCGTGCACGTCCTGGACGCCTCCCGCGTCGTCGGCGTCGTCTCCGACCTGCTCGACGGCAAGCGCGCCGCGGCGCTGGACGCCGCCAACCGCGAGGAGCAGGCCCGGCTGCGCGAGCAGCACGAGACCAAGCAGCGCCGCCCCCTGCTCACCGTCGAGAGGGCCCGCGAGAACCGGGAGCGGGTCGACTTCGGCGACCTGCCGACGCCCGACTTCACCGGTGTGCGGATCGTCCGTCCCGAGATCTCCGCGATCCGCGAGCTGATCGACTGGCAGTTCTTCTTCCTGGCCTGGGAGCTGAAGGGCAAGTACCCGGCGATCCTCGACCAGCCCGTCGCGCGCGAGCTGTTCGACGAGGGCAACGAGCTGCTCGACCAGATCATCGCCGACGGCGCGTTCGAGGCCCACGGTGCCTACGGCTTCTGGCCCGCGCACTCCGACGGCGACGACATCATCCTGCCCGGCGCCGCGCGCTTCCCGATGCTGCGCCAGCAGACGTCCAAGCCGACGGGACGCCCCAACCGCTGCCTCGCCGACTACATCGCCCCCTCCGGCGACCACCTCGGCGGTTTCGCCGTGACGATCCTCGGCGCCGAGGACCTCGCCGCGAAGTACGAGCACGACAACGACGACTACAAGTCGATCATGGTGAAGGCCCTCGCGGACCGTCTCGCCGAGGCGTTCGCCGAGTACGTCCACCTGGAGGCCCGCCGCGCCTGGTTCGAGCCGGACGCCGACCCCGCCCTGGAGGACCTGCACGCCGAGCGGTTCCGCGGCATCCGTCCCGCCCTCGGCTACCCGGCGAGCCCCGACCACAGCCTCAAGCAGGCCCTGTTCGACCTGCTGGACGCGGGCCGCCTCGGCATGAAGCTCACCGAGTCGTACGCGATGGCCCCGGCCGCCAGCGTCAGCGGCCTCATCTTCGCCCACCCGGCGTCGCGCTACTTCACGGTCGGGCGCGTCGGCAGGGACCAGATCGAGGACTACGCCCGCCGCTGCGATCTCCCGATCGCCGAGGTCGAGCGCTGGCTCGCCCCCAACCTCGCCTACGACCCCACGTAAGGGATTCCGCCGCCATCGCACCGGTGGTCAGACGGAGACGGCGACCAGCGCGATGGCGGATCCGGCGAAGACCACCGTGTTACGGATGTAGGTCTGGGCGCGCACCCAGCCGGGGAACGCGTTCTCGGCGGCCTTGAGGAAGGCGGCGACCTGGACCCGGGCCAGTTCCGGAGTGCCCTTGCGGCGGAAGGCGGCCTGGACGGACTTCACCGCGGTGAGGTTGCTGTAGACGATCCCGGTGTTCAACAGGAGGACCAGCGAGGAGAAGACCCAGGTCAGCGGCTGGGCGAGGCCGACGCCGGCGAGGTTCAGGACGGCAGTGCCGATCATGGCCGCGGCGACGGCGGCCGGGACGGCGGTCTCGTGGCCGCCGGCGTCGAAGCGCAGCCCGTTCTCCGCCAGGACCTCGGGCCGGACGTCCTGGCGGCGCAGCTCGGCGACCGCGGCGGCTTCGGCGGCCGGGCCGTAGCGGTGGCGGACCAGCGGGATGCTGACGAAGGCGGCGGCGACCAGCAACTGCATGGCGGCGGGGAGAGCGTGCACGGGGTCCCTCCGGGAGGACTTGTACTTAGTTCAAGTGCCTGACGTCGAGAACGCTAGAACAAGACTTGAACATTGTGCAAGTGCTGACTTGAACATTGTTCAAGGACGGCCTAGCTTGAGAGTCGTGCCACGCGACACCCTCTCCCGGGACCAGATCGTCCGTACCGCCATCGAGCTCATGGACGTCGAAGGACTCGAAGGCCTGAACATGCGCGCCCTGGGCGATCGGCTCGATTCGGCCGCCACCGCCGTGTACTGGCACGTCAAGAGCAAGGACAACCTGGTCCTGCTGGCCACCGACCAGGTCTGGGGCGAGCTCACGCTGCCCGATCCGGACGCGGTCGGCTGGCGTGCCGCGGCCACCGCCATGGCCTTCGACCTGTACGGGATGTTCACCCGGCACCCCTGGCTCGTGCAGGTCTTCGCCGCCCACGTCGTCTATGGGGAGGGCAAGGCGCGTCACGACGACCACCAGCTCGCCGTCTACGAGGCCGCCGGCTTCACCGGTGCCGAGGCCGACCGGGCCGCCGCCGCGGTGTTCACCTACGTGCTCGGCAACGCGGCCGGCGTCGCCGCCACCGCCGCGCTCACCCGCAGGCTCGACCAGAACGGCGGCACCGCCCAGGAGCGGTTCCGCGATGCCATGACGAAGGCTCAGGAGATCGCCACACGCTTCCCGCGCCTGCGCGCCCGCCTGGACACCACGGCGGGTACCGACTACGCCGCCTCCCCCGACGAGACCTTCGAGTTCGGCCTCCACGCCGTCCTCGACGGTCTGGAGCGCTGCGACGCCCGCCGCAGGCGATGAAGGAGCTGGAAGCGGCACCGGCCCCACGTCCGGTGGCCGCACGAATCGAAGGCGTGCGTCGGTAGGATCACCAGCCGATGGACACGGGCCCCGCAATCGAGATGGTCACCGTCCCCGCAGGGACGGTGACGCTGTCGGATCGGCGGACGCGGCGCAGCTGGCCGGTCGACCTCGCGCCGTACCGGCTGGCGGCGTTCCCGGTCACCCAGTCGCAGTACGCGCAGGTCACCGACGAGCGGCCGAGCACCGCGCGGGGAGAGCGGCTGCCGGTCGAAGGCGTCTCGTGGCTGGACGCGATCCGGTTCTGCAACGCCCTGTCCCGGCGTGAGGGGCTGGCGCCCGCCTATCGCCTCCACGCCGACGGCGAGGGCGCCGAGTGGGACGCCTCCGCCGACGGGTACCGGCTGCCCACCGAGGCCGAATGGGAACACGCCTGCCGTGCCGGCACGACCGGTCCGAGGTACGGGCCGCTCGACGAGATCGCCTGGTATCGCGGCAACGCCCAGGGGCACGTTCACGACGTGGGCGGCAAGCGGTCGAACGCGTGGGGCCTGTACGACATGCTGGGCGACGTCTGGGAATGGTGCTGGGACCTCTACGACGCCGAGGTCTACGGCGCCTACCGGGTTCTCCGAGGCGGCGGATGGTCCGACGAGCACTGGAGTTGCCGGGCCTCGGTGCGTCGCCGCAGCCATCCGACCTTCCGGATCGACGACGTGGGCTTTCGCGTGGCGCGTTCCCCCGCGAGCCGACGGCGGGATAGCTCGGATTAGGGCTGCCTGAAAACCGAGGCCGTCCCCATGCATAGGGATGGTAGATCATTCGTTTTTGCTGGTCAGTGGCGCTTTTGTCGTTTTAGCCCGCGTTTCTGGGGCTATGTCGTCAGGGTCAGGTGAAATCAGCGAGGAAACGAAGGCTGACCATGACGGAAGCGGGCACGGGGAACGGCGACAAGGCGCAGGATCTCCCCGTCGAGCAGCTCAAGGACGCCGGCCGCGCGCTGGCTCAGGCGCTCATGGTGCGGGCGCTGGAGAAGGCGAGCGGCCAGATCGAGGGACTGACCGAGCGCCTCGACGGCGGGGACGGCGCGGGAGTCGCCGGAAAGGCGGCGGCCACCGGCGCGAAGAAGCTCGCCCAGGGAGAGTCTCCGCTCAAGGCGGGCCTCAGCGCGGGCGCCACCGGGGCGAAGGAAATGGTGAAGGACAAGGTGAAGAGCGCCGTCGGCGGGGGAGGCAAGGACGGCAAGGGCGGTGGCCAGGGCAAGATGAAGGTCACCAACATCATCGAGGAGTTCGACGTCGGGCTGCCTCGCCGCGTCGCCTACGACCAGTGGACGCAGTTCGCCGACTACCCGAGCTTCACCAAGAAGGTGGAGAGCGTCGAGCAGGAGTCCGACGAGAAGATCAACTGGCGGGCGCAGGTCTTCCTGTCCCACCGCACCTGGGAAGCGACGATCATCGAGCAGGTCCCCGACGAGCGGATCGTCTGGAAGTCCAAGGGCCCCAAGGGCTATGTCGACGGCGCCGTGACGTTCCACGAGCTGGCGCCGTCCATGACACGGGTCCTGCTGGTGGCCGAGTACCACCCGGACGGCTTCTTCGAGAAGACGGCGAACATGTGGCGCGCCCAGGGTCGTCGCCTCCGCCTGGACTTCAAGCACATCAAGCGCCACATGATGACCAAGACGCTGCTGGACCAGGAGGAGGTCGAAGGCTGGCGCGGCGAGATCCGCGACGGCGAGGTCGTCAAGACCCACGAGGACGCGCTCAAGGAGGAGCAGGAGGCCAAGGAGCGCGACGAGGCGGAGAAGCCGGAGGACGGGGAGAAGCCGAAGGCGGAGCAGGAAGAGGAGGAGAAGCCGAAGGCGGAGCAGGAAGAGGAGAAGGAGCCGGAGGCAAAGCAGGAGGACGACAAGGAGGAGCCGGAGGCAAAGGAAGAGGAGAAGGAGACGGAGAGCGCCCACGCCTGACGTCTTCGCTGGTGGAAGGTGGCACTGAGGGGGCATGTACACCCCCGGGACCAGGATCGAGCATCGGGGGGAACGATGAGCGACGGCGCGTCCGGCAATGCTGACCGCGAGCGGAACGAGTCCCGCGATGACTCGGAGAGCCTGACCGGAAGGGCCATTCAACCGGACAGGCGAGCGCAGCCCGCGGAGGGCCCCGACGTCCATCTCGACGTCCCGCAGCTCAAGGTGGAAGAGATCTCGCTGGAGGTCGAGAACCTGGAGGCGCACGTCTCCCTCGTCGCGCAGGTCCTCGACCTGCTCAAGCTGAACGTCGGCGCGGACGTGTTCCTCGGCAGGGTCAAGCTTGAGATCAAGGGTGTCGAGGCGCAGGCGGAACTCCAGGTCCGGCTGGACAACGTGGCCGTCATCGTCGACCGCGTCCTGACCACCCTCGACCGCAACCCGGAGATCCTCCAGCACATCGGACGCGGCGTCGAGCGGGCGGTGAGCGACATCGGCACCGGAGCCGGCACCGCCGTGGGCGAGGTCGGCCGGGGCGCCAGGGGCGCCGTCGAGGACGTGGGCCGCGGCGCCGGCGGCGCCGTCGAGAGCGTCGGCGAGGGCGCCGGGGGCGCGGTCAAGGACGTCGGCGAGGGCGCGGGGGGCGCGGTCAAGGACGTCGGCGAGGGCGCGGGCGGCGCGGTGAAGGACGTGGGCCGCGGAGCCGGCGGCGCCGTCCAGGACGTCGGCAAGGGCGCGGGCGAAGGCGTCGGCGAGGTCGGGAGAGGCGCCGGCCGCGCAGCGGAAGAGGTGGGCGAAGGCGCTGGCGAGGGGGTAGGCGAAGCGGGCAAGGGTGCGGGCCGAGCGGCGGAACAGGTGGGCGAAGGTGCCGGCGAGGGGGTAGGTGAAGCGGGCAAGGGTGCGGGCCGAGCGGCGGAGCAGGCGGGCGAAGGCGCAGGAGAAGCCGCCAAGGGTGCGGGCCGCGCCGCCGAAGGCGCAGGCGAGGGCGTCCGAGATGTGGGCAGCGGCGCCGGCGGCGCGGCCGAAGGCGTCGGCCAGGGTGCCGGACGAGCCGCCGAGGGAGCTGCGGACACCGTGAACAAGACGGCGGAGACCGCCGAAGACGCCGGCGGCTCGGCGGCGCCCGACGACACGTCCGAGAGCGGCAAGGACAACGCCTCATCCGACGACTCGTCCGCCAAGGACGAGGAGAAGGACGACTCGGAGGGGGATCAGGAGGGGAACGGCGCGGACACGTCCGATGGAGAGCCGGAGGTCACGGCGGTCCAAGGTGCCCTGCGCGAGACCGAGGACTCCGTCCGCGAACTGGGCAAGGCCCTCCTGCGGATGGTCTCCCAGCCACGAGGAGGAACCCGCTCATGAGCCCCGGCGACCACCCCGACGCTGACCTCCAGCGCACGGCGGACATCCTCTTCACCGCCAGGGTGAAGGCCGACGAACTCCGCTTCGACGTGGTCCCCGACGTCTCGGTGACCTTCACCGAGGGCTCGTCAGAGGAGTCCACCTCCGGAAGCGCCCGCACCAACCTCCCGGACGAGGTCAAGACCCAGACCACCTACCGAGACATCCAGATCGACTACGCGATAGCCGCAAAACTCTCCCCACCCCCGGAGTGACCTCGCGCATGGATTATCAGGGCCTGGTAAAGACACTTCAGGTGCCCAGCGGGTGGACCGCCCCCCTCAGGCTGAGCTACGGCGACATCCGGATCAGCGCGCTCGCCCGCGAACACCTGCGGGACGATGTGCGCGGCATCAACGCCAGCCTTGAACTGATCCGGCGCACTCGCGGCGGGTCCTGGCCGACCGAGCCGGTCACCGAGGAGTACGACTACGTCGACCTGGTCTGGCACGAGTGCGAGTTCCGCGAGAACGAATCATTCGGCTACGCCGTGTACGACGACGAGGACCGCTACCTGGGCTGCTGCTACCTGTACCCGATGGGACGGCGTACGCCGCTCACCCAGGACCTGCTCGGCTATGACGTCGACGTGAGCTGGTGGGTGACCCCCGACGCCTACCGAAACGGCCATTACGAAACCCTGTACAGCGCGCTGGGCCACTGGGTCGCCACCGAATTCCCCTTCTCGCGGCCGTACTACTCCAACATCGAAATCCCCGGCAAGGGTCCAGGCACGTGATATGCGAATCCATATGGATCGATGATTCAGTAGATATTGGACATCGCCGGCGAGATCATGATCTTCTCTCTGCATGATCCGACACCTCGGAATGCGACTGGGCGTCGCGACCGTGACCGCGTCCGCGCTGCTGGGCGGGCTGGCCTATGCGGCCGGCGCCCCCGGCGAGACGAAGGCCGCGACCGTCGCCACTCGGACGGGAGGCAAGGACCCTTCGGACCTGAACAGGACTCTCGAGGAACTGGAGAAGTCCTACGACGGGCGTATCGGCGCCGTGGGCATCGATCTCGGCACCGGCAGAACGGTCGGCTACCGGGCCGACGAGCGCTTCCCGTTCAACTCCATGTTCAAGGTGTTCGCGTGCGCGGCGGTGATGCGGAAAGCGCGCACCGCGGAGCCCGGCCTGATGGACAGGGTGATCCGCTGGAAGCCCAGCGACATGGCCGAACTGACCGGGAACTCCCCGGAGACCACCGAATACACCGACACGGGCATGACGCCCGCCCAGCTCTGCCGGGCCGGAATCACCAAGTCCGACGGCTTCGCGGGCAACACGCTCCTCGGGCAGATCGGCGGACCGCGCGGGCTGACCGGGTTCTTCCGCGCCACCGGTGACGGCACGAGCCGCCTGGACCGGCCGGAGCCCCACTTGACCGAGTGGAAGCCCGGCGAGGAGCGCGACACCACCACCCCCGCGGCGGCGGCGCGCACCTTCACCAAGCTCACCACCGGCAAGACCCTCCACCCCCGCGACCGGGCGCGGCTGGTCGGCTGGCTGAAGGGCAGCCTCACCGGCGCCGGCCGGATCCGGGCGGGCCTCCCCAAGGACTGGACGGTGGGCGACAAGACCGGCACCGGTGGCGCGGCCAACTACGGCACCGCCGACGACATCGCGATCGTGTGGACGCCCGGTTCGGACGCGCCGCTCGTCCTGTCGGTCTTCACCAACCGCAACCGTCCGGCCCCGCACGACGACAAGGTGATCGCCTCCACCGCGACCGCCCTGGCCAAGGCGCTCGGCAAGCTGTGACCCCGCCCCGGAGCGGCCTCCACCCGACGCGGCCGGGCCGGCGCCCGGACACGACTCGACCAAATGTTCGAGACTGCGGGTTCTGCGGTCGCTCCGGGGGCTAGGGTCGCGGCGTGGCGAACTCCGAGAGTGCTGAGCCCTGCGACGGCTTCTGGGCCGACACCGCCCGGGTCCGGGCCGGTTACCTGGCCGAGGTGCCCGCGCACCTGCTGGTGATGAAGCTCGCCGAGGAGGTCGGCGAGGTCGCCGAGGCCTACATCGGGATGACCGGCGGCAATCCCCGCAAAGGCGTCCACAAGACGGTCACGGACGTCCTGGACGAGTTGGCCGACGTCATCCTGGCCGCCGCCGTGCCCATGGTCGACCTGGCCGGTGGCGCCGAACAGGCCGCACGACACCTGGCCGGACGGCTCGGCGTCGTCTCCGCCCGCGATGCCGCTCCGGCCGCGAGCGGCTGGCACGGATCTTTCATCGCGCCACACGTCCTGCTGCGGCGCGAAGACGGCGCGGTGCTGATGCTGCGCCGCCACAACACCGGATACCGCGACGGTTGGCTGTGCCCGCCCGCGGGACGGATCGAGCCCGGCGAGGACGTCCTGGCCGCGGCGATCCGCGAGGCCGGGGAAGAGACCGGCGTGAGGCTACACCGCGTCGACGCCGAGTTCTCCCACGTCCTGCACCGCACCGCCGAGTCGTTGCCGGGCCCCTGCCAAGCGGTCAGCGACTACTGGTTCACCTTCCGGACCTGGGTGGGCGAGCCGCACGCGGCCGAACCCGACAAGGCCTCGGAGGCGCTGTGGATCGATCCGGCGGCCCCACCGGCCGACCTGATCCCCCACTGCGCACAGGCCCTCGCGGCCATCGGCCGCGGGGAGACGTTCGGCCTCCACGGCTGGACACCGGACTCCTGAGCGGCAACACAGGTGCGGCGGAGTCCCGCAGGGCGACCGCGTCGGTGACGCCTCTCCCGTTGCCCGCTGAGTCAGCGCAACAGTGTGTTGCCCAACGTGATGCCGTGCAGGAGGCGCAGCCTGCGCAGTTCGTAGTGGGCGAGGGCGGACACCGTCACCGGCGCCCCCAGCAGCAGCGCCAGGGCCAAGACGTGCGGAACTCCCTTGTAGGAGTCGGTGAACAGGTTGACCAGGGCCATCACCCAGGACGCCGACACGCTCACCAAGGGCGGCACCACCTCGTGGATGTCGGCCGTCCGGAACACGTTGGTCAGTGAGAGGACGATGCCGTAGAGGGCGAAGGGGAGCATCCAGAGGAAGAGGATCACGCCCGCGGGGATCAGCACCACCGGCCCGGCCGCGTCACGCACGCCCTCCAACTCGGGGACGGCCGCGAGCACGAACGTGAACATGGAGCCGAACATCGCCGCGACCGCGATCAACGGGTGACGGATCCGGCGCGCGAACGCGCCCCGGTTCGGCGGCCGGGCCGCCATGACGAAGGCGCCCACGACCAGTGGCAGGACGCACGTGAGCACCAGGACGTTGATCCAGGCGTCGTTGAACCGCTCGCTCGCCAGTTCCTTGGGGGCGGCGACCCTGTAGACCACGGCCACGGCGAGAGACACCACGATGCCCGCCCAGGCACGGGCGACCTGCAGCTTTTGGACCCGCGCATCGACGATCAGATCCGGCCGCGAGGGCCGGAACACCGCCCGCGCGGCGAGGAACGGGTTCAGCTTCCGGAGGATCCGTCCCGCCCGCGACGGCGGCCGCGGGGGCGGCTGAGGTCCGGGTGGCCGATACGGCGGGTACGGGGGCGGAGGCTGCGGCGGGTGGGGACGCTGCGGGTAAGGCGGATACTGCGGCAGCGGGCCTTGCTGCCAGGGCGGCGGTGCTCCGTATCCGGGATGAGGCGGCCGGCGCTGCGGCGGAATCGGGGGCGGTCTGTGTCCGCCTTGTCCCCATGACGGACCAGCGGGACCTGTCACCAAGGGCTCCTCAGGGGGTTCGTCGCAGATATCCGGAACACCTGGCCCGGAACCGGCTCGGGACCATAGTGCATGATCTGGCCGGCCCCGTGCACCGGAGCGATCAGACCCGCAAGACGCTGCAGCCCGTTCTCCCCGGGGTCATTCGGGCCATCGTCTCGGAGGTGCTCATGAGTGAGCGATGACTCCGGGCGGCGGCACGGGTCTGTACTGACATGGCTCGCACCATCGCTGACATCTCCGTCTCGCTCGACGGCTTCGTCACCGGGCCCGATCCCGGCCCGGAACACGGGCTGGGCGTCGGGGGCGAGGCCCTGCACACCTGGGCGTTCTCCGACGACCCCGCCGATCGCCGGATCCTGCGCGAGGGGACGGCCCGCTCGGGCGCCGTCCGCCAGAGTCGGTGCGTCTCACCGAACTCGACTGGACGTTCGTCACCACCGGCCTTCCCGACGCCGTCGCCGCCGCACGCGAGCGCGCCGAGGCGGCCTCGTCGGCCGGCGGCAAGGACCTCGACGTCGTCCTCATGGGCGGCGCCGCAACGATCCGCTCGGCGCTCGACGCCGGGCTGGTCGACGAGCTGACGTTGCACCTCGCGCCCGTGATGCTGGGCTCCGGGACGCCCCTGTTCACCGGCGGAACGCCGCGCTCGCTGGTGCAGCGGGCCGTGATCCCGACGAAGACCGTGACGCACCTGACCTACGACGTCGCCTGACGAGGCCACGGGTCCGAGGAGCTGGACGGGCTCTTCTCAGCACCGTTCTCACGTTCGGTGGGAGAGTCACGGGCGGATGCGGGACCAGATCCACTTGCCGCCCGCCGGGTCGCCTGTGACGCCGCACTTGCTCGACAGCGCCTGGACGATGTGGAGGCCCCAGCCGCCGTTGTCGTCGAACGCCTCCTCGGAGAGGTCCAGGTCTTCGAGGGTGAGTGCCTTCACCGGCTTGCTCTGGGGGAGGGCGTAGTCCGCGTCCCAGACGGCGATGACGATGCCGTGCGCGTCCCGGCTGAGCTGGAGGCGGATCTCCTCGTGCGGCGTCTGGCGCGCCGCGTTGGTGACGAGCTCCGACACGACGAGAAGCGCATTGTCGAGAATGTGGGAATAGTTCCAGTTTCGGATTCGTGCGTCCACAAGGGTACGTGCCAGCCCCACTGCGCACGGTGTTCCCATAAGAGGCATAAGTAGATCCCCGGTCGCCGTCATCACCATCGTCCCCGCCCTTGCCTGAGATTCCGATTTTCTGAGACAAGGGTCACCCGATCGACTTATGGTTTGCCTGTAGTCATCCGAGCTGAATACAGGGAGTGTGAGATGCCCATCGTTCGCGATCCTCTTAACCCCAGGCTGTCGATGTGGCACTTCCTCGCCTTCTACCTGCGATTTTGTCGCGAGAAGGCAAATCTCTCCCTCACGCAGTGCGGAGAGATAATGGGTGTCCAGCGCGGCACTGTATCCAACTTTGAGGCAGGACGGAGACGGCCCCAGGAAGATCACATGCGGGCGCTCGACAAGCACTACGGGACCGGGTGGCTTTTTCAGCTACTGCTCTGGTTCGCCCGGATGGCACATGACCCCAACTGGGGGAAGCACCTCGTCAAGTACGAGCAGGAGACCACATTGATCAAGGCCTACCACGGTCAAGTGATCCCGCTCGCTCTTCAGACGGACGAGTACACCTGGGCCTACGTCCAGGCCGGTACTCCGAAGGACTTCGAGGCCGAGATGGCCGAGCGTGTCGCTCGCAAGAACTCCTTCTTCAGCCGGGGAACCGAGGTCGAGATGTGGGCCACGATCGATGAGAGCGTGCTTGCTCGTGAAGTCGGCGGTTCCGAGGTGCAGAAAGCCCAACTGGAGCACCTCCTCGCCATGGCGGACCTGCCGCAGGTCAGCCTCCGTATCGTCCCGTTCAAGTCGGGGGCTCACCTGGGGGTTGACGGCTCCCTCCAGATTCTCAGTCTGGGGGGCCGTGACATCGCCTATTCGGGTGCTCAGAACGGTGGTCGCTTGATCGAAATGCCTGGCGAGGTCCGGGAATTGTCGGTTAAGTTCGATCGTATCGGCGCGAAGGCGGCCTCTCTGGAGGACTCGCGCGAGATCATCAAGCGGTACTTGGAGAGTTACGAATGAGCGTCCAGTGGCGTAAGAGCACTCACAGCGGTGGAGCGGATGACCAGCACTGTGTTGAGCTGGGACGACTTGCGCCAGAGGCCGGGATCGGGTTGCGTGACAGCAAGGACCCGGATGGAGGACACCTCGTCCTCTCCGGTGGGCAGTTCGCCGGCCTGATCGAGAAGATCAAGCAGGGCTCGGCCCGCTGACCGGCCTCGCCTGAGTCTCCTGGCACGTGGGTCGACCGTGCCTTCGACTTGCCGAAGCCGGGCCTCTCCCCGGGCTATCGCAACGGTTCGCCCGGCTTGGGGGAACAGAACGGGGGCCTGGCAGTGCCAGGCCCCCGGTGGACGGGGCCGGTTGGGCCGGGCCCCGCGAGTGGATCAGTTGTCGGTACGGGCGGCACCGACGACGGCACCCACGGCGAAGCCGCAGGCGAGGATGAGGAGGTCCCCGAGGCGGCTGACGCCAAGGGGGCCGGTGATGGTGATGGCGGCGACGCCGAAGGCGGCCAGGGCGACGCATGCGACGCAGGCCGCGACCGCCGCGGTGGCGATGCCACCGGCGACGCGGATGACGATCTTCCGCCCGCCGGGGCTGTCGGGGCCGTCGTAGACGGTGCAGAAGGCTCCGCCGCTGGCGCCGAGGGCGCCTATGGCGGCGCCGAGGGCGGCCTTGGTGGCGAGGTAGCCGAGGTCACCGAACTCGAAGGGGTCGATCCCGTGGCGGTGGTGGAGGTCGGCGAGGAAGACGGCGTAGTCCAGTCCCTCGATGATGCCTCCGATGACGGCGCCGATGGCGACGCCCAGAGCCAGCGAGATCAGCTGACGCCTTTCCTCTGAGATCAGCTGACGCTTGTTCATGTTGATTCCCTGGTTGGGTCGGGGTGCCCGTGCCTTGCACGGGCAACCGGTTGTTTGTTGAACGCAGGTGGGTTCACCGCGTTCCTGGGTCCTACCGTGCCGAGCACGCCCCGCCCGGCAAACGATCGGGTGCGACTCCTACGACGCGTTCGAGGCGACCCGGTCCCTCCGCCCGGGGCCTGACGCGACACCACTCGACGGCGTGACCGGCTCTACTTGCCGGCCGACGTCGCGCGCATCAACCGAGTTCTCATCTACCGCGAACTGGGTCTGCCCCTCGACGACATCGGCGAGCTTCTCGATGCTCCGACCGTCGACATGACCGTGCCGCCGAGGCGGCAGCGCGCCCAACTCCTCGACCGAATCTCCCGCCTGCGGGCGATGGTCGACGCGGTCGATCGCATGATCGAAGCCGCGAGCGCCGGCATCCTCCTCTCCGGAGGAACAAGCCGCGATCTTCGGGCAGGGCTGGAATCGTCATGGCTCGCGGGTGCACACTGCGCCCCCGCTCCAGGCGAGAGATGGTGGCCGGCCTCTGGATGCGTGACGCGTCCCGTGATAGGGAGCGAGTATGGCGCTGCCTCGCCCGTTCAACACCGAGATCTATGTCAGCCCGGAATCTGCCGGCCTGGAAATCACACGGCTGGCAGCTCGCCTGCCTGATTGGGCGGGACGGCGAGCCACTGAGCCGGCGGACCGGCCTGCCGCCGAGGCGGCGATCCGCGGGTTGTACGAACTGGTCGGCGCGCCGCAGCCTCAGCTGGTGTGGATCGACTCGCCCCGCGGGGATCCCGATTGGAAATGGAGTGAGTTCGGCACGCCGAAGCCCCAGACGATCGCGGCCTCCCACGGTGTGCCGGAACCGGGCGAGTTCCTCTTGACCCTGCTCAGCGGTAGTCCGGGCAAGAGGGGCGGATGGTTTTCCCGTAAACGCCGCCGCGAGGTCTGGATTCACAGGCTGGCGCTGTGGAAAGAACTTATCGAGTCCTGCGGCGGCTGGTGGCCCTTCGAGAAGATCTGCCTGGTGTGCGAGCGTCCCGCTCAGATCCGTCTCGCCACCGCGCCAAGGCTCGGGGAAGACCCCTTGGTGCTGCACTGCCGCACAGGTCCGGCACTACGCTACCGCGACGGTTTCCACCTGTACGCGCTGCACGGAAGGGTCGTCCCCCAAGACGCCATCACCGGCGAGCGGACAGGGGCCGAGCGGCCGTCCGGCTTACCGGAGAACCTGGCGGCACTGATCGATGACAGCAGTGCCGAGGCCGTCGCCCGGCTCGTCGGCAAGGACTTGCACGGGGCCGACCTGCGGGGCGTCCGGTTCCCCGAGGGCACCGACCTCACCGGCGCCGACCTCAGCGGAGCCGATCTGCGCCATGCCGATCTCTCCTCGGCCGAACCAGGCCGGACCGCGGGCGCGGGAGCCCAGTTCACCGGCGCCAAACTCATCGGCGCGGATCTACGCCACGCCGACTTCGGCATCGTCGGCGATTTCATCGGCGCCGACCTGACCGATGCCGACCTGACCGGTGCCCACCTAGGCGGCGCCCCCGAGGTCGGCGCCTGGTGCTTCAATGGCGCCAGACTCGTGCGGACCAAGTTCATCGGCGCCCACCTGGTGGGAGCCGTTTTCACCGGCGCCGACCTCACTGGGACGGATTTCAAGGGCGCCCGCCTACACTACATTTCCGGACCGATCGACCCGAGTTACGTACTCTGCCACTTCGCTCAGTGCACCTGGGACTCCGCGACGAGATGGCCGAACGCCGAGTTGGCCGAGGCCGTCCGCAGGGTATCCGACCCCATCGACCAGGACACCTTTCGAGTACACGAACGGCCACCAATTCCGTCCGCACGACAGGAACCCCTCCCGCAACCACGAACCCTTCCGCAGGGCGACCCCTTCTTTGACTTCGGCCGCTAATTGGCAGTCGCGCGCATCATGGCTGGGTGTCTTCGCGTGCCACAGCGTGCCCGACCATGAGTGAGCCCGGTCGATCCGGCGGCCGGGGTGTGGTTCATCCTGGACGCTTACACCGCCCTGTACCCGCATACATGCGGCGCGGGCTGTGGCCGATCAACCCGCTGTGGACCATCGGGAAGAGTGCGAACTTCAGCGCCGTGCCGTCCTTCCTCAGGGTTATCACTGCAGATCGGATACCGAATCCGGTCACCTCGATAATCTGCAGGGCACCTCCGGAAATGACTCGCCCGCCACGCGAAGGGGGAGATCCGTTAGACGTCGGCAACGATCCGGCGGCTGTGCCTGGAGGGTGCAGGCGGCCCGCCGTCGACGGAAGCGTAACCTATGGGTTACGCTTCTGGTGTGGACGACGTGGTGAGGGCGATCGCGGACCCGGTGCGCCGGGAGATCCTGGTCATGCTGCACGGCGGTCGGCTCACGGCAGGGCAGATCGCCGGACGCTTCGAGATCAGCAGGCCGGCCGTGAGCCGCCACCTGCGGGTGCTCCGACAGAGCGGGCTGGTACGCGACGAACTCGTCGGCAGGGAACGCCTCTATGAGATCGACCCGGGGCAGCTGACCCAGCTCGCCGTGTGGCTCGCGCAGTTCGTCCAGCCACTCGGCTGGGAGCACCGCTTCGACGCGCTGGAGACGGAGGTCCATCGGACCCGCCGCGAACGCCGTCCCCACAGCACCTCCGACGAGGCGAAGGAGAACACCGCATGAACCCTCGACCCACCGGCAAGCTGGTTCGTACCGCCACCGGAAGTGATCTCGTCCTGACCCGGACGTTCCGGGCGTCCGCCGAGGACGTCTGGGCCAGCGTCACCGAGCCCGAGCGCACGGCTCGCTGGTTCGGCTCGTGGAGGGGCGACGCAGCGCCGGGCCGGACGATCAAGGTGCAGATGGCGTTCGAAGACCAGGCGCCATGGTGCGACATGCACATCGACGCCTGCGAACCCCCGTGGCGGCTGGCCCTGTCGGCGACGGACGAGTTCGGCGCCTGGCGCATCGAGTTGCTGCTGTCCGAGGCCGACGGTTCGACCCGGCTGCAGTTTGTGCAGCACCTCGACACCGAGGAGCAACTCGGCGAGATCGGTCCAGGCTGGGAGTACTACCTGGACATGCTCGTGGCCGCGCGCGACGGCTCACCCGAGCCGGACTTCGACGCCTACTTCCCCGCCATGAAGCCGTACTTCATCGACCTGGCCGCCCGAACCTGACATGGGCCCCGGTGCGGGCCGCCTCATCGCCCGGTGCCGATCGCCGCAGGCCCCGGTGCGCTGACCGGAGTCACCCCTGAACGTTTGGTCGGGGGCGGTGAAAGAGACGGAACGGGGGACCTGGCAGTGCCAGGCCCCCCGGGGAGCAAGGCCTGGTGGGTGCCAGGCCCCGCGAGTGGGTCAGTTGCCGGCGCGGACGGCGCCGACGACGACACCTGCGGCGTAGCTGCAGATGCCGATGAGGAGGTCGCCGACGGTGATGGCACCGAGGGGACCAGGGATGCCGACGACGGCGATGCCGAAGGCGGCCAGGGCGACGCATGCGACGCAGGCCGCGACCCCGCCGATGACGACGCCACCGGCGGTGCGGATGGCGATCTTCCGCGGGCTCCTGGCGAAGCCGACGAAGGCGCCCATGATGCCGCCGATGAAGCCGCAGATGGCCCCGACGACGGCGCCGACGATGGCCTTGGCGACGAGATAGCCGAGGTCACCGAACTCGAACGGGTCGATCCCGTAGCGGTGGTGGAGGTCGGCGAGGAAGACGGCGTAGTCCAGGCCCTCGATGATGCCTCCGACGACGGCGCCGAGGAGGGCGCCCACAGCGATCGAGATCAGCCGACGCCTGTTCGTCGAGATCAGCCGGCGCGTGCTCGTCGAGATCAGCCGGAGCCTCTTCGACGCGTTCAGCCGAAGCTGGTTCATGGTGGTTCCCCTTTTTGGGTCGGGGTGCGCGTGCCTTGCACGGGCAACCGGGTTGTTTGTGGAGCGTTCCGTGGCTTGACCACAGTCCTTGGGTTCTACTGTGCCGTGCACAGGCGTCCCGGCAATCGATCTACCGCGCTACCTCCTCAGTGCTCCAGCGCATCGCACCATGACGAGGCGGCCTCCCTGACTGGCCTCGTCACCTGGTCCAGGGCTCCGGCGTAGTGGAGGTCACGACCTGATCGTCTGGTTCGAGCGGCGGTGTTGCGGAGTGGAGGCGGAGCGCCGGGTCACTGGTTTCGGGTCTGGTACGCCTCGCGGCTGGACTCGATGTGCGGGACGTGTTCGATGGCCCAACTGGCGAGGGCCAGTGCGGGAGGAAGCAGGCTCTTCCCGGTGGGGGTGAGTGCGTACTCGACCCGGGGCGGGACTTCCGCGTGCACCGTCCGGGAGACCAGGCCGTCGCGTTCGAGGTTGCGGAGCGTCAGGGTCAGCATGCGCTGCGAGATGCCCGGGATCTGCCGATGGAGGTCGGTGAAGCGCAGTTTTCCTTGGTCGAGGGTGGCGACGACCAGCAGCGTCCACTTGTTGCAGATGCGGTCGAGGATGGCGCGGATCGTTCGCCCCGCGTCCCCCCGGATCATGCAGGTGTCCGCGTACTCCGACATGACGGCCCCCTGTGGGCAACGCACACGTATGTGCCTTTTGTAAGTCCTTCAATAGTGACGCATCATGAGGCTTCATACGACTGGTAACCATCGTGGCCAGCGCTACGTCACTACTTTCCGGGGTGTCCCTCGTGGAGATTTCCTACTGGATCGTCGCAGCCCTCCTCGCCGCCTTCTACCTCTACGCCGGAGGCAAGAAGGTCGCGCAGAGCCAGGATCGGCTGCGGCCGATGATGGGGTGGGTCGACACCGTTCCGATGCCGCTCGTCCGTCTGATCGGAGTCCTGGAAGTCCTGGGTGCGGTCGGTCTCATCCTGCCGCCGCTGTCCGGGATCGCCTCATGGGTCGCGATCGGCGCAGCGATCGGCCTCGTCCTGATCCAGGTCGGCGGCATCGCGGTCCACGTGTCCCGCGGCGAGGCCCGGCTGATCTGGCTCAACGTCGTGCTCCTGGCCACCGCCGCGGCCCTCATCTGGCTCGGCACCACGTGGCTCTGAAAAGCGAGGACGCCGCATCCAAGGACCTCTTCGCTCAAGACGCGTCTGGCCGTGGGCATCGGCCCAGTCCTGGTCCGCGGCGTAAAGGAGTGCTCCGCCTCCGCCCACGGTCCGGGAGTGCAAATCGCGGTCGAGGGCCCGGCGTGTGATGGTCGTCGGTGTGAACGACGAAGCGTCTCCAGCGGCGAGATCGGTCCAGGCTGGGAGTACTACCTGGACATGCTCGTGGCCGCGCGCGACGGCTCACCCGAGCCGGACTTCGACGCCTACTTCCCCGCTATGAAGCCGTACTTCATCGAGCAGATCGAGCAGGACCCGGCCCGCTGACCGGCGGCGTCTCCGAGCGTTCGGTCGGGGGCGGGGAGCAGGGACGAGAACGGGGGCCTGGCGGTGCCAGGCCCCCGGGGAGCAGGACCTGGTGGTGCCAGGTCCCGCGGGTGAGTCAGTCACCGCTGCGGACGGCGCCGACGATGAGCCCCGCAGCGAAGCTGCAAGGGCCGATGAGGAAGTCGCCGGGCGAGGTGAAGCCCTGAGGGCCGACCGGGCCGTGGACGGCGATGCCGAAGGCGGCCAGGACGACGAACGCGACGCAGGTGGCGCCCCCGACGATGACGATGCCGAGGGCGATGCGGACGTCCGTCTTCCGCGCGCCGAACTTCTTGGAGGCGCCGAGGAGGACGCCGATGACGCCGATGAGCGCGCCCAAGATCGCTCCGGTGATGACCTTGGCCAGGAGGTAGTCGAGGTAGTGGAACGCGAAGGCGTCGATCTCGTGGCGGTGGTGGAGGTCGGCGATGAAGGCGAGGTAGTCCAGGCCTCCGACGACGCCTCCGACGACCGCGGCGATGAGGACGCCCACGGTGATCGAGATCAGCCGACGCGCTTTCGTTGAGATCCGCCGGAGGCCGTCCGGCGTGATCAGCTGAAGCCTGTTCATGTCGGTTTCCTTTTTGGTCGTGGTGCGCGTGTCTGACACGTGCACCGGGGTTGTTTGTCGGGCGTTCGTGGATTCACCACAGCCCTCGGGTCCTACCGTGCCGAATGCGGCCCTCCTGGCAAACGATCGGTTGTGCCGTCCGCCTCCCCAGAGCCGCTGTCAGGTGGTTCGCCCGCGTCGATGACCGCAGGACGCGGTCCGGCGCCGAGCCGCACCGGGGACGAACCGTCGCACCGCCATCGCGCTCGCGCAGGAGATGAGGTCCGTGTTCGCGGCCGAGTGCCTCGAAATGGTGGAGCACTCGCGGACGGGTGCGGAGGCCGCCGGCGAGGACGCCGTCATGCAGGACGTCCTCGCTCAGTGGCGGGGTTTCCAGTGCCCGAAGGGGTGAACGGCGCCTTCCCGCAGGGAGCTTCTCGGGTAGGCGCTCCGCCCTTCTGCGCGGCCGGATCGTCAGGAGTGACGGCGGGCTTCGACAATCCAGGCACGCGAGTCGAAGTACACACCGCTGTCGGTGCTGTGGGCGTCGAGAGCGGCGCGTAGTCGCGTGCGTGCCCGCTCGACCGTCGCCGCGTCGAGACCGGCGAGCCGGTTCTCGTCCCAGAGGCGGGTCACGTTGTCGAACGCGGCGGCGCTGTCCGGGCCGTAGTAGACGGGTTCGTCGACCTCGGTGAAGCCGGCGTCCGTGAAGCCCGCCGCTGTCAGGACCTCTTCGGTGAAGGCCGGGTCAGCGAGCGAGAAAGGGCCTGGGCCGGGGGCGGGGGAGTCCGAACCGGGATCCCGGGGCTGGCTGATCACGGAGTCCCATGCGTTGCGGTCGCGTCCCTGCCAGACCAGCAGCACCAGGCGCGCCGCGGGGCGCAGAGCGAGCCCGATGTTGGTGAACGCGGCGACCGGGTCGGCGAAGAACATCGTGCCGAACCTGCTGATGCAGACGTCGAAACGCGCCGGCGGGAAGCGGTGGACCTGGGCGTCGGCCTGCTCGTAGGTCACGTTGGACAGCCCCTGGTCGCGACTCAGCCGGCGGGCCCGTTCGAGCATCTGTGCGGATCGGTCGACGCCCACCGCGGTTCCCTCGACGGCGGCGCGGGCGGCCTCGCGCGTGGTCTGGCCGGCGCCGCAGCCGATGTCGAGCACGCGGTCGCGGGGGCCGACGCGGGCGGCGGCGCGGAAGATCTCGTTGTGCGGACGCAGTTCCGCGTCGTAGTCGAACAGGCGGGAGTGGTCGGCCATGGTCGGCGGTTCCTCTCGTGCGGTCGCCTCCGGTGTGCCGGACAGTACCGGGAAGACCACGTCCCCGCAGGAGCCCCGGCGGCCGCGTCCTGCTCGACCAGCGCACGCGTGGCGGTTTCGAAGGGCACGCTGTGAACGGGGGATATGTGCGGCCGGGGCCGCCCGGAAAAGGTTCTGAGTCGGCATCAGGCCCGTGGGTTTGCTGTTTCTTCTCCGACTTCCCCGGCACGGTCCTGATACTGCTCGTCTTTCTGCCGAGTAAGCGGACAAGTGATCATCGGGCCTCTATAGTGTGCCGGATGACCCCCACTCTGAAGGCGCGAAAGGCCGTCGCCGTACTGGCGGCGGCTTTCGTATGTGTGCCACTGGCTGCGGAGAGTTCCTCGGCGGACGACACATTCCCCTCGCAGGACGCCTGTGCGGTGACGAACAACAACACCCCCTCCGGCGACTGCGGTCCCTTCGTCCAGCTCTACGCGGAGAACTTCAACGGCGGCGACGTGCCCGTGGGCGCGTTCAAGACGTGCGCCGGCGACGGTGACTTCCGCTGCGCCGGGCTGAAGACCGGCTACTCCCACTACTACGACACGCTGGGCGCGTACCCCTCGGGCTGGCCGGACACCGCGACGAGCGGGGCCGACGGGAACGGCGGCCGGACGTTCGGCGGGTACTACCGGCCGGAGAAGGCCGTGAGCGTGTACACGGCGTCCAACGGGGACGGCCAGATGCGGGTCCACATGACCTCCGACGGTTCCGTCAACTCCGTGGCCGCCGTGGTTCCCCGGAAGTGCATGAACCTGCGGTACGGGAAGTTCACCGAACGGTTCATCGTCCGCACCCGCACCCCCGGCTTCAAGATGGCCCACCTGCGCTACACGCCGAACGAGGTGGACTACCCGGAGGCGGGCGGGAACTTCTCCACCGACCCCGTGAGCGTCTTCACGCACGGCTTCAAGGAGTCCAACGCCGACGTGGCGCCCGGCACCGCATGGACCTCGTGGCACACCTACTCGACGGAGATCGTGCCGGGCTCGCTGCGGTTCTACCTGGACGGCAAGCTGGTCAAGACCGTCAACGCCGACTTCCCCGAGGCGGCCGACTGGGTCCTTCAGAACGAGAGCGCGCTCGCCGGCGCCTACGCGGCGGCCGGGGCGTCGGTGACCATCGACACCACATGGCTCACCTGCTACAAGTACGTGGCTCCCACGTCCCACTGATCAGCACCGGCCCGGGTGGATCATCCGGGTACGGCGATCGACCAGAAGATCGCGGCCGCGGAAGGTCTCGCGACGCGTGTGAACGTGGAGGGGCCGGTGCTTTCGCCCCTGGCGGGCCCGGCGGTCGGCTTCGGCCTCCGGGTGGAGCCCGGCCCCTCCCGCACGGCTAGGTGAGCAGGTCCTCGGGGCTTGCCGAGGTCGGGAAGCCCGTGCTGGCGCCCCACATCTCGGCGAACCGGCCGTCCTCGATGCGGAAGATCTCGAACAGTTCGGGCGGTGCGGCGTCGTCCGGGAGGGCGAGTCCCTCGACGGTCGAGCGGACGGCGGCCCTGTCGCCGTCGACCAGGACGTCCCGGGCGACGACCCGCATGTCCGGGAACCGGGCGACGAGCACGCGCCAGGCCGCCTGGCCGGCCTCGAAGCCGGCGCCGAGGGGGTGGCTGAAGAAGTCGGGCGTGTGCAGAGCGGCGGCTTCGTCGAATCGTCTGGTGTTGAAGCATTCCTGCATCTGCCGAACCAGGGCGCCTGCGTCCTCGCGTGCGGTCATCCGCGCGTCTCCTCGTGGCCGGTCATGATGAGCGGCGCCGGCCTAACCGGTGCGCCGCCCCGGTTAGGGACAGACTATCCGGTGCGACGCCCCGGTTACACTTGGATCGCCATGTCCAGCCGGTCACCTGATCCCGAGCCCTCGACGGCTCCCCGGCGCGACCGGGAGCTCCGGGCCGACGCGCGCCGCAATCGCGAGCGGGTCCTGCGGACCGCTCGGCGACTGTTCGCCGCGGAAGGTCTGGGCGTCTCGCTCGACGAGATCGCCCGCCGCGCCGGCGTCGGCCCCGGCACCGTCCACCGGCACTTCCCGGCCAAGGAGGATCTGTACCTCGCCGTCGCGACCGACATGCTGGAAGGACTCATAGCGGAGGCGGAGGCGCTCGCCGCCGGCGGCGACCCCGAGGCGGTCTTCACGCTGCTGGCCCGGATGATGGCCACCGGCGCCGAGAACGTGGCCGTCAAGAGCGCGCTCGCGGCGGCCGAGTTCGACCTGCGCACCACCGCCCCGGACGTCGCGGCGAACCTCACCCGCCATGTCGCGGACCTGCTCGACCGCGCGCACGCAGCCGGAACAGTGCGCGACGACGTCACCGCCGACGACGTGATGGCCCTGGTCGCCGGCGCCTTCGCCGCCATCCGCCACGCCGCCGCGGAGACCAGCCCCGACCGCGCGGCCCACATCGCCCGACTCATCCTGGACGGCCTGCGCCCCCAGCGGACGACGCCGGCACCCGAGCACCGGGGAGCCTCGCCCGGCTGACGGCGAGTTCCTTTTCCAGGCCGGAACCAGCGACCCGGTCAACGCCGCGTCCGCCAGGTATCCACCTGCCAGGCCGCCTTTCCCGCCGACCGCCACCTCGCCGGCGTGGGAGCGCGGGCGGCCGACGTGAACCTTGATCGCGTTGGGTGCGTCGGTACGGGGGACGCTGGGTCGACGGAGGGAACGGGATGCTCAATCTGGACGGGTGGAACGCGATCGACGGGGTGCTCAAGGCGCAATACGGGGACGCGGAGCGGCTGGAGTGGGACGCGCCCGTGCCGTACCGGCCGGCGGGTCCGATGCCGATGGGCCGGTTCGTCACCAACACGATCGCGATCTATCCGCGGGACGAGCCCGTGCCGCACTGGCATCTCGTCGGGTACGCGCTGACGGCGCCGTACGAGGAGCGCGGGTACGAGTTCACGCTGCGGGTGCCGCGGCGGCCGGAGGAGACGGCCGCGCCGAACTGGGCGCTGGCGCACCTGGAGCACCTGGCGTCGTACGTGGTGAAGAGCGGCAACGACTTCGAGGTGGGGCACTACATCGAGTTCCCCGACCCGCTCGACCCCGAGCGCCCGGACTCGGACATCCGGGCCGGGGGGCTGGTGCTGGACCCGGAGCTCGGGCGGGCGCGGACGGAGCTGGGGGAGATCGCGTTCCTGCAGTTCGTCGGCCTCACCACCGACGAGCTGCACGCGGCGCAGTCGTGGCATGTGGACGGACTCGTCGAGGCGATGGCCCCGCACCTGCCGCTGCTGGTCACCGACCTCGGCCGGATGTCGCTGGCGGACCTGCCCGATGTCGCGTGGACGGTCCGCGAGGGCTCGGCGCGGGAGGGGGCCGGGACCGGGTTCCTGTTCTTCCAGCGGCTGGCCGCCGACACCTCGGACGGTGTCACGCTGGAGATCGGCGTCCAGCACGTCTCGCAGTTCACCAAGGTGCTGCCGGCCCGGGTGCCGCACGGGAACCCGCTGATCCTGCGCGGTCCCGGAGAGCCCGTCGTGCTGCTCCCGGGGCGGGAGTTCCGCCACACCCGCAACGGCGAGGCCCTGGAGATCACGCTGCCGGACGGGGTGAGCCGCGCCGTCGCCGAGGCCGTCCGGCCGCGGCCGGGGACGTACCGGATCGGGCCCCTGACGGTGAACGTGGTCGCCTAGCCGGGTTCGTTCGTCGTGTGGGGGAGGGCGACCACGGCCATGACGTGCTGTGCGGGGCTGCCCGGCGGGGCGTAGAGGAGGAACGGGCGGCCCGGGGAGTCGGTGCGGGTCTCGGCCTCGTAGAGGACGGCGACGCCGGCGCTGGACAGGTGGGTGACGCCGGTCAGGTCGACGGTGAGGGGCGTGGTGCCGCCGCGGGTGCGGACCACGAGCTCCTCGCGCAGCTGCTCGGCGGTGGCGGCGTCGACCGGGCCGTCCAGGCGGATCCGCGGGCGCCCGTCCGAGGGCTGGTCCAGGATCAGCAGCAGGTTCGGCAGGTCCGACGGGGCCGGTGACGGCGTGACCTCGCCGGGGCTGAGCAGCCGCGCGGGACGGGTCAGCCGGTGCCGGACGGTCGCGGTCGTCCCGCGCGGGCCCGTCTCGACGTGCAGGTCGTCGGCGAAGTCGCTCGCCATGGCCAGGCCGCGGCCGCGGTCCTCGGTGGGCTGCCAGGGCTCGCGCCAGTGGCCGTCGTCGGCGACCTCGATCTCGACGACGCCGCGCCCGGTGCACTCGGCCCGGATCCGGACGGCGCCGGGCGTGCCGTCGTAGGCGTGCTCCACCGCGTTGGTGACGAGCTCCCCGATCGCGTGCCGCAGGAGGATCACGTCCTCGGCGCGGGAGCCGAGGTCGTACAGCCATTCGTCGAGGGCCTTGCGGGCGGCGGGGATCGCCTCCGACTCGGCCGGCAGGTCCAGCAGCAGCGGCGCGTGCGGTGCGGTCCGCTGCGCGGCCAGCAGCGCGATGTCGTCGTCGTGCCCGGACGTCCTGACCAGCAGTTCCAGCGTCTGCGTGGTGAGGCGGTCGACGGCGGCGAGCCAGTCCTCGCGCAGCGCCCGGCCGGCGGCGACGTCCGCGGCGACCTCCGCCAGCTCGACGGTTCCGGCCGCGACCTCCAGGCCGGGCCGCCGCAGGATGCCGTCGCTGTACAGCAGGAGCTGGTCGCCGACGGCGAGGTGATCCACGGCGAGCGGGAAGCGGGTCCCGGTGCCGAGCGGCCCCCCGCCGGACGAGCGCAGGTAGCGGGCGGGGCCCGCGGACGGGATCAGCAGCGGCGGCGGATGCCCGGCCGTGCAGTACGTGAGCCGCCCGTCCGCCGGGTCCACGGCGGCGACGCACAGGGTCGCCGCCCGTGCGGCGGGGAGCCGTTCCGCCAGCCGGTCGGCGGCGGCGAGCGCCTCGGCGATGTCGCCGGTGTGGTCGAGCCGGTCCTCCAGGACGGCGCGGATCCGTCCCATCGCCGCCGACGCCTCGACGCCGTGTCCGGCCACGTCCCCGACCACGAGGGCCGTCCGGCCGTCCGGGAGGGGGACGGCGTCGAACCAGTCGCCGCCCGCGGCGGAACCACCGCCTGCGGGCAGGTAGCTCCCGCCGATCTGCAGGCCCGGCAGGATCGGCAGGCCCGCGGGCAGAAGCTGCCGCTGCAGGACCCCGACGATGTCCCCGGGCTCGGCCGGGCCGTCCTCGGCGGCCCGGCGCGCCGCCTGCCGCTCCCGCACCCGCTCGGTGACGTCCTGGGCGAACGCCACGAGCCGGACGACCTCGCCGCTCGCGGACTTCTGCGGGATGACCGTGCAGTCGATGTAGACGTCCTCATCGGGCCCGGTCTCGCGGGGAAGCTGGATCCGCCACTCGCGCGCCGTCACCGTCTCTCCCGTGCGGAACGGGCGGTCGAGCAGGTCGATCAGCTGCTTGGCGGCGAACTCGGGGAACAGTTCGGAAGCGGAGCGGCCGAGCACCTCGTCCCGCTCCACCAGCGCGCGGTAGGCGGCGTTCACCGCGACCAGGCGGTACTCGCCGGGGCTCTCGACCCCGGCGACCGCGGCCGGGATCGCCTCGAACACCTGCCGGACGGTCCGGGCGTCGCCGGTGAGCCTGTCCATGTCCTCGTCGCGTGCGGACTCTTGCATCAACCCTCCGGATGGTCACCTCCGTGCGTCCCTTTGTTTCCGACTCATCCGGGTTAACACCTTGTGACGCACTCGTTGCGCAAGCATCCGGTACCCGCTTGCGTCGAGGAGATTCATCTCATACCCGAGGCGTCCCGCGCCAGGTCTGGGCGTCCGTCCGCACGCGCCGCCGCGCCTCACCTGGTCCTAGGCCGATCGGACCTCGCCGATCGGGACCGCAGACCGACGCGGCCGGCCGCCCCGGCGACCAGCATGGACGCATGACCGCAGAACTCACCGCGCAGGCGACGGCCCGGCCGGCCAGGGCGACGACTCCGGGCTGGGCCGCGCTGCTCGCCGCGTCGATCGGCCAGTTCCTCGTCGTCCTCGACATCTCCGTCGTCAACGTCGCCCTGCCGCACATCCGCGAGGGCCTCGGCCTCGGCGCGACCGGCCTGCAGTGGGTCGTCAACGCCTACTCGCTGACCTTCGCCGGGTTCCTCCTCCTCGGCGGGCGCGCCGCCGACCTGTTCGGCCGCAAGCGCGTCTTCATCACCGGCCTCGGGCTGTTCACCGTCGCCAGCCTCGCCGGCGGGTTCGCGCAGGACGGCGCCATGCTGATCGGCGCCCGCGCGTTCCAGGGCCTCGGCGCGGCCATCCTCGCGCCCGTCACGTTGTCGCTCATCACCGGGACGTTCCCCGAGGGCCCGGCGCGGACGAAGGCGATCGCCATGTGGACGGCCGTCGGCACCGCGGGCGGCGCGACCGGCGGCCTCGTCGGCGGACTGCTGACCGACTACCTGAGCTGGCGCTGGGTGCTGCTGATCAACGTCCCGGTCGGCGCGGTCGTCGCCGTCATCGCGGCCCGCTGGCTGGGCGGCGAGGCCGACGCGGCCGGGCGCCGACGCCTCGACCTGCCCGGCGCCGTCCTCGTCACCGCGGGCGTGGGCCTGCTCGCGTTCGGCATCGGCGAGACGGGGGACCACGGCTGGAGGGGCGTGATCCCGCTCGCCGCCGGCGTCGTCCTGCTCGCCGCGTTCGTCGCCGTCGAGGCGCGCACCGCCGAGCCGCTCGTGAAGTTGCGGCTGTTCCGGCTGCGCAGCGTCGCGGTCGGCAACCTCGCGACCCTCGTCGGGACGATGGCGGGCTTCGCGCTCTGGTACTTCCTGTCGCTCTACATGCAGAACGTCCTGCACTACAGCGCGGTCCGGACCGGCCTGTCGTTCCTGCCGCACACGGCGGGGATCATCATCGGCTCGCGGCTCGCGCCGCCCCTGATGGCCCGGATGGGCGCCCGGAGCCTCGCCGGCATCGGCGGGGTGATGGCCGCGGCCGGGTTCGCCTGGCAGAGCCTCGTGCTGGACGCCGACGGAACGTTCGTCACCGCGCTCCTCGGTCCGGGCGCGACCATGGCCCTCGGCTTCGGCCTCCTGATGACCCCGCTGGTGGAGGCGTCGACCAGCGGCGCGGACTCCTCCGAGGCGGGCGCGGTCGCGGGCGTCGTCAACACCTCCCGCACGATCGGCGGCGCGATCGGCCTCACCATCCTCGGCACCGCCGCGGCGCACGCCGGGCCGGACCTGGCGGACGGCTACTCGGCCGCCTTCCTCGTCGCGGCCGTCATCACCACCGCCGGCACGGCCATCGTCCCGTTCCTGCCGCGGCCCCACCGGGCGTCCCAGTCCGAGGAGGGGGAGGCGATCGCGTGACGCAGGGCCCCGGGGCCGACCAGCCGACCGAAACAGAACGGGCGCACCGGAAGGTGCGCCCGTCTCTGTCAAAGCGAGGAAAGCGAAAGGGCTGGTGCCATTTGAGAGATGAGAAGGAAGCCCTTTCATGGCCTCGTATGCCGACTTTATCAGTCAGGCCGGGACCAGGTCACTCAGATTTTCCGGCGTGTACACCGTGGAGCCCTCGTGCAGGCCGTCCGGGCGTTCCAGGCCGATGAACGTGACCGGTTCGCCGGGCGCCGTGCCGTCCCAGCGGGTGGTCTCCCCGGCGTCGAGCAGGTCCACCAGGTGGCGGACCGTGAGGTGGCGGCGCTCCACGATGCCGCGCAGCAGCTCCGCCGTCGTCACGCGGTTGTCCTCCACCCGGTTGAACTCCGGCGCGCCCTGCAGGTGCAGGTGCAGCCACTTGGCGCGCCACCGGCCGTCGTCCCCGCGCAGGAACACCATCGGCAGTGCGACCCGGCCCGGCCCCCGCAGCTCCGACTTCATCCGGACGGTCCGCGCCTCGAAGGGGCGCCCCTTCTGCTCCCCGTCGCGCAGCATGAACCCGAAGAACGACTCCTCGACCTGATCGAATCCTTCCCCGGAAAAGATGTCCACCTGCGGGACGATGAACCGGGCCTCGACCTTGGCCAGGGTCAGGTTGATGAACTCCGAGGCGCCTTCGGGGGCGTCGGTGATGTCGCCGGAATGCTCTCCCGCCACGGACTTGAGATTGGTGTAGGAGATCCATTCGGGGTCGCCGTAGTCCTCGCCGAGCATGAGCACGGAGAGGTCGAAGTCCGTCCTGCGCTCGCGCTGCCGCCAGTAGACGAAGAACCGCAGCAGCCCGCCGTCGACGGGCGTCACCGAGCCGCGCGGCAGGACGCCGAGCCCCTTCCCGGCGGCCTTCCCGCTGAGCGGCAGCGCGACGTCGAGCACGTCGGGATCGACGACCAGCCGGCCGACGGACGGGAGGCGGCCGCGGATCTCCTCGTCCAGCAGCGCCGAGAGCCGCTCCGCCGCGTCCGGGTCCAGGGGCGGGCGGGTGTCGGGCAGGGTGACGCCGCGTCCGAGCCGGTTGGCGAACAGCCGTGTCCGTCCGGTCTCGGCGGCGCGGTTGAGCAGGTGCTCCCGCACCGACAGCAGCACCCGGCCCGAGACCCGGCCGGCCACGGACTCGGCCGTGGCCAGCACCGCATCCTGGGAGTCCGGCGCGAGGCGCAGCAGCCGGTCCAGGGACCGGAACAGCATCCCGGGCGCGCCGGCCCCCACGCGCGCCGCGCCCGCGACGTCGCCGCAGGCCAGCCGCGCCTCGAAACGCGACGCGAACGACGGCGCCTTCTTCTCGCCGCGCGCGACCGCGAACACGTCCGCCGCCCCAGGCCACTTCGGGTACTCGTACGGGTGGAGCCGCTCGCCGAGCCGCTTCCACGGCTCGCGCCGGGCGGCGACGTCGCCGAGCCTGCCGGGGTCGTCGCGGACCACGCCGTCGAGCGCGGCGAGCAGCGCCCGGCGCGTGGGACGCGGCATCGACACGAACCGCGTGGGCTCCTGGAGGGTGACGTCGCCGTCCGACAGCGCGCACGCCAGGCGCAGCACGTCGGTGACCGTGTCGACGAGCAGGTCGGCGCCCAGCGCCAGTCGGACCCGGTTGACGACGGCGCGGTTCTCCCGGACGGGGATCCGCGCGGGGTGCGGTCCCGAGGCGTGGTGCGCGGCCAGCTTCCCGAGCGTCTCCAGGTCCTCCTCGCCCAGCGGCGTGGTGCTCTCCGCGAGCCGCAGGTACAGCTCCGCGGCCTCCTCGGCGAGAGCGCGCCCGAGGTGCAGGACGGTCACCCGGTCGCCCGCGGCGGCGACCAGTTCGTCCTGCGCCGCCAGCATCTCCTCGTAGGTGTGCTGGTAGCGGCCGTAGCCCTTGAGCGTGAGCAGGTCGAGGACGCCGCCTCGCTGCGCCTCGCGGGCCGCCGGCGCGAGCTTCGCGTCCCGCAGCGTCTCGTGGAGGAGCCCGAGCCAGAAGTCCAGGGTGTCGGGCACGCCGTCGGGGAAGTCGCGGAAGTAGGTGTTGTGCTGGACGTGGTCGCCCGCCATCTCGCGGACGTTCGCGAGCGTGCGCACCGCGACGCTCCGGACGGTCTGCGCCGACAGCCCCGACAGGGCACGCAGGACGTCCCCGGACAGCTTGAAGCCGGCCGACATCAACGCGGCGTCGAACTGCCGCGCCACCGCCGCTCCCTCTCCGGACGGACCGGACGGCGCGGGAATGCGATGCGTGTGCCGGACGACCAATGCCTCAAGCCAGATGTTCACCGGGCCATGGTGACAGAGCGCCATAAATCACTGCACTCGATTAAGCGCTTCCGACCGATCGACCACGCTGGTCAGGAGGCGAGGGCGTGCTGTTCCAGCCGCGTGTCCGGCGCGGACGGGCGGGCCAGGCGCTTTCCCAGCCGTTGCGCCGGCGCCTCGATCCAGCGCTGCGAGGCCCAGCTCGCCGCGATCAGAACGAGAAGGAAGAAGACGATGCCGACCGCGTCCTCGCGCCCGGAAACGCCGAGGAATTGCGCGGCCGCCATGAGCAGCAGCGGATGCAGCAGGTAGACCGAGAAGCTGATGGTGCCGAGACCGGTCGTCCAGGCGGGAAAGCGCCGGTGCCGGAGCCGCCACCCGGCCGCGAACGCCGCGGCCGCCGCCAGGACCGCGCCGCACCACACGAGCTGGGCGTTGCGCCCGTAGGGGGCCGCGTTCCACGTCCCGGCGGCGAGCGCTCCGGTCAGGACCGCCGCGCCCGTCGCACCGGCCGCGCGCCGCGAGATCTGGCCGTGCTCGGCGCGGTGCACGGCGGTGCCCATGAACATGGCCGCCAGCATGAGCAGGCCCTCCCAGGCGCCGAGGCGGCCGTTGACCGCGACCAGCACGAGGGCGAGCAGCCCGCCGAGCAGCCCGCCCGCGACGCGCGGCGCGGGACGCCGGGACGACGCCGCCGGGACCGCCACCGCCAGGGCGGCCACCGTCACCGCGACCACCGGGCCCGTCCCCGCGGTGCGCGACAGCAGCGCGGCGGGGGCGTACGCGCCCGTCAGCAGCCCGCACGCCGTCAGCGCGACCGCCACCAGCGCGACCACCGTGAGGACGACGGCGGCCGGCGCCGAGCGGCGGTGCCCGCCGACGACGAACAGTGCGACGACCAGCAGGTAGAAGGCCATCTCGTAGGACAGCGTCCACAGCACGTTCATCGCGTTCGGCACGTTCAGGACGTCCTGCAGCATCGTCATGTGCGCCAGGACGGCGGTCGCGGGGGAGTACTGCTCCAACCCCGCCCGGAGTCCGAGCACGCCCAGCAGGAACGGCAGGACGCCGAGGAAGCAGGTCACCGCCAGCAGCGGGTAGATGCGGAAGAACCGGCCGACCCAGAACCCGCGCACGTTGCCGCGCCGTTCCAGCGAGGCGGGCACGATGTAGCCGCTGACCAGGAAGAACACCAGCACGCCGAACAGGCCGGGATCGAACCAGTCGGCGATTCGCACCCGGAGGTCGGGCAGGTACACGTAGCTCGCGTGGTGCAGTGCCACCGCCAGGGCCGCGGCCCCCCGCAGCGCATCGAGCCACCCAAGCCTGGACGATGCGGGGGAAACACCCAAAGCGGGAATCATTCCGACAGACTAGTAGCTCTCGCCCCATCTCCACCATCGAACGCAGGTCTTCCGTTAATCGCATTTCTGCCGTGAAATGGATGAGAAACATTTCTCGCTCGCCGCTCGGAAGGCGGCGGATTGGAGGGGCAATGCCGGGGATCACGCATCGCTCGACCAAGGAGGCCGCGATCAGGTCGCGTTTCCTTTCGCACGGCACACTCAAGATCACTGATGTGGCGGCCACCCGGCGCTTCTACGAGGAGGTGCTCGGTCTGGAGGTCGTCCAGCCGATGACGGCGGTCCTCTACGCCAGGCTCGGCGGCGACCACACGTACGTGTGCGTGGAGTCCAGGCCCGACCGCCCCGACATGCCGCTGCTCTACCACAACGGAATCGACGTGGGCAGCGACGAGGAAGTGGACGAGGCGTACCGCGCGATGGCGGAGGTCGGCGAGGAGTACGGGGTCAAGGAGCTCAACAGACCCGTCCGCCAGCACGGCGTCTACTCGTTCTACCTCAAGGACCTCGACGGCAACTGGTGGGAGATCGGCCACCTGCCGCCGGGCGGCTACCGCTTCCGGTTCACCGACGCGCGCAACGACCTCACCGGCCGCACCGGCCTCACTCCGCAGGAGGCGAAGGACGTCTTCCTCAACCCGGTCATCGACACCGACCGACTCGTCCCCGAGTGATCGCGCCACCCGGGTGACCACACCGACACCGCGCCGGAGCGCCGATCCCCGGCGCGGCGTGCGTGATCACGGTTCTGCGTCGCCGGCTCGGGTCTACTGCCGGGAGAACTGTCCGGCGTGGTCGAGCACCCACCGGTGGAAGGTGCGCGCCGGAGTGCCCGTCACCGTCTCCACGGTGCTGGTGAGGGTCGGTGCTGGAGCGTCGAGCATCTTGGCGTAGCCGTCGAGCAGGACGTCCACGAAGGAGTCGGGGAAGGACTCGTCGTCCAGTAGCCGCCGCCTCGCCTGTTCGCGGGACAGTTCCTGCCATCGCAACGGCCGGCCGAGGGCCCGGCCGATGACGTGGACCTGCTCGGCCTGGGTCAGCAGTTCGGGGCCGGTCAGCTGGTAGCACTTCTGGACGTGATCGTCCTCGGTCAGCGCGGCCACCGCGACGGAGGCGATGTCGGCCTCGTGCAGCATCGCCATCCGTACCGCGCCGAACGGCCCGGCGACCGTGTCGCCGGCGCGGATCTGGTCGGCCCACCACAGCGCGTTGGCGGCGAACGTGCTCGGTCGCAGGACGGTCCAGGCCAGGCCGGACCGCCGCAAGAGGCGCTCGACCTCGGCGTGCGAACGGCCCACGGGATCGGTGTGCCGGTCAGGGGCGAGCCCGTCCTGCACCGCGCCCGAAGACAGCAGCACCACACGCTGGGCGTGCCGCTTGATCACCTCCAGGAGCGCCGCCATGGGCCGAGCGTCATGGAACGGCCACATGAGGAAGACCGCGTCCACACCGTCCAGGCACGTCCGCAGGCCCTCCGGATCGGCGAGGTCTCCGCGCACCACCTCGGTGGCCTCGGGAAGGCGCGCCGACTCGGGATCGCGTGTCACCGCCCGTGCCCGGATCCCGCGCTCCAGAAGCTGGGCGAGGACCTGATACCCGACGTTTCCGGTTGCCCCGGTCACGAGGATCATCGTTGCTGGCTCCTTCGATCGCTGTCGCGGCGGGTCGAGCCTCCTGTCGGTGGGCATCGCGGCGCCAGTTCGCGGCTGGAATCCGGCGGACTCCTCCATCGCAGTAGCTTTGAGCGGTGGATTCCATTGATCGTGGATTGGTGCATGCTCTTCAGCTGGAAGGCAGAGCCCCGTTCAGCCGGATCGCCGAGGTGCTGGGGGCGTCCGAGCAGACGGTCGCCCGGCGCTACCGGAAGCTGCGGTCGAGTGGGGCGATCCGTGTGGTGGGCGGCGTTGACGGGGCGCGGCTCGGTTACACCTCGTGGACCATCCGGCTGCGGACGACCCCGGACGCCTCGAATGCGCTGGGCGCCGCATTGGCCCGCCGACCTGACACCTTCTACGTCCACCTGCTCTCGGGAGGAACCGAGATCTCCTGTTTCACTCAGGCCCGCTTGGAGGACGGCGAGGCGTCGCTCCTGGAAAAATTGCCCCGGACGAGCAAGGTGTTGGCGATGAGCGCCCACTCGCTCCTGCGGGGTTTCGCCCTCCCCAGCGGCTGGGCGGGGCTGGCCGCTCTGGAGGAAGAACGAGCAGCGCGGCTCCGGTACACCGCGGCCCCCGAACGCCGGGCCGCCGTCGATGCCAACGATCACGCCCTGCTGGAGACGCTGGCGGCCGACGGCCGGACCAGCCTTGCCGACCTGGCCACCACGACCGGCTGGTCGGAGTCGACGGTCCGGCGTCGGCTGGATCACCTGCGCCGCTCGGGGGCGCTGCTGATCCAGCTCGAGTTCGACCCGCCCGCCCTGGGATACCGGGCACAGGCGCGGCTCTGGATGTCGGTACGCCCCTCGGGACTGGTGGCGGTCGCCGAAACGCTGGCCACCCACCCTGAGGTCTCCTTCGTCGGCGTCACCACCGGCACGACCAACCTCATGGCCGAGGTGATCTGCCGGGACAACGCCCACCTCTACCGGTACCTGACCGAACAGGTGAGCGCTCTGGACGCCATCCAGACGCTGGAGAGCGGCCCGGTGATGCGCACCCTCAAGCGGACCGGCACGATCCTGCCGGCCAGGTGAACGGCCGGGCCGAGCATCTGCCAAGAGCAGTTGCCGGCGAGCTCACCGAACGCTCCCCCTGATCCTCGACACGGAGGGTGGTCGCTCCTACCGGCTTACGTGGTCCGCCCCCGCAGCGGGTAGCCCGGGGGCGTCTGGGGACGATGGTGGGCATGACGACTGACGAGGGCACGACCACGCTGCCGCTGAGCCCGGACGAGCTGCTGACCACGACGCGCACCGTGCGCAAGCGCCTCGACCTCGACCGTCCCGTCCCCCTGGAGCTGGTCCGCGAGTGCCTGGAGATCGCCGTGCAGGCGCCGAGCGGCAGCAACCGGCAGGGCTGGCAGTGGGTCGTCGTCACCGACCCCGAGATGCGCGCGGCGATCGGCGAGTACTACCGGCGCGCGTTCGCCGCCTACGCGCAGGCGGGCGGCGCCGGCGGCGGGCAGTACCAGGACGACCCGGAGCGCGCCGAAGTGCAGCGCCGCGTCGGGGAGAGCGCCGCCCACCTGGCCGACCGCATGGGCGACGTCCCGGTCCTGGTGGTCCCGTGCCTGCGCGTGCCCGGCGGGCGGCTGCCGGAGGGCAACCAGGCAGGTCTGTGGGGCTCGCTGCTGCCCGCCGTCTGGAACTACTCCCTCGCGGCACGTGCCCGCGGGCTCGGCACCGCGTGGACGTCCCTGCACCTGACGTACGAGCGGGAGGTCGCCGAGCTGCTCGGCCTGCCCGAGGACGTCCGGCAGGGCGCGCTCATCCCGACCGCCTACTACACCGGCGACACCTTCCGCCCGGCCCCACGGGTCCCGCTGGAGGAGATCCTCCACCTCGACCGCTGGTGAGGGCGCCTTGCCGTCCAGCTTATTGGCGGAACGCCAATAAGCTATTGCCGCAGCGCCAACAACGTTCTAGGGTTGGGTGTGCACCCGGGGACACGGAGGCGAGGAGGCCGGCTCCAGCGGCTGCGCCCCCAGCCCCAGGTGATGAACGGTTCCCGCCGGAGACACCGGCGGCCCCGCGTGATCCCCGTCTCCGCGCCAGACGCACGCGGGACCGCCGGCTTCCCGGCACGCCCGAGCCGGAGAAGACCCGCTGATCTGAGCATGGAACAGGGCCGGCGCCGCGAGCGGGGCAGCGACGCCGGCCCTGGGATCGGGGACGGGACGGGCTCAGGCCGTCATCTCGGGCCCGTTCATTTCAGGCCGTCGTCGAGGGCCTTGGTCAGGACGCCCGGATCGCCGGACATCTCCCAGATCATGGCGCCGAGCAGGTTCTTGCTCCGCAGCCAGGCGGTCTTCTTCTGGATGGACCAGGCGTCGTCGAAGGTCCACCACTGGCCGTTGTCGCCGGTGTAGCAGGACGTCGCCACCGCCTGCTCGTCGTGGACGATCCTGCAGTTGGGCACGCCCGCGATCAGGTTGCCGTAGCCGCGCGTTCCGGCCTCCTCTTGGAACTGGCCGGGCGCCGCGCCCTTGGCGTCCTGCCATTCGCCGCTCTTGCCGCCGTCGGTCACGTTCTGCCAGCCGCGGCCGTAGTAGGCGAGGCCGAGCGTCAGCTTGCGCGGGTCGACCCCGGCGTCCAGGTACGGCTTGACCGCGTTCTCGACGCTGAAGTGGAACGAGTACGGGTCGTCGGGGTCGGTGTAGAGGTTGCCCTGGTGGCCCGTCCTGTTGGGCTCCCAGGAGTTGTCGCTGCCGGCGCCGTGGAAGTCGTAGCCCTGGACGTTGAAGATGTCCATGGACTTGGCGACCTCCGCCAGTTCCCAGCCTGCGTCGATCTTCGCCGGGTCGGCGGGGGTGAACGCCGACAGCAGGTACCGCTTGCCGGTCGACCTGGTCAGCTCGTCGAGCTGGCGGCGGAACTCGGCGATGAGCAGCGTGTTGTTGTGCTTGTCGTCCGGGCCGACGTGGTTGCCGGCGTGGCCCTCGGCGCCCGGCCACTCCCAGTCGAGGTCGATGCCGTCGAAGATCCCGGCGGCCGTGCCCGGCCCGCCCGCGCCGTTGTAGTCGGGCAGGTTGCCCTTGATGTAGGTGTCGATGCAGGACGCGGCGAACTTCTTGCGGGACGCGTCGGTCTTAGCGACGTCGGAGAAGTACTTGGAGTACGTCCAGCCGCCGATCGAGATCAGCACCTTCAGCTTCGGGTACTTGGCCTTGAGCTTCTTCAGCTGGTTGTAGTTGCCGCGCAGCTTCTCCCAGCCCGTGTCGGCCACGCCGTCCACCGACTGCGCGGCGCTGAACGGGCGCCCGTAGTCGGCCTCGGCGTCGCCCGCTCCGTCGCCCTGGCCCGGGTCCTGCGGGTCGGACGTGGTGCCCTTCGTCACGCCCTGCAGGCATGTCAGGTTGACCGGGTCGACGTTCGCGAACGCGTAGTTGATGTGGGTGAGGCGGGCGGCGTTGCCGGTGGTGTCCAGGTTCTTCACGAAGTACTGGCGGCCGTAGATGCCCCACTGGACGAAGTAGCCGACGCGCGCGTAGCCGTCTGCGACCACGTCGTCGGTCTTCACCTTCACCGCCGCGCTCGCCGCCGACATGTTGTCGTACAGGTCGCGCGCCCGGACGGCGAACGCGTACTCGGTGGACGGCGACAGGCCCGCGACCGTGGCGCTCGTGCCGGCCACGGTCGTGGCGACCTTCCCGTCCACCAGCACGTCGTAGTTCGCGACGCCGGTGTTGTCGGTCGAGGCCGTCCACGCGAGCTTCACGCCGGAGGAGTCCTTGCCGGTGCTGTGCAGCCCGGACGGGACGGTCGGCGCCTGCGTGTCGGCGGCCGGGTCGTTGGTCCTGACGGTGATGGGCCCCCCGGCGGGGGACAGGTTCCCCTTCCGGTCGCGGGCCTTCACCGTGAACGTGTACTCGGTGTTCGGGGTGAGGCCGGTGACCGTGGCGTTCGTCTCGGGGACGGTGCTCGCGAGCGTCGACCCGGTGTAGACCTCGTACGCGGTGACCGGCAGGCTCCCGGGCTTCGCCGCGTCCCAGGCCAGCGAGACGGTCTTGGTGGTCTTGACCGTGGACTTCAGGCCGCCGGGCGCGCTCGGCGGCACGTCGGGGGTCCCGTCGCAGTTGACGTCGTTGACGCGGCAGCTCGTCGGCTCGGCGCCGGACGTGCTGACGGTGAACGTCGGGCTGTAGGGCTCGGTCGTCCGCCCGGCTCCGATCGTGGAGTTGTAGTGGACGGGGGTGAGGGTGACCGTGGTGCCGCTCTGGCCGACCGTCCCGTTGCCGGCGTTGCTCGCGGTCACGCCGGCCGGGAGGTCGAAGACGACGGACCAGTTGCTGATCGGCGCGCCGGTGTGGTTCGCGACGACGACCTTGGCCTGGGACCCGCTGACCGTGTACTCCGCGGTGACGCCCGCGGGCGCGGGCGGGGGCTCACCCGTCCCGTCGCAGTTCGCGCCGTTCAGCGTGCAGCTCGTCGGCTGGGCGGCGGAGCTGAGCGTGAACGTCGGGCTGTAGGGCTCGGTGCTCCCGCCCGCCTTGACCGTGTTGATGTAGAACGCCGGGGTGAGCGTCACCTTCGTGCCGTTCTGCGCCAGCGCGGCGTTCTGCGGGTTGCTCGCCGTCACCCCGGCGGGCAGCCCGAACACGAGCTTCCAGCCGCTGACGTCGGCGGACCCGGGGTTGCCGACCACGTACTTGCCGGTCGTGCCGGACAGGCTGAAGGCCGCCGTCAGCCTGTCGGCCGCCCGCGCGGGCGCGACGGCCAGCGCCGCCACGACCACGAAGGTCAGAAGGATTCCGGTTGATCTGCGCATGCCGAACACCTACTTCTGGGGGTGGTTCTTCGGGGTCGGGGAACCGAGGAGCGTCAGCATCTGGCCGATCTCGGCCGAGCGGGAGCCGTCGACGCGCCGCGCGAGCCGCCTCGTCCACGCGTCCTCGCCCCCGCCGGTCTCCAGCCGCGCCAGCTGGACGGCGTCGTCCTGGTGGGCGATCAGCAGGTCGAGGAACGCGCGCTCGAACCGGTCCGGCGGCGTCCTCGCCAGCGCCTTCAGCTCGGCGTCGGTGGTCGCGGGCATTCCGCCGTGCAGGTCGTGCTCGTGGGAGTGCGGGTCCGCCGTCGGCGGCCGGTGCCAGGCCCGCAGCCTTCCCGCCATGTCCCTGATCTCGGCGAGTTGCGTCGTCTCGATCGCCGCGGCCAGCGTCGCGACCTCGGGACGGACGGGACGCCCGCGGGCGATCCGGGCGAGCCTCACGCCCTGGCCCTGATGCGGGACCATCATCTGCAGGAACATGACGTCGGTGGAGTTGAACCCGGTCCCGCCGCGCGCCCGCACGGGGACCGGCGACGGCGGACCGCCGCCGGCCCCGCACTGGACCGCGAGCAGGACGACGCACGCGGCTACCAGTGCCAGCGAGCCGGACGTCGTCAGGCCGCGCCTCATCGTGGCCGGCCCGTCAGGCCGGCTGCCAGAGCGCGGCCGTGGCCGGGGGCTCCCATCCGGCGATCGCCGTGTGCGCCTGGCGGCACGCGTAGGTCGCGCCGCCATAGGTCACCCGGTCGCCCGCGGCATAGGACGTCCCCGCCTTCCACGTTCCGCCCGGCGTCCCGGTCGGTGCGGGGGCCGGTGTGGGGGGCGGGGTCTCGGTGGGCGTGGGAGTCGGGGTGGGGGTCGGCGTCGGGTCGCCGGTCCCTCCGAAGTCGACGTCGGAGCAGGTGTAGAACGCCTCCTGGCTGCCCAGCACCCGCTGCCAGATCGAGTACAGGACGTGGCGGCCCGTCCGCGGCGGGATCTCCAGCGTCCAGTCGGTGTACTCGGACGGGTTCTGGTGCGTGAAACCGGCCAGCGGGACGAGGTCGCCCCACCGCAGCGGCTGCGTCGGGTCCCAGCCCTCGCGGGTGATGAGGAAATCGAAGTTGCTGTCCCCGTGCGGCGCGGACGCGCGGTAGGTGATGGTCTGCCGGCCCGCCCTCATCGGCTTGGCGGGCCAGTCCGCGCGCCGGAGGTCCAGGCCCCGGTACTTGGCCCGCCCGGCACTGCACAGCTGCCCGTCCGGGATGATCTCCCGGTGCCGTCCGCCCGCGTCCAGCAGCGACACCTCGTTCCAGTCGTAGAAGGCCTGCGTGCCGCCGGCCGCGACGGCCGCCTTGCAGGCGTCCGACTCCGGGCTCTCCGGACCCTCCTGGTTGCACACGTACACGCGGCTGGGCGGGTCGGACATCGTGCCGTGCGCGCTCGCGGCGGTGGCCGTGCCGAGCACGGCCAGCGCGGACGCGGCCGGCACGGCGGCCGCCGCCGCGGCGGCCTTCCTGCGGGTCGATCGCATGGGTTTCCTTCCGGTGGGGGTGGGCTCCGGTGAAGGAGGCGGGGCGTCGGGGAAGGACCGTCAGGGGAGGCCGTTCAGGAAGGGCTCGTGGCTGTTCATGAACTCCCAGCCGTAGTAGCGGTCCCAGTTGATCGACCACGTCATCAGCCCGCGCAGGTCGGGGGACGTCCCGCCGCGCAGCGTGTAGGAGCCGCAGCCCTGCCCCTTGACCAGGCAGGTCACGGCCTGCTGCACCTGGGCGGGCGGCGTGTGCCCGTTGCCGGCGCTGACCGCGGCGGGCAGGCCGACCGCGATCTGGTCGGGACGCAGCCCCGGGAACGTGCGACCGGTGCCCGCCACCGGGAACCCGGCCTTCACCATGTCGGTCATCGCGATGTGGAAGTCGGCGCCGCCCATGGTGTGGTACTGGCCGTCCAGGCCCATCACCGGGCCGGAGTTGTAGTCCTGGACGTGCAGGACGGTCAGGTCGTCCCGCATCGCGTCGATCACCGGCAGGTACGCGCCCGTCCGGTTGTCGCCGCCGCCCGCGCCGCCGTAGAACTGGTGCCCGACCTGGACGAAGAACGTCTCGGGCGCCATCGTCAGGACGAAATCGGCGCCGTACTCGGCCTTCAGCGACTTCAGGGCCGAGATGAGGTTGACGATGACCGGGGTGGTCGGGTTGCGGAAGTCGGTGTCGCCCGCGTTCAGGTAGAGCGAGTGGCCCTCGAAGTCGACGTCCAGGCCGTCCAGCCCGTACCTGTCGATGATGGCCGAGACGGACCGGACGAACGCGTCCCGCGCGGCCGCCGTCGTGAGCTGCACCTGCCCGTTCTGGCCGCCGATCGAGATCAGCACCTTCTTGCCCTGCGCCTGCTTCGCGCGGATCGCGGCGATGAACTCCTCGTCGCTCTCCACGTTCGCGCACTCGCCCGCCGGGCAGCGGGTGAACCGGATGTCGCCGGAGGTGGGCGACGTCGGCTCGCCGAACGCCAGGTCGATGATGTCCCACGCGTCCGGGACGTCCGCCATGCGCACGTAGCCGGAGCCGTTGGCGAAGCTCGCGTGCAGGTAGCCGACGAGCGCGTGCTCGGGCAGCCCGCTGTCGGTGCAGCCGCCGGTCCGCGCGCTGACGGGCCCGGACTTCGCGGACTCGCCGAGGTCGTTGTAGGCGGCGACCGTGAAGGTGTGCGAGCTGCACGCGGCCAGGCCCGAGACGGTGGTGCTCGTCCCGGTGACCGCGGCCTTGACCGCGCCGCCCTCGTAGACGCGGTAGCCGGTGACCGTCCCCGACGACGCCCCCCAGCGCAGGGCGATCGAGCCGTCGGTGACGGCGCCGGCCTTCGGGTCCTCGGGCACCCCCGGCACCCCCGGCTGGGGCTCGCCGCCGGGGCCGTCGAGGGCGACGTCGTCGGCGTGGTAGGCGCCGGCGCCGTACCAGCCGTGCAGGTAGATCTGCACGGACGTCTGGTCGGCGCCGGTCGTGAACGTCACCGACAGCTTGGTGAAGTCGGCGGCGGACGGCGTCCACACGGAGGTTCCGCCCGTCACGCCGAGGTAGACGTAGCTGCCGCGCACCCAGGCCGACAGCGTGTAGGCGGTGTTCGCCCTCACGTTCACGGTCTGCGTGCACTGGCCGGTGCTCCCGGCCGACACCCCGCCCGCGAGCGCGTGGCCGCCCGTCCGCGCCGGGCTGGTCACGACCGACCCGCCGTCGCACGTCCAGGGGCTGAGCGAACCGCTGTCGAACCCGGCGTTGGCCAGGATGTTCTCCGCGTGTGCCGGGGCCGTGACCCCGGCCGGCAGTCCGGCGATCACGGCCGCCAGAACCAAAATCCTCTTCATAGACCGGCTCCCTAGGGCAGGGTGTCCAGGTGCGGGCCGACGGTCCCGGCGAAGCCGCCGCCGTTGGTGACGTCCCAGTTGATGGACCACGTCATCGCGCCGCGGATGTCGGGGTAGGCGCGCGACGGCGTGAACGTGCCGCAGCCGGTGCCCTTGGCGAGGCAGTCCAGCGCGTTGCCGACCGCCGAGGGCGCCACGACGCCGCCGCCCGCCGCGCCCGGCCCGGCCGGGAGCCCGAGCGACACCTGGTCGGGGCGCAGCCCGTTCTCCAGCTGGATGCAGGCGAGCGCGGTCATGAAGTCGACCGTCCCCTGCCCGTAGACCTTCTGGTCGCAGCCGAGCATCGCGCCCGAGTTGTAGTACTGCATGTGGACGACGGTGAGGATGTCCTTGATCTTCAGCGCGAGCTGGAAGTACGCCGCACCGGTCGACTGCATGTCGAGCGTCTGCGGTGCCATCGTGATGATCAGGTCGCTTCCGGCCCTGGCCCGCAGCGCCCGCAGCGCCTGCTCCATGGAGGTCGGGTTGAGGCCGTTCTCCAGGTCGATGTCGACGCCGTCGAACCCGTACTGGGTCATCAGCCCGGAGACCGAGTCGGCGAACAGCTGCGCGGACGCGCCGTCCGCGACCCGGATGGCGCCCTTCTCTCCGCCGACCGACAGGATGACCTTCTTGCCCTTGGCGTGCAGGCCGGCGATGTCGGCCTTGAACTGGGCGTCGGTGTAGCCGCCGAGTGCCGTGGACAGCTCGGGGTCGACGCGGAACGAGACCTCGCCGGCCCGGCCGGTAGCCTCGCCGAAGGCCACGGCGACCAGGTCGTACTGGTCCGGCACCTGGGAGAGCCTGAGCTCCTGCGCCGGGTTGACGAAGTCGTGCCAGTAGCCGGTCAGGAAGTGCCTGGGCAGCGGGCCGGTCGCGCACCCGCTGGTCGTGCCGGTGACGGCGGCGCTGGCGGGCGACTCGCCCTTGTCGTCGTAGGCCTTGACCGTGTAGCCGTGCGTCGAGCATTTGGCGAGCCCGCCGATCGTGGCGGCGGTGCCGCTGACGGTCGCCTTGAGGACCGAGCCCTCGTAGACCCGGTACCCGGCGGGCGTCCCGCTTCCGGCCTGCCAGGCCAGCGTCAGCGAGGTGTCGGTCCGTCCGGTGACGGTGGGCGTGCCGGGGGCACCGAGCCCGCCCGGGGGATCGCCCGGCCCGCCCTCGCAGGGACTGCCGTTGAACGTGCAGTTCTGCGGGCTCCCGGGACCGTTCCCGAGGAACCCGAACGTGACGGACCCTCCGGGCGGGACGACGGCGTTGTAATCGCGGTTCTGGAACGTGCTGCGCTGCCCGTTCTTCGTCAGCAGCGCGTCCCAGTAGGACCCGACGGACGTCCCGGACGGCAGGTCGAACTCGACCCGCCACCCGTTGATCGCGGCGTCGGTGCCGTTGGTGAGCGTGAAGCGTCCCTCCCACCCCGAGCCCCAGTCGGAGGGCTTGGTGAAGGTCGCGGCCGCCGCGCCGGCGGCGTGCGCGCCGGGCGCGAGGGCGAGGACGAGGAGCAGGGCGGCGAGGACGCTGAGAGCAGAGCGGGGGCGCAAGGGCTCACTCCATCGCTTGAGACGGCCGGCGGATTCCCCCGAACCCCGAGATCGTTCACGTATTGGACAGGAAGGTTTCCTATCTATTTAGGGTCAAGGTAGCCAGCGTCCGGGACGTCGGCAAGACCCCGGTGCGGGCGCCGTGCGGCCGTCCGGCAACCACCCCAGCTCGCGCGCCGAACCAGCTCTGGCGATCTTCGAAATCGGCAACTCTCGCCGGAAAGAGCGGCGATCAACGGCGAACATCGCCAGGTGACCCGCCCGGCCGGCCGATCTAGGCTCGCCTGAACCCCTCCCTGGGCCGGCGCGGGTAAAGAAGCGATCTTCCTGAACATGGTTCATTCAATATCTTGACTGATTCCAGAAAATGGGACAGTCTGGGGGCGTGGCCAGCTCCTTGGACTTCCACGAGATGCTGCGCGCGGCCGCCCTGAGCGTGACCCGCCCGCGGCTGGCTGTGCTGGGCGCGGTCGTCGCGCACCCGCACGCCGACACGGAGTCGGTCATCGGCGCCGTGCGCGAGGTACTTCCGAAGGTGTCCCACCAGGCCGTCTACGACTCGCTGCGCGCGCTGACGGCGGCGGGCCTGCTGCGGCGCATCCAGCCGTCCGGTTCCGTGGCCCGCTACGAGTCGCGGATCGGGGACAACCACCACCACGTCGTCTGCCGCTCCTGCGGGGCCATCGCCGACGTCGACTGCGCCGTCGGTGAGGCGCCCTGCCTGACGGCCTCCGAAGACCACGGCTACCTGATCGACGAGGCCGAGGTCGTCTACTGGGGCCTCTGCCCCGACTGCACAACCGCACACAGTTCCTGATTCACCGACGGTCGCCCTGGAAGGAATCACATGTCCGAGAAGAACGAAGCCGCCGCCGGTGGCGGCTGCCCGGTCGCGCACGAGCGCGCCCCCCACCCGACCCAGGGTGGCGGCAACCGTGGCTGGTGGCCGGAACGGCTCAACCTGAAGCTGCTCGGCAAGAACCCGCCCCTGGCCAACCCGCTGGGCGCGGACTTCAACTACGCCGAGGCGTTCGAGAGCCTCGACCTCGCCGCCGTGAAGCAGGACATCGCGCACGTGCTCACGGACTCGCAGGACTGGTGGCCCGCCGACTTCGGCAACTACGGGCCGCTGATCATCCGCATGGCGTGGCACAGCGCGGGCACCTACCGCGTCAGTGACGGCCGCGGCGGCGCCGGCGCGGGGCAGCAGCGCTTCGCGCCCCTCAACAGCTGGCCGGACAACGCGAGCCTCGACAAGGCCCGCCGCGTGCTGTGGCCGGTCAAGAAGAAGTACGGCCGCAAGATCTCGTGGGCCGACCTGATGATCCTGGCCGGCAACGTGGCCCTGGAGACCATGGGCCTGAAGACCTTCGGCTTCGCCGGCGGCCGCCGGGACGCCTGGGAGGCCGAGGAGGACGTCTTCTGGGGCCCCGAGACCGCCTGGCTCGACGACGAGCGCTACAGCGGCGAGCGCGAGCTGGAGAAGCCCCTCGCCGCGGTGCAGATGGGCCTCATCTACGTCAACCCGGAGGGCCCGAACGGCAACCCGGACCCGGTCGCCGCGGCGCGCGACATCCGCGAGACGTTCGCCCGCATGGCGATGAACGACGAGGAGACCGTCGCGCTGATCGCCGGCGGCCACACCTTCGGCAAGACGCACGGCGCGGCGCCGGCCGACAGCATCGGCGCCGAGCCCGAGGCCGCCCCGCTGGAGGACATGGGCCTCGGCTGGAAGGGCACGCACGGCACCGGCAAGGGCCGCGACTCCTACACCAGCGGCCTTGAGGTCACCTGGACGCCCACGCCCACCACGTGGGACAACAGCTTCTTCGAGATCCTCTTCGGGTACGAGTGGGAGCTGACCGAGAGCCCCGCCGGGGCGAAGCAGTGGCGGCCGAAGGACGGCGCGGGGGCCAACACCGTCCCCGACCCCGAGGACGGCACGCTGAACCGCCAGCCGATGATGCTGACGACCGACCTCTCGCTGCGCTTCGACCCGATCTACGAGCCGATCTCGCGGCGCTTCCTGGAGAACCCGGACGAGTTCGCCGACGCGTTCGCCCGCGCCTGGTTCAAGCTGACCCACCGCGACATGGGCCCGGTCTCGCGGTACGTCGGTCCCGAGATCCCGTCCGAGACGCTGATCTGGCAGGACCCGGTCCCGGCGGTGGACCACGAGCTCGTCGACGCGCAGGACGTCGCGGAGCTCAAGCGCCGCCTGCTGGACTCCGGGCTGTCCGTCGCCCAGCTCGTCACCACCGCGTGGGCGTCGGCCGCCTCGTTCCGCGGCACCGACAAGCGCGGCGGCGCCAACGGCGCCCGCATCCGGCTGGAGCCGCAGCGCAGCTGGGAGGTCAACAACCCCGACGGGCTGCGGAGCGTGCTGCGCACCCTGGAGCAGGTCCAGGAGGCCTTCAACGCCGGGCAGACCGGCGGCAAGCGGATCTCCATCGCGGACCTGATCGTGCTCGGCGGGTGCGCCGGGGTCGAGCAGGCCGCCAAGGCCGCCGGGTACGACGTCGAGGTGCCCTTCACGCCGGGACGCACGGACGCCTCCCAGGAGGAGACCGACGTCGAGTCCTTCGAGGCGATGGAGCCGACGCACGACGGGTTCCGCAACTTCCTCCAGAAGGGCAACGTCCTGCCGGGCGAGTTCCTCCTGGTCGACAGGGCGAACCTGCTCACGCTGACCCCGCCGGAGATGACGGTCCTCGTCGGCGGCCTGCGCGTCATCGGGGCCAACTACGACGGCTCGTCCCTCGGCGTCCTCACCGCCAACCCGGGGGCGCTGACCACCGACTTCTTCGTGAACCTGCTCGACATGGGCACGGTGTGGAAGGGGACGGGCGAGGACCCGATGACCTCCGAGACCTTCGAGGGCCGCGACGCCTCGGGGCAGCTCAGGTGGACCGGGAGCCGCGCCGACCTCGTCTTCGGCGCCAACTCCGAGCTGCGCGCCGTCACGGAGGTCTACGCGAGCGACGACGCGGGCGAGAAGTTCGTCCACGACTTCGTCGCCGCGTGGGACAAGGTGATGAACCTCGACCGGTACGACCTCACCTGATCGAGAACGTCCGGGACGTCCGGGCCGGCCGCCGCGGCGGCCGGCCCGGACGCCGTTTCGGGGGAGACGCGGGCGCGACCGGCGTCAGCCGGCGGCCGTCCGGCACGCCGGGCACAGGCCCCAGAACGTGACGTCGGCCTCGTCGATGCGGTACCCGGCGTCGTCCACCGGGTCCAGGCAGGGCGGGTGCCCCACGGCGCAGTCGACGTCCTTGATCGCGCCGCAGTCCCGGCACACCAGGTGGTGGTGGTTGTCGCCGACGCGCCCCTCGAACCGGGCCGGGCTCCCGGCCGGTTCGATCCGGCGGACGAGCCCCGCCGCGGTCAGCGCGTGGAGCGCCTCGTACACCGCCTGGAGGGAGATGTGGCCCACACGGTCGCGCACGCCCGCGGCGAGCGCCTCGACGCCGAGGTGGTCGCCGGCCCGGACGGTGTCCAGCAGGGCCACGCGGGCGGCCGTCACCCGCAGGCCGGCGCCGCGCAGCTCCTCGGCGGTGGACGGGGTCTGGGACGCGGTCATGGCGCCGAACCTTCCCTCACAAACGCGAATCGTTTAAGACAACAAATGAGGCAAGTCTATCCGGGCGGGCCGGATGCGGGCGCGGCCCGCGCCCCCCGAGCCGGGACGCGGGCCGCCGGCGGGCCGGTCAGAAACCGGCCGTGATCTTGGTGAACTCCCAGGGCTGCTGGTCGGTGCCGCTGCAGTTCTCGGCGACGCCGCCACCCGGGCAGGGCCGGTCCCGGTTGACCGACCAGAACGCCAGCCTCGCCAGGCCCTTGGACTTCGCCCAGTCGCGGATCCTCGTCCACGTCGCGGTCGAGGTGAGCTCCTGCTGGTCCGACAGGCCGTTCATGCCGGAGATCCCCATGTGCGAGTAGGCCGTGGCGTCCGACCATCCGAACGCCGACGTCAGCGCGGTCCTCAGGCCCTCGGACGCGTTGACGGTGCTGCCGTACATGTCCGCGCCGCCGCCGAAGTCGAACGGCATGATCGTGAACACGTCCACGTTCGCCTGCAGCGCCGCGGCCTGGTCGATGAGCCGCTTGCCCCAGTAGTTCGGCCCGGTGGTGGTCGTGCCGAACGTCAGGATCGTCTGCAGACCCGGGTTGTTCCGCTTGAGGATCTTCAGGGCGCCGAGGACGCGGTCCTGCACGGCCGCGTTCTCGAACTCGTCGCTGTTCTCGATGTCGATGTCGATGGCCTTGAGCCCGTAGGCGTCGATGACCTTCTGGTAGGCGCCGGCCAGAGCCTCGGGCGTGGAGCAGTTCGGGCCGAGCTTGTTGCCCGACCAGCCGCCGACGGACGGCAGCACGTCACCGCCGGCCGCCCGGATCTGCGAGATCGCCTGCTCGTCCACCCCTCCCTTGAGCGGGCGCTGCCCGTCCCACCCGGGGTTGCACCCGCCGCTGGACAGGATGAACGCCATCGTGAACCACTTGATCCCGGTGGCGCCCATGACGGTGGACGGGCTGGGCGGGTCTCCCCAGCCGAGGTACAGGTAGGGCGCGGCGCGCCGGCTCGCGGGCGGCGGCTCCGTGCAGCCGGTCGTGGTGGCCGTGACCGGGCCGCTCGCCGCCGACTCGCCGGCGGTGTTGTACGCCTTCACCGTGTAGGTGTGGTCCGAGCAGGCGGTCAGCCCGCTGATGGTGGTGCCGGTCCCGGTCGCGGTGGCCTTGACCGCCGTGCCCTCGTAGACGCGGTAGCCGGTGACCGTCCCGGACGAGGCCGGCCACGTCAGCGTCAGCGAGGTGTCGGTCCTGGCGGTCACGGTCGGCGCCCCGGGCGCGGAGGGCGTGCCGGGCGGAGGCGTGTCGCCGCCCGCGCAGGAGGCGCCGTTGATCGTGCAGTTCTGCGGCGCCCCGGTCCCGTTGACGATGAAGCCGAACGTGACGCTCGCGCCGGCGGCGACGCTCCCGTTGTACTCGCGGTTGGCGAACGCGGCGTGCTGCCCGGCCTTGGTGAGCAGCGCGTCCCAGTAGGTCCCGACCGACGAGCCGGACGGCAGGTCGAACTCCACCTTCCAGCCGGTGACGGCGGAGGCGGTGTCGTTCTTGATCGTGTACCTGCCCTCGTACCCCGAGCCCCAGTCGGAGGCCTTGGCGAAGGTCGCCGTCACCGAGGCGGCGGCGCCGGCCTGGACGGGGACGAGCAGGGCGAGCAGGAGGGAGCAGAGGGCGGTGAGCAGGAAACCGGGGAGAAGCCTTCTTCTTCGCAATGTCACTCCCGGGTAGGAGACGTGGACGAGCGGGAATCCCCCGAACCCCGAGTCGGTCGCGCGGTGATCTAATAGGAAACTTTCCTATAAAACACGAGTGCACCGTAACCACCCGTCCGCCGCCCCGCAAGCCCCTGGAACGCGCCGATCGCGGCCCGTCCCGGGCGCCCGACCGACCACCCCTGCTCCCGCACCGAACCAGCCCGCCGGCGCCCGGAGAACTGGCATGATCGTTTCCGTCCAGACCAGACAGGACGGTACGTCGAATGCCTCCCAGAATCGTGTCCGGCGCCCTCGCGCTGGGCCTGGCCGCCGGTGTGCTCGCCGGCGGCGCCACCGCTGCCGAAGCCGAGTCGCCGCAGTTCCGCGTCAAGGTGCCGAAGCACCTCTCCGTAGGAAAGGGGGAATACAACAAGTCCTGCGCCATGGACGTGTGGGTGTGGGGCACCGAAGGCTCCGCGGTCGCCTATTCCAAGGCCTATCTGATCGCCCCCGACGGGCGGATCCCGTCGCCGCTGGTCTACAAGAAGATCCTGCCCGGACGCCAGGTCGGCTGGGGCGTCGGGTGCCCCAACCAGGTGGAGGACCTCGGGAAATGGCGCGTTCGCGTCATCGCCTACGACCGGAAGGGCAAGGCCCTGGGAAGTCGTGAGGACTACTGGTACGAGAAGTACGACACGGCCATCCAGAATGGCAACGCCGCGCCCGAGCCCGTGCGCGCGGGCCGTCCGATCACCGTGTCCGGCCGCCTGAAGCGGCTCAACAATCCCGGCACCGGGTACACGGCGTATCCGGGCAAGGTGATCCGCGTCTACTTCCTTCCCAAGGGCTCCGCTTCCTGGGCCTACATGGGATCGGCTGAGACCGCCCGCGACGGCCGTTTCCGCAAGGCGTTCAAGGCCGAGCGCGACGGCTACTGGCGCGCCTACTTCCCCGGCACGAGCAACTTCGACCGCCAGAACTCCTTCGACGACTTCGTCGACGTTCGCTGACCGGCAGGGGACGTCCCGCCCGCGCCGCGGGACGTCCCCTCAGAAGCACCGGTCGGCGCTGACGATCTCGGCGCGCATGTTCGACTCCATCATGCGCAGCGCGGCGTCGCCGAGGTCCGCGTCGATGTGCGCCACCGCGTCCCGGACCACCCTGAGTTGGAAGTGCCGGACGTAGGCGTCCAGCGCGCTGTAGAGGACGCACTGCTCGGTGACCTGGCCGGTGAGGACGACCCGCTCCACCTTCTCGCGGGACAGCAGGTACTCCAGCGCGGTGCCGTAGAAGGCGCTGTGCCTGACCTTGGACATGAACCCGCAGCCGGGCTCCGGGACGACGGGCTCGACGAGGTCGGGCCGCCGCCCGTTCAGGGCGCGGTCGACGAGGTCCTTCCGGTCGGCCGAGAAGTCGCCGTAGTTGTCGTTGACGTAGAGGACGCGCACGTCGTCACGCCCTCGGGCGTCGTCCAGCAGGCGCCGCAGCGGGTCGACCATCTCCTGAACGCTCTCGACCAATGCGGCCGCGTCCTGGTGGTCGTAGGGGTTCAGCATGTCGATGACGATCAGTGCGCTCGTGCTCACAGGCGTGCCCTGCCCTGCCAGCACGGCCGCAACCAACGGGACGTCACAGAACTCCTGGGGCGGGCGGCCGTGATGGGGCGCCCCGGCGCGTCAGCCGCGGATGTAGCCGATGACGAGCTCGGCGAGCTCGTCGACCATCCGCTCGTGCGGGATGGGCGGCCGGTCCAGGACGTACTTGATGGACAGCAGGCCGACGGTCTCGGTGATGATCCACAGCGTGGCGTCGATGTCGAGGTCGTCCCGGAACTCGGCGCGGTTGAGCAGGAGGTAGACGCGCACCAGGTCGGTCAGCCGCCGCTGCAGCGCCGCGAGCTTGTCGAACGGCCCGAGCCGCGGCACCTGCTCCACGACGATGCGCAGCAGGTCGGCGTTCTCCTCGAACAGCCAGATCTGGACGTCCAGCAGCGCGCGCCCGGCCTCCTGCCACGGCAGGCGCATCGTGGCCTCGATCTCCTCGCCGAGCCGGTCGGCGAGGCGGTCGGCGAAGCGGTCCAGCACCGCGATGACGATCGCGTCCTTGTTGGGGAAGTACTGGTACAGCGATCCGTTGCCGACGCCCGCCGCCTTGGCGATCCGGTTGGTGGAGGCGCCGTCGTACCCGTGCTCGGACAGAACGCGAGTGGCGGCCTCCAGGATGCGCTCGACGGTGCGGCGCGAGCGGTCCTGGGAGGGGGTTCTGCGCGGTGAAAGCCCAGGTGAGCGCGTCACCGGAGGTTCCCTTCAAAACGCGACTTGTAAGCGACTTCTTATTCGCGTTTAGCTTACAGGAGTCGTTTCGTCAGGAGGTCGCGCCGATGACGGTGACCGATGGGACGCCCGCGAGCCCACGGGCCGAGCGGGAGCGCCGCGGCGATCCTGCGCCGTTCGGGCCGGGTTCGCTGCTGTGGGAGCAGATAGGGCTCTACACGTCGGCGATCGCGGGAAACAGCGTGTTCATCCTCCAGGTGATGCACCCGGCGATCGGTACCGTGGTCGACCGGCTGTCGAGCTTCCGCACCGACCCCCTGGGCCGCGCCGCGCGCAGCTTCGCCTCGGTGCAGACCTGGGTCTACGGCGGGCGCACCGCCATCGAGGAGGGCCGGCGGCTGCGCGAGATGCACAAGCCGCTCAGCGCCGTCGACGAGGAGGGGCGGCGCCACCACGCGCTGTCGGCCGAACCGTGGGCGTGGGTCCACCTCACCGGTTTCCACGCCGCCGTCACCGCGGCCAAGTACTTCGCGCCCGCCCCACTGGCCCCGGAGGAGGAACAGCAGATCTTCGACGAGTTCCTCCAGCTCGGGAGGATCCTTCAGGTGCCCGAGAGGATGCTGCCGAAGAGCATCCCCGACTACTGGGTCTATTTCGACGACATGGTGGCCAACACGCTCGTCCCCCACAAGGTGGCGCACGAGGTGCTCGCGCAGATGGACCAGGTGCCGCCGAACGTGCCGGGGCCGCTGCGTCCGGCCGTCGCCCCCCTGAGCCTGGCCGCCGGACGTCTCGGACGGCTGATCACGATCGGCACCCTCCCGGCGGAGGCGCGCGACAGGCTCGGCCTGCGGTGGACCGCGGCCGACGAGCGCAGGCTGCGCCTGGTCGGGCAGGTCATCGGCCGCGGCACGCCGCTGCTGCCCGAACGCGTCCGCTACATGCCGATCGCCTACCGCGCCCGGCAGGCGGCCCGCGCCCAGGAGCGGCTGGAGCGCGCCCTGGCGCACCGGCCCATGTGAACCCCGCAGGAGGTCGATCAGCATGCCCGACGAAGATCCGCTGGCGACGATGGCCGCCGTCGCCCCCTCGAAGATCGCGGTCGTCGAGGACGAGCGCCGCCTGACCTACCCCGAGTTCAACGCCCTGGTGAACCGGTACGCCAACCTGCTGGTCGAGCACGGCGTCCGGGCCGGCACCAAGGTCGTGTGGTGCGGCCGCAACAGCACCGAGGTCGTCGCGCTGATCTCGGCCCTTCGCAAGTGCGGGGCCGTCGGCGTCCCGCTGAACTACCGCCTGACGCCGGAGGAGACGACCTACGTCGTCGAGAACGCCGACGCCGCGCTGGTGGTGTTCGACGCCGAGCAGGCTCCCCAGCTCGAAGCGGCCCGTGTCCGGGCGACCGGCGTCCGCGCCTGGCTGGCCTGGGGCTCCGCGCCGCCGGACTGGGCCTCCTCGCTCGACGCCCTGGCCGGACGGAGCCCCGACACCGAGCCCATCGCCCGCGGCGCCGACCCGGCGGCCGGCACCTCGATGTTCTACACCTCCGGGACGACCGGCAAGCCGAAGGGCGTCGTGCGCGGCGAGCCCGACCCGGCCCTGGTCCTCGGACTGGTCGGCGAGATCGGCTTCGAGCCCGGCGACGTCTACCTCACCACCGGCCCGCTCTACCACTCGGGCCCGATGAGCTTCATGCTCATCGTCCAGCTCATGGGCGGGACCGTGGTCGTGATGCGCGATTTCGACCCCGAACGCTGGCTGGACCTGGTCGAACGGCACCGGGTGACGACCACGTTCTCCGCGCCGACCCCGATCCGCCGCGTGGTGGACCTGCCGGCGGAGACGATCCGCCGCAGGGACCTCTCCTCGCTGCGGCGCGTCATCGCCAACGCCGCCCCGTGGCCCTTCGAGCTCAAACGCCGGTACGTCGACCTGATCGGCGACGGCTCCCTGTTCGAGGTGTACGGCTCCACCGAGCTCGGCGTGGACACCGTCCTGCGCCCCGAGGACCAGATGCGCAAGCCCGGAAGCTGCGGCCGCGCCGCCCCCGGCGTCGAGATCGCGCTGTTCGGCGAGGACGGCCGCCCCATCGGGGAACCGCACGTGCCCGGCGACCTCTACGTGCGCGGCACCGGCACCTTCAACGCCTACTACAAGGCCGAGGGCAAGTTCCAGGACGCCAGCCGCGGCGAATGGCTGACCGTCGGCGACATCGCCTACCGCGACGAGGAGGGCTTCTACTACATCTGCGACCGCCGCACCGACATGATCATCTCGGGCGGTATGAACATCTACCCGGCCGAGATCGAGGCCGTCCTCACCGCCCACCCGGCGGTGGCCGACGCGGCCGTGTTCGGCGTCCCGTCCGACGAATGGGGCGAGTCCGTACACGCCGCCATCGTCCTGGCGCCAGGCGGCGCCGCCGCCGACGACGAACTCCGTGACTTCTGCCGGGAGCACCTCGCCGCCTACAAGACCCCCAGGGGCTTCGACCGGCTCACCGAGATCCCGCGCAACCCCTCGGGCAAAACCCTGAAACGCCAACTCCGCGCCCCCTACTGGGATTCCCGAACCTCCAACATCACCTGACCCGGCGGCGCGGACGGCGCCGTCGACGGCCGCGGCGTGGGCGCCGCGGCCGCTGGTCGTCCTTCGGTCACGGGTGTGCGCGCTCGGTGTGCCGGTGATCTGCCTTTCCGTCGGGCTCCGGAGGGCGGGCCCAGGGGGAGCGCTGGGCAGGGTGGCGGTGGCGGGTTCTGTTCGCGGTGGTCTTTCTGCCGAAGACCGCGTCGCGCCCCGGCGGGCGCTGCGTCAGGTACTCCGTGGTGGCCTCGGCGTCCCGTGCGGAGGGCAGGCGCGGCGCGGTGCCTCGGTCGGCCAGGCGCGCCGAGGTGATCGTGAGTTCGTAGTGGGCCCACACCATGGCGGCGTTCTCCAGGCGGCGGGCCGTGGCCTGGACGAGGTAGACGTCGGACAGGGCGGTGACGATCAACAGGACGGGCGTGCCTCTGTCCAGGTCGGCCGCGGTGGGGCCGGACGGCCAGACCGCCACGCGCAGATGCCGGTCGTCGAGGACGTGGAGTTCCCCCCAGTCCGGCACGCAGACCAGGGGCCGCCCGTCGGGGGCGCAAGTGATCATGACGACGGGATGCTGGCGGGACGGGGCGCTGCTGATCGCTTGGACGGCGGCTGGGAGCAGCTCGGGGGAGAACGCCATCGGCATGTCCGCCTTACGTCGAAGGTCCTGCCGGCCCGGCGGGCGACCAGGGCCGGCCCCGGCTCGAAGAGTCCGTCTCGCTCACTCGATCATATGTTCGATTTTAGAGGCGGGCGAGCGATATTTCCACGAGCGAGGTCGCCTGTTTCCTTCCCAGTCCCGGGGGGCCGCCATGCGCCAACCTGTCGCGCAGGAAACATGGTTGGCCCTTTGAGGATGGTCGATCCCGGCGGTCCGCGCATGGGCGGACGCACACGGTGAGCCGCCGGCGCGATGGCGTCGGCGGCTCACCGCGGAAGGCGCGGTTTCCCGTCAGGAGATCTTCTCGACCGGGGCGGCCCGACGGGCCTTCCGGTGGGCCCGGCGTTCCAGGGCGTAGTAAAGCCCGCCGGCGACCAGGCCGCCCGAGAGCCACGAGAAGTCGGTGTGCCCCAGTGCCCGCGCGATCGGGCCCTGCAGCGCGGGCACCGTGCCGAACTGCCATGCCCATGCCGCCAGCAGCCCGACCGCCAGGCTGCTCAGGGCCCGGGGGTTCGCGCCGCCGTCCCGGTAGAGGGCGGCCACGTCGATCCGGCCGCGCCGCAGGACGAAGAAGTCGACCAGGACGATGGCCGCCCAAGGGCTGATCCACACCAGGATGGACGCCATCCAGTGGTCGAACGCCTGGGCGAAGCTGTCGGCCTGCACGAACACCACCAGCACCGCGGACGCCACCGCTCCGGCCACCAGCGTCACCTTCCAGCGGGCGACCCGGATGCCGACCGACAGCGCGGCGAGCGAGCACGAGTACAGGTTCAGGATGTTGGTCGCCACGGGCCCGTGCATGATCAGCAGCAGGACCGGCACGGCCATGACCCCGAACGCGCCGGTCACCAGGCTGGACGGGTCGCCCCCGTCGCCCGCGCTGGCCAGGCAGGCGCCGAGCCCGGCCAGCCACACGGTGGGGACGTACATCCCGAGCGCGGTGGACCAGAACACCGACCGGTCCGAAGCCCGCGGGCGCACGAAGCGGCTGTAGTCGGCGGAGTAGGGGAGCCAGCTGATGCCCCAGCCGATGCCGATGGCGGTGAGCAACTGGGTCACGGCGGTGAACTTGTCGCTCGTGGTGGCGGCGGTGGCGGTCGTCCAGTGGAGGTCGGCCTGCCCGAGGGCGAGCCCGGTCATGGCCACCATGACCAGCACGGTCGCCGGGACGGTGTACTTCTCGAACGTGCGGATCGCATAGAACCCGTAGAGGGCCAGGGCGAGCTGGGCGGCCATGATGAGCCCGGCCACCAGGTAGCGCAGCCCGGCGCCGCCGTGCACCCCCGCCTGGGCGAGGATCTCGATCACCAGGTCCAGCACCACCCAGGTGTTGACGCCGACCCAGCCCATGGTCAGCAGCCCCTGCACCAGGCCCGGGACGAGGGCGCCGCGCCGGCCGAACGGCCCGCGGCCGAGGACCATCTGGTTGACGCCGGTCCGGTGGCCGATGACGTTGAACAGCCCGAACACCGCGCAGCCCACCAGGTTGCCGAGGGTGACGACCACCAGGGTCTCCACCAGGCTCAGGCCGAGCGTGACCCCCAGCGCCCCGAGCACCCAGTTGATCGGCGCGATGTTGGCCCCGCACCAGATCCAGAACTGCTGCCACGGCGTGGAGTCGCGCGCCGAGGCCGGAATGGGGTCGATGCCGTGTTCGTCGAAACGGACCGGTTCTTCCAAGCGAACCGGTTCGGCGGCAAGGATCTGGTGTGCGGATTCGTTGCTGGACATGGTTCCTCCGTCCGTGACGTACAGCACACCAAAGCATCGTGCCTTCTCGTCCAGAAGTAGAGAAACCTCTATCGTCGGCCGTGTTGGGTGGATAGATTTACAGGGTGTTCACGCTGGCATCCCTGCTGGAAGACGAGTCGCTGGGTCTGAGCGTCCTGGTTCCGGGTCCGCCGGGGGCCCTGGAGGAGCCGGCCGCCTGGGTCCACAACACCGAGCTGCCCGACCCCTCGGGCTACGTGCGGCGGCGCGAGCTGGTGCTGACCAACGGCCTCTGGGACGACCGGATCGCGGCCTCGGGGTTCGTCGCCAACGTCCAGCGGGCCCAGGCGGCGGGCATCGTGTTCGGCCTGCGCTCGGAGCGTCCCACCACTCCGGAGGATCTGGTCGCCGCCTGCCGCGACGCGGGCGTGCCCCTGCTGGAGATCGCGGCGGCGGTGCCGTTCACCGCGATCTCCGAGGCGGTCGCCACCCGCTACACCGAGGAGCGCCAGGGCGCGCTGGTCGGCATGGTGCGCCGGGGGGACGCGCTGGCGACGGCGATCTCGCGGGGCGCGGGCGCGTCCGGCGTCCTGCGGGTGCTGCGCCGCGACCACGAGCTGCCGCTCGCGGTCATCGACCGGATGGGCCGCCTGCTGGCCTCGGCGGGGACGGAACTGGACACCGCCCAGCTCCACACGGTCGCCACGGGGCTGACCCGTCGCCCGCCGCCCCTGGAACTCGACCTCGGCGCCGCCGGACGGGCCGCGCTGTACCTGGTCGGCGCGGTCGGCGACGTGGACGCGGCGCTGATCTGCCTGCGCCCGGTGAGCGAGCTGACGCGCGTCGAGCAGGACGCGCTGGACCAGGCGGCGCGCTTCCTCAGCCTGGAGGTCGCCAAGCAGCAGGCCGTGCAGGCGATCGAGCTGCGGTTCGCCAGCGAGCTGCTGGAGATGGTGCTGTCGGGCGGCAGCCGCGACGCCGAGGTCCCCGGCCGGCTGCGCGCGTTCGGCGTCGACCCCGAGGGGCCGCTCGCGGTGTGGACGGCGGCGTTCGCGGGCCCGGAGGCCACCCTGCCCGGACTCGCGGAGGTGATCGGCGAGTTCTTCGTCGCCGCCGGCGTCCCGGTCGTGGTGGCGGCCGGGTCGCAGGACGTGGTGGCCGTCCTGTCGTGGCGGCAGGGCGAGCGGGAGGCGGCGCTCCTCGCCGAGCGCCTCGCGGCCGCCGTCGGGGAACGGTTCCCCGGCCACCGCGCGGTCGTGGGCCTCGGCGGGACCGCCCGGGGGCCGGCGGGGCTGCGCGAACCGCTCATCAGGTCGCGCGAGGTCTGCCGCACCCTGCGGCGGGGCGGCGCCGGGCCCGCCGTCCGGACCTTCGCCGAGCTCGGCCCCCACCGGCTCCTGCTCGGAACGCAGAACGCCGTCGCTCTGCGCACCCTGGCGGACGGCGTGCTCGCGCCGATACGCGAGCACGACGCCAGGCGGGGCGGCGAGCTGGAGACCACGCTGCGCGCGTTCCTGGACCACGACGGGCACTGGCAGGCGACCGCCGCCGCCCTCCGGGTGCACGTCAACACGCTGCGGAACCGGCTCGCCAAGATCAGCGAGTTGACCGGCCGCGACACCTCCCGCACCGCCGACCGCGTCGACCTCTTCCTGGCCCTTCAGGCCGCCGACATGGTCTGACGCCCGTCCGCGGGCCGGTGCGGGCGGTCAGTGCGGGCGGTCAGTGCGGGTGGACGTCCGGGTCCACCTGCGGCGGGCGATGAGGCCGCGGCCGGACGTCCGGGTCGGCGAACGCCGCCTCCGCCACGTCCCGGCACCGGGCGAACGCCACGTCTCCGCACTCCCGCGCGTACTCGATGAACCGGCGCAGGGCCAGCGCCCGGCCCGGACGCCCGGACAGGAACGGGTGCACGCAGAGGTTGAACAGGCACCGGTACTGCCGCATGCCGTCCAGCTCCGTGCGCCACAGCTCCAGCACCTTGAGCGGCGACTCGATCACCGCCCCGACGTGCGGTGCGGGCAGGAAGGCGTACTGCTCCCAGTCGTCCAGCGACCAGTGCACCGGCAGCTCGACGATCTCGCCCGCCGCGGTGGGCACCCGGTAGGGCCGGTCGTCGCCCATCAGGGACGAGTCGTAGCGCAGGCCGTGCTCGGCCACCAGTTCCGCCGTCGTCCAGGACGCCTCCCACAGCGCCGCCCGGTGCCCGGTGATCTCGATGCCCTGCCCGGCGAACACCTCCAGGGCGCGCTCGAAGTCCGCGCGCTCCTCCTCCGGGGACATCGACGTGGGCGGACGGTGGGCGTAGGAGTGGTGCGCCACCTCGTGTCCGCGCTCGACGATGGAGGCGGCCAGCCCCGGGCGCCGCTCGGCCACCCAGCCCGGCACGAAGAACGTCGCCGGGACCTCCATCTCGTCCAGCAGCCCGAGGATCCGGGGCAGCCCCACGTCCGGCCCGTAGGCCTGGTGGGACATGGTGCTCGCGTGCGCGGCGTACCGGCCGCCCTGGGCGAGGATCGGCGTCTCGGCGTCCACGTCGAAGCCCAGGGCCACCACGGCGGCGGCCCCGCCGTGCCAGCTTCCGGCCATGTCCCCGTTCCTCCCCTCGCCCCCGGCCGCCGGATCAGGCGTCCGCACCGGCCGCCAGCCGCCAGCGCCGCGCGTTGTCCAGGGTGACCATCGGCGACAGCATCGCATGGTCGAAGGACACGGGCGCACTGCCCTCGGCGAGGCGGCGCGGCAGGTCGGGATTCACCAGCGCGGCCCTGGCCACCGAGACCAGGTCGGCATGGCCGTCCGCCAGGACCTGCGCCGACAGGTCCGCGTCGTGCATCCCGCCGTTGGCGATCACGGGCAGCCCGCTCACCCGGCGGGCCAGGCCGGTGACGGTGAGCCCCCGGTCCAGCCGCGCGGAGTCGAGCCAGTTCCGCCCCTCGCTCGCGACGTGCAGGTAGGTCGCGCCCGCCTCGGCCAGCGCGGCGAAGATCACCTCCGCGTCGTGGGCACCGCCGGGCCAGCGGTACCGGAAGTCGTTCACCTTGGTCTGCGACACACGGACCCCGACGCACCAGTCAGGCCCCACCTCCGCGCGGATCGCCGCGACGATCTCCGCCGTCAGGCGCACCCGGGCCGCGATCGGCCCGCCGTAGGAGTCCTCGCGCAGGTTGGTGTAGTCGGTGAGGAACTGGTCCAGCAGGTAGCCGTTGGCGGCGTGGACCTCCACACCGTCGAACCCGGCGCGCTCGGCGTTCACCGCCGAGGCGACGAAACCGTCCACGGCCTGCCTGATGTCGTCCGGGCTCATCTCCCGGGGTGCCGCCCAAGGGCCGTGCCCGCCGTACTCGGGCATCTTGACGCCCTGCGGCACCACCGCCGACGGCCCCGCGGTGTCGTCGCGGTAGGGGTTGCCCTGCGACAGCGCGCCCGCGTGCATCAGCTGGGCCACGATGGAGCCCCCGGCCTCGTGCACGCCGGCGGTGACCTCTCGCCAAGCGGACACGTGGCGTTCCGACACCAGGCCCGGCTGGTTGAGATAGCCCTGGCTGTAGACGGCGTCGGTGTAGACCCCCTCGGTGATGACCAGGCCGAAGCCGCCGCGGGCGTACTCGGCGTAGTACTCGGCCATCTCGGGCGTCGCCGTGCCGTCCGGCGCGGCCGAGACCCGAGTCATCGGCGCCACCACCAGGCGGTTGGACGTGCTCAGCCCGCCGACTCGTCCCGGCTCAAGCGCCGGATGTGCGACTGTGACGGTCATCTTCACTCCTTCTCGTTCATGGACCGGTCGGGGCCGGTCCGCTTCACAGGACGTCGATCGCCATCGGGGTCGGGCCGTCACCGTTGATCCCGGCCAGGTCCTGCGGGCACGCCGACACGACGACCACGCAGTCCATGGCCGCCTCGAAGGTGATCGCGTCCCCGGGCCGGCTCTCGGCGGCCAGCCACCGCAGCCGTCCGGAGTCCTCCACCGGGATCCGCATGAACACGTTGACCGGCTGCGGGACGGTGCAGGTCGACAGCCCCATCTCCGCCAGCGCCGATTCCAGGTTCTGCGCGCACGAGGCGTGGCCCGGCGCCCCGAGTCCCGCGTACCGTGCGGGGTCGCACGCGGCGATCAGCATGTCGTGCGAGCCCGGCGAGGTGTCGCCGGCCAGGGTCAGGATCGGCCTGCGCCGATCGGTGACGAACGACTCGCCCACCTGCGGGAACAGCCGGCTCGTCACGCTGCGGGTGTGCGCGGCGCTCAGATGCTCGCGCGGGTCGTCCGCGGCGAACGCGAACAGGTCGCCGACCTGACCGCCCTCCACGTCCACGACCCGCACCCGCCGCCCGGCGCCCACCCGCACCGCCCGGCCTTCTCCGGCGGGCACCATCGTCCGTCCCATCGTCACCATGCCGGCCAGCACACCACCGGCTGGACCTCCCGAGCCATGGAGGTTCATCCAAGCTTGAGTCGGTGTGTTGTGTTTTCGTCTATGGCCCACGGCTCGGCGGTCGGCCGCCCGTCGAGCGTGCCGCGTTCGCGCCCGCACGGGACGCGGGCCGAAGGCGGACATGCACCCTCGGTCACCGTCGGTAACCGACAGAGTCGGTTACCGGTCAGTCGCTTCTTGGTCCCCGGCCCGCCCGCCGAGTGCGGCCCGCGACGAAGCCCAAACGCCCTCCGATCATTAATGATCATGGCGCCAAGTCCGTTTCCCTCTGCTATGGGCGGTACTCTTCCCGCAGCGTTCGTGCGTGATGGCGGTGGCCAGTGGGCAGTGAGGGAGCACGGCAGTTGAGCAAGGTGACAAGCGATGCGCATCTTCCGGAGCTGTTGCGCTCCCGGCGGGATGTCATTCTTGACCGGTGGGTCAAGCTGGTCGTCGCGGGGGTGCGCGGCCGGATCACGGAGAGTGAGCTGAGGGCCGAGCTCTTCGAGCTGTACGGGCTGATCGAGAGGGCGACCGGCGGGGAGCAGGAGGCGGCCGGGGAGCTCCGGGCCGCACTGACCGAGATCTCCCGCACCCGCGCCCGGCAGGGGTTCAGCCCCAGCGAGACCGCGGTGAGCGTCTTCGCGCTCAAGCAGGCGGTGCTGGAGCAGGTCGGCGCCGTCGGTGACGTGGCGGCGTACGCCGAGTTCGTGGCGTTCTCCTCCGAGGTCGACGAGCTGGGACTGCTGACGTTCGAGACCTACGCCGCCGCGCGCGAGCAGGTCATCGCCGACCAGACGGAGCAGTTGCTCGAACTGTCCACGCCCGTGGTGAAGCTGTGGGACGGGATCCTCGGGGTCCCGCTCGTCGGCACCCTCGACTCGGCGCGCACGCAGGTGGTCATGGAGACCCTGCTGGAGCGCCTGGTGGAGACGGGCTCCGAGTTCGCCGTGATCGACATCACCGGGGTCCCGGCCGTGGACACCGAGGTGGCCCAGCACCTGCTGAAGACGGTGATGGCGGCCAGGCTGATGGGCACCGAATGCGTGATCTCCGGCATCCGCCCGCAGATCGCCCAGACCATCGTGGCGCTCGGGATCGAGTTCGGCGACATCCCGACGAAGGGGTCGCTCGCCGACGCCCTGGAGTGGGCGCTGGACCGCACGGGTACCCGGGTCGTCGGCGGGGCGGGGGCCTGATGGAGCGCGTGCCGATTCTGAAGATCGGCGAAGTCCTGCTGGTGTCGATCCAGATCGACCTGCAGGACCAGACCGTCCTGGCGCTCCAGGAGGACCTGGCCGACCGCATCGTCAAGACGGGCGCCCGCGGCGTGATCATCGACATCACCGCGGTGGACATCGTGGACTCCTTCATCGGCCGGATGTTCGCCACCATCGCCTCGATGTCGCGGCTGATGGACGCGGAGACGGTGGTGGTGGGCATGCGGCCCGCGGTGGCGATCACCCTGGTCGAGCTGGGGCTGTCGCTGGGCGGCGTGCGCACGGCGCTGGATCTGGAGAAGGGCATGCGGCTGCTCGGCGCGCCGCTGCCGGCCATCGGCGCCGGCGCCGTGGACCGCCCGTGACGAGTCCGGCGGACGGCACCGTTCCCATCTCCTCCAACGACGACGTGGTCCGCGTGCGGCAGCTCGTGCGGGCCGCCGCGGCCTCGGCGGGGATGTCGCTGGTCGACCAGACCAAGATCGTCACGGCGGCCAGCGAGCTGGCCCGCAACACCTTCGTGCACGGCGGAGGCGGTTCCGCGCGCGTGGAGTCCGTGGTCAACGCGCGGGGACGCGCCGGCGTACGGCTGGTGTTCACCGACACGGGCGGCGGCATCCCCGACGTGGCGCAGGCCCTGACCGAGGGCTGGACGAGCGGAGGCGGCCTCGGCCTGGGCCTGCCCGGTGCGCGGCGCCTGGCCGACGAGTTCGAACTGGAGACCGAGGTCGGCAGGGGCACCACGGTGACGGTGACCAAGTGGATCCGCTGACCGGCACCGGATGGATGACCAGCCCGCCCCTGGGTGACGCGGTGTGGCTGCGGGCCGAGGAGCCCAGCGCGGCGGCCGGCGCACGGCGCCACGCGGGCCGCCTCGCCGAGCGGCTCGGCTTCGCGGGGGAGCGTCTCGGGCAGATCCAGCTCGCGGTGACCGAGGCGGCCACCAACCTGGCCAAGCACGCGGTGCGGGGCGAGATCCTCGTCCGGATCGTCCGGATGGGGGAGGACGCCACGCTGGAGGTCGTGTGCCTGGACCGGGGGCCCGGCATCGCCGACGTCCCCGCGTCCCGCGTGGACGGCCATTCCACGTCCGGCACGCTCGGCCTGGGGCTCGGGTCGATCGAGCGGCTCGCCGACCGCACCGGCCTGCATTCGCTTCCCGGCGCCGGCACCGTCCTGTACGCCGGGTTCTCCCCGTCCGGCGGCAGGACGGCTCCCCCGCCGCCGGGGCCGCCCTTCGCCGGGCTGACCCGCCCGATCGACGGTGAGGAGGAGTGCGGCGACGCCTACGCCGCGCGGCTGGACGGAGGAACGGTCTACGCGATGGTCTGCGACGGCCTCGGGCACGGGCCGATGGCGGCGCGGGCCGGCCAGGAGGCCGTCATGGCGATGCGCGAGGCCGTGCTGCCGGCGCGTCCCCTCGACCTGCTGCGGAAGGTGCACCAGCGGCTAGGGGCGACCCGGGGCGCCGCGGTCGCTGTGGTGGCGGTGGACCCGGCGGCGCGCCTGGTGCGGTTCGCGGGACTGGGCAACATCGCCGGTTGGATCGTCGGGCTCGACCGGCGGCACGGCATGATCTCGGTGCCGGGCATCGCCGGCGCGAAGACCCGGACGCTGCGCGAGCACGCCTACGAGCTGCCGGAGGGCGCCGCCGTGGTGCTGCACTCCGACGGGCTGACCGACAAGTGGGACGCCGCCGGCCGTCCCGGGCCCTCCCGCGAGCCGCTGCTCATCGCCGCCGAGCTGCTGCGTTCCGCCGGGGTGCGGCACGACGACCGCTGCGTCCTCGCCGTGACCACCGCCGGGCGGAGGTGAATCGATGGCGGAGGAACTGCTGCGTTTGCGGGTGGCCGACGAAGAGGGCGTCTTCGCCCTCCGCCAGGCCGGGCGCCATGTCGCCGCCGCGGTCCGTCTCGACTTCCAGGACCAGGTGCGGGTCGCCACCGCGCTCAGCGAGATCGGCCGGGAGCTGGTGGCCCACTCCGGCATGGTCGCGGTGGCCTTCTGCCTCGACCGGCGGCCCGCGCCGCGGCTGCTGATCGAGATCGAGTACGCGCCCGAGGCGGGCGCCCACCGCCCGAAGGAGGGCGACACCGCGGCCGCGCGCCTCATGGACCTGGTCGAGGAGACGGGAACCGAGGCGCGGCGGACCGTCAGGCTCGCCAAGGACCTGCCCGCGGACGTCTCCGCGGTGGCCGACGCGACGCTGGCCGACCTCCGTGCGCGGCTGGGACGCCTCCAACCCGCCACCGCCCTGGAGGAACTGCGGACCCAGAACGCCGAGCTGCTGCGGACGCTGGAGGACGTGCGGCGGCAGAGCGAGGAACTCCGCGCGCTCAACACCGAGCTGGAGGAGACCAACCAGGGCGTGATGGCCCTCTACAACGAGCTGTCCACCGAGCTGGAGGAGACCAACCGGGGGGTGGTGGCGCTGTACGCCGAACTGGAGGAGAAGTCCGACCAGCTCCGCGAGGCGGGCGAGGCCAAGAACCGCTTCTGGGCGAATATCAGCCACGAGCTGCGCACGCCCGTCAACGGTGTCATCGGGCTCGCCCGGCTGCTCCTCGACCCCGCAGCCGAACCCCTCACCGAGGAGCAGCGACACCAGGTCTCGCTGGTCGCGGGAGCCAGCGAGACCCTGCTCTCCCTGGTGAACGAGCTGCTGGACATGGCCAAGGCCGAACAGGGCCGGCTCGCGCCGCGCCGCACCTTCGTCGAGGTGCCCTCGATGCTGCGGCAGCTGGCGGACCTGATGACGCCCATGGCCGAGCAGGCGGGGGTGCGGCTCCGGGTGGACGCCGCCGACGCGGGGGCCCTCACCATGGTCACCGACGAGGTGATGCTGACCCGCATCCTGCGCAACCTGGTGGCCAACGGGCTCAAGTTCACCGACGAGGGCGAGGTGCGCCTGACGACCCGGCGCACCGCCGACCACCTGGAGTTCGCCGTCGCCGACACCGGGATGGGCATCCCGTCCGCAGAGCGGGAGCGCGTCTTCGAGGAGTTCTACCAGGTGCCGGGCGGCAAACCGGGCGGAACGGGGCTCGGGCTGACCTACTCCCGCCGCCTCGCCCATGCCCTCGGCGGCGACCTGACGCTGGAGAGCGAGGTCGGCGCGGGCACGACGGTGACGCTGCGCCTCCCCCCGTACCGGAGCCTGGCCGAACTCCGTCTCGCGCACGTGCTGGTCGCCGACGGGCACGAGGCCGCGCGCCGGGTCCTGCGCGACATGATCGGCGACGTCGCCGAACGCGTCAGCGAGGCCGGCGACCCGCGGACCGTCCGCGACCTGGCGGCCTCCTCCGACCCGCCCGAGCTGATCCTGCTCGGCCCCGACATCTCCGCGGCCGACGCGGTGGGCGAGCCGGGCGGGCCGCCGCCCGGGACCGCGGTCGTGCTGATCGCCCCGTCGGACGGGGCCGCCTCGGACGAGACGCGGCCGGAGCGCGTCGACGCCGTTCTCGACCAGGCCCAGCTCGCACCGGTCATGCTCGCCGACGCGGTGGCGCGGGCCCGGACCAGGCGGACGGCCCGGATGCCATGACCGACGCGATACCGACCGCGACCACCCTGGTCGTCGACGACAACGAGACCAAGCGGTACATCATCGGCAGCTGGCTGCGCCGCGCCGGGCACAACGTCGTGGAGGCCGCCACCGCCGCCCAGTGCTGGGAACGGCTCGCCGACCACCAGATCGACCTGGTCGTCCTGGACGTGCAGCTGCCCGACGCGAACGGCATGGAGGTCTGCGAGCAGATCAAGGCCGCCCCCGCCACGGCGTCGCTGCCCGTCGTCCACATCTCCGCCACGGCCGTCGAGTCCACCGACCGCACCCACGGGCTGCGGCGCGGCGCCGACGCCTACATGACCGACCCCATCGACCCGGGCGAGTTCATCGCCACCGCCGAGGCGGTCCTGCGCTACTACCAGGCGCGCCGCCGCGCCGAGCGGATCGCCGAGCGGATGGCGGCCTTCACCCGCACATCGCTGGCCATCAACGCCGCCACGACCTTCGACGGGCTCGCGGCGGTGGCGGCGCGCGGCGCCCTCGACATCTTCCGCGTGCCCGCGGCGGTGTTCATCCACCCCCCGGACGGCCGGGTGAGGAGGACCGTCCATCTGGGCAACGAGCCGTGGAACCGGCCCTGCCCTCCCGAGGTGCCCGCGCGGCTCGTCGCGATGACCGGCCTCGGCGAGGACACCGGTACCCGCATCGCCGCCGTGCCGGAGGCGCAGTGGCGGGAGCTGCTGCCCGACAGCGCCTCCAAGGGCGACGTCCTCCTGGTGACCTCGCGGGCCAAGCGCGGCCGTCCCACGATCGGCGTGGCGATCGAGGCCGGCGGCGCGTCCGACGAGGACGCCACCCACCTCCTGCGCCAGCTGGGGCAGGCGGTGGCCCTGGCGATGGAGGCGCTGCGCTCCTACACCGAGGAGCACCTGATCTCCCTGACGCTCCAGCGCAGCCTGCTGCCCGCCGTCCACCCCGCCATGCCCGGCTGGGCGTTCAGCGTCCGCTACGAGCCGGCCAGCGACCAGGCCGAGGTGGGCGGCGACTTCTACGAGGTCATCGACCGCGGCGAGGACGTCCTGGTGGCCATCGGCGACGTGCAGGGGCACTCCCTGCACGCGGCCACCGTCATGGCCGAACTCCGGCACGCGCTGCGGGCCTTCGCCGCGGAGGGCCATGACATCGTCAGGATCCTCAGGCTGCTCAACACCGTGATGCAGCGGTACCACGACGACCAGACCGCCACGATGTGCCTGATGTCCCTGGACCCGCGCACGGGACGGCTCCAGGTCGCCAACGCGGGCCACCTGCCGCCCCTCCACATCGCCGCCGGACGGGCCGAGTACGGCGGCAGGGGCGGCCTGCTGCTCGGCTTCCCCGCCGAGCGGCTCGGCCTGGAGGAGACGAGCGTCCCGCCGGGCGGCACCGTCGTCCTCATCACCGACGGGCTGGTCGAGGAGCGCACCGTCTCCCTGACCGCGAACCTCGAACGCCTCAGGACCCTCGCCGTGGACGTGGACGACGACCTGGAGGCCTACAGCGACCGCATCCTCGCCGAGTTCGGGCGACGCGAGGACGACGTCGCCCTCGTCGTCCTGCACCGCGCCCCCTGAGCAACGGCGACGCCGGACGTGGCGATCTTCAATGCCGCCACCGTGGGCCGCGAGTGCCGGGCCCTGTCACGGACCTTCGCCGTGATTGACCCAAAGCGTGAACTCCCTTGAGCTAGTTGATCGAGGCATCGGGCATCAGGTCAGGCGTACGAAGAGTCTGCGTACGCACGTGCCTGCGTGTCATTAAAGGAGTCGGCAATTGTCCTCGGCACCCGCGCCGCCCGATCCGTCGGAACCGACGGTGGATCGGCAGCGGCGGCGGGTTCTCGACCATCTTCTCACCATTCCGAAGGGCATCGCCCAGGTCGATTTCCAGGCGAACCACTGGACCGGTCTGGTCTTCCTCGCGGCCTTGTTCGTGGGCGGCTGGCAGTTCGGCGTCTTCGGGCTGCTGGGGACGGTGGCCGCCACGCTCACCGCCCACCTGTTCGGCGTCTCCTGGCGGGACCGGATCTCGCTGGGGCTGGAGGGCTTCTGCGGCACCCTGATCGGGGTCAGCCTGGTGCTCTATCTGGACGCCCGGTGGATGACGGTCCTGCTCGTCGTCGGCGGCGCGATCGCCGGCAGCGTGCTCACCTCGGCGCTGAGGGTGATCCTCGCCCCGTACGACCTGCCCACGTTCACCGCGCCCTTCTGCGTGATCACCTCCGTCATGGTGATCGGCGGGCCGTCCTTCGACAGGGTGTGGGCGGAGCACGCGGGCACGGCCCCGCCGTCCGCGACCGCTCCCGGCACGGCGATGACGTGGACCTACTTCTGGAAGGGCATCTTCAACGGCGTCGGCCAGGTGTTCTTCCAGGACCAGTGGTACGTCGGGCTGATCTTCCTGGCCGGCCTGGTCATCGCCGGATGGGTGACGGGGCTGGTGGCCCTGGTCTCCAGCCTGATCGGCCTGCTCACCGGCTGGGCGCTGGGTGCGCAGGCCGCGGACCTCGGGGCCGGCCTGTACGGCTACAACTCCGTGCTGACCGGGCTCGCGCTGTTCGGCACGTTCGTCGCGGTCACCTGGGTGAGCGCCGTCTACGCCGTGATCGGCACGGTGGCGGCGGCGGGCGTGACGGCCGGAATCGGCACCCTGTTCGAGGTGGTCGGAGGCCACACCCTCACCTGGCCGTTCGTCCTGGTGACCTGGGTGTTCCTCGCCGCCGTCCCGTTGCTCAACAAGATCGAGCGCGCTGGGTGACCTCGGTGGCAACCGGGCGCGGAAAGGACAACCGATGAACCTCACTCCGCGGGAGATGGACAAGCTGGTCCTCTTCACCGCCGCCCAGATGGCGCAGCAGCGCCGGGACAGGGGCCTGAAACTGAACTACGCCGAGACGGTGGCGCTGATCAGCTCGGCGATCGTGGAGGCGGCCCGGGACGGCAGGACCGTCGCCGAGTGCATGCAGCTCGGCAAGCAGATCGTGGGGCCCGGCGACGTGCTGCCCGGCGTGCGCGCGATGCTGACGCTCATCCAGATCGAGGCCGCCTTCGACGACGGCACCAAGCTGGTCTCCTGCCACGACCCGGTCGGCGGCAAATAGTGTCCGGCGGCCGGCGGGTCGTCCTGGTCGGCGGGCACGAGAGCCGGCAGGGCGGGTGCCTTCCGGAGCTGATCGGATCCGGGGGCGCGCCCGTCCATGCTCCAGGACGGGACCTGCAGTCGGCCCTGCGTCCGCGGCACCGGCTCGTGGCGGTGCCGATGACGCTCGGGCGCGACCCGGACCTGCCGGTCGTCACCGCGCAGACCCTGAGATGGGCGGCCCGGGACCGGGAGCCGGGAGACCTGCTGCTGGCCGGGCCGCTGGGCACGACGGAGCACCTGGTCGGCTGGATCAGAGGCGCGGTGACCCGGACGCTGCGCGACCTGCCGGGGGAGCGGGCGGTCCTGCTGGTGGCGCCCGCCGCCGGGCCCGAGCCGGACGCCGACCTGTTCAGGGTGGCGCGGCTGGTCTGGCAGTACACGCCCATCCGCTGGGTGGAGGTGGCGCTGTCGGGCGGGGAGCCGGACGTGGACGAGGGCGTCGAGCGCTGCCGGCGCCTGGGGGCGGACGACGTCGTCCTGGTGCCCGCCTCCTTCGTTCCGGCGCCCCGGCGGGCCGATGCCCGCACCGCGGGCCCGCTTCTGGGGGCGGCCTCACTCGCCGCGCTGATCCGCCGGCGGGCGGCCGAAGCGGAACGCCGGTGGAGCCGGGACGGCGACGACGGGCTGGCGCCCACCGCCCACGGGCACGGGCACGGCCACGCCCACGAGCAAGGCCATGAGCAGGATCACGGTCACCTCCAGGAAATTCCACGTCGGGTGATGGCGGACATGAAAGGGGAGGAATCCCATGTCGGATGACGTTTACATGTACGGCGAGGGCGATATCGAACTGAACGCCGGTCAGCCCAGGGAGACCATCCTGGTGCAGAACACGGGCGACCGTGCCGTCCAGGTCGGCTCGCACTTCCATTTCTTCGAGACCAATCGGGCGCTGAAATTCGAACGCGACAAGGCGTTCGGGAAACGGCTGGACATCCCGTCGGGAACCGCGGTCCGGTTCGAGCCCGGAGACACCAAGGAGGTGACCCTGGTCGAATACGGCGGCGGGCTGCGGCTGGTGGGGTTCGGCGGCCTGCTCAACGGGAGCGTCCGGTCCGCCGAGGCGCACCGCACGGCGCTGCGGCGGATGCACAAGCGCGGCTATCTCGACGAGCCGGTCGAGCCGCCGAAGAAGCCGTCCAGGAAGACGAAGTCAGCACGCTCCGGGAAGAAGGGCTGAGCCGCCATGACCACGATGAGCCGTCAGCAGTACGCGTCCATGTACGGCCCGACGGTGGGCGACCGGCTCCGCCTCGGGGACACCAACCTCGTCGTCGAGGTGGAGAAGGACCACACCGAGGGGCACTACGGGGACGAGGCCCAGTACGGCGGCGGCAAGACCGCCCGCGACGGCATGTCGGCCGACCCGGCCTCGGGACGGTCGGTCGCCCTGGACATGGTGATCACGAACGCGGTGATCCTCGATCCGATGCTGGGCGTCGTCAAGGGCGACATCGGCATCAAGGACGGGAAGATCGCCGGGATCGGCAAGTCGGGCAACCCGCACACCCAGAACGGCGTCGACCGGCGGCTGATCATCAGCGCGACCACCGAGGTGGTGTCCGGCGAGAACCTCATCGCCACGCCCGGGGCGATCGACACCCATGTCCACTTCATCACTCCCCAGCAGGCCCAGCACGCGCTGAGCAACGGGATCACCACCCTGGTCGGCGGCGGCACCGGGCCGGCGGACGGCAGCCGCGGCTGCACCACCACCCCCGGCCCGTGGAACATCTCCCGCATCCTGCAGGCCTACGAGGACATCCCGATCAACATCGCCGTCTACGGCAAGGGCAACAGCAGCCTGCCGGGCCCGCTGGAGGAGCAGATCGTCGCCGGCGCCGCGGGGCTGAAGGTGCACGAGGACTGGGGTGCCACCCCGGCCGTCATCGACTGCGCGCTGTCGGTGGCCGACGAGCTGGACATCCAGATCAACATCCACACCGACACGCTGAACGAGGCCGGCTTCGTCGAGGACACCATCAACGCGATCAACGGCCGCGCGATCCACACCTACCACTCCGAGGGCGCGGGCGGCGGGCACGCCCCCGACATCCTGCGGGTGACCGGCGAGCCCAACGTGCTCCCGGCCTCCACGAACCCGACGCTGCCCTACACCGCCAACTCGGTGGACGAACTGCTGGACATGACGATGGTCTGCCACCACCTCAGCTACGACGTGCCCGAGGACGTGGCGTTCGCCGACAGCCGGGTCCGCGCCGAGACGATCTCGGCTGAGACGGTGCTGCACGACCTCGGCGTCATCAGCATCATCGGTTCGGACTCCCAGGCGATGGGCCGGGTGGGCGAGTCGTTCACCCGCGCCTTCCAGGTGGCCCACCACAACAAGGACAAGAGGGGCGCGCTGCCCGAGGACTCGTCCCGCAACGACAACTTCCGGGTGCTGCGCTACCTGGCCAAGCTGACCATCAATCCGGCCCGCGCCTCCGGGATAGCGGACACGATCGGCTCCCTGGAGGACGGCAGGCTCGCCGACATCGTGCTGTGGCCGATCCACTCCTTCGGCGCCAAGCCCTCCATGGTCATCAAGGGCGGGATGGTGAACTGGGCGCAGATGGGCGACCCGAACGCGTCCCTGCCGACGCCGCAGCCCGTCTACTACCGGCCCACGTACGGGGCCTTCGGCAGGGCGCTGTCGAGCACCTGCGCGACCTTCATGTCCGGGGCCGCGATCGAGGCGGGCGTGCCCGAACGGCTCGAACTGAAGCGGCTGATCCGGCCGGTGCGCCAGTGCCGGACCGTCGACAAGCGCCACATGCTCCACAACTCGACGCTCGCCGAGATCAAGGTCGATCCGGAGACCTACAAGGTGACCGTGGACGGGGAGCCCGCGCACATCGAACCGGCCACGAAGCTGCCGCTGAACCGGCTGTTCTTCCTGGCATGAGCGCACGTCCGGACACCGCCGACCTGGACTCTCTGCTGGCCCAGCTCCAGCTCACCGACTCCGGCTTCCCGAGCGGGATGTACACGCTGTCGCACGGGCTGGAGGGGTACGTCCAGCTCCAGATCACCGGGCCGGAGAACCTGCGCGAGCTGCTGACCGACCTGCTGTACAACGCGGTGGGCCCCGCGGACGCGGCCGCCCTGGCACTGGCGCACCGCGCGGCGGGCGAGGCCGACTGGGACGGGCTGGTCCACGTCGACCGGCGGCTGCACGCGATCAAGCTCAACCGCGAGCAGCGCAACGCCTCGACCCGGACCGGCCGGCAGGTCCTGGACACGGCGGCCTTCGCCTTCCCGGTGCCCGAGGGCGCCCGGCTGGCGGAGCTGGTGGCGGACAAGGCCGCGCCGGGCAACCACGCGGTCGTGGTGGGCGCGCTCTACGCGGGGCTCGGCGTGTCCGCGGCGCACGCGGTCGCGGCCGACCTGTACGCCTTCGCCGCGAGCTGGGCGGCGTCGGCGGTGCGGCTGGCCCGCACCGACTTCCGCCGCGCCCAGCGGCTGCTGTGCGAGATCCGCCCGGATCTCGCACGGGTCGCACGGGCGGCGCTCGCCGTCCGCGACCCGCGGGAGCTGCACGGCTCGGTGCCCGTCGCCGACGTCGTCGCGGCCGCGCACGAGCGGGCGGACGCCCGCCTGTTCGTCACCTGATCCGTTGACACGAAGGAGGCGGGATGGAGCTGGAGAAGGTCTTCAAGGTGGGCATCGGCGGCCCGGTCGGAAGCGGCAAGACGGCGCTGGTCGAGGCGCTGGTGCCGCGGTTGCAGACGCTGGGGCACCAGGTCGGCGTGATCACCAATGACATCTACACCCAGGAGGACGCCGAGCACGTCCGCCGCACCCTGGCCGGGACGCTCGACCCCGAGCGGATCGTGGGGGTCGAGACGGGCGCGTGCCCGCACACCGCCGTCCGCGACGACCCGACCATGAACCTGGCGGCGGCGGCCGAGATGCTCGACCGCTTTCCCGAGCTCGACCTCCTGCTGTTCGAGAGCGGCGGCGACAACCTCACGCTCACGTTCAGCCCGGCGCTGGCCGACGTGTACATCTTCGTCCTGGACACCGCCGAGGGCGAGAAGATGCCGCGCAAGCGCGGCCCCGGCACCACCGACTCCGACCTGCTGGTCATCAACAAGATCGACATCGCCCCGTACGTCCGCACCGACCTGGCGGTCATGGAACGCGACGCGCGGGCGGTGCGCGGCGAGGGCCCGGTCGCGCTGACCGACTGCCTCCTCGGCACCGGCGTCGCGGAGGTCGTCGACTTCATCGAGGCGCGGGCGGGAGCGGCGTGTACCTCGCCGGTGTAGGCACGGTGGGCGGTGCAGGGGCGACCGACCGCCTCTCGCCCGAGCGGTACCTTCCCCGGTGGGTCCCCGAGCCCGTGCGGCGGCACGCCTGCGCCGTGGACATGCTCCCGGTCGGCAGCCCCGGCAAGGTCGGGATACTCGACCTGGAGTTCGAGCTGATCGGCGACCGGACGGAGCTGACCGGCCACTACCAGAAGGCGCCGCTGCACATCACGCGGCCCCTCTACCCCGATCCCGCGGCGCCGGACCTGCCGTACGTCATGCTCATGTCGTCGGGAGGCGGAGTCCTCCAGGGCGACCGCTACCGCGTCGACGTCTCCTGCGGCGCGGGCGCGTCCGTGCACGTGACCACCCAGGGCGCCACCCGGCTCTACCGGATGGAACAGGACTACGCCACGCAGCTCGTCGGTCTCGCCGTGGGCCCTGGCGGCTACCTGGAGTACCTGCCGGACACGACGATCCCGTTCGGCGGAACCCGCTTCTACCAGCACATCGCCCTGAACGCCCACCCCGACTCCACCGTCCTGGTGGGCGAGACCCTGCTGGCCGGCCGCCTCGCCCGCGGGGAGCGGCACGCCTACACGGCGTACTGCAGCGACGTCGAGGTGCACGACACCACGGGACGGCTCCTGTTCGCCGATCCGCTCCACCTGGTTCCGGAGGAACGGGCGGTGACGGGCCCCGCGGTGATGGACGACTTCGGGGTCCTGGCGTCCCTGTACGTCGTCACCGGCCAGAGCCCCGCGCAGGCCGTGGCCGACACGATGCACGAGGTGCTCGCCCGCACGGGACTGCGGGCCGGAGCCAGCGTCCTGCCGGGGAACCGGGGCGCCTGGGCGCGCGTGCTGGGGGAGCGGTCACCCGAGGTCGAGACCGCCTTGATGCAGGCCTGGGACGCCGTCCGCCGGCTGCTGCTGGGTGTGCCCGCGCCCGGCCGGCGCAGGTGGTGACACCGGCCATGGGGGACCCGGGACGGTCGGTGGGACGCCTGCTCCGCCGCGAGGTGGCCGAGGCGTCCGTCCTGGACCGGCACAGGAAGGGACCGCCCCGCCACCCCGGGATACGGCCGCGGGCACTCCTCGACGTCGCGATCGGAGGAGCGGTCGGGGCGCTGGCACGTGATCTGCTCATCAAGGCGATGCCCGGAGCCCGGCACGGATTCCCCTGGGGGACCCTCCTGGTGAACATGCTGGGCTGCCTGTTCATGGGGATCCTGACGTCGTACCTGCTCAAGGGCAGGCCGCACCCCGTCGCCCGGCCGCTGCTGGTGACCGGCTACCTGGGAGGGTTCACCACGTTCTCCCACCTCATCGACGGGGTCCACGCCCTCGGCCGCGCCGGGACCTGGGACCTGAGCGCCGTCTACGCGGTGGTCAGCGTGGCGGGCGGGTGGATCGCGGTCGCCGTCGGCCTCTGGGGCGGAAGGCTCCTGCCGTACCGCCCGACCGGACCGGAGACCGGCACGCCGTCATGATCGCCCTGCTGGTGCTCATCGGAGGGGCGTGCGGCGCCGTGCTGCGCTTCGTCCTCGACACCCTGGTCAAGAACCGGTTCGGGAAGGCGTTCCCCTGGGGGACGCTGACGGTCAACCTCCTCGGCACGGGGATCCTGGGCGCTCTGCACGGCGTGACCGCGAGCGCGGAACCCGACGCTCTGGTCGGCACGGGTTTCTGCGGCGCGCTGACAACGTTCAGCACCTTCGAGCTGGACACCGTCCACCTCTTCCAAGAGGGGAAGTACGCCAGAGGCGCGGTGAACGTGATCGTCTCCCTGGGGGTGGGCATCGGCGTCTTCACGCTCCTGTACGCCCTGTTCCAGAAAATCTGACATGGCGGGCGCCACCCGGGTCGACGCGGGGAACTGGCTGAGCCGGGCGCTCACGATCTCCAAGGGGCCCCCGCCCTGGTCCGAGGCCATCCGTACGGCGGTCGCGTTCGGCGCAGTGGTCTCGGTGGCGCTGGCCCTGGACGAGCTCCGCGCCGGGTTGCTCGCGGCGGCCGGCATGTTGCTGGCGGTGATGCGGCCGAGCACCGGCCCGTACCGGTCGAGGGCGCTGGGGCTCCTCGTTCCGCAGCTGACGGGTGCGGTGGGCCTGATCATCGGTCAGCTCGGCCACGGGCACGGCTGGTGGACGGTGACGATGACCACGCTGGTCGCCCTCGTCGCCGGCCTGGTCAGCTCGATCGGCAACGTGATGTCGGGGGCGGGGCTGAGCCTGCTGTTCCTGAACGTGATCGGCAGCGGGCTGCCCCCGGTCGGAGCGTGGTGGCTGCCTCCGCTCTGCCAGTTCGCGGGCGGGACCTTCATCTTCCTGCTCAGTCTGCTGAGCTGGCGCCTGTGGAGAGGCCGTCCCGGACCCGAGCACCAGGCCGTCGCCGCCGTGTACGCCAGGGCCGCCGACCTCATCGACGCCCTCCCCGACCCGGGCGACGCCCGGCTCGCGCTCAGCACGGCGATGGACACCGCACAGGACGCCCTGACGAGCCATCGCCTCCGCACGGTGGAGAACTGGAGCGACGAGACGCGGTGGCTCGTCGGCATGCTCAACGCGGCCATGCCCCTGATGGAGACGCTCACCGATCTCATCTGGTCGCGGCGGCCGGCGCCGCCCGGTCTGGCCGCGGCGGTGCGGCAGATCGCGAACGCCGTCCGGACCGGGAACAGGGACGCGAAGATCGCGCCGCACCGGGGCGAGGCCGAGTTCGCCCGGCCCGTCGAGCACGCCCGGCGGCGACTGCCGCAGGCGCCCCTGGAGGAGCCCGAGTGGCTCGGCCTGCCCAAGCCCCTGCCGACCCGGGCGTACCGGGCCGCCCAGCTGGCCCTGACCTCCGCGGCGGCCTGGCGGTACGGGCTACGGCTGGCCCTGTGCATGGCGATCGCCTCGGCGTTCGTCGACCTCGAGGGCGTCTTCCACCACTTCTGGCTCCCGACGGTGCATTCCCTCTGGCTTCCGCTGACGGTGGCCGTGATCCTGAAACCCGACTTCGGCTCGGTCTTCGTCCGGGCCCTGCTGCGGGCGCTCGGCACGATCGCCGCGGCCGTCCCCACCCTGCTGGTGCTGGTCGTCGTGCCCCGCGGCTGGGCCGCCGTCCCGCTCGCGGCGTTCTTCGGCGGGCTGATCCCGGTGCTGAAGGCCAAGTCCTACGCGATGCGAACGGTGGCCGTCACCCCGCTGATGCTCTTCCTGTTCGACCTGGTCTCGCCGGAGCCCTCGGACGAACTCGTGCTGGCCCGGCTGTCCGACACCCTCCTCGGCTGCCTGATCGTGCTGGTCTTCGGCTACGCCCTCTGGCCGGGAAGCCGCCGGATCCGGCTCGGCGGGCGGTTCGCCGTCGGGTTCCAGGCGCTCGCCGACTACCTCGACGAGGCCTTCACCGGCTCCCGGGAGAGCCGGACGCGTGATCGGCGGGCGCTCCACCGCACCCTCAACGCCGTCCGGGTCGAACTGCGGCGGGCCCAGGCCGAACCTCCGCCCGCCAGCCGCCTGAGCGCCGCCTGGTGGCCGGTCCTGGGCGGGCTCGACAGGCTCGTGGACGCCGTCACCGCCGCCTCCGTCCGGGTTCGCGGAGGTGCCCCCGCACCACCGGCGCACACGGCCCGGACCCTTGCGGCGGACCTGCGGGAGATGGCGGCGGCGATCGAAGAGGGACGGCGGCCGCAGACGCGCGACCTGCTCGAACTCCCCACCGAGGGCGTCCTCGGCGAAGCCGTCGTCCAGACTCGCCGCCTGCGCAGAACCCTTCCCGTGTGACGGGCCTCATTCGATGCGCAGTTCGGTGTCGAGGCCCTCGGCCTCCTCGCGGGCGCTCGGGCGGAAGGTCAGCAGGACGTCCACGACCTTGCCGATGACGTAGGTGAGCACGAAGCTGTAGCAGCCGACGGCGAGGATGGCGACGATCTGCTTGCCCAGCAGGGAGATCGAGCCGCCGTAGGCGAGGCCGGCGGTGGGGCTGCCGTACTTGCCGGTGGCGAAGAACCCGATCAGGATCACGCCGACGATGCCGCCCGCCCCGTGGATGCCCACGACGTCCAGGGTGTCGTCGTACCCGACGGACGTCTTGACCTCGACGGCGTAGGTGCAGACGACGGCGACGACGATGCCGAGGATCGTCGCGCCGAGCAGGTTGACGTACCCGCAGGCCGGCGTGATGGCCACCAGTCCGGCGAGCGCGCCCGTCGTGCCGCCCAGCCTGGAGAACCGGCCGAACCGCGCCCGTTCGAGCAGCATCCAGACCAGCATCGCGACGCACCCGCACATCATGGTGTTGACCACCGCGTTCGCCGCGAGGGCGCCGTCCGTCAGCGCCGATCCGCCGTTGAAGCCGAACCAGCCGAACCACAGCAGCCCCATGCCGGCCATCACCAGCGGGATGTTCTTCGGCTCGGGAGGGCCCTCCCTGCGGAAGCGCAGCCCCGGTCCGAGCACCAGCGCCAGCGCCAGGCCCGCGATGCCGGAGTTGAGCTCGACGACCAGGCCGCCGGCGAAGTCCAGCGCGCCCCACCGGTTGATCCAGCCCCCCTTGGAGAACACCCAGTGGGCGATCGGGAGGTAGACGAGGGTCACCCAGACCAGCCCGAAGACCATCCAGGGCCCGAGCCTGACGCGGTTGGCGACCGAGCCGCTGATCAGCGCGAGCGTGATGATCGCGAAAACGAGCTGGAACATCGAGAACACGTACTCCGGGATGACGCCCCTCAGGACCGACGGGGTGGTCTTGAGGAACTGCCACCTGCCCCAGCCGATGAGGCCGGCCCCTCCCACGTCGTCACCGAACGCCAGACCGTACCCGTAGAGGAACCAGATGACGGTCACCACGGCGATCGAGACGAAGCTCATGTACAGGACGCTGACGAGGTTCCTCGCCCGGACCATTCCACCGTAGAAGAGGGCGAGTCCCGGCGTCATGAGCAGCACCATGGCGAAGCTGACGAGCACCCATGCCGAATCGCCGGTATTCAACCCAGATCTCATGCCCAACTCCTGGCTTCAGGCGACACCATTGAGGTATGGGCATACGGCGGGGACGCGAAACACCCGCGTGGAGCGCCCTGGACAAAATTACGTCCATCGGCCTTTACCTTGGCGGACCAGGCAGGACTTTTCATTTCCTTTCGGCGCGCCGAGAACCGGCACGTCCGCGACGTTTCGGGAAGCCCGGTCAGCGGGTGGGGTCTCCGGGCCCGACCGCCGGCCCGTGGTCGAAGGTGAAGCGCGGCCCGGGCAGGCCGCCGGGCACGGCCCCCGGCACCTCCGCCGGATACCGCTCGCCCAGACTGTCGGCGACCTGGTCGCGCAGGCGCGGCAGCAGCGCGTACAGGGCGTCGCCGGGGCAGGCGGTGGCGTTGTGGTCGCCGTGCCCGACGATCGCCGCGTGCGGCTCCAGGCCGTAGACGTCGCACAGCCACGCACAGGTCGAGACGAGCTTCGCCCACAGCGCGCCGGTGGGCTCCGCCGTCATGTAGGTGCCCTCGTTCTCGATGCCGATGGTGTGGTCGTTCTGGCCGAGGGTGTGGGCCCCGACGACGTGCGTTCCGGCGCCGATGGCCTCAAGGGTGCGGTTGCGGCCCTCCATGAGGTGGCCGCCGCGGCTGATGGTGAGCTGCTGACCGATGTCGTCCCAGCCGTTGGTGTCCATGTGGAAGTTCTGGATCGTCCGGGACAGCCCGAGGGCGTGCTCCAGCGAGTGGTCCGTGGCGTTCGCCGATGCGGTGTGGTGGACCACGATCTGGTCCGTCCATGATGACGGCGGTGCTCCTGAGCAGGTTACGGCGGGGAAGATCTGCGTCCGCGGGCATGAGCGTCCTCTCCAGATGTTGATCAGCTCAAAAGGCGACCCGAACGGAAGATAACCGATAAAAACCTGTGCTTGAGGGGAGGACGTGGGCGCTGTTAGCTTCACCCGGTGGACCACATGCGTGCACAGGCGGAGGCGATCGAGGACTTCGCGGCGGTTCTGCGGGAACTGCGGGAATCCGTTGGCAACCCGCCTTTCCGGGAGATGTCCGGAAGGTCGGGGGCGATCTCGCACACGACGTTGCACGAGGCCACGAAGGGCAACCGGCTCCCGAGTTGGGGGACCACCGTCGAGTTCGTCAAGGCGTGCGGCGCGGACCCGGCCGCGTACCGCGAACGCTGGGAGCGGGCGAACCTGGCGGTGAGGTCGGCGAGCGCCGGGAGGCCCGCGTCCGCCGCGCTCGAAGGCTCCGCCGTGAGCACCGTGGACGCCCAGGCGGTGCACATCGCCATCGAGCCGCCAGAGGCCCCGGCGGGTGACGAGACCTCGGAATCCCGGCCCGTCCGGCCACCACCGCCCGGACGGATGGCGGGGGACGTCCAGGCGACCTTCCCCGCACCGAAACGCCGGCGGCGGCTCCGGCTGAGCAGCCCGGGTGCGGTCGCGCTGACGGCGGCGGTCATCGGTACGTGGGCCGTGGTCCTCATCGTGGTCGATCGCGACTCCGGCAAGGACGCCCTGGAGGAGTACGGCAACCGGGCGAAGGCCGCGCTGTCTCCGGCCGACTGCCCGGTGCAGGCGACGAACCCGGCGGCGGCTCCGCCGAGGCACAAGGGCGACGCCGCCCAGTTCGTCGCGGACATCACGCTGCCCGACTGCACGCGCGTCGGCACCGGCCAGAACATCACCAAGGTATGGCGGCTCAAGAACTCCGGAACGGTCCCGTGGGACGGCTACTCGCTGCGCCGCCTGGACCTCCCGCAGAAGGCCGACAACTGCCAGACCATCTCCGAAGTGCCGATCGCCGACACGGAACCAGGCCACGTGGTCGACGTCCGCACCGACATCACCACGCCGAGGAAGCCGGGCTTATGCTACGTGCGCTTCAAGATGGTGGACGGCACGGGGAAGGTCGCGTTCCCCGGAAGCCGGCCGGTCAACTTCCAGATCATCGTCGAAGGGCCGTAGCCCCCCGCCGCGGAGGGGCCACGGCGGGGGGCTCGGCAGGACGGTCAGGGGATCAGGAGAGGGCGATCCCGGTGTAGTAGGCGGTGAGGATCCTGGAGTAGCTCCAGCCCGCGTCGGCCTTGTCGCGGGAGCCGTACTGCGACATCCAGTCCCCGGTGACCCAGCCGCCGCACGCCGTCGTCGTGGAGCAGTAGTGGGCCTCAAGGATCTTTCCGCCGCGGGTCATGCGGGTGCCCCACGTGGCGTCCACCGCGGCGCTCGTCGACGCCTGGGCGGAGCCGGGCTTGTAGACCTGGCTCGACGTGGTGTCGTAGACGTCGAAGCACTGGCCGCCAGACGTCTTGCGGGTCGAGTGCAGCGCCCAGTACCAGCCGTAGCCCTTGACGGCCATCGCACCGGCCTTCAGGGACTCCGCGGGCCAGCTCGGCACCCACTCGTTGGGCAGGACGTCCTTGACATAGGTCTTGAACGCCACCCGGTCCACACGGCCGAGTGACACTCGGTACACCAGGATCGTGGAAGGGAGCTTGCTGTCGGTGCCGTCGGTCTTGCAACCGGTCGGCGGTGGCGTCGAGCCCAGGAACTGGTGCGAGGCGTTCTGGTTCTTGAGCGTGGCGTTCAGGTTGCCCTTGGCGCCGGCCTTGAAGTCCTGGTAGCTGCCGCCGTAGTTGCTGTTGTAGTAGACGCGGACGGTCTTGCCGCTGTTGTTCCAGACCGAGGCGGCGGCGTTCTTGACGCACGTGCCCTTGCCGTTGCCGGGGCCCTTGAAGTCGTAGCAGGAAGGCTGGGCCGTCCCGTAGTCGGCGACCGAGCCCGTGAAGTCCGAGACCGAGCCCTGGTTGTCGCTGTTGAAGTAGTAGCAGAACTCGCCGGTCTCGCAGACGCCGTCGCGGGCCGCGGCCGAGGCGGGGGAGGCCGGGATGAGGGCGGCCCCACCGAGCGCCATCGCGGCGGTCGTCGCGGTGAGCCGCGGGCTCAGCCGCACGCTTCGTGTCGACACAGTCGTGTTCCCCTCTGGTGGAGGCCGCTGCGCTCTATCGGACGTTGTAGCCCTGGGAGTTCCAGAACGTGGTCGGGTTCGGGTTGTCCAGGGTCGGGTCGTTGACGCTCTTGGCCGCGTGCGTCTGCTGGCCGAGACGCATCTCGACGTGGGTGTGGGCGGACGAGCTGGACGACACCCCGTGCCACGACTCGTCGGCGATGACCTGGCCGCGGCTGATCGACTGCCCCACGCTCAGCGAGGACCGCGGAGCGGAGTGCAGGTAGATCACCGTCTTGTCGAGCGAGCTGTTGTAGACGGAGATCGTGGACAGCCCCGAACTCCCGGTGGCCCCGCGCGCGATGTAGATGACCTTACCGGCCACCAGGGCGTGGACGTCGGAGCCGATGCCGCGGGCGATGTCGATGCCCTCGTGCCGGCCGGGCGTGGTGGTGTAGCCGTCGAAGCCGCAGGTGATCTGCCCGCCGCTCGTCGCGTACAGCCCGTAGGACATGTTCGTGCGCGCCGACGGAGAGAACTCGTGCGAGGCGTTCTGGTTCTTGAGGGTCGCGTTCAGGTTGCCCTTGGCGCCGGCCTTGAAGTCCTGGTAGCTGCCGCCGTAGTTGCTGTTGTAGTAGACGCGGACGGTCTTGCCGCTGTTGTTCCAGACCGACGCGGCGTTGTTCTTGACGCAGGTGCCCTTGCCGTTGCCGTCGCCCTTGAAGTCGTAGCAGGAGGGCTGCGTGGTGCCGTAGTCGGCGACCGAGCCGGTGAAGTCCGAGATCGAGCCCTGGTTGTCGCTGTTGAAGTAGTAGCAGAACTCGCCGCTGTCGCACTTGCCGTCCCGGGCCGCCGCCGAGGCGGGCGAGACGAAGACCGACGCCACCCCGCCCAGCGCGACGGCGCCGGTCGCCGTGGTGGTGAGGACCTTGGTGAGCTTGTTCATGCCGTTCTCTCCTTCTGTTCTCGTTCCTGTTCTCGTTGCCTGTCTGTTCTCGTTGCCTGGTGTACGGACGGGACGGGTCAGCTGCGCTGGTACTCCTCCCAGGTGCGGATGGTCACCTTCGGGCCGTCGTCGGGGCCGCGGCCGGAGAGGCCGTTCAGGCCGAGGTAGTAGTCACCGGTCTGGTGCTGGGCCTGGCTTGAGAGGTCGGTGTCGTTGATGGCGGCGGCGTGGATGTGCCACGGCCAGTCGCCCTGGGAGGGGCTGCGGACCCATGCGGCGAAGCCGACACGGCGCAGCGCGCGGGCGACCGTGGTGCGGGTGGCGGAGTCCATCCCCTGCACCGAGACGTCGACGACGCCTCCGCCGTCGTGGGTGCCCGCGGACGTGGGGTCGCCGCCGGGGTTGTAGGAGCCCTGGTCCAGCGCGAGGTCGCGGCCGAGCAGCCGTTTCGCCTCGGCCAGCATGCTCTGCGTCCGGGTGTTGACGACGGCCCCGCCGGTGGACACGCGGGCTCCCGGCTCGATGACGTCGGCGACGGTGAAACGTCCGGTCCCGAGCTTGGCGAGCGACGTCCTGCCCGGCAGCCCGTTGGCGGCAAGGCCGGTGTAACCGAGCGACTTCTGGTACTTCGCGTAGGCGGCGGTCGTGGTGGTGCCGAAGTAGCCATCCACCCACGCGGCGTCAAGCAGGTTCCGGTCGCGCAGTGCCTGCTCGACGAGGAGCACGCTGGCCTTCGCGCCCGGAGTCAGCGTGTCGTCCGCCCGCCGCGGGTCGATCTGGGCGGCCTTGACGGTGGCCTCCATGTTCACGCTCGGCAGGGCCTGGGCGCCGGGCACCTGGCCGCCGGCCGCCCGGGCCGCCGGTGACCCGGCCGTTCCGGGGAGCGAGGTGAGCAGGGTCGCCGTCACGACGGCGGCGGCATACGAAGGCAGCTTCATCGGGTCTCCTGGTAGGGGAGCTGGGCGCAAAGCCCGCGACGAAGACCACGGTCGCTCGACCGCTCACGTGTTCACAAGAAGATCGTTGTTGTCAGCCTGTCCAGCATGCGATCCCGTACAGACGTGCACACGATCTGACAGACGGGACACCCGGGTCCGTAAGGTCACCGGGGCGGCCGTCCGCCCGCGGCTCCCTGACCGTGCCGCCGGGCCGGTCGTCCACGCGCAGCGCCGACCGAACGGACATCGTTGGAGGGGCGGCGATCATGGGCAGAATACGAGGCATGACGCGGACTGTGAATCTGCCCGGCGGCGCCGCGCTGCCGCTGATCGGTTTCGGGACCTGGCAACTGCGGCCCAGGACGGCGTACGCGTCGGTGCGGGCGGCCCTGGAGATCGGCTACCGGCATGTCGACACCGCGACGCTGTACCGCAACGAGGCGGACGTCGGCCGCGCCGTGAAGGACAGCGGCGTGGACCGGGAGCAGGTCTTCGTCACCACCAAGCTGCGCCCGCAGGACGCGCCGCACGCCCGCCGCACCCTGGAGTCGAGCCTCCGCCTGCTCGGCACCGGTTATGTGGATCTCTGGCTGATCCACTGGCCGACCGGCCGGGACGAGTTCGTCCCGACGTGGGAGGCGCTGCTGGAGGCCAAGGACGCGGGGCTGGCCCGCGAGGTCGGGGTGAGCAACCACAGCCCGGCGCTGATCGACCGGCTGGCCGAGGCGACCGGGCGGCGGCCGGCGGTCAACCAGATCTCGTGGAGCCCGGCGCAGCACGACCCGGTCCTGCTGGAGGAGCACCGGCGCCGTGGGGTCGTGGTCGAGGGCTACAGCGGTCTGAAGAACACCGACCTGCGCGACCCGGTCCTCACCGGGATCGCCCGGCGGCACGGCGCGACGCCCGCCCAGGTCGTCCTCCGCTGGCACCTGGAGCACGACATCGTGGTCCTTCCCAGGTCGTCGCGCCGGGAGCACATCGCCGCCAACTTCGACCTGGAGGGCATCGCCCTCACCGACGAGGACGTCGCCGCCATCGACGCCCTCGCCGCCAACGCCTGACCTGGCCCGTCCCGCGCGGGCGGGGGGCCAGGACAGTGGCGGAACCCGTCGTCAGCGGGGGTTGCCGGCGCGCCAGGCGACGTAGTCGGCGACCGCTCCCGCGGCGTCGAACTCCGGCGTGAAGCCCGTGTCGCGGGTGAGCCGGCCGATGTCGAGGTAGGGGTCCTCGCCGGGGCCGTTCCGCCGTCCGGGCAGGAGATCGAGCCGCAGGCCGGGCGTGATCGCCTCCAGGGCGTCCGCGAACTCGCGGTTGGCGACCGGGCGGCCGCTGGAGACGTTGTAGGTGTCGTGCTCCAGCGTCTTCGCGGTCATGAGGAGGGCGATCGCGCGCCCGGCGTCCGGTGCGTAGCAGCAGTCGCCGCCGTCGTCGGCGTGCAGCGGTGGCGGCCGCTCGCCGCGGAGCACCGCGTTGATGTACGGCGGGACGTGGAAGAACGGGGAGTCCGGATCGACGAGCGGTCCCCAGATCGTCCCGATCCGCAGGACGACCGGCTGGACGCCGCTGCCCTGGAGGGCGTGCGTGGTGAGCGGCTCCACGGCCTTCTTGAAGGCGACGATCAGGTGCGGCAGATCCGTGGTGGGGAGCGCGAGTTCCTCCCGCCAGGGGATCTCGGAGCGGCCGACGTACGCGCCGAGGCTGCTCGCGACGGCGAACCTGCGGACGCCCCAGGCGCGGGCGGCGTCCAGCGCGTTGAGCAGGCCGGTCGTGTCCGTGCGGAAGTAGCGGACCGGGTCCTCGCCGGGGATGCCGCCGGCGAGGTGGACGATGTCGCCGATGTCGTGGCGGTCGGCGAGGGCGAGGAAGGCGTCCCGGTCGGTGACGTCGAGGCGTTCCACGGTGACCCGGCCGGCGAGGAAGGACGGGACCTCGCTCCGGCGGTGCGAGGTGACCACGACCTCGTGTCCGAGGTCGGCGAGCGCGCGGGCGGTGTGGGCGCCGATCATGCCCAGCCCTCCGGTGACGAGGATCATCGGACCACCTCGTAGCGGAGGTGGGTCACGCCGGGCGCCGGGACGGCCTCCAGCAGCCGGAGGTCCACCTGCCGGGGGAACGCGCGGAAGAAGCCGTGACCGCCGCCGAGCAGGACGGGGACCTGGTGGAGGATCACCTCGTCGACCAGGCCCGCCTCCAGCGCGGAGGTCAGCACCCCGCCGCCCATGAGGGCGACGTCCTTGTCCCCGGCGGCCTCGCGCGCCGCCGCGACCGCGTCCTCGATCCCGCCGGTGACGAGGGTCTGCCGCTCGCCGATCCCGGGGACGGTCCCGTGGCTGAGGACGAAGAGCGGCGCCGTCGGGTGGGGGCCGCCGCCTCCCCAGCGCCCGGAGTGCTCGTAGGTGACGCGCCCCGCCACCACCGCTCCCACGCGTGCCGCAGCGGCGTCGAAGAAGCGGACGCTCGCCTCGCTCAGCTTGAACCCGTCGAACTCCCGGCTCGGCGTGTCCCCGTCGAAGTACCAGTCGAAGAGCGTCGGCGCGTCACCGAGCCCGCGTCCGAGTTCTTCCTCGCCGTCGGGGGTGCGGCCGCTGATATAGCCGTCCACCGAGACGGCGTGGGCGCTGAAGACCCTGTTCATGTGTGTCCTTCGCTGGTGATCGGCTGGATGTCGGTTCGAGGCGTTTCAGCGCTCGGCGCGGTCGTAGAGGAGGCAGATCGCGCCACTCTCGGTGACCAGGCTGGAGGTCAGCGTCCATGACGCGGACGGGCCGTCGGGGAACAGCCGGGCGCCGCCGCCGACGAGTTCGGGGCACAGCGTGATGCTCAGCCGGTCCACCTCGCCCGACTGCAGGAGGCCGCGGATCACGCTGGCGCTGGCCAGGACGACGATGTCGCCGCCGTCCTGCTCGCGCAGTTGCTTGACCGCCGTGACGGGGTCGGTGCCGGCGATGCGCGCGTTGTCCCAGGCGGCCTCCTTGAGCGTGGTGGAGAAGACGACCTTCTCGACCGCGTTGAGCCAGCGGGAGAACTCCCGGTCCCGCGGGTCCGCGCTCTCGTCGTCGGCGACGGCGGGCCAGAACCCGGCGAAGCCCTCGAAGTTCTTGCGGCCGAGCAGGGCGGTGGTCGCCGTGCCGGTGACCGCCATCATGTGGTCGCGGGACGCGGACGTGGTGGCGTGGGGGACGATCCAGCTCATGTCGTACTCGCCGCCGGGGCCGTTGACGCGGCCGTCCAGGGACAGCGTGATGTTGGCGGTGACGGTGCGGTGGGCGTTCTGTCCGGTCATCGGACGGTTCCTTTTCGGTCGTGGGCAATACCCCTTCACAGTGGCGGCACCGATGGGAGGCTGTCGTCGTCAGAGTTGGTGACATCCGGTCCGGGCTTGGAGGGGGCGATGACCGGTTCTGTCGTCAGCCCGGTGCTGGTCGGACGGAACGACGAGATCGCCGTGCTGCGGGCGGCCTACGACGGTGCCCGGGCGGGGACCCCTGGGACGGTCCTGGTCTCCGGTGAAGCGGGCATCGGCAAGTCGCGGCTGGTCGCCACGACGGTGGGGGAGCTGCCCGGCGATCCGCTGGTGCTGTCCGGGGGATGCCTGGAACTCGGCTCGGAGGGCACCCCGTACGTGCCGTTCGTCGCCGTCCTGCGCGATCTGGTGCGCCGCCTCGGCCGCGACCGGGCGGCGGCGCTGCTTCCGCCGGGCGGGGCCGCGCTCGGCGACCTGCTCCCGGACCTCGGCCCGGCGCCGGCGCGGTACGGACCGGCCAGGCTGCTGGAGGAGATGCTGTCACTGCTGGGCCGGGCGGCGGAGGAGCGGCCCGTCGTCGTGCTGGTCGAGGACCTCCACTGGGCGGACGCGTCGAGCCGCGAGCTGTTCGCCTACCTGGCCCGCAACCTGACCGGCGCCGCCGTGCTGCTGGTCGGCACCGTCCGCACCGGCGAACTGACCGCCCGGCATCCGAACTGGCGGACGCTGGCCGAACTGGGCCGCAGCGGCGCGATGTCGCGCATCGTCCTCGGCCCGCTGGAGCACCGGCACGTCGCCGCGCTGCTGGCGGCCGTCGACGGGCGGCCGCCCGACCCGGCGCGCAGCGTCCGGATCCACCGGCGCAGCGGCGGGAACCCGCTGTTCGTCGAGGCGCTGAGCACCGCGGGCGAGACGCCGCCGGGCGATCTGCGGACGCTCCTGCTCGCCCGGGTCACCGACCTGCCGGACCCGGCCCGCGAGGCGCTGGAGGTCATGGCGGTGGCGGGCGCCGAACTCGACGACGACCTCGTCCGCGCGGTCGCCGGCGGGCTCGGCCGCGGGCTCGCGGACGCCCTCGGCGACCTGACCGGGCGGGAGCTGGTGGTGGCGCGGGAGAACGGGTACGCGATCCGCCACGACCTCCTCCGCGAGGCGGTCTACGACGCGTTGCCGCCGCCCCGGCGGCGGCGCATGCACGCCCGGTACGCCACCGCGCTCGCCGACCGCGCCGCGCCCGCCGCGGGCGGCACGGCCCTGGCCGAGCACTGGACGGCCGCGGGCGAGTTCGAGCGGGCCCTGCCCGCCGCCTGGCACGCCGCCGACCGCGCCCGGCGCCAGAACGCCTACGACGAGCAGCTCCACCTCCTGGAGCTGGTCCTGGACCAATGGCCGAAGGTGGCGGAGCCGATCGGGCTCATCGGCGCCGGCCGCACGGTCGTGCTGGAGCGAGCGGCCACCGCGGCGTTCAACGCGGGCAGGTCGGCCGCGGGGGTGGCCCACGGCACCGCGGCGCTGGACGAACTGGATCCGGCGGCCGAGCCGGAGCGGGCGGCCCGGCTGCTCGGCCTGCGCGGCCGGTTGCAGAGCCGCATCGACGGCGGGGGACGCGACGACCTGCGGCGGGCGGTCGCGCTGGCACCGCCCGGGGCCTCGCGGGAGCTGCGCGGCCGGCTGCTGTCCGCCCTGGCGTTCGTGGAGTTCATGGCGTTCGAGCTCGACGACTGCCGGCGGCACGCCACGCAGGCCCTGGACCTCGCCGACCGGCTCGGCGACGACGCCCTGCGCGCGCCCGCACTGCTCGTGCTCGGCGCGCTCCACGGCACGCGCGGTGAACTGGACCAGGCGGGCGGCGCCTTCGCCGAAGCACGCCGCGCCGCCGACGCGGCCGGCGACGCGCACACGTTCCTGACCAGCTTCCAATGGGAGTCGACGTTCCTGTGCGACGCCGGGCGGTACGAGGAGGCGGTCGAACTCGCCCGCACCGGCCAGTCGGCCGCCGAACGGCTCGGCCAGGCCCGGTCCCGCGGCAGCATGCTCGCCAACGCCCGCGGCGTCCCGCTGCTGTACCTGGGACGCTGGGACGAGGCCCTGCGCGTCGTCGACGACGCCCTCGCCCTGGCGCCGCCCCCGCTGTACGCCGCGTACCTGCGCCTGATCGCCGCGGACATCGCGCACCGGCGCGGTGAGACCGGGCCGGGCGGGACGCTCCTGCGCCAGATCACCGAGTTCGCCGTGCGCACCGTGGGCGCGGCGGAGGCGAAGGCCTGGCTGGTCCTGCTGCGCCTCACCCGCGCGATCGACCAGGACGACCCCGACACCGCGGACCTGATCGTGGGCGAGCACCTGGCGACGGCACCGGACGCCTGGCCGCCGCAGGACACGGCGCGGCTCGCGGTGCTCGGCGCGCGCGTGCAGCGCGCCCGGCGTGCGGCCGCGCCGCGGAACCGGCGGGTCGCGGGCGAGGCCGCGGACCGGCTGGCGTCCCTCGCCCGCATGCTCGGCTCGGTGCGCACCACCACCCCGGTGATCGAGGCCTTCCGCCTCACCTTCCGCGCGCTGACCGACGGCGGCGAGCTGGCCGCCTGGGACGCGGCGGCCGCGGCCTGGCGCGACCTCGGCAACCGCCACGAGACCGCGGTGGTGCTGACGGAGGCCGCGGCCGCGGCGCTCGCGTCCAACAACCGTCCCGGCGCCCGGTCCCGGTTGCGCGAGGCACGCGCCATCGCCGCCGACCTGGGCGCCGCACCGCTGCGGGCGCGCATCGACGACCTCGCGGCCCGCGGACGCCTGACCGACGACCTCGCCTCGCCCGGCAGGAGCGGCACGTCCGGCCGCACCTTCGGCCTGACCCCCCGCGAACTGGGCGTCCTGCGCCTCCTCGCGGGCGGACGGACGAACCAGCAGATCGCCGCGGAGCTCTTCATCTCCGCCAACACCGTCGCCACCCACGTGACCAGGATCCTGACCAAGCTCGGCGCCGCGTCCCGCACCCAGGCCGCCGCCAGGGCCCGCGAGTCCGGCCTCCTGGACGCCCCGCCCTGACGCGGCACGCCTGAGGAGGGACGCGGTCGCCGTGCCACGCGGATGTCCGAAGTTCATCAGCACCGGGACCTCGCGGGCGGCGAGGCGCGCGGGCAGACGGCGCCGGCCGGGGCGTCAGATGACGGTCGCGGTCCGCTCCCCGGGCGTCGGTCGCAGCCGCACCACGGTGGGGATCGACTCGCGTTCGAGTGCGGCGCAGAGCCGCGGCATGGCCTCGTCCTGGATGCGGCGCCGCAGTTCGGCCGGGTCGGAGTCCTGCTCGTAGGCGATGCTCAGCCGCAACCCGGCCCCCTTGGACGAGCCGATCAGCAGGGCCCGCACCTTGCGCACGCCGGGGTAGTCGCCGATCTCGGTCTCCAGCGCGCCCGTGATCGCCTTGGCCTCCACCCGCGTCGTGCCGGCCTCGGCGTCCGGCTCCAGCGCGAGGCCCCGTGCCCGGCGGGTACGGAGCTGCGCGAGCATCCAGGCCAGTCCCAGAAGCGCCAGGACGACGGCCACCGCGGCGACGGCCGGCCAGAACCAGCCGTGGTCGTCGGCGAAGCGGCGGGCCTGCCCGGTGAGCACGGGCGCGGAGGCCCGTGCGTCCCCGAAGGCGCCCACGCCGCGCGCGAAGCCGGCGCCCCCGGCAACGGCGAGGACGACGCCGAGAAGGATGAGGCCGGTGCGGTTGATGTGCGCGAGACGGCGGTCCATCAGTCCTCCCGCTGCTTCATCCGCACCGAGACGGAGCGGGCGGGCACCGGCTGGAGCCGGTCGAGCCGATCGCGCACCGCCTCGGTGATCCCCGCGTCCAGTCCCGCGGGCTCGTGCAGGGGTGTCTCCGCGACCACCCGCACCCTCCGGCGGCCCAGCCGGACCCTCGCGACGCCCGACACCCCCGGTGCCCCTTCGGCCGCGGCGGCGACGGTGCGCTTGAGCCCCCGCCTGCTCACGCCCATCATCAGGCTCGGGTCCCGCCCGCGCAGCGGGACGATCCGGGACTTGCCCGGCAGCACGGCGGCCAGCACGAAGCAGACACCGATCAGTGCCAGGGCAGCGAAGATCGCGAGCACGTGCCGGTGGTCCCAGTGGGCGTCCTTCACCCACCCGTAGGGGAAGAAGTGCGCCGGGCGGTCCAGCGCCGCCGAGATGACCTCGATCGCCGTCAGCACGCCGGCCGCCGTCATCAGCAGCGCACCGGCGAGTGCCGGCAGCGCTCGGCGCGAGCGGAACACGTGCCTGGCCGCCCGGTCCGCCCTGCGCGACCCGGGCGCCTCCGTGCTCGGCTCCGTGGCGGCCCGGGCGCCCGCCTGCGCGGTCACAGCACGGTCCTCTCGCCCGCGGCGGGGCGGCCCATCTCGGCCACGTCGACGTCCACCTGCCGGACGGTGAGACCGGTCAACTCCGCCACCCGCTCGCGTACCCTCTGGCGCACCTGGCGGGCGACCGTGCGGACCGGCGTCGGGTAGGCCACCGACATCGTCACCCTGGCCGTGACGATGTCGCCGTGCACCCGCACCTCCGTGCGGGCGGGACCCCGCCCGGGGATCGGCACGCCGACCAGCGTCCGGCCGAGTCCGCCGGACGCCTCGACGTCCTGCGCGGCCTCGGCGACGATGCGCGCGACGCTCCGCTCACGGATCGTCGTCCTGCCCCGCTCGGCGGTCGTCATCGCGGTCGCCGTCTCGTGCCGCCCTGCGAGAAGACCTCCCCGAGGTCGATACTGCCCTCGACGACGCGGCCGACCACGAAGCCGAGCGCGCCGAGGAACAGGACGAGGAAGAACGGGCCGGCGCCGCCGAACCCTCCGGCGAACCCCAGTGCCAGCCCGAAGACCAGGCCGATCACGGGCCACGGTACTCTCACATCCATCCCGATCATCCTCTCGGCTCCGCGGGGCCCTCAGCCGCCATCGGCCACGTCCCCGATCAGCACGTCCACCGTCCGCCGACCGGCCAGCGGGCGCACCAGACGCCGTACGTCCTCGGCGATCTCGGCGAAGGGCCGTCCGTAGCGGACGACCACCCCCACCTCGATCACCGCGTCGTGCACCGCGACCCCCGCGTAAGGGGGCCCGGCGCGGTAGGTCGCTATCCAGCCACGCGGACCGGCCGTCAGTCCCAGCACGTCCGGAGACGACAGGGCCTTCGCACCGACCCGCTCGGCCAGTTCGGCGAGCGGGTCCCGGCGGTCGGGCGCCGCGCTCGGCCGGGCGGCCGCCGTGCGGGTCCCACCGGACGGTCCCTCGCCCGGCGGGGCCTCCGGCCGCCCCGCCGCGAGGAACTCCGGCCCGGTCGGCCCCGCGCCGCGGGCCGGATCCGGCCGACCGGCCGGGACGGGCCGGGGCTGGTGGGACGCGCCCACCACGTCGGTCCAGGAGATCATCGAACTCGGGACTCCTCGTGCCGCGGCTCCGGAGGCTGCTCGTCGGGCACGTGGACGTCGTCCACGGTGATGTTCACCTCGACGACCTCCAGGCCGCACATGTGCTCGATCTCGTTGACGACGTTGGTGCGCACGGCGCCGGCCAGGTCCGGGATGGACAGCCCGTACTCCACGACGAGATCGATGTCGACGGCCGCCTGGCGCTCACCGACCTGCACGGCCACACCCTGCGTGCTGTCGGCCGTCACGCCCGGCAGGCGGTCCCGGACCGTCCCGAGCGTCCGGGACATGCCCGCGCCCATCTCGTGCACGCCGCCGACCTGCCGGGCGGCCATCGTGGCGATCTTCGCCACGACGTCGTCGGCGATCCTGGTGCTGCCGCCGGACGTGACGAGTTCGCTCGACCCTCCGTCGGCGCCCCGCTTGCGCCTGGTCCCGACCGCGGCCTGCTCGGCTCCTCGCCTGTCGTCCTGACTCACGATGCCCCCCATGCCATGCGTCGCCTGACCTGCGGATGATGCTCACAGGGCGTCACCTGAAACAGCCATACAGTCAAAAGGCGGGTCAATATCGGACTAAGACAGATGAACCGGAGACGTTCCGTCAGGCCGCGCCGCCGCGCCCGGAGGGGCGGGCCGCGGCCGCCAGGTCCTCGGCCACGCGGACGCGCACGTGCTCGATGAGACGGATCATGTCCGGGCAGTAGACCGTGGGGTTGTCGAAGCCCGACCCGTGCCGGTAGCGGTGGGCCTGGAGGCCCGCTCCGCACACGGCGACGAACCGGCAGGCCCGGCAACGCTCGCACAGCGCCGCCGCGCCGAGCTGCCGCTCGACGGCGGCCGGCAGGGCGCGCGCCGCGTCCAGGGAGTCGCGCAGGACGTTCAGGCCGGTGCCGGCGGACGCGGCGGTCATGGGCTTGAGCAGGTCGGAATGCTCGATCGCGCCGTCGGTCTCGATGACGGCGTACCGCACGGGGGCGAGCCCCAGCCCCTCGTTGCCGACCTTTCCGCCGAGCAGCAGGGTGAGCAGGTCGCTGAAGGTCCGGACGTCCGCCGGCGGCTCCGCCGCGCCGTACCAGCGGTCGAAGATCTCCATGAGCCAGTCGGCGTACGGCGTGGCGGGCGACCCCTCGGCGCGTCCCGGGGGAGGCGCCGACCAGTTCCCGTGGGGGAGGAGGAAGTCCAGGCGGGGCGGGCGGTGGCGCAGCAGCGCCTCGTAGGTCGCGACCGGGTCGTTGCGGAGGTCGATCGTGCAGAGGATGCCCGAGAACAGGTGCCGGTACGGGCCGGTGGACAGGGCGTGCAGCGCGGCCGCCACCGGGGCGTGGCTTCCCCGGCCGTCCGGCAGGCGGCGGTGCCTGTCCTGCGCGGCGGCGTCGCCGTCCAGGCTCACACCGATCCGGACGCCGAGCCGGTCGAGCTGGGCGAGGCGGGCCTCGGTCAGGCGGGTGCCGTTCGTCTGCACGAAGAACGACGCGGACACGCCTTCGGCGCGCACGGACCGGACGACCCGCTCGACGAGGGACGGCGCCGCCAGCAGCGGCTCGCCCCCGTGCAACACGACGTCGACCGAGGGAATCGCGTGCTCGCGGACGTGGTCCCCGATGCGCCGGGCGGCGGCGTCGACCACCTCGGGCGGCATCGTGACCGGACGGTCGCGCCAGCTCTGGTCGCCCATCTCGTAGACGTAGCAGTAGTCGCAGGCCAGGTTGCAGCGGCTGTGGATCTTGAGGATGAACTCCCGGAAGGGCAGCGCCTCGGGGGCCGCGGGCGCGCTCATGCGACCGGGTCCGGAAGGTCGCGGACCGTCCGCAGGCAGCCGGGCAGCGGCCCGTTGGCGGCGATCCAGCGCTGGCGGTGCGCGTGGAACCGCTCCGCCGCCAGTGCGGCGGCCGGCCCGGGGACCGGCTCGGCCCCCCACTGGTCCAGCACGCGCCGCATCCCCTGGACGAACCGCACGGTGAGCGCGGGCAGGCGGTCGTGCGAACAGAGCTGGACGAGCCCGAGCCGCACCGCCTCGCGCCAGTGCGCGTACTCCAGATGCGCCGCCAGGGCGTGCTCGCCCGCCTCCAGCCAGCGCTGCCGCCGCCAGAACCGCACGACGCCCAGGAACGCGTAGGTGCCGTGCAACAGGCCGGAGAACGGCCTCGGGTCGGGGCGCCAGGGCGCGTAGTACCGGCGGCCGTCATCCCCGGGCAGCAGCTTCACCGCGTCCATGATCGCCGCCAGCTTGCCGTGCTGGGCCTCGTGGACGAGCGTGACCGCGAGCTGCGTCGGGTCGACCGGCAGGGAGAACGCGACGCAGCCGTAGTGCTCCCGCGAGGTGGCGCTGCGGAACGAACCGACGGACGACCGCAGGGGCGTGAGCGTGGACACCATGCCGGACAGCTCGCGCGCGCTGGAGCCGTGGTGGCGCGACAGCAGGGCCCAGCTCGCGCCGAGCGTCCGCTCCAGTTCCGCGACGGCGGTCTCGGAGAGGCGCTCGGCTCCGGCGGACGACGCGTCGGGGAAGCGGAACGGGTCCACATCGTCGAGAAGGAGCTCGAACTCGGCTCTCCCGGCGGACGACGCCCGGAGGGTGCGCAGGCCCCGCCAGCCCGGCGCGTCCGGGGTCCCGTCAGCGGGGATCGGTGAACTCGTCCGTCCGGCCGTGGCGACGACCTCCCGGCCGTCGTGGACGATCCGCACCGTCTCGGCGTCTCCGGGCGCTGTGAGAACGCCCACCGAGGGCAGGGTCACCACGCCGCGGGAGGCGGGAACGGTGAAGGTCCCCGGGCGGCGTCCGCGCACCGCCGCGGCCGCGGCCATCCCCGCGAGCTGCGCGGGGCGCACGCCGGGCGAGGCGCCGGGCGAGGCGCCGCCCTGGAGGACGCGCAGCGCGTGCAGGCCCCACCCGCCGGTCGAGGGGTGGCTGATGACGGCCGCGGCGGCGTCGGGGACGCGCCGCTTCAGCTCCATCAGCTGCTCGAAACCGTGCCGGGCCGCCGCGGCCTCCGGGTGGCCGGCCCGGCGGGCGGCGTCCACCACGGAGCACAGCAACAGCAGGTTCCGGCTGTGCTGGATCGCTCCCAGCGATTCGATCGCACCGGACGTCGCCATTCCCGAGGCGAGCGAGTCGAAATCGGAACCGGAAAAGGAGTGATTCATCAACGTCATAAAGCCCGGCCTTCCGCCGAACACCCGAACACCCGCATTTTAGTCCGCATCTCGTGATCGTGAAACGTCGCCGCCCGTCCCGCATGCGCCCGTCACTCGCCGGCGGCGCTTGCCGTCCGGTAGCGAGTCCGTGACTCGTCCACGGCGGGCGACGCCGGCGCGCTATTCTGACCGCGGAGGACGATCAATGGGCGTTCGCAGGCTGTTCTTCTGTATGGTCGGTCTGCTGCTCATCGGGTGCGTGAGCCGTCCCTCCGGCGCGGCCGCGGAAATCTCGCCCTCGTTATCGGACGATCCGCCGCCCTTGTCCGCCCCGTCCCCCGGTGCGGGGGACCAGCGGGAGGCCGCCACCGTGTACTGCCTGTCCCGCCCCGGCCAGATGACCACCGCACTCCTGGCGCTCGGGCTCCCCGCCCCGGGGGCCGCGTCCGCACCGGCGCCCACCGGGACACCGCCGGGGACGCCGGCCCCCACCGCGTCGCCCGCCCCTTCGGGCCCGTCCGGAGCATCGCCGTGGCCGACTTCGGCCGCCCGCACTCCCGGCCCCGCCGAACTGCAGGCCTGGGCCGTACTTCACAGAAAGGACTTCGACCGCGCCTGTGACGCCCTGATAGGCGCCCAGACCGTTTCGCGGGAGAAGTCCAAGAAAGGATCATCGGCGTGGGCGTCCGCCGCAAAGGTCATCGGTCCGCTCCTGGTGGGCGCCCTGCTCACCCTCTTCACCACCGAATGGAGAGCGGCCGTGGACCGCGGCCGGAAAGAGGGGCTCGAACTCCGGAGACTGGGCAGGGAATTCCTCGCCGAGGCCGGCGACTACGCCGAGCGGCGCAGGACGGCCGGGCAGCCGTCCGCCCAGGCCATGCGCGACACCGCGCGGAAACTGGCACTCCACCTGGAGGAGATCAAGGCCCGGCACCCCTGGTGGCGCACCCTGTCCCCGGTGCTCGCCGCACTCGCCCCGGACGAGCTTGACACCTCCGTCGTCGCGGGGTGGAGCGACCTGGACGACGAGGACAGAGAGACCCGGCACGCGGCGGTCATGGACCTCGTCCACCGGATCGACGCCCAGGTCGGCGGCACCGCGCGCGCCTTGGAGCACCCTTGGCGACCGCCGGTCCTCCGCTGGTTCGCGCTGTGGCAGAAGGTTCCCTCGTGACGAACGACCTCAGGCCGGGAAACGGGCGCCTCTCGGTGGGGAATCCGCTTCGTCTGGTGCGTTACGCCGACAGGCCGCCCCTGGCCCTGGAGCCCCACCGCGTCGGCAAGCACGCGGACCACTACGTGAAGATCCGCTCGTTCACCACATGCTTCTCGGCCTTCCAGAGCGAGATAGACGATATCGAGGCGATCCGCGACAGGGGCCATCTCGTCTTCGTCCACGGAATGGAGGGGACCGGAAAGACGTCCCTGATCTGCAGGTGCGTCCATTTCCTCAAGGAGCTCGCCGGACAGATCGACCTGCAGGTCGTCGACGCCAGGACGCTGAGCGGCCCGGTCGGGACACCGGAGCGGCGGATGCTGGGACTGGTCTTCAAGATCTGCTCGCAACTGATGGAGAGCGCGCACTTCGCGGGCTCGCAGTCCCGGCTGGAGCGCCTGCAGAGCGTGATCAAGGACGTCGACCGCCTCAAGGCCCGGGAGGGCCTCACCACGGATCGGGTGAGGGACGAGGTCGCCACCATGCTCTGGGAGATCGGCCTGGGAGCCGCCGACGACGGCCCGCTGGTCGTGGTCATCCTTCCGCGCTCCGCGAGCCTGCTCGACGTGCGCTTCTACGCCGACGTCGTCCAGCCCTGCATGCTGTTCTTCGCGGAGTTCGAGGACGAGGACACCGATCAGGAGCACCCGCCGTTCCACGGCAACCTCTCCGTCATCCCGCTGCGTCCCGGCCCGCTGGCCGTCGAGGACGGCTGGGAATTCGTCCGGCGGCGCCTCTACCGGGAAACGGACCGCCGGGAATCGCTGAATATTCAGGAAGACCATATCAAAGCGATTATGACGGCATATGACGGGCGCATGACGATAAGGCTGCTGGTGGACGGCTTGGCGGAGGTCTTCGAGCAGATCATTAGGGCTGACAGTCCGCGCGATGTGAGTTACAGTGATCTGGCGTCCCAGTTCATCCTGGCCCCGCCGATCGCAGAAACGGGCTCCTCATGACTGCTGATCATGAGCCGTCACCGGCGGCACGGCGCAATCCCTTCCCTCCCGGGGCGTCCGCCATGCTGGGCGAACTGCCGGGCGAGGTGGTCAGCCTCGACACCCCGGCGATCCTCACCGTGCGGCGCGTGGTCGACGACTATCTCGCGCGGAGCCTGATCCTCTGGCGGGACGTGCGCTCCCAGCAGGGCACCGGTCGGCGCGGTGGCGAGGCCGGAGCGGCCGACCCGCGGGAACTGACCGACGACGAGGCGGTGCGGGCGTCCTCCACCGGCGCGAACGGCGAGGTCATCGCCGTCGCCGGTGAGGCGGGCACCGGCAAGACGCACCTGCTCAACACCCTGATCCACCGGTTACGCCATCCGCCGCCAGGCGCCGCGATCCCGCGCAAGATCATCTATCTGTCGGCGCAGGCCGCCGACTTCGGCACGCTGTACCGGGCCTCCTTCATCACCAGGTTCCACCCCGACGAGCTCAAGGACATCGCCCTCGGCTACTACGCCGACGTGGTCGCCGAGCGGCTCCGGATCGACTTCCCCCACCTGGCCGAACAGGCGGCGGCGCTGGAGAGGCGCGACCCCGGACTCGACCCCCGGACGATCGCGCGGCAGGCCGGTCTGGCGGCCAGGGTGCCGAGGCAGCTCCAGGAGCGGCTCTGGCAGGTGACCGGGAACAAGCAGTTCGGCACCGCCTTCGCCCTGCTGGCCGACGTCCAGCTCGTGCTCGCGGTGATGGACTGGCTGGCGAGCGGCGCGCCGCCCGACGCCCGCCTCCAGGAGCAGGGGATCACCGGGGCCCTGTCGTCCAACGCCCAGATGCTGGACTGCATGGGCGCGCTCACCAGCCTCTACGGACGGCAGGGGCAGCACTTCGCACTCGTCATCGACGACATCGAGAAGTTTCTCGGCCGTCCCGGCCCCCTCCAGCCGGACATGACGAACACGGCCGACACCCTGAAGTCGTTCCACAAGCTGCTGCGCACGTTCGTCGAGAGCGGTGGACTGCTCGTCCTCGGCGGTCTGCCCGAGTACCTCGACCAGCTCCCCGACGACGTCAAGTCCCGCATACGCACCCGCATCTCGCCCTCCCCCCTGGACGGCGGGCAGATCGCCGAGTACGTCCGGCTGCGCCAGGGCGGCGTGCTCGAACCGTTCGAACAGTCGGCCTGCGACGCGATCCGCCGGCTCACCGGCGGCCGTCCGCGCCAGGTCGTCAGGCTCTGCTACCGCAGCTTCCAGCTCACCGTGCCGCCCGCGCGGGTGGACGCGCCCGCCGTCCACACGGCGGCGCGGCAGGAGAACCTCGGCTACGTGGTGCCGCTGGACGACCTCCTCTCGAACATCTCCGAGATCCTCAACGGGCGGGGCTGGGTGGCCGAGACGAGCTATCCCCTGCTGCCCGAGCGCGAGCGGCCCGACTTCTGGATCCCGATGCCCCCCGGGCAGGACCGCGCGGGCTGCGCGATCGTGGTGAGCGCGCCGCTGGTGCAGGCGGACGAGGCCGAATCGCTGATCGCCCGCGTCCGGGCCATCCGCAGCAACAGCCCCAAGCGCCGCGTGGTCGTGGTGACGGGGTTCCTGAGCGAGGAGATCCGCCCCTCCCTGACCCGGGCGTGCGGAGCGCCGCCGATCGTGTACCTCGCCGACCAGTTCCACGATGTCCTCACCGGAAGCGTGGACGCTCTCAACCGGGAGATCATCGGCGACCGCGCCGGTCCCGCGGCCTCCGGCAAGGACATCGAGATGATGCGCGACTCGATGGAGCGGATCAGGCGGCAGGTGACCGCCTCGCACGACCACCTGCTCAACCTGCAGAGCCAGGTCGAGCAGATCCGCCAGCAGGCCGACCGGCAGCTCCAGGCGATCAGAAGGGACCTGACCCACCCGCCCGCGGCGCCCGCCCGAGCCGCCGCCGAGCCGGAGCGGCCCGGCCCGGACCTGCCGAACGCCGTGATCCGGCTCTTCACCCACGCGCTCGAATGCCTCGCCGCGATCGACGACGTCGACGGCTACATCGGGCGCTCCTTCGACCTGTCCCGGGACGACGCGGCCACCGCCGGCGCCATGCTCAGCTACCGGCTGCGCCGCTACGAGATCTTCGAGGCGATCGGGGTGAGCATGGTGCTGCGGCGGCTCGTGACCTCGTTCGAGGAGTCGGTCGCCGGCTGGCTGGCCGGCGTGCGGTCCCGGCCGGGCCCCACCACCGAGGACCGGGTCAGGCTGGACCGGCTCTGCGAGGCGTTCGACGCCAGCTACGACGCCGTCCCGCTGTCGGCGCTGAGCCAGCTCGGCAGCCTGTCCGACGACGTGGTCCCCGGCCTGAGCGGCTCGGTGGCCCAGGTCGCGATCGTGGACAGCCTGGACGGGCTGAGCGGGCGCGTCAGGCGCAGCGTCCTCCTTGCCGCGGAGGAATCGGACAGCACCTCCGACCCGCCGCCGGACGCCTTGCCGGGCCCCTCGCCCGCCTGAGAGACGTCCCGCCGCCGGCGCCCGTCCGCTCCCGAAGTAGACCGCTCCCCTCCAGTCCTCGCCCGTCCCGCCGGTTCCCGGTGCTCACGCCGCGGAGCCACCGCCGGTGTACTCGTCAATGATCGTTTCCAGGCGCCGGTCGGCGTCCCACACGTTCCTCTGGCGCAGGGTGACACCGAAGAGCGCCAGATCGTCCGGCAGGCACCGGTAGTAGAGCGCCCCCTGCTCGACGTCCATGACGAGCCGGGACAGCCGCCCTCGCAGGGCGGGTCTGAGCCGGTACGACAGGGACCGCACGAGCTGCCGCGAGGCGAGGAAGATCTCCTCGTAGCGCTTCCTGTGCTCGGCGACCGACACCTTGCGGAAGTACGTCCCGAGGCTGTCGTCGGTGAGCACGTCGGTGCTGAAGAGGTGGTCGCCGCCGCGGTGACCTGAGACGTAGTGAAGGTCGAGCGGAGAGACCCGCCGCCGGCTGAGCTCCACCAGGCGGGCGTCGGCGTCCGGGGCCTCGAACAGGACGGGCGCCGGTTCGGGGACGTCCGGGAGCACCGGGGCATAAGTGCTGTAGCCGCCGAGGTTCTCGGGCCCCAGCGAGTAGAGCTCGCGCACCTGGTCGGAGATCTGCGCCATCTGCCGGTCGCCGCGTTCGACCGCCGCGCCCTCCCGCGCGACACCGAACTGGGTCTCCCCCGGGCGGAGCGAGATGTAGTAGACGCCGCCGGCGGCGCAGGACAGGACCAGGCGGATGAGCCGCCCGCAGTCCAGCGACGCCGTCCACGAGTCGATCTTGGCGAAGGTCGGGCCCAGCCTGCCGCCGATCTGGGCGTGGAGCTTCCTGTCCTCCGGTGACAGATCCGTATCTTCCACAGCGAACCGGAACATGCCGTCGATGAAGTTCGCGGTGTGCAGCAGCCCGGCGGCGCCCTCGAAGACCTCCTTCACCGTGTTCTCCAGCAGCAGCGTTCCGGCGCCGGCGTCGATATGGCCCGCACGTCGCGTGGCGGTCCTCGGGGTCTCGGTCACTCGGTCTCCTCTCCGTCCGGCCGCTCTCAGATCTGCGGCGCGTCCCACTGGAACGCCCGGCGCTCGGTGGCCGGCGCCTCGTTCCGCAGCCGCGCCCGGGTGTGGGCGAGGTTCCCGCGCACGGCGAGGGCCCACGGATGCTCGTCGTCGGGATAGCAGGACACGAGACGATCCTCGGCCTGCTCGTCGAGGTCCAGGGCCTCGTCGAAGCGGCCGAGGGCCATCAGGGCGTTGGCCTGGTCGACCAGCGCCCCCACCACGTACGGGTGGTCGTCGTCCAGCCTCTCGCGCAGCAGGTCAAGGGCGGTGGCGCTCTGCTCACCGGCGAAGTCGGCGTCGCCGAGGGCGAGAGCGTAGACCGACAGGTTGCAGCGAGCGAGCTGGACGAACGGATGCCCTTCGTCGTACAGGCCGAGGTAGCCCATGACCGCCCGGCTCGCCTCGTCGCGCGCGGCCTCGTACGCGCCGCAGGCGTGCTCGGCCGCGGCGACGGCGAGCCGGCAGGCGAGCGTCTCGTAGTTCTCACCGGGATGGAAGTCCAGGTGGATCTTCAGCAGCCTGCGCAGCTCGTCCCGGTCGTCGGCGCGCGCCTCCGGGTCGCCGGGCCGGTGCCGGCGGGTGATGCGCTGGTGGCGCTGGGCGCTCAGCAGATGGAGGTTGGCGGCGTCGTCGCGGTAGAGCTCGCGGAGGATGACGACCGAGTGGGTCAGCTCCCGCGCCGAGTCGTCGTACCGCCCGAGACGGCGCAGGAGCGCGCCGATCTTGTAGGCGGAGATCGCGAGCGCCAGATGGTCACCGGGTTCCGTCCGCCGCTGCCGCTGCCGGGTGCGCCGTTCGATCGCCAGCGCCTCCCGGACGGAGGCGTCCTGCCCGTCCAGGGTCAGGGACAGCGTGAGGTTCATGGCCGCGGTCCGGGTCAGCTCGTGGTCGTCGCCCAGCTCGCGGCGCAGCCCGATCAGCGTCGCGCGGTCGCGCACCAGCGCGGCGGTGAAGTCGCCGGCCTGGCGCAGGTCGGCGGCGTACCCCCGTGCGCTCATCAGCGTCCGGGTGTCGGAGTACCCGAGGCGCATCTGCCGGTTGAGCGCGTCTTCGGAGATGACCGCCGCCTCCTCGAAACGGCCGAGCGCCCGCAGGAGGTTGGCCCGCTGCACCTCGACGCGCAGCAGCAGCGGATCGTCGGCGTCCAGGCGTTCCCGCCAGCCGGCCGACAGCCGCTCGGCGACGTCGAGACCGAGCCTGCGGTCGTTCACGTCCCCGGCCAGGTACAGGTGGCGCACGTGACAGGCCAGCCAGCGGCGGACGGGCCGCTCCCCGCTCGCCAGCGCCTCGCTGACGAACAGGTGCCGCCGGAGCTCGGCGAACGTCGCGGCATGGTAGGGCTTGTCGACCTCGGCGTCGGCGGGCGCGAACGCGGCGAGGACGCGGTGCACCTCGGCGGTCACCCGGTCCCGTTCGCCGTCCCGCAGCGAATCCCGAATGATCTTCTGGACCATCCGGTGGACGCGCAGCTCCCCGCCGAGCTCGTAGTCCACCTCGGCCAGGCCGTAACGCATCAGCCGGACGAGCAGCGCCTCCAGCCGCACGGAGTCCTCGGCGAGGTCGGACCAGTGCGCCTCCAGCGCGGCGAGCATGGCGGGGGAGAACAGCAGCCTGCGCCCCACGCCGTCCGGGGAGAGGAAGGCCGCCATCCGCATCAGGTGCACGGCGGCCTCGCCCGAGTCGATCTGGCGCAGGGCGTCGAGGGTCAGCCCGAGGACGATCCGGGCGGTCAGCAGGTCCGCCTCTTCCCGGCGGGCCGCGTCGCCCCGCGGCGCCGGGGGAGCGAGCCGCACGGCCGCGGCGCCGTCGGCGAACAGGCTGGTGAACGTCTCGACCGCGTCCTCGACCGCCTCCATCTCGCGGAAGGCCCCCGCGGACGCCGCCGTCCCGGGGCCGGGCTCCACGGGACGGGTGGCGCCGCGCTGCCTCCAGTCGGCGTGGCGTTCCACCCACGCCGCGGCCAGCGCCACGTTCAGGGGGAGGTCGCGCATGTGGCGCGCGAGCCGGTCGATGTGCTCGTCGGAGAGCGCGGGGACCCTCCTGCGGAACAGCTCCCGGCTCTCGGCCCTGGTGAACGGCCCCGCCCGGGTGATCTTCTCGACCCGGCGGACCAGCGTTCCGGTCCTGAGGGTCTCGACGTCCCCGCCGGTGATGATGACGTGGTTCCCGCGGGTGGTCTCGGGCACGAGGTCGGCCAGGTCCTCGGCGCGCTCGACGTTGTCGTAGATCAGCAGCCAGGTCCCGGCGCGGTCGACCTCCTCCCGGACGAACTGCGCGACGGGGTCGCCCGCGGCGGACGCGGACCGGCGGCCGCCGCGGGCCTCGACCGCCTCGTGCATGGCGGTGAGGCCGGCCCGCACGCTCCCGGACGACGCCGCGGTGATCCACCAGATCGCGTCGTAGTCGCCCGAGAACCGGAGGGCGTACTCCAGGGCGAGCCTGCTCTTCCCGGTGCCCGCCGCACCGTTGATCAAGTAGATGCCGTCGCGGTCCGAGCCGAGCAGCGCGTCGCGCATCCGCTCGATCTCCCCGCCCCGCTCGACGAAGACGCCCGCGGCCGGGGGCAGGCGGCGGTGCCCGGGCGCCCGGCCCGGGAACCGGGGATCGCCCGGGGCCTCCCTGGGCGCGGGCGGCGTCCGCGCGGGCATCAACCGCTGGAACAGCTCGTCGCGGGCGGCCGGCTCGCCCAGGGCGAACAGGTCGATTCGCGCGGACGGCGGGACGTCCCGGGCCGGATCCTCGGGGGACAGCCGGAGGTACCAGTGACCGCCGGACACCGGCGTCACGGACGGGGCCGCCCCGGCCGCCTCGGGGCCGACGACGATCACGACGTCGTCGTCACGGACCTGACCCTGCCCGGCGGGACGCAGGTGCGTCGAGCGGAACTGGACGCCGAGCCAGTCGGCCCAGGCGCGCTGGGCGGGCTCGTAGATCACGCGGTAGTGGCGCGTCCGCAGCTCGTCCTCCGCGCCGATGCGGACCCGGTACTCCTCCACCGCCTCGGCCGTGGCCCGCGGCGGGTCGAACCGCTGCTCGTCGAGGATCGTGCGGAGCACGTCCCGGTAGGCGGTGAGGAGCCCGGAGCCCGCCTGGTCGCCGCCGAACACGGCGAGCCTCTCGGCGTCCGCGACCCTGGGAATCGCCATCCGCCGCCAGTAGGCGTCGCGCACCGAGGGCGGCGTCGTTCCGGGGAAGAGCCACGCGAACGCCACACCCGCCCCGCTGCGCACGCTGAGGGACGACGCGTCCTCCACCTGCATGAGCATCGGGAGGAGCCGGGGGACCACCACGGCCTTCAGCTCCCGGGCGAGCGCCTCTCCGGCCACGATGCCGCCGGAGTCGGCCCTGACCCCGATGACCACGGTGTCGGCGAGCCTCGCCAGGGCCTCCGCCGGGAGGCCGGCGGCGTCGACGAGCACGTGGTCGTAGGAGGTGCTGCGCAGTCCGTCGCGGAGCGCGGCGACGAAACCGTGGAGGTCGGAGGTCCCCAGCTCGGTCCAGTGGCCGCGGGCGCCGCCGGAGCCCCGCGCCGGGAGGAAGTCCACCCGCCCGGCGATCGGCGGGCCGGGCGGCTCCCGGTGCCGCAGGACGGGCAGCAGGTCGAGCCCGCGGGGAGCGCCCTGGCCGCCGGAGCCGAACCCGCGGGCGAGGTCGAGGAGCCCGGCCTCACCGGAGCCGTCGCCGGCGAACCTCGTCGCGTGGTCCTCCAGGGCGGGCGACGCCAGGTCGCCGTCGACCAGGAGCACGGCGCGGCCGGCGAGCGCGAGCATCCACGCGAGGTTCGCGAGGGTCGTGGTGCAGCCCGCGCCGCGCTCCGGCGAGGTGAAGGCGATGACGTTCGGCGGGCCGCTGCGCGGCGGAACGGGGGGGACCAACGCGGCTCCTTCGGGACCTCGCGTCCGGCGGCGGGCCGTCGCCCGCGCCGCGGACGCCGCTCACAACTGGAACATTCGCGACCGTTCGCACAATCCTTTCATATTCGTGCATTGAACGTGAGATACAAGGCCGATTCCTTCAGGTTCTCGCAATAGATGCGGTTGACGGCTCTGCGGAGCGCCTCGCTCGGCAGAGCGTCCATTTGATCGAGATCGAAGTCGGTCACATCGATGATGGTGGTCGGGAGTTCCTCACTCGCATCGTCCATCGATCACTCTATTCGGCTGGTACGGCAGTTCTTTGGGGTTGACCGAATTCGGCCGCATGTGTCGAGGCCGCTTCCGCCATCCCGCATGGGCACGGTCGAGGCTAGCCTCATCCCGCAATGACGACTATGTCCCATGGCGCGTTTTCCGTGTTCCGCCGGGAACGCATCAGGGAACGTGCCCGCGTCGCGCCCCATCAGGCGGGGTCACGTTTCCGGGTCGGCGCCGGGAACGGAGGCGCACGCGTCGGCCTGGGAGGCCGGCACGGGATCCGGGTGGCCGTCCCCAGACCCGGCAGCCGACGGCGCCCCGAGCGGAACCGCGCCCGTTCCCGGCCGGCCCGGCTCTTCGGCCGGAGGGTGGGGCGGATCGTCGGCGAACCGGTTCAGCACCCCGTTGGAGGCGTAGTGCAGGACGTTCACGACCAGGATCGCCGGCGCGACGATCCCGACGGTGCCGCGGAAGTCGGGCTCCAGCGCCAGCGCCAGGATGATCGCGGTGATCCCGTTCTGCTGGCCGAGGGCCAGGTGGACGCGGTCGCGGCGGCTCAGCCCGTGTTTCAGCACGGGCACCACGAGCAGCGAGATGAGCGCCTGGGCGCCGAAGGCCGCGACGCCCAGCACCAGTGCGGGGAGCAGGTCGACGCCGTCCACCAGCAGCAGGCCGAGCGCGAAGGAGGCGACCAGGAACGCGGTCGCCACGGCGCGGTCGATCGCCTTCGCGTACGTCCCGACCCTGAAGAAGAGGCCGATCAGCGCCACGGCGAGCATCAGCATCCACTGGGCCGCGACCAGGAAGACGCCCACCAGCACCGCCAGCGACAGCAGATCGGTCGACCGGCCGCCCGTGCCCGCGCTCCGCTCCGCGGCGGTCCCCACCACCCGCGTCCCAGCGAACTTCGGGCCCGGGGCCGGTAGTCTCCGCAACGCGACGAAGAGCAGATAGGCCGCGGCCACCAGCGTGAGGTTCAACCCCAGATCGGACAGGTAGGCGCCGAGCCCGTCTCCCGAGGGGCCGGCCTGCGGCGCACCCTCCCGCCCCGAGAACCGGAAAGCGAGAATCGAGAAGTAGAGGGAGAGGAGCACCGTCACGGGGTCGTCGAACGAGGCCCAGGCGAACATGAGCGCCTTCGCCCGCGCCGACATCCGGCTGTTCGCCCGCATCGCGGCCACCGACAGGGGATCGATCTGCGCGACGGCGATACCGAGAACCAGGTACCGGGCGTCGCGGAACACCAGCAGCATCACCCCGGCGATCAGGGCCGCCTTGATGACCACGCCCAGCGTGACGGCCACCAGCACGCCCCGGGCGTCCCGCCTGAGCGCCCCGAGGTCGATCTCGTGCGTGCTCCCGTACAGGCCGATCGCCAGCAGGAACCCGGCGAGTAAGGAGTACCGGGCCGAGCCCGCGAGATCACCCGGATGGACGAGGGCGCCCGCGCCGAGCCCGGCCATCGTGGCCAGCAGCGCCCCGACGACGATGAGAGGAACGATCCGCGACAGCCGTCTCCACGATTCGCGCGCACTCAAAAGGCGTTCTCCGTTCCACGGGCCGGCTGCGCCTTCCAACGGAGCACCGGCGTCCGGATCGACGGACCCCCTCACCCAAGAACATCATAGGAAATGATCATCGGTCACCGAAAGCCTCATCCGATATCCGCCCCTTACCGCCTGACCGAATCCGGAGGCCGGTCGAAGCCGGAAAGTGCTCAGAAGGGGGTGTGGGAAGCTTTCGGGGCGCGGCGTGGGGCGTCCGCGGCCGGCCGCTGACTGGAACGGCGTGAAATTCGCCTATGACCTGACGGTTGATAGTTCCTCCGTACATCTATCCCGTCAGGGGGCCCTGCGGTGGGGCCTGTCCTATGCCGAGCCCTTCGTGCGTACCGGAACCGCCGTCACGTGTCGGTGTCCGCCTTGGCCGACGCCTCGTCCAGATGGATGTGGATGTGCTCGTCCACGGCCGTCGCCAGGCGTGCGGGGTCCCCGGCGGTGAGCGCGTCGATGAGGGCCGAGTGCTGTTCCGCGACGGCATGGCGGTCGGCGTGGCCGGACGCGTCACGGCGGAAGTACGCGCGGACGCGCGGCTGGATGGTGCGCCAGAGCTGCATGCAGTGGGTCTGTCCAGAGCGCTCGATGACCAGCTCGTGGAATCGGAGGTCGGCGTCGGCCATCCGGTCGGCGTCGCCTGCGTCCGCGGCTTCCCGCATCTCGGCGACGAGTTTCCGGAGGGCCGAGAAGTCCGATTCGTCCAGCAACGGCATGGCGATCTTGAACGCGAACCGCTCGATGACGATGCGGATGGGGACCAGGACCTGCTCTATCTCCTCCTGGGAGATGTCCGCCACCAGCGTGCCCCGGTAGGCGTAGCTCACGACCAGTCCCTCCTGTTCGAGCTGGCGGAGCGCCTCGCGGATGGGGCCGCGGCTGGTGCCCAGTTGTGCCGACAGGTCGAGCTCGACCAGCCGGTCGCCCGGACGCAGCTCACCGTTGATGATCGCCTCCCGGAGCGCATCGGCGACCCGCTGCCTGCGGGAGTCCTGGGAGACGCGGGGGAGCGTGGGTCCGGGCATGGACGGGGGTCCTCTCTGGTCGTCATCGGGGTCCCAGTGTCTCACAATCGACTGTTGATTGGTAATTGTTGACAATCACCAACCTTGGTGTACTGTTCGGACCGCACGCCTCCCCGACGGCGCTACCTGCGGAAACTCGCGCAGTGCCCCTCGCGGGCAGCGGTTTCCGCCTCACCTACGGAGGTCCTCACCCCCATGAACGAACCATCTGTACGGACCCAGGGGCGGCCTGAACCCGCCGTCGCGGAGGTGGCGCCGTGGTGGCGGACGGCGGTGTTCTACGAGAACCACATGGCGAGCTTCCGCGACGGCGACGGTGACGGGATCGGCGACCTCAAGGGTCTGACCGAAGCGCTGGACTACCTCGCCGGCACGCTCGGAGTGTCGGCAGTCTGGCTGAGCCCGTGCTTCCGCTCGCCGCTGCTCGACCAGGGCTTCGATATCAGTGACTTCTGCGACATAGAGCCCGTGTTCGGCACGATGGCCGACTTCGACCGGCTGGTGGCCGAGGCGCACCGCCGCGGCGTGCGCATCCTGGCCGACTACGTCCCGAACCACACCTCCGACCAGCACCCCTGGTTCGTGGAGTCGCGATCCTCGCGCGACAACCCCAAGCGGGACTGGTACGTCTGGCGAGACCCCGAACCGGACGGGTCGCCGCCCAACAACTGGATCAGCGAGGCCGGGGGATCCACCTGGGAGTTCGACCCCCGAACCGGCCAGTACTACCTGCACTCCCACCTCAGGCAGCAGCCGGACCTCAACTGGCGCAACGCCGAGGTCGTCGAGGCGATGCTCGATGTCCTGCGCTTCTGGCTCGACCGCGGCGTGGACGGGTTCCGCATCGACGTGGCGCACATGCTGATGAAGGACCCCGAACTCCGCGACAACCCGGTCCAGCCCGTCGCCGAGCGCAATGTCTACGACGTCCAGCACGACGACTTCGGCTCACAGAAGCACATCCACGACCGCCTGCATCCGGACGTGCACGGCGTCCTGCGCGCCATCCGCGCCGTGGTGGACGAGTACCCCGACCGGGTGCTCGTCGGCGAGATCGAGGCCATGGGGTGGTCCGACTGGGCGGGCTTCTTCGGCGCCGACCAGGACGAGATCCACATGCCGTTCGCGTTCCGTCTGATCGAGACGTCGTGGCGGGCGGCCGACCTCGCCCGCGAACTGGACGATCTGGACGCCGCGACGCCCGACGACGCGTGGCCGATCCTGGCGCTCGGCAACCACGACCGGCCCCGCCTGGCCACGCGCCTCGGCCGGGACCAGGTCCGGGTCGCCGCCATGCTGCTGCTCACCCTCCGCGGCACGCCGATCATCTTCTACGGCGACGAACTCGGCATGTGCGACCAGGACGTCCCCCGCGAGCGTCAGCGCGACACCTTCGGTCTCACTGCCGGCGGCCGGTCCCGCGACCCGATTCGCACGCCGATGCCGTGGAACGACGGGCCCAACGCCGGGTTCTCCACCGCGCCCGCGCAGGACCTGTGGCTGCCGGTCTCGGCCGAGGCCGCGACCCTCAACGTCGCCGCTCAGCTCGCCGATCCCGGCTCCCTGCTCTGCCTCTACCGGTCGCTGATCGCGCTGCGCCGCGACAGCGCCGCGCTGCGCGAGGGCGGCTACCGCGGTCTGCCCGGCGCGCCGGAGGGCTGCCTGGCGTACGAGCGGCGGGCCGGCTCCGACCACAAGATCGTCATGCTCAACCTGACGGACCGCCCGCTGCGCGTCCCGCTGCCGGGGCCGGCGACCGTCGTGCTCTCCACCGCCGACCGTGGCCGGGCCGGGGCCCGTCCCGCCGATGCCCTCGTACTCGCGGCCGCCGAGGGCGTCGTCCTCGACGCCGACGGCGGGGAGGGGGACGGCGCATGACCCTGAGGGCATCCCGGCTCGCGGGCCGGACGGTCCCGGTGACCGGCGGGCGCTCGCGGCCGCGCGGATCCGCCGACGCCGAAGGCCGGTTGGCGGTGGCCATGCTGTCGCCCGCCGTTCTCCTGGTCGGCGCCGTCGCGCTCGTCCCCGTCCTCTACACGCTCTACCTGAGCTTCCACGACGCGAGCGTCGCGGAAACCGGACCGTACAACGGGCTCGCCAACTACCGCGCGCTCCTTGACGACCCGGACTTCATCACGGCGAGCGCCAACACCGCCGTCTTCACGGCGGTCAGCGTCGTGCTGGAGTTCGGGATCGGGCTGGCCGCCGCGCTGGCGCTGCACCGCCGCTTCCGCGCTCGCGGCCTTGTCCGGTCGGCGGTGCTCGTGCCCTGGGCGTTCCCGGTCGTCGTGTCCGCCCTGATGTGGCGTCTCATGCTCCAGGACCAGGTCGGCATCGTTCCGTACCTGGCCCGGCAGATCGGGTTCGGCGACTCCTCCCTGCTGTCCGACCAGCACTCTCTGATGATCGCCTCGATCGGCGTGGACGTCTGGAAGACCACGCCCTTCGTGACGCTGCTCCTCCTGGCCGGACTGCAGACCATTCCGGAGGAGCTGAACGAGGCCGCGCTCGTCGACGGCGCCGGGCCGCTGGTGCGGTTGTGGCGCATCACGCTGCCGATGCTCAAGCCGGCGATCCTGGTCGCGCTGCTGTTCCGGACGCTGGAGGCATGGAGCGTCTACGACCTGTTCTGGGTGATGAGCGACCGGCAACTGGAATCACTGTCCACGTACGTCTACAGGACCGTCCGGATCAGCGAACTCGCCTTCGCGAAGGGGACCGCGGCGGCGGTCCTGGTGTTCCTGTCCTCGATCGTCATCGCGCTGATCTACATGCGGACCCTGCGGTCCGACCCGGGAGAACAGGACTGACGCCATGGCAGCGACGACCTCGTCCGGCCCCGACCGGAAAGGCACCCGGGCGCGCGACGCCTTCTTCTACCTCTTCCTGACCGTGTTCGTCCTGGCCGTCGTCGCGCCGGTCGCGTGGGTGCTCAAGATGAGCCTCAGCACGCGCGCCGACCTGCTCGCGACGCCGCCGCCCATCGTCCCGCCCCACCCGACGCTCTCCAACTACACCACCGTGTTCGGCGCCCCCGAGTTCCGCCGGGCGCTCCTCAACAGCGTGCTCATCGCCGGCGCGACCACGCTGGTCTCGCTCACCTTCGGCGTGCTGGCCGCCTACCCGCTGGCCCGGGTGCGCTTCCGGGGCAAGGCCGCCCTGCTCACCGGGTTCCTCGCCCTCGCCTTCTTCCCCACCGTCGCCATCATCGCGCCGCTGTTCAAGGAGTTCCGCGAGCTCGGACTGCTGGACACCTACGCGGCGATCATCGCGGTGGACAGCGCGTTCGCGCTGCCGCTGACGGTGTGGATCCTGACGGCGTTCTTCCGCACCCTGCCCCGGAACCTGGAGGAGGCGGCCCGGGTCGACGGAGCCTCCACATTCCGGGTCCTGACCGGCGTCATCCTCCCGCTCTCCGCTCCGGGCGTCGTCACCGCGGGACTGCTGGTGTTCGTCTTCGCCTGGAACGAGTTCCTGTTCGCCAACACCTTCCTGTTCTCGCAGGACCACTGGCCGGTCACCGTCGCCATCCCGGGCTTCGCCACCACCCACACCATCGACTTCGGCGCCCAGGCCGCGGCGTCCATCACGGTGACCCTTCCGATCCTGGTCATCGTCTTCGTCTTCCAGCGCCGCCTGGTCGCCGGCCTCATGGCCGGCGCGCTCAAGGGCTGACGCCCGTGCGGCCCCGCCCGCGACCCACCCCACATCGCGATTTCCCTCGCGAAAGGAACCACCATGTCGACGTCACGCACGTCCGTGTCCGGCACCACACTGTCCCGCCGTCGATTCCTGCAGGCGGGCACCGCCGGCGCCGCCCTCCTGGGGCTGAGCGCCTGCGGCGGAGGGGACGACGCCGCCGGCGGCGGGCGCAAGGTCGTGCTCGCCGCGTCCACCGACCAGCGCGAGCTGCTCAGGAAACCGCTGGCCCAGTTCCAGGCGGCGCACGGCGTGACCGTCGAGTACCGGACGATGCCGGCGGACACCGGCGCCTACTTCGACCAGATCCGCACGCAGTTCCAGGCGGGCTCCGACGACATCGACGTCATCGCGGGCGACGTCTCCTGGCCCGCGCAACTGGCCGCGCACGGCTGGCTCGCGGACCTGACCCCGCGGCTCGCTCCGGCGGCGCGTGCGGCCTTCCTGCCCGCGACCATCGCCGCCAACACCTACCGCGGCAAGCTCTACGGCGTGCCGTGGTTCAACGACGCCGGCTTCCTCTACTACCGCAAGGACCTCCTGGAGAAGGCCGGGTACGGCGGCCCGCCCGAGACCTGGCAGGAACTCCAGGAGATGGCCCTCAAGGTCAAGGCGGACACGAAGATCCTCAACGGGTACGTCTTCCAGGGCGCGCGGTACGAGGGCGGCACCGTCAACGGGACCGAGTTCATCCGCTCCTCGGGCGGCGACGTCCTGCGGAACGGCAAGGTCGTGATCGGCGAGCCGGCGGCGGTGCGCGGGCTGCAGATCGCACGGGGTCTCGTCGCAAGCGGCGCCTCGCCCGCGAGCGTCGCGGAGTTCAAGGAGGACGAGTCCGCGGGCTCGTTCGTGGGCGGCAAGGCCGTGTTCCTCCGGAGCTGGGGCTACCTGTACAGCGTGGTCTCCGACAAGACCCAGTCGAAACTGAGCCGCTCCCAGGTGGGCGTGACCGAACTGCCGGTCGCGCAGCAGGGTCTGCCGCACGTCAACGTGGGCGGCGGCTGGAACCTCTTCCTCAACCGGGAGTCCCGCCGCAAGGACCTGGCCTGGAGCCTGATCACGTACCTGGCCGCGGAGCCGCAGCAGCGGATCTGGGCGACCGAGGGGTCGCTGATGCCGACGCTGACCGGCCTGTACGGCGACGCCGAGGTCCTCGGGACCATGCCCGTCCTGGGCAGGGCCCGCACGGTCGTGCCGCACACCACGACGCCGCCGATCTCGCCGTACTACGCGGACATGTCGCTGGCGATGGCCAAGCATTTCAACGCCTCGCTGCGCGGGGCCGAACCGCCGGAGCAGGCCGCCGCCGCGCTGGCGTCCGAGCTGCAGAAGATCGTTGACCACGGCTGAGCGGTCGCAGCCGGCCGTGCGGCCCGTCCGCTCCACCACGACCGCCCAGGAGCGGTTCCCTAACGAATCGGGACACCCATGAAGATCCGTGACATCCGTGCGGCCGGTCTGCGGGGCGCCACCCCCCAGGGCGGTTGGCAGGAGGAACTCAGCCCCGACGACGTCGTCCACACTCTGGTGGCGGTGCACACCGACGAAGGGCCGGTCGGCGTCGGAAGCGTGTTCACCAGCGAGGCCCTGGTCCGCGGCGCCCTGGAGATCCTGCGGCCGATGCTGATCGGGGAGGAGGCGACCGAGCCGGAGCGGGTCTCCGAACGTCTGCACCGGGCCACGTTCTGGATGGGCCGCGGCGGCACCGTGACGCACGCGATCAGCGGGATCGACATGGCGCTGTGGGACGTGCTCGGCCAGGTGACCGGCCAGCCCGTCGGCCGCCTGCTGGGCGGGCGGTACCGGGAGCGCGTCCGGCCCTACGCCTCTCTGCTCATGGACGCGCCGGAGATCCTGACCGATCGGCTGGCGCGGCTCGTCGATCGCGGCTGGCGGGCCTTCAAGATCGGCTGGGGTCCGTTCGGCCGGGTCAGCGCGGAGCTCGACGAGCGGATCGTGGCCGCGGCCCGCGAGGCCGTGGGAGCCGACGCCCTGCTCATGGTCGACGCGGGCGGCAGTGACAGCGCCTGGGGGAACGGCTACAAGTGGGCGTTGCGCACGGCCCGGATGCTCGACTGCCACGATGTCGCCTGGTTCGAGGAGCCCCTCAGCCCCGACGCCCTGGAGGACTACGCGCATCTGCGCCGTGAGGCGACCGTGGCGATCTCGGGCGGGGAGGTGCTGACCAGGCGGCAGAGCTTTCACCCCTGGTTGGAGGCCGGCGCCCTCGACATCGTCCAGCCGGACGTGACCAAGGTCGGCGGCCTGAGCGAGCAGCGCCGCATCGGCTGGGCGGCGCAGGACCACGGGGTGCGGCTGATCCCGCACGGCTGGAACACCGCCGTAGGGCTCGCCGCCGACCTCCAGCTCGCCTCGGCGCTGCCGGGCACGGACCTCGTCGAGTACGTCACCGGGTCGCCCTATGTCGACGACGTCACCGCCGAGCCCTGGCGGCTGGACGAGGACGGGATGCTCGCCATTCCCGAAACGCCCGGCCTTGGACTCCACCTCGACCCGGAGGCCCTGGCCCGCTACACCGACGCGACCGGTCTGCTGCGCCCGTGATCGTCGCACCACCATGCCCTCCGGCTTCCGGAGATCGACCGAGACCAGGGAAGGCACATGTCCGGCGAAGTCACTTTGATCACAGGAGCCGCCTCCGGCATCGGCCGGGCCGCCGCGCTGTTGAGGGCGTCGGCCGGACACCCCCTCGCCCTTCTGGACAGGGACGAGGCCGGTGTCCGGGCGGTCGCCGCGGAGGCGGAGGAGCGGGGAGCCCCGCGAGCGCTGGCCATCGCGGCCGACATCTCTTCCGAAAGGGAGGTGGCCGACGCTTACGCCCGGTGCCGGGCGAGCCTGGGAGTTCCGGTCAATATCGTCGCGAACGCCGGCGTGGAGATCGCGCGGGAGGCGCACGAGACGACGTTCGCGGACTGGTCGGGAGTGCTCGGCGTGAACCTCAGCGGGACGTTCCTCACCTGCCGCGACGGCATCCGGCTGCTCCTGGCCGAGAGCCTGCCCGGCGCGATCGTCTGCGTCTCCTCGCCCTCGGCGTTCGTCGCGTTCGCCGGAGGGGCCAACAGTGCCTACGCGAGCTCGAAGGGCGGAATCTCCGCCCTGGTCAGAGCACTCGCCGTCGAGTACGCGGCATACGGCATCCGCGTCAACGGCGTCGTCCCCGGTGCCACGGCGACCCCTCTTCTCGACGTCACCACCGGTGCGGACGACGACATCGCCGCGCGCGCCCGGACCCAGATCCCGATGGGCCGGCTCGCCCGTCCCGGGGAGATCGCCGAGGCCATCGACTGGCTGCTCGGCCCGAAGGCCGGCTACGTCACCGGCAGCCACCTCCACGTCGACGGCGGCCTCACCGCCCGCGGCGCCAACGACTTCTGACCTGCCGCGCTGCGGACATCCGCGGCCACGCGGCAAGGGCCGCCACCGCCAACCGAAGGAGCGCTCATGCAACGACACCCGGCCGGTATCGGCTCTCGCACATGGGTCGTCGCCGACGGCTACATCCCGCCTCGCAGTTCCGGTCCCGCACCTGAGATGACGAGCCACGACAGCATCTGCATGCTCAACGCGGGAGAGGCCGAGGCGCGGGTCGAGGTGCAGGTGTACTTCACCGACCGGGAACCTGCGGGCCCGTTCGTCCTCCCCGTTCCCGCCCGGCGGGCCTTCCATCAGCGGATCAACGACCTGAGCACTCCGGAGCGGATCCCCCCCGGCACCGACTACTGCCTCGTGGTCACCAGCGACGTCCCCATCGTCGTGCAGCACACCCGCCTGGACTCCCGCCAGGAGGCCAACGCCCTCATGAGCACGATCGCCTTCCCCGGATGAGGCCGGGAAACGGCGCCGGGCCGCCCCGGCGGCGGAGGCAGGGGGCCCTGGACGGCGTCTCCAGGATGGAGCGCTCGGTTTCAGGTGGCCGCTTCCCGGGCTGATGGTGAGGGCGTCGTCGCCGTCTCGCCTTGGCGGTAGGCCGATGCCTGCAGTTCGTACAGTTCGGCGTACAGGCCGTTCACAGCCATGAGTTCGTGGTGGTCGCCGTGCTCGGTGACGCGGCCGCCGTCGAGGACGTAGATGCGGTCGGCGTGCCGGACGCTCGCCAGCCGGTGGGTGATCAGCAGGACGGTGCGCCCGTGCTGCGCGGCGTGCCGGCGGATCTGGTCGAACAGGTGGTGTTCGGCGCGGGCGTCGAGTGCGGCGGTGGGCTCGTCGCAGATCAGCAGGGGCGCGTCCCGGTAGAAGCCGCGCGCGGCCGCCAGCCGCTGCCACTGCCCGCCCGACAGTTCGCATCCGTTGGCGAAGCGCTTGTCCAGCAGAGTGTCGAGGCCGAGGGGCAGGTTGGCGATCACCTGGTCGGCGCCGGCCGAGGTCGCGGCCTCGTCGACGCTCGCCCGCACGCCCGTGGCGGCCAGGTCGTCGCCCATGGTGATGTTGTCGGCGGCGGTCATCGGCCAGTGGGTGTGGTCTTGGGCGACGACGGCGATGGCCCGCCGCAGGGCCTCGGGGTCCAGGTCGCTCACGCGGGTGTCGTCCCAGCGGACGACGCCGCTCTGCGGGGCGTAGAGGCCGGCGAGGATCTTGGCGAGGGTCGTCTTCCCCGATCCGTTCTCCCCGACCAGCGCCACGATCTCCCCGCGGCCGAGCCGCACCGACACCGCGCACAGCGAAGCCGCGTCGCTGTCGGGGTAGGTGAAGGTGACCTCCTCGGCGCAGATCTCCCCGAACCCGCGCAGCTCCCCAAGCTGCCTCTCCACGTCGTCCAGTTCGCGGACGCCGATGCGGGCTCGTTGCACGCGCTTCTCGGCGGTCTGGCAGTAGGCCATGTAGTCGCTGAAGTACAGGCCGTCCTCGTAACAGCGGTTCAGGGCGTAGACGAGGTTGACCAGGGAGGTCTGTCCGGCGCGGATCGCCAGGACCGCCGTTCCGGCCACCGCGAGCGGCATCACGCCCCGCCACAGGAGCAGTCCGAGCGCCGTGTACATCAACGCCGTCGCGACCCCTTTGAGGGCATCACCCCAGACCTGGGACATCGTCTGCCTGCGTGCCAGGTCGAGGAGCACGCGACGGATGTGGGCGGCCAGTGCGGCGTACTGGCGCAGCAGGAAGGCCCGGACGGTGAAGGAGCGGACCTCGGCGGCGTGGCGCCGCTCGGTCATCAGATCGGACATGATCCAGCTCCGCCGCCGCACCTCCACCAGATCCAGCTGGGTCAGGTACCCCAGCCGGGCCGCGCGGACCGCCGCCCATCCCTCGGGCAGCGCGGTCAGCAGCAGCAGCGGCAGCAGCACCGGGTGCAGCACGCCGAGCGCGCCGGCCGCCGCCGTGACGCCGACGGCCGCGGTGAACAGGTCCACCGCGTTGTCGACCATGGACGGAGCCGAGTCCATGCCCCGCAGCCGGGCCCTGTGCAGGTCGTCCTGGAACTCGGCGTCGTCGAAGGCCGCCAGCTCGATGGCGGTCGTCAGCTCGTACAACTGCTGCTCGACGATCTGCTGGACCTGCGGACGCAACCGGGCCTGCGCCCACTGCGCCGCCGCCGAGAACACCGCCCGGACCGTGACCGCCGCCCCCACCAGCACCAGTTCCGGCGCCGCGGACCGCACCCGATCCGGGGTCGGGCCCGCCGAGAACAGGGCGGTCAGCACTCCGGTGGTCGCCAGCAGCCCGAACGCGGTGAACACCCCGGCGGCCACGTTGAACGCGATCGTCGCGGCCAGGTCCCGCCGGCTCGCCCGCCACGCGAGCCGCATCACCTGCCCGATCAGCGTCGGCAGCCGCCGCGCCATGGTGAGCGTCCCGGTGTCGGACAGTTCGGCGGCCTTGCGATACCACTTGTGCTCGCTCAAAGCCGGTCCCAGAGGTCCCTGGACCGGCGCGGCGACGCGTCCGCGTCGTAGCGGCAGCCTCACCGGCCCACCCCAGGGGCCGACGACGTCAGGTGATCATCGGAGCAGGCGGCACTGGTCATGAAACCAGCCTCCAGACAGTGGGGGACGGGCACCACCCTCTGCGCCGCACTTGTACCTGAGGAAGGGGTATGGCGGTCTTTGGCCCCACGCCCCCGCGGCACAGTTCTCCACCCACCGGGTAAGCCTCGCAAGGCGTCACGGAGAAGGAGAAGCCGCGGACAGTGCAGGGTGGGACCGCCGGTATGCCGGCGGCGAGTTGGTCTGGCCGGCTCGCCCGCCCGGGGTCAGCCGATGCGGCCGATGCCGCCGTAAAGCCATTTGCCGACATCGGCGGCCGGCCGGTCCGCCTCGTCGCCTTCGGGGTTCCACGCATCGATGGTGACCAGGCCCGGATCGACGAGTTCGAAGCCGTCGAAAAAGAGCTCGATTTCTGTTCTACCGCGGAAATAGATGGGGGTGGGGGTGGCCGCGTAGGCTCCCTCGATCTGCTCGACGGCCGCCGCGGCATGCCCTTCCGTCGTCACATGCGTCGCGGCGAGGTGGCTGCCCGGCGCAAGGGCCTCGCGCAAGGGCGCCATGACGCCCTCCCGCTCCTCCAGGGTGAGGAAGTGGGTCATGGCGATCATCAGCACGCCGACCGGAGCGGCGAAGTCGATCAGCCCGGTCCTCCGCGCGTGATCGAGGACCTCGGCGGGCCGGCGCATGTCGGCCTGGGCGACGGTGGTGAACTCGTTGGTCGCGAGCAGTGCGCGCCCGTGCACCAGGACCACCGGATCGCTGTCGACGTACACGACGCGGGCGTCCGGGATGATCTCATGGGCGATCTCGTGCGTGTTCCCGACGGTCGGCAGCCCGGAGCCGATGTCGAGGAACTGCCGGATTCCCTGGCGCGCCATGTACCGCACGGAACGGCGCAGGAACGAGCGGTTCTCCAGGGCGAGCTCGCCGATCTCCGGCATGGCCCGCGCGACCCGGTCCGCCGCGTCGCGGTCGACCTGGTAGTTGTCTTTCCCGTGCAGGTAGTAGTCGTACATGCGGGCGACGCTCGGACGAGAGAGATCGATTTCCGGGGACAGGCCATCCTCGGCCACGTACGACCTCCACCCAAGATCAAGTTATTGCCGGAGCAAGACTAGCCGCCGTCCGACACGCTGGCCAAGTCCGGCCGCGCCGGACGGGTTGACCCCGCCCTTTCCGCTTCGCGAGGCCGCGTGAGCGAAAAGGCTCGACGTCAGGTTGGCGGCTCCTCTTGGAACCATCGTCCAAAGTCGGTCTTCCGGTATCTGCGCCGTGGCAATCCGGCCGACTCCTGGGAGGGGGCGTTCTGGTGCGGGGGAGGCGGCACCGCCTGCGACCGGATGCTCTCGCTCGGGAGATCTTGCGGACGGGCGGCGGGCCCGCCTCCCGGCGCCGGGTCGAGGACGGCCTCGGACCCTCCGGCGAGGGGCGGCTCGACGGTGGCGAGCCCGTCGACGATGAGAGTGGCCATGTCGCTCATGACCGGGAACAGGCCGCGTCCGAGTGCGAAGGCGATGTCGCGCGGTGTCCGGCGGCCGTTGACCTTGGCGAGCAGTTCCTGCCGCTGGGCGTTGACGGGCACGGAACCCGTGGGGCGCCTGCTCTGCGGCCTCGACCGTATGGACAGGCCCAGCGCGGTCCAGGAGTGGGCGAGATCGAGCCGGCGGCGGATCTCGCGGATGGCCCGTTCGGTGTCCAGGCCCGGGTCGGACGCGAGCAGCGGGGCGGGATCATCGGGGTCGGCCGTGCAGGTGCGGACCCCGCACAGTGCCATGGCGAACAGTGCGTCGGCGACCGCGGCGCGGGTGATGACCTGCACGCCGGCGTCACCCAGGAGCCCGCGCACGACCAGTTCACGCTCCAGCCGGCCGTCGGGGGCCCCGGCGGTGAAGGCGGCGCTCCAGTCGGCTTCGCTGATCCGCCCCGACCGCAGCAGCAACGGCTCGGGCCCCGGCGCGGCAGGGGTGGAGGCGGCCACCACCAGGCCGTCGCGCATGCTCACCGAGCCTCCAGGGGACCCGTCCATCCGCAGCGTTCCGGTGAACCGCTGCCGGCCGCGCCGGGTCAGCGCCGAGGTCAGCACGCCCGCGTGGTCACGCCCGCGTTCTCCCGGGGGCTGCGCTTCTGATGCCATCTGTCCCTTCTCGCCTTCTTTGGTGGTACCGCATGCCCCATTGAGTGTGGCCACGGTGCCGGATCGGCGGAATCCGAGGTTTCCCGGTTGTGGAAGCCCGTTCGCGAGATATATTAGCGGCCAAAATAAGCAATTCGTCGGGAGTGGTATGAACATCGAAACGGCGCTCAAGGAGGCCATGGCCGTCGAGGGCGCGATCGGCGTGGCCCTCGTCGACTATGACAGCGGCATGTCCCTTGGAGCGCTGGGAGGCGGCCCCGAGCTCGACCTGGACGTCGCGGCCGCCGGCAACACCGAGGTCGTGCGCGCCAAGGTTCGCACTCTGGAGTCGTTGGCCATCGACGACGCCATCGAGGACGTCCTCATCACGCTGAACCGGCAGTACCACCTGATCCGCATCCTCGGGCGCGGCCACGGCCGCCTCTTCCTCTACCTCGCGCTCAACCGGGAACGCGCCAACCTGGCGCTCGCCCGGCACCACCTGCGGCGCATCGAAGCCGAACTCAGCGTCTGACCGCGTCTCCGTCACGGGGCGATCAAGGGGGAACGGGTATGCGCGAAGCGGTGCTGGCGGAACTGCAGAAACTCCGCGGCCAGGTCGTGGGCGTCACGGACGCGGCCGTGGCGTCGGTGGACGGGATACTGGTGGCCTCCGACACCGACGAGGTCCGGCCCGACGTCCTGGCGGCGCTGGCCGCGGCCTCACTGGGCCTCGGCCGAAGCGCGGGAAACGAGGTCGGCATGGGCGAGCTGCGCGAGGTGGTGACCCGATGCCAGAGCGGTCATATCGTGGTCTACGCCGTCCGGCGCACGGGGCTGCTCGTCGTGCTGGGCGACGAGGGACTGGACATCGCCGACCTGCACCTGCAGTCCCGCGCCACCGTGGACCGCCTCGGCGCCATCCTCGAAGAGAACTGAACCCCCGAGGGCGTCGGGAACGAGCTCGCCGCTCATCGGGCGACGGATTTCCCCGCAAATGAAGCAAATCGTCACACTGTGTCGGGCTCCTGGGTTGCTTTGCGGGCCGTTCCTGTGATGTGGGGGGCGGGGCGGAAGCCCTTGGTGATGAGCCAGATGCCCAATGACACTTCCCAGACGATTTCTGGTGCCGTGAACAGAAAATTCACCGGGGATTGCTGCTCGTAGGCGCCGAACAGGACGGCGGTCGCGGTGGCGCACGCGAGGGGGCCTCCGATGAGCCCGATGAGCGCCATGGGGCGTGGCACCAGACCCGACCGGTACATCAGGTAGCCCAGCAGCAGCCCGTTGCCGAAGCCCGCGCAGAAGGCGGGGCCGAGCAGGAACGTCTGATCCTTCAGTGCCACCAGCGCCCGGCCGATCGGAACGGCATCGGCGCTGCCCCCGTCCGCCAGGTCCTGCCGCAACGCCACGACGGCGAGCACGCTGACGACTCCCACCACGATGACGGTCGATTCGAGGATCCGCGTGCCGACGTAGCCGAGGGCGATGCTCTCGCTCTGCCGCTTCAGGATCGGGAACAGCACGACCGCGGTGGCGGTGTTCGCGATGGCGGTCAGAATCTCGAGGAGGGCTCCGATCCGCACCTGCGCGTCCGCGCTCGCTCCCACGATGTAGTGCGCGTCATTGAGGACCGGGTCGTAGAGCAGCACCGCCGGGATCGAGAAGACGAAGGTGAGGACGAACCAGACACCGGCGATCCTCGCCCTCCGCTGGGCGGCTTCCACCGGGGGTCCGGGCGCCCGAGATCTGATCGTGTTCACTTGGCTCTCCACAACGCGCAACGACCCTCGCCCGATTGCCGGGATAGTCGTAGAGAACCACGTCGAACGGGTCTTGTCCCCACCCGCTGGTGGCCGGTTCAAGCCGTCCTTCGGTCGTAGGAAGGGCGGTCGTCAAGCCCCCCGGCCCCAGGGATGTGGGGCCGCGGTGCGCGGCGTGGGGTTGGGCGACATCGGCCCGGTGCGGTGAAAGGATGATCGGCATGGGACAAGTCGTGGTGACCGCGGAGAGAACGCTGAAGGCCGGCCCGGACCAGGTGCTCGGAGCGCTGGGCGACTACACGGGAGTGCGCTCCCGCATGCTGACGGAGCACTTCAGCGAGTACGAGGTGCGGGAAGGCGGTCAGGGCGAGGGCACCGTGGTGCACTGGAAGTTGGCGGCCACCAGCAAGCGGGTGCGCGACTGCCTCTTCACCGTGAGCACCCCTGCCGGCGACCGCCTGGTGGAACGGGACGCCAACTCCTCGATGGTCACCACGTGGACGGTCACCCCGGCCGCCGAAGGCGCGCGCGTGCAAGTCACCACCACCTGGGACGGAGCGGGCGGCATCGGGGGCTTCTTCGAGCGGACCTTCGCCCCCAAGGGCCTGCAGCGCATCTACGACGCCCAGCTGGCCAAGCTGGACTCCGTACTGGGCTCGTGACCAGCGCGCCGGCCGACGAGGTCTACCGGCGGCGCACCGCCCGTGTGCTGCTGGTGGACGACACCGACAGCGTCCTGCTGTTCCGCTGGCCGAAGGTCTCCGGCAAGCCCGAGGCGGGCCACTGCTGGATCACTCCGGGCGGAGGCGTGGAGCAGGGCGAGAGCCTGCGCGCGGCCGCGGCCCGCGAGCTGCGTGAGGAGACAGGCCTGATCGTCTCCCCGGGCGACCTCGGCCCGCGGGTCGCCCTGACCTCCGGCCACGCGGATTTCGGCTGGGCCCGAGGGCTGTTCCGGGACGACTTCTTCCTGCTTCGCACGCCAGCCCGCGATATCGACACCGCCGGGTTCACCCCGGTCGAACGCGAGCATGTCAGCGCCCACCGCTGGTGGCCGCTGGAGGAACTGGCGAGGTTGGAAGAGCCGGTCTATCCGCTCATGCTCGCCGAACTCCTCACCGACCTCCTCGCGGGCCGCGCGCCCTCCGAGCCGGTCCGCCTCCCCTGGCACCACTGACCGACACCATCGGACGGCCGGCCCGTCACAGGCCAGCGCTTCGGGCGGCTCAGAGGAAGAGCGCGGCCAGGCGGGGGAGCCGCAGCCGGGTCTCGTCGTCGTCCTCGACGTCCCAGCCCGCCCCCAGGGGTGCTTCAGGCCGCCGCATCGAGCGCACTGCGTCCTCCATCGCCGTGTCGAACGACGTCGTTTCGCCCATGACGCGGTGGTAGGCGGTCCTGGGTGCGTAGTGCAGGGCCTCGCAACCGATCCAGCCGCCTTCCCCTCGGCTCATCCGGGTCACCGTCGGCACGGCGGCGAGGGCATCGGGGTCGGCGACGGCGCGGGTGAACACCTCGCGTCCCAGCAGGACGAGCCCGGCGCGGAAGTCCATGAAGCCGTCGTCGCCGCAGCCGCCCTCGATGAGGTAGGCGGCGTTCCAGAGCGGACGCCGGTAGGCCGAGTCGGTCACGCGCGTCAGCCGGACGTCGAAGTCGAGGATCTGGGGGCCGTCCAGCTCGCCCAGCCGGTCGGTCAGGATCCGGACCAGCGGATCATCGGGACGATCGCGGTCGTCGGCGCGGTCGCCGGCCACGGCCCGCGCCTTCTCGATCAGCTCCCACCACGTGTCCTGGTCCATTCCGTTCTCCCGTACCTCGTTCTTCTTCGGCCGGGAGACAGCGTCGCGCACCGGTCCGACAATCGACACCGCCGATCGGCCGACGGTCAGCGCACGATGCCGCCCGCGCCCAGCGCCGCCCGGATCCGGTCGACGTCGCCGCTCTCGGCGGGCGGCAGCGGCGCGCCGACCGACTCCCGCAGCGCGGCCGCCTCCCGCAGCAGGCGCAGCGCCTCCTCGGCCGCGCCCTCGAGCACCGCGACGCCGGCCAGCCCCTCATAGGCCAGGGCGACCGATCGGGGATCACCGATGACCGCTCCCACCGCGTTGCCCGGGTCGAAGGTATTCACGGTTCCCTAATCTCGCGACGAGATCATCGGTGCCGTGTCGAATAAAACGTCGACATCCACGTCCCGGTCCGGGGACAAACAGCACACAGTATGACAATCTGGCGGAGGGAAGCCGGGTTGACCGGATCGGGCCGAACAGTTGTGGAGATGGGCCTCCCGGTGGGAAAATCAGGTCATCGCTGGTTCCACCTCATCGACCGGGGCTGATCGTCGTTCCTGATCGATATTAGTCTGCCATCTTCTGCAACCCCAGAATGCTGAATTCTGTTGTTGTGGTCGCATATAGCTTCGGGGGCCCGTCTGGTGGCTGATATCGATGCTCTGAAAAAGAAGTACTTCGTTCAGCCCGACGATACGAATCCCCCTTCGGAACCGCTGCCGGCCACCTTCGCCGGCTGCCGGGTCACCCCGCTGATCGACGGCGGCGCCTACTTCGCCGACCTCGCCGCGCAGATCGCCGCCCTGGGCCAGGGGACGCCGAGCGAGAACAGCAACCAGTTCCTCTACATCGCGGGCTGGTGGCTCCATCTCATGGGTGGCAAGGTCAACCCCTCGCCCGGCTCGTCGGGCGCCTCGACCGGGCCTTCGATCGGGCTGGAGAACCCGTTCTCCCTCGACGGTCCCGGAGACCCGAACCACCTGGTCGACCTGCTCAAGGCCAAGGCGGCGGCCGGAGTCGACGTCCGCGTCCTGGGCTGGGTGTCGTCCTCCGTAATGGCCGACTACTTCGTACTGACCGCGTCGATCCAGAATGGGGCGGGCAGTATTCGCGATGTCAACGTGGGCACGATGGCCGCGATCCGTGAATTACGCAAGGCGCCCGCCCTCGCCGACAAGGCCTGCCTGAACATCATCTCCCACTCCGCCGGCGCGGTGCACACCAAGATGGTGCTCGTCGGTAACGGCAGTGGCGCCATCGGTTACACCGGTGGGCTCGATTTGGTAGGCGATCGCCACGGCGCCCAACCGCATCCCCCCGCACAGTGGCACGACGTGCAGGCGAAGGTCGAGGGCCCGGCGGTGCAGGCGATGTACGACCTGTACCGGAGCATGTGGAACGAGGTCAAGGCGCGAAAGGTCAGATCCTTTCGCTATGCCGACGAGAAGATCGTCAGCCACTTACCGAGCACGCCCACCGCCCCGGCGCGCACCCTGCCGACCACGCCGGTGGGCAAACACCACGTCCAGTCGCTGCGCACCGTGCCGCGTTTCAACTACACGACCTTCAACATCCTGCCCGAGAACGAGAAGATCTCCTTCGCTCCCGACGGCCTTTTCGAGGTGCGCTCCGCCTGGTTCAACGCCATCCTCACCGCCGAGAACTACGTCTACATCGAGGACCAGGGATTCTGGTCCGTCGAAGTGATGATCTGGCTGAACCAGGCGCTCAAGGCCCGCAACGATCTCAAGGTGATCCTGGTGACCGGGATCACCGACCCGAACGACCCGCACTTCCCTCCGTACGCCAACGTCGCGCTGTTCAAGGGCCTGCTCCACGACCTGAACGGCCAGCAGCGGGGCAGGGTGCGCGCCTTCAGCCGCGACCTGATCGTGCACACCAAGAGCACGATCGTCGACGACCACTGGGCGATCATCGGTTCGGCCAACGCCTTCCGGCGCAGCCTCTACAGCGACGTCGAGCACGCGGTGGGCCTGCTCGACGAGGACGACGTGCTGGTGCAGCAGTACCGGACGCGGCTCTGGAGCGACCACTTCGGCCTGCTCGGCCCGGCCGACCAGCAGAAGATCGCCGACATCGACAAGGCGCTCAACGTCTGGGACGGCACCTGGGGCACGCCGGGCAGCGGGGTCGCCCTGCCGACCGCCCTCACCCCTATCCCGCTCCCCACGACACAGACGGTGCTCAGTAGCAAGGATCAGGACAAATACGACCGTTACGCCGACGTGGACTCGCGCGAGGCGTGGGGGGGTTGCCTGCCATGAGCAGCAGCAGCATGTTCGTGACCCTCAATGACTTCCTGGGCAGCAAGTGGCCGGCCTTCCTGCCCAAGCCCCCCGACCCGGCCACGCTCGACCATGTCTGGATCGAGCCGCCGCAGACCACCGCCAAGGCCGGCGAGGTCAATCTGACCACCCGCCTGCTCTTCGAGCAGGAACTCGTGCTGGGTCTGCCCGGTCTCGACGCGGTGAGCCTCGTGCTGTTCCCCGCCCGCGGCGATGGTGCGCCCGCCGAGCTGGGCCTGGAGATCGACGTGCTGCCGCAGACCGTCCTGCGCGTGGTCGACGTGCCCGTCGCGCTGCGCTTCGGCACGGAGCTGCTGCGCCCGATGCGCAAGGTGACGAACGGCGGCGACGCCCGCTATGAGCCCGATCCCGGACGTCCGTTCGTCCAGCTCGCGATGCCGAAGCTCAGCGGGAGCGCCGGCAAGGACGGCATCAAGTTCGACGCGCCGTTCACCGCTGAGCTGCCCCATCCCGTGATGATCGGCGATACCGGGCTGGTGATCGACGGCGCCACGGTCGGCTTCCACCGCGCGGGCGGCAAGGCGTGCCTGGTCCTTCAGTGGAAGGAGGGCGGCCTCAACAGGCTGCTCGGGCAGCTCATCCCCAACCTCGGCGACCGAAGCCCGGCGGGCGAGCAGCAGGTCACCCTGCGCCTGATCATCGGCGACGGCCTCGAAGAGCTGCGCCTCGACTGGCAGGCGGCCGCCCCCGGCGCCGCTTTCGCGCTCCCCGGCCTCGACGTGGGCCTGCCGGCGTCCAGCCGCTTCTCGCTGCTGCTGCTGCGCCAGGGCGCGGGGCTCGGCCGCGCCGCCCTCGTCGTCACTCTGGCCGGGGGCGAGCCGGTGACGGCGGGCAGCACCTTCGCCTGGGGCCGCGACGGCGACCGCGAGCTGCACAACGACGAGCCGCCCCCGCCGCCCGACAAGCCTCTCTTCAGCGTCACGCTCAAACCGACGGACGGACCGCGCAGCCTGGTGCTGCTGGACGTCGCGCTCGGGGCTGCGAAGCTGCCCGGCTTCTTCCGCCAGCTCACCACGCCGATCGCCCCGCTCGACCTCAACGACCCGGCCGCCCTCTGCACGCCCGTGGCGTTCGACCCGGCTGACCTCCAGGGGGACTGGACCGCACGGCTGAGCGTCAACATCGACGCGGCAGGCGGAGCGTTCACCCTGCCCTTCCTCAAACAGGGCCAGGGCGAGGACGCCCAGTTCCTGCAGCTCTATCTCCGCACGCCGCTCGACGGGCTGCCGATCACCCTGCCCCAGGGCGAGGTCGGCTTCGACATCGGGGTGCGGCTGCGCGTCCTCAGCCTCAGCTTCGACCTGCTGTGCCGCCTGACCTTCAACCTCAGCACCTTCGCCCTCAAGGTCGACCACGACCAGGGGATCGAGCTGCGCTCCCCGGAGCCCGAGCGCGAGTTCCCCGATCTGTTCGGGATGCGCTGGCGGTTCAAGGGCAAGGATCTGGGCGACAAGACCTTCCACTACTTCACCATCGCCACGAAGGACTACCACTACCAGATCCAGCAGCCCGAAGGGTCCGTGCTGGAGCTCGACTTCACGCGGGCCAGCGAGGAGCCCATCACCTTCAGCGTGCGGGACTTCGCCCTCACGCCCAAGGGCGTCAATCTCGCCGCCACCGTCACCGACCGGCCGGCCCGGCTCAACGGCCTGCGCACGCGCTTCCGCTTCACCGACAGCGGCTTCGTGATCCGCGAGAACCGCATCGCCGACTTCACCATCGCCGGCTCGGGCCCGCTGCCGCCCGACCTCGTGGGCGACGCCACGGCCGACATCGCCCTGCAGTTCGCCCAGCGCGAGGGCGGCAACCTGACCCTGGTGCAGGGCGCCGCGAACCTGCGCGGCGTCAAGCTGCTCGACTGCAAGGGCACGCGCTTCCAGTTCTCGGTGGACGCCCTGGGCCTGCGGTTCGTCGACGACGGCGCCTTCCACCTCTACTTCACCATCACCGGATCCGCCCAGTTCGTGGCGGCCCCGGGCGATGACCCCGACGGGCCGCTGGCCCTGCTCGGCAAGACCCGCATCGACCTGGTCCAGTGCCCGCTCACCGGCGACGCCCGGGTGATCGGCAAGCACGTGAAGTTCCTGATCGAGCTGCCCAAGCCCAAGTCGTTCAGCTTCCTCGGCTGCTTCGAGATGGAGCTGCGCGCGATCGGCTTCGTGCCGCAGTGCGAGTTCTTCGGCGGCGACGGAGCCATGCAGGTGACCGGCCAGCTGAAGTTCGCCCAGGGCCCTGGCGACACGCCGGACTCGCGGCCCGACTACCACGAGCTGTTCATCGGCCTGCCGCTGCCGGGCGAGTTCGTGCCGCGCATCCACTTCACGCGCCTGGCGGTGAACCTGGCCCTCGGCGCCGCCTTCCGGCTCAACGGCGCGGTCGACTTCGTCGACGAGCCCGACCAGACCGGGCTGATCGGCGAGGGCCTGGTCCAGATCCAGGGCCTGCCGGCCATCGCGGCGAGCTTCGGCTTCCTGCGCGTGCGCCGCGGCGCCGGCTCGCCGTGGCTGCGGGCCTGGTTCCTCTACCTGGAGATCCGCCAGGTCAGCTTCATGATCCCGGTCATCCAGATCTATCTGCGCGAGATCGGCATGGGCTTCGGCTACCGCTTCACCATCGCCTCCATCAAGGCCGCCGACGCCGAGAACGACGTCAAGAAGCTGCTCAAGACCTTGGAGGGCCTCTCGCGCACGCAGGGAGATCTGTCCAAGCGCGACCGCTGGGCGGTGGACCTGGAGGAGGCCGGTCAGGATCCACGCTGGACGATCGTGCTGCGAGCGATGATCTCGCAGACCTCGGCCTCGGCCTCGCCCCTGCGCTACGAGGCCTTCGCCGAGGCCGACCTCGCCTGCGTCTTCCTCGTCGACGCGATCATCGCCTTCCGCAGCGACCTGACCTTCTTCATGGCGGTGCGCGGCTGGTTCAACACCAACTACGCCGACTACGTCGACAACAAGGACGGCGTCCGCGAGAACCCCATCCTGAGCGGCTTCGTGCTGCTCTCGCCGCGCCAGAAGCGCTTCCTGGCCCACATCTCCAAGCCCGAGGGCGGCAAGCCGGGCAACCACCCGCCGCTGCCCGACTTCGTACGCGACGCGATCGCCAACAGCCGCTTCTCGGCCACCCTGCTGATCGAGCCGGGCCTGTTCCACTACGAGCTGGGTTGGCCCAACATGCTGCGTTGGCACACCAAGCTCGGCCCGCTGGCGGTGGAGGTCGAAGGCGGATTCATCTTCCGCGTCTCGACCACGGAGATGGTGCTCGGGACGAGCTTCCTGGCCCGCGGCAGTCTCGAACTGAGCGCCGGTGTGGACCTCGGGCTGGTCGGAATGCGGATCAGCGCCACCGCACGGGTGGCCTTCGGAGCGCGCTACATCGGCGTGATCGACTTCCGTGACCCCACGACCAACTCGGCGGTCTACGGCGCGATCGGGCTGGAGGTGCAGATCGCCTTCGCCATCGAGTTCTGGATCAAGATCCCGCTGGTCTTCACCACCATCAGGCTCTCGTTCAGCTTCAGCCTGGAGATCACGTTCAGCGCCGGCCTGGAGATCGGCGTCAAGGGGCTGAGCGTGCCCGGTGTGCGCGGCGTCGGCACCGTCGGCGTCTCCTGCTGCGGCCACAGCCTCCAGGCCACCGTCAAGGTGGCCTTCGAGGAGGAGAACGTCCAGGCCGCCCTCGACCGGACCAAGGAGTTCCTGTCGCTGGGGCTGGAGGCCACCGAGGTCGAGCCGGTGCCGGGCACCGAGGGTGCGCTGGACGCCGCGGCGGCCCTCACCCGCACGCCGTCCGCGCGTCGTCCCGCCCTGCCGCCGCGCGCCCTCGCGGCCGTGCTCGGCGCAGCGGCGTCGGCCCAGGCCGAAGGCGACGTGTTCCATGTGCCCGGCTACGTCATCTTCGTGCTGCGCGACTCGCCGAGCTGGGACGACGAGCACCAGATCTACTTCGTGCTGCTGCCGCAGGGCGAACGGCTGCACCGGGACGCGCAGGGCGGGCTCGAACTCGACGAGGACGGCTTCCCGGTGGCGGAGCCCGAGCCGGGCTTCCTGCCGCCGCCACCCGCCGAGGGCACCGTGGTCGGGAAGGACTTCGCCCTGCGCGTGCCGAAGCCGGCGGCCGGCGAGAGCTTGACGCTGCGGCACTTCGAGCCCCTGCCCGATCCGCGGTTCGTCGACGTGAGCGGCGCGGTCGCCGCCGGCGAGCCGATCACCTGGGGGGTGAACTGGGCCGCGCGGCTCTACACCGGCGGCTCCGCCGAGCGCCGCGTCGTCAACCAGGCCACGGGGGAGCCAGGCGCCCCCACGTCCCTGGAGGACGGGCTCAGCCTCGCGCAGCACCTCGCCAACGCCTTCAAGCAGACCTACGCCGGCGCGGGAGACGGCGCGGTCGCCCGCCCGGTCGGCGATCCCGGCGCGCTGCCCGGCTACCGCCCCCCGGTCAGCGACCCGCGGGTGCAGAACCCCTCCGACAGCTCTTTCGAGGCGGCCGTGCGCGGAGCGTACGAGCAGTTCAGCGGCTCGCCCTTCCTCAAGCGCGACCCCCAGGAGCTGTACGGCCAACTGCTGGAGTCGGCCTTCGATCCGCATTCGACGATCTACGCCGCCGACGGCGTCGCCCAGGACGACGGTGATCCCGGCGCCGTCAGCCCGGTCCAGGCCGACCAGCAGGCCCACCAGCTGCGCGGCGTGATCATCCACGACATCATCTCCGATCTGCGCGCGTTCCACGCCGAGAGCAGCCAGAGCGAGCGCGCCAAGCTGGTCGCCGGCTCACTGGCCTTCCAGATGGGGCTGGTGTTCGCGGTGCGAACCGCCGACGGCCGCCGGCCCTCCTGGCTCGACCAGGTGGGGACCGGCATGGACGCCCAGCCGTCGATCAGCCAGCGCGAGCGGCCCGAGGCGACCGCGCCCGGCCCGGCGAGCGAGGGCGTGCGCACCTTCAACGTCGCGCAGGCCCAGTTCGACCTGTTCCCGCCCGAGTTCGAGCAGGTGCGCCAGTACAGCGACGCGAGCACGATCGCTCTCGCCTGGGAGCTGAGCTGGCGACGCCAGGCCGCGCCGGGGACGAGCCGGGCCCAGAACGACCCCGACCACCACCTGGCCCACTATCTCGTGCGCCGGCGCGCCCTCGACGGTGACGAGGCCGAGCGCATCACCACGGTGAAGCCGGTCAAGGTGCTGCACCGCCACACGACCGACGTCGCCGGTGCCGAAGGGGCGGACCAGGCCACGCCGACCGACACCCTCTCGCTGCTGCAGCCGCGCTTCCAGGTGGTCGACCACTTCTCCGACACGGCGAGCGACCGCGCCGCTCTGCCGCGCGAGGGGCGCGGCTACGTCTACACGATCACACCTGTCGACTTCGCCGGCGGCTCCGGGCGCCCGCTGACCCTGATCGCGACCCGCTACCCGAACACCCCTCCCGCGGTGCCGGTGGACGGCGACCTCACGGTGAGCTACAGCATCGCGCCGTCCGACCTCGCCCCGGCGGGAAGCGTGGCGACCCCGCAGGTGATGTCGCCGCGCCAGGTCTACGTCGAGTGGAGCGAGCCGGCCCGTCAGAACGGTCCCGCGGTTCCGATCCGCACCCACCGGCTGATCTTCCGTCGCGAGAGCACCGTGCCGATCGGCTCCTACGGCCTGGACAGCACGACCCAGCGCGGGCGCACCGCCGGCCTGCCGACGTCGAACGCCCGCCCCCTGCCCACCGACATCAAGATCGACCTCGATCACGTCTTCGGGCCGCCCGGCGCGCGCGCGGCGGTGGTCCCGGTCGCCGTCCTGCGCGAGCGGGGCGTTCTGCCCGACGGCGCGTGGCGCCCCGAGGCGTGGCGGGTCTTCTTCCAGACGATCTCTGACCGCGACGTGCCCTCGGCCCTGGCGCCGGTGCAGCTCCTGCTCGCCGCCGAAGCGGTGGCCGCGCCGCCCACGTCCCCCGCGCCGACCGACCGCATCGAGCACTCGGGCAACCCGCGTGAGGAACGCCGCCCGGCCGAGCTGGAGTGGCTGCCGCGCCCGACCGCCTTCGACGTGGTGCGGCCCGAGGACGAGCGCGCAGAGCCCGGCCTGGCCCACACACCGATGCCGCTCCCGAGCGTTGATCGATCCGACGCGGCGGCGGCCGGCCCGGCACCGTTCGTCTTCACCGGCGATATCGGCGCGATCGTGGGGTTCCGGCCGCACCCCCTGGGGATCCGGGCGATCCGGTTCCGCTGGAACCAGGGTCCGAGCGGCGACGCCGCCTACCCCCTCGAACTGAACGCCGGCTACCGGTTGTACGAGCTGAACATCGACGAGGCCACCACCGATGCCTTCGCCGACGCCGCCCGGCTCGCCGAGGAACTGCGGCTCCTGCAAGAGGTCCAGATGCTCCCGGCCGACGACCTGCCGCTCATGCCCGGCGACACGCTGAACACCAGCCAGTGGGAGGCCTGGTATCCCGGCGCCGTCCAGCGTCGCCGCCGGCCCGATCCCTCCGCCCAGGGCGTCCAGGACGAGCGCGGACCCTGGTACTCCTGGCAGGACTCCTATCTGGAGTGGCCGGAGTGGGAGGGCGTCACCCGGCCCGGCGGGAAGCGCGAGACGGCGCTGCACCCGCTGCTCGAACGCCTCGTGGAGCGGCTGCGCGGGATGCGCCCCGGCAGCGGCACCGGCCCCCAGGGCCGCCTGTCGGACGGCTACGCCGCCGCCCTGCAGGTCAGCCCGCCGACACTGCCCAACGACCTGGCCGACTTCCTGGCCAGCTGCCCGCCGGGTGCCGACCGATATGGCTGGGGTGCGCTCCAACGCCTCGGCCTGGCGGTGACCTTCAGCCTCCACGACCCCGTCACGGGCACCCTGCGCGGCCCGAAACTGCTGGAGTTGCTCCAGGCGCTCTTCGCGCAGCTGGGGAGCGGCGAGACCGACCCCGACCCCGATGCCGCGGCCTTCGCCGCCCTCCGCCGTCACCTCCATGTCGAGCTGCTGTTCCAGCCGGGGCGCAGCGTCCAGCTCAGCGAGCGGCCGGCCGACGGCGACGATCTGCTGGCCCTGGTCCAGCTCAGCCTGCGGCCCACCGTGCGGCAGCGGCTGCGCTACCGCGCCGTCACCATCAGCGGGCGCTCGAACACCGATGTCGACGTGCGTTTCACGCTCACCGCGCCCTGCAGCCTGGTCGACCGGCCGGACGGCGGGACCGGCCAGCTGGAGCTGGAGCCGCAGCCGGCTCCGATCACCCGCACGGTCAGGCTGCCGCTCAACGGCGAGGCGGCCCTGCTCCTGCGCGGCGCGGCACTGCCCGCGACGATCGAGGTGAGCCCGTCGGCCCGGCTGAGCGTGGATCCCCAGCCTTTCGACCCGTCGATCGCGCCTCTGCTGAACTACGATCCGGGCCGCAAGCTGCTCAGCGCCCGCACCATGCTCGGCGCCGACCAGATGAGGCTTCTGCGCCCCTCCCTCGCCCCGGCCGACCTCCCGGCAGCGGAGAGCCTGGCCGGGACGGTGCGGAGCGAGGAGTTCGGCCCCACCGACGAGCGCACCAACCACTTCACCGTGGCCACCGGTGCGCTGGCCAAGGTGTTCGCCACCGCGGACGACGGCCTGCCCGAGCACGTCCAGTGGCTGCGGCTCAAGTACTACCTGGAGACGCTGAACAGCAACGACCCCAAGGTGCCGGACACCGGCAAGGTCAACGTCCCCACCGGCGAGGCCGAGATCGTCAAGGCGCTGCCCGACGTCCTGGCCTGGACGGCGCGCTTCTTCGACGCCGGCGGCGCGATAGAGGAGACGGCGGACGGGCTGGCCAAGACGGGCGCCGGTCCCTGGGCGGCCACGGCCTACCCGCGCGCGGGATCACCCGCGCCGGCCACGCCCGACGCGGGCGGCCGCCTGACCCACACCCAGCTGCTTGAGGACCGCTGGGCGCACACGCTGCGCTACTACTTCCAGCCCTACGGCCGTTACGACCTGCTCTGGCAGAGCCTGCGCCGCTCGCCCACGCTGTTCCCCGGCCGTGCCGCCGCCGAGGTCGACACCCCGGCCGTGAAGGTGGACCCGGCCGCGGGCGGGCTCGACGTGGTGATCGAGCGCACGCAGGCCGTCGACGCTCCGCTCATCCTCAGCTCGCGCCGGCTCGACGAGGCGGCCACCCCGGCCCGCCCGCCGGCGCCCGGCGCGATCTGGGAGGTGATCGTCGCCCGGCACCACGAGCAGGCCCTGGCCGAGCGCAACCAGACCCTCGCCCGCCGGCTCGCCTTCCGCAGGCTCGCCTTCAGCCTGCTGCGCCGCTTCGGCTACCCGAGCTGGTACCAGTGGGTGCGCGGCTTCGCCGAGGACCACCAGCACGAGCTGCCCGTGCGCCTCGTCGAGGGCGAGTACCCGGCCATCCCGGACCACCTGCCGAGCCGGCCGGACCACCTCGTCCTCGACGGCGCGGCCGATCAGGACGAGCTGCGCGGCCTCGATCTGCCCGAGCGCGTCGGCGACTTCTCGCAGGGCGTCCTCGCCCTGCAGTGGCGGGCCCTGCCGTTCTACTACGAACATCGCCTGCTGGTGATCGCCCAGACGGACGGCACCGTCTCGCCGGTCAACAGCGTGACCCAGCGCGACCTGACCTACCGCTCGCCCGTGCCGGACGCCACCATGAGCGGCGCGGACATCGTGTGGCACCGGCTGCCGCCGTTCCCCGCCGGGGTCCCCGGTGACGCCCGGCTCCAGTCCGACACCCGCGTGCGCACCCTCACCATCCCGCTGCGCAGATTCTGGGACAGCCTGCCCGACGAGGCCCAGGTGCGCTGGCCCGGCGAGGCGCCGGACCCGGCGACCGGCGAGGCGACGGCGCGCAAGCTCAGCGCCCTGCCCGACCCCGAGGTGGTCTACCAGATCGTCGAGCTGTTCAGCGGCAACATCGAGGTGCAGGCCGAGTGCTTCTACGACCCGGTCGCCGAGAAGTTCGCCCACCGCCAGCTCGGCAAGCGCTTCTTGGTGGCGCGGACCACGCTGACGCCCCCGGAGGGCGCTCTCGGCGACTTCCCCCTGGCGGTCGATCTGGTCCAGGTGAGCGAGGAGCAGCTGAGCGGCGGCTACTCCACGGCGAACCTGCCGCCCGACACCCGCAACCGGGTGGCCATCGACGAGCGCGGGCGCCTGCTGCTCGCCGGGGTGATGACGAGGGGAGACCGCGACGCCCTGGTCGGGCTGGTGAACGCGTCGGACGCGGCGAAGATCCGGCAGCTGTTCGAGAGCTGGGACGTCACCGAGCCGGTGAGCGCCCCCGCCGGGAACCTGCCCAGCCGGCTCGAAGCGTTGATCGACTTCCTGCCCGCGCAGACCTTGACCCTGGTCTGGGAGGGGCCCTCGGACGCCGCCGCGGGAGATCTCCAGCGGCTCCCCGGCGACAGCGCCTTCACCGGGGCCATCGCGCAGATCATCACCCAGGCCGCGGGCGCCGGTCCGGACGCCGTCACCCGCGTGGAGATCCCCGTCGGGCCGGAGCAGATCCCCGACGAGCTCCAGGGCAAGGTGGAGCTCGCGCGCAACGCACCGGGCACGCAGTACAGCGCCATCGGTTGGAACGGCGCGATGAGCAGTGCGGACATCGCCGCCCTGCGGCGCTGGGCCCGCTTCCCCGAGTTCGCCGAGGCCGTGGAGAAGCTGATCGTCGCGGTACGCGACGCCGGCGCCGGCAGTGAGCCGGCATCTCCGGTCACGGTCGCCTTCGTCGTCGCGGTACGCCCCACCCAGGCCGGACTCGGCGGCGCCCTCGCCGAGAAGCTGCTGCTCGGCGCCGTGCTGATGCGCTATCACGGCATGATGCGCGCGGACGATCCCGCCGCGCTCCTGCCGTCCTACCCCGGGCGGCCCGACCAGCTCGCCCTCAGACGACTGCACCACGCGAGCCAGGGCAGCGGAATGCGCGGGCGGTCCCTGGTGATCCGCGCCCGTCGTGGCAGCGCCGCGCCGAGCGAGCCGCGGCAGATCGAGCCCGCGGACGTGTAGGCGGAACGGCCTTTGACGGCGGCCTCCAAGGCCACGAGCGGACCAGGAGCAGCAGATGGCGAAACTCCCCGAGCTGCCGAAGCTGAAAATCGCGGGCCCCTTCTGGACGGCCGAGGCCGAGGTGATCCGGCTGGCCGATCCGGCCACCAACTTCGCGTTCCGCACCCTGTTCGCGGACACGACGCCCCGCCAGGCCGTCGGCGAGAACAACGTGCTGCTGCCGGGCTCCCTGCTGGCACTGGTCTACGTCACCAGCGTCACGATCAGCCCGACCAACGGCAGCACGCCGCAGTACGTGTGGAAGCGCAGCGGCAACAAGCCCGACGGCAAGCTCTCGCCGCAGGCGATCCGGGCCGCGATCAGCGCCGGCACCGTCGGCCTGCTGCTCCTGCAGGCCCCGGCCGACGGCTGGCCCAAGAACGTCGCCGGCAAGCTGCCGACCTTCACCTGCCTTGGCGGCGAGATCGTCCTCGACCCGATGACGGCCCAGGCCGGCGCCGCTCAGAAGCTGTACGCCGCGCTGGGAATCGGGCCGGCGGCGATCACCCAGCGCACCGGGGCGGCCCGCCTGCTCGGAGCCCTCGCCGTCCACGCCGGCGGCCTCTCGGTCTTCGGCCAGGTCCGCCTGCTCTGGGACACCGCGCCGGTCACCGCCGTGTTCCAGCTCGCCCGGGTCGTCCCCGACCCCGAGCCGACGGCGGGGGCCCAGGTGCGCGGCTTCCGGATGACGGTCGAGGCCGAGCGGCTGACGGTGAGCGAGCGGACGGCGATCACCGACTCCTGGCGGCGCCTCAACCGCTACCTCAACCCGAACAACCCGCTGAACGGCCTGGCCGAGCCGCTGCCCGCGCCGGAGTGGGCCACCCTGGAGCTCGCCAACCCGCTCGCCGTCCCGCGCCTCTTCTGGGAGATCGCGCCCTGGCAGGAGCAGCCCGGCACGCGCCCGATCAGCTTCGCGGGCGACGAGTTCAGCGTGCTTCTGAGCGACCGGGGGCCCTACGACCCCACCGCCCGGCCGGACACGCTCGCCCAGATCACGCCGGCCAGAGCGCGCGTGGCCGCCGACGGCACGAAACTGCGGGTGGAGCTGGCGGCCGGCGGCCCGCCCGCGAGCTCCGCCGGCACGCTCGGCTACCAGGCCGGCCGCGACGGCGCCGGCTGGAGCGAGCGGGTCACCCTCGCCGCCACCACGCTCGCCTTCGACCCGAACGAGGCCGCGCGCCGGCTCCGCGCCACGTTGCGGGCGCCCGAGCCGTCCTGGAGCCGGCCGGAACCGGGTGAGGCCCGGCCCGTCACCCCGGCCGTGCTGTGGGGGTTCACGCCGCTGGACGACGGCTGGGCCCAGCTCCCGCTGCCCAACCTGTCCGAGCAGATCTACCTCGACGCGGGCGCGGCCCGGGAGGAGCCCGCCCCGGCGCCCGGCAACCTGCTGCGCGGCGCCGTCAGCTACGGCAACGACGATCCGGCAGGGCTCGGCCAGGTCCCCGGCGAGCAGCCCTGGAGCCTCACCCTCGCGGCGGCCCAGCGCATGACCGCCACCTGGGTGCTCGGCCCGGCCGGCGGGGGATACCAGCTCCAGTCGGCCGAGCTGGCGCTGGACGCGCCCGAGGTGGCGCTCAACGGGCTGTTCTGGCTGAGCACCGAGGCGCCCACCGCGGCCGACGCCCTGCCCGGCTTCGACGACTGGATCGGCGGCCTGGCGACCGTCCCCCTGCACACCGTCACCGGACGCGAGCTGTTCCCGCCCCTCGTGCGGCTCGCCTTCGAGGCGATCAGCTTCGCGTGGCGGAGCAAGCCCGCCTCCTCGGCCGGCCTCGGCGCCTGGGCCTTCCAGTACGGCATCGACCCGGCGCTCCTGCGGGCCCTGGTGGACGGTGGCGTCCTGCCGCCCGACGCCATCGGCGCCGCACTGCCCCTCGTCTGGCGCCGCCACCCGACTCTGCCGATGGTGCAGGCCCTCGCGCTCACGCAGAGCGTCAGCCCGCCCAACGTGCCGATCGCGGGCCGGCAGCTCGTCCCGTTCGAGCTGCCGGTGACCCGCCAGGACGGCATGGACCTGCCGGACGGCTGGCGCTTCACGGCGGAGGGCGCCTCGGGCTGGCCGCGCCACGGCGGCGGCCTCTCGCCCGCCCGCGAATGGCTCGGCGCGGATGAGGAGAAGCTGTACGACCTGCCCCTGGTGGCGCTCTCCCTGCCCGGTCTGGTGCTCGACCCGCGGCCCGACGGCGAGCCGCCGCAGAGCGACTCCGGGCTCGGCCTGCCCATCCAGTACCGCTACGACCTGCCCTACACGGACGAGATCCAGGCTCTGGCCCAGCTTCCCAAGATCCCCAAAGACCCTCGCGAGAGCGCGCCGCTGCCCGACACGGCGCGCCCCGAGCCGCCGCGTCCGCTCACCCGCGCGGACTACGCCGCCCACTGGCGGCGCCTCGCCGAGCGCGCCGGCCTCGCCGCCGCCGACAGCGTGGCCGCCTTCGCGCGGCAGGACGGCCAGACCGTGCTCCGCCACCTGGCCTCGATCCACGCCTGGCGGGTCCGCGCCACGCTCGCCCTTGACGGCTATCCCGGCGAGATCCGCCTGGACAACGCCGACCCCGCCCCGAGCGCTCCCTTGACGCTGACGCGCGAGGCGGCCCTGTCGGGGATAGACGGCGATTTCACCGACGGGGCCGGGGGCTTGCGCCGCCTGCCCGCGGACGCGCCCACGGACTCGGCCCGATACCAGTTGACGGCCGGGAGCATGGCCGCCCGCGCCGTCGGTGACGCCGGCTTCGCCGACCAGCGCGGCCTGGTGCGCGGTGCGAGCCTGCCCACGTCCAACCTGATCAGGACCCCGCTGAGCCATCCCACGGCGGGCGAGGTGCAGCTGACCACCACCCGCCTGCCGCTCACCCTCGGCCACGCCACGGCGACCTGGCGGCTCTGGTTCCGCGACCTGCCGGCCCAGGGCTCCACCTTCAGCAAGGCCTCCGCCCGCTCACCCAAGGCCGTCGAGCTCGATCTCGACGGCAACGACCCCGAGGCGCGCAGCAGCGACTACGAGCACCGGACCGGGTACGAGTGGCGCCTGCGCCCGCTCGACGATGATCCTGACGCGCCCCCGCCCGGCCTCGACCTGTTCGGCCTGCGCTTCTTCCCGATGGTGCTCGACCGCGTGGTCTTCGCCGGCGACGGCGTGGCCGCGGTCGACGTGATCGGGCGGTTGCAGCTCCCGGTGGCCGGTTCCGACGACGAGCAGACCGATCTGAGCAACTGCGTGCGGCTGACCTTCTCCGGCGGCGGCACCGCGCTGAACCTCAGTGCCATCGGCCTCGACGGCGACGTCCTGGAGTGGCCCCTGGCCGTCGCCGCCGGTGAGGCCGGCGACGCGCCGCGCCTGCGGGTCGGCCGCGTCGCGCTGGCGTCCGGTGGCGCCGGCCTGACCATCGAGCAGGTGCGGCTGCACTTCCACCTGTTCCAGGTGGAGTGGGCGGTCGGCCTGCCGCCGATCAGCTTCCCCGACCCCGCGACGCCGCCCTTCACCCTGCCCGGCGCGACCGGGACCGCCCCGATCGTGCCGCAGCGGGTCGCCCTCGGCCTCGACATGACCGGTGGTGAGCACACCCTGAACCTCACCGTCGCCGTACGGATCGACAGGCCGCCGACAGGTCTGCAGGCTCTCTACCGCTTCGACGAGGGCGGCGGCGCCACGGTCCACGACACCTCCGGCATCGGTGAGCCGCTGCACCTGAGCGCGGCCGCGACCCAGGGCATGAGCTGGAGCCCCAACGGCCTGACCCTCACCAAGGCGACGCTCATCCGCTCGGGCGCTCCCGCCGCGAAACTGAACGCCGCGGTGAAGGCGAGCAACGAGATCAGTATCGAGGCATGGGTGAAGCCCGTCACCGGCCTGCTGACGGGCGGGCAGTTCGACATCCTCACCGTCTCCTCCGACGCGGGGCACCGGAACGTGACCCTCCAGCAGCGCAAGGGCCTGCTCGATTCGTCCTTCGTGGACGTGTGGCTGCACACCGACGCCACCAACGATGAGGGCGCCCCCGACCTGGCCACCCCGGCCGGTTCGCTCGGCGCCGCCCTGACCCACCTGGCCTACACCCGCTCCGCCGACGGCCGAACCCGGATCTACGTCAATGGGCAGCTGAAGGCCGAGCACAACGTGGGCGGGAGCCTGGCCGCCTGGAACGACCAGTTCGAGCTGGCTCTCGGCGATGAGATCACGGGCGGCCGGGCCTGGCTGGGCACCTATCGCATGGTCGCCGTCTACGGCCGCGCCCTCACCGCCGAGGAGGTGTCCGCGCGCTTCGGCGCGGGGCCGGCGACGGCGCCCACCGCGTCCAGAGGGGAGGCGGTCGCGGCCGGGCTGACCTTCGACCTGATGGCGAAGGGGACGGATCGTTTCACGCTCGACACCGCGAACCTCTTCGGCGACCTCACCCTCGCCGTCACGCTGCCCGACGGCTCGCCCGCGGCGCTGGCCGGCGACACGACGCTGCAGTTCGGCTGGAACGGCTACGGTGCCCCGCAGCCCGAAGGCCTCCAGTTCCTGCCGGGCATGCGCCTGGCCGATGCCCAGACGCCCGGCCTGGGCGAACGCGCCGCCCCCGGCTTCGCCACGGTGACGTTCCGCGCCACCGCCCGTCCGGACGACGTGCCGAAGCTGACCCTGACCGGCGCCTTCGTGGAGGCTCTGCTCGTAGCCCACTGGGGCCGCTCGCTGCACGACCGCGGTCCCAGCCGAAGCGCCGAGGCCGCGGAGCTGTACGGCTCCTCGGCCGGCGATCTCGTGGTGGGCTACACCTCGCGCCTGCAGGGTTCGGACTGGCAGGAGAGCTTCCTGCTCAACGGGATGCTGACCGCGACCAACCTGGTCTCCTGGCCGCAGCAGCTCAACTACGACGCGGCCACCGCGCGCATCACCCTGCCTGCGGCCCGCACCGCCGGGGCCCCGCCCCTGACCCATCTGCGGCACACGATCAGGGTGCTGCTGAACCAGCACGAGCTGCCCGGATCCATCCTGACCGGCGCCGCGGGCCCGCTGCTGTTCACCTTCGCCCAGGGCCAGAGCTGGCAGACCCTGGCCCTGGTCGAGCACCAGCTCGTCGAGGTGACGCCGGCGGCCGGCGGGAGCGGCGGGACCCTCGGCCGTGAGGCCCGCTGGACGGCCGTGCAGGAGGTGCGCCTGCTCGCGCCGCAGCGCGCCGCGCAGTTCCTGCGCGCCATGGCCGCGCTCAAGATCACCGACCCCGTCGAGGGCGTCAGCCCGCTCGGCAGCGTGAGCGGCGGCTACCTGGGCGCCGGCCTGTCGGCGCTGCTGGCCGACTCGGGGGCGGCGCTCGACGCACTGCCCCCGGACACGCTGCTCGTCGAGGCGAGCGCCCACCACCTGGTCAGGCTCACGCCCGCCGGGGAAAGCGTGGCCACCACGCTGCAGTTCCTCCCGACCGGCAGCCAGGGCGCCCTGCTCAGCAGCCCGGCGGACTACGCGCCCAGCGACCCGACCGACCCGCGCTGGCTGCTGCTGACCATGCCCTTCCTGGGCCGGCTGCAGGACACGACCCGCGACCTGGCCCAGCCGCCCGCCGGGCAGCAGCCCAGCCCGCTGCAGACCGACCCGCTGCTGCTCATCGCCCGCCTGCGCGCCGCGGCCCCCACCACCGCACTGCCCAGCCTGGCTCTCGCCCTCAGCGGCTGGGCCGACAGCGCCCCCCTGGCCGTCACCTTCGCCAGCCTGGACACCGTGGTCGGCCGCAGCTTCGCTCGGCTCGACCCGTTGGCGTTGGAGGAGAGCTGGTTCCGCGCTCAGAATCCGTCCCCCGAGCCGCAGGACGCACTGCTGCAGAGCGTCCTTGCCGCCCTCCCCGAGACGCCGGCCCGGCTCAGCCGTCCGGTCGCCCTGCGCCAGGCCTTCGACCCGCGCCGCCCCTTCTACCCGCCCCAGCCGGACGACCGGACGGCGCCGGCCGAACCCTCGCCGTACGCCGACCCCGTCTGGCGCGAGGACGGGCTCCTGCTGACCCAGGCCGTGAGCACTCTGGCGCCGACCAGCAAACCGCCCTACGGCTGGACCCTGGCCGCCGCGCTCATCGCGAGCAGCGGGCTGCTCGGCCAGCCTCCCGCCGACGGCCAGGGCCCCCGCCGCCATCCCGCGGCCACCCTCGTCCCCGCACCGCTCGCGCTCGACGGGGCCGACAACCCGCGCCCGCTGAACATCGTGATCAGCCCGTACCTGGGGCTCCAGTGGCGGCCGGCTCCGACGGTGCCGACGGGCGGTCCGTCGCCCCTGCAACCCCGGTTGCTGCTCGCCGAGCTGCTCTGCCTCGCGCCCGGCACCGCACGGCTGCGGCCCGTGGCGAGCCGCATGTGGAGCGTGCAGCCCGACCACCCCGAGCTGGCCGATGAGAGCCACCTGCGCGCCCAGGCCCAGGGCTGGGCCGTCCAGTCCCAGCGTCTTCTGGCGCCGGAGTCGCCGATCGCGGTGCTGCGCTACCGGATCATCAGCGACAACACCCGTCCGGACGGCCTGGGGGAGGCCGCCCTGACCATCGGCTACGCCTTCGCCCTGGTCCGGGTGACGAGCGCGGAACCACTGGCGAGGCGGCTGTTCAGCGTCCGCCCGGAGCTCGCCGATCTGCGCTACCGCGAGGGCCAGTGCGCCATCGCGGCGATCCCCGCCAGCCCCCGCGACTTCGAACTCGCGCCGCCGCAGACGGTCGGGGTGCAGCCGCTCTACCTCACCCAGCGCCCGGTGCGGGGGGACCTGCCGGCGTGGCCCTGGGGCCTCAGCGCGCTGCGCGTCAGTGTGCACTACACCAAGGGGCAGCAGGGCGTCATCGGCGTGGCCACGCCCGGCACGGCGGGCCAGACGCTCTGGTGGCAGACGGTCCAAAGCACGGTGCAGTTCCGCTCGGCGCTGCACACCGACCGGCCGACCGGCGGCCTGCCACGGCGCTTCCGCGCGCCGGCCGTACGCAGCCTGCTCCCCGCACCGCCCGACCCGCCACTCCCCGCGCTGACCGAGCCGATGTTCGATGAGCCCGCCCTTCCCGATCCGGACGCGGCCGCCCCCGAGGGGCCGGCCCTGGAACGCTGGCAGCCGGTCCTGCCCGGCGAGCTGCGCTACCTGGTGAGCGGCACACGTGCCGGCGTGTTCGTGACGCTGCGCAACCACCTCCTGCGCCAGAGCGGCGTCACCCTGGCGGGCGAGCACCCGCGCCCGCGCGGTCTGGCCATGCTCTCCGGCGGGCTACCGGTACAGCACCGTGCCCCGCGTCCAGTACCGCTGCCGGCCAACGTCGACGGCCGGCAAGGAGTCGCGCTGCGCACCTGGGCGAGCCACTTCGACCCCGAGAAGCCGGCCCTGGTCACGCCGTCCCCGACCGACGAGGCCTTCCGCGCCGGCTTCGAAGACCCCCGGGAGAACCCGACCTACCGACAGACCGCCCAGCGCCTGCGGCTGCAGTTGGCCGCGGTCGAGCGCTCCAGGCTGGACGTGGGCTGGGACGGTGTCCTGACCTTCGTCTACCGGATCGACGGCAGCATCACGCTGCTCGGCGGTCAGAAACCGGAGACGCCGGAGACCGGCATCCGCGACTGGGTCCTGGCCCTGGAACTCGTGGGCGCCGGGCGGGTCACGACGCTTGCGGACATCACCACCCCGACGCTGGTGCTGACACCGACCCTGCGGGCCCAGCTCGGTGCGGTCGGCGTGCCCCTGCCGGGGCCGGAGGTCGACACCGTCGACACGGCGAAGTTCGCGATCTGCCGGTTCGGGCTCCCCGGCGACGCGAAGACCCGCGCCGACCGGGCCCGCGAGCTGATCGCCGGCATGCCGCCCGGTGCGACGATCCACGCGCGCGTCAGAGCGCAGTTCGCCCCTCACCGGCCCGGCGCGGAGCCGTATCACGACGGCTACAGCCATGTGCTGCGTTTCCCGCTCCGTGTGGCCGACCCGAGCGCGCCCCACCTGCCCCTCGTCCCGCGCTACGTCCATTTCGAGGACCCGGAATACAACCGGCGGCTGGCCTCGCCTTCCGCCCACGCCACCGTGCCGGTGCAGTTCCCGCAGCAACCGGGCGGCAGCACGAGCCCGCAGCGCGCCGTCACGCTTTCCGCGGAGCGGCGGGAGTGCAACCCGGACGGCACGCTGGCCCTGCGCTTCGACTGGGACGAACCGCCCCCGGGCAGCCCGAAGGCCACGCTGACGCTCCAGAAGATCGACCTGGACCAGACCCCACGCGACCTGGTGGACCCGAACGCACCCGGCGGTCCGCAAAGGCTCGACCCGGGAAAGCTGTACGAGCTCTCGCTGGCCGCGATCCAGAAGCTGAACGGGCCGCTCAACCCAGGCGAACGGCTGCGACTCGTCCTGCACGTCGACTCGGGCCCGGTGAAGCCGGTCGTGGCGCAGCTCGACATCACCATCGTCGAGGCTCCGGTGATCCCCACGACCGAGGCGGCGTACGCGCTGCTGCGCAGGCAGACGGCCGGCGACCACACGTACGTCGAGTGTGTGCGCTTCGCCTGGGGCCCGGAGGCGCAGCGCGTCGAGCTCGTGAATCCGGCCGACCTGCGCACGGAGGTAGTGCGCCGACGCGCGGTGTTCCAGTTCACCGACTCGACCCGCCCCGAGCGAGCGGAGTCCTACACCGTCCAGAAGATCAGCCAGACCGGCTCGACGCACATCCCGCTTTGAACAGGTCACCCGGAACTGATCGGGTCGTCGATCGGCGGGGGCACGGGGAAAAGGAGGCCGAGAGCACGGGCCTTGTCGAGCGCGGTCACCCGATCGGAAACGGAAACCACCGATGGCACGAAGAAGATCCAGACGCGCCTGCGCCCTCACGACCCTCACGATCGTCACGTCGGCCTGCCTGTCCGATGCCGCGACGGCCGCTTCGCTCCGCCCGCCACGCCCGGAGGGATCGGACGCCGTCCTCAAGGCCATGGCACGTGACCTGCACATCGACGAAGCCGCCGCCCGCCGCCGCCTGGCGGCCGAGAACGAGGCGGCCAGGACCGAGGCCGCGGTCGTGCCCACCCTGGGCAGGACCTACGCCGGTTCGTGGTTCGACCCCGGCAGCGGCAAGCTCGTCGTCAACCTCACCGACGCGACAATGGCAGCGTCGGTGCGCAGAGGCGGAGCCCTTCCCAGGATCCTGCCGAACGGCCATGGCCTTACCGAACTCAACGCCATCAAGACCGAACTCGACGAACTGGCCGAGTCCGAACCGTCCGCGGTCGCCGGAGTGAGATCGTGGGGCGTCGACCCGGTCACCGGCCGCGTCGTGGTCACCACCCTCGCCGGGCGCGAGCGCGGCCAGCTCGCGAAAAGAGCGCTCGCCCACGGCGGCGCTGTACGGTTCGAGACCACCACGGCGCCGGCCGTCGCCACCGAGTGGGCGGACGGTGGCGAGGGCATCCAGTCCGGAAACACCCCGTGCTCCCTCGGATTCAACGCTCGGCTGACCTACTCCGACCTGCCCGGAGTCTCCGACCCGGTCATCATCAGCGCGGGACACTGCGCGACCGCCGCAGAGGCCTACGGCTTCGGCAACGCCCGCTACGAGGAACCGACCAAGACATCGACGATTCTCGGGCGCTGGTGGCTGGTCAATCGCGATCACGACTGGGGCGTCATCGGTTCGATCAGGACCGACTACTGGAGCCAGGGTCCATGGATCTCCCTCCACACCCCTTTCGACGGCGTCCTGATCGTCCATGGAACCCAGCAGCGGCCCATCGGCAGCTCGATCTGCAAATCGGGCTTTCGGACCGGTATCACCTGTGGCGTCATCCGCAACCGCGGCGAATCCGTCTACCAGACCGACCAGCACCGGACCGTCTACAACCTGACCCGTGACACCACCTGCACTCGACCCGGCGACTCCGGCGGTCCCCGCTACACGGCCGATGGCGAGGCTCAGGGAATAACCAGCACAAGCGCGCCGGTGTCCCCAACCGACGATCGATGCCTCCAGGACATCGGCCAGGAGAATCGCAGCTGGTACGTCGAAATCACCTACATCCAGGGCTACACCGGCGCACGCGTCACCACGGGATAACAGCGATCGGACGTACGAAAGACTTCGACGTCGCTGAGGGGGAACTGCCGCCATACGAGCGGGGTGGGGGTGCCTCCCGGCCGGACGTTCTCGACACCACGGTCGCCGACAGGCACCTCATCCCCGTGACCCACGGGTCACCCGGACTCCTCGCTGCTCGACGCCGAAGCACCGAGATCTGGTTCGCGGGCCGTAGGCTGCCCGAGCCAGATCGATGGCCCGCCGGGCTCAGCTGACCTCGATCTGCAGGAGGGTCCTGTCGTCGCGGAGTACCACCTGGGCCTTGACGACGCCCGGTACGCGGACGGGTTGAACGCCGATGATGCAGCTCTTGCCGTCCGGGGACAGCGCCGGGGGGTGCACTGCCGCGATGCCGGGCCTGGTCGTGAGCCATTCCGTGATGGCGGCGAACTCCGCGCGATCCGCGGTGGTGGCAGGACCGGAGCACCCTGACGTGCACCTGCGGGCGCCGGTGAACGTCACCTCCGCTCGGCTGCCGCCCACCTTCCTCGCCGATGTACGGGTGTAGCCGCTGGGCGCTCCCAGCTTCTCGGCGATGCTCACATTGTTCTCGTAGGTGGAGTCGCCGCCGGTGAGGATCACGGATGCGGACACCGCCACAGCGGCCACGACGGTCACCGCCGCGGCGACCAGCGCCACCCACAGGAGTTTCCCGCGCTGAGCCGCGGGCGACATCGGGGGCGGCGGCTGGTGGGCGAACCCCTGCGCGGGTGCGCGGCCGGGCGCCGCGGCATCTGCCGGTGGACCGGAACTGAGCCGGGCCAGTGTCGCGCGCACCTGATCGGCGGTAAGCCGCTGGGCCGGGTCCTTGCGGAGAAGGCCGCTGATCACTGGTTCCAGGGGACCGGCGCGGACGGCGGGCGCGGGGTCTTCGGTCGCCACGGCGACGAAGACCGCTCCGGTGCTCGTGCCGCCGAACGGGGGACGGCCCTCCGTGGCCGTGTGGAGGGTCGCGCCCAGCGACCACAGGTCGGTGGCGGCGCTCGTCGGAAGGCCCCGCACCTGCTCGGGGGACATGAAGGCGGGGGTCCCCATGATCTCGCCCGAACGGGTGAGGGTCGCATCGTCCTCAAGGGCGGCGATGCCGAAGTCCGTCAGGACGACCCGGTCGCCTTCCAGGAGCACGTTCGCGGGCTTCACGTCCCGGTGGGTGATGCCCGCTCGGTGCGCCGTATGGAGGGCGTCCAGCATCTGCAGGCCGATTCCCGCCGCCTGCCGCGGTGTGAGGGGCCCTTGGGACTTGAGCAGGTCGTCCAGCGACCCGCCGTGGACCAGCTCCATGACGATCCAGGGGCGCCCGTCATCTCCGGTGACCAGGTCATGGACGGTGACGATGCCGGGATGCTTCAGCCTCGCGGCGGCGCGTGCCTCCCGGTCCAGCCGCGCGATCAACCTCGCCCGCTGGGCGGCGCCCAGCTGCTCGGGAAGCCGGAGCTCCTTGACGGCCACGTCCCGGTCCAGCTGAACGTCGCGCGCGTGCCAGACGGCTCCCATGCCGCCCTGCCCCAGGAGATCCGTCAACCGGTACCGATGGGCGAGGACCTGGCCCAGATCACTCACGGGCCGACCCTAGCCGTCCCGCTGACGAACAGACAACCGTGTTCATTCGACTGCGCCGCAGGCCCGGCTCACCCGGGGGCGCGCCGAAGCGCTACCTGCGGAAGCCGCTGCGGTTGAAGGGCCGGCGTCCTGTTACCTTCTCCCGCCGGCACTCGTCATGGATGTGACGACGGAGGACGAACGGTCGTCGCACCGACGAGTGAATCGAGAACGGGATGCTGACCAACATCATGTACGTGACCGTCTACGTCACCGATCAGGACCGAGCGCTGGGGTTCTACACCGAGGGACTCGGCCTGGAGAAGCGGATCGACTTCCCGGGGCCCGACGGACGGTTCCTCACCGTCGGCGTGCCCGACAGCCCGGTACAGATCATCCTGTGGTCGCACGCCGCCGGCGCGGGACGGCCGGGGGGCGGGGGCCGGCATGCCGCGCCCGGTCCGCTGATCCTCGAATCCGACGATCTGCGAAAGGACTTCGAGACCATGCGCCGGCGCGGCGTCACCTTCGATGAGCCCGAACCCGAGGACTACCCGTTCGGGGTCCGCATCGAGGCGGTGGACCCGGACGGCAACCGGATCTCGCTCCGGCAGCAGCGGAAGCCGTGACCGCCCGCCCCACCGGCCTGGTGACCGAGGCGTTCGAAGCCCAGCGGGACCGGCTGCTCGCCGTCGCGTACCGCGTGCTGGGCTCGCACGCCGACGCCGAGGACGTGGTCCAGGAAGCCTGGATGCGCCTCGTCCGCCAGGACGAGGCGACCATCGCCAACCTGGCGGGCTGGCTGACCACCGTGGTCGGCCGGATCAGCCTGGACCTCCTGAGATCTCGCCGCGCCCACCCCGAGACCGCCTACGGGCAAGAGTCCGCGGACCTGGTGGTGACGCCCGCCGACGGCCCCGCGCCGGACGAGCAGGCGGCCCTGGCCGACTCGGTCGGCCTCGCCCTGCTGGTCGTGCTCGACTCGCTCACCCCGAACGAGCGCCTGGCGTTCGTCCTGCACGACATGTTCGCGGTCCCGTTCCACGAAATCGGTCAGATCCTGGGCAAGTCCGCGGGCGCCGGCAAGATGATCGCCAGCCGCGCCCGCCGGAAGGTCCAAGCCACGGACCGGCCGGCGGATCCCGGCCGCGAGCACCGAGAGGTCGTCCAGGCCTTCCGCGCCGCCGCCCTCAGCGGCGACTTCGAAGCGCTCCTGCGCGTCCTGGACCCGGACGTGAAGCTGACCGTCGACACCCCCGACGGCGTGGTCGTCACCCTCGGCGCCACCACGGTCGCCGCCCGCGCCCGGATGTTCTCCGGCGAGGCGGCCCGCCACCGGCCCGTGCTGGTCAACGGCATCCCCGGCCACATGTCCTGGCGCCCCGACGGCACCCCTCTCTCCGTCATCGCCTTCACCGTCACCGGAGGCCGGATCACCGGTATCCACATCGTCGTCGACCCGGCCAAACTCGCCTCGATCCGTCTGCCCGCCCCGGCCTGAGCCGGTGCCGTCCCGGCATACGCGGGTCATCCCGGGCCGACCGACCGAGTTCCGCGTCCGGCCGTGGCCAGGGTTCTGCAACCTGCCAGGACGGGGTCGCGTCAGTTCCCCAGGCGGCTCAGCACCTGCATGGCCTCGCGCTCTATGCGTGAAAGATCGTGGAGGACGGTGCCTGCCTGGACGAGGCACTGCGCATCGCCCGACTCACCGGCTTTCGTGACCAGCGCTGCGACTTCCGTCCACAGGCAGGCCGCCTCGCTGTACAGCTCGTGGCCGGTGCGCAGGCGGCCGCTGTCGACCAGTTGGGCGCATTCGGCGAGGAAGTCGCGGTAGATGTTACGGAACAGGGCGCCGCCGGTGCCCGCCTCCTCCATCAACAGGGCCGCCTGCGGCAGGTCCCGCTGCGGGTCGTCGGTCCGCTGGAACCAGGTGCGCACCAACGTGCCGGCCTTCTCGATGCCGCGGTGACCGAGGTTGGCGATGGGCGGGTTGAGGAAGGCGTCGGCGCAGGCGGTGATGGCGGGAATGATCTGGCCCTGCGGGGAGGGCAGGCCCTTCGCAGCGGTGAGGGTGAAGGACCGGTGCTTGGCGGTCATCGGGCCGCGCGCGGCCCTGGCCTGGGCGAGGCTGGTCAGACTGGTGGACACCGCGCCGCCCTGCTGGTCGGTGTCCACCAGGTAGGCGTTCTGGTCGTCGTAGCCGTACATGGCGACGACATGACCGCCGAAGTGCACCTTCGACCCGAAGTAGTCCAGGTAGAAGCTGTCGAGCTGCAGTCCGACAGGGTGGCCGTCGTCGATGGAGGCCACCACGTTCTCCCAACCCCTGCGGGGCGAGGTGGTCTCCTGGACCAGGAGTTCCAGCCCGAGTCCGGCGGCCAGGTTCCTGGTGAGGTCGAACGGCTTGACCCGTCCTCCGAGGAAGGGAAAGCCCATGTTCTTGCTGTCCCAGTAGATGAAGGAGAGGCCGGAGCCGAGGCCGAAGAGCATGGGCTCGGACAGATCGAGTCCTTGGTGCCGCAGAAGCACCCCCAGCGCCGTCGTCTCGCAGTGCTGCGCACCGCGGGCATCGATGTCTCTTACCGTGGTCATGCCAATGCTCTCTTCGAAGGGATGACCAGCCGGGTCATCAGCACATCCTGCTGTGCCTCCGCCGGTCCGAGGAGTGGTTCGTCTCGCACGCCATCATGGTGAACCCTCCCACCGGGGGAGAGTCCAACCCGCACCCCTTGACCCACGACCGCACGTCCGACCAGCCGAACAGGTTCGCGACAGCCGGGCGAACGCGCGGGCCATGATCTTGGATCTCGGCAGCGGCGAGGGGGCTTCGACGTTGCAGCGTCGGCGCCCGGCCTGAATGAGACAGGGGCCGTCCTCCTGGGAGGACGACCCCTGGTGGTGCTGCGGCGGGTCAGACCGTGACGGGTTCGGTGAGTGCGCGGTCCTCGGGGGCGGACTGGTCGGCGGCGCCGCCGCGCAGCGGGGTTTCGCGGATGAACCAGGCGGCGACGATGGCCAGCAGCGTGAACGCGGACGCCCAGAGGAAGACGTTGTGGACACCTGAGGTGACCGCGTGCTCCACGGCGTCGCGCACGTCGACCGGCATCCGCTTGAGCAGCGCCGGAGTGAGCTGGCCGCCGCTGCCCGAGATCGACTCGCCTGCCTGCTCGCCGAGCCGGTCGGTCAGCGCACCGGTCAGGTGGCTGCTGTAGATCGCGCCGAGGATCGACACGCCGAGCGAGCCGCCGATCGTCCGGAACAGGGTGGCCGCGCCGCTGGCCGCGCCCATGTCCTTCATCTCCACGCTGTTCTGCGCGATGAGCATCGTGTTCTGCATCAGGAACCCCATACCGGCGCCCAGCACGAGCATGAACAGCCCGGTGGTCAGCCGGGTGGAGCCCACGGTGAGCTGGGCCAGCAGCAGCATGCCCGCGGTCATGAACACGCCGCCCACGATGGGGTAGACGCGGTAGCGCCCGGTGCGGGTCACCAGCTGTCCGACCGCCATGGTGGTGACGAGCATGCCCATCATCAACGGCAGCAGGAGCAGGCCGCTGTTGGTGGCCGAGGCGCCCTGCACCAGCTGCTGGAACTGCGGCAGGAAGGTCACCGCACCGAACATCGCGAAGCCGACCAGGAAGCCCAGCACCGAGGCCAGAGTGAAGTTACGGCTGCGGAACAGGCTCATCGGCAGGATCGGGGACTCGACACGCAGCTCCCACAGCACGAACAGCGTCAGCAGGACGGCTGCGCCGGCGCCCAGGCCGATGATCGTGGCGGAGGTCCAGGCGTACTCCAGACCGCCCCAGCTGGTCATCAGCGACAGGCAGACGATGCCGCCGGTCAGCAGGGCCGCGCCGGCATAGTCGATGCGGGAGGTGCCGCGAGGACGCTTGGGAAGGTGCATGGTCAGCGCGGTGACCACCAGGGCGAGGGCGCCCAGCGGCAGGTTGACGTAGAAGGCCCACCGCCAGCTGAGGTGGTCGGTGACCAGGCCGCCCAGCAGCGGGCCCCCGATGAACGCCAGCGGCATGACCGCGGCCATCAGTCCCTGATAGCGCCCGCGCTCGCGGGGCGGCACCAGGTCGCCGATGATGGCCATCGCCCCGACCATCAGGCCACCGGCGCCCAGTCCCTGGAGACCGCGGAAGGCGATCAGCTGCATCATGCTGTGCGCCATGCCGGCCAGTGCCGACCCGGCCAGGAACAGCACGATGGCGGCCATGAACATGCCCTTGCGGCCGTAGATGTCACCGAGCTTGCCCCAGATCGGCGTCGCCGCGGCGGTGGCGAGCGTGTAGGCGGTGACCACCCAGGACAGATGCGCCAACCCGCCCAGCTCGCCGACGATCGTGGGCATCGCGGTGCCGACCACCATGTTGTCCAGCATGGCGAGCAGCATCCCGATCATCAGCCCGCTCATCACGATGTAGATCTGGCGCTTGCTCTGGGGAGCGGCCCCCGCCCCGCTCTCCGTCTGTGTCGTACTCATCCCGGTCGTCCCTCCATCGTACTTACCTGCCGCCCGGCTAGTTTGCTTACTTGCCGTACGGTAAGCTGGAAACTAGCCGGGCGTCAAGTAAGATTGTTTGGGGAGGACGTGATGACCCGCCGACGAAGCGACACCCGCGAGCAGATCCGCAGGGTCGCCCTGGAGCTGTTCGCCGAGCAGGGCTACGAGAAGACCTCGCTCCGCGAGATCGCCGAACGGCTCGACGTGACCAAGGCGGCGCTGTACTACCACTTCAAGACCAAAGAGGACATCGTCGCCAGCCTCTTCGCGGACTTCCACGCCGAGGCCGAGGAGCTCCTGGAATGGGCGCGCGGGCAGCAGCCCACCCCGGCGTCACGACGGGAGTTCGTGCGCCGCTATGCCGAGATCATCCAGGGTCCCGGCAAGGAGATGCTCCGCTTCATGCAGCAGAACGAACCGGCGGTACGGGACCTGAAGGGCGGCGCCGACCTGCGCGCGCGCATGCAGTCGTTCGCCGAATTCCTGGTCGACAAGGAGACGAGCCTCCCGGACCAGATCCGCGCCCGCCTGTCCATCCTCACCCTGCACATGACCCACTTCGCCATGCGCGACACGGACATCGACGAGAACGAACTGCAGGACGCCGCACTGGAGGTCGCCCTCGACCTCATCCCGGACGAATAGGCACGCAGCCGCCGTCTTCCGTCGCTCAGCGAACCGGAACTGGTCAGCCTGACCACCAACCTCATCGCGGCCGGTCACGAGACGACCGCCAACCTGATAGCCACCGGGAACTTCACGCTCCTGACGGACGGCGTCTACTCCGGACTGGCCACGGTCGCCGCGCCGATGGCTGAGGGACTGGTCGAGGAACTCCTGCGACATGACACGCCCGCCGCCCGCTCAGCACATGACCTTCGGGTACGGTGCGCACTTCTGCCTGGGCGCCCGACTCGCGCGCCTCGAGGTCACCACAGTGCTGAGCGTCCTGCTCGCCGAGTTCCCCGCTCTGGAGCTCGCGGTCCCCGCATCCCAGGTGGATTGGCGCAAGAACGCACTCGTCACAGGACCCAAGGGCCTGCCGGTCCGCTGGTGAGGCGCCCGCTGTGCGCGCTGCTGTGACCCGCCTCACTCTTTAACCTACTAAATCTGTATGGAAAATCGTTAATTTCGTTGTTACTCTCCACTCTCACCAGCGGAGATTTTGTCCGGAGGCACGACAGAACGGTGGGCGGTATGGCATCCGGCGCGGAGCCCGGTGTCCTGGAGCTGGTCCGCCGTGGGCACGAGGAGCGGATCCTGGCGCTGCTGCGCGCCCGGGGGCCGCTGAGCCGGGCCGAGATCGCCCGGTCGTCCGGGCTGTCCCGGTCGACGCTGTCGGAGATCGTCAGTGCGCTGCTGGAACGCGGCGCCGTGGTCACCGCCACGGCGGAGGCGACCGGACGGCGCTCTCCGGGACGCCCGGCGGAGCTGGTCACGCTGAACCCTGCCGCGGGCCGGACGCTCGGGATGGACTTCGGGCACCGCAGGGTGCACGTCGCGGTCGCCGACGCCGCGCAACAGGTGGCCGCCACCGGGACCCGCTCTTACGCCCGGTCCACCTCATGGGGGCGGCGGGTGCGCATCGCCTGCAACCTGGTGGATTCGCTCCGGGTGGACCTCGGGCCGCTCACCGGTGTCGGGGTCGGTGTGGCCGGGCCGGTGCCCCGCGACCGGGACGGACGCCCGGACGGTGCGGCGCGGCAGGTCGCGGAGGCTGTCGGCGAGCATTTCGGCGTGCCGGTCGTCGCCGACAACAACACCCGGCTGGCGGCCCTGGCGGAGGCCGCGCGGGGCGCCGGGACGGGATCGTCCGACGTCGTCTACGTGCGGCTCTCGGACGGCGTCGGCGGCGGGATCGTGGCGGACGGCCGGCTGCTGCGCGGCGCCGCAGGAACGGCCGGGGAGATCGGGCACGTGCCGGTGGACGCGGCCGGACCGCCCTGCGGTTGCGGAGGACACGGCTGCCTGGAGGCTTACGCGTCGGTTCCCGCCGTCCTGGCCGCCTGCGGCGGCGCCGACCTTCCCGGTGCGCTCGCCGCACTGGACGCGGGGGACGCCGCGGCGCGGGCGGCGTTCGATCGGGCCGGCCGGGCGCTCGGCCTCGTCCTCGCCGGGGTCTGCAACACCCTGGCCCCCGAGCGGGTCGTGGTGGGCGGTGAACTGGCGGCCGCGGGCGAGGCGATCCTCGGCCCGGCGGAGGAGGCGCTGCGGCGGCACGCGCTGCCGATGGTCCGCGCGGACCTGCGCCTGAGTCCCGCCAGCCTCGGGCCCGAGGCGGGCGCGCTCGGCGCGATCGCCCTGGTGGCCCATGAATCCCCGCTGCTGGCGGGCTATCCGTTTCTGATGGCAGGAGGGACCCCCGCATGACCTTCGACCCCGAGGCGGGCGTCACGGTGTTCGAGCCCGAGCGGGCCGAGCCCGGCTACTGGGTGGGCTGTCCCGGCGTCCTGCGCGACGAGGGCCGCCACCTGATGACGTACAGGCGCCGGCGTCCGCGCGGTGCCGCCGGCACGGAGCGGGGCTGGCGCTGCGCGGTCGCGGTGAGCGCCGACGGGCTGGAGTTCGAGGACGTCTGGGCCGTGGAGAAGGGCGAACTGGCCACGCCTTCGATGGAGCGCTTCAGCCTGTACCGGCGACGCGACGGCGTCTACCAGCTGTATCTCAGCTACGTGGACCCGGCCGACGGCAGATGGCGGATCGATGTGGCCGAGGCCGCGGCGCCGGACGGCTTCGACGTGGCGGCGCGGCGCCCGGTTTTCACGGCCGCGACGACCGGCACGCAGGGCGTCAAGGATCCGCGTGTGGTGCGCACTGCGGACGGGCGGGTGGTGATGCTGGTCAGCGCCGCGCGCGCCGCGCTCTCCGAGCGGGATCTCGAGCGCGCCCACGCGACCGCGGACATCCACAACACGGGCCTGTCGGACTCGGTGTCGGCGCTCGCCGAGAGCGCCGACGACGGGAGGACGTGGGAGTGGCGCGGGATCGTCTTCGAACCGGGAGCGGGCTGGGACCGCTGGGCCGCCCGCCTCAACAGCGTCGTGGAGACCGGCGGTGGATATCTCGGGTTCTACGACGGCGAGGTCGACCACACCCGCAACTACGAGGAGAAGACAGGCCTCGCCTGGTCGGCCGACCTGGCGGACTGGAAGCGTCTGACGCCCGACGGGCCGGCGGTCGTCTCGGCGTCCGGAACGGGATCGGTGCGCTACGTGGACGCCGTCCCCCAGGGCGACGGGCGGCTGCGCCTCTACTACGAGATGACCCGTGCGGACGGCGCCCACGACCTGCGTACGCTGGAGCTTCTGTCGGCGGAGGTGAGCCGATGGGTGCGGTGACCGCGCCGGCGCCATCGCCGGTGCGCGACGTCCGGCGCCGCAGCGTGCCGCCCCGGCTCCGGGGCCCGGCGCTCAACCTCCTCACGCTGCTGCTCGGCATCGGGCTCTGGGCGGTGCTGGCGGGATTCGGCGTCCAGGGGCTGCCCGGTCCCGTCCGGGTGGCCCAGCGCGCGGCCGAGCTGATCGGTGACGGGACGCTGGCGGGCGACGCGCTGGCCAGCCTGCGCCGGGTGTTCCTCGGCTTCGCGCTGGGGACGGTCCTGGCGGTTCCGGCCGGCTTCCTGATGGGCTGGTACGGCGTGGCGCGCGGGCTGCTGGAGCCGTGGGTGCAGTTCTTCCGGACGGTCCCGCCGCTCGCGATCATTCCGCTCGCCATCGTCGTGCTCGGCATCGGCGAGACGCCGAAAGTCCTGGTGATCGCCCTCGGCGCCTTTCTGTCGTGCGTGATCTCTACTTTTCAGGGCGTGATTGGGGTGGATCCCACACTGGTCAACGCGGCGCGGGTGCTGGGCGCGGGGGACCGGGTCGTCTTCGCCCGCGTGGTCGTCCCCGCCTCGACCCCGTTCATCGTGGTCGGGATGCGCATCGGCCTCGGTTCGGCCTGGGCCACGCTGGTGGCGGCCGAGCTGATCGCTGCGCAGGAGGGCCTCGGCTTCCGGATGCAGCAGGCCCAGGTGTACTACGACCTCCCCACGATCTTCGTCGGGCTGATCACGATCGGTGTGCTCGGCCTGCTGATGGACCGGCTGCTGCTGCTCGCCGAACGGCGCCTCGGCGGCTGGCAGGAGCGCCGGTGAACGCGGCGCGCCGGGACGGCGCGGGCGCCGCGGCGACCACGCCGGACGCCGCCAAGATCGAGTTCCGTGAGGTGGGGAAGGTCTATCCGGCCGCCGCCGGAGCCTCCGTCACCGCGCTCGACCGGGTCGCCCTCGGCGTCGCCGACGAGGAGTTCGTCACCGTCGTCGGCCCGTCCGGATGCGGCAAGAGCACGCTGCTCGGCGTCGCCGCCGGGCTCGTCCCACCGACCTCCGGCGAGGTCCTGGTGGACGGCCGCGCGGTCGCCGGTCCGGGCCCGGAACGCGGTGTGATCTTCCAGCAGTACGCGCTGTTCCCCTGGCTGACCGTGCGCGGCAACGTCGAGTTCGGGCTGAAGATCGCCAGGGTGCCGCGGCGGGAGCGCCGGGCGCGGGCCGAGTACTTCATCGACATGGTCGGGCTGGGCGACTTCGCCGACGCGCACCCGCGGACGCTGTCCGGCGGGATGCGGCAGCGCTGCGCGCTCGCCCGCGCCTACGCCGCCGAGCCCCGGATCCTGCTGATGGACGAGCCGTTCGGCGCCCTGGACGCGCTGACCCGCGTCCGCATGCAGGACCGGCTGCTCGACATCTGGAGCCGGGAGCGCCGCACGGTCCTGTTCATCACCCACGACGTGGACGAGGCCGTCTACCTCGGCGGCCGGGTGGTCGTCATGGCGGCGCCCGGCCGCGTCCAGGAGGTCGTGGACGTCGGCCTGCCCCGTCCCCGCACCGAGGAGGTGCGGCTGTCCCCGGAGTTCGCGGAGATCCGCAACCGCATCTGGCATGCGGTCTACCACCAGGAAGGGAACACAACGTGAGGATGCGCACCGCGCTGGCGGGTCTCGCCGCGGCCGTGCTGGCGCTGTCGGCGGCCGGATGCGGCGACGACGCCAAGGCCGGGTCGGGCGGGTCGGGGGAGAAGGTCCGGTTCGGCTACATCGCCGACTTCAACGGCTCCAGCCTGCTCGCGATCGCGGAGAAGCAGGGCCTGTGGGAGAAGCAGGGCCTCAAGCCCGAGACCAAGGTGTTCACCAACGGCCCGCTGCAGATCCAGGCGCTCGGTGCCGGGGACCTGGACGCCGGCTACATCGGGCCGGGGGCGTTCTGGCTGCCCGCGTCCGGCAAGGCGAAGATCCTCGCGGTGAACGGACTCGGGTTCGCCGACCACGTGATCGCGCAGCCCGGCCGGGGCATCAAGACGGTCGCCGACCTGAAGGGGAAGAGGGTCGGCGTGCCGGAGGGCACGTCCGGCGACATGATCCTCTCGCTCGCGCTGAAGCGGGCCCGCCTGACCGTCAAGGACGTGCGGAAGGTCGCCATGGACCCGACGACGATCGTGTCGGCGTTCGTCTCCGGCCAGATCGACGCGGCCGGCATCTGGTACCCGCTGATCGACACGATCAAGCAGCGCAAGCCGGACCTGGTCGACCTGGCCGGCGATCGCGACTTCTATCCGGCGATGAGCTTCCCGAACGCCTTCGTCAGCGCTCCCGACCTGCCGAGCCGCAAGCCCGAGCTGACCACCAAGGTGATCCGGGTGCTCCAGGAGGCCGCCGACTACCGCGCCGGGCATCGGGACGAGACGATCAAGCTCACCGCGGCGTTCATGAAGCTGCCGGTCGACAAGGTCGAGGCGGACGCCGCCAACGGCGAGTACCCCACCACCGCCGACCTCGTCGCCAGGACGCAGGACGGGACGGTCGCCAGGTGGCTGGACGGGCTGGCGGCGCTGTTCGTCGAGTCCGGCAAGCTCAAGACCGTGCCCAAGGCCGACACCTACTACGCGGGCGACCTCTACACGAAGGCGGCCGGGAGATGACCGGACCGGGGGAGCGCCGGAACATCCTGTTCCTGATGACCGACCAGCACCGGGTGGACACCCTCGGCTGCTACGCGCGGGACGGCTCGGTGAGCACCCCGCACCTGGACGGCCTGGCGGAGACGGGAACGCGCTTCGACCGGTCGTACACGCCGACCGCGATCTGCGCGCCCGCGCGGGCGAGCCTGCTCACCGGGTACGCGCCGTTCCGGCACAAGCTGCTGGCCAACCGGGAGCGCAACGTCGGCTACACGGTCGAGCTGGCCGACGGCCAGTTCACCTTCGCCGATCCGCTGGCCAAGGCCGGATACAACCTGGGCCTCATCGGCAAGTGGCACGTCGACGCCGAGCGGAGCGCGGGCCACCACGGCTTCGACGGCCCGCATCTGCCCGGCTGGCACAACCCGGTGGACCATCCCGACTACCTCGCCTACCTGGAGGAGCGCGGGCTGCCTCCCTTCGCGATCACGAATCCGATCCGCGGGACGCTGCCGAACCGCAGGCCGGGCAACCTGCTGGCCGCGCGGCTGAGCCAGCCGCTGGAGGCGACGTTCGAGCACTACCTGGCCACCCGCGCGATCGAGCATCTGGAACGGTACGCCGAGGACCATCGGACGGGCCGCCGCCCGTTCTTCCTGGCGACCCACTTCTTCGGCCCGCACCTGCCCTACCTGCTCCCGGACGAGTACTACGACCGCTACGACCCGGCCGCCGTCGAGCTGCCGGCCTCGGTGGCCGAGACGTTCGCGGGGAAGCCCGCCGTGCAGCGCAGGTACAGCGAGCTGTGGACCTACGACACGCTGCCGGAGGAGGTGTCCCGCGAGCTGATCGCCGTCTACCGCGGCTACGTCGCCATGATCGACCACGAGATCGGCAGGATCCTGGCCGCGCTCACCCGCCTCGGTCTCGACGACTCGACGGCGGTCCTCTTCACGGCCGACCACGGCGAGTTCACCGGCGCGCACCGGCTGCACGACAAGGGGCCGGCCATGTACGAGGACATCTACCGCACGCCCGGAATCGTGCGGGTCCCCGGCGCGCCCGCGGGACGGGTCCGCGAGGAGTTCATCGGCCTCACCGACCTGACCGCCACCATCCTCGACCTCGCCGGGGAGGACGCGGCACCGGCGGTCGACGGGCGCAGCCTGCTGCCCCTGGTCGAAGGCCGCGACGTCCCGTGGCGGCAGGAGTTCGTCGCCGAGTTCCACGGCCACCACTTCCCGTACCCGCAGCGGATGATCCACGACGGCCGGTACAAGCTCGTGGTGAACCCGGAGTCCTGCGACGAGCTCTACGACCTGCACGCGGACCCGCACGAGCTGCTCAACCGGATCGACCATCCGGAACTGGCGGACGTCCGGCGCCGCCTCACCCGGCGGTTGTACGAGCTGCTGGTGGAGCGCGGCGACAACTTCCACCATTGGATGAGCGTCATGTCCGACACCGGACCGCTCGACCACGACCCGACGCTGTCGGCGTTCGAGCGAGGCGCCGGCGTGTACGGCGGGAAGACGTAGGCGCGGCTCGCCCGTCCGCGGACAGACGTCGGCTTCGGACGCAGGTGAGACGGCACTCGTCGCCGCGGCGGCGCGAGGACGTTCCCTGTCACCTGTCACCTGTCACCTGTCACCTGGCGCCCGGGTCCCGGCCGGATCGGGCGGTCCCCGCGTCCAGGAGGGGGACGGCGTCCGGCAGGCAGCGCGCGACCCGCGTCGCGGAGCGCCGTCCAACGGAGCGCGCGCCGAGCGGGCTCAGCGCCGGTGCGGTCGAAGGCAACGCGCCCCTGGCTTATTAGCAACTATTCCTACTTGTTTACTTGGTATATGCTCCTCCCCATCCGGAGGCGACCGCCGGAGCGGCCGGACATCGGGACTTCGCGCAGGATGAAGGAGGACTCATGAGCACGACGGACGGATTCCTCGCCAACGCCGAGCGCTACGCGGCGGGCTTCGGCAAGGGCGACCTGCCCCTGCCGCCCGCCAAGGGGGCGGCGGTGGTCGCGTGCATGGACGCCCGCCTCAACCCCTACGGGCTGCTCGGCCTGTCGGAGGGGGACGCGCACGTCATCCGGAACGCCGGCGGAGTGGTCACCGCGGACGTGCGCCGCAGCCTGGCCATCAGCCAGCGGCTGCTCGGCACCCGCGAGATCGTCCTGGTCCACCACACCGACTGCGGCATGCTCACCTTCACCGACGACGGCTTCAAGGCCGCCGTCCAGGACGAGGTCGGCCTGAAGCCGGACTGGTCGGCCGAGGCTTTCACGGACCTGGACCAGGACGTCCGGCAGTCCATCGGCAGGATCAAGGCCGACCCGTTCATCCCGCACACCGGCGCGGTGCGCGGATTCGTGTACGAGGTCGAGACGGGCCGCCTGCGCGAGGTCAAGCCCCGCTGACCCCGCGGGCCGCCGCGGCGGCGGCCGAGGCCGAACCGCACCGCCGCGCGTCGCTCATCCGGTGACCTGTCCCGACACGAGCCCGGCCGGGCCGGGCGCCAGCCGGGGAATGACGTACTCCCCGACGCGGTATGCCTCCTCCAGGTGGGGCCAGCCGGAGAGGATGAACTCCTCGATCCCCAGGTCGGCATACTCCCGGATCCGCTCCGCCACCTCGTCGTACGATCCGACGAGGGCCGTCCCGGCGCCCTCGCGTACCAGCCCGACGCCGGCCCACAGGCCCGGCGCGACCTCCAGGCTCCGTGCGTCCGTCCCCTTCACCGAACCGCCGTGCAGTGCGGCCATGCGCTGCTGGCCCGTCGAGTCGAAACGGGCGAAGCGCTGCTGCGCGGCCTCGATGCGGGCCGGATCCATGCCGGCCAGCAGGCGTTCGGCCTCCGCCCACGCCTCCGAGGCGGTGTCGCGGGCGATGACGTGCAGGCGGATGCCGAAACGCACATGCCGGCCCTCGGCCGCGGCCAGCGCTCGCAGGCGGGCGGCGCGGGCGGCGATGGCCGCGGGCGGTTCGCCCCACATCAGAGCGACGTCCGCATGCCCGGCCGCGACCTGTTCGGCCGCCGGGGACGCGCCGCCGAAATAGACGTCCGGGATCGGGTCGAGCGGTGCGGTCAGGCCGTCCTCGATCTTGTAGTGCTCGCCGTGGAAGTCGTACCGACGGCCCGTCCAGGTGCGGCGGAGCACGTCGAGGAACTCGGCGGTACGGGCGTAGCGGGCGTCGTGGTCGAGGAAGTCTCCGTACGATCGCTGCTCGACCGGGTCGCCGCCGGTGACGACGTTCAGCAGCAGGCGGCCGCCGGAGATCTCCTGGAAGGCCTGTGCCTGCTGGGCCAGGAGAGTCGGCAGGGTGAAGCCCGGACGGAACGCCACCAGCAGCTTCAGCCGTCCGGTGTGCTGGGCGACCGCCGCGCAGACGATCCACGGGTCCGGGCAGCCCGCGCCGACCGGGGTGAGGGCCGCCTCGAAGCCGGCGTCCTCGGCCGCCCGCGCCACCTGCGCCAGGTAACGCACGCTGCCCGGCCTGCCCGGCGGGCGGTGCGCATCGGTGCTCATGATGGCGGTCCGTACCTCGTGGCCGTCGCCGGTCGTGGGCAGGAACCAGTGCAGACGCATGGCGATCCTTCCTGATGGTGGGGGGTCAGGCGGCGGCTTCGCGGACGGTGGCGGCGATCTCCTCGCGCAGCGTGAGGAAGTCCTGGTGCGCGTGCGGGTCGTCCTCGCCGGGCAGCGTGGAGGCCCTGTCGAGGACGATCCGTCCAGGGCGCTTGCTGAGGACGATGACGCGGGTGCCGAGGAAGACGGCCTCGTCCACGCTGTGCGTGACGAACAGGACGGTCTTGCCGGTCTGCTGCCAGATGCGGCGCAGCTCTTCCTGCAGCCGCTCCCGGGTGAGGGCGTCCAGCGCGGCGAAGGGCTCGTCCATCAGGAGGATGTCGGGGTCGGGTGCCAGCGCCCGTGCGATGGCCGCGCGCTGCTGCATCCCGCCGGACAGCTCGTACGGCCGCCGCGAGGCCGCGTCGGCGAGGCCGACGAGCCGCAGGAGTTCGTCGGCCCGCCGGTCGCGCCGAGCTCTGGGGGTGCGGGTGGTGCGCAGACCGAATTCGACGTTGCGGCGCACGCTGAGCCACGGGAACAGGCGCGGCTGCTGGAAGACGATGCCGCGATCCGGGCCCGGCCCGGTGATCGGCGCGCCGGCCGCGAGGACCTCTCCTGCGGTGGGCTCGGCGAAACCCGCGACCAGCCGCAGCAGGGTGCTCTTGCCGCAGCCGGACGGGCCGACGATGGTCACGAACTGCCCGGCGGGGATGTCGGCGTCGACGTCCCGCAGCGCCTGCACGGTGGCGGGGTCCCGCAGGAGTCCGCGCCCGCCGCCGAACACCAGCGAGACGTTCCGGAGGGAGACCGCGGGATCAGCTTGGGAAGGCATCGCCGAGTTCCTTGGTGGCCAGGCCTTGCTGGAAGACGCTCAAGGCCGGGACCGAGGGGAGCTGGTTCTGCGCCTTGAGGAACTGGGCGGTGCTGTGGAGAGTCTGCGCGAACGCGCCGGGCTTGGCCGCCGTGCCCAGGTACTCCGGTCCCGCCTGCTGCTCGCCGTCCAGCAGGATGAGCTGGTCGATCTGGCGCGCGGCCTCGGCGGGGGGCAGGTTGAGCTGGCGTCCGACGGCGGCGGCCGCGCCGTCCCTGTCGCCGCGGATCAGTTCGACCGCCCGGTCCTGCTGCTGCAGCCAGGTGGTCAGCGCCTTGGGGTACCTGTCGGCGAACTCGGTGCGCACCACGGCGAGGTCGGCGGTCACCTTGCCCTTGGCGGCCAGGTCCTTGCTGGTGATGAGGACCTTGCCGGTCTTCTCCAGCGTGCCGAGCACCGGCGTCCACACGTACGCGGCGTCGATGTCGCCGCGTTGCCAGGCGGCCTGGACGTCCTGCGGCTCCAGGTCAATGATCTTGACGTCGGACTCGGCGAGCCCGGCGTCCCGCAGCGCGGCCAGCAGGCTGTAGTGGGAGGTCGAGGAGAACGGCGTGGCGATCTTCTTGCCCCTGAGCGCGGTGACCGACGTGGCCTCGCGCGCCACGAGCGCCTCGTTCTCGCCGATCACGTCGAAGATCCATGGCACCTTGTACGTGATGTTCAGCGGGGCGGAAAGGCCCTTGGTCACCGGGCTGGACCCGGCCAGCCCGATGTCGAGCGAGCCGGCGATCATCGCGGTGTTCACGTCCCCGCCGGAGTCGAACCTGGACCAGGTGATCTTGGTGTGGGGCAGCGCCTGCTCCAGCCATTTCCGGTCCTTGACCACCAGGTCCCCGTTCGGGATGAGCTGGTAGCCGATCCGCAGTGTCTTCGGAGTGCCGTCGCCGTTGCCGCCGCCGGCGGCGGCCTTGCTCGCGCCGGTGCCGGAGGAGCAGGCGGCCAGTCCGAGGCAGAGCGCGGCGAGGACAAGTCCGTAGGTCTTCTTCAAAGTCGTGCCTCTTGCTTCTCTTCGGGTTTCGCAGGGGGTCAGGACTTGCCGCGCCAGGGGACGAGGCGGCGTTCGGCCAGTTGCAGCAGGCCGTCGATGAGCAGGCCGGAGGCGCCGATGGCCAGCAGCCCGAGCACCACGACGTCGGTCTGGTTGTAGCGCTGGGCGTCGCGGATCATGCCGCCGATGCCGGGCACCCCGTTGACCGTCTCGGCGGCGACGACGGTGGTGTAGGCGACGCCGACGGCGACCCGGACGCCGGTGATGACCTCGGGCAGGGCGGAGGGCAGCACGATGTTCAGCGGGATCTGCCACCGGCGTGCCCCGAGGGACCGGGCGGCGAAGACGTAGTCCTCGTGCACCCCGCGCACGGCGTCGGCGGTCGCCACGGCGACCGGTGGCAGGGCGGCGACGAACAGCAGCGTCACCTTGGGCGCCTCGTCGATCCCGAACCAGATGATCAGCAGGCTGAAGTAGGCCAGCGGAGGCAGCGTGCGCACGAACGTCACGAGCGGCCCGAGCAGCGCCCGCACGGTCGGCACCAGGCCGACGACCAGGCCGAGCACGATCCCGCCCGCCACGCCGTACAGGCTTCCCAGCAGGATGCGGCGCAGGCTGACCCCCAGGTGCTCGTACAGCAGGTGGCCGCTGTAACCGCGCACGCCGTCGTGCGTGGTGGAGGTCTGGATCAGCTGATGCCACACCGCGCCGGGCGGCGGGACGAACACCTCCGACCAGATGTGCGCGGCCGCGACGGCCCACCAGACGGCCAGCAGGGCCAGGACCCCGCCGGCTCTGAGTACCAGGGCACGCGCCACCTTCCCCACACCCCACTTTTCAGATCAAACTAGTCGGAAAAGGATGCTATTGGTTGTGTGGTGCCGTGCAAAGAGCCAGTTTCGAGTGATCCTCAGGTACCAGATGCCATGCGGTCCGCCTCCGCGGCGAGCAGCGCGATCCCGGCGTCGATCCGCGCGGGGTCGATCGCGCCGAACCCCAGCTTGATCCAGTGCCTGGGCACCGGCGGGGCGAAGAAGAACGTGTCGCCGGGCTCGATGAGCACACCGCGCGACGCGACGCGGGCGGCGAGCTCGCGCGTGTCCAGCCCGTACGGCCCGCCGATCCAGACGCTGACCCCGCCCGCGCGCGGACGCATCGCCCAGTCGGGCAGGTGCCGCCGCACGGCGCCGACCACCTCCTCCCAGCGCAGCCGCAGCGCGTCGCGCAGGTGCCGCACGCCGCGCCGGTACTCGCCGGAGGCGATGAGCAGGCCCAGGGCGCGCTGCTGGTGCCCGGACGGGTGCCGAACGGTGTAACGGCGCAGGTCCCGCAGGTGCTCGATCAGAGCGGGCGGACCGTGCACGAATCCCAGCCGCAGGCCCGGAGCCAGGAACTTCGAGAAGCTGCCGAGGTACACGACCGCGTCGGGGCCGAGCGAGGCGAGCGCCGGGGACGCCCTGCCGACGAAGCGCAGCTCGCTGTCATAGTCGTCCTCGACCACCACGATGTTCCGCTCGTGGGCGAGTGCGACCAGACGTTGCCTGCGCCGGCCGTTCATCGTGACGTTCGAGGGGTAGTGATGGGTCGGCGTGGTGACGACCATCCCGACGTCCAGGAGCCGCTCGTCGACGATGAGACCGCTGTCGTCCACTTCCCCGGCGACCAGCCTCGCCCCGGCGCGGGCGAGGATGTGCCGGGCGTCCGGATATCCGGGGTTCTCGACCAGGACCCGTGTCCCCGTCCGTACCAGGGCGGTGGCGACCAGGTGCAGCGCCTGCTGGGAACCGATGGTGACCAGGACCCGGTCGGGGGTCGCGGCGACGCCCCTGCCCGCGAGGATCTGCTTGCAGATCATCTCGACCAGCAGCGGATCGTCGGCGTCGATGCCGTCCTGAAGGCTGTGGCGCCGGTGCTCGGGCCGCAGCGCCTCCTTGAGGCAACGCAGCCACGCACGCTCGGGGAACGTCTCGGGCGGCAGGTGCCCGGTGACGAACGGATACCGGTAACCGTCCCAATCCACCGGTTTGCGGATGTGCGGCAGTTCCGCGAAACCCGGCGGCGGGGCCAGCCGGTCCAGCCAGCGAGGCGCCGCCGGTACCGCCGGACGGGCCGCCGGGCGTACGGCCATCTCATCGTTGACGACGTAGCCCGACCGGGCCTGCGCGATCACGAAGCCGTCGGTGACCAGCTCCTGGTACGCCTGGTTGACGGTATTGCGCGACACGCCCAGCTCGACGGCCAGCTCGCGGGAGGACGGCAGCCGCCCGTCCTCGAACCGCCCGGCGAGGATCGCCTCCTCAAGCCCGCGCCGCACCCGTCGATAGAGCGGCTCTTCCACTCCGCCGTCCGAAACCGGAAACAACCCCACACCGCGTCAGCCTAAAGGCCGACCGCTGGCGCGCCGCTCGACGCCAACACAAAGGGAACCGCCGCAACCTGGCCGGCAGCATCCTGGAACCCGCTCCCGCACCGGCAGGAGCGAACCACCGGCCCAGGACCACGGCCCCAAGAGCGTGCCGCGCCCGGCAGGATTCGAACCCGCGACCGTCGGATGTGGGAGGAGGTCGGTGCGCTCCGGATCGCCTGCCGCTCGGCCGTTGCTCAGGGCCGGTCGGGGCCGCGGTAGGGCAGCGTCTGGCTGTAGACGACGTTGGTGGTCGTGCTGCCGAAGCCGGCCAACTCGTCCATCACGTGCTCCAGATGCGCCATGGAGGTCGCGGCCACCTTCAGCGTGTAGCAATCGTCTCCGGTGGTGCGCAGGCACTCCAGGATCTCCCGGCGCTCGACGAGCAACCGGCGCAACGGCTGGTGATGGTTGCCGGGATACTTCAACCGGACCAGGGCCAGGACGGGGTAGCCGACCTTGGCCAGGTCGACGGTCGCCTGGTAACCGGTGATGACGCCCTGCGCCTCCAACTGCCGCACCCGTTCGGTGGTGGCCGACGCGCTGAGGTTCACGCGCCGTCCCAGCTCGCTGAGGGAGATCCGCGCGTCCTGTTGCAGCTCGTCGATGATCGCCCAATCGACGGCATCGAGATTCGCGGTCATTCCGCGACTTTACCGGCAGATTCACGAAAAATCGCCAATATGACCGGTAACAGTCGGTTTCGGCCTGATCGGCCGCCGGGATAGCCTCACGTTATGCAACTCGGCGTCAACGTACCGAACTTCGGGCCTGGAACCGATCCCGGCGTCCTGCGCGAGTGGGCCGGGGTCGTGGAGGGGCTCGGATTCGACCTCCTCATGATGTCGGACCACGTGGCCATCACCCCGGACGTGGCCGAGCAGTACCCGGAGCCGTTCTACGAGCCGTTCACCACGCTGTCCTGGATGGCCGGCATCACCACCAGGGTGCGGTTGGGCACGACCGTGCTGATATTGCCCTACCGGCATCCGCTTCTGGTGGCGCGCATGGCCGGCAACCTGAACCAACTGAGCGGCGGCAGGCTCGTGCTCGGCGTGGGCGTCGGCTGGGCACGCCAGGAGTTCGAGGCGCTCGACGTGCCGTTCGCCGAGCGCGGCAGGCTCATGGACGAATACCTGACGGTTCTGAGCGACGCCTGGCCTGCGGGCAGTGGGGAAAACGAGCCCGAGGTGCCCATCTGGGTCGGCGGGAACAGCGCCGTGGCGATCCGGCGGGCCATCCGCTTCGGCCGCCCCTGGCATCCGCTGCGGAGGACCCTTCCGTGGCTTCGCTCGGCCCTGGCGGAACACTCGCCGCCCGCGTTCGTGCCCCGCATCGTCCTGCAACTGACCGCCAAGCCCGTCGAAGACGGTGGGCGGCTCGCCGGTGTCGGCACCATCGACCAGGTCCTCGACGACCTCGACCAGCTTCGCTCGCTGGGTGCCGAGACCGTCGTGCTCGACCCCTTCAGCGGTGATCCGGAAGAAACACGCCGGCCCATGGAGGCATGGAAGGCGCTCACCGCCGTGGCCACACACTGGAGAACAAGGTCATGATCACCCCTGCCGACGAAGAATTCCTGCGGCGTGCGATAGCCATCGCGGCCCACGCCGTCACCTCGGGCGACGCGCCGTACGGCTCCCTCCTGGTGGGCCCGGACGAGACGGTCCTCGTCGAGGCGCACAACACGGTTCAGCGCGACAACGACATCAGCGCCCACCCGGAACTGAAGCTGGCCCGCTGGGCGGCCCGCGAGCTCGACTCGCGCACCGCGGCGGGCACCACCATGTACACCAGCTGCCAGCCCTGCGGCATGTGCACCGGCGGCATCGCCCGCTCGGGGCTCGGCCGGGTCGTCTACGCCCTCGCCACCGAGCAGCTCATCGAACTCAACCCGTCAGGGACCTGGCCGACGGTGCCGCAGGACGGGCCGGCCTTGTTCGCTCAGGCACGCGTCCCCATCGACGACTTTTACCGGCTCGGCTCCGCCGGTGTGCAAGCACCGTCCGCTCAAGAGTGAGGCGATAGCGGTTACGAGGCCGCCCACGACCTGGCGCGCTTCAAGCAGATCGAGACGTTGCCGCGCCGCTGGCGCATGCGGGGCTTCGACGGCTTCCACGGCCGCGCGCTGTACCAGCGGCGTAGCCGCTGTTCTTCCCCCACCTTCCAGGCCGACCCGCTACTGCCAGAGGTAGTCATAGCGGGCCGGTGCCTGGCCAACCTGAACCTTCCCGTCCCTGATCTGCCATTCGGTCTGGTGCCCCTCCTCGTGGAGGACGAGGAAGAGCCCACATACGCGGTCGTTGTCCTCGTCGGTGGCCGGGAGGGCGGCGATCTCTCGGATCTGATCGAGGACATCATCGGAGTACCGGGAGCGAACGGCTCGGGCATAGCAGGCCGCGTCGAGCCAGCCGCCTTCTGGGAAGGCCCATCCTGCAGGCTCCCCGCGGTGGATGATGTGCTCGGCTTCGGCTTTCTGCCCGTAGAACTCCAGCCAGCCTCGTATGTAGACCCATGTGCTCATGCGCCCATGATGTCGGGCGGCGGAGCAGGTCCCGTGACCCCCGGCGGCCGGCGGCCGGTACGGAGGTGCCGCGATGCGCGGCCGTCCGGTGACCGGCGCCCCCACCGCACGCTCCGGGCGACCTGGCGCGCGTATGACCTGCGGAAACGCGGACCGAGTCATTCCGCTTATGTTCCGGGAACACTGCCGCGCGGCCGCGTTCGATGGCGTCTGGCTGCAACCGGCGCGACGACGGCGAGAGATGTTCTTGCAGGTCAGCGCATGGATGTCCTGGTTGTGAGGGCGCGCCCGGCAGGATTCGAACCCGCGACCGTCGGATTAGAAGTCCGAGGTCAAAGCTGTTAGTCAACTATTTCGGGTGACGGCACCTGTCGTTCCGTCCCATTATGAGGAAATAGTAGCGGCCCGAGATGCCACTCTATGCCACCTACTGCCAACGCGTTCCGCGACATACGAGCAAACAATGAGCGAACACGCCCCCGCCGCGGGTCGGTGTTCGCAAGGGTTCAAGTATGGCTCTCCCGGACCGCCTCCGTTCGGAAAGTGGGTGGTGATGGCACCGCGCAACGTTGGTGGCCTACATCGGCCCCACCGCGAAAAAAAGTAGGCTCATCGCGGGCGACAGTCGTTCGCTCCTGAGAGCATGGACTCGGCACCGAACAAAGTCCTGGAGGCGGAGGGCTCTGTGGCGCAGGCGTGGGTGGTTCGAGCCGGGTGGTACGGCGAGCGGGATCAATGGGCGCTGGAACAGGGATGGTCCGGTGGCGGCTGGCGTGAGGTACCTGATCTGACCGACTGCACCACTCGCGAGGACTTGGCGAAGGTGGTCGCTGCGACGTTTCCCACGGCGTCTGATGGCCGTCTCAACAATTTCATCGGCCAGATGTGGGCGTTGCGTAGCCGTATCCAGGCAGGCGACCTGCTCGTCATGCCGCTCAAGACGACCAAGCAGATCGCATTCGGCCGCGTGACCGGCGCTTACACTTACCGCGGCGATGACCCGGACCCGGACAAACGCCACGTGGTCAAGGTCGACTGGAAGCGCACGGACCTTCCGCGCACGGCGGTCAAGCAGGACTTGCTGTTCAGTCTGGGAGCTCGCTGACCATCTTTGCGCCGAGCAAGAACAACGCAGTGATGCGTCTGGAGCAACTCCTGTCGACCGGCGCAGATCCCGACAACGCGGCCCTCATCGGCCCGTCACCCGGGATCGCCAACATTGCCGAACCTGGTGAAGAGACCGATGTCGACGAGCCAGAACTGGCAACTGACATCGAACAGGCGGCTCTCGAGCAGATCACCGCACGCATCGCCGAGGATCTCGCCGGCCACGAGCTGGCCACTCTGGTGTCAGCGGTGCTGACCGCGGAGCTTCTACTGCGACCAGTCGTCACCCGGGCCCGACGGCGGAATTGATATCACCGCTGGCCGGGGGCCTCTTGGACTTGACAGCCCACGGCTGCTGGCCCAGGTCAAATCCAGCGGCCAGATAGGGCACCGGTGGTCACCCAATTGCACGCGTCATGTCCACTCACGGTGCCGAAAAGGGGCTCCTGGTCGCCTGGGACGGATTGACCAAACCCAGGCCCGCGACACCTTGACGAACCAAGCGCTGCGTGTACACGTCTGGCAGGCAGCCGATGTCGTCAACGCGGTCCTGCGTACCTACGACCGGCTACCCGAAGACATCCTTACACGGGTCCCGCTTCGCCGTGTCTGGATGCTCAGCGATAGCGACTCCTAGCCGAAACCTTGGTCCGGGGAATGGGCACCTGTGGCCAGCCTGGCTAGGGCAGATGAGGTGGTCGGTTCGATGAGGCGGCCGCCACTGACCGACCGTCCGCCTGTTCAACCGCGTCGTCCGAACATGCTCGCTTAAGACCGTCACCAGCGTCCGTGTGATAGCACTGCACCGTACCGCCGTCGCCGCACTGCGTGATCATCGCAAGCAGCAGTGTGAACGGGAACAGGGGTGGATTATCGCGACAGCGGCAACATGTTTACCGACTCAACGGTGACTCGCTGGCCCCAAAGCGTCTGACTCGGCCGTTCCATTGGCTAACTTCACTGCAACGCAGCCAGCTTACCTGAATAGGCCTGCCATGCATCGACTATGCCTTTGGCCTCTCTGTCGACCTCCGGGTCGACACGAATTGCACTTGCGAGCTTGATGTGCGAACGTAGACCGTTTGTTCCCAGCCAGTCGCGAATAAATGCGACCTCTGGCAGAAACGTTGCGAAGATCGGGCTGAGGCTCCGCATATCGATCGTGGACTTGCTATTGCGCAAGACCTGAGCTATTTCAATCACCGATTCGGGGAGCCAACGAATTTCAACACGGGAGCCGCCAGAGATGTCCAGCGACTGACGGGTCGCCATCTCACGGCTTTGAAAGAGATAACTGTGCGTGATGTATCTACCAAGCCGGGGAGAACCAGTCCGTGCACTTGCCCGTGCATCGCCGACGAAGTGCTCGCCGAGAGGGATAAAAGGAATGCGATCATCGGCGAACTGATGCTCGTACGCGGACCTGTTCGCCGCTCGAGATTTGGAGCGTCCTCGTTGCCGTTTTGGTTGCAAAGAGTAGTCGGCAAGGTTGTCCCTCCCATGCGAATGGCGCAGTCTCCGGTTCCCTTCTTCCTTGAATTCCCGAGCCTCCACAGACTCTCTGGCACCCCGGTGACCTCGGAGAAGCAAACTGAAAATATCGGCGATGGCTCGAGAGTTGTGCTCGTTATTTCCTGTAGCCAGGCAGCCGGATAGAAATAGGCACAACAAAGCAACACTCGCCGAACCGTCGTGGGAGAGACGCGCCTGCTGAGCTAGGGCCCCTGGTCCCAGCTGGGTCTGAGTCCTGCCATCGACGACATGCAGCAACGGAAGGAGAATCTCCCATGCCGTCAGCGGTTTCCGGTTTCGACCACCATCGGCGGTCATCGCTACTTCTAGATCATGCACCAAACTCGGGGACGCCAACAAGCTGTCCGCTGCTCGCCAAGACACCGCACCGGTGAGGTCTCGTAGAAAGGTCGCAATGGTTGGATCGTCGCTGGACACGCGCAGCAGTTTGACGAAGGTCGCCACCTCATCGGTTGCTAGGGCGTCATATTGGGCTACGGTCATATCGCCAGACCTCAGCCGGCGAAGGGCCTCCTCCGCTACCAGGAATTCGTGGAATGACCTATGTGCGAAGCGTATGCGGTCACCGTACCGTCGGTCGAGCGGGGACGCAGTTATCAAGTCACGTCTCGTTACAGAAATATCACGGTCGGTTGCGTACGGTGCAACTAGGTCGTCGGGCAATTGATCTGCGGTCAAAACCCCCGTGCCGCGCTGATTCCACATCCAAAATGCGAGCCGCGCAAGGAACTCGCGCCGCACGGCACGACTAAACGCCAAACGGTGCTGTTTATTCTCCTCTCGAAGCATCACCTCAGTAATCAACTGATCCACAAAGGTGTCATAGAGGGTCTCGAGGTCCATGTCCTCAATGTCCCCTGCATAATCAGGAAGGATGTCGGCGAGCATGCGGAGTTGGACCGGGCGTCGCCCAATGTCGCGCAACTCGGGTGACTGAACCTGCTGCCATATTCGTTCGATGTCAAAAGGGCGTCCGCTGAGCGACTCAATGTAGCCGAGATACCGTTCTAGGAATTGACGAATTTGAAGCGTCTCCAAAGGAGCAAGCTCGATCTCGAAGTAGTCCACGCCAACAGGTTCCCGGTTTCTCGAAAGTCGCCCCGGAATTTTTCCATGCAGCGCCTCCGCCATCTCCTCGTCATTCTCAAATGCGGTTGGCCGCCCAAGAAGCATCACTTTTGCATTCTTTCCAGCCAATCGTCCAAGTTGGGTAAGGTTGAATTTAAATTCTGGCCACGTCAGGAGGTGCTTCATCTCGTCGAAGCCGTCAAAAATGACAACAAGCTTTCCGCGGCGATTTAGATTTAGAAACTTGGGAAACGAGTAACCTGGCACCGGATTGGCGGCAGTGAAGTGCGCTCCGATGAGGCCTTCAAGGCTCTGCTCGGACGAAATCTCGCCAAGTTTAATTAAGACAGGAACGCGGGCGAGATCGTTTTTTGCCGCGCGCGCGGCGAGGATAGAGGTCAGCCGGATTGCGAACGAGGACTTACCTAGACCGTAAGAGCCGAGCACAGCCACCGGATGGTCGAGTGGAATGCCGGACTTGGGGTCGTCGTCGATCCACCTGAGGATCTCGGTTTCCAGGTCCGCGCCGTCGTGTGATGAGGGTGGAATGTAATAGTTCGCAAGGCCCTCGGGAGAATCGCTGAACAACTGTGCCGCCGTGCGAAGGTAACCACGCAGGTTCAGACCGCTGGCGACGAGCGCGTCGAGTGTGCGCAAGAACAGCCGAGGTCGAGAGCCCGCAAACTCCACGGCCTGCACTGACGGGGGGACCTCGGTCACGACGAGCACCTCGTTGATCGCCCCGTCGGACAAAAGCTTCTCATAAGCCAGCCACAGGAACTTCAGATCCGCCTCGGACAGTGGCTGTCCGCTGGCTATGCAGACGACGCCGACTAGCCAGTCCTGGTGATATCTAGTCGTGCGGCCAATTAGGTCGAATTCGGCGCTTTCGATCACCTCGTTAGCGGTCACGTCATAGCCATCGATGACAAGGTACTCTTCGACGAGCCGACGGAATTCCGCCTCGTTGGTGTGGGAGGTGGCTGGAGTTGCCTCCTGCACAGTGAGTGTCGTCAATTCTGACGGCGGCACGACTTGGCCGAGCAGCTGCAGAAGGTGCTCGGTTCGGGCCACCCACACCGAATCTCGCAACCAACCGTCCTGCGAGTTGTATCGCGATGAAACAATCCCTACTACAAGGTCGTCATTGTGCCGGCGCACGGGCGCACCGCTCATACCCCGCATGACAGCCTTGGACTCCAGTCGACCAAGGTGAACGCGGCCGTCACGTTGAGCGCTTCCTTGCCATTCGCCAGCGACATCAAGCCAGTCGTACTTGTGTGTGTCGTCAACAACAGACACGCCGGTGACTGTCACCTTTGCGAAGTGCGGGACCGAGTCCGAAAGGACGATGCCTTTAACCGGTGCTAGACACTCCCTAGCTGCCCGAAGGATCGCCAGGTCACTGATCCTGTCCTTGGCGAGAACAGTCGCGCTGACCGTTGGCACCGTCCCATCGAGCAAGTCGAACTCAACGCTGTCGCCTATCTCGGCAGACAGCTGGTCGAGAACATGACTTGCAGTTACAACGATGAGCGGTGACACCGCGAAGCAACTGCCAGTCGGCCTACCGTCCGCTAGGAGGATCCGGCCCACTTGGTTTCCGAAACGAGGACTCATGGACTAGTTCCTTCGATCTGGGCGTTCGGGGCCGGGAAACGGAGATCAAGCCGCGGCGGGGGACGTGCCATAACTCAGGTGCACGACGATCGATGCCTGGACAGCCCCACCAGCGACAACTACGCCACCCTGAGCCGTGAATGCAAGGCCAAGCTCAACCTCGATGCCAGTCGGGGCTATCGCCGCCTTAGCCAGGCGTTCGGCAGTCCCCGAGATGCTCTTTGCCACCGCCTCAATGGCTTCCCCGGCGTTTTCCAGGGCATCGACCGCACGATCCCGCAACCCCTCTGCGGCGCTTGTCTCCTCTGTTCCGGCCTGGACGACTGTACTGACCAGGACTGTCTGGTCGCCAAACGTCAACTCTCTGAGAGCGCTATTCATAGCTAGCAGAGTAGCGTCAACCCTGGGCTTCATGCCCGGGCGAGAGAAGTTTACTGCTTGGCGATCAAGGGCCGCGCGCAAAAAGCATGCCCGAGCCGGCAACCGATGCGACGCGGCCAGAACGGCAGCCAGCGCGCTACCGCCGCGAACACCGCACAGTCGGACTAGTTCGGCTGCTGCCGTCCCGCCTCCCAGCGCAGCACCGTGACCTTGTGCCGCAATGTCCGCAACCTGGCCACCGGTCACGTACCCCAGTGCCAGAGCCAACGCCTGACGGACCCTCCTGGCCAGGAGGTTTCAGTGCTTGATCCATCTGTAAGGCCTTAGCGATGTGACGGCCTTAGATTTCACTGCTCCGCAAGCCCGCTGGGTGATCATTGGCTCAGTCGTCCCCCAGCGCGTACAGGGGAGGTCGGTGCGCTGGTGGTCGGCAGGTTGCCAGCTTTCGATCCGGCCGGAGAGGGCGTCCAGCACAAACGACGGGTACAACCGACCTTCCTACGTGTGCACATAGGTAACGCCTGCTGGCCACAACCGGTCGGGCCGGTCGGTGATGCCTGGTGTCAGCCAACTTCTCATGGCTTGGGGGGCAGGTCTCCAAGGACGAGACAGGGCCGGTGGAGCTGAAATCCACCATGCTGTGGGCGGCCGCGTCCTGCGCTCTCGCACCCCGTAGGGCGCCCGGCCACCACTGGTGCAGAGCCGGTTCGGGAGAGCGACCCCACCGAGCCCACCTCGCCATACGGTGTCGCCAAACTCGCCGCCGAACGACTGGCGCTGGCGTACGCGCGCCGCCCCGGCTCCCAGCTCAGTACGGTCGCGCTGCGGTTCTCTCCGGCCTTCGGGCCCGGCTGCAACCCCCAGATGGTGATCCCGCGATTCTTCACCGCCGCGCTTACCGGAGAGGCCGTGCCGCTCTTCGGCGACGGCACAGCCCGGCACACCTGGACTTACATCAGCGACCTGGTAAAGGCCGCCGTGCGCGCGGTCGCCGCCCCGCTGCCGCCAGGAGGCGCCGAGGTCGTCAACGCTGCCGGACGCGACGCCGCGTCGCTGCGACAGGTCGCCGAACTGGTCGGCCAGATCGTCGGCCGACCCGTGCCGCTCCGACCGGCCGGAGAACGTCCTGGCGACGCGGTCGCCGTCCTCGCCGACGTGACCCGTGCCAGCCGGATGCTGGGATTCGTCCCGGCCATAACGCTGCCCGACGGCCTGGAACGCCACTGGAACACCACGATCCCCAACTCGGTGCGTAACACCACCAAGGCGGAGGTCACGGCGTGATCACCGTGACCGCCGACTCGGCCAGCGCCCTGTGGCGGGACACCGTCGACGCGGTGCTCACCCACGGCGCTCCCAGCTCCCCGCGTGGGCTGGAGACGTGGGAGGCGACCGATGCGCACCTGACCCTCACCCGCCCAAGGCGGCGGCTGGTGTGCGTCCCGCCCGACCGCGTCATCAACGCCGCGTTCGCCGCCGCCGAGACGGTGTGGATCCTGGCCGGGCTCGACGACGCCTGGATCTACACCTACAACCAGCAGCTCAAGCAGTTCGCCGACGACCACATCCTGCGAGGCGCCTACGGGCCACGGCTGCGTTCCTGGGCCGGGGACGCCGACCAGCTCGATCAGGTTCGCCAAGAACTGTTGGACGACCCGGACACCCGCCGCGCAGTGATCCAGCTGTGGGACGCCGCCCGCGATCACCGCGGCCATCGGGATGTGCCCTGCACGCTCGGCTACCAGTTCCTCCTGCGCGACGGACGCCTGGACATGCACACGACCATGCGCAGCCAGGACCTGTGGCTCGGATTCTGCTACGACCTCTTCGCCGCCACTGTCCTGCACGAGCTGATGGCCGGCTGGGTCGGCGCGGAACTCGGCCATTACCACCTGCACGTGACCTCGCTGCACCTGTATGCCGAACACCTTCCCTACGCCCGCGCCTTGCCGCACTACGACACGCAGCTTGCGCCTGTCAGCCCTCCGGAGATGCCGCCGCTGATGCTGCCCTGGGACGACCTCGGAACGGTCCTGGAGGCCGTGATCGAGGGACGCCCCTGCCCACGTCCCGGCTGGGATGACTTCGCATCGGTGATGCGTAGTTACCGCATCTACAAGAGCGGGGACCGCGACGACGCCCGCGCGCTCGCTGCCTCTTCGGACGGCCCGCTGGCAGGGGCCTCATGGCCTGGTACACGCACCTGAACCGTGCCGAGGCCCACCTCGTCCCCACCAACTCTCAGGACGGATCGCGTTCCGCGGGCTGCGGCGCGGTGAAGCGTGCGGGCTGCGGTGGGCCGACGTCGACCTGGACGAGGGCACCATCCGGGTCCGGTGGCAGATCACCCAGATCGGGGGTCGCACTGAACAAGGCCGTCCCAAGTCCGAAGCCGGAGAACGGCAGGTCACACTCGACCAGCACACCATCAAGCAGTTGGCCGCGCACCGGGCCCGGCAGAATCAGGAACGGCTGGTCGCAGGCGATACCTGGCACGACACCGGGTTCGTCTTCACCCAACCAGATGGGACTCGTTGGCGCCCATGGCCGTCTCCGAGCAGTTCCTGCTGCTGGCGATGGAGGCGGGGCTCCCGCCCGTCCGACTGCACGACCTGCGGCACGGCGCGGCCACCATCCTGCTGCGCGCCGGACACGACCTGAAGGTCGTGCAGGAGACGCTGGGGCTGTCGTCGATCACCATCGCCTCCGACACCTACACCAGCGTCCTTCCCGACCTGGCCCGCCAATCCGCCGAAGACGCCGCCGCCGTCATCCTCAACGCCCGCACCCAGCCAGACCCGGATGAAACGGCAGGGCCGGGCCGTGTCGTCCGGTTGCGGGGGGTGTCGAGGCGATGACCTGCACAGATTGATCATCAGGTTCGCTGCGCAGGTGCCCCTACCCGAGCGGTTCCGGGTGCGGGCACCTGAGCCGCACACGGTGACCTGGCCAGCGGCTGGAGGGCCGACAACCGCTTGCGCGGCGGTGTTCCAGGTGCCGCCCGGTTGATGTGGCTGGAGCGGCGGCAGGAGGGGCGATCGCAGCGATTCGCCGGGGTGGCGGTGACAGGTCCGCGACAGCCGAGCAAACATCGAGCAAACGCGGGGACATACCGGGACGGAAATATGGATCTTGGCAGTGGTAAGACTGCAGGTCAGGCTGTTGCGCGCCCGGCAGGATTCGAACCCGCGACCGTCGGATTAGAAGTCGGCTATCAGGCCTGTCACGTTGTTATCGCAAGTGCCGACCCCTGTCACCCTATCCCGTTATGTGCGGCTTTCGGCGACCTCCCATGCCGCTAGATGCCGTCCAGGGCCAACGCGTTCCGCAACATACGAGCAAACAACGAGCGAACATCAATGTCGACCGGCCGCTGGGTCAGGGTTTCTTCCTCTTGCCGTTGTCGAGGATGCGTGCGGAGATGTCGTCTTCATGGCAGAGAGCGAGGAGGCTGCTGCCATCGATGAGGTTGAGGGGCTTACCAGCGGCGAACTGGAGCTCGCCAGTGGCGAAATTGAAGCCGTCGGGGCTGTACCTGGAGGAGTGGCCCTCAGTTGTTGTCGCTGCGGTCGATCTGGGCTTTAAACCAGTCGAGGGTGGCAATGACGACGTCCCAGGTGGCCTCGTCGGCCAGTTGGGCGATGGGGAAGCTGGGCCACAGGTCGAGTTTGGAGGCGGGCAGGTCGATTCCGGGGGCGTCGTTGAGGCGTTGCCGTAGTTCCTCGCGAAGGCCGGGGTCGTCGAATACGGGTCGGCCTTTCAGCAGGCCGAAGGGCACCTCGACGGTGCGGGTGTAGAGGTTCAGCATCTTGGTCACGCCGGGTTTTTGTGGCAGGACCGGGCTGCAGCGGGCTTGGGCTCCGGTGCCGCACTGGAACTGGCCGCCCAGGTCGCGCCAGTGGTCGAGCAGGCGGGCCACGGCCCCGGTGGTCTTGGGACCGTGGAGGCTGCCCAGTTGGCTGTGGAAGCGGTGTTCTTGTTCGGTCAGGTCCGGGGCGTCGCCTTCGGTCAGGTCGTTTTCCTTCATCCCGGCTGCCCCGGGCAGATCGAGTAGCGCCGCGAGTTCGTGGGCGGAGACGTGCTGGGCGGGGTCGGCGCGGCCGTTGTCGTCGAGCTTGATGCCGTCGTCGACCAGTACGTCCAGGACGTTACGGTCGTCGTCCGGGTCAGGCCAGCGAAAGTTAGGGGACGGTCGCCGCTCGGCGGTCAGGACCCGGTGCGCGTTCGCGACTTGCACGCTGCCCAGGTGGACGCCTACTGGCACGGCGTGCGAGCCGATCAGCTCGGCGATGTCCCCGTAGGTCGTCCATGTTGCCGACGGCAGTGCGGCCAGGGCGTTGTGCAGCAGCGTCCAGTCCCGCTCCGGGGAGGACTTACGGCCGGTCTCATCCGGGCCGGGCCATAGCGTGATCGCCCGCTCGGTGAGGTCGTCGGCGCGAGCGTGGATCTCGGTCTTGCCCCAGTGGCCTTGTTCGGCGATGGCCTGGTTCATGGCGATGCTGGTGTGGCTGAGCTGCTCGCGCTTACGTGCGAACGGTAGGTCGCTCAAGGCCGAGTTGTACCCGGTGAGGGTCAGGTTCCCCAGCGTGTGGACGAGTTCGCGGTGCAGCATCGCTGGGTCGTCGCTGTCACGCGACAGCTCGGTCCGCCATTCGGGGGTCAAGTGCTGGGGAAGGACATGCTCGATGGTGATGTTCTTGTGCGCTAGGTCGACTAGCTCAGGGCTGCGGAAGGTTCCCGCAAGGCGGCGGAGCACGAGCTTCTTTTGAGGGCCGCTACCTTGCCAGTAGAACTGCCGGGTCCTGGCCGCATCGCGCAGCTCGGTGTCGGTGGGCCAGTACAACCGTGCTGGCGACAGGATGGAACGGACGGTGCCGGGCACCGGCTCGTCCGGTGACAGCAGCCCCGACAGCCGTTGGAAGACCCGATTCAGGTTGTTGGTGGGGACACCCGCGATGAGCCGGCGTACCACGAAGCTCTCGATGTAGCGCAACGCTTCGGCCAGGTCATCATTGCTGGCCTCACCGTCCTCACGCAGTTCCAGAAGCCTCATCACCACGGGGTAGGTAGTAGAAGCCTGCCATTCGTTGAGGAACTCAAGGCTCGCCGAAATCCGGCTGTCAGCCTCCCGGCCGGGGTCGCGGATGACGGCGAAGTGGCGGGCACGGCGGGCCAGGTCTGCGACGTAAGCCTCGATCTTGTCCTCGTCAGCGCCGGCTTGGTCCAGTAGTTGCTGGTGACCGCGGTAGATGTCGTTGTAGGTGGCGTCCTCACCCTTCTTCAGCACCAGGACCAGGTACATCAGTTGCTCCAGCGCCTTGGTGTCGTTGCCGAGCATCCGCTGGAGCGGCAGCCAGTAGGTGTCGTACACGTGCTCACTCTTGGTCGCGAGCATCATGAAGATGTAATTACGGATCAGGTCCACCTGGCTGAGCCGCATGCCCGTGTTGTTCAGCGACTCGAAGATCCGGAACGCGTTGTCGTCTTGCTCCACGGTGATCTGCACCAGGCTGAGCCAGTCCAGCACCGCCGACTCGATACGCTTGATGTCGTGCGGGTCCGCCGGATCATCGGCGGTGACCAGCCTGCTGCGGAAGAACTGGTAGCTGGTGCCGATCACTCCCGAGACCCGCTGATCGAGGGACCCGCTCACACATGCGGTGAACGCGCTGCGATCGACTTGCGTGGGCAGCAACCGGAAGCGGGCGTCCCCCCGCTCGAACTTGTTGATCAGATGGAGCTCATTGATCCGGTCCCACTCACCCGGATCCTCGACCTTCAGATGGTCCCGGATCGCGCACAGCAGCAACAGCAGCGTGGTCAGCCGCTGTTGCCCATCGACCACGATCCACCGCGCCAGCGACGGGCTCGCATGAGGACTGGGCGCCAGGACCACCGACCCGAGAAAATGCCCGCGAGGAGACCCCTGCGCGACCGCGTCCGCCTGCGCCACCACGTCCTGCCACAGCGGCTTGAGATGGTTGTCCGTCCACGCATACGGACGCTGGAACAGCGGGACCACGAACTGCTTCTCACCCGCGATCAGCTTCCGCAACGTCGTCTCGCTCGCCTTCACCGACGCCTCCCGCTTCCACCGCCGAACCCTACTTGCATCCCTATCCGAGCATTCCACAACAGCATCACACGCTGGTCACACTCCGCCGCCTGCGAGACAGACGCTCCACGGAGGCGTGAGTCGCAACCGAAAGATTCGGGTCCTCACGCGAATGGGACCCGAGATCGGACGGCAGTTCGCCACTGTCTCCAGCCGAGCGGTACATTAGCGGTCACGGTCATGCGGAAGAGACCCTGGCCAGAGAGATGCGACTGAACGGATACGAACCCAGTTGGGGTGGGGTCATCCACAAACATGTGCTTTGAAAGCTTCCTTGGTCTCCCAAGGTCCGCCGTTCAATCTGGAAGACGGGCAGGTTGAGGCGCGATGGATGTACTAGTTCGCCGAGACGGTCTATCAATTCTACGAGAACAACTCACACCTGATTGCACAGGTGCTCTATAAGTCGCAGTCGGAATCGACGACCGCCTATCGGTGCGCCCCCGAGTGGACGCGAACGCTGAAAAACAGATGACCCCGTGGGCGCATGCCGTCCGTGTGGTGGTGGGGGACCTCCGGGGAGTATCCGACGGGCAGCGGGAAGTGAGCGGCCGTCGGCGCCTTCACCGGGCCGCGAGCACGGTCTGATGGCCTCGGGGTGCTTTGCGCCTCGCTTGTCGAGCCGCCGCCGAACCTGCTGGTCGCCGAATCGGCGCCTGGGAGGTGTTGCGGCGGGTGAACGCTGGGTTGGCCGGGTGCGTCCGAACGGTAATCGCTAAAATGGTCTGCCAACGGAGTGTCGAGATGAACCAGTTCTGGACGCTGATCGCGGTCATTGTCGGTGGTGCAATGTCCTACCTTGTGACCTGGCTTCATGAGCGTCGCCAGACTCGACGCGAACGCGCGGTGCGCTGGGATGAGCGACGCCTGGATGCGCACGTTGTGTACCTGAACGCGGTGAGCGACCAGGCCATGCTCACCCGTCGTCTCGCGGCAACTCGCGGCTTTGGTCACCGATTGCCTGCGGCCAGCCTCGCTGACGGACTTGATCTGCTGACTGAGGGAGAGGCCAGACGAGGAGTGGCGTTCCAGGTCATCGAAGTGCTCGGGGATGCGGCGACGGTCGAGGCCGCTTATGACCTGAACCGGAAGCTGTGGCATCTGGAATGGTGCGTACGTGGGCTTGTGCGTGTGGACGAGGCTGGGTGGGATAACGCCTACCAGGCGTTTCGAAGAGCACGGACCGATTACTACGCCCGGGTGCGGGACGAGTTGCAGGTTCCCGGCGCTGTGCCGGCGATGGCGTCAGACGATCGCCCGATGGTCGGCATCGATCAAGAAGACCCATGAGGGGTTGGAAACGGCGGATCCAGGACAGGCCAAGGCTGCCCTAGGAATCTCACCGTTTGGATACTCCGGTCGTTTCGGGCGATCGGTGAGTCTTGGAGCGGACTGGGAAGGCGGTTGGGGATGGCGCCGAGTGTGGGCATCACGGACGCGGCGGCCAGGCAGGCGGCGGCGGATCTGGGGTGGACGCCGGTCCAGGCTCGGGCCTTCCTGGAGAAGCAGGTGCCCAGCGCCGGTCGGGTGGTGACTTCGGATCAGTTGCCCGCACCGTACAAGGGAAGGCGCAGTAAGACCGGCAGGTTCCTGCTCATCGACTGCGTGCTGATCCTGCCCTTGGCCGTGGACAGGCGGGATGCCAGTGGCTTCGCTGCGACCGGTTGTGTGGTCCTCGATGCGTACTTGCGGGCCAACGGGCGCGGTAAACGCCACATCGACCCGTTCGCGTTGACCGGTGCCGAGTTGATGGACCAGGTACGGCTGACCGAGCACGCGGTGGAGCGTTACCAGCAGAGGACCGGTGGCCCTGCAGATCCGAAGGCGGCTCATGACCAGATGCGCCGGGTGCTGGGGCCTGACGCCAGGGCGGTACGGCGTCGGCCGCGTTGGACCAACTCCAGCAACACCGCGGACTTTTTCCTGCTCGCGGGTGGGAACGACGGCGAGGAGGAGTTCTGCTTGCCGATCTCCCGGCATGGCGGGGGCGCGAAGCCGTTCGAGGCGCTGACGTGCCTGCACCGCAGCATGCCCTTGTTCGAGCTGTCATCGGCAGAGTTGGCGCGACAAGTCGCCTTCTCCAAGGAGGTGCTGGCCGCCTTCGACCGGCTGTACTCCGGCGAAGGGAGCGGCGAGGGGAGCACGGCTTCGCGGTTCACCGAGATGATTGCGCTGCACAGCAGGTTGGAATGGCATCCTCCGAGTGGTCACACAAGGCACCATGGCGCCCGGTTCTACGTGGTCGCCGGCACGGCCTTCATTCCGGTGGCGTGGAAGAAGAACTCCCAGGTCCCGCTGCTCGCACTCGGCGTGGAGAGTACCCGCGTACCGCTGCGCCGACGTCTCGTCGCCTGGTTGCGACGGCGGTTCTCGTTGCGGGTCACGTGACTGTGACCCGCGCCTCGAGACGCTGCCGGTGGTCACCATGCCCCCATTCCCTTCCAACCCCGAGCCAGCAGCCCACCCTCCTCATTCCCATCACTCCCACCACGGGCCTGGCCAGACAGCAGTCAACCGGGCACTGACCTGGGCGAGCAGGCGGGAGTGTCCAATTGACGGCGGATCCGATGATCAAGGAGGCGCCAGGTGAACCGACAGCGCTGTTGAGGACGAGTCCGCTGAGCAGCCGGTCCAGGCGCCGCCCCCGGGGGCGGCGTCGGGGGAGCAGCTGATCTCGATGCTGGTGGACCGTGCTCGGACGCAGGGTCTGCAGTTGACCGGAGAGGGCAGCATGTTGCAGTAGCTGACCATGCGATTGCTGGAGTCCGCTCTGGAAGGGGAGATCACTGACCACGTCGGCTATGGCAAGCGCGACATATCGGGCAGGGGAAGCGGCAACAGCCGTAGCGGAACGCGGGCCAAGACCGTGCTCACTGACGTCGGCCCGGTCGAGGTCAGGGTGCCCAGGGGCGCCGGCGGCACCTTCGAACCGCAGATCGTGCGCAGCGGCAGCGCCGTCTGACTGTGCGTGTTGTGGCTTCACTCGGTTGAGTCGCGTCCGGGGCGGCGGAGTTCCCATACGGGATCGTTCAGCTCGGGTCGGCCGGAGATCCGGCGCAATGGCCGGCCAGTCGCGCCGAGCTGCCGGCGCGCGACGTTAATGAACTCGTGCCGGCGGTGTTCGATCTGGTCTCTGAGGGGGAACCAGTCGTCTCCCTGCAGCATCTCGGCTTTGATCTTGAGGTGGACGGGCCAGATCTCCGCGTCGATCAGGTGCGCCGCCTGGACGACCTGGTCGTTGGCGATCAGGTTCACCATGGCCAGCGCCTCGTTCCACGGCCGCCAGTCGATCTCGCTCCGCAAACCCGGGACGGGGCGTATCTCGCCTGGCGGCGGGTGGAGGCGTCGTCCGTTCATCGCGGCGAGTTCGATCAAGATGTTGGAGGACTCGCGCAGCAGCAGGGCGCAGGCTTCCATCTCGTGGTCCCGTGTCCAATGCCGAGCCTGTGCGCGGCCGGAGACCAGGCCGCCGACGATGACGCCGAGGAGCGTCGTGGCGACGGCGCTGGCGGTAGTGATGTTCAGGCTCCACGTCGCGGCCATAGCCACCTCCGATGCGCACCCGGGCGGGGGGCGCGCGGCGCACGTTGCGTCGGTTGGACGGGCCGCGGTCCCGGGCGGTTCGGCCCGCCGGAACGCGGAGGCCGACACCCGCCGACGGAGCGTTCGAAGCGGCGGCGGGTACTAAATGACAAAGTCTCTTATCGTGTAGCCCGTGACCACACCCCCACCCGCTGGGAACCGTAGCCCTCCTCCACGTGAACGGTCGTCGACACGGTCGATCACGGACATGACGTGTGATTATCCCCCCGAAGAACGTGGCGCTTCACCCACTGATCACTTGCTCCCCAAGCTGGAGGGCGAACCGCCGTGGGCAGGAGCTTGTAACTCCTGGAGAGATACCTCCAGCCGTTTCACGTCGGAGTGCCGATGTTTGATGCGGCTCGCTTTGTGATCTCGTTGGTCGTTGTCTCCGTGCGTGGTTCGAGTGCGGGTGGATGGTTGGAGTAGATGATCTCTTCGATCATCTCGCCATGACTGGTCAGGACGTTGAGGAAGGCGTTGACCATGTCGGGATCGAAGTAGGTGCCGGCTCCGCGGCGCAGTTCTTGCATGGCCTCGTTGAGGGAGCGGGCCCGGCGGTAGCTGCGGGCCGTTGTCATGGCATCGAAGGCGTCGGCGACGGCGATGACTCGGGCGACCTTGGGGATGTCGTGTCCAGCCAGGCCCATGGGGTAGCCGCAGCCGTTGAACTTCTCGTGGTGATGCAGAATCCCCGCGACAGTCTCTGACAGAACGATCTTCCGCTCGGACACCGGAGCCGTGTCGAAAACTCCGGTAGATCTTGCACGATGGCTGCGCCGCGCAGTGTGCAGTTGGATGATCATGAACTCGTTCTCAGTGAGCGCGGTGGCCTTGTGTTGCCAACCGTCCCCAGCACATCACCCCGCCCCTCACTCTTGCCCATGACATTCGGTTCGGCGGGGCGGGGCTTGACCGGCAGGGCGCAGGCAAGCGTGCATACCGGTGCTCCCGCCTGGGCCAATCCGCTGGTCCGCAACATCAGCGCAGACGTTCGGGCGCCGGAGCGGACCCGATCCGCTGGCAGACGTCCCCAGCGCCCCACTGGCCCCTTCTCTCGCGACGTACGGAGGCGGGCGGTGAGGCAGGGGCTGACGCCAGCGGAGATCCGCACGCTGCCCGCCGTGGTCGATCTGGTCACCGCAGGTCAGGCGCTGGGAGTGGGGCGCATCAAAAGCTATGAGCTGGCACGCGCCGGGCGGTTTCCCTGCCCAGTGCTGCGGGTCGGTCGTAGCTACCTGGTTCCCACCGCCGGACTGCTGGCCCTGCTTGGCCTCGACCAGTCGGCCGGGCAGCCCACGCCAGAAAGCGAGTAGGGCTCGTGTCTGTTGGAACGACCTACAAATCCTGCGGTTGCCGTACCCCCGAGGGACGGCTGCTGCGCACCAAGTGCCCCAGACTGCGCCGCAAAGGCGGCGCATGGGGCCCGACCCACGGCAACTGGTACTACCAGTTCGAACTGCCGCCCAATTCCGACGGCACCCGCCGCAGCCCCATCCGCCGAGGCGGGTTCAGCAGCCAGGACGCCGCCGAAGCGCAGATAACTCGGCTTCACGAACTGCTGGGTATCAGCGGCGACCCCGAGGACCGCATCCGGATCGCCGATCTCATCGCGGCCACTCTGAAGAAGGAGAAGCGGCTCCCGGTGCCTGAGGAAGTGCGCCGCAAGATCCGCACCGGTCAGGACCTGGACGCTGTGATCACGGTCGGGCAGTGGCTGCAGACCTGGCTCGCCGGACGTAAGGGGCTGCGCAGCGGCACGTTGCGCAGCTACCGCACCCACATCACCACTCACTTGCAACCGGTGATCGGCCACATACGCCTGGACCGACTCCGCGTCGCCGACGTTCAGGCGGTGTTCGACGCCATCGACGAACGCAACGAGATGATCGTGCGCGCCCGCGAATCCAGCGACCCCGGCCTTCGAGCGCGAGTGAAGGGCTGCCGGGTGGTCGGTCCGGCGACCATGCACCGGATTCGCGCCACTCTGCGCGCCTCCCTCAACCAGGCGATCCGGGAACGGCGCCTCGACCTCAACGTCGCATCCCTGATCGAACTGCCTTCCGGTCGCCGGCCTAAAGCGCTGGTGTGGACATCCGAACGCGTCAGCGAATGGCGCCAAGCCCGAGAAGCGTTCATCGCGGCCAAGAGTCACACGCACTCCACAGCAGGTAGGCGGGTGCGTAGCGGGCGGATCAAACCGATGGATGCCTATGTCAGCACACCGCGACCTTCACCGGTCATGGTGTGGACACCAGAGCAGACCGGCGCCTTCCTCGACCGCGCCGCCCGCCATCGGCTGTATGCGCTGTACCACCTCATCGCGTTCCGCGGGCTGCGGCGCGGTGAAGCGTGCGGGCTGCGGTGGGCCGACGTCGACCTGGACGAGGGCACCATCCGGGTCCGGTGGCAGATCACCCAGATCGGGGGTCGCACTGAACAAGGCCGTCCCAAGTCCGAAGCCGGAGAACGGCAGGTCACACTCGACCAGCACACCATCAAGCAGTTGGCCGCGCACCGGGCCCGGCAGAATCAGGAACGGCTGGTCGCAGGCGATACCTGGCACGACACCGGGTTCGTCTTCACCCAACCAGATGGGACTCGTTGGCGCCCATGGCCGTCTCCGAGCAGTTCCTGCTGCTGGCGATGGAGGCGGGGCTCCCGCCCGTCCGACTGCACGACCTGCGGCACGGCGCGGCCACCATCCTGCTGCGCGCCGGACACGACCTGAAGGTCGTGCAGGAGACGCTGGGGCTGTCGTCGATCACCATCGCCTCCGACACCTACACCAGCGTCCTTCCCGACCTGGCCCGCCAATCCGCCGAAGACGCCGCCGCCGTCATCCTCAACGCCCGCACCCAGCCCGACCGAACGGCAGCAACCGGCCGTGTCGTCCACTTGCCGGAGGCGTCACGCCGGTGACGGCATGTGTTGACCATCGGATTCTCGACGTCGGTGTCCGCCCCCCGAGCTGTTCTGGGGGCGGACACCGACGCTCGTGCGGTGGGGCAGGCGGCGGGTAGAGCCCGGCAACCGCCTGCGCCGGGGGCGTTCCAGCGGCCGCTGGGCGGCTGTGGCCGGAGCGGCGGTGGACGGGTGATCGCGGCGATGCGCGAGGGGTGCGGCGACAGGTCCGCGGCATCCGAGCGAACATCGAGCGAACACGGGGACGAAGCGGGACATTATTTGGGATCTTGGCAGTGGCAAGACTGCAGGTCAGACTGTGGCGCGCCCGGCAGGATTCGAACCCGCGACCGTCGGATTAGAAGTCCGATGCTCTGTCCAGCTGAGCTACGGGCGCTCGGCGCCCGGCGGGACGCCGGGACACAGTGTAAGGGTGTGCGTCGTCCGTCTCCACATCCATTACGTCCTTACCGCTGGGGCGGGGGTTCTATCTTGGGGTGCTGTGGCGGTGAACTTTGAGGTGCCGCTCTCCGGTGGGGACGTGTCGGAGGGTGTGGTGCGGGTCGGGGAGACGGTACGGCGGCCGCTGCGGGCGCACAGTCCGGCGGTCCACGGGTTGCTGCGGCATCTGGAGGCCGTGGGGTTCGAGGCGCCGCGGGTGCTGGGGGTCGATGAGCTGGGGCGGGAGGTGCTCAGCTGGGTGCCGGGGGAGGTGCCGCATCGGCCGTTGGAGGCCGATGTCGTCTCGGAGGACGTGCTGCGGGGCGTGGGGCGGCTGCTCAGGCGGTACCACGACGCGGTCGCCTCGTATGAGGCGCCGGTGGGGGCGCCGTGGGACGCGGAGACGTCCAATGTGGACGGGGAGCCCGAGGTCATCGGGCACTGCGATGTGACGCCGCAGAACGTCGTCTTTCGGGGTGGGCGGCCGGTCGCCTTGATCGACTTTGACCTCGCGCGGCCCACCACGCGTGTGTTCGACGTGGTCACCGCGTTGCGGCACTGGGGGCCCATCGAGGATCCGGCCGATCGGGACGCCGTGCTCTACGGGGCGGACGTGGGGCGGCGGATGCGGGTCTTCTGTGATGCCTACGGGTTGGACCGGGAGCGGCGGCGGGAGGTTCTGCCGGCGGCGCGGGTGAGGTTCGAGCGGTCCTATCGGGCGATGCGGGGGAGGGCCGAAGGCGGTGGGGGATGGGCGCGGATCTGGCAGGGGGGCGCCGGGCCCCGGATACGGCGGGCCCAGGATTGGCTGGAGCGGCACTGGGATGAGCTCGATGCGCGTCTCTGGTGAGGGTTTGGTTCTCGGGGTCGCGCTGGACGCTGTTCTCGGGGACCCGAAGCGGTGGCATCCCGTGGCCGGGTTCGGCCGGGTGGCGTCGGCGGCGGAGCGTCATGTGTACGGGGATTCGCGCGCGCGGGGCGTGGTCTATGTCGCGGCTCTGGTGGGGGGTGCCGGGGTCGCGGGGGTTGTACTTGAGCGGATGAGCCGGCGGCCCCTCGTGCATTGCCTTGTCACCGCCGGGGTCACCTGGGCCGTGCTCGGCGGGACGTCTTTGGGGCGTGAAGGGCTCTACATGGCGCGGGTGCTGGAGCGGGGAGACGTGGGGGCGGCCAGAAAGCGGCTTTCGCATCTGTGCGCGCGGGATCCGCGGGGGCTGGACGCGCGTGATCTGAGCCGTGCGGTGGTGGAGTCGGTGGCCGAGAACACCTCGGACGCGTCCATCGCGCCTTTGGTGTGGGGAGCGGTGGCGGGGATTCCGGGGCTGCTCATGTATCGGGCCGTGAACACGCTTGACGCGATGGTCGGGTATCGGAATCCGAGGTACGAGCGGTTCGGGTGGGCGGCGGCGAGGCTCGATGATGTGGCGAACTGGGTTCCGGCGAGGGTCACCGGGGGATTGGTCGCTCTTTGCTCGGGGCGGGAGGCCTGGCGCGTTCTGAGGAGGGACGGGGCGAAGCATCCGAGTCCCAATGCCGGACGGTGCGAGGCCGCTTTCGCCGGGGCGCTCGGGGTGAGGCTGGGCGGGGTCAACGCTTACGGCGGACGGGTCGAGCGGCGGCCCGAGATGGGGGACGGCCGGGCGCCCGAGGTCAGGGACATCCGGAGGGCCGTCCGGCTCTCGGCGGCGGTGACGTTCGCGGCGGCGGCCGTGGTCTGGAGTGTGCGGTGAGCGGGCTTCTGGTGGCGGGGACCACCTCGGACGCGGGGAAGAGCGTCGTCACCGCGGGGCTGTGCCGGTGGCTGGCCCGGCAGGGGGTGAAGGTCGCGCCGTTCAAGGCCCAGAACATGTCGCTGAACTCGATGGTGACGAGCGACGGGGCGGAGATCGGGCGGGCGCAGTACATGCAGGCGCAGGCCGCGGGGGTGGAGCCTGCGGCGCTGATGAATCCGGTGCTGCTCAAGCCGGGAAGCGACCGCAGGAGCCAGGTCGTGGTTCTGGGAAGGCCCGTGGCGGAGGTCGACGCCCTGCAGTACGGGGCGCACAAGGAATGGCTCAAGGGCGTCGTGCTGGAGAGCCTTGAGGAGCTGCGGGCCGAGTACGACGTCGTGGTGTGCGAGGGCGCCGGGAGTCCCGCCGAGATCAACCTGCGGGGCGGCGACATCGTGAACATGGGGCTGGCGCGGGCCGCCGACCTGCCGGTGGTGGTGGTCGGCGACATCGACCGGGGCGGTGTCTTCGCGTCGCTCTACGGCACGGTCGCGTTGCTGGAGCCGGCGGACCAGGCGCTGATCGCCGGGTTCGTCATCAACAAGTTCCGGGGGGCGGAGGAACTGCTTGCGCCGGGGCTGGAGCAGCTCGCGATGCTCACAGGGCGGCCGACGCTGGGGGTGCTGCCCTGGAAACTCGGCCTGTATCTCGATTCCGAGGACACCCTGGCTTTGGACGCGCCGAGGCCCGACGCGAAAGGGCCCTGCGGGAGGGAGACACTGCGCATCGCCGTCGTCCGGTTCCCGCGCATCTCCAATTTCACGGACATGGACGCTCTGGCCTGCGAGCCCGGCGTCGTCGTCCGGTACGCGGCGAGTGCCGGCGATCTGGCCGAGGCGGATCTGGTGGTGCTTCCGGGGACCCGGGCCACGGTCGCCGACCTGGCGTGGCTTCGCGACCGGGGAATGGCCGAGGAGATCCGGAGAAGGGCCGAAGAGGGACGGCCCGTCCTCGGGATCTGCGGCGGTTACCAGATGCTCGCCGAGGAGATCGTGGACGATGTCGAGTCCAAGGAGGGGAGAGCGAAGGGGCTCGGCCTCCTTCCCGCGAGAGTCGAATTCAAGAAGGAGAAGACCCTCGGGCGGCCTACAGGGAGCGCCTATGGGGAAACTGTGCACGCCTACGAAATCCATCACGGCGTGGTGACCGTGGAAGGGGAGCCCTTCCTCGACGGGTGCCGGAAAGGCGCCGTGTGGGGGACGACCTGGCACGGTGCGATGGAGAACGACGGCTTCCGGAGGGCATTCCTCGCGGACGTCGCCCGGACGGCGAAACGGGAGTTCGTCACGGCCCCGGACGTGTCGTTCGGGGCGCTGAGGGAGGCGACCCTGGACGCGCTCGGCGACCTCGTTGAGGAGCACATGGACACCGAGGCCGTGTGGCGGCTCATCGAGGGCGGCGCGCCGGGGGGCCTGCCCGTCGTCCCGCCCGGCGGAGCCCCGACGCCGCCCTCCGCGGCGGTAAGGTGATCCACTCGTGAAGACAGGCGCACGCAGGCCGAGCACCAGGAGGAACGTCCCGTGACCGACCCGCGGTCCAAGCTGATCGTCCCGCTGATGAAGGCGCGGGTGCCGGCCGAGGTCCAGCTGGAGTTCCCGCTCCCGGCGGACGAGGAGCCGATCCGCGACCCGTTCGCCGCCGACCTGTACGTCACCTACGCGGTGGAGATCGCCGACGAGGGCGCACCGTCCGGCCGCCGCTACGAGCACGTGGCGCGCCGGCACTGCGCGGACCTCGGGGTCACGCAGGGCGAGCTGCGCCGCCACGCGGTGATCAACCTGCGCGACCTGCGTCCCGAGCTGAGCCTCAGCTGGTACCCGGACGTGCGCGCCGTGACGGTGTCGCTGGGCGCGTCCGCGCACGGCGGGGGCCTGGAGTCGGGCCTGCTGCTGGACGAGGGGTTCCTGGAGAAGCTGGCGCAGGACGTGGACGGCGACCTCGTCGTCGCGGCGCCCGCGCGGGACGTGTTCGTCGCGTCCGGCACCGGTCACCCGGACGGCGTCGACAAGCTCCGCTGGGCGGTCGCGCAGGTGTGGGCCGAGGACCGCGGGGACGACGGCGTCGACCCGGTGTGGGACGTCCCCGTCGGAAGCCTGCTCACGCACAACCTCCTGGTCCGCCGCGGCGGCGCCTGGGACGTCCTCACCACCTGAGCCGCGTCTCGGCCCCCGGGAAAATCGGGTGGGCCGCCCTGCCCGGAATGCGTACTCTGCGGGTCATGGTGTCGAGTCATCAGCTTCTGGCGTTCTCCGCGATGGCGCTGGCGATCATCTTGATCCCCGGGCCGTCCGTCCTGTTCGTCGTCGGCCGCGCGCTGGCGCACGGGCGGCGCACCGCGCTCGCGGGGGTGGTCGGCGGGGTGCTCGCCGCCCTGGTGCTGACCGCGGCGGTCGCGGTGGGCATCGGATCGGTCGTGGAACGCTCCGTCGTCGTGTTCACCGCCCTGAAGATCGTGGGCGCGGTCTACATCGTCTACCTCGGGGTGCAGGCCATCCGGCACCGGCGCTCGCTCCAGGAGGCGATCGCCGGGAGCGAGGCGGAGCGCGGCGGGGGCCGGGCGCTGCTGCAGGGCTTCTTCGTGGGCATCACCAATCCGAAGACGACCGTGTTCTTCGCGGCCGTCCTGCCGCAGTTCGTGGTGCGCGAGAACGGCCACGTCGAGCTCCAGATGATGGTGTTCGGTGCGATCTTCGCGGTGATCGCGCTCTGCTGCGACAGCGTGTGGGGGATCGCGGCGGGGACGGCCCGCGACTGGTTCGCCCGCTCGCCGCGCCGCCTCGCGGCGATCGGCGGCACCGGCGGCCTGATGATGATCGGTCTCGGCGTCACCGTCGCGACGACGGGCCGCAAGGACTGAGCCAGACCCCTGTCCTGCCCGCCGGGACGGTGGGAGCGGTGACCGGCGGCCGCCTGCCCAAGCGGCGGCGCAGCGGGTGGGCGAGCGCCACGACGGCGAGGCTGACCGCGCCGGTTCAGCCGCACCAGCCCGGAGGGGCGTCGCCGTCTCAGACCTCGCAGAGCGCGAAGTCGTCGAAGACCGCCTGCGGCCATCCGGTGGCGCCCTCGGAGCGGACGACGAGCAGGCCGCTGTGACCGGGAACACTGCTCGGCGGCGTGGCGGCGGACGAGGCGACCGGCTTTCCGTTCACCCACATCGCGAGGTCGATGTTGCCGTCCTCGCGCTTCACGCAAGCGGCCTGGAGGCGATTGCCGTCGCGAAGCCTGGGCACCGTGCCGGTCGTCACGGTCTGCGCGCTCCAGGTGGACAGCTTGGCGATGCGCGCGCGCCCGTCCGAGCGGAGGAGGAACGCGTAGCCGAAGCCTCCGTGGCAGTACACCCCCGACTCGCCGTAGGCGTCCTTCGGCGTGACCTCGGCCTCGATGAGCTGGGAGTCGGGGATTCGGCTCACCGGAGCGTCGACGGTCGTGCGCGCGGCCTTCGGAAGGACGTGGATCTCGTACTTCCTGTCGCGGTAGGCCGCGTCGAAGACCGGGGTGACCGCCGTCTTCCAGCCGGAGTCCGCGTCGTTGAACCGGTCGCTGAAGATCTTGTCCTTGACCTCCGGCGGTTCGTCGCCGGGGACGGCGTCCGTGCCGGGCCCCGAGGCGTCCGGGGAGTCGTCGTCGCCCGGGACGTTGAGGGAGCCGAGCACGGCGGCGACGGCGAGGACCGCGATGCCGACGGCGGCGCGCAGGCCGCTGGTGCGGTACGGGAACGGCGTCTTCGCCGGAGCCGCCGGCGTCCGCGCGCCGATCGGACGCGTCGGCGGCACGGAGTCGACGCTCGTCAGAGGTGCGGGCGCGGGCGCCCGCACCGGGGCGGACTTCGGTGCCGGGGCGGACTTCGGCGCGGGGGCGGGGGCGGGCGCCGGTTCAGGTGGGGGCGGCGTGACCGGGGGCGGAGTCGCGGACGGCTCGTCCTGGCCGGTCAGCGCCTGGATCAGCTGCCTCACCGTCGGACGTTCGGCGGGCTCCTTGGCCAGCGACCGGGTCACCAGATCGCGGACGGCCGGGTCGAGGCCGTCCAGGTCGGGGTCGGCGGACGTCACCCGGCTGATGACCTCCGGGAGCGTCCCGCCGCCGAACGGGGCACGGCCGGTTCCCGCGTAGGCGACGACGCAGCCCCAGGAGAACACGTCGGCGGCCGGTGTGATCTCCCGCTCGTGCATCAGTTCGGGCGCGATGTAGGCGGGCGTGCCCACGAACTGGCCGGTCCTGGTCGGGCCGTCGGTGGCGTCCAGCGCGCGGGCGATGCCGAAGTCGATCACGCGCGGCCCGGTCGGGGAGAGCAGCACGTTGGACGGCTTGAGATCGCGGTGCACGATCCCGGCGCCGTGGATCGCGCCCAGCGCCGTCGCGATGTTGACCGCGAGGGCCTCCAGGTCCCCGCCGCGCAGCGGGCCGTTCGCCTTGACGGCCTCCTCGACGGACGGCCCGTTGACGTACTCGGTCACCACGTACAGCGGGTCGCCGTCGAGGCGGGCGTCCAGGACGGCGGCCGTGCAGAACCGGCTGACCTGCCGCGCGGCCGTCACCTCGCTGCGGAACCGGTCGTGGAACGCCTCGTCGTCGGCCAGCTCCGCGTTGATGACCTTGACCGCGACCCGCCGTCCCGACTCGTCCTCGCCGAGGTAGACGGTGCCCATGCCGCCCCGGCCCAGCCGGGCGGTGAGCACGTACGGGCCGAGCAGCCGCGGGTCTCGGTCGCGGAGGGGCGCCTGCATGGCTCGACTCCCGGGGGGTGGCGGTGGGCTGTGATTCAGTCTGTCGTACGGTCAGTCCCTTTGACGCCCGATCATGGGGCATCAGTTCACCGGACAACGGGAGGAAAAGTGGACGTGACGGCGGACGTGCTCGGCCCCGGGTACGAGGCGATCGAGCTGCCGATGGGCCGGGACGCCGAGGGCGAGGTCGTGGCGACGCTCGTGCGGCGCCGCGGCGGCGGCGACCCGTCCCGGCGGGCGGTGCTCTACCTGCACGGGTTCGTCGACTACTTCTTCCAGCGGCACCTCGCCGACTTCTACGTCGAGCTCGGCTTCGACTTCTACGCGCTCGATCTGCGCAAGTACGGGCGCTCGCTGCGTCCGCACCAGACCCCGAACTACGTCGAGAGCCTCGCTGACTACTTCCCGGAGATCGACGAGGCGGTGCGGATCGTCCGGGACGTGGACGGGCACGACACGCTCCTGCTGAACGGCCACTCGACCGGCGGCCTGGTCGCCGCCCTGTGGGCCGACGGGGCCGGGGGCAAGGGCCTGGTGGACGGCGTGTTCCTCAACAGTCCGTTCCTGGACATCGCAGAGCCGCTGGTGATGCGCAAGGTCGGCGCCGGGCTGGCGCGGGCGCTGCGCCCCCGGTTCCCCAAGGCGAAACTGCCCGCGGGCGTGTCCGACCGGTACCCGCGCAGCATCCACCGCGACCACGAGGGCGAGTGGGAGTTCGACCTCGCCTGGAAGCCGCTCGCCGGGTTCCCGGTGCGGGCGGCGTGGCTGGCGGCCGTCCGCCGGGGTCAGCTGCGCCTGCACCGCGGCCTGGACGTCGACGTCCCGGTGCTGGTCATGGCGTCGACGCGCAGCGTCCGCCCGACCCGCAGGGTGCTGGACGTGACGGGCGCCGACGCCGTCCTGGACGTGGAGCACATGGCGAGATGGGCGCCGCGGATCGGACGCCATGTCACGCTCGTGCGGATCGACGGCGGCCTGCACGACCTGGTGCTGTCCGCCGAACCGGCCCGCACGCAGGTCTTCGCGGAGCTGACCCGCTGGACGAACGGCTACCTGCCCGGCTGACCGGCCCCCGGCCTAACCGAGGATCTTCGACAGGTCGAAGTCGTCGAAGTCGACGATGATCTGCTGCGCGGCGTTGCCGCCCCGCTCGACCTGCAGACCGGCCTTGCCGTTGCCGAGCGGCTGGTCGGTGTCGGTCGCGTCGATGACCTGGTGGCCGTTCACCCAGAGCCGCAGCCGCACCTGCTTGCCCCCGTCGCCGCTCTCGCAGGCGATCTGGAGCTGGTTGGACTCGCCCTCGGTGAAACCGGGGACCGAGTCGGGGTTGTCCAGCTCCTTGGTCCCGCGATCCTTGGTGACCTTGCGGAGCACCGCGCCCTTGCCGTCGTTGCGGATCAGGAAGCTGTACTCGTTGTTGCCGTTGTCGGACGAGCGGCAGGTGAGGCCGTACCTGCCGTCGGGGGACCCCTGGGCGACCCTGGCGCCGACCGTGGCCAGCATCGGGTCGGGGGCGAACTCGTCCTTGGGCACGTCGCGTCCCGTCGAGCCGGTGCTCCCCTCGGTCTGCAGCCGGTAGGCGCCGTTCGTATAGGTGTACTGGCCGGTGAAGGAGCCCCAGCCGGAGCTGTCGCTGGAGAAGTCGTCGCTGAACGTCGTGGCGAGGTCGTCGGGCGGGCCGTCCGGGCGCAGCGCGAGGAACCCGACGACGGCGAGCACGGCGAGGACGGCCACGACGGCGCCCCCGATGATCAGCGGGCGCCGGGTCGACCCGCCGCCGCCCGGCCGGGCGGCGGGCCGCGCGTCCTGGCGGGTGGCGCCGGGCGGGGCGGACGGCGGGGTCGGCTGCTGGAAGGCGGCCTGGGCCGTCCGCTGGACGGTCGGCTCGCTCGCGGGCCCGTGCCAGCTCGCCTGGACGGTCTCGGCGAGCCTCGCCGGGTCGGCCTGGCCGTTGCCGACGAGCCGGCCGAGCAGGTCCTGGACGGTCGGCCGCCGGCGCGGGTCCTTGTCGAGCGCGGCGGCGACGACGTCGCGCAGGCCGGGGTCGAGCCCGTCCAGCTTCGGTTCCTCGTGCACGACGCGGTAGAAGATCTCCGGAACCGTGTTGCCCGCGAAGGGGGGACGGCCCGTCCCGGCGTAGGTGACGACGCAGCCCCACGAGAACACGTCGGAGGCCGACGAGACCTGCTCGCCGCGCAGCAGCTCGGGCGGCAGGTAGTTCGGGGTCCCGACGAACTGGCCGGTGCGGGTGGGGCCGTCGGCGGCGTCGAGGGCGCGGGCGATGCCGAAGTCGATGACGCGGGGGCCGGTGGAGGACAGCAGGACGTTGGCGGGCTTGAGGTCGCGGTGCACGATCCCGGCGCCGTGGATGGCGGCGAGCGCGGTGGCGACGCCGACCGCGAGGCCCTCCAGGTCGGAACCGGGCAGCGGGCCGCGCTCGGCGACGGCGCTCTCCAGGCTCGGGCCCTCGATGTACTCGGTGACGACCCACAGGGGGTCGGTGTCCAGCTCGGCGTCCATCACGGGCGCGGTGCAGAACCGGCGGACCTGCCGCGCGGCGGTCACCTCGCGCCGGAACCGCTCCCGGAACGTGCCCTCGCCGGCGAGCTCCCGGTTGATCATTTTCACGGCGACGCGGCGCCCGGCGCGGTCCTCGCCGAGGTAGACCGTCCCCATGCCGCCCCGGCCGAGCCGCCCGACGAGCCTGTAGGGGCCGAGCTCTCCTGGGTCGTCGGGGCGCAGGGTCTCCCCGTTCTCTCCTGCGTGCGTGGTCATCATGATCCTGAGGGGGATTCGGGAGTCTTCGTGGTAGAACCCTAGCGGTCCATGGCAATTCGGACGCGCGGAGCCGTCACCGCGTTCAGTGCGTTCGGCGGGCGCGCGGAAGCGTGCGGAACGGCGGCAGCTTCTCGCCGGTCAGCCCGAACGCGTACGCCACGACCCGGCTGGACCAGCGCTGGCATCCGACGACCAGCGCGTACAGGGCGCGGGGATACCGGCCGGTGAACGGGATGACCAGCCAGCTGAGCAGCATGACGACCACCAGGGCCGCGTACATGAGCAGCATCACGGCCAGGTGGGGGACCACCAGCAGGCCCCTGAGCAGGGTGAACCAGCGCCGCGGTCCGCGCCAGGCGGCCGGGAACGGCAGGTCGACGAGGACGGTCTCCTCGCCCGGGCCGGGCTCGCGCGCCGCCACGGCCGCAGGCGCGGCGGCCTCCGGCGCGGGCCTCGGCGCCGGAACCTCGACGGCCGCCGGCGGCTCGCCGTCCCGATCGGAGGGGGAGGCCGGCTCCGCGGCCGGATCCGGCCCCCGCCACGACGCCGAGATCGTCTCCACGGCCTGCGTGAGGTCGGCCTTCTCCTGCCCGACGAGGAGGGTGAGCAGCCGCCGCGCCGTCGGACGGTCGCGCGGGTCCTTGCCGAGCGCGGCGGCGACGACGTCGCGCAGCCGCGGGTCCAGGCCGGCGAGGTCGGGCTCCTCGTGCTCGATGCGGCGGAACGTCTCGGCGACGGTGCCGCCCTGGAACGGAGCGCGGCCCGTCCCGGCGTAGGCGACGACGCAGCCCCACGCGAACACGTCCGACGCCTGCTCGACCGGCTCGCCGCGCAGCACCTCGGGCGCGATGTAGGACGGGGTCCCGACGAACTGGCCGGTGCGGGTGGGGCCGTCCGGGGCGTCGAGGGCGCGGGCGATGCCGAAGTCGATGACGCGGGGGCCGGTGGAGGACAGCAGGACGTTGGCGGGCTTGAGGTCGCGGTGCACGATCCCGGCGCCGTGGATGGCGGCGAGCGCGGTGGCGACGCCGACCGCGAGGCCCTCCAGGTCGGAACCGGGCAGGGGCCCTTTGCTCTGGACGGCCTTCTCCAGGCTCGGCCCGTCGATGTACTCGGTGACGATGTACGGCGGGTCCTGGTCGAGCTCGGCGTCGATCACGGGCGCGGTGCAGAACCGGTGGACGCGCCGCGCGGCGGTCACCTCGCGCCGGAACCGGGCGAGGAACGCCGGCTCCCCGGCCAGCTCGCGGTTGACGACCTTCACCGCGACCCGCCGGCCGTCGGGCTCGGCGGCCAGGTAGACCGTCCCCATGCCGCCGCGCCCGAGCCGCCCGAGCAGGCGGTACGGGCCGAGGACACGGGGTTCGTCGTGCTCCAGCGGTCCGGCGGCGTACGTCGTCATGGGGGGCGGCGCTCCTTGGAAGATCGTCTGTCCGGGCCAGCCTAAGGGAGGCGGCGGCGCCGGGCGGGACGGTCAGGGGATCAGCAGGAGCTTGCCGGTGCTGCGCCTCGCCTCCAGATCGGCGTGCGCGGCGGCGGCCTCGGCGAGGTCGTGGCGGCGGCCGACGTGGACCTTCACGGCCCCGGACTCCACCCACGCGTAGACGTCGGCTGCGCGCTCCAGCAACTCCTCGCGCTTCTCCACGTAGTGGGCGAGGGACGGCCGGGTCAGGAACACCGACCCGGCCCGGTTGAGGCGCTGCGGGTCGACCGGCGGGACCGGGCCGCCGGCCGCCCCGTACAGGGCCAGGGTGCCGCGCCGCCGAAGGCTCTCCAGGCTCCCGTCGAACGTGGGCGCCCCGACGCCGTCGTACACCACGGCGACGCCTTCGCCGTCCGTCAGCTCCCGCACCCGCTCGGGGAACCCGTCGTAGCCCATCGTGGCGGCCGCGCCGACGTTCCTCGCCAGCTTCTCCTTCTCCGGGGTGGACGCCGTGGCGATCACCCGGGCGCCGAGGGCCACGGCCGCCTGCGTGAGCAGCAGCCCCATCCCGCCCGCCGCCGCGTGCACGAGGACGGTGTCGCCCTCCTGGACCGGATACGTCGACCTGGTCAGGTAGTGGGCGGTCATGCCCTGCAGCAGGGAGGCCGCCGCGTCCTCCAGGCTCACCCCGCCGGGGACGGGGACGACCTTGTCCGCCGGTACCACGGCCTTCTCCGCGTAGCCGCCCTGCACGTTCGCCCACGCGACACGGTCGCCCACCGAGAACTCCCGGACGCCCTCGCCGACCGCGGCGACCGTCCCGGCCGCCTCGACACCCGGCGTGTAGGGGGTCTGCTGCGGGTAGGCGCCCGTCCGGTAGTACACGTCGATGAAGTTGACCCCGGCCGCCGCGATGTCGATCAGCACCTCGCCCGGCCCGGGCTCGGGGGCCGGGAGCTCGGACGCCTCCAGGACCTCCGGGCCGCCGGTGCGGGTGATGACGATCGCGCGCATGTCGTTCTCCTGACGGTCGGTTCGCGTGGACGCTCCCGCAGAACCCCGGCTCCCCCGCGGGCTATTCCGCCGGCGGGACGCTCACACCCAGTCGCGCATGGTCCGGCTGACGAGCGTCACGGCCTCCTCCACGCGGGCGGCGACCGTCCCGGGGTCCCAGATGTCGTGGCGGGCGCAGTCCTCGAACGCGACCTTGGTCGCGGCCAGGTAGAACGACACGACGATCCGGGGCCGCAGATCCTGCTCCATGTCGACGCCCTCGCGGCGCGCGATCTCGGTGGCGAGCGCCTCCGCCGACGCCGAGTACCGCGCCATCTGCGCCGCCATCAGCGACGGCGTCGCCTCGATCACCTGCCGGACGCGGCGGAACCGGGCGCTGTCGGCAGGGTCGCTCTCGGCGATCGTGCGCAGCACGACGCGCAGCGACTCGAACAGGGCGGGGAACGGCCGCTCCTCGGGCGGACGGGCCGCGAGGGCCTCCGCCAGCACCTGGTCGTGCTCGGTGAGGAAGCTCGTGACCACGTCCTCCTTGGTGCCGAAGTAGCGGAAGAAGGTGCGCTGCGACACCTCCACCGCCGCCACGATCTCGTCGATCGTCGTCGCCTCGTACCCCTGGGCGAGGAACAGGTCCAGGGCCGCGTCGATGAGTGCGAGGCGGGTCCGCTGCTTCTTGCGCTCGCGGAGCCCGGCCAGGGCCTGGTCCTGCTCGGGACCGTGCCCGTGGACGCCGTGGTGTGTGTGGCCTGACGGGTCGCCGGCGGGGACGGCGCTCATCGGCTCGCTCCTTCTTTTTTGGGTGACGCGGGCGATGCCCGCCTCACAGAGGCTTTTATCACGGACGGAGCCTCCGTATGCGGGCCAGGTTCCGGGGACCGGAAACCACCCGCACGGTGATTGGCGCGTATCCGGACGGCGCGTTACACCGCTTCAGCGGACCATCCCCTAGCGGGCGGGGTACACCCGTCCCCACTCTTGGGATTCTCCCCGCACGGCCGCCGGATCGGGGTCATGCTGAGGACCGGTCACCAACCGTCGCCGGAGGATCGCCCAAGGTCATGAAGGCGGCTCGGACCCTGCTGAGGCGGATGATGTGTCTGTAGTCGGTGGGCGGGAGATCGCCGAGACGCGCCGGCGTCACCTCGCGGCGCTCGCGCGCGAGGTCGAGGCCCGGGGCCTGGCCTGGCGGTTCGCCGGGCCCGGGGAGTCCCTGCTGGCCGTCTACGTGCCGGGCGCGGGGCGCCACGTGATCGTCCTCGCCACCCCGTGCGGCGACGGCTGGTACTACCTGTGGCCCGCCGGCGGCATGGCCGACGCCGCCCGCCCCGCCGAGGTCGCCGACCGCATCCGCGCACTTCTCGACTGACCCCGCCTTGCTCCTCGGGCCCGGGGTTCCCTAGACTCGACTCCGAACGTTTGTTCGAGAATGAGGTCCGCATGCTCCTTCCCCCGTGCGGCGAGCGCGAGGGGGAGGCAGATGACGCGCGTGTTCGGCGATCCGGTGGACGTCTGGGTGAGCGACGGGCGTCCGGTCCGGTTCGTCTGGCGTGGCCGGCTCTACACCGTCCGGCGGGTGCTGGAGCACTGGGTCACGACCCGCGACTGGTGGCGGGAGCAGCATCCGGGCGGCGAGGCCGCCGGCGAGCGGGAGTTCTGGCGGATCGAGGCGACCCCGGACCGGGAGATCGGCGTCTACGAGCTGCGTTATGACGTGGCCGCCGACAGCTGGCTGCTATCCCGGGTATGGGACTGACGTGCATATTCATGTCGCTTCGTCCTATTCGCTCCGGTTCGGCGTCGCGCCGCCCGCGGCGCTGGCGGAGCGCGCGGCGGTCCTCGGCATGGAGACGCTGGCGCTGACCGACCGCGACGGCCTGTACGGCGCCGTCCGGCATGTCCGGGCGTGCGCGGACGCGGGGATCGGCGCCGTCGTCGGAGCCGACCTCAGGGTCGCCTCCACGGGGGAGGAGCGCGTCGTGGTCCTCGCCGAGGGGCGCACCGGGTGGCGGTCGCTGTGCCGGCTGGTGACGGCGGCGCACGCCGCGGGCGAGCGCGGCCGCCCGCTGGTGACCAGGGAGATGGTCGGCGCGCACGCCGACGGCCTCATCGTCCTGCTCGGCCCGGCGTCGGACGTCGGGCGGGCCCTCACCGGCCGGCGCCCGGACGTGGCGGCGGCCCGGCTGGCGGCGTGGCGCGCCGTCGCCGAGGCGGTGATCGAGATCGTCGACCACCGCGACAAGGGCGACGGGCCGCGGGCGGCGCGGATGCTCGCGCTCGCCCGCGAGGCCGGGGTGCCCGCCGTACTGGGCAACGCCGTCCGCTACCTGGACCCGTCCGACCACCCGGTCGCGCAAGTCCTGGACGTGACGCGCCGCCTCGTCCCGCTCGACCGGCGGCACCTCGACGACCGCACCGGCCAGGCGTACCTGAAGTCGGTCCCCGAGATGCGCCGGGTCGCGGAGGCGGCCTGCGGCCCGGACGAGGCGGACGCGCTGCTCGCGGCCACCCGGCGGCTGTCGGAGCGCTGCGTCCTCGATCCCGGCCGTGACCTCGGCATGGACGAGGTCCACCTGCCGGACGTCGAGGGCGACCCGTACGCCCGGCTCGCCGCCCGGTGCGCTGAGGGGATGGCGCGGCGCGGGCTCGACGGGTCGCGGGAGGCCGCGGCCCGGCTCGACCAGGAGCTCGGCGTGATCGGGCGCAAGGGCCTGGCGCCGTACTTCCTCACGGTCGCCGACGCCGCCGCGCTGATCAGGTCGCGCGGCATCCGCTGCGCGATCCGCGGCTCGGGCGCGGGCAGCCTGGTCAACTACCTGATCGGCATCGGCGACCTGGACCCGCTGCGGCACGACCTGGTGATGGAGAGGTTCCTCGCCGACAGCCGCGAGGGCCTGCCCGACATCGACCTGGACGTGGAGTCGGCCCGCCGGCTGGAGGCCTACCGGGCGCTGTTCGACCGGTTCGGCGCGGACGCCACGGCGTGCGTGTCGATGATGGAGACCTACCGGGCGCGCAGCGCGCTGCGCGACGTCGGCAACGCCGTCGGGCTCCCGCCGCACGAGATCGACGCGATCGCCAAGGCGTTCCCGCGGATCCGGGCGAACCAGATCCGCGCGGCCCTGGACGACCTGCCCGAGCTGCGGCAGAGCAACCTGGCGGCGGGACGCCTGGAGGTGCTGTTCCGGATCGCCGAGCGCCTGGACGGGCTGCCCCGCCACATCGCCATGCACCCGTGCGGCGTCCTGCTGTCGAACCCGGGCCTGCGGGACCGGACGCCGGTCGAGCGGGCCGCCGTGGGGTTCCCGATGAGCCAGTTCGACAAGGACGACGTCGAGGCGATGGGGCTGCTCAAGCTCGACGTGCTCGGCGTCCGGATGCAGTCGGCGATGGCGCACGCGGTGGCGGAGGTCGCCCGGGTGACGGGGGAGACGGTCGCGCTGGAGGACGTCCCCCGCGACGACCCCGCGACGTACGCGCTGGTGCGCACGTCCCGGACGCTCGGCTGCTTCCAGATCGAGTCGCCCGGCCAGCGGGAGCTGATCGGCCGGCTCCAGCCCCGCGACCTGGACGACCTGGTGATCGACATCTCGCTGTTCCGCCCCGGCCCGGTCAACTCCGACATGGTGACGCCGTTCCTGGAGGCCCGCGCCGGGAACCGGGAGCCCGCCTACCCGCATCCCGACCTCGAACCCGCGCTGCGGGAGAGCCTCGGCGTGGTCGTCTTCCACGAGCAGGTGCTGCGCGTCATCGACGTGATGACCGGCTGCGGCCTGTCCAAGGCGGAGGCGGCGCGGCGGAGCCTGAACCACGAGCGGGGCCAGGCCGTGGTCGGCGCCTGGTTCCGGGAGCGGGCGCTGGCGCGCGGCTACGACGGGGCGACGGTCGAGCGCGTGTGGCGGATGCTGACCGCGTTCGGCGCGTTCGGCTTCTGCAAGGCCCACGCCGCGTCGTTCGCGCTGCCCACCTACCAGTCGGCCTGGCTGAAACGGCACCACACGGCCGCCTTCTACGCCGGCGTCCTCACCCACGACCCCGGCATGTACCCCAAGCGGGTCATCCTTGACGACGCGCGGCACTTCGGCGTCCCGATCCTCCCTCTGGACGTCAACCACTCGGACGCGGACTGGCGCGCCGAACCCGTCCCGGCGGGCGGCCCGGCCGGGATCCGGGTCGCGCTGAGCGAGGTCAGGGGCATCTCCGACGCCGAGGTCGGCAGGATCGCCGGGGCCCGGCCGTACCGGTCGCTGACCGACTTCTGGCGCCGCGCCCGGGTGTCGCGGCCCATCGCCGAACGGCTCGTCCTGGCGGGCGCGTTCGACGCCCTCCACGAGGGCGTCCCGCGCCGCGACCTGCTGTGCCGCGTCGGCGCCCTCGACCGGGTCACCGTCCGACCCGCGCGCGTCCCGCAGGGCCAGATCCCCCTCGGCCGCGAGGACGGCGACGATGTCCTGGCCGGAGTGGAGACCGGCCTGGCGGAGGAGATCCCGGCGGGCGGGCTGCCGCCGATGACGCCCGCCGAGGTGGTGGAGGCCGAACTGGACATCCTGGGCATGGACGTGAGCCGGCACGTCATGACCTTCTACGCCGGGCTGCTCGCCGCGCTCGGCGTCGTCCGCGCCGCCGACCTGCCGGGACGTCCGGACAAGAGCGAGGTCCTGGTCGCCGGGGTCAAGGTGGCGACGCAGACCCCGGCGGTCAGGTCGGGGCAGCGCGTCATCTTCGCCACGCTGGACGACGCGACCGGCCCGGTCGACCTCACGTTCTTCGAGTCGGTGCAGGACAGGTGCGCCGCCACCGTGTTCGGCTCCTGGCTGCTCGTCGCCCGGGGGCGGCTCCGCCGCGCCGGGGACCGCGCCGTCTCGATCACCGCGAACGCCTGCTGGGACCTGAACGCCCTGCACGAGGAGTGGCGCCGCGGCGGCCCGGACGCCCTCCGCGCGGCCATGGCGGGCCCGTCCGGCCGGAGCCGACCGGTCGGCCGCCGCATCGTCCAGCCCACGGGCTTCGCGATGTCGCCGTACTCCGACGTCGACCACGCGGGCCCGGCCGTCAGGCGCCCGCCGAGAACTCCCCTCTGGCACACCAGCCAGGGAAGCTCCGGCCCTCCCCCCGCCTGACCTGCCGCCACGTCCGCCGGTCCGGGCGGTTCACCGGGTGATCTGGATCCGGGTGATCTGGAAGACGGTCGCCATGCACAGGGCGGCGGCGAGGGCCTGGAAGGCCGCCGCGGCGACGCCGATGTGCACGTCGAGGCGGGCGTCGGCGAGGGTCTCGACGCTGCCGTGCGTGAACACGCGGCCGAGGACGAGGCCGAGCAGGGCGCAGCCCCACCAGCCCGCGACGACGATCCCGGCGGCCTGCCGCTCGGCCGTCCGGTACCGGCCGCTGTTCACCCACACCTCGTAGACCATCCGGGGCGGCAGCCACAGGTTGACGATCGGGAGGAACCAGCCGAGCAGCACCCAGGCGCGGTGGTGGCGGTGCGGACCGGGGGACTGGTGGAACGCCCGCCACAGCCAGGTCAGGTACAGCAGGCCGGTGACCGCGGCCATGATCGCGCCGATCGTGAACACGTCCGCGTAGGGGGCGAGGGCCTGGCCGGTGGCGGCGGCGTCATAGCTGTCGTGCGTCGCGCCGTGCAGCGGCCGCGCCAGCCTGAGCAGGCTGATCCCCGAGCCGAGGGCCACGAACGCGTTGAAGCCGAGCAGCATGAACACGGCCACGCCGACGGCCCGGAAGTCGCGGCGCCGCGCCCACGCGCCGCAGGCCGGGCACCGGTCGACCTCGGTCGGGATGATGTCGCCGCACAGCGCACACGGCATGATCCACCTCCCCAGGGCCTTTGCTGTTGGCTGTTTTGGATACTACGTACGTTTGACCGACACGGCCCAACGGGAGTTCGGGCCCTTACAGGATCGTCACATGTGGAGCATGAGCCGCGTGACCGCCCACGTCGCGGCCGCGGTGACGGCGGCCCAGGCGGCCAGGCGCCCGAGGCCACCTGTGGACAGCAGCCGCTCGGGACGGAAACGGGTCACCGCGAGCAGCGCCCACCATTCGGCCGTCAGCGCGATCGTCGCGTACAGCGACCCGAGGCCGATCAGGGAGAAGAGCAGGACGGTGCCCGCCGGGGTCGCGATATGCGCGAACAGGGCGGGCCCCCTGGCCGGTCCGCGCAGGCCGCGCCGCAGGGCCAGCAGGACGGCGCCCCAGCCCGCGGCGCACAGCACCCACACGACCAGGACGGTCACGGGCACTCCGTTCATCGACTCCGGTGCCAGCGCCGAGCCTCCCCCGTCTTTCGCGCGTTCCCCGTCTGCGTTCCCTGCCGAGACCCGTCAGGTCATGAGGCCCGACTCCCAGGCCCACGCGGCCGTCGCGACCCGGTTCCGCGTGTCCAGCTTGCGGTTGACGCTGCCGAGATGCGTCTTGACCGTGGACAGCGACACGTACAGCTCCGCGGCGATCTCCTCGTTCGTCCGGCCGCGCGCCACGAGCCTGACCACGTCCAGCTCCCGCTCGGTGAGAGGCTCGCGCGGCTGGACGGGCCGCGCGGGCGGCTTGGCCAGGTGCTCCAGCAGCCGGACGGTGATGGACGGCGACACCAGCGACCCGCCGTTCGCCGCCGCGCGGACGGCCTCCACCAGCAGCGCGGGCCCGCTGTCCTTCAGCAGGAACCCGACCGCGCCGCCGTGCAGCGCCCCGTAGACGTACTCGTCCATGTCGAACGTCGTGACGATCACGATGCGGGGCGGGTCGGGGACGCCCGGGCCGGCGAGGGCGCGGGTCGCCTCCAGGCCGTCCATCCGCGGCATCCGGATGTCGAACAGGCACACCTCGGGACGCAGCCGGCGGGCCAGCGCGACGGCCGCGGCGCCGTCGGCGGCCTCCCCGACCACCTCCATGTCGGGCTGCGAGTCGACGATCATCCGGAACCCGGTCCGGACCATCTCCTGGTCGTCGGCGATCAGTACGCGGATGGTCACCTTGCCGATTGTGTCAGCATCACCGGTCATCCGTCCGATACGGGGAGCCGTGCGACGACCTCCCATCCCCCCTCGGGGCGCGGGCCCGCGTGCAGCCGCCCGCCGAGCGCGCCGACCCGCTCGCCCAGCCCGGTGAGCCCGAAACCGCCGGACGGCAGCCGCCTGCCGCCGCGCCCCCGCCCGTCGTCCCGCACGGCGACCTCGACGTCGCCGCCGACCCGCGCCAGCGTGACGCGCACGGCCGCGGCGTCGGCGGCGTGCTTGCGGATGTTGGTCAGCGCCTCCTGGACGACGCGGTGCGCCGACGCCGCGACCTCCGGCGGCAGCGTGCCGAGGCCGGGTTCCACCGTGAGCGCGGCGGGCGGGTGGGAGAACCCCTCGACGAGGCCCCTGAGCTGCGCGAGGTCGCCGACGGGACGGGTGCTGGAGCCGCCGTCCGGGAGGGCGTCCCCGTCCGGGGCGTTCACGTGCTGGGCGTCGCGCAGCAGCCCGACCATGCGCCGCATCGACGTGAGCGCCTCGGTGCCGGCCTTCTCGATCTCGCCGAGCATCCGGTCGAGCTGCTCCTGGGTCTGCGCGGCGCCCGACTGGGCCGTGAACCTCGCCGCCTGCGCCTGGACGACGATGCCGGTCACGTGGTGGGCGACGAAGTCGTGCAGGTCGCGGGCCAGCTCCAGCCGCTCGTCCCGCCGCGCCGACGCCAGCGACCTGGCCCGCCGCGCGTCCAGCGCCCGCAGGTAGAGGCCGACGCCGAGCGCGATCGCCACGGTGATGCCGAGCGGCGCGGTGAACAGCGCCGCCGCGATCAGCGACCAGCGCAGCGGGGTCGCCAGGACCGCCGCGGCGAGCAGCACCGCGATGGGGACGAGCCGGTCGCGGCGGGCCTTCCACACCACCCGCGCGATGATGATCAGCAGGCCGCCGATCTCCGCGAACAGGCTCGGGGCGCCGAGATCGGGCCGGACCACCGTGCCGAGGTACAGGGTGCTGAGCGCCGACAGCGCCCCCGCACCGGCCGCCCACACCAGGAAGCCGCGCCCGGAGACCGCCGCGATGTTGGCCACCGCCGCGACGAACACCATCCACAGGGTGGGATGGTCCCGGATCCCGGCGGCCGTGCACCCCAGCAGGTACAGGGAAGCGAACCCGGCGTACGCCGCGCGCACCAGGCAGCCGCCCACCGAATGGATGCGGTCCAGCCGTGCCCCTACGTCGCTCACGTTCACGCAGCGTACGACCCGATGCGGACTGCCGGATCGGCCATTCGGCCGATCCGGCCCCTCGGGGACCGGCCCCGCGTCCGATGCGGCCGGGCGGCGGCGCCGCGCACGCTTGGGCCATGTACCTGATCTACGTTCCCCTCGCCGCCGCGTTCTGCGCGTTCGTGGTCTACGGCGGCGTCGTGATGCCCGCCATGGAGATCGCCGAGTCGATCCGCGATCGACGTCGCACCCGTCCGCCCGACAACGTCCTGGAGCTGCGCCCGGCGAGCGGGCCGCGTCCGGTGGGAGAGCGGGGGGAGGCGGCGTGAGCGAGCCCGTCCTGCTCGGCCGCGGGCTGGTGAAGCGGTTCGGGACGGCCGTCGCCCTCGACGGCGTCGACCTGGCCGTGGGCCGCGCCGAGGCCGTCGCGATCATGGGTCCGTCCGGGTCGGGCAAGTCGACGCTGCTGCACTGCCTGGCCGGGATCATGCGGCCGGACGCGGGGGAGGTGCACCTGCTCGGCCAGCGGATCGACACGCTCGGCGAGCGCCCCCGCAGCGCGCTGCGCCGCAACCGGTTCGGCTTCGTGTTCCAGTTCGGGCAGCTGCTCCCGGAACTGCCCGCCGTGGAGAACGCCGCGCTGCCGCTGATGCTGAACGGCACGTCCAGGCGGGAGGCGGTGCAGGCGGCGCGGAACTGGTTCCGGCCGCTCGGGCTGGACGGGCTGGAGCACCGGCGCCCGGGCGAGCTGTCGGGCGGCCAGGCGCAGCGCGTCGCGATCGCCCGTGCGCTCGTGCCCCTTCCGGCCGTCGTGTTCGCCGACGAGCCGACGGGCGCGCTCGACCAGGCGACCGGCCACGACACCATGCGGCTGCTCGTGGACGCCACCAAGCACAACGGCGCGTCCCTGGTCGTCGTCACCCACGACCCCTCGGTGGCGGCCTGGTGCGACCGCGTCGTGGAGGTCCGCGACGGCCGCATCCGGTCGCCCTTGGAGAGGACGGCCTGATGCGCACGGCGGTGGAACTCTCCTGGCGCCTGCTGCGCGGCGGCGGCAGGAACAACGTGCTGGGCTCGCTCCTGACCCTTGCCGCCGTGGCCGTCTCGACCGGGCTGCTGCTGTTCGCCGTGGGCGCCGACCACGCGTTCCTCCAGCGCGCCCACGCCGACGCCTGGCGGCATCCGGGGAAGCCGGCCGCGAACCCCTCCATGATCGAGGCGCTGTCGACCGACTACGTCCAGGGCAAGCCGATCACGGTCGTCGACCTGGCCGCGCTGAGGGGCGACGCTCCCGTCCCGCCCGGGATGACCCGCTTCCCGAAGCCCGGTGAGGCGTGGACGTCGCCCGCCCTGGCCCGCCTGATGCGGGACCTGCCCGCCGAGCGGCTCGCCGAGCGGTTCCCGCCCCCGGCGGGGACCCTCGGACGAGGCGCGCTCGTCCACCCCGGAGAGCTCGTCGCGGTGGTCGGGCGCAGCCCGGACGACCCTGCCATGACCGCCGGCCGGGGCGCCGTCGAGCATCTCGGGACGACCGGAGGCCCGTCGCGCATCGACCGGTTCACGACCGGCGCGTCCTGGTCGGCGGGCGTCTACCTGCTGCTCGCGGGCCTGGCGTCGGTGCTGATGGTCGTGCCGCTGCTGGTGTTCGGCGGCGCCGCCGCCCGGCTCACCGTGGCCCGCCGCGACGGCCGGCTCGCGGCGCTGCGGCTGGTCGGCGCCACCCCCGGCCAGGTCGTCGCGATCACGGCGACCGAGGCCGTGCTGACGGCCGTCGCGGGCGCCGCGGCCGGGCTCGTGCTGTACGCGGCGGCGACCCCGCTGCTCACCCGGATCACGATCGCGGGCGGCGGCTGGTTCGCCGGCGACCTGTGGCCGGGCCCGCCCGCCCTCGCGGGCCTGCTCGCGGCGGTGCCGGTGCTCGTCGGCGTCAGCGCCGTCGTCGGCCTGCGCCGCGTGGTCGTCAGCCCCCTCGGCGTCGCGCGCCGCGAGACCCCGCCCGGCATGCGGGCCGTCCGGATCGCCGCGCTGCTCGCCGTCGTGATCGCCTTCGGCGCGGTGGGCGGCGGCCTGATCGACATGGGCCGCGCGGGCATGATCGTTCTGATGGTCTTCCTCGTGCTGGCCTTCCTCGCGATCAACTTCGCGGGCCCGTGGGTGGTGGCGATCATCGGCCACCTGACGGTCGGCACGGCGCGCGGCCCGGCCCGGCTGCTCGCCGGGCGCCGCCTCGTGGACGACCCGCGCTCGGCCTGGCGGACGGTCGCCGGCGTCGCGCTCACCGGCTTCATCGCCGGGTTCCTCGCCCTGCTGAACGCCCACCCCTCCGCCGGCGAGCCGCGGGACGAGCTGAAACTGGCCGTCCCCTACGAGCGGTCCGCCGCCGTCGCCGAGCAGGCGAAGGGCAGGCTCGGCGGTCTCGACGCGGGCGTCTCGGTGCGCAGGATCGAGGCCGGGGACGGACCTCCGGCCGCCGACGCCCGTCTCACCGCGACCGCCGTCGTGACGGTCACCGTCCCCGGCGGGTCCGCCGCCGTCGACCGGGCGCGCACCGCGCTGACCGGACTCGTCCCGGGCAAGGCCGCCACGACCCCGGCCGACGACGAGGTGACCGGCGACTTCCTGGTGGCCGATCTGCGCACCGGCGCGCTGATCGTCCTCGCCGTCTCGTTCCTGGTGGGCATCACGAGCGCGGGCATCACCGGGACGTCCGCCGTCCTGGACCGCAGGCAGACGTACGCGATGCTGCGCCTGGCCGGCACGCCCCTGTCCGTCCTGGACCGGGCACGCCGCCAGGAGACGCTGATCCCGCTCGCGGTCATGGGCGGCGGCTCGCTGCTGACGGGCCTGCTCTTCGGGCTGCCGTTCGCCCAGGGGTTCGGGCTCTCCGGCCTGGCGGGGCTCGCCGGGTTCGTCGTCCTCGGCTTCGGCGGCGTCCTCGGCGCGAGCGCGCTGAGCCGCCCGCTGTTGCGCTCCGTGACGGCCGACCCGGCCCCGCGCCCCGACTAGCTCGAATAAGGGTTCGAGAATGTCAGACCCTCCGCGTAGCGTTGACCTTGTGATTTGGGAGACATCGGGAACACGTGTCGAACCAGATCGCTTTCAACGACGTACCTAGGGGTATGTGACAGACGGTGGCGCTCGCACAGGCGCGGCCCCACCGGGCGAAGGAAGGGGCGTTGGCAGTGAGCGCAGCGACCGGCACGTTCCATCTCACCCACCCGCGGCTGGACGGGCCCGCCGAGCGGACCGTCGTGCAGCCGTGGCTCACCGAGCTCTCCCATGCGACGCTGAACGCCTACGCCGAGACCGCGCCCCCGCTCGCGGCGGTCGAGGCCCTGCCCGTGCGTCCGCAGCCGCTGCCCGCCCGCCGCGTCGCCGTGGCGGCCTGACACGCATCACCCGAAAGGGATCGAGGCCGGTGCCTCGATCCCTTTCCTCTTGTCCGGCTGTCTCATATATTGATACACATTTCTCAAAATCTGAGAAGTGATCGTACGGTGGGAGGCACCGGACAAGAGAGGTGATCCCGATGACCGCGAAGGCGACCTACACCCACGGCCACCACGAGAGCGTTCTGAGCGCGCACCAGTGGCGCACGGTCGAGAACTCCGCCCCCCACCTGGTCGAGCACCTGCGGCCCGGCCTGTCGGTGCTGGACGTCGGCTGCGGACCGGGCACCATCACCGCCGGGATCGCCGAACGCGTGGCGCCGGGCCGCGTCGTCGCCGCCGACTCGGCCGAGACGGTCCTGGACGAGGCCCGCAGGAACACCGCCCCGCTGGACAACGTCGAGTTCGCGGTCGCCGACGTCCACGCCCTGGACCATCCCGACGGCACGTTCGACGTCGTCCATGCCCACCAGGTCCTGCAGCACGTCGGCGACCCCGTCCAGGCACTGCGGGAGATGCGCCGCGTGGCCCGGCCCGGAGGGATCGTCGCCGCGCGCGAGGCCGACTTCGGCACCATGGTCTGGTACCCGGACCCGCCCGGCATGGACGCCTGGCTGCCGATCTACTACAAGGTCGCGCGCGGCAACGGCGGCGAGCCCGAGGCCGGCCGCCGCCTCGTCTCCTGGGCGCGCGCCGCCGGGTTCACCGACGTCACCGCCTCCGCCTCGGCCTGGTGCTACGCCACCCCGCAGGAGCGCGAGTGGTGGAGCGAGTCCTGGGGCGGCCGCCTGATCAGGTCGTCGGTGGCCGACCACGCCGTCGCCGGCGGCCATGCCACCCGTGCCGAACTCCAGCGCGTCTACGAGGGCTGGAAGGCGTGGGCCGCCGCCGAGGACGGCTGGTACTCCGTCACCCACGGCGAGATCATCTGCCGCGTGTGACCGGCGCGCCGGGGCGTCAGAAGGGGCCGGTGAGATCGCCGAGCTTGTCGGTCAGCTGCAGGTTGTGGGAGTAGTCGACCGGGACGGTGATGACGGAGACCGCGTCGTCGGCGAGGGCCTTGCGGAGGGTGGGCAGCAGCTCGGCGGCCGACTCGACGCGGTAGCCGCGGGCGCCGAAGCTCTCGGCGTACCGGACGAAGTCGGGGTTGCCGAACCTGATGTTCGAGCTGCGCCCGAGGTCGAGGTCCATCTTCCACTCGATCAGCCCGTAGGCGGAGTCGTCCCAGATCAGCACGGTGATCGGAATGTTCTCGCGGACGGCCGTCTCCAGCTCCTGGGAGTTCATCAGGAACGCGCCGTCCCCCGTCGCCGCCAGGACCCTGCGCCCGGGGTGCGCGAGCTTGGCGGCGATCGCGCCGGGGACGGAGAAGCCCATCGACGACAGGCCGTTGGAGACCAGCAGCGTGTTCGGCTCGTAGGTCGGGTACATGCGCGCCATCCACATCTTCACCGCGCCGGTGTCGGCCAGGACGATGTCGCTGCGGCCCATCGCGGCGCGGACGTCGGCGATGATGCGGCGGGGGGAGAGCGGGTGGCCGTCCTCGGTCGCGCCCTCGGCCAGCTCCTCCCGGAGCATCTGGCGGATCTTCTGGCCCGTCGAGCGGAGCTCGTCCGTTGGACGGTGGTGGGCGGGGGCTGGAGGACGGTCGGTCCCGTTCACGTCGAAGCGGCGGTGGACCGAGTCGGCGAGGGCGCGCAGCGACCGGGACACGTCGCCCTGGATGCCGACCTCGACCGGGTAGTGGTCGTCGACCTCGGCGGGCGACTGGTGGATGTGGATGATCTTCTTGTCCGCGTTCGGGTTGATCTTGACGGGGTCGAACTCCTGGAGCTCGTAGCCGACGGCGACCAGCACGTCCGCCTCGTCGAATCCGAAGTTGACGTAGTCGTGGCGCATGAAGCCGACCGCGCCGAGGGCGTTGCGGTGGTCGTCGGGGAAGACGCCCTTGCCGTTGAACGTGGTGGCGACCGGCAGGCCGAGGCGCTCGGAGAAGTGCACCAGGGCGTCGCTCGCGCGGGCCCGGGTGGCGCCGTGGCCGGCCAGGACGACCGGCCGCCGCGCGAGGGCGATCACGTCGGCGGCGCGGGCGATCTGGGACGCCGAGGGCTCCTGCGCGCGCACGACGTTCACCGGCAGGGGCGCGAGGTCTTCGGAGACCTCGGCCGACTCGACGTCCTCCGGGATCGCCAGGTAGACGGCGCCGGGACGTTCGGTCTGGGCCGTCTTGAACGCCTTGCGCACCATCTCGGGCAGCGCCTCCGCCCGCGGTGCCAGCTCCGACCACTTGGTGATCGGGCGGAACAGGGACACCAGGTCGACGATCTGGTGCGACTCCTTGTAGATCCGGTCCAGGCCGACCTGGGCGGAGATCGCGACGACGGGCGTGCTGTTGGTGGTGGCGTCGGCGACGCCGAGCTGGAGATTGATCGCGCCGGGGCCGAGCGTCGCGGAGGCCACGCCCGCCTTGCCGGTGAGGCGGCCGTAGATCTCCGCCATGAACGCGGCGCCCTGCTCGTGCCGGACGAGGATGTAGCGGATCGGCGAGTCGTTCAGCGCGTCGACGAAATGGATGTTCTCCTCGCCCGGGATGCCGAAGACGTACTCGACGCCCTCCGCCTCAAGGGTCCTGACGAGAAGCCGGGCGGCGTCCTGCGTGGACATCGTGTGTCCCATCTCCAGTCTGCGTCTGTCCTGGGTGCTCTCCGTGCAGCACCCGGGTCCCTACCTCCATTCCGCGCGAAGATGTGTGCTCGGTCTCTCAGGAGTCGACCATCTCCTTGATGGCGCGCAGCGTCGGCTCGTCCTTCACCCCGGCGATCAGCAGGGTCGTGACCGGGCTGTCCCGCCACAGCCGCAGCCTCTCCTTGATCCGCCCGAGCGGGCCCAGGAGCGAGATCGCGTCGGCCAGCCCGTCCGGCACGGCCTTGATCGCCTCGTCCCGGCGGCCGCTCAGGAACAGCTCCTGGACGCGTCCCGCCTCCTCCGCGTAGCCGAGCCGGCCGATCAGGTCGAGGTGGAAGTTGCGGTCCTTGGCGCCCATCCCGCCGATGTAGAAGGCGAGCGGGATCTTGGCGAACTCCAGCGCGGCCGCCAGGTCGTCGGTGACGATCGTGGTGACGGTCGCGGCGATCTCGAAGCCCTCCGGGCGTCCGGCCAGCGACCCGCCGAAGACGGGCTCGATCTGCTCGGGGTCGACGAACAGCGGCAGCCAGCCCTGCGCGACCCCGGCGGACAGCGCGACGTTCTTCGGGCCCTCCGCGCCCAGGTAGACGGGGATCTCCGGGCGCAGGGGGTGGGCGATCGACTTCAGCGGCTTGCCGAGGCCCGACCCGCCGGGGTAGGGCAGCGGGTAGTGCGGGCCCTCGCTGGTCACCGGGTCCTCGCGGCGCCACACCTGCCGGACGATGTCGAGGTACTCGCGGGTGCGGGCGAGCGGCTTCGGGAACGGCTGCCCGTACCAGCCCTCCACGACCTGCGGACCGGACGCGCCGAGCCCGAGGATCACGCGCCCGCCCGACAGGGCGTCCAGGGTGAGCGCGTGCATCGCGGTGGCCGCCGGGGTCCGCGCCGACATCTGCACGACGGCCGTGCCCAGCTTGATCCGGGACGTGCGGGCGCCGTACCAGGCCAGCGTGGTGAACGCGTCCGAGCCGTACGCCTCGGCTGTGAACACCGAGTCGTAGCCGCAGCGCTCGGCGGCCAGGACCGTCTCGGTCTGGTCCTCGGGGTCGCGCTGCCAGTAGCCGACGTTGATGCCGAGCTTGAGTTCCGCGGTCACGTTGCACCCTCCGGTAGTCGACGCACCGGCGATACTAGAACACGTTCTATTTTCTCGGAAGGGGCGCCCCGGGGCCGCCGCCGGGTACGGCGAGGGGCCGCGGCGAGGTCTCGCCGCGGCCCCGTCGACCTGTCGCTAGCCCTCCCTGATCCCGTCCAGCAGATCCCGCCAGGCGGCCGGCGTCAGTACCAGTGCCGGTCCGGAGGGGTCCTTGGAGTCGCGCACGGCGCGCAGATCGCTGGACAGGGCGGCCATCTCGACGCACTGGTCTCCGCTTCCGCTGCGGGACGACTTGCGCCAGACGGCCAGGTTGAGTTCGCGCTGGAGGTGGGTCACAGGCTGCTCCTTGCTGCCTCGGCTATGAGGTGCGCGGACTCCTCGGGGGACAGGGCCCGCTTCATGATCCGTTCGAAGCGGTCCCTATGTTTTGCTATTTCCTCGGCGCTCTCGAGGTAAACGTCGCCCATGGTGCCCTCGACGTAGGCGATATCGGGGCCTGCGGGGTCCGGATACGACAATATGGTGAAACGTCCATCTAGGCCCGCATGTGCCGCTGCCGTGTAGGGGAGTACCTGGATCGTGACGGATGGGCGGATCTCCGCGACGGTGGCGAGGGCGCTCAGCTGGGCCCGCATCACCTTCTCGCCGCCGATCGGGCGGTGCAGCACCGCCTCGTCGAAGATCACCTGGAAGCGCGGCGCGTCGGCGCGGTCCAGCAGCGCCTGGCGGATCTTGCGGGCGGCGATGCGGCGCTCGATCTCCTCCTCCGAGGGCAGCAGCCGGCCCGCCGTGATCACCGCGCGGGAGTAGTCCTCGGTCTGCAGCAGCCCGTGCACGAGCTGCGGATCCCAGGTGCGGATGTGCGAGGCCTCGTCCTCCAGTGCGACGTAGCTGCCCGCGAAGACGTCCTGGTAGGCGGTCCACCAGCCGCGCTGACCGGCCTGCCGGGCCAGGGTGATGAGCGCGTCGCGGTCCGGGCTCGGCACGCCGTACAGGTCGAGGATGTCGGCGATGTCGCCGGGTTTCGGGCGGGTCTGACTGGTTTCCAGGCGGGAGACGGTGGCTCTCGACCAGTCGAGCCGGTCCGCCACTTCCTGCAGCGTCAGGCCCTGCTCCTCGCGCAGCTTGCGGAGCTCCCTGGCGAGACGGCGGCCACGGACGGTGGGGCGGTAGGTCATGGGACTGGAGTCTTTATCACTCCCGGCGCCTGTCACAACGCGATTGACGAACCCGGCAGGAAGGTCAGAGCAATTCCATGAAGGGTGTTGCGATTGTGAGAATCTCAGGAGACGCTTGGATGCGTGATCGGTCGTCAACTGACAGTGACGACCGGTCGCACCGCCCGCCCTTCACACTCGCACCAGTTACGCGGGAGGAACCGTGAAGACCACGCCAGCCCACCTGACGGCGGAGAGCATGGCCGACGCTATGGCGGGCGGTGACCCAGCCCGGGGCGACGGTGTGCCCGGGTGGGTGTGGGCCCTGCCGGGCGGCCCCGGAGGGGCGGGGTACGCCCGCCGCGTCCTGTGCGACGCCCTCGCCTCCCTCGGCGTACCGCCGGACGGGACGGCCGACGCCCGGCTCATGGTGAGCGAACTGGCCACCAACGCCCACCAGCACGCCGGCGAGCACGGCCCGCACGAGCTGTGGCTCTACATGGGGGACGGGACGGCGGGCGAAGTGCGGTGCGCCGTCTTCGACACCCATGCCGACGTCGGCCTGCCGGGGTACTCCTGGACGTCCGGCGACTGCGGGCGCGGGCTCAGCATCGTCCACGAGCTGTCCAACGGACGCTGGGGCCTGCGGCGGACCCTCTCGCGCCTCGGGCCGCCCGTCCGCGGCAAGGCCGTCTGGTTCGCCGTCCCCGGAACCATCCAGACGCGCCCCGGCTAGCCCGCGCCGGCCCGCGGCCGGTCCTCCGGGGCCCGCTCCAGGGCGGGGCCGATGTCGCTGACCAGCGTGAGCAGCGACCGGGTGAGCAGCGTGCGCACCTGGTCGCGGTCGAGCGTCTTCTCCTGGAGCCACTGGCGCGTCGCCGCGTCCGCGAGCCCGGAGTAGACGCGCAGCACGGCCCGCAGCGTCTCGGTCGGCTCGGCCACGCGCAGCACGGCCAGCATGTGCTCGACCGTCTCGTCCCGGAAGCGGTTGACGATGCGCAGGAGTTCGGGGTCCTGTCCGAACCCCTCGGCGTCGAGCGCGGCGAACCACGTGGTCGCGTTGCGCTCGGCGGTGTCGAGGAACAGGTTGACGAGCAGCTCGACCGCCTCGGGCAGCGCCAGCCGCTCGTCCGGCGGCGGGGCCTGCATCGCGGCCGAGGCCGTCAGCCCCTGGACGACCTTGAGGAACAGCTCCCGCTTCGTCCCGAAGTAGTAGTGGATCAGGCCGCGCTGCACGCCGGTCTCCCGCGCGATCGCGGCGGTGGACACCTCGGCGTAGGGCAGTTCGGTGAACATCCGCCGCGCGACGTCCAGGATCTGGGCGCGCCGCTCGTCCGGGGACAGGCGCTGGTAGCTCACCGCGACAGCCTATTCTGTGGGCGGCCGGCGCCGTACGGTCGCGACCGATCCGGCTCTCGTCGGCGTGCCATGGCGCCGTGCCGACGGCGCCTCCGGGAAGCTCGTCGCCGACGACCAGGAGGGACGGCACAGGTGACCGCTGCGGAGAAGACGCTCGTGATGTACGGAGACGGCGCGCGGGAGGCCGCGCGCCGGATGCTGCCGAACCTGCCGGACGCGTGCTTCGTCCCGGTCGCGGCGGAGCGGCTGCGGGAGGCGGCCAAGGCGGGGCTCGCGCAGGTCGTCATGGTCGCCCGCATGCAGGAGCAGGCCGCGTTCCTCGGCGGCGCCGCGGGCCTGCTGGAGTCGATCACGCTGGACATGGACTGCGGGCCCGCCCTGGCCGGCCGGGTGGCGCAGGCCCCGGCCGTCCAGGACGTCTACGACGTGTGGGACGCCGCGGGCAAGCTCGGTCCGTGCGGGCGCGAGCTGTGCCGCAGGACGGCCGCGGGGCTCGAACGCCTGGCCGCCGAGGCGGAGGGGGCGGCGGACAGTCCGGTCGCCGCCCAGGTGGTGCTCCTGGACGCGGCGGGAGAGCGCATGGTCGGCATGTACGGGCGGATGGCCCGATAGCGATGCTGACGGTCGTCGGCCGCGACGGGACGCCCCTCTCCGAGGGGGCGAAGGCGGCTCTGGAAAGTGCCACGCTGGTCATAGGCGCCCCAGCCCATCTGGACGGGCTGCCCATGGCATCGGATGTCCGCACGGTCGCCACCACGGTGTTCGCCGAGGCGCTCGAAGGCGTCGACGTCACCGAAGAGGACGTCGTCCTCGTCGTGGACGGCGACCCCGGCTACTTCGGCGTCGTCCGCGAACTACTCGAAAAGGGCCACGCGCCAGAGAGCTTCCCCGCGACGACCCTGGTAGCGCGTGCCTTCTCCCAGGCAGGATTGCCCTGGGACGACGCTCTCGTGGTCTCCGCCAAGGGCGGGCACCTGAGGCAGGCCGTGAACGCGTGCCGCGCCCATCCGAAGGTGGCCGTCCTGACCGAGCCGGGCGCGGGACCGTCCGAGCTGGCGCGCGCGCTGTTCCCCGTCACGCCGCGCTCCTTCGTGGTGTGTGAAGACCTGGGCGGGCCTAAAGAGCGGATCGTCTACGTCCGGCCGGCGGAGGCGACCACTCGCCCATGGAACGACCCCGAGGTCGTGCTCGTCCTGGACAACCGCCACGCGCTGGGCGAAGCGAACTGGGTCCCCGGGCCCGTGCTCGGCCCCGCCGGATGGGCGCTCCCGGCGGAGGCCTTCGGCGACGGACCCGGCCCACGCCCTGACGTGCGCGCCTTCGTCCTGGCCAAGCTCGGCCCCAGGGTCGGCGACATGGTGTGGGACGTGGAGTCCGGCGACGGCTCGGTCGGCATCGAGTGCGCCCGCTTCGGCGCGGCCGTCGTCGCCGTCGACCGCGACCACTCCGCGTCCGCGCGGGTGCGGGAGAACGTCCGCCTGCACGGCGTCAAGGTCGCGATGGCGTCGGGCGACGTCCGGTCCAGCGCCGAGCACCTTCCCGAGCCCGACGCCGTCTTCCTCGGCCGCGGCGGGCCGGAGGCCGTCCGGGTCTGCGCGGCGCTCCGCCCGTCCCGGATCGTCGTCCTCGCCGCGCCCGGCGAGGCTCAGGCCATACTGGACGAACTGGGCGGGCAGGGCTTCGCCGCCGACGCCGTCCGGCTCCAGGCCGCCCCGCTGACCACGCGGGGGGAGGCCGCGGAGCCCGTGATCGTCGTCTGGGGCGAACGCGACGCCCGCACCCCCGCGTGGCGGCCGTCCCGGACGGGCCGCCCCATCGAGACCATCCCCGCCTTGCCCGGAGTTGTGGAGGAGCGCAGTTGACCGTCCGCCGGCCCCACCCGATCGAGGTGCGCTCGTATGAGGTCCTCCGGTCCCGCGTCGACCTGTCCCCGATGCCGCCGCTGTGGCGGGCGGTGGCGGAGCGGGTGATCCACGCCACCGCCGACCTGGAGTACGCGGTGGACCTGGTGACCACGGAGGAGGCCCTCGTCCAGGGCTGGTCCGCGCTGCGCGCCGGCGCGCCGATCGTCACCGACGAGGGCATGGCCGCCGCCGGGATCAGCGCCCGCGAGGCGGTCTGCCACGCCGCCGACCCGGCCGCCGCCCGGATGGCGCGCGCCGCCGGCATCACCCGGTCGGCCGCGGCCGTCCGGCTGTCGTACTCGGAGGTGGGACCGGGCGCGGTCTGGGTGGTCGGCTCCGCGCCCGAGGCGATCTTCGAGATCGTCGCCCGCCGGGTCAGCCCCGCCCTGGTGGTCGGGATGCCGGTGGGCTTCGTCGGCGCCTGCGAGGCCAAGGAGGCCCTGCGCGCGAGCGGGCTGCCGCAGCTCAGCAACGTCTCGGAGAAGGGCGGGTCGGCGGTCGCGGCCGCCGCCGTCAACGCGCTGCTCTACTACGAGGCGGAACGGCCGTGACCGGGCCCGCCGAGGTCGACCTGCGCCACCACGGGGACACCGAGGTCGGCGACGGCCTCGCCGACTTCGCCGTCAACGTCCGCGCCGGCACGCCTCCCGAGTGGCTCGCCGAGCGGATCCGCGCGTCCGTCGACGGCCTCGCCGCCTACCCCGACCCCCGCCCGGCCCGCAAGGCGGTCGCCGCGCGGCACGCCAGGTCCGCCGGGGAGGTGCTGCTCACCGCCGGGGCCGCGGAGGCGTTCGTGCTGCTCGCACGCGTGCTCGCCCCGCGCCGGGCCGTGGTGGTGCACCCCCAGTTCACCGAGCCGGAGGCGGCGCTGCGGGCCGCCGGGCACGAGGTGGAGCGGCTGATCCTGGAGAAGGACTTCACCCTCGACCCGAGGGCCGTCCCGGACGGTGCCGACCTCGTCGTGATCGGCAATCCGACCAACCCGACCTCGGTCCTGCATCCGGCCGACGCGATCGCCGCGCTGGCCGCGCCCGGACGGACGGTCGTGGTCGACGAGGCGTTCATGGACTGCGTCCCGGGCGAGCCGGAGAGCCTCGCCACCCGGCTGCCCCCGGGAGTGGTGGTCATCCGCTCCCTGACCAAGACGTGGGGGCTCGCGGGACTGCGCGCCGGGTACGTCCTGGCCGACCCCCACATGATCGGACGGCTGGCGGAGGCGCAGCCGCTGTGGGCGGTGTCCACGCCCGCGCTCGCCGCCGTCGAGGCGTGCTCCACCCCCGAAGCCGTCGCCGAAGGCGAGGCATGGGCCGCCGGGCTCGCCGCCGAACGCGATCGGCTGGCCGCCGAACTGTCGGCAAGGGGCCTGTACGTCGTACCCGGGGCCCGCGCGTCGTTCCTGTGCCTCCGCGTGCAGGACGCCCTGGGCATCCGGGCCCTGCTGAGGCAGCGCGGTTACGCCGTCAGGCGCGGAGACACCTTCCCCGGGCTCGGCCCGGACTGGCTGCGGATCGCCGTGCGCGACCGTCCGTCCAACGACCGCCTGCTGGACGTGCTCGGCGAGCTGGGCATCTGACCCCCCGACGACCCCCCGAAAGGACGCCATGAACCTGATCGAGGAGACCGTCGCCTCCATCGCCCCTCCGGACGGGGCGGCCATGCGGGACGCACGCGACCTGCAGGCCCGGCTCACCAAGCCGCCCGGGTCGCTCGGCGTCCTGGAGGAGGTGTCGGTCCGGCTCGCCGGACTCGCCGGGCAGTGCCCGCCGCCGCTGCCCGAACCCGCCGCCGTCGCCGTGTTCGCCGCCGACCACGGTGTCCACGCCCAGGGCGTCACCCCGTGGCCGCAGGAGGTCACGGCGCAGATGGTGGCCAACTTCCTGGCCGGCGGCGCCGTCGTCAACGCGTTCGCCGCCCAGGTCGGCGCCGCCGTCACGGTGGTCGACATCGGCGTCGCCACCGAGCTGGAGGAGGCCCCCGGCCTGCTCCGCCGCAAGATCGCGCCGGGCACCGCCGACATGACGGCAGGGCCCGCGATGACCGCCGACCAGGCGCGGCGCGCCGCCGAGACGGGCATCGAGGTCGCCCGTGATCTTCACGCGCAGGGCGCCCGGTGCCTGCTCACCGGGGACATGGGGATCGCCAACACCACCGCGTCCGCCGCGCTGATCGCCGCCTTCACCGGCCTGCCGCCCGAGCGGGTCACCGGCCGGGGGACCGGCATCGACGACGCCACCCACGCGCACAAGGTCGAGGTGGTGCGCACCGCCCTGGACCGGCACGGGCTCCTCGAAGGGCACGGCAGGGCGCCGATGGAGGTCCTCGCGGCCGTGGGCGGGCTGGAGCACGCCGCGATCGCCGGGTTCGTCCTCGGTGCGGCCGCGCTGCGCGTCCCCGTCGTCCTGGACGGTGTGATCGCCGGCGCCGCCGCCCTCGCCGCCGCCGCGCTGTGCCCGGACGCCCTCGGCGCGTGCGTCGCCGGGCACCGCTCGGCCGAGCCCGGTCACGGCGCCGCCGTCGACCACCTCGGCCTGCGGCCGCTGGTCGACCTTGAGCTGCGGCTCGGCGAGGGAACCGGTGCCCTGCTGGCGTTGCCACTGGTCCAGGGCGCGGCGCGAGTCCTGCACGAGGTCGCCACCTTCGACTCCGCCGGAGTGAGCGAGAAGGACGCCGGGCGGCCGTAACAACGTGATCACGGAATGAGTCACGCTCGGCTATCGAACGGGCGAGGCCCCTCTCCACGGACTCCCCGAGCCGAGTACCTTTGTTCCACAAAGAGACTGTCCGCCACCCGCGTCCGAGAGATCCACCGTGCCCCCGTACCTGCTAGGCCTGCGACTCGGCGGGCGACGCGTCCTCGTCGTCGGCGGGGGACGGGTCGCCCAGCGCCGCGTGCCCGCCCTGCTGGACGCCGGCGCCGAGGTGGTCCTGGTGTCCCCCTCGGTCACCGCCACCCTGGAGGGCCTCGCCGAGCGCGGCCGGATCACCTGGCACCGTCGGGGCTACCGGCGCGGCGACTGCGCCGGCGCCTGGCTGGTGCAGGCCGTCACCGACGACGCCAAGGTCAACGGCGACGTGGTGGCGGAGGCCGACGCCGCGCGGATCTGGTCCGTCCGGGCCGACGACGCCGAGTCGTCCCCGGCCTGGACGCCCGCCAGCGGGCACGCGGGCGACGCGACCGTCGGGGTGCTGCTCGGCGGCGACCCGCGGCGCGCCGCCGGCATCCGCGACGCGGTGGTGGAGGGCCTGCGCGACGGCGCCCTGGAGTCCCGGCACTCCCGGACCAAGCCCGCGGGCGTCGCGCTCGTCGGCGGCGGGCCGGGCGACCCGGGCCTGATCACCGTGCGCGGGCGGCAGCTGCTCGCCATGGCCGACGTCGTCGTCACCGACCGGCTCGCCCCCGGCGGGCTGCTGGACGAACTGGCCGCCGACGTCGAGGTCGTCGACGCCGCCAAGATCCCCTACGGCCGGACGGTCACCCAGGACCGCATCAACGAGTACCTGGTCGAGCACGCGCGGCAGGGCCGCTTCGTCGTCCGGCTCAAGGGCGGGGACCCGTTCGTGTTCGGCCGCGGCGGCGAGGAGGCCCTGTACTGCGCCCGCCACGGCGTCCCCGTCACGGTCGTCCCCGGCATCACCAGCGCGGTCGCCGTGCCGTCGGCCGCGGGCATCCCGGTCACCCACCGGGGCGTCGCGCAGGAGTTCCACGTCGTCTCCGCGCACGTCCCTCCCGGGCACCCCGACTCGACCGTCGACTGGGAGGCGCTGGCCCGCGCGAACGGCACGATCGTCCTGCTCATGGCGGTGGAGCGGATGGGGCTCATCGCGGCGGCCCTCATGCGCTATGGTCGGTCGTCCGGAACGCCGGTGGCCGTGGTGCAGGACGGCACCCTCCCCGGCCAGCGGGCGCTGACGACGACGCTGGGCACGGTGGCCGACGAGATGGCCGCCGGAGATGTCCGGCCCCCGGCGATCGTGGTCGTGGGCGACGTGGTCAACGTGGCACGAGAGATCGACATGATTCGAGCGGACTTGGGACGGGATCCGTGACACCCCCCGCAGAGCAGAGCACGGTCCACGACGAGGAGGCCGGCGCCGGCTCGGGCCGGGCCGGCGAGCCCGCCCCCCACGAGGCCGCGGCGTCCGGCGAGACCACGGGCGGCGAGGACGCGTCCGGGAAGGACACGGGAGGCCGCGCCACGGCACGGGAGAAGAAGACCTCGAAGAAGGACGCGGCCGAGGACGACGCCGCATCCGAAGACCAGGCGACGGACACCGACACCGACACCGGGAGCGCCGAGGGCGACAGGAAGGCCGAGGCCAAGTCCAGGCGCGGACGGCGGCGCGCCCCCAGGGCCGGGGCGACGGTCAACCGGGGCGAGCTGGTCCGCGCCCTGACCGCGCTGCGCGAACAGCTCGGCGCTTTCGACCTCCTGCTCGACGTCCCCGGCGTCGAGCAGGCCCGCGAGGCCCGCGACGAACTGCGCGCCCAGCTCGTCGACTACGTCCTGCCGCGCGTCCAGGCCGCCGGCGCCCCCATGCTCGTGGTGCTCGGCGGCTCCACGGGCGCGGGCAAGTCCACCCTGGTCAACACGCTCGTCGGCGCCCGCGTCAGCGCGACCGGCGTGCTGCGCCCCACCACCAGCAGCCCGATCCTCGTCTGCCACCCCGACCATTTGCGGTGGTTCATGGAGGGGCCGATGCTGCCCGGCATGGGACGGGTCCGCGGGCCCGCGCCCGACGCCATCGCGGGCGACCAGCTGGTCGTCATCGCCAGCGACGTCCTGCCGCCCGGCCTCGCCCTGCTCGACAGCCCCGACTTCGACTCCGTCTTCGAGGACCACTACGAGTTCGCGACGAAGCTGATGGCCGCCGCGGACCTGTGGCTGTGCGTCACCACCGCCGCCCGGTACGCCGACGCCCAGGTCTGGCAGATGCTCCAGCGCGCCAAGGAGAACGGCGCCACGATCGGCGTCGTGCTGTCGCGCGTCCCGCAGGGCGCGGGCGCCGGCGGCGGCGAGATCGTCGAGCACTTCGCCGAGATGCTGGACGAGCACGAGGTCGGCGACGCGCGCCGCTTCACCATCCCCGAGACCCGGATCGAGGAGAGCCGCCTCCCCGAGGAGACCGTCGAGGACATCCGCGACTGGCTGACCGGCGTCGCCGACGACGCCGAGGACCGCGAGATCGTCGTCAGCGACACCCTCGCCGCCGTCCTGGACAGCTTCCGCACCCGCGTCCCCGAGCTCGCCCGGCAGGTCGAGGCGCAGGTCGAGCGGCGCACCGAGCTGGCCAGGGAGATCGAGGCCGGGTACGGCACCGCCCTCGCCGAGCTGGACGAGGCGACCCGCAACGGCTCGCTGCTGCGCGGCGAGGTGCTGGCCCGCTGGCAGGACTTCGCCGGCACCGGCGACCTGCTGCGCGCCCTGCACGTCCAGCGGTCCCGGCGCGGCCGCGCCGCGAACCGCCGCCACCGCAGCCCGGCCCGCGTGCGCGCCCTCAAGGCGGCGCTGCGCAGCGGCCTGGAATCGCTGATCATGGCGTCCGCCGAGCACGGCGCGGAGCAGGTCATGGCCCGCTGGCGCGAGCACCCGGCGGGCGCCCAGGTGCTCGCCGGCGCCGACGCCGGCCTCGCGCACGTCTCCCCGGAGCTGTCGCGGCGCGTCACCCGGGCCGTCAGCGCCTGGCAGGACCACGTCCAGGAGCTGATCCGCACCCACGGCGTCACCAAGCGCTCGGTCGCGAAGCTGGTCTCGTTCGACACCGAGGCGGTCTCCCTCGTCCTGATGATCGGCCTGCTCGGGTACGGGACGTCCGACGTGGCCGTGGAGGGCGGCAACAGCGCCGTCCCGCAGCGGCTGCTGAAGGCCCTGTTCGGCGCCGAGTCCCTGCGCGGCATGGGCGCCAAGGCCCGCGCCGACCTGCGCAGCCGTATCGGGATGCTGTTCGACGAGGAGGCCATCCGGTTCGGTCAGGTGCTCGACTCCGCCGGCATTCCCGACGAGACCGTCCCCGTCCAGCTGTACCAGGCCACCTACAACCTTGAGGTTGCCCGATGACCACCTCGGCCATCCCCGCGAACTCACCGGCGGGAACCGGCGAGACCCCGCTCCCCGGCGCTCCCGAAGCCGGCCCTCCCGCCGGCCCCTCCGGCCCCTCCGCCGGTTCCGCCGGCCCGCCCGGGCTGGTCGAGCGGCTCGACGGGCTCGACCGGCTCGTCCAGGCGGGCCTCGGCCGGCTCGACGAGCCCGTCCTGGACGACGCCGGCGCACTGCTGCGGCGTGCCGGGCAGCGGCTGCGGCTGTCGGGCGACCACACCGTCGTCACCCTGGCCGGTGGGACGGGCAGCGGCAAGTCCTCGCTGTTCAACGCCATCTGCGGGCTCGAACTGTCGCCGACCGGGATGCGCCGCCCGATGACGTCGCAGGCCCACGCGTGCGTCTGGGGGCTGGACGGCGCGGGCCCCCTCCTCGACTGGCTCGACGTCGACAAGCGCCACCGCTACGCCCGCGCCAGCGCCCTCGACCTGGAGCGCGCCGACGCCACCCTGCAGGGCCTCGTCCTGATCGACCTGCCCGACCACGACTCCATCCAGGCGATGCACCGCGCCGAGGTCGACCGGTTCGTCACCATCGCCGACCTGCTGGTCTGGGTCGTCGACCCGCAGAAGTACGCCGACGCGGCCCTGCACCGCAACTACATCGTCCCGTTCGCCCGGCACACCGGCGTCACCCTGATCGTCCTCAACCAGGTCGACCGGCTCGCGCCGCACGAGATCGACGACTGCGTCGCCGACCTGCGCCGCCTGCTGGAGGCCGAGGGGCTCGCCGACCCGCGGATCGTCACCACCTCCGCGGTGGCCGAGGACGGCGTGCACGGCTTCCGCGACACCCTCGTCGACACCGTCGCCGCCCGCCGCGCCCGCACCGAGCGGCTGTCGGCCGACGTCGACCGGGCCGCCGAGCGGTTCACCGGCTACCGCTTCGACGCCGAGCCGCCCGTCACGGTGGACGACGGACGCAAGGCCGAGCTCCTGCAGGCCCTCACCGACGCCGCGGGCGCGCCCGCCGTCGCCGAGGCCATGGAGAGCGCCTACGAGCTGCGCGCCGCCGACTTCATCGGCTGGCCCGTCACCGCCATGATCGGCCGGCTGCGGTCGGACCCGCTGCGCCGGATGCGCCTCACCGAGCTGCGCGAGGAGCTGCGCAACGCCTTCACCGGCCCGATCGGCGCCCAGCAGGGCGACGTGGACAACGCGCTCCAGAACGTCTCCGAGGGCGTCGCCGCCGAGCTTCCGCCGCACTGGGGCCGCTCCGTCCGCACCGCGGCCCGCTCCCACGCCGCCGAGATCCCGGAGGCGCTCGGCGAGTCCCTCAAGGAGGCCCTGCCCACGTTCAACGTGGTGCCGCGCTGGTGGTGGCTGGTCAAGACCTGGCAGTACTTCCTGGTCCTGGTCGCGGCCCTCAGCGTCGTGTGGATCGGCTTCCTCATCGCCTACGGCCTGTTCGACCTCGGCGGCGACGACCCGGACGGCCTCATCGGCCAGGCGGGCCTGATCCCGTACGTCGCCATCCTGGTCGTCTGCACCCTCGGAATGGGCTGGCTCACCGCGTCCGCGTGCCGCAACATGGTCGCGCTGTCGTCCGCCAAACACGGCGAGAAGATGGAGCAGCACATGCGCCAGGGCATCGAGCGCGTCGCGCGCGAGAAGGTGATCGTCCCCGTCGAGGAGGACCTGGAGGTCTACGCCCGCTTCCGCCGGGACGTCGACGTCGCCCTCGGCCGCGGCTGAGTTATCCACAATTCCGCGACACCCGGCCCCGCCCTCCGCCTCTGAGCCACCGTTGTCCTCGTACGCGAGACAACGGAGGACGCGATGAACGAGGCGCACGTCACCATCACCGGCTGGGTCGCGGCCGAGCCCCGCTATGCCGTGACGACCAACGGCCACCCCTTCCTGTCGCTGCGGGTGGGCTGCACGCCCCGCCGCTTCGACCGGCAGACCGGCCAATGGCAGGACGACGAGTCCCTGTACGTCACGGTGAACTGCTGGCGCGGCCTGGCCGACAACGTCAACGCGTCCGACCTCCAGCGCGGCACGCCGATCCTGGTCACCGGCCGCCTGCGCATCCGCCAGTACGAACGCGACGACCAGTGGCGCTTCTCCGCCGAGGTCGAGGCCACCACCCTGGGCCCCGACCTGACCCGCGGCACCGTCGACTACCGCCCCGCCCAACGCAGCGGCCCCCTGACCGACGAAGACCGCCAACTCGCCCGCGACGCCGCCGACCAATGGGCACTGACCACCCCCACGGAAGAAGCGGAAGAAGCGGAACCCAAAGCCGCTTAGCCGAACCCCGTCCCCGCCTCACCCGTCCAGGCCATGGCCGAGAGATCGGCCTGGTCACGAAGCTGCTCGACCGTCTGGCCGGGCTGGGCAGCGGCAGGGCGCGGCCGCGCGTGGCCGACCGTGCCATGGAGTGCGGGCCCAGCCTGGCCGGGACCCGCACCGCCGGCCTGCTGGTGGTGTGCCCGCTGGTCGCGGTGTGCCCGTGGGTCGGGAGGCCGGCGAGCACCTGTCGGTCGGCGCCCGTGGGTCGGCGTCCGTGGGTCGGCGTCCGTGGGGCGGCGTCCGTGGGGCGGCGTCCGTGGGTCGGCGTCCGTGGGTCGGCGTCCGTGGGGCGGCGTCCGTGGGGCGGCGTCCGTGGGGCGGCGCCCGTTGCGCGGCGCCCGTGGGGCGGCATCCGTGGGGCGGCGTCCGTGGGGCGGCGTCCGTGGGGCGGCACCCGTGGGGCGGCACCCGTGGGGCGGCACCCGTGGGGCGGCATCCGTCCGGCGGGCATCCGTGGGGCGGCGTCCGTCGGGCGGGCATCCGTCCGGCCACCCTCTACCCGTGTCTGTACGAGGCAGGGCGTCATCGGGCGCAGGCTCCGCACGCTCCGGACGACGCCCAGAAGCAGCCCGCCTCCAGCTTGCGGCTGTCGGCCAGGTGCGGCCATTGCGCGTCCGCGGGCCGGAGAGCGGGCAGGGCGCGACCGGGGATTGCCGGGTTGGAGGGTGGTGCGCAAAGAGTTTTAGTGGGGGGAGGTGGTCCGTGGGAGCGGTGAACGTGCCCCCGCGGTGTCGGTGGCTGTTGGCTGGTCAGATCCAGGAAACGCCGCGCATGGTGGTCCCCCTCAGGATGGTCGGGCTTCGCCTGTCAGCGGGCCCGGATACCGGTGATCAGAACGGTCACCCGCTTGTGCGTTCCCGAACGTACCTGTTTCACGCCCGTTCCGCACACGTTGCAACTATCGTGTTACACAACGTGATGTGCGTAAGGGGGAAGGATGACGGCAGTGCAGTCGTCCGCCGAGGACCGTGGTGGGGAGCTGGTCCGCAGGCCACAGCGCAGGGCGCGACTTGGGCGTCCGTCCCTGCTCCTGGTCTACGTGCCGGTGGTCGTCGCCGTCCATCTGGGGCTCATCGTCGCGGGGCTGGTGGAGACCCCGTTCCGGGGCGACGACCTGACGACCTTCGCGGCCCTGCTGGCGTGCGGCGCCGTGTGCGTCGAGGCGACGCGGAGGCTGGGGATGCCGGCGGGGGTCGCGCGCGACCTGCTGTCGGCCTGGTGGCTGCCGGTCGCGCTGCTGCTGCCGCCGGTGTACGCGCTGCTGATCCCCGTGCCGATGCAGGCGCTGATGCAGTTCCGCGTCCGGCGGACGCTGGTCTACAGGCGGGCGGTCGTCGCCGCCGCGCTAGGGATCGCCGGGGCGTGCGCGTCGGTGGTGTTCCACCGGGTGGTGGCCGATCCGCTGCAGGGGGCTCCGCGGTGGGTCGTCGAGAGCTATCCGGGCATCCCGGCGGCCGTCGGCTGCGCGGCGCTGTTCACGGTGGTGAACGCGGCGATCGTCGCGGTTGCCGCGCACGCCGCCGATCCCGAGAGCCGGTGGCGGGACGTCCTGTGGACGCGCGAGAGCCTCCTGCTCGACACGGTGGAGCTCTGCGTCGGCATCCTGGTGGCGATCACGAGCGCCCTGTCGCTGGGGCTGCTCCTGCTGGCCCTTCCGCCGGTGATGCTCCTGCAGCGCAGCCTGATGCACCAGCAGCTCCAGGCCGCCGCGCGCACCGACGCCAAGACGGGCCTGCTGAACGCCGCCGCGTGGCAGCGCGAGGCCGACACCGAACTCTCCCGGGCCCAGCGCACCCACGACGCCGTCGCACTCCTCCTGATCGACATCGACCATTTCAAGCGCGTCAACGACACGCACGGCCACCTGGTCGGCGACCAGGTGCTGGTGGGGGTGGCCAGCACCCTGTGCCACCAGCTGCGCGACTACGACGTGGTGGGCCGTTTCGGGGGTGAGGAGTTCGTCGTCCTGCTGCCGGGCGCCGACACCGTGGAGGCCTGCCGTGTCGCCGAGCGCCTTCGCGGCCGGGTGCGCCGTCTCGCCGTCCCCGCCGAGGAGGGAACCGTCACGGTCACGGTCTCCGTGGGGGTGTCGCTGTTCCGCACGCACGGCCAGGACCTCCTGGAACTCATGACGGCGGCCGACCTGGCGCTCTACCGGGCCAAGTCCTCGGGACGCGACCGGGTGTGCCTTCCCGCTCTGGAGGGCCCCAAGCCGTCCGGCAACTGAGGCGGCAACGCGATAAACAGGTTCCAGGACCCCCTAGTCTTGAGGATATGGCCGAGTACATCTACACGATGCAGCGTGTGCGCAAGGCACATGGCGACAAGGTCGTCCTTGACGACGTCACCCTGCATTTCCTTCCGGGCGCGAAGATCGGCGTCCTGGGGCCCAACGGCACCGGTAAGTCGACGCTGCTGCGCATGATGGCCGGTCTGGAACAGCCTTCGAACGGCGACGCGCGCCTCATGCCCGGGTTCACCGTGGGCATGCTGCAGCAGGAGCCGCCGCTGAACGAGGAGAAGGACGTCCTCGGGAACGTCCAGGAGGGCGTCGCCGAGACCAAGGCGATGCTCGACCGGTTCAACGAGATCGCCGAGCAGATGGCGACGGACTACTCCGAAGCGCTGATGGAGGAGATGGGCAAGCTGCAGGAGCAGCTCGACCATCGCAACGCGTGGGACCTCGACAGCCAGCTCGACCAGGCGATGGACGCGCTGCGCTGCCCGCCCGGCGACGCCGAGGTGTCGAAGCTGTCGGGTGGCGAGCGCCGGCGCGTCGCGCTGTGCAAGCTGCTGCTGGAGGCGCCCGACCTGCTGCTCCTGGACGAGCCCACCAACCACCTCGACGCCGAGAGCGTCCAGTGGCTGGAGCAGTTCCTCGCCAAGTACGAGGGCACCGTCCTGGCCGTCACGCACGACCGGTACTTCCTCGACAACGTGGCCACCTGGATCCTGGAGCTGGACCGGGGCCGCTGCTACCCCTACGAGGGCAACTACTCCGTCTACCTGGAGAAGAAGGCCGACCGGCTCAAGGTCGAGGGCAACAAGGACGCCAAGCGCAAGAAGCGCCTCGAGGACGAGCTGGAGTGGGTGCGGTCGAACCCGAAGGCGCGCCAGACCAAGAGCAAGGCCCGCCTTGAGCGGTACGAGGAGATGGCGGCCGAGGCCGCCAAGCACCGCAAGCTGGACTTCGAGGAGATCCAGATCCCGCCGGGCCCGCGCCTCGGCCAGACGGTGATCATCTCCGACAAGCTGACCAAGGGCTTCGGCGACCGGCTCCTGATGGACGACCTGTCGTTCAACCTGCCCCCGAACGGGATCGTCGGCGTCATCGGCCCGAACGGCGTCGGCAAGACCACGCTCTTCCGCATGGTCGTCGGGGAGGAGCAGCCGGACGCGGGAGACCTGCGTGTCGGCGAGACCGTCAAGGTCTCCTACGTCGACCAGGGCCGCGGCGGCATCGACCCGAAGAAGACGGTGTGGGAGGTCGTCTCCGACGGCCTGGACCACATCAACGTCGGCCAGGTCGAGATGCCGTCCCGCGCGTACGTCGCGGCGTTCGGGTTCAAGGGCCCCGACCAGCAGAAGCCGGCCGGCGTCCTGTCCGGCGGCGAGCGCAACCGGCTCAACCTGGCGCTGACGCTCAAGCAGGGCGGCAACGTCCTGCTGCTGGACGAGCCCACCAACGACCTGGACACCGAGACCCTGTCCAGCCTGGAGAACGCCCTCCTGGAGTTCCCCGGGTGCGCCGTGATCACCTCGCACGACCGGTGGTTCCTGGACCGCATCGCCACGCACATCCTCGCGTGGGAGGAGGGCTCGAACTGGTTCTGGTTCGAGGGCAACTTCGCCGACTACGAGAAGAACAAGATCGAGCGGCTGGGCGCCGACGCGGCCCGCCCGCACCGGGTCACCCACCGCAGGCTGAAGCGCGACTGACTCCGGTCGCCCCCGAACGGACGCGCGATCCCGATCGCGCGGCCGTTCGCGTTCCCGGCGCGGCCGGTGATACGCGCGGAGCATCGAACGATGCGTTCTTCGTGTTGGACAGGTATCGATCGCGTCTCCTATCGTCCGGTTCAGGCATTCCGCCCAACCGAGGAGGACGGGGACGTTGGCGCAGCTCACCGGGCAGATGCTGATCGGGTTCGAGCGCGTCACCGGGACGGGGAGGGCGATCACCGCCGTCGATCCCCGTACCGGGGAACGTCTCGAACCGGAATACCGCTACGGCGGCGACGCCGAGGTGGACCGGGCCTGCGGTCTCGCGGAGGAGGCGTTCGACGCCTACCGCGCGACGAGCCCCGAGGAACGCGCCGCGTTGCTCGACGGGATCGCCGGGAGGCTCGACGCGCAGGCCGCCGATCTCGTCCGGCGCGCCGCGTCCGAGACCGGCCTCCCCACCGCCCGGCTGACCGGCGAGGTCGCGCGGACGTCGGGGCAGCTGCGCCTGTTCGCATCCGACCTGCGCGCGGCGGCGACACCCGGCGTCACCGCGCGCCACGGCTCGAACCCGCCGGAGGGCGCCGATCTCGCGGGCGGGACGGCGACGAGCGTCGACCCGGCGGGCGAGGGTGCGCCCGAGATCCGGCAGGGCCGGGTGCCGCTCGGGCCCGTCGCGGTCTTCGGTGCGAGCAACTTCCCGCTGGCGTTCTCGGTGGCGGGCGGCGACACCGCCGCCGCGCTCGCGGCGGGCTGCCCGGTGATCGCCAAGGCGCACGACGCCCACCCCGGCACGTGCGAGCTGGCCGGACGGGCCGTCGTGGAGGCCGTCCGGGAGGCGGAGCTGCCCGAGGGCGTCTTCTCGATGCTGTACGGCGACGGGCCGACGCTCGGCACCGCGCTCGTCACCGACGCGCGGGTCCAGGCGGTCGGGTTCACCGGATCGCGGAAGGCGGGCCTGGCGATCGCGGGCGCGGCGGCGGCCCGGCCGCGGCCGATCCCCGTCTACGCGGAGATGAGCAGCGTCAACCCGGTCTTCCTGCTGCCCGACGCGCTGGCGGAGCGCGCCGCCGGGCTGGCGGAGGAATACGCCGGGTCGGTGACCCTTGGGGCCGGGCAGTTCTGCACGAACCCGGGCCTCGTCTTCGCGATCAGGGGACCCGGTCTCGACGCCTTCCTGGACGCGGCGGCGACGGCGATCGGGGCCGACCCCGGGGCCCCCATGCTCACCCGAAGCCTGGCCCGCGCCTACGCCGAAGGGGTCGACAAGCTCGGAAGGCGTCCCGGCGTGGAGATCCTCGCGCGCGGCCGGGAGCCGGACGCGGTCGCCGGATGCCGGGCCGCCCTCGCGGCCGTGGACGCCGGGGACTTCGGGCCCGACCTCCAGGACGAGATCTTCGGCGCCTGCTCGCTCGTCGTCCGCTGCGCCGACCTCGACGAGGTCATCGGGCTGGCCCGCGGCCTGGAGGGCCAGCTGACCGCGACGATCCACGGACGGGGTGAGGCGGCGGCGCGGCTGCTGCCCGTCCTGGAGCGGCTCGCCGGACGGATCCTGTGGGGCGGGTGGCCCACCGGCGTCCGGGTCGGGCACGCCATGGTGCACGGCGGACCGTATCCGGCGACGTCCGACGCGCGGGCGACGTCCGTCGGGAGCCTCGCCGTCGAGCGGTTCCAGCGGCCGATCGCCTACCAGGGGGCACCGCGGTGAGCACGCCGGTCGTCACCGGGATGCGGGTCGTGCCGGTCGCCGGACGCGACAGCATGCTGCTCAACCTGGGCGGCGCCCACGGGCCGTTCTTCACGCGGAACCTGGTGCTGCTGACCGACTCGTCCGGCAGTACGGGCGTCGGGGAGGTACCGGGCGGCGAGGGCATCCGGCGGATGCTGGAGGACGCCCGCGCGCTGGTCGTCGGCAAGCCCATCGGGCGCTCGGACGAGATCCTCAACACCGTCCGCGCGACGTTCGGCCACCTGGACGCGGGCGGACGCGGCCCGCTCACGCACGACACCAGGATCACCGTGCACGCGCTGAGCGCGATCGAGGCGGCGCTGCTCGACCTGATGGGGCGGTTCCTCGGCGTGCCGGTGGCGGCGCTGCTCGGCGACGGCGTCCAGCGCCGCACGGTCCCGGTGCTCGGCTACCTCTTCTACGTCGGTGACCGCAACAGAACGGACCTTCCGTACGAAGCACCACCGCACGGAGCGGACGGCTGGCTGCGGGTGCGGCGCGAGGAGGCGCTGACGCCCGAGGCGATCGTCCGGCAGGCGGAGGCCGCGCGCGAGCACTACGGGTTCGCCGACTTCAAGCTCAAGGGCGGCGTCCTGCGCGGCGAGGAGGAGGCGCGGGCCGTGCGGGCGCTCGCCGAGCGGTTCCCCGGCGCCCGCGTCAACCTGGACCCGAACGGCGCCTGGTCGCTGGAGGAGGCCGTCCGGATCGGCACCGGGCTGCGGGACGTCCTCGCCTACGCCGAGGACCCGTGCGGCGCCGAGCACGGCTACTCGGGCCGGGAGACGATGGCCGAGTTCCGCCGCGCCACCGGCCTGCGCACCGCCACGAACATGATCGCGGTCGACTGGCGGCAGCTCGGCCACGCGATCCGGCTGGACGCGGTGGACATCCCCCTCGCCGACCCGCACTTCTGGACGATGCGCGGCTCGGTGCGGGTCGCGCAGCTCTGCGAGGCGTGGGGGCTGACCTGGGGCTCGCACTCCAACAACCACTTCGACGTGTCCCTGGCGATGTTCACCCACGTCGCCGCGGCCGCGCCCGGCGAGATCACCGCGATCGACACGCACTGGATCTGGCAGGACGGCCAGCGCCTCACGACCGACCCGCCGCGGATCGCGGACGGCGCGATCGCGCTGCCCGAGGGCCCGGGGCTCGGCGTCGACCTCGACGACCAGCGCGTCGAGGAGGCGCACGACCTCTACGTCCGGTACGGGCTGGGCGACCGCGACGACGCCGCCGCGATGAGGTACCTGATCCCGGACTGGCGGTTCGACCCGAAGCGCCCCTGCCTGGTCAGGGACTCGGCCCGCTCCGGGTAGCATCGGGCCGACCACCCAGGTTCCCCCGCACCCAGGCGAGGACATGCAGCAGTTGCCCGCGGCCGAGTACCGCCACGTCTACGAGTTCAAGATCCGATTCGGCGACATCGACTCCCAGGGACACGTGAACAACGTCAAGTTCCTCGGTTACCTGGAGGACGCGCGGCTGGAGATGTTCCACGGCGACCCGGTGCGCAAGGGGGAGCAGCCCGTTCGCGGCATGGTGATCTCCCGGCACGAGATCGACTACCGGCACCCGCTGCTGCCGACCGTCTACCCGATCCGGGTGGAGACGTGGGTGACCGAGGCCCGCGCCGCGTCGTTCAAGCTGGCCTACGAGGTGCGGGACGACGACCACGTGTACGCCGCGGCGACCTCGACCCTCGTCGCGTTCGACGTGGAGGCGAACCGCCTGCGCCGCTTCACCCCGGAGGAACGGGAGTTCATCGGGCGGTACGTGGTGCCCCGCGCATGACGGCGCTCGCCGGCCCTCCGCCCGCGCTCGACGGCCGTCGAGCAGGGGTGCGCCTGCGCGCCGTCCAGATGGCGGACGCGGTGGCGCTCGCGGCGCTGTACCGGGAGAACCGCGCCTACCTGCGTCCCTGGGAACCGGAACGGGGCGAGGCGTACTTCACCGTCGACGGCCAGCGCGACAACCTGCGCGAGCTGGTCGAGGCGTACGCGGCGCAGGAGATGTGGCCGGGCGTCATCCTCGTCGACGGCGAGGTCGCCGGGCGCATCACGCTCAACAACATCCTGCGCGGGCCCCTCCAGAGCTGCTTCGTCGGCTACTGGGTGGCGCGCGCGCACGCGGGCAGGGGCGTCGCCACCGAGGCCGTCAGGCAGGCCATGGACGTTGCGTTCGGTGCGCTCCGCCTGCACCGCGTCGAAGCGTTCACGAGAGTCGACAACCTCGCGTCCCAGCGCGTGCTCGAACGCAACGGCTTCACGCTTGTGGGGACGGCCCGCCGCCACATCCACCTGGACGGACGCTGGCACGACGAGCGGTTCTTCGAACGCCTGGCCCCCTGGGACGACGGCTTCACCCTTGCCCCTCCCGCCTGACCCCCGTCTCACCCCTCCTGACCCGATCGCCGCTCCCGGACCGGCCGACTTTTCCCGGGTCTGATCTCTGGCGCGGCTGTGCGCCGTTCCGGACGTGATCGAGGTTCACCCGGTGGGTTCGCGTTCCTCCAGCGTGAGCGCCATTGCCTGCCTGATCACGGTTCCGCCCCTCCTGGGCTTGATTTCCGGTCTGATCGGGTGACAACCGACCCGTCACGGATAGGTAACAAGCCCAACAGCAATCCGTTTTGGCCGGGCTTCTCCCTCTAGGGTCGCGACGCGAATGTGGAGAACCCACGTGAAAGGGGCACAATGCGGCGCGTCTCACGAGGAGCCATGGCACTGCTGCTCGCCGCGGGCATCACCGGGGCGGGGGCCACCGCGGCGCAGGCCGCGGGCCCGGCCCAGGCGGGCACGGTGAAGGCCGGCGCCGCCCAGGCGGGCGACATCCTCGCCCAGCTGAAGGCGATCCCCGGCATGCAGGTGACGGAGAAACAGTCCACCTTGCCCGGCTACCGCTGGTTCTGGTTGGAGTACAGGCAGCCTGTCGACCACCGCAACCCGCGGGGGCAGTGGTTCGAGCAGCGCATCATGTTGCAGCACAAGTCGGCGGACCGTCCCATGGTGCTCTACACCAGCGGGTACAACACGCCGGAGACGATGTTCACCTCCGAGCCGACGGCACTGGTCGACGGCAACCAGATCTCGGTCGAATACCGGTACTTCACCCCGTCCCGTCCGGAGCCGACGGACTGGAAGAAGGACACGATCTGGCAGGCGGCCACCGACGAGCACCGGCTGATCGGCGCCCTGAAGACGATCTACCAGGGCAAGTGGATCTCGACGGGGGCCAGCAAGGGCGGCATGACGGCCGTCTACCACAAGCGGTTCTACCCGCGTGACGTCGACGGCAGCGTCGTGTACGTGGCGCCGAACGACGTCAACAACAACGACGACCGCGCCTACGACAAGTTCTTCCAGACGGTCGGCTCCGACCCCGGGTGCCGCACCCACGTCAAGGCGCTGGCGCGCGAGTTCCTCAAGCGCCGCCCCGCGATGCTCAAGCGCTTCAAGGCCGCCGCCGACGAGAACGGCTGGACGTTCAGCATCCTGCGCAGCCAGGACCGCGCGTTCGAGAACTCGGTGATGGACTACGAGTGGGGCTTCTGGCAGTACAGCCTGCAGTCCGACTGCGCGTCGCTGCCCGCGGTGGACGCCTCGGACGACGAGATCTACCAGACGCTCGACAACATCTCGGGCCTGTCGTTCTACAGCGACCAGGGCCTCGCCCCGTACATCCCGTACTACTACCAGGCGGGGACGCAGCTGGGCTGGCCGACGCCGAAGTTCAAGCACCTGCGGCCGCTGCTGCGGTACGAGGACAGCTACCAGCCGCGCACCTACGTTCCGCGTGACATCCCCATGCGGTTCGACAACGGCCGCGCCATGCGCGACATCGATCGCTGGGTGCGCGGGAACGCCGAGCACATGCTGTTCCTGTACGGCGCCAACGACCCGTGGGGCTCCGAGCCGTTCCGCCTCGGGCACGGCAGCCGCGACTCGGCCGTCTACGTCGCCCCGGGGATGAACCACAGCGGCCGGCTCATCGCCAAGCTGCCCGGTGACGAGCAGACCAAGGCGACCGCCGACGTCAAGCGCTGGGCGGGCGTCGGGACCGGCATGCAGACCCTCAAGTCGGCCCCCATGGCCGACGACCCGCTCCAGCTCCAGCGTCCGCCGCTGTAGCCGGAGGCACCCTTCCCGCGAAGTACCGCGGTGTGCCGGTCCGTGCGTTGCCCCCTCGCACGGACCGGCACACCGCGTCGCGCGTTCAGGGGGCGCTCAGCCAGGCGGCGGTGTTGCCGGGAAGCAACTCGCCGTAGAGGGGCGTGCTGGTCAGGAGCGGGGTGCCCGCAGGGAGGCGCACAGGGTTCTCGCCGCAGTTGAGGGCGAGGACCAGGGAACCGCGCCGGAAGAAGAGGGCGGTCTCGGGGGAGTCGATCCACTCCAGGTCTTCCGGGAGGTCGCCGTGCAGGCGGCGGCGCAGCGCGAGCGCCTCGCGGTACCAGCTCAGCATGGAGGAGGGGTCGGACGCCTGCGCCTCAGCGGCCAAGGACGCCCACCGCTCCGGCATCGGCAGCCACGGCCGGACGCCGTCGGGGGAGAAGCCGTAGGGCTCGGCGCGGCCCGACCAAGGCAGCGGTACCCGGCAGCCGTCGCGTCCCGCGCTCTGCCCGTTCGTGCGCTTGAAGATGGGGTCCTGCCGGGCGTCGTCCGGCAGATCGGTCACCTCGGGCAGCCCCAGTTCCTCGCCCTGGTAAAGGTAGGCCGACCCAGGAAGTGCCAAGAGCAGCAGTAACGCGGCCTTGGCCCGGGCGTGCCCGATGCCCTGGAAGACCCCCTGCTGCTCATAACGGGTGACGTGGCGGACGGAGTCATGGCTCGACAGCACCCACGTCGGAGCGGCGCCCATGGGAGCGACGGCCTTCAGCGCGCCGTCGATCACTTCGCGGAACGCCATGGCCGACCACGGGGCCGTTTGCAGGTCGAACTGGAAGACCTGGTGCAGCTCGTCTGGACGCAGGTACAGCGCGAGGTCTTCCGGGCCGTCCGTCCACACCTCGCCTATGGCCATGCGGTCGCCGTCGTACTCGTCGAGGATCTGGCGCCACCTCCGGTAGACGTCGTGGACTTCGGGCCGGCTGTACACGGGGCCGTTCGGCATGCGCCGGTCCTGGCCGTGGAGGTCGCGGAACGACTCGTCCTTGAACAGGCCGGCGGCGACGTCGATGCGGAAGCCGTCCACGCCGCGGTCGAGCCAGAACCGCAGGATGTCCTCGAACTCGTGCCGCACGTCGGGGTTGCGCCAGTTGAGGTCGGGCTGCTCGGGCGCGTACAGGTGCAGGTACCACTCGCCGTCGTCCAGCCGCGTCCAGGCGGGACCGCCGAACGCCGACGGCCAGTCGTTCGGCGGGCCGTCCTCGCCGGGACGCTCCCCTGGCTTGCCGGACCGGAAGATGTAGCGGGAGCGCGCGGGTGACCCGGGAGGCGCCGCGAGCGCCTCCCGGAACCAGCGATGCCGGTCGGAGGAGTGGTTCGGGACGATGTCGACGATCAGTCGCATCCCGTGGGCGTGCACGTCCGCGACGAGGGCGTCGAAGTCGTCCAGCGTGCCGAACCGGGGGTCGACGTCGCGGTAGTCGGCCACGTCGTAGCCGCCGTCCGCGAGCGGGGAGGTGTAGAAGGGGGTGAGCCACAGCGCGTCCACACCGAGATCGCGCAGGTGACCGAGCCGGGACCGGATCCCCTGGAGGTCGCCTTCGCCGTTCCCGTCGGCATCGGCGAAGCTGCGGACGTAGACCTCGTACACGACGGCGTTGCGCCACCAAGGGGTTCGTGTCATACGGGGCCCTCTACCCGCTCACGTAGGGGCGTTCACCATGCTCTGCGCCGCCATCGTGAAGTAGGCCCAGAGCTGCCTCTCCAGATCCTCGGGAAGGCCGAGCTCGTCCACCGCGACGCGCATGTGCCGCAGCCACGCGTCCCGCTCGGCCGCGCCGATGACGAAGGGCACGTGACGCATCCGCAGCCTCGGGTGCCCGCGCTGCATGCTGTAGGTGTTGGGGCCGCCCCAGTACTGGATCAGGAAGAGACGCAGCCTCTCCTCGGCCGGACCGAGGTCCTCCTCGGGGTAGAGGGCGCGGAGGTCGGGGTCGTCCGCGACCCCCTGGTAGAAGCGGTGGACCAGCCGGTGGAAGGTCTCCTCGCCGCCGACCGCTTCGTAGAAGGTCACCTGTTCAGCCATAGCGCCCCCACCCTATGTGAGACACGTCCTCTTCCTCACCTTGATCCACTCGGGAGGCGGGTCAGGGCGCGGGGGTGGCGACGGTGACGCCCGCCTCGTCGAACGCCCGCTTGACGCGTTCGCGCAGCTCGCGGGCGATGTCGCCCTGCCTGCCCGGCACCGTCTTCAGCACGACGCGGATCACGATGGCGTCGCCCGCGAGGGCCTGCACGCCCCACACCGAGGGCTGCTCCAGGACGATGTCGCTCCAGGGCGCGTCCGCGACCAGTTGGTCGGCGGTGGCCTGCAGGATCTCCTTGACCTTCTCGGTGTCCTCGTTGATGTCGACCGGGATGTCCAGGACGGCGCGACCCCAGTTCTGCGACTCGTTCCCGACCTTCTTGATCTCGCCGTTCGGGACGTACCAGACGACGCCGTCGACGTCCCGCATGCGGGTGACCCGCAGGGTGACGGCCTCGACCGTCCCCTTGGCGCTGCCCACGTCGATGACGTCCCCGACGCCGTACTGGTCCTCCAGGAGCATGAACAGCCCGGCGAGGAAGTCCTTGACGATGTTCTGCGCGCCGAAGCCGACCGCGACGCCGATGACGCTGGCGCTGGCCAGGATGGGCGCGAGGTTGAGGCCGAGAGAGCCGAGGATGCTGAACGCGGCCGTCCCCATGATGATGATGGACGCGATGGAGCGCAGCACCGAGCCGAGCGTCTGGGCCCGCTGGGCGCGCCGCCTGTTGAGGAGGGCGGGGCTGCCCTCGAAGACCGTCCGGGACCGGTCCCGGACCCTCTCCGACATCGTGCCCTCGGCCATTCCCAGCGTGACCTTGGTGATCATGCGGTGCGCGATGTTCTTCACGATCAGCGCGACCACGAAGGTCAGGGTGATCCACAGCAGCGTGCTGAGCGGCTTGTCCAGCCAGGTGGCCCAGAACTCGGTGAAGCCGGTGTTCTTCGAGATGTTCCAGACCAGCCGGCACGAGACGCTGGGGTCCGTGTTCCTGCAGGCCGCCTCCGGGGTGCCGTTCTCGGCCCAGGGCAGGAACGGCTTGGCGACCGGCGAGACGGCGAGCGGCACGCTGATCGACGCGAACAGAGACATGGTGTTGCAGACCCTCCCCGGCCATTGCGGTTCCTCGCCACCTCACCGTGGACCGGCGGCGGTACGAGCCCGATCGTAGGGGACGGTTCCGACCGGTTCATACGACCGCCGGGGCGGGTGGCGGGACTGGCCGGGGAGGGGGTCTGCCGGGCGAACGTGCCCCGCGTGGTCCGCGGCTGCCGCGCCCTTCGCCGCGGCCACGCGGGACACGCCCGGTCTCGCCGGGCGCCCGTTCGGCGGGCGCCCGAGTCTGTGATGGAGCTCGGATCAGGGCTCAGGGGCCCGTGGAGCCGTTCACCTCGCGGCGAGCGGTTGGAGGACGTGCGCCAGCTTGAGGGCCGCGCCGCCGACGTCGTCGACGCGGTGCATGCGCTCGCCCCACGACCACCAGAAGTAGTGGTCCTTGGTCTCGGGGGCCGGCGCGCAGGTGACGTCCTCCGCGAGGCTCGCGGCCTCGGGGTTCACCACCCTCAGGAAGGCCGGCCCCGAGCGGGTCCTGACGACCCGCGCGACGAGGCCCCGCGTGTCCAGTTCATGCTCCAGCTCTTCGAGGTAGCCGACGCGTCTGTCGCTGACCACCTTCGCACCCCCCTCCCTAGGCGGGCGGAACGCCCGCGGGCCCAGTGCCCGGTCGACCAGATGATCGACTCTCCGGATTCGCTCGATCACGACACGAGAGATTTCCAACTCTCACACTGACCGGTCAAGGGGGCGGCCAGGGGCCGAAGAACCGGATTCCCCCACCTCAGGAGAAGTCCTCCTCCCCCCGGAGGAAGAATCTCTACCCACGGGGTGCGGGGTGCCTCCCGGCCGCCATCACTTCGCCGGAATCGCTTGGCGGGGGCTGTGGCGAGGATTACGCTGCGTGCGCAAGCAATCATCTGTCGTGGCCAAAACGACCGGTCGCCGTGGCGGGGACGACCGCCAACCCCCTGGGGGACGGCGTTCCGGCCCGACGGGAGGAGGCCGGGTGTCGGACCCCCCTCGGAGAGAGACGGAGGTGGCTCGCCGGATCCGTGCGCACGCCCTGGCGCGAGGACGGGGTCCGGTGGCGATCGCGCAGGAGATCCACGAGCAGTGCGGGCCGCTGTTCGGGACCAGCCGGATCAAGGCGCACCGGCTGGCCCACGGCGTCGCGCTGTCCGACATCGTGGCGCAGGTCAAGGCGCTCTACGAGGTCGACGGCAAACCGCTGCCGCGGCTCGGGGAGACGCTGCTGTCCGCCTACGAGAGCGGGTACAAGCGTCCCGGCCCGGAGTACCTGCACTACCTGTGCGCCGTCTACCGGGTGGAGCCCGACGCCCTCGACTACCAGAGTCCCTGTATCTGCGGCCGCGGCCACGCGACCCGTGCGGGCGCCGGGAGCGTTCCGCAGCCGCGCGTGCCGGACCAGCGTCCGGTACCCGACCCCGACGCGATCGTCGGGGCGATCGTGCCCAGGAGCGAAGAGCGCCCCTGGGCGACCGTCAACGACCTGCGGGGCCATGACCGCGCCGACGGCCCCCTGACCATTGATGTGGGAGAGGAGGACATCGTGCTTCGTAGGACCCTTCTGCAGTTGCTGGCCGGAGCGGGCGTGGCGCTCGACGGTCAGTTCCTTGGGGCCGTCGACAACCTGCGCCGCAAGATGGACGACACACTCGTCGGCGCGACCGTCTCGCCGACCATGCTCGACCAGTGGGAGGAGACGACCTACGGCTACGGCCGGCAGTACCAGGCGACCCCGTCGCTCCGGATGCTCTGCGACGTGCTGCTCGACTTCAGCGAGGTGCGGCGCATGTGCGACAAGCGCCAGCCGGTCGAGCTGCAGGAACGCCTGTGCCGGATCGCCGCGCAGCTGTCCGGGCTGTCCGGGCTCATCATGATCAACCTGGGGGACCACCGGCTGGCCCGCTCGTTCTTCCGGACCGCGCGGACCGCCGCCGACGAGACCGGCGACCGGCAGTTACGCGCCTGGGTGACCGTCCGCGAGTCCCTCGTTCCGATGTACTACGGCGACCCGCGCGAGGCGCTGCACCTGGCGCGCAAGGCGCAGGACCTCGCCGGCCGGACCCCCGGCGTCGCCGCCGCCATGGCCCCCGCCGTGGAGGCGCGCGCGCTCGGCATGCTGGCGATGCGCGGCCGCGGGGACGCCGCCCCGAGCGCCCGTCGCGCGCTCGTGCGCGGCCGCTCCGTCTTCGACCAGCTCTCCAAGACCGACACCTCCGACCTGGTGTTCGGGTTCACCGACCGGCAGATGGCCTTCTACGAGGGCGACACGTTCACCAACCTCGGCGACCACAGGCAGGGCGACGAGGTGCTCAGCCACGCCCTCACCCTGTACTCGCCCACCGACCGCGTCGACCTGACCCTGGTGCGGCTCGACCGGGCGATGTGCAAGCTGCACGCCGGCCACCCCGAGGCCGCGCTGACGGCCGGCCGGGAGGCCATCTACGACCTGCCCGCCGACCACCGTTCCGACATCCTCGTGCACCGCGCCCGGCAGATCGGCGCGGCGGTCGCGACCAAGCACGGCCAGATCCCGGAGCTGAAGGACTTCTACGAGGCCCTCTCCGGCCCCTCGGTGAAGAGCCCCACGCAAGATCCGCCCGCCGCCGTACGCCCGGGGGAACAGGTCTGACCGGGATGAGCACCGACAACGCCTCCTGGCAAGGCCACCCCACGCTCGTCCGGCTCAAGGACGATCCCCCCGAATGGCGCTACGGCGACCTGCGGATCCGCCGGTACCACGCGGCCGACCACGGCGTCGTCCTGGCCCTGCACCAGGAGGGCCTGGCCCAGGTCGGCCTGCGCCCCGGCGACGGCGTCTACTACGACCACGACTTCTTCCGTATGGAGGACATCTATCTCCGCAACAACGGTGAGTTCCTCGTCGGCGAACTCGACCGCCGGATAGTCGCGATGGGCGGCCTGCGCCGAGCCGACCTCATCCCCGGCGGCCACGCCCGCGCCTTCGGCGGCTACGCCCCCGGCAACCCGACCCTCGACACCGCCGAGATGGTGCGCCTGCGCGTCCTTCCGGCGGTCCAGCGCCGCGGCTACGGCACAGCGCTGGTCCAGGCCCTGGAGGAACGCGCGGCAGAGTACGGCTACCGCATACTGCGCGCCGACACCACCGAACGCCAGACCCCCGCCCTGGCCCTCTACCGCAACTTCGGCTGGACGGAGACCCGCCGCGAGTCCATCGGCGGCATAGTCAACATCTACATCGAAAAACCGCTGCGCTGAACCGCGCCGCCGCAGTGCCCTCCTCCGAGCCGCAAGGCGAGTCGGAGCGATGCCAGCGATCGCCGCAGTTCCCGACGATGGAGGGCCGCCAGGCCCGAAGGAGGAGGGCACTGCAAACAAACACCGCACGCCCCAACCCCCTCCTGGAGGCTTCCCAACCCCAGGAGGGGGTCGCTCATGGGCACGGTTGGCCGTGCGTGTTCCTTTGGAAGCGTAGCGCGATCTTCGAGTGAGTCCTAGCGGAGCGGCCCGGGTCAGGGACCTCAGCCATCACCGCACCCCGCAACAACCACAAGGGTCGCGATCGCGTCCGAAGGCAGGTTCGAGCTTGCGAGAACCTGATCGCGAAGCGAGCCGCAAGGCGAGCCGGAGCGATGCCAGCGATCGCCCGCGTTTTTCGACGATGGAGGGCCGCCAGGCCCGAAGGAGGAGAAGAACAAATCAGACGCTACCGGCGATGACCTGCATGAGGGGGTAGCGGCGTTGGCGGACGGCGGTGTAGCCGCGGTCGGTGAGGGCGCGGGTGACCTCGCGGTCGCCGAAGGCGGTGAAGCCGGTGGCGCGGCGGAGGAGTTCGGCGCCGAGGCGCGGGGTGGGGAGCGGGCGCCGGGACGTGAGGATGATCAGGTGCCCGCCGGGTCTGAGGACGCGGGTCATGCCGTCCAGGGCCGTCCAGGGGTCGTCGAAGAGGTAGAGGGCGCCGAAGCAGCTGACGGCGTCGAACGCGCCGTCGCGGAACGGCAGGTCGACGGCGTCGCCGCGGACGTAGGCCACGGGGTCGCCGGGGGCGGTGTCGGCGACGGCGCGGGTCAGCATGGTCTCGGACGCGTCGAGGCCGACGACCAGGCCCGCCGGGCCGACGCCGGCGGCGAGGGCGCGGGTGACGTTGCCGGGGCCGCACGCCACGTCCAGGACGGTCGCGGGGGGCCGGGCGGCGTAGCCGGGTTGTGACAGGCCGAGCCAGTCGCGCGCCATGGCGTGCTCTTCGGCGGTGTCCGGACCGAGTGGCCAGCCCTTCGCCAGGTTGAAGCCGACGGGCCGCCACACCTTCTCGTAGATCCGCGGGAGGAACGTCGACTCCATCACCGACTGGGCGAGGGAGGGCGACTTCTTCTCGGCCGCCCCGAGCAGGTCGAGGTACCCGGCGGACACGTCGGGCTCGCCCGGCGGCTCGCGAAGCAGCTCCAGCGCCCGTTCAGCCGGATCGCGCAGCGTCTTGCTCATCCAACTATTAGACCATGCGTCAATTCGTCGCTCAGGGCGAGCCCGGTCTGTGCCGCCAGGAACGTGAGGGTGTCCGCCGTGAGGTCGGCGGAGCGCGTGACCGAGCGGGCGGCGTGGCCTACCTCGGGCTCGTCGCGGAGGAGGACCGGGGCTTCGGAGGCGGTCGCGTGCTGGAGGGCGGCGCACATCTTGCGGGCGTGCAGCGGATCCACGCGGGTGTCGCTGCCGAACGTCGTGAACAGGACGGCCGGATAGGCGGTGCCGGGGTGGACGTGGTGGTACGGCGAGTAGCCGATGAGCCAGCCGAACTCCTCGGGGTCGTCGGCCGTCCCGTACTCGTCGTTCCACGTCTGGCCGAGGCCGAACCGCTCGTAGCGGACCATGTCCAGGAGCGGCGCGGAGCACACCACAGCCCGGTACAGGTCGGGGCGCTGGGTGAGGGCCGCGCCGACCAGGAGCCCGCCGTTGGAGCCGCCGGAGATCGCGAGCTGGGACGGTGTGGTGAGGCCGTCCGCGATCAGCTTCTCGGCGGCGGCGTGGAAGTCGTCGAAGACGTTCTGCTTGCGGTCCCGCATGCCGGCGCGGTGCCACTGCTCGCCCTCCTCGGAGCCGCCGCGCAGGTTGGCGACCGCGTAGACGCCGCCCGCTTCGACCCACGCGAGGATGCTCGCCGAGTAGGACGGGGTGAGGGAGATGGTGAACCCGCCGTACCCGTAGAGGATCGCGGGGCGCGGCCCGGTCAGGCCCGGACGGGACGCGACGAGCATGCGCACCTCGGTCCCGTCCCGGGAGGTGTAGACGACCTGGCGCGTCTCGATCTCGGGGACGTCGACCGTCCCCGGCGCGGACGCCCACAGCGTCGTCTCCCCGGTGCGCGCGTCGTAGCGCAGGATCGACGAGGGGGTCACGTTGTCGGTGTAGCCGAACCAGGCCTCGTGCCCGCCCTCGGGCCGCTCGACGATGCCGCCGATGGAACCGAGACCGGGGGTCGGGACGGCGCCGAGCCGCTCCCCGGACGCCAGGTCGTGCACGGTGATCTCGCTGATCGCGTGGCGCGTCCAGCCGGCGAGCAGGACCGGGCGCTCCAGGTCGTCCAGAATCGCGAAGTCGGTGAGCACGGCCTCGGGGTCCTGGGGGAGGAGGTCCCGCCAGGTCCCGTAGGAGAGGTCGGACGGGTCGGCGACGCAAAGGCGGGACCGGGGCGCGTCGCGGTCGGTGAAGACGTAGGCGCGGCCGTCGCGGCCCACGTGGACGCCGGTGGAGGCGTCGACGCCCTCCTGCACGGCGCGCAGCGCGGGCGCCTCGGGGGCGGACGCGGTCAGGTCGGCGATCCACAGGTCGTTGCGGGGCGCGGTGCCCTGCGACGCGGAGATCGTGAGCCAGCGGCCGTCCCGGCTGACGCCGACCCCGTAGTAGTTGGTCTTGTCCCGGCCCGCGCCGAAGACCAGCACGTCGTGGGTGTCGGGTTCGGTGCCGACGCGGTGCAGGTAGACGCGCCGGTGGTACTGCTCCTCGCCCTCCGGGACGTCCAGCGCGGGGAGCCGGCGCGTGTAGTAGTACGCCTCGCCGCCCGGCAGCCAGGCCACCGAGGAGTACCGGGCCCGGTCGATCGGCCCCTCCACGCGGTCGCCCGTCGCGACGTCGATGACGTACAGCAGCGACTCCTCGTCGCCGCCGGTCGACACCTTGTACGCCAGGAGGCGTCCCTCCTTGTCGGGCTGCCAGCCGTCCAGCGTCGTCGTCCCGGCGGGGTCGAGGGCCGTCGGGTCGACGAGGACGCGTTCGGACCCGTCCGGGTCCGCGGTGTAGAGCACCGGGTGCTCCTGGTCGGCGGAGCGGCGAGTGAAGAAGCGCCGCTCGCCCCGCCACACCGGGGCCCCGACGCTTCCCGCGCCGAGCAGATCGAGCAGGCGTGCCCGCAGCGCGTCCCGGCCGGGAAGGGTTTCCATGACCTTGTGGAAGAGCCGGTCCTGCGCGGAGCGCCACTCGCCGGTCTCGGCGCTGTCGGGATCCTCCAGCCAGCGGTAGGGGTCGGCGACCCGGTGGCCGTGGATGTCCTCGACGATGTCCTCGCGCTGCGCGGACGGATACGGCGTCATCGGTTCTCCTCCTGAGAGCCCCCGGCCTTCAGGGCTGGGTGGAAACGGGCTTTTGTGCAGCAGGTCGGGGAAGCCGGGGCGTTTCGGCGTTCGCCAGGTTGGCCGGCACCGAGGCTGCTAGAACGTGAGGCATGGCGCGGCAGGTCAGGCGGGCGTTCAAGTACCGCTTCTACCCCACCGAAGAGCAGGCAGCCGAGTTGTCGCGGACGTTCGGGTGTGTGCGGCTGGTGTACAACAAGGCTTTGGAGGAGCGCACGCTGGCCTGGTACGGCGAGCGGCGCCGTGTGTCCTACGTGCAGTCGTCGGCCGCGCTGGCGCAGTGGAAGAAGACCCCAGGGTTGGCGTTTCTGTCCGAGGTGCCGTGCGTCCCGTTGCAGCAGGCGCTGCGGCATCTTCAGACGGCGTTCGCCAACTTCTTCGCCAAGCGGGCCGCATATCCGCGGTTCAAGTCGCGCAAGCGGTCGCGTGCGTCGGCCGAGTACACCCGCAGCGCCTTCACCTGGCGCGAGGGACGTCTGACGCTGGCGAAGATGACGGCGCCGCTGGACATCCGCTGGTCGCGTCCGCTGCCCCAGGGGGCGGAACCGACCACGGTGACGGTGTCGCGTGACAGCGCCGGACGCTGGTTCGTCTCTCTGCTGTGCCAGGACACCATCACCGCGGCCCCTGCCACGGGCGCGGCGGTCGGGATCGACGCCGGGATCGCCTCCCTGGTGACCCTGTCCACCGGGGAGAAGATCACCAACCCCCAGCACGAGCGACGTGACTGCGCCCGCTTGGCCAAGGCGCAACGGGACCTGTCGCGCAAGGCCCCAGGGTCGGCGAACCGGGAGAAGGCCCGGCGGAAGGTCGCGCGTGTGCATGCGCGGATCGCTGACCGGCGCCGCGACTTCCTGCACAAGCTGTCGACCCGTCTCGTCCGTGAGAACCAAACGGTCGTGATCGAGGACCTCGCTGTCGCCAACCTGCTCAAGAACCACCGGCTCGCCCGCGCCATCTCCGATGTGGCGTGGAGGGAGCTGCGCCGCATGCTGGAGTACAAGTGCGCCTGGTACGGGCGCGACCTCGTCGTGGTCGACCGCTGGTTCCCCTCCTCCAAGCTGTGCGGGACCTGCGGAACCGTCCGCGCCAGGCTGCCGCTGGACGTCCGCGAGTGGACGTGCGGGTGCGGCGCGGTGCATGACCGCGACGTGAACGCGGCGCGCAACATTCTGGCCGCCGGGCTGGCGGTGACCGCCTGTGGAGACGGTGTAAGACCTCAACGGGACACCTCCCGGACGGGGCACTCGTCGGCGAAGCAGGAAACCCAGCGGGCGACCACTGGAATCTCCCGCCTGTAGGTGGGAGAAGGAAGCCAAGGATGCACTTTATTGGCCGTTAAGCGCTGCCCGTCCCAGTACTCCCCGCGGGTTCCGTGTTCGAGCAGTGTGCGGCTGGGGATTATTGGGGTAGCGGACGACCTCCCTCAGACGCCACACTGATTCTGGTCGGTTCGCCCCTGGGGAGGTCCTCATGGCGAGTGCGCAGGTGCCGGAAACGATAATCGGGCCTCGGTGGGAGGCGCGCTGCGCCGTGACCACCGGGGCGAACGGACAGCACGGCCCGTTGGAGGGCGTCTGATGCGACAGGTCCTCCTCCTGAACGCGACGTACGAACCCCTCACCACGCTGCCTCTGCGAAGAGCGGTCTGCCTCGTGCTCCGCGAGAAGGCGGAGATCGTCCATCACGACACCTCGGGTGCCGTGCTCCACGCGGCGACGATGACGGTCGAGGTGCCGTCCGTCATCCGGCTCCGCCGCTACGTCCGCATCCCGTTCCGCACCCGCGTGCCCCTGACCCGCGCGGCACTGATGCGCCGCGACAACTTCCGCTGCGTCTACTGCGGCCGCCGCGCCGAGACGATCGACCACGTCCATCCGCGCAGCCGCGGCGGCAAGCACGTCTGGGAGAACTGCGTGGCCTCCTGCATGGCGTGCAACCACGGCAAGGCCGACCGCCTGCTGTCGGAGCTGGGCTGGACGCTCAGCGTCACCCCGGCCGTTCCGAGGGGCGCGCACTGGCGGCTCATCGGCCTCGTCCACGACGGCGATCCCCAGTGGGCCCCCTATGTCACCGAGCCCGCCGCCTGACGCGCGTATCCTGGGGGCGTGCCTCGCTATGACTACCGCTGCCGCGCGTGCGGGTCGACCTTCGAGGTCTCCCGCCCGATGATCAATGCGTCCGACCCGGCCCCGTGCCCGGACGGCCACGACGACACCGTCAAGCTCCTGTCCACCGTCGCCGTCACCGGCACGTCCCGCGGCGGGGCGCCCCAGCCCCCGCCGAGCGCGGGCGGAGGCTGCTGCGGCGGAGGATGCTGCTCCTGACCGGTCAGCCGGCCTGGGCCGCACGCAACGCCCTGCCGGTGGCGGCTGCGTCGTAGTTCGGCGGGGTGCCCTGGAGCAGCACGGTGGTTCCGGGGATGTTGTCGGTGCGCATCGCCAGGATCGCCTGATAGGCGTCCGAGGTGTACCAGGCGCGTGCCTCGTCCATGTCGGGGAACTCGATGATGACGTAGCCGCCCTCGAACGGGCCTTCGATCACCTCGGTGTGGGCGGCGTGCACGATGAAGCGGCCGCCGAACGGGTCCATGGTCTCCTGGATGCGCTCCATGTAGACGAAGACGTCGTCGTGCAGCGGCGGCTCGGGGAACAGGTGGGCGAGGGCGTAGGCGGTCATCGAGAGCTCCTTCAGCGGTGGGGCCGGGCTGGTCGGCCCGGCACCCACCACTCTGCCCCGGACGGGGAATGGAGGCGATTACCCGCCGGGTAATGCTCAGCCGTTCAGACGGTCGAGCTGGGAGACGTCGCGCGCGGCACCGGTCGAGGCCGACGTGGCCATCGCGGCGTAGGCGCGCAGGGCGGCGCTGACCGGGCGGTGGCGGTCGCGGGGCCGGTAGCCGCCGAGGTCGGCGAGCAGCTTCTCGCGTCGGATCTCCAGCTCGTCGGCCGGGACGTCCAGCTCCAGCGTGCGGTTGGGGATGTCGATCACGACGCGGTCGCCGTCCTCGACGAGGGCGATGATCCCGCCGCCCGCGGCCTCGGGGGAGGCGTGCCCGATGGACAGCCCGGACGTGCCGCCGGAGAACCGGCCGTCGGTGATCAGCGCGCACGCCTTGCCGAGCCCGCGGCCCTTGAGGAAGCTCGTCGGGTACAGCATCTCCTGCATGCCGGGCCCGCCCTTCGGGCCCTCGTAGCGGATCACGACGACGTCGCCGGCCTTGACCTTCCCGCCGAGGATGCCCTCGACGGCCTGGTCCTGCGACTCGAAGACGACGGCGGGGCCGGTGAAGGTCCACAGCTCCTCGTCCACCCCGGCGGTCTTGACGATCGCGCCGTCGGGGGCGATGTTGCCGCGCAGGACGGCGAGGCCGCCGTCGGCGGTGTAGGCGTGCTCGGCGGAGCGGATGCAGCCGTTCTCGCGGTCGAGGTCGAGCGACTCCCAGCGGGCGCTCTGCGAGAACGCCGAGGTGCTGCGGACGCCGCCGGGCGCCGCGTGGAACATCTCGACGGCCTCGGGCAGGACGTCGGGGGAGCGGACGTCCCATCGGGCGAGGAACTCGTCGAGGGAGGCGGAGTGGACCGAGTGCGCCGACGCGTTCAGCAGGCCGGCGCGGTTCAGTTCGCCCAGCAGGGCCGGGACGCCGCCCGCGCGGTGGCAGTCCTCGACGTGGTACTTGGCGGTGGCGGGGGCCAGCTTGCAGATGCACGGGACGCGGCGGGACACCGCGTCGATGTCGGCGAGCCCGAAGTCGACGCCGCCCTCGGTGGCGGCGGCGAGCAGGTGCAGGATCGTGTTGGTGGACCCGCCCATCGCGACGTCGAGGACCATGGCGTTCTCGAACGCCTCGCGGGTGGCGATGCTCAGCGGCAGGACGGACGCGTCGTCGCCCTCGTAGTACCGCTTGGCGACCTCGACCACGGTGCGGCCGGCGTCCTCGTAGAGGCGGCGGCGGGCGGTGTGGGTGGCGAGGACGGTGCCGTTGCCGGGCAGCGCCAGCCCGATCGCCTCGGTGAGGCAGTTCATCGAGTTGGCGGTGAACATGCCCGAGCACGACCCGCAGGTCGGGCAGGCGCTCTCCTCCATCTCCAGCAGCTTGTCCTCCGACAGGGAGGAGTCGGCGGAGGCGATGATCGGGTCGATCAGGTCGAGCTTGTTGCCGCCCATGACGCCCTCGACGGGCTTGCCGGCCTCCATCGGCCCGCCGGAGACGAACACCGTCGGGATGTTCAGGCGCAGCGCGGCCAGCAGCATCCCCGGGGTGATCTTGTCGCAGTTGGAGACGCAGACCAGGGCGTCGGCGCAGTGCGCGTTGACCATGTACTCGATCGCGTCGGCGATCACCTCGCGGGACGGCAGCGAGTACAGCATGCCGTCGTGGCCCATCGCGATGCCGTCGTCGACGGCGATGGTGTTGAACTCGCGGGGCACGCCGCCGGCCTCCCGGACGGCGCCGGCGACGACCTTGCCGACCTCGTCCAGGTGGACGTGGCCGGGGACGAACTGGGTGAAGCTGTTGGCCACCGCGACGATCGGCTTGCCGAAGTCCTCGCGTTGGACGCCGCTGGCCCGCATGAGCGCGCGGGCGCCCGCCATGTTCCTGCCATGGGTGACCGTGCGTGACCTGAGCGGTGGCATTTCGACCTCTCCAAACCTGTGGCGTGCGGGGACGACGGGCCGCGCATGGTTCGGCGTGGGCGGGCGGGTCGCCTGGAAGGTGTGACGCGCAGCGGCGGGTCGCGGCGCTGCCGCCGGCTCGGCGGAGGTTCGCGCCCGGGCCGGCCGTGGTCTCCGATGCTACCAACCGCCGGAGGGCAGGAAAAAAGCCGGGACCGCGGTGTCCCGGCTTTACGGCGGGCCGCCCCGGGGAAGCGGGGCCGCCCTCGGCCTCAGTCGGGGTACTTCGGCGGCAGGGCGTCCTCGGCCGCCTGGAAGATGCGCTGGACGTCGCTCTCGGTGAGGATCTTCGGGCGCCGGCGCAGGTACGAGCGAGCCCGGTTGCCCGCGTAGACGTCGACGTCCCGCACCCGCATGACCTTCCACGGGATGGACGGGCCGTAGATCGCCACGGACGGCTGCACCGGCACGTCGAAGCCGACCCGCTCGGCGAGGATGATGCTCGCCATCTGGGCCTCCCAGCGCGCCTCGTCCAGCCGGTCCTTCTTGTTGAAGGGGCCGTGGAAGAGCTTGAGGTGGGACATGGTGCGCACGGGGAGGCGCTTGTCCCACTTCTCCGAGTCGATGGCGTAGACGCCGCTCGGCCCGATGACCAGGTGGTCGATCCGCCCGTCGCTGACGCCCTCGTCGTCGCGGGGGACGGCCCGCGCGTGCAGCACGAGGTATCCGTTGCGCCGCAGGGACTTCAGCTGCTTCTCGGTGCGCCGTTCCGCGGCCGAGGACTTCTGCCAGGCGGTCACGGTGGAGCTCCTGCGGGACTGCCGCACGTAGTCGCCGATGACGACGAGCACCGCGACGGTCAGGCCGAGCCGCCAACTCGTCAGCAACAGCGCGGCGGCGCCGGCGACGACGGCCGCGCCGATCCGGTACGCCCAGCGGCGGATCTTGGGATCGTCGAGCATCGCCGCGGCGGCGCTCCCCTCCAGCCGCTCCTTCACCGGTGTCCGGTCATCGTTCTCACGCGCCTCCTCTGACTCGGGTCGCGCCCTGGCATTCTGCGTGTTGCCCCGCTCCATGGTCGCCATGGTGACGCTCCGTGTTCCTTTCCCATCGGGGGCATGATCCTCCGTGCGCAGAGTAATCATCGGGAGGGTGGGCGACCAGCCATGCCGGGTTAATGTTTTGTCGCCCAACGTCAGTGATTCTCTTACGGCGCGGTCGGGTAGGCCAGTATTAATCTCCTTCTGCCGCTGCTGTCGTGTGTGCCCTCTTTGATGCCCGCGCACACGGCGTCTAGCGTTCCGGATCGTGACACAGATTCATGACCTCAGCGCCACCCGCATGGCCGCCGCCGTCCGCACCCGGGAAGTATCCCCGGTCGAGCTCGCCGACCATTACCTGGCCCGCATCGAACGGTTGGACGAGCAGGTGGGCGCCTACGTGACGGTCACCGCCGAGCGCGCCCGCGAGGAGGCGCGCGGCGCCGAGAAGGCGGTGCTGGAGGCGGGGGACCCGGCGGAGCTGCCGCCGCTGCACGGCGTCCCGGTGCCGATCAAGGACCTGAACATGGTGAACGGCGTCCGGATGACGTTCGGCTCGGCGGTCTACGCCGAGCTGACCGGGTTCGCCGACGACCACGCGGTGGCCAAGCTCGCGGCGGCCGGGACGGTGCTCCTCGGCAAGACGGCGACCCCCGAGTTCGGCCTGCCCTGCTACACCGAGGGAGCCGTGTCGCCCCCGGCCCGCACGCCGTGGGACCCGACCCGGTCGGCCGGCGGTTCGAGCGGCGGCGCCGCGGCGGCGGTCGCGTCCGGGCTGGCGCCGATCGCGCAGGGCAGCGACGGCGGCGGCTCGATCCGGATCCCGAGCAGCGTGTGCGGGCTGTTCGGGATCAAGCCGACCCGCGGCCGGATCTCCCAGGGGCCGGTCATCCCCGACCTGTTCGGGCTCTCCACCAACGGGCCGATCGCGCGGACCGTCCGCGACGCCGCCCTCATGCTGGACGTCATGTCGGGCCACATGCCGGGCGACCTGTACCGGGCGCCGCAGGCGGACGGGCCCTTCCTCGCCGGCGCCGACCGCGCGCCGGGCCGGCTGCGGATCGCGCGGAGCCTCCAGCCGCCGGTGCCGGACGTCGAGGTCCACCCCGACTGCGTCGCCGCCTACGAGGACGCCTCGGCGCTCCTTGAGGAGCTGGGCCACGAGGTCGTGGAACTGCCGCAGGTGCTCGGCTCCGACCTCGTCCCGCACTTCGCGACGCTGTGGGGCGTGATGGCGACGATGACGCCCGTCCCCGAGGGGAGTGAGGACCTGCTCCAGCCGCTGACCCGCTGGCTGCGCGGGTACGGCGAGAAGACGACGGCGCCGCAGCTGTTCCAGGCCCACGCGGCGCTGCAGGGGGCGCTGCGCGCGGCGTTCCCGGTGATGGACGGGTTCGACGCGATCCTGCACCCCACGCTCGCCATGCCGCCCGTGCCGGTCGGGTACTTCCACGACCAGGACCCGGAGGAGAACTTCCGGCGGCAGACGCAGTTCACCCCGTTCTGCGCCATGTACAACATCTCGGGGCAGCCCGCGGTGAACGTCCCGCTGCACTGGAACGGCGAGGGCCTGCCCATCGGCGTCATGCTCGCCGGACGGCTCGGCGGGGAGGGCACCCTGATCTCGCTGTCCGCGCAGCTGGAGGAGGCCCGCCCCTGGATCGGCCGCAAGCCCCCGGTGTGGACGGCGTGACGCGGGCCGCACCGGGCATGGTGCAGGCGTGGGTGACGACGAACTGATCAGACTGGCCGGGCACCACGGCGTCGCGACGCGCTACGAGGACTGGCGGGGGCGGGAGGCGGCCGTCTCGCGCGACACGCTCGTCGCCGTCCTCGGGGCGCTCGGGGTGGACGCCTCCACCCCCTCCTCCGTCCGGGCGGAGCTCGCGCGCCGGCGGGAGCGGGCGCGCGAGCTGCCGCCGACCGTCGTCGTCCGCCGGGCCGGCGGTGGGACGGCCGGCCGGATCCGCGCGGCGCTCGGCGGGCACCTGGACGGCGGCGCCGAGGTGGAGATCGAGACCGGCACGGACGAGGTCCTGGCGCCGCCGCGCGCCCGCGTGCCGACCGCCGAGCGCTCCTTCGAGCCCCTCGACGGGCTCGCGGACGTCCCGCCCGGGTGGCGCGGCCTGCGCGTCCGGAACGGGGCGCGGACGCAGTACGCGCAGCTGCTGGTGGCCCCCGACGCGCTGCGGCCGCCGCCCAGGATGTGGGGGTTCACGGCGCAGCTGTACTCGGTGCGGTCCGCCGCGTCGTGGGGTCTCGGCGACCTGCGCGACCTGGCGGACCTCGCGGACTGGAGCGGGCGGGAGCTCGGCGCGGGGTTCGTCCTGGTCAATCCGCTGCACGCGACCGAACCGGTCCCGCCGGTCGGAGCGTCCCCGTACTCGCCGATGAGCCGCCGCTTCCCCTCGCCGCTGTATCTGCGGATCGAGGACATGCCCGAGTACGCGGACCTGCCCGCCGCGGACCGGGAGCGGTTCGGAACCCTCGCCGCCAAGCTGCGGGCCCAGGAGGGCCTGCTGGACAGGGACGCGGTGTGGGCCGCGAAGCTGGAGGCCCTGGAGACGATGTACCGCCGCCGGGACCGCGACCCGCGCTTCGAGGAGTTCCGGCGGCGGGAGGGCGCCGCGCTCGCGAGCTTCTCGACGTGGTGCGCGATCAGCGAGGAGCAGGAGGCCACGGACTGGCGGCGCTGGCCGTCCCGGCTGCAGGGAGCCCGTGACCACGGCGTGGTGGACGCTCCCGGGCACCAGGCCCGCGCCGGCTTCCACGCGTGGCTTCAGTGGCGGCTGGACGGGCAGCTCGCGGCCGCTCAGCGCGCGGCCCGGGACGCGGGGATGCCCCTCGGGATCGTCCACGACCTGGCGGTCGGGGTGCCGCACGGCAGTGCCGACGCCTGGATCTACCGCGACTCCTGCGCGCCCGGGATGAGCGTCGGGGCGCCCCCGGACGAGTTCAACCAGCGCGGCCAGGACTGGGGGCAGCAGCCGTGGCGGCCGGGCGCGCTCGCCCTCGCCGGCTACCGGCCGTTCCGCGAGATGGCAGCCGCGGCGCTGCGGCACGCCGGCGGCATCCGCCTGGACCACGCGATGCAGGTGTCGCGCCTGTGGTGGGTGCCCGAGGGGGCGTCCCCCGCCGACGGCACCTACGTCCGCTACGACCGCGACGCCCTGCTCGGCTCGCTGTCCTGGGAGGCCGAGCGCTTCGGCGCCGTGGTCGTCGGGGAGGATCTCGGCACCGTCGAGCCGGAGGTGCGGGAGGCGCTGGCCGACAGCGGAGTCCTCGGCACGTCCCTGCTCTGGTTCGAACGGGACGAGCACGGCCGCCCCAAGCCGCCGGGCCGGTGGCGGGAGCTGTCCCTGGCGACCGTCGGCACCCACGACATGCCGCCGATCACCGGGTTCGTGCACGGCGACCACATCGACCTGCGCGACCGCCTCGGGCTGCTTACCCGCTCCCGCGCCGAGGAGGAGGACGACCACCGCCGCCAACTGGCCGACTGGCTCGCCGTGCTGCACGCCGAGGGCCTGCTCCCGGCAGAGCCGGCAGAGGTCGTGCGGGCTCTGGCGGACGGCTCCACCGCCTACGACGAGGAGATCGTCACCGCGCTGCAGGAGTTCCTGACCCGCACCCCGGCCCGCCTTATCGGCATCTCCCTGGCCGACGCCGTGGGTGAGCGCCGCACCCAGAACCAGCCGGGCACCGTCGACGAGTACCCGAACTGGCGGGTTCCGCTGGGCGACGCGGACGGCCGCCCGGTTCTCCTGGACGACCTCAGGACCCGCGGCGCGCTCAGGCTCTTCAGGCGAGCGTCGAGGTGATGCGCTCGGTGACGTCGTGGAGGAGCGTGTCGGGGCGCAGGTCGGTGGCGGCGACCGCCGAGAAGACGGCCGGCAGGCCCGGCAGGGGATAGGAGTCGTCGTCCGCCAGCGCGGACTTGCCCAGCGGGTGCCGGGACAGGGACCTGCGGGCGCGCGTCCATGCCGTCTGGACCTCCTCGGGCGAGGGGACGCCGAACCCGTGGCCGACCGGCGCGGCGTGCCGCAGCTTCACCAGGGCGCCGTCGGCGAAGTCCGCGGCGAGCCGGCAGCGGTCGCTGAGGTCGGCGCGGACGAGGTCGTCCAGGCGGGTCATGACCGTGCAGGGGGTGCGGCAGCGGGCGGCGCAGTCGCCGAGCGCGGCCGCGACCTGGCTGTGCTGGCGGTCGAGGTAGGCGCGCCAGCCGGACGGCGGCTCCTTGGCGACCCGCAGGGTGCGCTCGCAGGCGGAGCGCTCCGGCCGGGTGTGGTCGCACATGCGGGCCGACCCCGGCTCGACGGGGACGCCGAACCGGCTGCCCTCGCCGCGCACGGCGGTCCCGATGAGGGCCGGGTCGCCCGCGTGGCCGAGGACGGGCTCCCAGGCCAGCATCGGCAGGTACTCGCCGGCGATGTGGACGGCGGCGACGAGCGCGGCCATGTCGCGGCGGTGCCAGCGGATCGCGATGACCTCCAGCAGGAGGCGGTAGGCGGGGCGGAGGCTGGCGAGCGCCCCGCGGGGGTGCTCGCGCGGTGCCTGCGGCATGCGGCTGGCGCGGGCCCGGTCGAGGAGGTCGAGCGGGACCTCGCCGGCCTCCTCCGGCATGCCGAAGTCCTCGGCGTCCAGGTCCAGGACGCGCTGCCCGAACGCGCACAGCGCCGCGACCGCCGCGGAGCGGCCGTCCGCGGCCAGGGCGCCCTGGCCGATCAGCGCCTCCAGGTCGCCGAAGGCGTGGCGCCGCGCCAGTGCCGTCAGAACGTCGCGTGCCGTCTCCACCGCGTCCCCTCCCCCGTGACCATGCAACGATCGCATGGCCACGGGGGCCTTCGGGCGGGTTCTCCGGACGGACGGGTGCGGACGGGTCAGGCGGAGGCGGCGTCCTTCGCGCGGGCGCGCAGGGCGCGCGCGACGCCGTCGCGCCCCTCCAGCAGCAGCCGCCGCAGCGCCGCCGGCGGGTCGTTCTCGGCGATGTAGGCGTCGGTGCGGTCGACCGTGGACTGCTCGATCACCAGGAACGGGTAGGCGACCTCGGCGAACGTCTGTGCCATGTCGCTGGTCCACTCCTTCCACACGCGCCCCACCTCGGCGAAGTACGCGTCGACGTAGGGGACGAGCAGGCTGGCCTGGTCCGGCTCGACGAAGCCGCCGAGCGTCGCCCGGTAGACGGCGTTCGGCAGGTCGCCCGCCACGATCCGCTCCCAGGCGGCCGCCTTGGCCTCAGGGGTCGGGATCGCGGCCCTGCAGGCGGCGGCGTGCCGCTCCCCGGCGGCGGTCCGGTCCCGCTCGTGCTCGGCGTCGATCTCGGCCTCGCCCGCCTTGCCGGTGGTGACGAGGCGGCGCAGCAGCGCCCAGCGCAGGTCGGTGTCGACGGTGAGGCCGTCGAGGACCTGCGAGCCGTCCAGCAGGCCCTGGACGAACGCCAGGTGCTCGCCGGTGACGGCCGACGCGGTGAACGCCAGGGTGTAGGCGAGCTGGAGGTCCGAGCCGGGCTCGGCCTCGCGGGCCAGATCCGACAGGGTGTCGGCCATCAGGGCGAGGCCCTCCTCGCGCCACACCGGGTCGGCGTACTGCTGGACGGCGGTGCGCGCCTGCCGCAGCAGCGTCTGCGTGACCGAGATGTCGGTGACGCCGCGGATCCCCTTCGCCACGAGCCGGACATAGTCGCGCGTCGCCATCTCGGCGTCACGGGTCATGTCCCACGCCGCCGACCAGCACAGGGCGCGCGGCAGGCTGTCCCTGACCTCGCCGATGTCCTCGATGAGCGTCTTCAGGGAGTGCTCGTCCAGGCGGACCTTGGCGTAGGTGAGGTCGTCGTCGTTGACCAGGACCAGGTCGGGCCGCTTCCTGCCGACGAGCTGCGGGACCTCGGTGCGGGCCCCGACCACGTCCAGCTCGACCCGGTCGCGCCGCACGAGCCCGTCGGCGGTCTTGTCGTACAGGCCGATGGCCAGGCGGTGCGCCCGCAGCGTCGGGTAGTCGGCCTTGGCCTCCTGCAGCACGGTGAAGGAGGAGAAGTCGCCCTCGCCGTCGACCTCGTACTCGGGCCGCATCGTGTTGACCCCGGCGGTCTCCAGCCACTCCTTCGACCAGGACGCCAGGTCGCGGCCGGACGTCTCCTCCAGCGCCCCCAGCAGGTCGGTGAGGACGGTGTTGCCCCACGCGTGCCGGTCGAAGTAGCGCCGCACGCCCTCCAGGAAGTTGTCGAGGCCGACGTAGGCCACGAGCTGCTTCAGCACGGACGCGCCCTTGGCGTAGGTGATCCCGTCGAAGTTCACCTCGACCGCGCGGATGTCGGGGATGTCGGCGGAGATCGGGTGCGTGGACGGCAGCTGGTCCTGCCGGTAGGCCCACGCCTTCTCCAGGTTCGCGAACGTCGTCCACGAGCCCTTCCACTTGGTGGCCTCCGCCTGGCACAGGACGCTCATGTACGTGGCGAACGACTCGTTCAGCCACAGGTCGTCCCACCAGCGCATCGTGACGAGGTCGCCGAACCACATGTGCGCCATCTCGTGCAGGATCGTCTCGGCGCGCCGCTCGTAGGCCGCGTCGGTCACCCGGGACCGGAAGACGTAGTCCTCCAGGAACGTCACGCAGCCCGCGTTCTCCATGGCGCCCGCGTTGAACTCGGGCACGAAGAGCTGGTCGTACTTCGAGAACGGGTACGGGCGGCCGAAGACCTTCTCGAAATAGCCGAAGCCCTGGCGGGTCACGTCCACGATCGCGTCGGCGTCGAGGTGCTCGGCCAGCGAGGCGCGGCAGTACACGCCGAGCGGGATGACGGTGCCGTCCTCGCGGCGGTACTCGTCCCGGACGACGTGGTACGGCCCGGCGACGAGCGCGGTGATGTAGGTGGAGATCTGCGGCGTGGGCAGGAAGTGCCACGTTCCGCCCTCGGCCGTCTCGGCGGCCTCGTTGGTGACGACCTCCCACCCCTGCGGCGCCTTCACGGTCAGCTCGAAGGTGGCCTTCAGGTCGGGCTGGTCGAAGCAGGTGAACATGCGGTGCGCGTCGGCCGTCTCGAACTGCGAGTACAGGTACACGCTCTCGTCGACGGGGTCGACGAACCGGTGCAGGCCCTCACCCGACCGGGAGTACGCGCAGTCGGCCACCACCCGCAGCTCGTTGTCGGCCGCCAGGCCGGGCAGCGGGATCCGGCCCTTCTCGGCGTCATAGGACCCGGGATCCAGGGCCTCGCCGTTCAGGGTCGCCTCCCGCACGACGGCGCCGTGCAGGTCGATGAAGGTGGACGCGCCGGTCTCGGCGCTCCCGAACCTGATCACGGTGGTGGAACCGAACCGCTCCTCGCCCGTCGTGAGGTCCAGGTCGACCGTGTACGACGCCACGCTGAGCAGCCGGGCCCGTTCCCGCGCCTCATCGCGCGTGAGGTTGCCTGCCACATGAACTCCTTGGTCGGCTTAAAGGCTTGGTGTCCCCATGTCTACCAACCGGACGACCCTACGGCCCGTCCGCCACGGCCTTCGGCGACCTCTCGCCGACGGGAATCGGGACGGTCGCACCCGGGTTGTCGCTGGGGAGACATGCACACTCCCTAGGAGGCGACGTTGCCCGAGGACGTTCCCACACCCGTGGATTTCTGGTTCGACCCCCTGTGCCCCTGGGCGTGGATCACCTCTCGCTGGATCCTGGAAGTCCAGGAGCAGCGCCCGATCGACGTGCGCTGGCATGTGATGAGCCTGGCCGTCCTCAACGAGGACAAGGACATCCCGGAGGACTACCGGCGGATGCTCGCCGACGCCTGGGGCCCCGTCCGCGTGTGCGTGGCCGCCGAGCAGAAGTACGGCCCCGAGGTGCTCGGGCGCCTCTACACCGAGCTGGGCACCCGCAGGCACCACGAGCGGCAGAAGTTCGGCCGCGCGTTCTTCGAGGAGTCGCTGACCGCCGCGGGCCTCGACCCGGCCCTCGCGGACGCCGCCGAGTCCACCGGCTACGACGAGGCCGTGCGCGCTTCCCACAAGGACGGGATCGACCGCGTCGGCCAGGAGGTCGGCACGCCGGTGATCGAGGTCGAGGGCCACGCCTTCTTCGGCCCCGTCGTCACCCCCATCCCGCGCGGCGAGGCCGCGGTCAAGCTCTTCGACGGCGTCCTGGCGGTCGCGAGCACGCCCGGTTTCTTCGAGCTGAAGCGCACGAGGACGGAGAACCCGAGCTTCGACTGAGCGAGAGCCGCGGCCGTCCCGCGTTCTCGCCGGCAGGCCACACATGGGTTGCTATTGCGAGGATGTTGCAACTACGAGGTGAATGCCGACAAACTGGTCCTGCTGGCTGTGCAGAGGTAGGGGTGGTTGAGTCGTGCACGTACCGGACGGATTCATCGATGCGCCGGTCTCGCTCGCTGCGGGCGCCGTGGCGGTGGCCGGGGTCGGGGTCGCGCTGCGCGGCGCCCGGCGCGAACTGGACGACCGCACCGCGCCGCTCGCCGGGCTGACGGCCGCGTTCGTCTTCGCCGCGCAGATGCTCAACTTCCCGGTCGCGTCCGGGACGAGCGGGCACCTGCTCGGCGGGACGCTCGCCGCGATCCTCGTCGGGCCCTATACCGGCGTCCTGTGCGTGTCGGTCGTCCTGCTCATGCAGGCGCTGCTGTTCGCGGACGGGGGCCTGACCGCGCTGGGCGTCAACATCACCACGATGGCGCTGGTCACCGTGGTCGTCGGCTACGGGTTGTTCCGGCTGCTGCTGCGGGTGCTGCCCAAGACGCGCGCCTCGGTCTCCGGGGCGGCGTTCGCCGCGGCCGTCGTCTCGGTGCCCGCCGCGGCCGTCGCCTTCACGCTGATCTACGCGGCCGGGGGGACGACCGACGTCTCGATCGGCAAGGTCGCCGCCGCGATGATCGGCGTGCACGTGCTGATCGGCATCGGCGAGGCGCTGATCACCGCGGTGACCGTGTCGAGCGTGCTCGCCGTCCGGCCCGACCTGGTGTACGGGGCGCGCGGGCTGATGAAGCCGCTGGAGCTGCGCACGGGCGGGCGGAACGCCGCCGAACCGAAGCCGTCCCAGGCCTGAGGAGGACCACGATGACCACCAAGCGCTTCTTCGCCGGGTTCCTGCTCGTCTCCCTCGTCCTGGCCGGGATCGTCAGCTACTACGCCAGCGCGAACCCCGACGGCCTGGAGAAGGTCGCCGAGGACAAGGGCATCAGCGCCAAGGAGAAGGACCACTCGCTCAAGGACTCGCCGCTCGGCGACTACGGCGTCAAGGGCGTCGACGACGCGCGGCTGTCCGGCGGGCTGTCCGGCGTGATCGGCGTGGGCCTCGTCCTCCTCGTGGGCGGCGGGCTGTTCTGGACGGTCCGGCGGCGGGACCCGGTCGCCGCGCGGACGGCTCCGGAGCGGGCCGGCGAGGCACCGTCCGAGCCGTCCAGGAAGGGCTGATGGGCGCGGGCCACGCGCACCGGCTCTACATCCCGGGCGCCTCGCCGGTGCACCGGCTTCCGCCGCAGTGCAAGCTCGTCGCCGTCCTGGCGTTCGTGCTGCTGGTCGTCGCCACGCCGCGCGAGCGGATCTGGGCGTTCGGCGTGTACGCACTGCTGCTCGCGGCGGTCACGGCGGCGTCCCGGATCCCGTTCGGGACGGTCGCGCGGCGGATCGTCATCGAGGTGCCGTTCGTCGCGTTCGCCTTCCTCATGCCGTTCGTCGCGAACGGCGAGAAGATCACCGTGCTGGGGCTGCGGCTGAGCGAGAGCGGGCTGTGGGGCGCCTGGAACATCCTCGCCAAGGGCACCCTCGGCGTCGTCGCGTCGATCCTGCTGGCCGCGACGACCGAGCCTCGGCTGCTGCTGCTCGGCATCGAGCGGCTGCGGATGCCGCAGCTCATCACGCAGATCGCCACGTTCATGCTGCGGTACGGCGACGTCGTCGCCGCGGAGCTCGGCCGGATGAGGGTCGCGCGGGCGGCCCGCGGTTTCGAGGCCCGCGACATCCGCGCGACGGGGGTGCTCGCCAGGTCCGTGGGCGCCCTGTTCCTGCGCTCCTACGAGCGCGGCGAGCGGGTGCACCTGGCCATGGTGAGCCGCGGGTACGAGGGGCGGATGCCCGTCGTCGACAGCGTGGGCGCGACCGCGGCGCAGTGGACGGCCGCCGCCGCGCTGCCCTCGGCCGCCGCGCTCGTCACGCTGGCTGCTTGGATGGCCCCATGACCCCGTCGCTGGAGGTGAAGGGCCTCGCCTACGCGTATCCCGACGGCACGCAGGCGCTGTACGGCGTCGACCTGACGGTCGGGCGCGGGGAGCGCGTCGCGCTGCTCGGTCCGAACGGCGCCGGGAAGACCACGCTCGTCCTGCACCTGAACGGCATCCTGAACGGCGGCCTGGGTGAAGTCCGGGTGGGCGGTCTCGCCGTCGACTCCAAGGACAGGAAGGCGCTGCGGGAGATCCGCCGCCGCGTCGGGATCGTCTTCCAGGACCCCGACGACCAGCTGTTCATGCCGTCCGTCCGGGAGGACGTCGCGTTCGGCCCCGCCAACCTCGGCCTGCGCGGCGCCGACCTGGACCGCCGGGTGCGGGACGCGCTCGCCCGCGTCGGCATGCTGGACGCCGCCGACCGCCCGCCGCAGCACCTCAGCTTCGGCCAGCGCCGCCGCGTCGCCGTCGCCACCGTCCTGGCGATGGAGCCGGAGATCCTCGTGCTGGACGAGCCGTCCTCCAACCTGGACCCCGCCAGCCGCCGCGAGCTCGCCGAGATCCTGCTGAGCCTGGACGTGACGGTCCTGATGGTCACGCACGACCTGCCGTACGCGGCGGAGCTGTGCCCGCGGTCGGTGATCCTCTCCGGCGGCGTCATCGCGGCCGACCGTCCCACGCGCGACCTGCTCACCGACGCCGAACTGCTCGCGGCGCACCGCCTGGAGCTGCCCTTCGGGTTCGACCCGGCCGCGGCCCTGCGCTGACCGCCGCGCGCCTCCCCTCGGCCCGACCCGCGCGGGATCGCCGGCACTTCGGCCGTTCCGCTTGCCTGCCCGGCCCCGCTCCGGGAGACTCGTTGCCTGACAGTGGTAACGGTTTTCATATCCAGAATGGGGGCATTCGTGAAGGTTGCGTTCGTCGGGAAGGGCGGCAGCGGCAAGACCACCCTGTCGGCGCTGTTCGTCCGCCATCTGGCCGGACGCGGGCTGCCCGTGGTCGCCATCGACGCCGACATCAACCAGCACCTCGGCGTGGCGCTGGGGCTGGACGAGGGCCGCGCCGCCAAGATCCCCGCGCTGGGCGACCGGCTCGCCGAGCTCAAGGAGCACCTGCGCGGCGCCAACCCGCGCATCTCCTCCGCGGCCGCGATGGTCAAGACCACCCCGCCCGGCTCCGGGTCGCGGCTGCTGCGGTTCCGCGGCGACGACCCCTTCCACGAGGCGGGCCAGGAGGTCGACGGCGTCACGCTGCTCGCCACCGGCCCCTTCAACGACGACGACCTCGGCGTGGCCTGCTACCACTCCAAGACCGGCGCGGTGGAGCTCTACCTCAACCACCTGGTGGACGGGGCCGGCGAGTACGTCGTCGTCGACATGACCGCCGGCGCCGACACGTTCGCCTCGGGGCTGTTCACGCGGTTCGACCTGATGTTCCTGGTCGCCGAGCCCACCCGCAAGGGCGTGGGCGTCTACCGGCAGTACACCGAGTACGCCCGCGACTACGACGTCGCCATCCGCGTCGTCGGCAACAAGGTGCAGTCCGAGGAGGACGTCGCCTACCTGCGCGAGCACGTCGGCGACGACCTGCTGACGTGGGTCGGCCAGTCCGCCGCCGTCCGGGCGCTGGAGCAGGGCCGGGACGGCGTCTCGCTCGAGGACGGCAACACCGCCGCCCTCGACCGCATGCGCGCCGAGGTGGACGGCCGCGTCAAGGACTGGGACGAGTTCCAGCGGCAGGCCGTGGAGTTCCACGTCAAGAACGCGCGGAGCTGGGCGAGCCGGGCCGCGGGGGAGGACCTCGAAGCGCAGGTCGACCCCGGGTTCCGCTTCCCCGTCCCCGCCTCCTAGCGCCTACTGCGGGTAGTTCGGGCCCTACCGGCGGAGACGAAACGGCACTACTCTGCCCGCCATGACGATGCGGCGGATGCTCGCGACGACGGGCGGCGCGGTGGTTCCGATGGCCCTTCTCGCGCTGCTCTTCGGCAACCAGTGGGTCGTCGACGAGATCAACAAGAGCGACCTCAGGTACGACGAGGGCATCGGGCCGGTGGTGACGTGGCTGCTCACGCTCGCCTGGCGGATCACCCCGATGGGAAGCCTCGGCGTGAAGCAGGTGGTCGCGGAGGACTTCGGCCTGCTCGTCTTCTTCGGCGTGCTGGTGGGCCTGGTGCTGGCGGGCACCCGGCTGGCGGATCCGGAGCGCGGCCCGTTCGGCGCGTTGATCATCGGCTGGTGGGCGGCGGTCGTCGCGGGCGGCGTGTCCGGGATCGTGGCCGCGCCGCTGACCCGCTGGGCGTTCGAGTTCCACGACGGGTCGTTCGGCCGCACCTTCAGCGCCACGGTCGGCCAGGGTGCCTCCTTCGGCTTCGCGTTCGGCTGGCTCGCCGGGCTCGGCGCGCTGGGCGGGTTCTTCCTCGCCCGCATCCGTGAGTCCGGGCCCCGGCCGCAGCAGCCCTACGCCCCGGCCCAGCCCTACATGGCCCCGCAGGGCGCGCCGATGCAGCAGCAGCCCTATCCGCAGCAGATGCAGCCGCACCCCTCCGCCGTCCCCTACGTCCCGCCGCAGGGGCAGCCGCAGCAGCCCGCCTGGGGCGCCGCGCCCGTTCCGCCGCCTCCGCAGCAGGGGCAGCCTCCGCAGCCGGGGCAGTTCGGCGTGCCGCCCGTGCCGCCGCAGCCGTCCGCGCCGCCGCAGGAGCAGGCGGCCCCCGAGGCGTCCGAAGAGCCGGAGGAGGCGCCGGAGGGGGCGCCTGAGGGACGGAGGGAGGAGAGCCCGGAAGAGGCGCCGGAAGGACCGGAGGAGCCGAAGGACGGCTCCGCGGACGGCCCCAAGGACGGCCCCGAGGACGGCCCCGAAGAAGACCTCCCCGAGGACGACGACCTCGACCTCGCGGACCGGACGATGATCGACCGCAAGCGGGACGACGACACCTGACCCCGGCGCGCGGGGACGGCGCGGGCCTGCGACAATCGGGCGCATGCGCGTGTTTCTTGGATCCGACCATGCCGGCTTCGAGCTGAAGGAGCACCTGGTCTCCTGGCTGGAGCGGAACGGGCATGAGGCCGTCGACTGCGGCGCGTTCGTGTACGACGCCGTGGACGACTACCCGCCGTTCGTCCTGCGGGCGGCCGAGCGGACGGTGGCGGAGCCGGGAACGCTCGGCGTCGTGATCGGCGGCTCCGGCAACGGCGAGGCGATCGCGGCGAACAAGGTCAAGGGCGCGCGAGCCGCCCTGGTCTGGAACGAGGACACCGCCACGCTCGCCCGCGAGCACAACGACGCGAACATCATCGCGCTCGGGGCGCGGCAGCACGACCTGGACACCGCGACCCGCTTCCTGGAGCTGTTCCTCGCGACGTCCTACTCCAAGGAGCCGCGCCACACCCGGCGGATCAGGATGCTCAGCGCCTACGAGCACACCGGCGAGCTGCCGCCGCTGCCGCGCGAGGGCTGACCCGGGCCGTCGCCGTCCCGGCTAGCGCCCGTTCTCGGAGGGCCGGCGGGCGCCGCGCTTGTCGAGGCGGCGCCGCTCGTTCTTCTCGGCCTTGGTCCGCCTGCCGTTGTCGCCGGACTTGTTCGGGTTCGATCCGGAGCCCGCCGCGGGGCCCGGGTCGGCGGCGGGCGGCTCCCCGCCCCCGGCGCGCGGGCGCGAGACGTCGCGGGCCCGCATCGCCGCGTCCACCGTGATCCGCATGCCCGGCTGGACCATGAGCCGCTCCCTTCCGAGTTGGTCGCAAGGCCACATCTACCCTGATTTCACGTAGCACGATCGTTACAGTGCGTCACTGGTGCCCCGGGATACTGACCGACCGGGCGCATTGCTCGATACAGTGCCGGAGTCATGCTTCAACGTCTGGTGCAGCTGCTCCCGCCGCGTGTGCGTGCCGTGCTGCGCAAGATTCCGTTCCTGGTCGTGCTCTACCGGTGGCTGAGGCGGGGTTCGCTGACCCGGGACCGGTACGTCTTCGTGGCCCTGGCGCTCCTCGCGGTCGTGATCGGCATCGCCACGTCCGGTGACTCGCGCGGGCTGGCCCCCTCCGGCGCGCTGGTGCTGATCGTGGTGGTCGGCGGGCTGCTGCTGAAGGTGCGGAGCCTGGTCGCCCTCCTGGCGATCGTGGCCGCGATGGCCGCCTACAACGTCTGGAAGGACGTCGCCGCCTTCGGCCTCGGCATGATCGCCACGCTGAGCATCACCGCGGTGCTCGCCATCACCCTCGCCCGGACCCGGCAGCAGCTCGGCGTGCAGGGCCTGCGCGGCGACTCGATGCTGCTGGAGTTGCGCGACCGGCTCCGGCGGCACGGCGAGATGCCCGAGCTGCCGGACGGCTGGAGCTCGCAGGTCGTGATGCTGCAGGCGGGGGGCTCCTCGTTCGGCGGAGACTTCGTGGTGTCGGCGTCCGACGGCGAGAAGCTGGAGGTCGCGCTGGTCGACGTGTCCGGCAAGGGCACCGACGCCGGCACCAGAGCGCTGATGCTGTCGGGTGCCTTCGGGGGCCTGCTTGGATCGGTCCAGCCCGAGAACTTCCTGCCCGCGTGCAATATCTACCTGCAGCGCCAGCGGTGGGACGAGGGCTTCGTGACGGCCGTGCACGTCGTGGTCGACCTGCGCACGGGGGAGTACACGGTCGAGTCGGCCGGGCACCCGCCCGCCGTCCAGTTCGACGCGGGCAGCGGCGCCTGGCGGGTCAGCTCCGCCAAGGGCGTGGTGCTGGGCGTGGTGCCCGACCTGAACTGCGTGCCCGAGCGGGGGCAGTTGCGGCCGGGCGACGCGCTGCTCCTGTACACCGACGGCCTGGTGGAGTCGCCGGGCAGCGACCTCGACGCCGGGATCGACCGGCTGCTCGGCGAGGCGGAGCGGCTCGTCCCGCAGGGGTTCGGCCGCGGCGCGCGGGAACTGGTGGAGACGATGGCCGCGGCGCGCGACGACGACTGCGCTCTGGTCCTGGTCTGGCGCACCTGACGGGCGCGGCCCGGTGGGCCGGGCTCAGTGCTTGTACCTGCCTTTGGCCTTGCCGTGCTTCGCCGTGCTCTGCTGCTTCGCCTTCGGCTTCTTCCCCTGCTGCTTCTGCTTGCGGGTCTTCGCCGGGGGCCGCCTGGACGTTCCGGCTCTGACGGCGCTCGCCTTCTTCGTGGGCGCGGCGGAGGCCGCCGGCGCGGACGGGGCCGGCGCGCCCGGGGAGGAGGACGGGGCGGCCTTGGCCCCGGTGATCCCGAGGATGATCGCCCCGACCAGGAGGGTGCCCGCCGCGGCGCCGGCACCCGCCAGCAGACGGGTGCGGGTGGACGTCGTGGCGCCCGCCATGCCGAGCGGCGTGAACGCCCTGGTGTCGGTCTCCTCGGCGCTGGGCTTCCGGGACCAGAACGGCGTCGAGGGGCCCGCGGCGGGGCGTCGCCGCCGGGGGCGCGGCGCGGGGGAGCGCCGGGGAGCGGCGCGCAGGGGCGTGTCGCTCGGCGGAACGGGGCGCGGTGCGAGGCGGTCCGCGGCGTGCGGCTGCGGCTGCTCGACCAGGGCGAGCAGCAGGTCGGTCGCGGTGGGGCGGTCCGCCGGGTCCTCCGCCAGCGCCCACCGGACGAGCGGGACCAGCGCGTCCGGCAGCCCGGACAGGTCGGCGTCCCCGGCCGCGGTGCGCAGCGTCGCGGGATCGCCGCCGATCGGCATCTGCCCCGTACCGGCGTGGGCGATGAGGCAGCCCCAGGAGAAGATGTCGGCCGCCTGGGACGAGGGGCCCCCGACGAGCACCTCCGGGGCGATCCACCCCGGCGTGCCGAACACCTGTCCGGTCGTGGCGGTCTCGTCCGGCTCGTCCTGGCTGCCCGCGATGCCGAAGTCGATGACGCGGCATCCGGACAGGGTGAGCATCACGTTGGCGGGTTTGATGTCGCGGTGCACGAGCCCCGCCGCGTGGATGGCGGCGAGTGCGGAGGCGACGCCGACGGCGACGCCGTGCAGGTCGGCGGGCGGCAGCGGGCCGCCGGCGGTGAGCCGGTCGTGCAGGGAGACGCCCCCGACATAGTCGGTGACGAGGTAGGGGAGGCCGTCCTGCTCGCCCTGCGCGAGGACCCGCGCGGTGCAGAACGAGGCGACCCGGCTGGCGAGATGCGCCTCGTCGTGGAAGCGCCTCCGGTAGGACGGGTCGTCGGCTAGGTGCGGATGGATCGTCTTCACCGCGACGCGCCCGCCCGACACGGGGTCGGCTCCGAGGAAGACCGTCCCCATGCCGCCGGATCCGAGCCTGCCCAGTAGTCGGTGCCCGCCGACCTCGCGGGGGTCGGCGGGTTCGAGTGGCCTGAAGTCAGTGTCCATGCGGTGCCTCAGCACCTCCCTTCCGTCTCTCCCGGCCTCCCCTCCCCCATCGGCGGCGAATTATGGCGGGTTTTTCCGAAGAAGGGCGGAAACGTGATCGTCACGTCGATGTAGCACCCCGTGCATCGGGGGCGTGCACAGTGAGGGAAGCGGTGCCCGCGTGGGCGGCTCCCCAGGGGTGGGAGGCGCCGCCCGCGCGGGCGCCGGTCCGGTATGTGGCGATGTTTCGCAGGGCAATGGCTCGGTAAGAACCGTCCTGCGTTCTCCCCCCGGCGCGTCGACGCCGTGCGGCGCCGGTCGCCGCGTGCGAGCCGGAAGGGGGAGGGGCGCCGGGTGCGGATACTCGGGGACCTGCTGACGCCGTCGTGCTGGTCGGTGCGGACCCGCGTGACCGTGGCCGCGACCCTGATCGTCACGCTCCTGCTCGTCGGCGGCGTCACGCTCTTCTACCAGGCCCTCCGCGGCACCGTCTACCGTGGGTTGCACGAGCGCGGCACCCTGGTCGTCACCGACCTCGCCACGCTCGTCCGGGAGACCGACCTCCGGGGGACGATCCGCGTCGACGATCCCGGCTTCCCGCTGCTCCAGGTCCTGGACGGGGACGGCGACGTCCTCGCGGCCAGCGAGTCCCTGCACGGTCGCGGTCCTGTGAAGGTTCCGGTCTCACCGGTGGCGGGCCGTCCCGAGTACCACACCGTGCAATTCCAGGGGCTGGCCGACTTCTACTTCGTCACCGAGCGGGTGGACACCCGCTTCGGCACCCGAACGGTCTACGTCGGCGCGCCCATCACGACGTTCACCCGCTACCGGCCGGTGTTCATCGCGCTGCTCGCCGTGACGGTGCTGGTCGCGGCCTCCGCGGTGGGGTGGATCGTGTCGCTGTCGGTCCGGCGGGCGCTGCGGCCGGTCCGGCTGATGAGCACCGAGATGACGGAGATCACCGGCGGCGCCGCCCGCCGGGTGACCGTGCCGGGGCCGAACGACGAGGTGTCCGACCTGGCCGAGTCGGTGAACGTGATGCTGAACCGGCTGGAGGACGTCCTCACGCGGCAGCGCGCGTTCGTCGCGGACGTCTCGCACGAGCTGCGCAGCCCGCTGGCGGGCCTGCGCACCCAGCTGGAGGTGGCGCTGGAGCAGCCGGAGGACGAGGACTGGCCGGCGGTCGCCCGGGCGGCCCTCGCCGACGCCGACCGGCTGCAGGGCATCGTCAGCGACATGCTCATCCTGGCCAAGCTGGGCGCGGGCGTGCACGTCGCGCGGGAGCGGATCGACCTCGCCGAGCTGGTCCGGAGGGAGGTGGGCCGGCGGCCCCGCCGGGTCCCGGTCGAGGTCGCGGCGGACGAGGGCGTCACGGCCCGGGTCACCGAGGCCCATCTGGTCCGGCTGCTGACGAACCTGCTGGACAACGCCGAGCGGCACGCGGAGTCGCGGATCTGGGTGAGCGTCACTGCGGAGGGGCCGGAGGCGGTGCTGGAGGTCCGCGACGACGGCTCCGGGATCGCGCCGGAGGACCGCGAGCGGGTCTTCTGGCGGTTCCACCGGCTCGCCGAGGGGCGCGAGCGCGACCGCGGCGGCACCGGCCTCGGGCTGACGATCTCCCGCGACATCGCCCGCGCGCACGGCGGCACGCTCGTGGCCGCCGACAGCGACCGGGGCGCCCGGTTCGTCCTGCGCATCCCCCGCGAAGACCCCTAGGGAAGGGCCAGGGGCGGGCGCCGTGCGCCGTGCCGGGTCGCCCGCTCGAACGCGTGCCCTATCTGCAGGACGGCGAGGTCCCCGTGGTGGGGGCCGACGACCTGCAGCCCGACCGGCAGCCCGTCCGAGGTGAACCCGGCGGGCACCGACAGCGCGGGGCATCCGGTCGCCGAGATGAGGAAGCACGACCGCATCCACTCCAGGTAGTCGCGCATCGGCCGCCCCGCGACCTCGCCCGGGTACTCGGCGCCGGCGTCGAAGGGCGGGACCTGGCTGACCGGCAGCAGCAGCGCGTCGTAGCGTTCGAAGAACTCCCGGACGCGGTGGAACAGCGCCGTGTGGAGCGTCTCGGCGCGGCCGAGGTCGGCGCCGGTGAGGGAGCGGCCGGCGTCGATGTTCTCGGCGAGGGAGGGCTTGAAGTCGGCGCGGCGCTCGTCCAGCAGGGGGCGCAGGGTGATGTCCCAGTGCCAGGCCCGCAGGGTCCGGAAGACCTCGTCGGCGCCGGTCAGGTCGGGCGAGGCCTCCTCGACCGCGCAGCCCATCTCCTCGAACACCTTGGCCGCGGGTTCGAGGACGGCGGTGACGGCCGGGTCGACGGGGATCGTCCCGCCGAGGTCGGGGGACCAGGCGAGGCGCAGCCCGGCGAGGTCGCGGTCCAGCGGCGCGGCGAACGCCGACCCGTGCGTCTCCAGCGCGATCGGGCTGCGCGGGTCGGGGCCGGCGAGCACCGACAGCAGCAGCGCGACATCCGCGACGTCCCGGGCCATCGGGCCCTGCACGCCCAGCGTCGACCAGCCCGCGAGGACCGGCCAGGACGGCACCCGGCCCGGCGACGGGCGCAGCCCGACGACGTTGCAGAACGACGCGGGGTTGCGCAGCGAGCCGCCCATGTCGCCGCCGTCCGCGAGCGGCTGCATCCCGCACGCCAGCGCGGCCGCGGCGCCGCCGCTGCTGCCGCCCGCCGAGCGGGACGGGTCGTAGGGGTTGCGGGTCAGGCCGAACACCCGGTTGAAGGTGTGGGATCCGGCGGCGAACTCCGGCGTGTTCGTCTTGCCGAGCGTGACGGCGCCCGCGGCGCGGATCCGCTCGATGACGAGTTCGTCGCGGTCCGGGACGTGGTCGGCGAAGATCGGCGACCCGGACGTGGTGCGGATGCCGGCGGTGGCGTGGGTGTCCTTGTGCGCCATGGGCAGGCCGTGCAGCGGACCCGGCCGCTCCCCGGCGGCCAGTCGCTCGTCCGCCTCCCGCGCCTGCCGCGCCGCCCGCTCGGCGACCAGCGTGACGATGGCGTTGACCTGCGGGTTCGTCCGCTCGATCTGGTCGAGATGCGCCTGCAGAACCTCGCGCGCCGACAGCTCGCGGGCGCGGATCCGGCGCGCCAGGTCGCGGGCGGACGCGAAACAGATCTCCTCGGACACATGCCCTCCTCGTGCGCGGGGTCCCCACCAGTGTCCACCCCGCGCGCCCGGTGATCCCAGGGTGAGGTCATCATGCAGGGGAGACCGGCGGGAGGGGCTTGGTGACGGAACGTGTCGGGGCGCGCGAGCTGCTGCGCCGCGTGCTGGACGCGGGCGCCTGGACGTCCTGGGACGTCCCGCCCGCGGGGGAGCCGCCCTCGTCCTCCGCGTACGCCGAGGATCTCGCCGCCGCCCGCGAGCGCAGCGGCTGCGACGAGGCCGTCCTGACGGGGGAGGGACTGCTGCGCGGGCGCCGCGTCGCGTTCGTCGTGTCGGAGTTCCGGTTCCTCGCGGGATCGATCGGCCTCGCCACCGCCGACCGGATCGTCGCGGCCGTCGAGCGCGCCACCGCCGCGGGCCTGCCGCTGCTCGCCGCGCCGTCCTCCGGCGGCACCCGCATGCAGGAGGGGACGGCCGCGTTCGTGCAGATGGCCCGCATCACCGCCGCCGTCATGGCGCACCGGGCCGCCGGTCTGCCCTACCTGGTCTACCTGAGGCATCCGACGACCGGCGGGGTGTTCGCGTCGTGGGGGTCGCTCGGGCACGTGACGGCCGCCGAACCCGGCGCGCTGATCGGGTTCCTCGGGCCGCGCGTCTACGAGGGCCTGTACGGGGAGCCGTTCCCGCCGGGGGTGCAGGTCGCCGAGAACCTGGCGGCCAAGGGCCTGCTCGACGCCGTCGTGGCCATCGACGATCTCGCCGGGGTCGCCTCCGCCGCGCTGGACGTCCTGTGCGGGCGGCCGCCCGCGGCTCCCTCGCCCCTGCCCGAGAGCGTCCCCCCGGAAGGGACGGCGTGGGATTCGATCGAGCGTTCGCGCCGTCCGGACCGTCCGGGCGTGCGCGAACTGCTGCGCTACGGCGCCGCGGACGTGACGCCCCTTTCGGGCACCGGCCAGGGGGAGGCGGAGCCCGGCCTGCTGCTCGCCCTGGCACGTTTCGGGGCGGCGCCGTGCGTTCTGGTGGGCCAGGACCGGCGCGGCCAGCGTGGCGGCCACCCGCTGGGCCCGGCCGGGCTGCGCGTGGCGCGGCGCGGGATGCGGCTGGCCGCCGAGCTGGGCCTGCCGCTGGTCACCGTGGTCGACACGCCCGGCGCCGTCCTGTCGGCCGACGCGGAGGAGGGCGGGCTCGCGGGCGAGATCGCCCGCTGCCTCGCCGACCTGATCACCCTCCCGGCGCCGACGCTCTGCCTGCTGCTGGGCGAGGGCACGGGCGGCGCCGCGCTGGCGCTGCTGCCCGCCGACCGCGTCCTCGTGGCCCGGCACGCCTGGCTCTCGCCGCTGCCGCCCGAGGGCGCCTCGCTGATCGTCCACCGGACCCCGGCGCGGGCCGGTGAGATGGCCGAGGCGCAGGGCGTCCGGTCGGCGGACCTGCTGCGCGGCGGGCTGGCGGACGCGCTCGTCGACGAGCGCCCGGACGCCGCCGACGAGCCGGAGACGTTCTGCCGCCGCGCCGCCGCCGCGGTGGAGCGGGGGCTGTCGGGCCTCGCGCCCGGCGCACCGGCCGCCCGCCAGGCGCGCTACCGTCGGGGATCATGACCGAGACCGTCTCCCGCGCCTACGACGCCATCGCCGACCTCTACGCCGACCTCTTCCGCGACGCGCTCGACGAGCTCCATCTGGACCGGGCGATGATCACCGCGTTCGCGGCGATGGCCCCGGCCGGGCCGGTCGCCGACCTCGGCTGCGGTCCCGGCCGCGGGACGGCGCTGCTGCACGGCCTCGGCCTGGACGCGTTCGGGCTCGACCTGTCGCCCGCCATGATCGCCCGCGCCCGCGCCGACCACCCGCACCTGCGCTTCGACGAGGGCGACATCACGGCGCTGGACCTCCCGGACGGCGGCCTGGCGGGCGTCCTGTCGTGGTACTCGACCATCCACCTGGGACCGGCGGAGATCCCGCGTGCCTTCGCCGAGTTCCACCGGGTTCTGGCCCCCGGCGGCCTGGTCCTGCTCGGTTTCCAGTCGACCGACGAGGGCGAGGCGGAGGCGTTCGACCACAAGGTCGCCCTCGCCTACCGCAGGCCCGTCGACGACATCGCCGGGCTGGCCGCCCAGGCCGGGCTGGTGGAGGTGGCGCGGCTCCTGCGCCGGCCTGCGGAGACGGAGCGCCCCTTCCCCGCAGGCTCCCTCCTGGCCCGCAAACCCTGAGGGGGCGCGGCGGTGCCCCGTTGCTAGCTGCCCGGCGTTCCGTCCGCCGGGCGCTGCGCGGCGGCGAGTAGAGTGTGAAGGGCCTGCTGGTAGGACTGGAGCCGGGTGATCATCCCGGCGATGCGGTCGCTTTCCCCGCGCAGGTCGGCGACCATGCTCGGACACGAAGCGGGCACCGGGCCATCGTCACCGTCGTGCAGGCAGTGCAGGAACCGCGCGATGACCGCGGTGGGCAGCCCCGCGGCGAGCAGCGCGCGGACATGGCGCACGGCGACGACGTCCGACGGCGCGTACTGGCGGTAGCCGTTGGCCGACCGCAGGGGTCGCAGCAGGCCCTGCTCCTCGTAGTAGCGCAGCAACCGCCGGCTCACCCCGGTCGCCGCCGACAGATCGCCGATCCGCATACCGCCCCTCCCCGAGCTTGACCCTCACATCGATGTGACGCCCTACCGTCCCATCGTCGACGCTTCACATCGTCGATCGTCCCACCATCCCCCACCGATCAGTCGAGGAGAGGTCCATGCCCGGAGCAGTGATCGTTGGTGCCGGCCCGGGAATCGGACGGGCCGTGGCCCGCCGCTTCGCCGGCGAGGGTCTGCCCGTCGCCCTGGTCGCCCGCAGCCGCACCACCGTGCAGACCGTCGCCGAAGCCGTCGCCGAGGTCGCGCCCGGCGGCGTCCGGGTCGTCACCGCCACCGCCGACGTCACCGACGAGGACGCGCTGCGCGCCGCCCTCGACCAGGCGGCCCGCGAACTGGGCCCACCCGACGTCGCCGTCTACAACGCCGCGGTGATCCGTCCCGACACCACCGACGACCTGTCGGCACGCGACCTGCTGGACGCGTACGCGGTGAACGTGGTCGGCGCGCACACCACCGCCGCGCACCTGCTGCCCGCCATGGCCGAACGCGGCGGCGGCTCATTCCTCATCACCGGCGGCATGCCCGACCCCAAACCGGAGTACCTGAGCCTCTCCCTCGGCAAGGCCGCGGTCCGGACGCTGGTGACACTGCTGGACCAGCGGTACGGGCCCTCCGGAGTGCACGCCGCCAGCATCACCGTGGACGGACCCGTCGCACCCGGCACCGCCTTCGACCCCGACGACATAGCCGAGCACTACTGGCGCCTGCACACCCAGCCGCCAGGACACTGGGACCACGAAATTCTCCACAGCGGGGACGCGGGCGCGCCGGGTGAGCGGCGATGACCCCCACCGAGGCACAGCGGTTCCGGGAGAACCGCTCGACACCTGGCGACGTGGGATTCCCCCGTACGGGGGAGGACGGTGGTGCCCGCGGGTGATCAATGCGGGCCGGGGCGGGCGCGAGGGTGGGCCCATGACCCTTGTGAGCACACCCCCGGTCCCGTTCGCGCGGCTGCGCGCGGGCTGGGCCTCCGCGCACGCGCCGGTCGCCGGAGTCCCGCGCTGGGCGCGGATCGCGGCGATGGCCGTCCCCTTCACCGTCCTGCCGGCCGGGCTGTGGCGGATCGCCGCCTTCGCCTTCCACCTGCCGATCCTCAGCGGCAACGGCCTGGATACGGAGGCGGCGGGCGGTGACCTTCCCGGCTGGGTGCCGCTGGAGGCGTACGTGGTGCTGCTGTCGATCGTGTCGGAGGTCGTGGCGTTCACCGCGGTCGGCCTGGTCGCCGGCTGGGGCGAGGTGTTCCCGCGGTGGGTGCCGGGCCTGCGGGGACGGCGCGTGCCGATCACGGTCGCCGTGGTCCCGGGCCTCGCGGGTGCGGCGATCCTGACCCCGATGTGGACGGCCTCCGTCGTGAACTGCCTGGTGTTCCAGAAGAACATCCAGGGGCGCCCGCTGCCCGACGACTTCCCCATCCACTTCCACGACTGGCAGGGCGTGCTCGGTGCCGTCGCCTACGCGCCGCTGCTGGCGTGGGGACCGCTTCTCGCCGCCGTCACGCTCGCCTACTGGCGCCGCCGGACGCGCGCGTCTTGAGACGCCGCCCCGGTCCGCGAAACGGCCGTGACGATCACCCGACTATGCGAAAGCCCACGTCTGCGCACCACCCGGTCCCAGCCGAGAGGACCGGGGGCTCAGGCGTAGGGGTCGGGGGAGGCGAGGGCGAGGGTGCAGAGGTCGTCGAGGCTGTCGTCGGTGTAGTCGGCGGGCAGTTCGATCCCGAGCGTCCGGAAGACGGACCGGATCTCCTCGGCGCTCGGGACGCGGCTCAGCTGCGTGTTCCGCAGCGAGTGCAGCGGCAGCCGTCTGGCCTGCTGGAAGCTGACGTGCAGCTCCGTCTCCCAGGACAGGTACGTCGGCGTGCCGCTGTTGATCACCAGGGCGGGGAACTCCGGGCCCCGCTGGGTGAAGATGAGGCAGCTCGTCGACAGCTCGTAGCGCAGCAGCGAGTAGGCCGAGGAGAGCCGCACGTCGATGTCGAGGAGCTCGTAGCGCTGCTGGTGCCAGGCCGCCGCGAGGATCGTCGCGAACAGCTCGCGGCGGGTCTCCTCCACCGTCCAGGTCTGCTCGGGGCTGTCGGAATCGGTCGCCAGCCGCTGGTGCAGCCGGACGTACTCGCGGCACAGGTCCGGGTCCATGGGGTCGAGGATCTCCAGCCGGAAGTCCAGCCTGCGCCGCAGCGGCCGGGCGGTCGCCACGCACTCGGGGAGCGTGACCGCGCGGATGAAGGCGCCCGTCCCGCCCCGGAAGACCCAGCGGTCGGTGGTGCGGCGCGCCTCGGTCAGGACGCGGTTGCACTCGGTCCCGCTGATGACCCGCACGTCCAGCTGCTTCTGCAGGGCCTCGACCGACTTCTGCACCTCGATGCCGCGGGTGTCGCTGCGGGCGCGGTCGCGCAGGAGGACGATGGAGACCACGGCCAGCGTCGCCATGGTGGCGCTCTGCACGACCTTGGTCGAGGCGATCCCGGCGATGTCCAGGCCGAGGATGACGACCGCGAGGACGAACGCGACGGCCACGTCGACGTAGGCCGTCAGCATCTTCCAGATCCGCTGCATCCACCGCTCCCGTCACCCACCGCCACAGGGCCGCGACGATCCTAGCCACTTCGGCCCGGATGCCAGAGCCCTTTGCGGGCGGGGGTTCCGGCGGCCCGCGCCGGTGTGCCCGCGGCCCCCGGGGAGGGGATGGGCCCCGAGGGCTACTGGGGAGTACGGTGTGCGGGACCCGAGGGCTGGAGGCTGGTGTGGCGTCGTTGACCGAGAAGGTGCCGCCGGGGGTGACCGGGGCCGTGCTCCGCGCCGTGTTCGCGCTGCCGGGGCCGGTGAAGCGGCTCATCGCCGGGACGCCGGTGCGGCGGGACGGGCAGCGGCTCGCGCTGGACGCGCAGCTCCTGCTGACGATGATGCGGCTGGAGGGCGAGCGGAGGCTGGCCGGAGGCACGGTCGAGGATGCGCGGCGGGGGATCGCCCGTGGGCAGTCGTACCTTCCGGGGGTGCCGGCGCGGCCGGTCCGGACGCGGAAGGTGGACGCGGACGGCGTGCCGGCGCGGCTCTACACGCCGAAGGGCCTCGCGGAGGGGTCGCCGCTCCTCGTCTTCTACCACGGCGGCGGCTGGGTCATCGGGAGCCTCGACACGCACGACACGGTGTGCCGGTACCTCGCCGTGCACGCGGAGGTGCGGGTGCTGTCGGTGGACTACCGGCTCGCGCCCGAGCACCCGTACCCGGCGGCGACCGATGACGCGCTGGCCGCCTACGAGTACGCGGCGGCCCACGCCGGCGACCTCGGCGCCGACCCGGGGGCCCTCGCGGTGGGGGGCGACAGCGCCGGCGGCAACCTCGCGGCGGTCGTGGCCGTGCAGGCCCGGCGGACGCCGGACTTCGCGCTGCTGTACTACCCGGCGATCGACATGTCCGTCCTGCGGCGGTCGCGGGACCTGTTCGCCGACGGGTTCTACCTGACCGACGACGACATGACGTGGTTCAGCGACCACTACTGCCCGGAGGCGCGTCGCGCCGAGCCGGCCGCCTCGCCGCTGCTCTTCGACGATCTCGCCGGCTTCCCGCCCACCTACCTCGTCACCGCCGGGTTCGACCCGCTGCGGGACGAGGGGGAGGAGTTCGCCGAGCGGCTGCGGAAGGCCGGTGTGCCCGTCGCGCTGAGGCGGCAGGAGGACCTCATCCACGGGTTCGCGAACATGTGGTCCCTGGGCGGGCGGTTCCGTGAGGCGGCGTCCGAGGCGGCCGGGGCCCTGCGCACCGGGCTGTACGCGGGGCCCCGGGGCCGGGGCTAGAGGGGCAGGCCCGTGAGGATCATGACCTTCTCCTCGGTGTAGTCGGCGATCGCCGACCGCAGCCCCTCGCGGCCCACGCCGGAGTCCTTCACGCCGCCGTAGGGCATCTGGTCGGCGCGGTAGGACGGGACGTCGCCGATCACGACGCCGCCCACGTCCAGCTCGCGGTGGGCGCGGAACGCCACGTCCAGGCTCCGGGTGAACACGCCCGCCTGGAGGCCGAACTTGGAGTCGTTGACGAGGGCGAACGCCTCGTCGGCGCCGTCCACCGGCTGGACGAACATGACCGGCCCGAAGACCTCCTCGCGGGCGATCTTGGAGTCGGGCGGGACGTCGGCGAGGACGGTCGGCGCGTACGCGGCGCCCTCGCGGGTGCCGCCGGTGAGCGTGCGCGCGCCCGCGGCGACGGCCTCGTCCACCCAGGCCTCGACGCGCTCGGCGGCCTCCTCGTTGACCAGCGGGCCGACCTGGGTCTTGTCGTCCCACGGGTCACCGGTGACGAGGGAGGAGACCGTGTCGACCAGCTTCGGCAGGAACGCGTCGAGGACGGTCCGGTCCACGTAGACGCGCTGGACGGCGATGCAGCTCTGCCCCGCCTGGTAGTTGGCGAACAGCCCGATCCGCTTGGCGGCCCAGTCGAGGTCGGCGTCGGGCAGGACCACGGCCGCGCCGTTGCCGCCGAGTTCGAGGGTGACGTGCTTGCGCGGCGCCCGGTCGTTGATCGCCCAGCCGACCGGCACGGAGCCGGTGAACGACACGATCGGCAGCCGCGGGTCGTCGACCAGGGCGGAGGCGCGGTCGTTCGGCACCGGCAGGACCGAGAACATCCCGGCGGGCAGGTCGGTCTCGGCCAGCAGCTCGCCGAGCAGCAGCGCCGACAGCGGCGTGGCGGGGGCGGGCTTGAGGACGATCGGCGCGCCCGCGGCGATCGCCGGCGCGATCTTGTGGGCGGCGAGGTTCAGCGGGAAGTTGAACGGCGAGATGCCGAGCACCGGTCCCTTCGGGACGCGGGTGATGTAGGCCATCCGGCCCTCGGCGGCCGGGTCGGTGTCGAGCCGCTGCGTCGTGGCGGCGATGCGGCGGGCCTCCTCGGCGGCGAACCGGAACGTGGAGATCGCGCGGGTCACCTCGCCGCGCGCCCACAGCAGCGGCTTGCCGTTCTCACCGGTGATCAGCCGGGCGACCTCCTCGGCGCGCTCGGCGAGCCGCGCGGACACGTGCGCGAGGGCCTCGGCCCGCACGTGCAGCGGCAGCGCCGCGGCCTCCCGGCGGACGCCGTCGGCCGCGGCGACCGCCTCCTCCACCTGCGCGGGCGTCGGCACCGCCGCCGTCCCGACCACGCGGCCGTCGTAGGGATGCGTAACGGTCAGCTCGCCGTCACCGGTCTCGGGCCGGCCGGCCAGCCAGAATGGGGTCACGTTCATGCTTTTCACGGTATCCGCGGTGCGCTCGATTGGGAGTCGCCACGATGTCCAATCCGTTCCTCGACGTTGGACGCGATGGCGAGCGCGATCCACAGTTCGGCGCGGACGGCCGGATCGTCCGGGTCGCGCCCGAGGAGCTCGGCCGCCTTGCGCATCCGCGACCGCAGCGTGTGCCGGTGCACGCCGAGCGCCCGCGCCGCCGCCTCCCCCTGCCCGTTGGCCGCGACGTAGGCCCGGACGGTCTCGACCAGCCCCTCCGCGCGGAGCGGGGCGAGGAGCGCGTCGGCGAAGGCGTGCGCGAGGCCGGGGTCCATCAGCCCGAGCACGCCCTGCCCGGGGAGCCGGGAGTAGTGCAGGACGTCCCGGCCCGACCGCCCGGCCGCCGCGAGGGCCTCCTCCGCCTGCCGCAGCGCGGGCCGCAGGTCCCCGGAGGCCGGGTCGCTGACGCCGATGGGGCCGCTGCCCGCGAGGAGCCGTTCGACCGTCCCGAGCGCCCCGTCCGGCACGATCACGGCGATGCGCCCGCCGAGCGGCAGCGCCGGGCACCGCGCCCCGGCCGCGTCGGACTCCAGCGTGTCCAGGACGGCGGCCCCGCCGGCGCAGACCAGCACCCGGACGGGCCCGCGCGGGATCGCCGGGCCGTCGTCCGGGCGGCCGAGCAGCAGCGCCGCCAGCGACGCCCGGAGCTCGCGCCCGGTGCGCGGCGTCTCCGACTGGAGCGTCAGCAGGGCCACGGCGGCGCCCACGATCGTGTGCGCCGTGGGAGGGAGCGGCGCGTCCGCGCCCACCGCGAGGAATCCGCGCGGCCGCCCGCCCAGCCCGATGCGCTGCACGACGATGTGGTCGTCGGGGACGGCCAGCGCGACGCTCGCGGCGGGGCCGCCCTTGTCAGGGCGGTGCCGCAGCCGGGCCAGCTCGGGAGCGAGGTCTCCGGCACGGTCGCGGGCGCGGGCGGGTTCGGCGTGCCGGACGTCGCCGGACGCGTCCAGCAGCAGCGCCCACCCGCCGAGCAGCCGGGCGAGCCGGGCGACCAGCGCGCCGGGGCCGGTGAGAGCGGCCCGTGTCAGCTCGCGTTGGGCCTGGAACGCGCGGGTCACGTCCTCGTACCACTCGGCGGCGAGCACCCGGGAGACCGCCTTGCCGATCGCGATGAACGGGGTCGGGCGCGGTACCTCCAGCAGCACGAGCCCCTGGTCGCGGGCGGCTGCGAACAGCTCGGCGGGGACGGTCTCGTGGATGACGCCGACCGCGAAACCGAGCCCGGCGACGCCCCGCGCGACCAGCCGGGACACATAGGCCCCGGCGTTCGCGGCGGTGAGCCGCATGCCGGTGGTCAGCACCAGCTCGCCGCCCTCCAGGAACGGGGTCGGGTCCTCCAGTTCGCTGACCGCGACCCACACGACCGGGGTCGCGGGGAGCGGTCCGGTGAGCGACCGTAGTCCGAGCTGGGGAAGGGCGGCCACGGCGGCCAACGTGGGCGGCATGTCAATCCCTGTGCAAAGTGTCTACCTCGCTGGACGGATTTCGCCGTCCCGTACGGTTCATCGTAGGCGGCGCCAGGCTTATGTTCAGGCCATGACCAGCCAGGACCCCACCCTCGGCGCGAGCGGCTCCCGCCTGCCGCAGGAACGCCGCGTCGTGACCGAGATCCCCGGCCCGCGCTCCCGCGCGCTGCACGAGCGGCGCCTCGCGGCGGTGCCGCCCGGTGTCGGCAGCGTCCTGCCGGTGTACGTGACGGACGCGGACGGCGGTGTGGTCGTCGACGCCGACGGCAACTCGCTGATCGACTTCGGCTCCGGCATCGCGGTCACGAGCGTCGGCAACGCCAACCCGCGGGTCGCGGCGCGGGTGAAGGCGCAGGCCGACCGGTTCACCCACACCTGCTTCATGGTCGCGCCGTACGAGTCGTACGTCGCGGTGTGCGAGAACCTCAACCGGATCACGCCCGGCGACCACGAGAAGCGCTCCCTGCTGGTCAACAGCGGCGCCGAGGCGGTGGAGAACGCCGTCAAGATCGCCCGGTACGCGACGGGGCGGCAGGCGGTCGTGGTGTTCGACCACGGCTACCACGGCCGGACGCTGCTGACGATGACGCTGACCGCGAAGAACATGCCCTACAAGCAGGGGTTCGGCCCGTACGCGCCCGAGGTCTACCGGATGCCGCTGGCCTACCCCTACCGGTGGCCGACCGGCCCGGACGACTGCGGGCCGGAGGCGGCGGCGCAGGCGATCGACCAGATCACCAAGCAGATCGGCCCGACGAACGTCGCGGCGCTGCTGATCGAGCCGATCCAGGGCGAGGGCGGGTTCATCGAGCCCGCGCCCGGTTTCCTGCCGGCGCTCGCCGAGTTCTGCCGGGCGAACGGCATCCTGTTCATCGCCGACGAGGTGCAGACGGGCTTCGCGCGGACCGGCGACCTGTTCGCCTGCGAGCACGAGGGGGTCGTCCCCGACCTGGTCGCGACCGCGAAGGGCATCGCGGGCGGGCTGCCCCTGGCGGCCGTCACCGGGCGCGCCGACATCATGGACAAGGTGCACGGCGGCGGGCTCGGCGGCACCTACGGCGGCAACCCGCTCGCCTGCGAGGCGGCGCTCGCCGTCCTGGAGGAGATCGAGGACGGCAAGCTCACCGAGCGCGCCCGCCGGATCGGGGAGATCATGCTCCCCCGGCTGCGCGCCCTCGCCGCGCGGCACCCGGCGATCGGGGACGTCCGCGGGCGCGGCGCGATGATCGCCATCGAGCTGGTGCGGGAGGGGACGAAGGAGCCCGACCCCGAGCTGACCGCGCGGCTGGCCCGCCGCTGCCACGAGAACGGCCTGCTCGTGCTGACGACCGGGACCTACGGGAACGTGATGCGCTTCCTGCCGCCGCTCGTCATCTCCGAGGAGCTGCTGACCGAGGGCCTGGACGTCCTGGAGGCGGCCTTCGCGGGCTGATCCGCGGCGACGCCGACCGCCGGTCTCGCTCGGAGGCCGGCGGTCCCGGCGCGTCGGGCGAGGTCCTCACCGCCGGCGCGCGGTTCCGCGTCACGCAGGGTCGAGGCTCTCCCGGTACAGGTCGGCGAGGATGTCGTAGGAGCGCAGCCGGTCGGCGTGGTCGAAGACCTGCGTGGTCACCATGACCTCGTCGACCCCGGTCCGGCCGACCAGCTCGTCCAGCTGCTTGCGGACGGTGTCCGGGCCGCCCACGACCTGGTCGGCCAGCCGCGCGTCGATCATCTGCCGTTCCATCGGCGTGTACGGGTAGGACGCGGCCTCCTCCGGCGTCGGCAGCAGCCCCGGACGCCCCTGCCGCAGCCGCAGGAACGACAGCGCCTGCGGCGCGGCCAGCTCGCGGGCCCGCTCGTCGGTGTCGGACGCCGTCACCGACACCCCGATCATCGAGTACGGCTCGTCCAGCGCGCCGGGACGGAACGACTGCCGGTACAGGGTCAGCGCGGGCACGGTGTTCTCGGCGCTGAAGTGGTGCGCGAACGCGAACGGCAGGCCGAGGAGGCCGGCGAGCCGCGCGCTGTACCCGCTGGATCCGAGCAGCCACACCGGCGGCTCGTTCCCGGCGGCCGGGGTGACCTTGCCGTCCGCGGCGAAGTAGCTGCGCAGCTCGACGACCTGCTCGGGGAAGTCGTCGACCGACAGCGCCTCGGGGGACCGGCGCAGCGCCCGCGCGGTCGCCTGGTCGGTGCCGGGCGCGCGGCCGAGGCCGAGGTCGATGCGCCCGGGGTACAGCGCCTCCAGCGTCCCGAACTGCTCGGCGACGACCATCGGCGCGTGGTTGGGCAGCATGACCCCGCCCGACCCCACCCGCATCCGGGAGGTCGCCGCCGCGACCTGCCCGATCAGCACGGCGGTCGCCGAGCTGGCGATGCCGGGCATCGCGTGGTGCTCGGCCAGCCAGTACCGGTGGAAGCCGAGCCGCTCGACGTGCCGGGCCAGGTCGAGCGTGTTGCGCAGGGCCTGGCCGGACGTGGAGCCGGTGACGACGGGGGCGAGATCGAGGACGGAGAGGCGCACGGTCATACCGTGGCCAACCCGTCCCGGGCCGGTCCTCTTCCCGCTAGCCCTTCAGCGCGGCGACGACGACGATCGCGACGGCCGCGATCAGGACGGGGGTCGTGATGCTGAGCCACGACCAGTTCACCAGCGTGCGGGCCCGCGCGGGGTCCTCCCCGAACCGGGTTTCGGCCCGCGTGTACAGGAGGGCGCCGACCACGACCAGCGGCAGGAACACGAACGTCGTGAGGAGGCCGAGGGCGAAGGCGACGATCTGCCCGAACCGGGTGTAGGTCCCGTCGGGGCCGATACCGAATGCGAGACGGGGAACGGCGGGCGAGGCGGGGACGGCGCCGGACACGGCTTCGGTCATGTGCGCACCGATCTCTAGGAATGTGACCTGGATCATACGCTCGGTCACCGTGCCGCGCGAGAGGGCCGGCCGCCCTTTTCCGGCGGCCGGCCCGAGGGAGGGGCTCAGCGCAGGTCGAGGCCGAGCAGGACGGGGTCGTGGTCGGAGGAGCGGAACGCGTCCGGCCGGTAGAACGCGGGCGGGTTGAACTCGGTGTTGTAGTCGAGGAACACCGGCTCGTCGCCGTTGACGTGCCAGATCGTCGCGCCGGTCACGCGCCGCGACAGCGCTCTGCCCGCGAGCGCGTGGTCCAGCTCGCCCGACTGCCCGTCGAACACGTAGCTGTACCGCTGGTCCGGGCGGACGAACCGCTGCGTCTGCCCGACGAGCCCGGCGCCGGTGAGCGCCTTCACCGGGTCCTCGGCGGTGTAGGCGTTGAGGTCGCCGATCACGAGCGGGTTCGGCACGCCCGCCGCGAGCGCGCCGACCGCCTCGGCCTGGGACACGCGGCGGGCGTTGTAGCAGCCCTGGCCGTCGCCCTGGTCCTGGTCGGGTCCGGTGGCGCCGTCGCAGCCCTTCGACTTGAGGTGGTTGACGATCATGGTGAACGCCGTCCCGCCCGCACGGGGGCGGAACGTCTGCACCAGCGGCGGGCGGTCGAACACCGGGTCCTGCGACGAGCGCGCGTCACCGACCGGCGCGACCTTCGACGGCCGGTAGACGAGCGCCACGTGGATCTCGTCCGTCCCCGGGTACGGGTGCCTCACCCACGCGTACGTCCCGGCGCCCGCCGCCTGGTTGAGCCGGTCGACGATCGCCCCGACGGCGGTGTCGCCGTTGTTCTCGACCTCCATCAGCCCGACGACGTCGGCGTCCAGGCCCCGCAGCGCGGCGGTCAGCTTGGCGAGCTGCCGCTCCTGCTCCTCGGGGGTGTCCGCTCCGCGCTCGTCCAGCGTCGTGAACCAGTTCAGCGTGTTGAAGCCGGCGACGCGCACGTCACCGCCCACCTTCTGCGGCCGCTTCCGCCTCGGGTTCTCGTCGTCGAACCGCGCGGCCCTGGTCGGCTGCAACGCGTAGTCGCCGAACTGGTAGGTGAGCACGCCGGTCAGCCCGGTCGTGGCGTCCCCGATCCGCAGGACGCGGGGATCGGTGTACGGGATCGTCGCCGGGTTCTGCACGTTCGACCCGTCGTCGACGAGGAGCCGCCGCGCGTCGTTGCCCGCCTGGGTGGAGCCGTGCCCGTCGGTCGGCTGGAAGAGGCGGCCGCCGGCGGAGACGGTGACCTGCCCGTACCGTCCGAGCTGGTAGGTCTCGGTGGCGGTGAGCCGCTGGCCGAACCGCAGCAGCACGCCCTCGTACTGCTCCCTGCCCGCGCCGCCCTTGAGCGGCAGCCGGACGGCCGTGGACGCGACCTTCCCCTGGCCGCACACGTCCACGGCCGAGACGGGCGACAGCTCGGTGAGCCCGTTGTACTCGACGGCCTTGCCGGTGACCAGGACCCGGTCGCCGACCGCGACCTCGATGGTCGAGTAGACGAAGAGCCCGTCGGAGGTCCGCGGGTCCGCGTCGGGCGTCGGGTCCTGGACGAAGAAGCCCTTGAGCTGGTCGGCGCGCTGGAAGTCCGCGGTCACGACCCCCTCGACCCGGACGGTCTGCCCGGCGAGGGGGGTCGCGCCGCCGCTGCCCTGGACCTCGGCGATCTGGTGGTCGGCGGGGGTGCCGCAGGTGGACGGCTCCGCCGCGGCGGCCGTCTGGACGCCGGCGGCGAGGCCGGCGGTCAGGACGGTCGCGAGTGCTGCTGCTGTTCGGCGCATGGCGGGAGAGTAGGCGCGCCCCCTGCACGACCAGCGAACCGTTAATGAAGACTCCACCAATTCGCAACGGACCCGGCTACCGCGCGGGATGCTCCAGCAGGGGGATCAGGCGGGCCAGGCCGTCCTCGCCGTGGCCCTGCTCGACCGCGCGGTCGAGCAGGTCCCGCAGGGGGAGCAGGTACCCGGGGTCCACGCCCTGGTCGCGGCTCGTCTCGATCAGGCCGGGGAACGCGACCTGACTGGTCGCGACGCTGGAGACGCTGGTGGCGAAGTCGCCCGCCTCGACGGCGCGGGCCTGTTCGGGGAGCATGCCCATCATCGCGGTCAGCCACGCCGTGGCCATCGGCTCGAAGTCCGTGGCCGCGACCTTCTCCGACCGCACGAGCGCGAAGGCGTGCTGGAAGCCGGCGATCAAGCCGTACATGGCGTCCAGCAGGGCCAGGTCGAACAGCGGCGCGAGCCCCGGGTCGGCGCCGAGGAACTCCGGCCGGCCCAGCACGGCGAGCGTCTCGCGGTGCTCCTCGAACGCCTCCTCGTCGCCGCTGTAGAGGATCAGCGCCTCCGGCCGCCCGATCATCGGCGGGACGGCCATGATCCCGCCGTCCACGTACCGGGCGCCGAGCCCGGCGGCGCGGCCGGCCAGGGCGCGCGCCTGCCGGGGCGTCCCGTTGGTGAGCTGGACGATCGTGCGCCCGGCCGCCGCGCCGCCGTCGAGGATCTCCTCGGCGTTGGCGTACACGGACAGGCACACGATCACCAGCGGGCTCGCCGAGATCGCCGCCGCGGCGCTCTCCGCCTCCACGGCGCCCTTGGCCACGAGCGGCTCGGCCTTGGCGCGCGAGCGGTTCCAGACGGTCACGGTCCGCCCGTCCTCCAGCAGCGCCTCGGCGAGCGCGCTTCCCATCAGCCCCAGCCCGAGCACGGTCACGGAAGTCGTCATCATGTCGATCCTCTCGTTCGCAGGGCTCCAGCCTGCGGCGGGCGGGTTCGGGAAAGGTTCGGGCCGCATTACGGTGGGTGCATGCGCTTCGGGGTCCTCGGTCCGCTGGAGGTGCGGACCGAGGACGGCCGTCCGGTCCCGGTCCCGGACCGGAAGGTGCGGACGCTGCTGGCCGATCTCCTCGCGCACGCCGGACGCGCCGTCCCCGCCGACCGGCTCATCGACGACCTGTGGGGCGACGCGCTGCCCGCCGATCCGGCGGCGACGCTGCGGGCCCGCGTCTCCCAGCTGCGCCGGACGCTGGAGGACGCCGAACCGGGCGCCCGGGCACTGGTCGAGACCCGCCCGCCCGGCTACCGGCTGGCCGCACGGACCGACGCGCTCGACTTCGCGGACCTCGCCGGGCGGGCTGCGGACGAACCGGGCCCGGCCCCTCGCGCCGCGCGGTTCGCCGAGGCGCTGGCGCTCTGGCGCGGTTCGGCGTTCGCCGACTTCGCCGACGCGCCGTTCGCCGCCCCCGAGATCGCCCGCCTGGACGAACTGCGCCTCGCGGCCCTGGAGGGGCAGGCCGAGGCCCGCCTGGAGCTGGGCGAGGACGCGGCGCTGGCGGCCGAGCTGCGCGGACCGGTGGGCCGGCACCCGTTCCGGGAACGGCTGCGCGCGGCCCACATGCGGGCCCTCTACCGCGCGGGCCGCCCCGCCGAGGCCCTCGCCGCCTACGACGACCTGCGCGTCCGCCTGCGCGACGACCTGGGCCTGGACCCCTCGCCCGCGCTGGCGGCCCTGCACGCGTCCATGCTCCGCCGCGACCCGGCGGTCGCTGGATCACGGGGCAACCTGCCGGCCGACGTGGCGCCCCTCATCGGCCGCGACGCGGCCGTCCGGGAGCTGACCGCGCTGCTGGAGGAGTCGCGGCTCGTGACGCTGCACGGGATGGGCGGGGTGGGCAAGACCCGGCTCGCGGTGGCGGTCGCGCGCGGACTGCGCGACCCGGGCGAGGTGTGGCTCGTGCGGCTCGACGAGGGGCTGGAGGCGGGCGCGTCCGCCGACGACGCGGCGTCGTTCACCGCCGGGGTGCTCGGGCTGCGCGACGACGCGGGCTCCGGCGGCGGACCGGCCGCGCGGCTGGGCGAGGCGCTGGGCGGCAGGCGGGCGCTGCTGGTCCTCGACAACTGCGAGCACGTGGCCGAACCGGTGGCTCGGCTGGCGGCGGCGCTGCTGCGGGACGTCGCGGACCTGCGGGTCCTCGCCACGAGCCGGGAGCCGCTCGCGATCTCGGGGGAGCGGCTGTGGACCGTCCCGCCGCTGGACGCCGGGGCCGCCGCCGCGCTGCTCGCCGAGCGGGCGGGCATCGCGCCCGGACCCCGGAGCACCGAGTCGATCGCGGCGATCGTCGACCGGCTCGACGGCGTCCCGCTGGCCCTGGAACTGGCGGCGACGCGGGTACGGGCGCTCGGCCTCGCCGGTCTGGCCGAACGGCTGGACGACCGCTTCCGGCTGCTGTCGTCCGGTGCCCGGGACGCCCCGCCCCGGCAGCGGACGCTCCGCGCCCTGATCGACTGGAGCTGGGAGCCCCTGGACGCGCGCGGGCGGGCGGTGCTGCGGCGGCTGGCGGTCCACGCGGGCGGCTGCACCCTCGACGCGGCCGAGGCGGTCTGCGGCGCCGACGTCGAGACGCTCGCGGGCCTCGTCGACAGGTCGCTCGTCGTGGCCGGAGAAGGACCGCGGTACCGGCTGCTCGAAACGGTGGCCGCGTACGGCGCCGAGCGGCTCCGGGAGGCGGGCGAGGACGAGCGGGTGCGCCGCCGCCATGCCGAGTACTACATCCGCCTGGCCGAACGCGCCGACCTGCGCGGTCCGGGGCAGCGCGACGCCCTGCGGCGGTTGCGCGCGGAGACCGGCAACCTGCGGGCCGCCCTCGACGGCGCCGTCCGGGCCGGGGACGCCGGTCTCGCGCTGCGGCTGGTCAACGCCATGGGCTGGGCCTGGTTCCTGTGGGGCCGCGCCGGCGAGGCGCGCCGGGCGTTCGAGCGGGCGCTCGCCGTGCCGGGCGCGGCGGACCCGGCGTCCGCGGCCCGGGCGCGGACCTGGCACACCGGGTTCGCCCTGCTGGACGGCGACGGCGCGGACCGCGCCGAGCGCGTGCGCGAGGCCCTGGCCGCCGACGGCGACCCGTGGGCGCACTGGTTCCTCGGATTCGTCCGGGGAGGGTTCGGGGACCTGGCGCCGATCGACGAGCTCACGGCCCGCGCGCTGGACGGGTTCCGCGCCCGCGCCGACGGCTGGGGCGAGGCGGCGGCGCTCGCCGTCCGGGCCGGGCAGGCGCTGTCGGCCGGTGACCTCCCCCGGGCCCGGTGCGACGGCGAGCGGGCCCTGCGGCTGTTCGGTACGGCGGGCGACCGGTGGGGACGGCTCCAGGCCACCGAGACGCTCGGCCTGGTCGCGGAGGTGGCCGGCGACTACGCCCGCGCGCGGGACCTCCACGAGAGCGGGCTGCGCGACGCCGAGGAGCTCGGGCTCTGGGCGGAGGCGGCCGGACGGCTGGCCCGCCTCGGCCGCGTCGCGCTGCTCGAAGGCGACCTCGACGGTGCAGACGACCTGCACGAGCGCGGCAGGCGGCTGGCCGTCCGCCAGTCGCACCGCCGGATGGAGCACTTCGCCGAGATCGGCCTCGCCCTCGCGGCGCGCAGGCGCGGGCGCCTGGCCGAGGCCGAGGCGATCCTGCGCCGCTGGCTCGGCTGGTGCCGCGACATCGACGGCGCCCCCGGCCTCGCGTTCCTCCTGGCCGAGCTGGGGTTCATCGCCGAGCTGCGGGGCGACGCCGACCGGGCGCTCGACCTGCACACCGAGGGCCTGGCGGCGGCCCGCGCCACCGGCCACCCGCGCGCGGTCGCGCTCGCGCAGGAGGGCCTGGCCGGCGCGCTCTCCCTCGCCGGCCGCCGCGCGGAGGCCGCGCGGGCGCTGGCCGCCGCGTCGCGGGCCCGGGCGGCCGCCGGTGCGCCGCTGCCCGAGGCGGAGCGCGGCGACGTCGACCGGATCGCCGCCCGTCTCGGCTAGGAGCGGCGGGAATCGGAACGGCGGGAATCGGAACGGCGGGAGAACGCCAGGGGAAGGGCCAGGAGCATCACGGCGGAGGTGAGCGCGAAGGCGACCGGGTAGCCGGTCGCGGCGGCGGCGAGGCCGAACGCGGCGCCGCCGACGCCCATGCCGCCGTCGTAGCCGATGTTCCACAGCGCGCTGACCGTGCCGTAGCCGGACGCGGGCGCCCGCTCGAACATCACGGTCATGCTCGCGTTCTGCGTGACGCCGAAGCCCGCGCCGAACACCACCATGGCGGCGAGGACGGCGACCGTGTTCGGCGCGAGGGACAGCAGCGCGATGCCGGACGCGGAGACGGCGACGGCGGGCAGGAGGAGCCGCGCGGCGCCGTGCCGGTCCCCGATGCGTCCCGCCCACCAGCGCGAGAGCGTGGCGGCCGCCGGCTGGACGAACAGCGCCGCCGCCGCGACCCCGCCGGGAACGGCGTCGGGCAGGAACGTGATCAGGATGCCCGCCGCCATCGCGGTCGAGGCGAACGCGACGGCCGGGCGCAGCAGCGCCGCCGACCGCAGGCCCGCGGCGATGCCGAAGGGCCGCTCAGGGGCCGGCGACGACGAGGCCGGGCCGGAGATCCTGCGCGGCAGGCCGGGCAGCACCGCCAGCGCGGCGAGCGAGGCCACCGAGCCCGCGACGAACACCGGCGTGTAGCCGACCTCGCCCGCCAGCCACACCCCGAGCGGCAGCGCGAGCAGCGACGGCACCCCGGCCACGATCCCGAACACCCCGATCCCCTCGCCGCGCCGCTCCGCCGGGACGAGCGCCGCGACCAGCGCGCCCGTCACCACCACGGCCACCGCGAAGCCGAGGCCGCGGACCAGGCTCACCACGGTGATCGTCGCCATGGCCGAGGAGAACGGCAGCGCCAGCGAGGGCGCCCCGAGCAGCAGGATCCCCGCCGCGAGCACCCGTCGGTGCCCGAACCGGTCGAGCAGCCGGGGCAGCGAGAGTTCGGCGAGCACCGTCGTCAGCATCAGCGCTCCCGTGGTGAGGCCGGCGCCGACCCCGCCCGCGCCGCCGTCCACCGCGTACATCGGCACGACCGAGAACAGCAGGAAGAACCCCGTCAGCGTGGCGAAGGCGGCCGCGAACACCAGCGCCAGATGCCGCCCGACCAGCGGCGGCCGCACGGCCCGGACGGTGCTCGGACGCGGCAGGGTTCCCTGTGTCTCGCTCATGGGCATGACCGTAAGGGAGCATCCGGCCTGCTATATGGTCCAATTTCATGGCAATCGAGTGGGCCGGTTCGACACCGGAGCTGCTGCTGGCCCTGGACCGGGACGCGACCGGGACGCTGCGCTCCCAGCTGGAGACCGCGCTGCGCGACGCGATCTGCACCGGACGGCTGAAGGCGGGGGAGCGGCTGCCGTCGTCCCGCGAGCTGGCCCGCCAGCTCGGCGTCTCCCGCGGTCTCGTCCAGGAGTGCTACGGCCAGCTCAACGCCGAGGGATACCTGTGCGCGCGGACGGGGTCGGCCACCCGCGTGGCATCCGTCCGCGCGGTCGACGACGAACCGGCGCCCGGCGCGCCGCCGGACGCCTCCCGGCTCCGCGTCGACTTCGCCGCGGGCGTGCCCGACCTGGCGTCCTTCCCGCGCGGCGACTGGTCGTGGGCGCAGCGGGAGGTCGCCCGGACGGTGCGGAACGAGGCGCTCGGCTACGGCGACCCGCGCGGCAGCGAGGTCCTGCGGGGCGTCCTCGCCGGTCATCTGCGGCGGGTGCGAGCGGCGGTCGCCGAGGCCGACGACATCGTCGTCTGCGGCGGCTTCGCCCAGGGGCTCGGCATCGTCCTGCACGTCCTGGCCCGCCGGGGCGTCCGCCGCGTGGCGTTCGAGGACCCCGGCTACGGCGACGGCGCGACCATGGCCGCCGCGGATCGCGCCGGGATCGAGGCGGTGCCCGTCCCGGTGGACGACCTCGGGCTGGACGTGGACGCGCTGGACGCGAGCGGCGCCCGCGCGGTCGTCGTCACCCCGGCGCACCAGTGGCCGACCGGCGTCGTGCTGGCCCCCGAGCGGCGCCGCGCCCTCGCCGACTGGGCGTGCGAGCGGGACGGGGTCGTCGTCGAGGACGACTACGACGCCGAGTTCCGCTACGACCGGGAGCCCGTGGGGTCGGTGCAGGGGCTCGCGCCCGGCCGCGTCCTCGGCCTCGGGACGGTCAGCAAGTCGCTGGCCCCGGGCGTCCGGCTCGGCTGGATCCTGTGCCCGCCCGCGCTGACCCGGGCGGTGGCGGAGGAGAAGCGGCTCGCCGACCGCGGCTCGCCCGTGCTCGACCAGCTCGCGCTCGCCGCGCTCATCGAGTCCGGCCGCTACGGGCGGCACCTGCGCCGGATGCGCCCCCTCTACGCCGGGCGCCGCGCGGCGCTCGTCGCGGCCCTCGCCGAGCACGCGCCCGCCGTCCGGCTGACCGGGCTGGCCGCGGGTTTCCACGCCGTCGCGCACCTCCCCGGCGGGACGGACGAGCGGCGCGTCGTCGCCGAGGCGCGCAGGCGGTCGGTCGGCCTGTACGGGATGAGCACCTACCGGGCGTCCGGCGCGGCCGAGCCGCCGCGTCTCGTCCTCGGCTTCGGCGACCTCACCGAGACCGCGATCCGGGACGGGATCGGGAAGGTGGCCGACCTCCTCAGATCTTGAGTTGAGTGCTAATAACGGCGCCCCGGCATGTGACAGGACTTCATTCCGCGCGTCGCGCCGGGTGGGAGACAGTCGTCAGCATTCGGTTTCCAGTCCACTCCTGGAGCGAGAATGCGCTTCCGCAGCCTGCTCACCACCGCGGCGCTCGGCGCGGCCCTCGCCGTGCCCGTCGCCGCGCCCCCGGCCGCCGCCGTGCCCTCCGGCTGCGACGCGACCGACGCGGAGATCTACGCGGCGCCGCCCGCGACGGTCACGGGGAGCCCGGGGGATCTGCTCGCCTGCCGTCCGGCGAAGCTGACGAACATCCCCGGCGACGTCCCGATGAAGGCGTGGAAGGTCCGGTACGTCTCGACCGACGCCAAGGGCGCCGGGAACGTGGTGACCGGGACGGTCGCCGTCCCCGACGCGGCCTGGACGAAGGGCGGGTCCCGCCCGACCGTCGCGTTCAACCCCGGCACGCTCGGCTCCGGCCCGCAGTGCGCCTTCTCCAAGCAGCTCGCCGGCGAGTACGTCGACATGTACGAGGGCGCGAACCTGACGCTGTTCCTCAAGGCGGGCTTCGCGGTCGCCGCCACCGACGGCGCCGGGTACCTCGCCGGGCAGGTCCACACCTACATGGTCGGCGCGAACGCGGGGCATGCGCTGCTCGACGCCGTCCGGACGTCGCGCCGCATCCCCGGCGGACCCCTCACGGCGGACGGCGCGGTCGGCATCTCCGGCTACTCCGAGGGCGGTGCGGCCGCGCTGTGGGGCGCGCAGCTCGCCTCGTCCTACGCGCCGGAGCTGAAGGTCGTCGGCGCGGCGGCGGGCGGCGTGCCCGGCGACCTGAAGCTGACGGCCGAACAGCTCAACGGCAGCCTGTTCGCGGGCTTCCTCGCCGACGCGCTCGTCGGCCTGCACGCCGCCCACCCGGAGATGCCCTTCGACGAGCTGATGAACGACCGGGGCGTGCAGGCGATCAAGGACGTCAGGTCCAACTGCCTGTACGGGACGCTCGCGGTCTTCCTCGGCGCGAGGGCCGAGAGCTTCTCCACGGACGGCCTGTCGCTGGGGCAGATCTACGCGCTGAGGGGCCCCGGCGGCGTCACCTGGGGCGACATCGTCGACCGGCAGAAGCTCGGAGTCGGCATCGGCACCCCGTCCTCCGGCGCCACGTACAGGATCGGCTTCCCGGTGTTCCAGTACCGCGGCTGGCTCGAGGAGATCATCCCGCACGAGACCGAGGACGCCACCCGCCAGGCCTACTGCAAGGCCGGCATCACCACGACGTGGAAGAACACCTACCCGGCCGAGCACCTGTCCACCGACTGGGGAGCCGCCGGGGACGTGACCAACTTCCTCGGTGACCGCTTCGAGGGCAAGCCCGCCCAGGGCAACTGCTGACCGCGAAGCCGAGACGCACACCAAACGCAGCTACACGAGACCAAGGGAGTCGTGAACATGACAGCGGGCGTCGCCGACGTCGGCAGCCGCACCCCGCAGCCGGACCTGTCCGGCACCGTCCCGTTCCCCGAGCGCGTCGCGGTCGTGGTGTTCGTGGTGGGGCCCGTCATCGGGCTGCTGGGCGCCGTCCCCTTCCTGTGGGGCTGGGGGATCGGCTGGACCGACGTGGCCATCTTCGCGTTCCTGTATCCGCTGAACGCGATCGGGATCACGGTCGGCTACCACCGGCACTTCACCCACGGCGGATTCAAGGCCAAGCGGTGGCTGCGGATCGCCCTCGCGATCCTCGGCGGGCAGGCCATGCACGGCTCGGTGGTCCGCTGGGTCGCCGACCACCGCCGCCACCACAAGTACGCCGACCAGGAGGGCGACCCCCACTCGCCCTGGGCGTACGGGCCCGGCGTGTGGGGGCTCACCAAGGGGCTCTACCACGCGCACATGGGCTGGCTTTTCAGCAAGGAGCGCACGTCCCGCAGCAAGTACGCGCCCGACCTGCTGAAGGACAGGGACATCCGGTTCCTGTCCCTCGACCCCGTGTACGCCGTGATCGTGCTGTCGACGTTCCTCGTCCCGATGGGGCTGGGCGCGCTGCTCACCTGGTCGTGGCACGGCGCCGTCACCGCGCTGTTCTGGGGCGGGGTGATGCGCGTCTTCGTCGGCGACCACATCACGTTCTCGATCAACTCGATCTGCCACGTGTTCGGCAAGGAGGACTTCAAGACGCGCGACCGGGCCCGCAACGTGTGGTGGCTGGCGATCCCGTCGTTCGGCGAGTCCTGGCACAACCTGCACCACGCCGACCCGACCTGCGCGCGGCACGGCGTCCTGAAGGGGCAGATCGACATCAGCGCCCGCGTCATCTGGGTCTTCGAGAGGCTCGGCTGGGTCTGGGACGTCCGCTGGCCCGACCACGAGCGCCTCGCCGCCCGCCGCGTGACCGCCCCCAGCACCGGAGAGCGAGCATGACCGACCTTCCCCCGCTCGACCGCACGCCGCTGATCGAGCGGCTCGCCCGGTTCGCCAAGGACTTCCCCGGCGACCGCGCCTACACCTTCATGGACTACATGACGGACCCGGATGGCGTCGCCACCGACGTCACCTGGGGAGAGCTGGACCGGCGCGCCCGCAGCATCGCCGCCGCCATCCGCCGGGCCACCGAGCCCGGACGCCGCGTCGCGCTGCTCGCCCCGCAGGACCTGCACTACGTCACCGCGTTCCTCGGCGCCATGTACGCCCGCGTCATCGGCGTCCCGCTGTTCTCCCCGGACCTGCCGGGCCACGGCGACCGGCTCCTCGCCGTCTACCAGGACGCCGAACCCGACGTCGTGATCACCACCAGCGCCTCGCTGCCGCACGTCCGCTCGTTCCTCGCGGGCGGCTCCGTCCGGGAGCCCGCCGAGATCATCGTCGCGGACGAGGTGGACGCGGCGCTCGACTGGACGCCCGAGCCCATCGACCCGGGCGACGTCGCCTACCTCCAGTACACCTCCGGCTCCACCCGCACCCCCGCGGGCGTCATCATCACGCACGGGAACTTCGCGACGAACGCCGAGCAGCTGTGGCGGACGTTCGAGGGCATCCCGCGCGTGTCGTCCGGCGTGAACTGGCTGCCCGTCTTCCACGACATGGGCCTGGTCACCACCGTCGCGCTGCCGCTGGTGTACGGCAACCCGGGCGTGATCATGGATCCGGTGGCGTTCGTCATGCGCCCCGTCCGCTGGCTGGAGCTGCTCAGCGCGCAGAGCCACGCGTTCACCGGCGGCCCCAACTTCGCCTACGAGTACCTCACCGCGCAGGTCACGGAGGAGGAGAAGGCGAAGCTCGACCTGAGCGGCGTGCAGGTCTTCATGAACGGCGCGGAGCCGATCCGGGAGAGCACGCTCACCGGCTTCTACGAGGCGTTCAAGGACTGCGGGCTGCGGCCCGAGGCGCAGGTGTGCGCGTACGGGCTGGCCGAGGCGACCGTGTACGTGTCGGCGTCGTCCCGCTTCCGGGAGCCGACCCGCGTCGCCTTCGACCACGAGGGGCTGCGCCGGGGCACCGCCGAACCGTGCGACGCGGGCGCGCCCGGCGCGATCCAGCTGATCGCCTGCGGGACGTCCTACGGCCAGCACGTCGCCATCGCCGACCCCGAGACCGGCGTGCGGCTCGCGGACGGCGCCGTCGGCGAGATCTGGGTGCACGGCCCGAACGTCGCCGCCGGCTACTGGGGGCGTCCCGAGGCCACCAGGGAGACGTTCGAGGCGAAGCTCGCGGGCCACGGCGACCTGCCGCGCTCCCCGTGGCTGCGCACCGGGGACCTCGGCGTCCTGCACGGCGGGGAGCTGTTCGTCACCGGCCGGATCAAGGACCTGGTCATCGTGGACGGGCGCAACCACTACCCGCAGGACATCGAGTTCACCGTCTCCGGCGCGCACAAGGCGGTCCGCCGCGAGTACGCCTGCGCGGTGGCGGTCGACACCGGCGACACCGAGGGCCTGGTCGTGGTGGCCGAGCGGAACCGCCGGGTGCCGATCGCGCTGCTCGACCAGGACGAGGTGGCGCGGGCGGTGCGGACGGCCGTGAAGCAGCAGCATGACCTGCGCGTGCACGACTTCGTGCTGATCGAGCCGGGCGGACTGCCGCGCACCAGCAGCGGGAAGATCGCCCGGTCGGCGTGCCGGCAGGACTACCTCGACGGGAGGCTGCCGGTCGCGGAGGCGGCGTCCCGGTCCGCGTGAGCCGGGACCGGGCTCCTCACGCGTGCTCCCCGTCGGCGCCGTCGCGCAGCCAGACGGGGAGCAGCAGCATCAGCTCCAGCCGGATCGCCGGGTCCTCGATGTCGTAGTCGAAGATCTCGTGCAGCTGCGCCAGCCGGTACCGGACGGTCTGCGGGTGCACGCACAGCGCCTCCGCCGCGTCCGTCGCGTTGAAGCCGTGCTTGAGGCACTCCAGCAGCGTCACCGCCAGCCGGCCGCCGCGGTGCGGGCCGAGCGCGGTGAGCGGGGCCAGCCGCCGCCGCGCCGCCGCCTCGGCGAGCGTCCAGCCTTCCTCCAGCAGCAGGTCGGGCACGTACCGGTCGGCGTGGACGAGCGCGCCGGGGCCCTGCCGGCCGAGCCGTCCGGCCGCCATCGAGTCGAGCGTCCGGTGCGCCCAGTGCAGCGAGATCCCGGCCCGGTCCAGCGGTACGGAGGGCCCGACCGCGCCCGCCCAGCCGCCGAGGGTGGCGGTCAGCCGGGCGGGGCCGCCGGGGCGGTCCGGGTCGGGCATCACCAGGCACGGCCGCCCGCGGTCGATGCCGCTCAGCAGGGACGGCGGCAGCCCGGCGGGCCCCTCCCCGCCGCTGCCGGGCCGCGGCTCCAGCACGATCACCGCCAGCCGCTCGGGCAGCGGCCAGCCGGCGAGGTTGGCCTGCTCGGCGACGACCTCCCGCGGCGCCCCCGGGTCGGACAGCAGCAGGCTCAGCAGCCGGCCGCGGCGCTGCTCGCGCTCACCCGCGGTCTTCTCCCGCGCCCGGGCGTAGCCCTGCGCGGCGGCGGACGCCAGCAGGTCCAGGTACGCGAAGTTCGCCTCGGTGAGCGCGATCGCCAGGTCGCGGGGCTTCTTCAGCCGGTCGGCCTCCCGCGACAGGTACCGCCACGCGGTCCTGGAGGCGACCCGCATCGCGTTCTGCAGGTGCTCCAGCCCGCGACCCTCGACCGCCTCCCCGTACCCGATGTCGAAGTAGACCTGGTGCACCTCCTGCCAGGAGGTGTCGGGGTCGGCGATCATCTGCACGAAGTGCCCCATGCCCTGCGCCGTCGCGAGCCGCATCACCTCGATGTAGACGGGGTCGTCGGGGCGCGCGTACTCGGGGACGTGCCGCAGCACGCCCTCCACCATGGAGTCGACCAGGGCCGGAAGGTGCGGGCGCATCCACTGCGCCTCTTCTCGCGGTACGTCGCGCCAGGGTTCCCCTGACAGATCGTCGGCCTGGGCGGACCTCTCGTACAGCTCCGTCAAAGTGTCACCTCCGTCAGCGGACACTCGGCCCGCCAGGCTAGGTGGCGTGCGTCACACAAGACACTCACATCGGTGACAACGCCGCCCGGTTCCTTGTCACACTCGGCGGATGCGCCTGGTCGCAGCCGACAAGGAGTGGTCCTCACCCCGCCGCGAGGGTCAGCAGGACGACGGCCGCGGCGGCGCCGGCCAGGCCCGCGGCCTGCGTCCGCGACAGGCGCTCGCGCAGCGCCGTGACGCCGAGCAGCACCGGGACCACCGGATACAGCGAGGACAGCACGACCGCGATGACGACGAGCTGCTGCCGGGTCGCGAGGAGGTAGCAGACGAGCGCCGCCGCCGCGAGGCCGCCGTTCACCGCCGACCAGAGCCACACCGTCCCGCCCGGAAGGCGCCGCCCGCCCGAGCACATCATCGGCGCGATCGCGAGGACGGCCGCGACCCGTCCCGCCGCGACGGGCCAGATCCCGGAGTCGTCTCCCGCCTGGGCGAGGGCCAGGTACTGGACGCCGATCCCGGCCCCCGCGGCGAGCCCGTTCGCGAGGGCCGCGCGGACCCGGCCCCCCTCGTCCGACCGGGACCGGGACACCAGCCACAGCGCGGGCACCACGATGGCGATCCCGAGCCAGGCCGCCGCCGTGGGGCGGTCGCCGAGGAACGCGACGCCGACGACCACCGGCAGGGCCACCCCGCCGACCGCGCTCACCGGGACGACGATGCTCAGGTTCCCCTTGCTGATCCCCCGGTACAGGAAGACCATCGCGAGGCCCGTCCCGGCGCCCGAGAGCGCGCCCCACGCCAGATCCCCCGCGGACACGGCGCGGGCGGGCACGGCGAGCGCGGCCGCGACCGCGCACGCGAGCCCGCCGATCTGGCCGAGCAGCGCGACGGCGGCGAAGTCGGCGCGCCGCGACAGCAGCCCGCCCCAGACGTCGGCGACGCCGTAGAGCAGGGCCGAGGCGAGGGCCAGGAGAACGCCCGTCATGCGCGTCCCGCGTCGCGTTCGGCCTGGCCGACCGGGCAGACGCCACCGCTCGTGCAGCACCCCCGGTCGCAGAGGCGGCAGATGACCTCGGAGTCGCCGATCTCCTCGTAGAGGCGGGCCAGGAGCTTGGCCAGCAGCCCGGTGAGCACCTCGCGCTCGGCGTCGTCCAGGACGGCCAGCACACCGGCCAGCGGCGCGCCCCGCGCGGCCAGCATCGCGCGCACCGACTCCTCGCCTTCCGGCGTCAGCAGGACCTGGACGGCGCGCCCTCCGCCGGGGCGGCGCCGGACCTGGCCGGCGGCCTGGAGCCCGTCCACCATGCGCGCGGCGGCGGACTGGGTCAGCCCGACGCGGCGTCCGAGTTCGGTGACGCCGAGGCCGGGCGCGTGGGACAGGACGACCAGCGCCGCCGCGCCGCTCGCGCCCACCCGTCCCGCGTCCGTGGCCCCGGCCAGCACGAGGTCGGTCACCGCCAGCGAGGCGGCGCCCAGCAGGTTCGCCACTCTGTCATGCATGAGTCATGCATGTTAGCAGGGACGGTCGCGCCCCTGCCGGGGGCGGCGCTGTTTGCGTGCCATGCTGGCGGGGTAGCGCTGCATGTCGGAGGTCGCCTGATGGATCGCGGAGCCGGGCCCGCCGCGGGGGAGGACGAGCGGCGGCGGATCACCCGCACGGACGTGCTGCTCGCCGAACCCCGCCTCGCGGGTGCGGCGGGACGGCTCGGGCGCGGCGTCGTGAAGGCGGCGATCGCCGCGGCCCAGCGCCGGGCCCGCGCCGGGGAGATCGCACCGGAGGCGGTGGCCGACGCCGCCGTCGCGTCGCTGCCGCCGAGCGCCTCCGGGCTCCACCCGGTGATCAACGCGACCGGCGTCCTCCTGCACACCAACCTCGGGCGCGCGCCGCTGTCGGCGGCGGCCCGCGAGGCTGTGGCCGTGGCCTCCGGCGCCACCGACGTCGAGCTCGACCTGGAGACCGGCCGGCGCGCCGAGCGCGGGCGGTCGGCCCTCGCGGCGCTGCGGGAGCGGGTGCCCCAGGCGGAGGCCGCGCACCTGGTCAACAACGGTGCGGCGGCGCTGGTGCTGGCCGCCGCCGTGCTCGCGCCCGGCCGGGAGATCGTCATCAGCCGCGGCGAGATGGTGGAGATCGGTGACGGGTTCCGGATCCCCGAACTGCTCGCCGCCACCGGCGCCCGGCTGCGCGAGGTGGGCACGACGAACCGGACCGCGCCGGACGACTACGCGGCGGCCGTCGGCGAGGCGACCGGGTTCATCCTCAAGGTGCACCCCTCCAACTTCCGCGTGACGGGCTTCACGCGGGGCGCCGGCGTCGCGGAGCTGACCGGGCTCGGAGTGCCGGTCGTGGCCGACATCGGCTCCGGCCTGCTCGTCCCCGAGCCGCTCCTGCCCGACGAGCCCGACGCCGCGTCCATGCTCAAGGCGGGCGCGGACCTGGTCACCGCCAGCGGCGACAAGCTGCTCGGCGGGCCGCAGTGCGGGCTCCTGCTCGGGAAGGACGAGCTGGTGCGGCGCCTCGCCCGCCATCCGCTCGCGCGGGCCCTGCGGGTCGACAAGCTGACGCTCGCCGCCCTGGAGGCCACCCTCCGCGGGCCGCTCACCCCGACCGGCGAGGGGCTGCGCGCCGACGCGGCGGCCGTGCGGGAACGGGCCGAGCGTCTGGCCGCCCGGCTGCGGGACGCGGGAGTGGACGCGGTGGCCGTCGGGAGCGAGGCGGCGGTCGGCGGCGGCGGGGCGCCGGGCGTCGTCCTGCCGAGCGCGGCGGTCTCGGTGCCCGAGCCGTACGCGGCGCGCCTGCGGCGGGGGACGCCCGCCGTCATGGGGCGGGTCGAGGACGGCCGGTGCCTGCTCGACCTGCGGTCCGTGCCACCGGACCAGGACGGCGTCCTCGCCGAGGCGGTCCGCGCGCAGACCATCCGGGCGGAGGCGCGATGACGCACGTCGTCGCGACCGCCGGCCACGTCGACCACGGCAAGTCCACGCTCGTCCGCGCCCTCACCGGGATGGAGCCCGACCGGCTGGAGGAGGAGCGCCGGCGCGGCCTCACCATCGAGCTGGGCTTCGCCTGGACGACCCTGCCGGACGGCGAACGGATCGCGTTCGTGGACGTCCCCGGTCACGAGCGGCTCGTCACCACGATGCTCGCCGGGGTCGGGCCCGTCCCGGCCGTCATGTTCGTGGTGGCCGCCGACCAGGGCTGGCAGCGCCAGTCCGCGGAGCACCTGGCGGTCCTGGACGCGCTGGGCGTCCGGCACGGCCTCCTCGTCGTGACGCGGTGCGACCTCGCCGACGCGGCGGCGGCGGACCGGGTCCGCGAGGAGGCGCTCGCCCGCCTCGCGGCCACCTCGCTCGGCCGCGTCGAATCGGTCGTGGTCAGCGGCGCCACGGGCGAAGGCCTCGACGGGCTTCGCGCGGCCCTGGAACGGCTCACCGGCTCCCTGCCGGAACCCGACCGGGACGCCGACGTCCGCCTCTGGATCGACCGGGTCTTCACCGTCCGTGGCCGGGGCACGGTCGTGACCGGCACGCTCGGCGCGGGGACGATCAGCGTCGGCGACCGCCTCGCCGCCGGCGACGCCCTCCTGCGCGTGCGGGGGCTGCAGAGCCTCAAGGAGGACCACCGGGAGGTCGGCGCCGTCGCCCGCGTCGCCGTCAACCTGCACGGGGACGCGGGGGAGATCGGCCGGGGCGACGCCCTGCTCGCCCCCGGGCGCTGGCTCACCGCCGACGTCGTCGACGTCCGGCTGCGCGGCGACGCCGCGCCCGACCTGCCGCGCGAGCTGACGCTGCACGCGGGGTCGGCGGCCGTGCCTGTCCACGTCCGCCCGCTGGGGGAGGACACGGCGCGGCTGTCGCTGCGCCGCCCGCTGCCGCTGCGCGTCGGGGACGTCGCGCTGCTGCGCGACCCCGGACGGCATCGCGTCCCGGCGGGGGCGACCGTCCTGGACGTCCGTCCCGAGCCGTTCGCGCGGCGCGGCGCGGCGGCGGCGCGGGCCCGTGTGCTCGCCGCCATGAGCGGGCGCCCGGACGGCGCCGAGGAGCTCCGCCGCCGGGGCCTGATCAGCCGGTCGGACCTGGTGGCGATGGGAGTCCCCGTCCCCTTCGAGCCGGTGGCGGGGGAGTGGCTCGCCGACCCCGCCCACTGGAAGGACCTGCGCGAGCGCCTGGCGGCGGCCGTCGAGGAGCACGCCGCGGCGAACCCCGCCGACCCCGGGCTCCCGGCCGACGCCGCGCGCCGTGCCCTCGGCCTCCCCGACCGCGTCCTCGTCGACGCCCTCGCCGGGGGCCTCCGGCGGCGCGAGGGCAGGATCTACGGCCGGACGACCTCCCCCGAGCTGCCGCCGCCCGTGCGCGAGGCCGTCGAGGCCGTCCGCCGCGACCTGGCCGCGGCGCCGTTCCAGGCGCCGGACGCGAACCGGCTCGCCGAACTCGGCCTCACACCGAAGATGCTCGCGGTCGCCGCCGCGACCGGCGCGCTCCTCAGGGTGGCCGACGGCGTCGTCCTGCTGCCCGGCGACGACGCCCGCGCCGCCGAGCTGCTCGCCCGGCTCGGCGGCCCCTTCACGCTGAGTGAGGCGCGCCGCGCGCTCGGCACCTCCCGCCGCGTCGCCGTCCCGCTCCTGGAGTACCTGGACGACCGGGGCTACACGGTCCGGGTCGACGACCTCCGCCGCCGCTGCACCGGAAGGCAGGCATGACCGGACCGCCCACGAAACGGCTGACCCAGTACGCGCACGGCGGCGGCTGCGCCTGCAAGATCCCGCCCGGCGAGCTCGAGGAGGTCGTCGCCGGCCTCGGCGCCGCACCCGCCTCGCCCAACGCCGACCTGATCGTCGGCCTGGACACCGGCGACGACGCGGCCGTGGTCAGGCTCCAGGACGGCCTCGCCGCCGTCGCCACCGCCGACTTCTTCACACCCGTCGTCGACGATCCCTACGACTGGGGACGCATCGCCGCCGCCAACGCACTGTCCGACGTCTACGCGATCGGCGGCCGTCCCCTCGTGGCGGTGAACCTGCTCGCCTGGCCCCGCGGCGTCCTGCCGTTCGACCTGGCGCGGGAGGTCCTGCGCGGCGGCCTCGACGTCGCCGCCGAGGCGGGCTGCCACGTCGGCGGCGGCCACAGCGTCGACGACCCCGAGCCCAAGTACGGCATGGCCGTCACCGGGGTCGCCGACCCCGCCCGCCTCCTGCGCAACGACGCCGGCAAGCCGGGTACGCCGCTCAGCCTCACCAAGCCTCTCGGTCTCGGCGTCCTGAACAACCGGCACAAGGCGACGGGCGAGGTCTTCGCGCACGCCGTCGCGACCATGGCCGCGCTGAACCGCGACGCGTCCGCCGCCGCCCTGGACGCCGGGATCGCCTGCGCCACCGACGTGACCGGCTTCGGGCTGCTCGGCCACCTCTACAAGATGGCCCGCGCGTCCGGCGTGACCGCCGTGGTCGACGCCGCCGCCGTCCCCTACCTCGACGGCGCCCGCGCGTCCCTGCGGGACGGGTACGTCAGCGGCGGCACCCGCCGCAACCTCGACTGGGTGGCCCCGCACACCGACTTCGGCGCCGCCGGCGAGGACGAGCGGCTCCTGCTCGCCGACGCCCAGACCTCCGGCGGCCTCCTGCTCGCAGGCGAGATCCCCGGCGCCCCCGTCATCGGCGAACTGATCCCCGCGGGCGTGCACCCGATCGTCGTCCGCTAGATCTCGGTGCCGGTCCGGTCGGTCACCCCGGCGCGCTGCCGGTACTCGCGGACCATCGCTGCGGCGGCCGGGCCGCGCGGGCGCCGGCCTGGGCGGACGTCGACCGACAGGGCCTTCGCCTCCTGGATGTGCGTGTTCGGGTCCAGGGACAGGTGCAGCAGCTCGTTCGCCGCGTCGCCGCGGCTGTAGCCGTTCGGGCCCCAGTGGTAGGGCAGCCCGACCTGGTGCAGCGTGCGGCCGTCCACGGTCAGCGGCGACATCCGCTCGGTCACCAGGACCCGCGCCTCCACGACGCCGCGCGGGCTGACGATCGTCGCCCAGCCGCCGTGCTCCAGCCGCCGCTCGGCCGCCAGCTCGGGCGAGACCTCGCAGAAGAACTCCGGTTGCAGCTCCGCCAGATACGGCTGCCAGCGCGACATGCCGCCCGCCGTGTGGTGCTCGGTGAGCCGGTACGTCGTCGCCACGTACGGGTAGACCTCGGCCCCCGGGTCCGCGCCGCTCGGCGCGTACCGGTTGTCGGGATGCGGCGGCGGCAGGTGCCGGACGGGGTTGCGCTGCTGCTCGTAGAGCGGGTTCCGGAACGGCGAGTCCTGCGGCTCGTAGTGCGTCGGCAGCGGCCCGTCCGTCAGGCCGGCCGGCACGTACAGCCACGCCTTGCCGTCCGCCTGCATGATGAACGGGTCGGTGCCGGCGAGCGCGTCCGGCCCGGTCGCGTCGCTCGGCGGCCTGTAGTCCGGCGGACGGTCGGCGATGAAGTCGGGCACGTCGTGGCCCGTCCATGTGCCTTCCTCGGCGTCCCACCAGACCAGCGCCTTGCGGTCGCTCCACGGGTTGCCGTCCGGATCGGCGGACGCCCGGTTGTAGAGGATGCGGCGGTTCATCGGCCACGCCCAGCCCCACTCGGGCGCCACCCAGTTCTGGTCCTTGCCGGGCTTGCGGCGCGCGGTCTGGTTGACACCGTCGGCGTAGCAGCCGCAGTAGATCCAGCACCCGCACGAGGTGGACCCGTCGTCCTTCAGCTGCGTGTAGGACGACAGCGGGTTCCCGTCGGCGTCCCGGCCGTTGATCTCGGCGAGCACGGCCTCGGCGTCCGGCTCGGCGAGGTCGCCCCGCGTCGGGTAGTCCCACGTCAGGTCCAGGACGGGCCGGTCCATCTCGTCGGTGGACCCGGCGAGCTTCTCCCGGACGATGCGGCCGAGGTGATACATGAACCACAGGTCGCTGCGCGTGTCCCCGGCGGGCTCAACGGCCTTGTGGTGCCACTGGAGCATGCGCTGCGTGTTGGTGAAGCTGCCGTCCTTCTCGGTGTGCGCGGCGGCGGGCAGGAAGAACACCTCGGTGCCGATGTCCTCGGTGCGCATCTCGCCCGTCTCGATCTCCGGGCCGTCCTTCCACCACGTCGCCGACTCGATCAGCGAGAAGTCGCGGACGACGAGCCAGTCGAGGTTGGCCATCCCGAGCCGCTGGATCTTGGCGTTGGCCGACCCGACGGCCGGGTTCTCGCCCATCAGGAAGTAGCCCTTGCACACCCCGTCGATCTGCGCCATGCAGGTCTCGTAGGTGCTGTGCGATCCGGTCAGCCGCGGCAGGTAGTCGAAGCGGTAGTCGTTGTCGGCCGTCGCCGCGTCGCCCCAGTACGCCTTCAGCAGGCTGACCATGTAGGAGCGCATATTGCCCCAGAAGCCCTTGCTCGCCGCCTCCGCCTGGACGAACGCGTCCAGGTCCTCATTGCTGTGGGCGTGCGGCATCGGGATGTAGCCGGGGAGGAGGTTGAACAGGGTCGGGATGTCCGTCGAGCCCTGGATGGACGCGTGGCCGCGCAGCGCCAGGATGCCGCCGCCGGGACGTCCGATGTTGCCCAGCAGCCCCTGCAGGACCGACGCGGCGCGGATGTACTGGACGCCGACCGTGTGCTGCGTCCAGCCCACCGCGTAGGCGAACGCGGTCGTCCGGTCGCGGCCGGAGTTCTCCGTGACCATCTCGCAGACCTCGAGGAACCGCTCCCGGGGGACACCGCAGATCCGCTCGACCATCTCCGGCGTGTACCGCGCGTAGTGCCGCTTGAGGACCTGGAACACGCACCGCGGGTGGTTCAGCGTCGGGTCCCGCTCCGGGGCGCCCACGCCGATCGCCGGGCCGCCCGAGCCGTGCGCCTCGCCGCGCGCCGCCTCCTCGACCGGCCCGACGCGGTCCTCGTACTCCATGTCGCGCTGGCCGGAGGCCGCCTGGACCTCCATGCCCTCGTACCGCCAGCTTCGGTGGTCGTAGCTGCGCTCGTCCCTGTCCAGGCCGGAGAACACGCCGTCCAGGTCCTCGGTGTCGCGGAACTCGTCGGTGAGGATCACCGACGCGTTGGTGTAGGCCACGACGTAGTCGCGGAAGTACTTCTCGTTCCGCAGGACGTAGTTGATGATCCCGCCGAGGAACGCGATGTCACTCCCCGCGCGCAGCGGGACGTGCGCGTCGGCGAGCGCGCTCGTCCGCGTGAACCGCGGGTCCACGTGGATCAGCTTCGCCCCGCGCGCCTTCGCCTCCATCACCCACTGGAACCCGACCGGATGGCACTCGGCCATGTTCGAGCCCTGCACGACGATGCAGTCCGCGTGCTGCAGGTCCTGCTGGAAGGTGGTCGCGCCGCCGCGCCCGAACGAGGTTCCCAGACCGGGAACGGTGGAGGAGTGTCAAATGCGGGCCTGATTCTCGATCTGCACCGCGCCGAGCGCGGTGAACAGCTTCTTGATCAGGTAGTTCTCCTCGTTGTCGAGCGTGGCGCCGCCGAGGCTCGCGAAGCCCAGCGTCCGCCGCACCCGCAGGTCGTCCTGCTCCCACTGCCAGCCGTGCCGGCGCGCCTCGATCACCCGGTCGGCGATCATGTCCATCGCCGTGTCGAGGTCGAGCGCCTCCCACCCGGTGCCGTGCGGGCGCCGGTACAGCACCCGGTGCTCGCGGGCCGCCCCGGTCGTGAGCTGGAGGGACGCCGAGCCCTTCGGGCACAGCCGCCCCCGGCTGACCGGCGAGTCGGGGTCGCCCTCGATCTGGGTGACCTTGCCGTCCTCGACGTACACGTCCTGCCCGCAGCCGACCGCGCAGTAGGGGCAGACCGACTTCACGACCTTGTCGGCGGTGCTGACTCTCGGCCTGATCCGCTCGGTGCCGGCGCTCCTGGCCGCCGCGCCCCGCCCGAGGGGGTCCTCGCCGCTGAACTGGCGGTAGACGGGCCACGACTCGATCCATGTTCGAACGCCCACGTCACACCGCCCTTTCCGGCTCGGCCCGCCGCCCACCTACCCGCCGCCCGCACCGCGAAACACCGGGTGCCGCGGGGCGGGCGGCGGGTCAGGGGGAGCGTCACCCGGCGGCGAACGCGGCGAGGTTCACCGAGACCGGCTCCGGCCGTCCGCCGTTCTGGACGGCGGACGCCGTCAGGACGTCGATGTGCTGGTAGCCGGGCGCGACGACGTCGCCGGGCTGCGGGTCGCCGCCGAGACCGCCCTCCGCCTCCAGGTTGAGCGTCGGGTTCGCGGTGACGCCGTTCTCGTGGACGGCGTCGTCGGCGATCCCGGGGGCGGCGGCCAGCGCGATGTCGGTGACCATCTTCGTCGGGAAGTAGTGCTCGGTGAAGTCGAGCGGGTGCTCCGCCAGGCTGCGGGCCAGCTCGGCGAGGTCGGTGACCTCCTCGCCCGCGGACGTGAACGGGGTGCCGTCCTCGGCCTTGTGCACCGGGTCGTCCGGGGCGCCGACGCGGTCGAAGTCGCGCCAGGTGTACAGCGGGCCGTCCGGCTCGTCCGGGATCGCCTTCTTCTCCGTCCCGAGCAGCCGGGACAGGCCGCCGAGCCCGATCCCCTCCAGGTCGTTCGGCGCGGGGAACTCCTTGTCGACGATCTTCCCGCCGTCCCAGAAGCCGAGGCTGGCCTGCATGAAGGCGAGCGGCTGGGAGTTGTCGTCCAGCAGCCCGCCGAGCGCGGCGGCGTTGGTGATCCGGAAGTCCTTCACCGCCGGGGAGCCCTTGAGGAACGTCGGGTAGTCCTTGGAGAACAGGATCCGGTAGGTGGTGTCGGTGTTGAACGACGGCGGGACGTAGGTCGCGAGGTCCGAGACGCCGCCCGGGTCGAGGCGCGCGGCCAGGCCCGCGATGGCGAGCAGGTTCATCGTCTCGGTGTTGATCACGGCGGGGGCGGACAGGGCGCGCGGGACGACGCCCGTCTCCAGCCCGGCCTGGACCGCGCCCGCGCCGAACCGCAGGAGCGGGACCCAGTCCTCGGGGAAGGCGCCGCCGAACCCGGGCAGTCGCGTCGAGATCCGGGTGTCGAGCGCGAAGTAGCCCGAGCACTGCTCGTACCCGGCGTCGTCCGTGGTGGAGTGGTCGCCGTCGAAGTCCCATTCGGCGAAGAACGCCGTCAGGACGCCGCCGAGCGAATGTCCCCCGCACATCATCTTCCGCTTGCGCGCGGCCTGGTCGGGAAGCTCCCTGACCATCAGGTCGTACTGGTCGCGGACGGTCTGCTCAAGCCCGACGTTCTGGAGCCACGTCACCTGGTCGTTGGTCTGGTATCCGGCGAACTTCCGGCCGTCCACCTCTTTCTGCCGGTAGTAGTAGTCGACGGCGAGATGGGCGTCCTTCGCCCTGAGCCCCGCCTGGATCCCGGTGCCGTCCTCCAGGCAGTTGGAACGCCGGTCGAGCGCCCAGAACTCGATGTGCTTCCCGCTCCTGCCCGCGGCCGAGACCGTGTTGCGGGCGACGCTGTCGAACGCGCCCGCGCCCTCCAGGATGCCGGGCTGCGCGACCAGGATCCGGTCGGCGGCGGCCGACGAGGCGGGTCCGTCCTTGTGCCGGAACCGCAGGTAGGACAGCCAGTCGCAGGCCGCCGGATGCGGGCCGGCCGACGCCGGCAGCGGCACCCTGACCCGCACCGCCGACTCGGTGACGTCGGTGACGGGCGAGCCGGAGGCGACCGGCGTCTCGGACCGGCCGGTCTCGCGCGCGCTCACCGGCCCGGCCGTCGCGGTGACCGCCAGCAGGGACGCGGCCGAGGCGGCCAGGACCGCGAACGCGCCGAGGGGGTGGGGAGACCGTCCCATCACGTGCTCCTTCCGGGCGTGATCGGTTCACGGTCCGACAATGGACCCGCCGCTCCCCGCGCGACAGTCCCCGTGCGCGCAATCTCCGCCCGGCTCTTGTGCGCCGGCGACAAGTCCGGCCCCGGCGCCGCGCGGAACCGGTCAGCGGAGGACGGCCTCGCCGAGCGCGCCGATCCGCTCCGCGAACTCGGCGCGCTCGGACGGGGACAGCGCCCGCTCGTAGACGGCGGCGGAGAGCCGGTCGGTGATCTCCTCCGCCTCCGCGCGGCGCGGCCGGAGCGCCGCGCAGTCGGGGAGGTCGCCCTGCCAGCCGAAGAAGCGCGCGGTGTCCGGCCCGTCCTGCGTCAGGATCGCCTCCAGCGGGGAGAGCCCGACGGACGTCGTCGCGACGAGATGCAGCCCGCCGCGCAGTTCCCGCAGCACCTGCACCAGCTGCATGAGCCGGGCCCGGGCACCGTCCGGCAGCGGTTCGGCGCGCCAGCCGCAGAACAGCGGCAGCCCCGACCCACCAGCGGCGCGCGCGACGCGCTCGGCCAGCTCGCACAGGCGCGGGTCGTCCGGCAGGTGGGACTCGCCCCAGGCCGCGCATCCGAGGGTGTACCGCCGCGTCGCCTCGCGCGCCCCGGCGACCGCGACGCCCTCGTCCCACTGGGCGCGGACGAACCCCGGCTCGAACCAGCCGAGCGCCGCCGAGACGACGTCGGCGTCCGCGTCCCCGAGCACCCCGCCGCGCCCGGCGAAGTAGTACGCGAACGGATTGCCGTATCCCTGCTGCTTACCGTGCTCCGCCGTCCTGCGCGACAGCATCCACCGCGACCCGACACCGTGGATGATCCTGTCGGCGGCGCGGACGGTCTCCGCGGCGCTCAGCTCGCCCATCGACGCACTCCCGCTTCCTCGCCAGCCAAGTAACCGGAAGGTTACTGCCCGGGCGGGCCGGCCCCGCGGGCGGCTCCCGGCTAGATCGCGGACTCGCCCTGCACGGCCCTGCCGGGGTCCGGCGAGGGGCCGCCGGGCGGGTGGTGCCAGTCGAAGCACACCACGACGGCGTCGTCGGCGAGGTCGGTCCCCTCGTGGAACTCGATGAGCTCGTCGATCACGGTCAGCGGGACCTCGGCCGCGGGCTGCAGCCGGCTGCGCCGGGTGGCCTGCTCCAGCAGGAGCGTCCCGTACTCGCCGGCCGTGGCCCTGGCCGCGAAGACCCCGTCGCTGACGATGACCAGTCGGTCACCCGGTTCGAGGTCGAACCGCTGGGGTCGGTACGCGGTGTCGGGGAACATGCCGAGCGGCATCTGCTGCTCCAGTGGCACCGGCGTCACCTCGGCGCCGCGCAGCAGGAGGATGCGCGGGGATCCCGCGTCGATGACGTGCACGGTCCCGTCGGCGAGGTCGATCCGCATGACGAGGGTCTCGGTGAACTCCCGGCCGCCGTGGCGCACGTGCACCATGTCGTTCGCCAGGCTCGCCTGCTCGCCGAGGTCGGCCCCCGACCGGCGGGCGTTGCGCAGCGCGCCGACGGTCAGGGACGTCAGCAGGGCCGCGTTGATGCCGGTGCCCGAGCCGTTGGTCACGGTCAGCGCCAGATGGTCGTGCTCGACGGACCAGTCGAAGTTGTCGCCGCCGATCGAGTAGGCCGGCTCCAGATGCCCCGCGAGACTGAACGAGTCGTCCGCGTGCGCGTGGCCGGGCAGGAGCTGCCACTGCAGTTCCGCGGCGAGGGTGAGGCGGTGCCGCCGCCTGGCCCGCTCGTACCGGTCGGTCCGGTTCCAGGCGACCTTCAGGGCACTGCCGAGAAGCTCGCCGATCTCGGCCAGCTCGCCCACCTCGTCCGCGCTCCAGGGACCGGACGCACTGATCTCCAGGACGCCGATCCGCTCGCCCCGCGCACGCACCGGTATATAGGTGCCGGTCTCCCCGGACCCGTCGCCGTCCCCCTCGGGGGAGGCGAGGACACGGCCGGTGACGAACGCCCGCCCGGCCGGGGTCTGCCGGATCCCGAGCGCTTCGGCGTCCTCCTCGGCGATCGGCACATCGCCGTCAGGTACGGCCAGGGCGAGGCTGTCCGGGTGGGGCGTGGCCAGGAGCGGCGCGACCGGCATCAGGGCGCGCGAGTGGTAGTCGCAGACCAGCAGCCGGGCGGCGGAGACCACGGGGTACTCACGCGACAGCGTCGCGGCCAGCACCTCGGGCAGCGCGTACGCCGGGGCGGCGCGCAGCGCCCGCTCGACCCTGGCCGTGCGCCCCTGTCCACCTCTGGCCGGGCCTCCGTGTTCGTCCCTGGCCGGGCGGCCGTGCGTGCTCATCGCGACCCCATCTCATCACTGCCTGCCGACGCGCCGGACGCGGCCGCATCCCCGCTGCGGCCCGGTCCTGGTGCACCGGGCCGCGGGAACGGCCGTGCCCCCCTCGACCGGCCGTCCAACCGCGGGAATGCGGCTCTGTCATCGGGTCCGCCCCGTCTCGGACGCAGGACCGCAGGGGAAGACTGCCAAAGAGATTGCCATATGGCAAATACTTGATATCGAGGTGCGGAGGAAGGGGTTCGGTGCCGGGGCGCGCGGGTGCCGGTCAAGCCGTCCGGGACCCGAGCATCCCCCTCCCACCGTTCTCGCGCCGTTCGCCGGCCTGGCCGAACTCGGTGAGCGCGTCGAGCAGCCGGCCCCGGGAGGCCGGGGACATCTGCGCCAGCACGTCCCGCACCGCCGCGCGGCGGCGCCGGACCAGCTCGGCGTGCAGGCGCTCGCCCTGGTCGGTCAGCCGCAGCACGATCTCGCGCCGGTCGACGCGGGCGGTCTCCCGCACGATCAGCCCGGCCGCCTCCAGCCGGTCGCACAGCCGGCTCGTGGACGAGGGGATCGCGCCGAGCTCCTCGGCCAGCCCGCCGAGGTTCAGCCGGCCGAACCTCGCGATCACCTCGACGGCGCGCAGCTGGATCGGCGAGATGGCGGGTTCGAGGCCCTGGTCGGCGCGGTTCCAGAGCAGCGCCGTCGCGCTCAGCACGCGTTCCACGGCGACCGCGACGTCGTCCGGGACGGCGCCGGGCGCTTCGCCCGCCTGCTCTTCGCCTGACGGCCGCGGTCGTCGCTGACTCACACCCCAGCCTTTCGCACGGAGTCCCCGCCGGCGGCACCTCACCTCGGCCCCCGGTGGCCCCGCCGCGCCGCCCCCGGTCAGGCCGGACGGTACGGGCGCGGGCAGTACCACGATAGGGGTTCCCGCCGTCACGACGCACGACCGCGTCCGGGCCGGCGTGCGGCGGTGCCCGCCCCGCAGGCCCCGCCCGCGCCCGGAGCCAGGCGTGCCATAAGGCACATTCAGGGCATCCGTCCCGCATTCTCGATCCCAAGGTCGATAAATCCCGTTCCGTGCGAGTGGACTATTGCGGCCAAAGTATGTCCTTGGTGGATATGTGCGATATGGCATTTGCGCCCAGACGTTGCCGATCCACGGGGATGGGCATTCGTGGGTGAGCGGATACGGGGGCGTCCCGGGCCGGCGCGGACGACCGGTGAGGCGGGCTGTCCCGCACCTTCTGGTCCTCCTGCCCTGCCTCGGCGGGAGTGCTCTGTGCAGGGAAGACGGACAGGTCTGGGGGACGGGCGCCGCCCTGGCGCAGGCCATCGCGAACCCCGGCCGCCTGGCCACGCCCAAAGCGCGGCTGGACGATCCGGAATACGGCGACGGCGTCGAGACGTACGATCCGATGGCCATTTTGGTACCCAGGTTTCCTGGATACTCAGGCCTTGCCAGAAGCTTCGATCCGGCCTTCGTCGGCACTTCGGGCTGGACGACGCCAACTATCTCGAATTCGCCTACGACCGGCGGCGTCCGGTAGCGGTCTACTCCGCCGGGCTCGCCGGCTCGCCGGCGCGGTGGCGCCGCGCCTCGCGACCCTGCGGGAGCGGTTCGCCACCGCAGGGGTCATCCTCGTCGCGCACAGCGTGGGCGGTCTCGTGGTGGTCGACTACCTCCGCCGCCAGACGTCTCCCTCGTCCTGGCGGGCGCGCTCCACGACGGCGTCTGGCTCCGGGGCGTCGTCCTGTGCGGGCCGGCGCTCGCCCTGGCGAGCCTGCTGGTCCGCATCCGCGTCGAGTTGATCAAAGCGACGCGATGACCGGTGCGGATCCGAACCCGGCGGCCCAGGCGCGCGTACGAGGGAGTGGGCCCCAGCGGGCCCGACCACGCGACGTGAATGGACAGGGATTCGTGAAGCCTGCACGGGGTGACCGGAGTGGGTGACCGGGCGGCGAGCGCCGGGTTCCTGTCGCGGTTGCTGGAGGCGCTGGAGGACGACTGCGCGGTGTGCGGGGGGACGGGCAGCACCCCGAACGAGCAGTGGCTCGCCTGGCACCGGCGGGCCGGCGAGCTGATCGCGGTCGCCCAGGCCGCCCGCCGCGCCCACGTGCTGCGTCCCGCCCCGGGCGCCCCGCCCGTCGCCGCGCCCGAGCACGCCGCGGACGCCGAGCCCACCATCGTGACCGCCGTGGAACGCGCCATCGACGATCACATGAGGGCCCGCCCGGACGAGCCGGAAGAAGAACGCTGCGCCGCCTGCCGCGGCCTCGGCAAGGAGCTCACCCCGGCCGGGCGGCAGTTCGCCGAGGTGCTCGCGCGGCACGGCTTCGTCCGCCGGGGGTGAGGCCCGGCCAGGGAGCGAGCCGGTCAGGGAGCGAGCCGGTCAGGGAGCGAGAAGGATCTCCAGCATGCGTTCCCGCGGGTCGGGCCCGGTCCCGGGCACGAGGTAGCCGCCGGCCCACACCCGCAGCATCAGCTGCGCCCGCAGGTGCGCCTCCTCCTCGTCGAACCCCAGGTCCTCCAGGCACGCGGCGATGTGCCCGAGCAGCGCCCGGTCGGCGTGCCGCACCGCCTCCTCCGCCGCGGGCTCGTGCTGGGCCCACAGCCGCATCGCCCGGTCGATCGGCGCGACCTCGCGGCCGAGCGCCTGGATCCGGCGCAGCCGCTCGCGCGGGTCGGTGGTGCTGCCGAGCGCGAGCCGCAGCATCTCGTCGGTCCGCTCGTGCGCCCACCGGTCCAGCAGCGCCCGCATCAGCTCCGGGCGGTCCTGGAAGTGCCAGTAGAAGCTGCCCTTGGTGACGCCGAGCCGGGCCGCCAGCGCGGTGATCGCCACGCCGCGCTCGCCGGCGCGGGCCAGCTCCCCGTAGGCGGCCTCGATCCAGTCGCGCCGCGCCACCCTGGGCCGCGCCGTCTTCGCGCGGGCCGTCTTCGTGCGGGCCGTCATCCCACCCCCTTCTCCGCCCGGCGGACGCCGTCACACCAGGGTCACCGGGCCGGGGTCCAGGCCCAGCTCGATCCTGCCGTAGAGGGCGTACGCCGCGTCCGGTTCGAACACCACGTGCCCGGAGATCGTATTCACGTCCCGCTGCGCCCGCTGGAAGGGGGAGTCGGTGAACTGCGCGCTCGCCCCGGCCGCCGAGCACAGGTCGTTGACGACGCGCCGCGCGGTCCCGGCGACGTGCGCCGCCACGAGCCGGGCCCCGGCACGCCGCCGCAGGTCGCAGCTCCCCTCCGCCACGGCGCGGACGACGCCGCGCAGGGCGTCCTCCAGCAGCAGCCGGGCGGCGGCCAGGTCCGCGGTCGCCGAAGCGAGCCGGATCTGCGCACCGGTCGTCTCGCGCTGCCGCTCGCCGGAGTAGGCCATCACCCGGCCGCGCGTCCGCTCGGCGAACCGTGCCAGCACGCCTTCGGCCACGCCGAGCACGGGCGCGGCGCCGGTCAGCGCGAACACGGGCACGAGCGGCGTCCGGTAGAGCGCCCCCGAGTGGACGAAGGAACCGGGCGAGCGCCCCTCGGCCAGGTCGAGGAGCGGCACCGACCGGTGCGCCGGGACGAAGACGTCCGCCACCTCGATGTCGTTGCTGCCGGTGCCCCGCATGCCGCTGGTGCGCCAGACGTCGTGGACCGTCACGTCCGCGCGGGGCAGCAGGAACAGCCTCGGCTCGATCGCCTCACCCGCGGTGACCAGCGCCATGACCATGACGTGCCCCGCGTGCATCACCCCGCTGCCCCACGACCAGCGCCCCGTGACCCGGTGCCCGCCGTCCGCGGGAGCCGCCGTCCCGGTCGGCGCGAGGACGCACGGGATCAGCGCGTACGGCCGGTCCGCCCAGACCTCGGCCTGCGCCCGCTCGGGGAAGAGCCCGACCATCCAGTTGTGCAGCGTGTAGATGACCGACAGCCACCCCGTCGAGGCGCACCCGGCGCCCGCCTCCCGGCACGCCGCCGCCATCTCCTCGAACCCGCGCTCGGCACCGCCGAAGCGCTTCGGCACCAGCATCTCGAAGAGCCCGGCCGCGGCCAGGTCGGCGATGGTCTCGTCGGGCAGCCGCCGCGCCTCCTCGGCGCCCCGCGCGCGTTCGGCGAACACCGGCGCGAGGTCCCGCACACGGCGGACGATCTCGTCTCCATACTCCATGGTACGGAACCATACTCACAGGTATGGTCCCGTGACGAGCCCTTGTCAGTGGGGCGCCATCGCCGGGGTGAACCTGACGGGGAGGGCGGCCAGGCGGCGGACCCAGAACGACGGGAGCCAGAGGAGTTCGTCCGGTTTCACGGCGAGCTCGATGTCGGGCAGGCGGTCGAGCAGGACCTCGACCGCGGTCCTGGCGACGACCTCGGCGAGTTCCGGGGCGGGGTAGGGGCAGCCGTGGTCGCCGTGGCCGAACGACAGGTGGGCGCGGTTGCCCGCGCCGGCGCCCTGCGCGGGCGGCTGGACCTGGGGGTCGGCGTTCGCCGCGGCCCAGCCGAGGATCAGCATGTCACCCGGACGGATCTTGCGGCCGGCCAGCTCGCAGGAGCGGACGGCGAAGCGGCCGATGTTGTTCTGGGACGGCGTGTCCTCCCACAGCACCTGGTTGAGCGCCTGGGAGACGCTGCCGCGGCCGCCCTGGAGCGTCACGGCGAACTGCTCGTCCACCAGCATCAGCCGCAGCGTGTTGCCGATCCAGTGGCCGGTCGGCAGGGTCCCGGCGCTGAGCATGGGGATCAGGTCGCTGATCAGCTCGTCGACGGTGTAGCCGGCGGGGTGCTGGAGCAGGCGGGAGGTGACGTCCGCGCCGGGGTGCGCCCTGCGGGTCTCGGCCAGCCGGCGCATGGTCCCCTGGAGCCGCTGGTAGGCCGCGACGGCCTTCTCGTCGGAGCCCGCCACGTCCTGGATGTCGCGGATCATGTCCGGGACCTCGGCGTCGGGGACGCCGAAGAGCCCGACCATCACCATCGGCGGGAGCCGGTCGGCGAACCGGCTGCCGAGGTCGGCCTCGCCGTCCCCGGCGAACTCGTCGATCAGGTGGTCGGCGACGCGCTCGCTGATGCCCGCCAGCTCGGTGCGGTCGACGGCGTCCAGCGCGTCGCTGATCGCCGCGCTGCGCCGGTGGTGCTCCTCGCCCTCGGCGAGCATCACCGAGGGGTTCCAGCCGACGAACGGCAGCAGCGACCAGTTCTCGGGGACCAGGTCCCAGGCGTTCCAGCGGCGGGTGTCGCGGGCGAACAACGCGGGGTTGCCGGTGACGTGGTTGACCTCCCGGTACCCGATCACGTACCAGGCGGGGATGTCGCCTTCGAGCAGGACGGGCACGACGGGGCCGTGCTCGCGCCGCATCCGTTCGAAGAAGTCCTTCGGCCGCTGGTCGAAGTCCTCCCCGTACAGGCGGACGGCGTTCTCGTCGGCGTGGGGCCGGACGCTCTCGTCGGTCACTGCGCGGCCTCCTGGAGCGCGGCGGGGTCGTGGAGGGTGGTGAGGTGCCGGACGAGCGTGATCAGCACGCTCTTGGAGGAGTCGCGCTGCCGGGCGTCGCAGTCGACCAGGGGGACGCCCTCGGAAAGGGACAGCGCGTCGCGGACCCTTTCCAGCGAGGGCCGCGGCTCGGGGCCCTCGAAGCGGTTGACCGCCACCACGAACGGCATCTTGTGGTGCTCCAGCCGGTCGAGCGGGTAGAAGGACTCTTCCAGGCGGCGCGTGTCCACCAGGACCACCGCGCCCAGGCTGCCGGAGAACAGCTGGTCCCAGATGAACCAGAACCGCTGCTGGCCCGGGGCGCCGAACAGGTAGAGCACGCGGTGGGCGTCCAGGGAGATCCGGCCGAAGTCGAAGGCGACCGTGGTGGTCCGCTTGTCGGCGACGCGGCTCGGGTCGTCGATGCCGACGCCGGCCTTCGTCATGATCTCCTCGGTGCTCAGCGGGCGGATCTCGGAGATCGAGCCGACCATGGTGGTCTTCCCGACGCCGAACCCGCCCACGATCACGATCTTCAGCGCGTCCCGGACGCTGCGGCGCAGTGGCACGCCGCCTGCGGGCGCGGTCGCGGGGTCCGGTGCGCGGTCAGAGGGCTTTGAGTCCAACGAGCACCTCCTTCAGGGTGTCCAGGTCGGCCAGGTGGGTCGTCGCGGTGGCCGACGTCGGATGGCGGACGGTGATGTGGCCGGTGTCGCGCAGGTCGAGCAGAAGGATCTTCACCACGCTCACCGGCAGCCGCAGATGGGAGGACAGCTCGACCACCGCCACCGGCTCGTTCCGGCACAACTGCAGGATCGCGACGTGCTCGGACTGCATGCCCGGCGCCGGGTCGTTCTCCGCCACGACCAGCGTGACGAGGTCGAGGTCGGTGTCGCCGGCCCGGCTGCGGCCACCGGTCACGGTGTAGAGCCGGTCCGGACCGTCGAGATCGAGGGGGCGGGGGTTCATCTCGACGCGGGCGTGCGCGGAGCCGCGGTCAGGTAGCCGCCGATCTGCTCCACCAGCTCGTTCATGCTGTGCCCGACCAGGCCGACGTCGGCGTCATCGCGGGCCACGACGGCCAGGTGCGCGCCCTCCCCGGCCGGGATGATCAGCAGCAGCCCGCCCGGGAACTCCACCATCGACTGGCCGGCGCCGACGCCCCGGCCGAACTCGTGGGAGGCCGTCATGGACAGGCTCTGGATGCCCGAGGCGATGGCCGCGAGCTGGTCGGCCCGGTCGTCGTCCAGCCCGGGGGTGTGGCAGATCTTCAGACCGTCCCTGGACAGCACCAGGACGTGCTGGACGCCGGGGGCCCGTTCCGCGAGGGACGTCAGAAGCCAGTCGAGTCGACGCTCATCGGTGCTCATCAAGATCACGGGGCTGCGTCCGCCGCAGACGCGGGCCCCTGCCTCCTATCTGTCGATCCTGCGGTCCGGACGAGGCCGCCGGGACCGGTCGGCCGGCGGCCGTCCGCGGGACGGGCGCCGGGCCATGAGCGCTACTGATCGGGGTCTTCGGTGGACGGGTCTTCCTGGTCGGCGCCGGTCTCGGCGCCGCCGGTCGTTCGGTGGCTCCCCGATGTGGACGCGCGGAACGCGGCGAACCGCGCCCCCGGGTCGCGGGGGAGGGGAGGCGGGGCCGCCTGCGGCTCCACCTCCTCGGTGAGCGTGGCGCCGCGGCGGCGTTTGGGCAGGTACGCCGCCGGGTCGGAGGCGTCCGCGCCGGGCGCCGCCGCGGCCATGGCCGGGGCGGGCTCGCGGGCGGGCTCGCGGGTGTGGGCGCCGGTGCTCCTGGGCGCACTGCGGATGGACTCCGCCAGGGTCCCCGTGCCGGCCCCGCCGGAGGAGTGGGTGACGAGCTGGCGCGGGATCAGCACGACGACGCCGACGCCGCCGCGCGAGGACGGCCGGAAGCTGACCCGCAGGCCGTGCTTGCCCGCCAGCCGCCCGACCACCGCCAGGCCCAGCCGGGTGCCGGGCAGCGACGTCAGGTCGGCGGCCTCGGAGACCAGCCGCTCGGCGCGCTCCCGCTCGCGCTGGCGCATCCCGAGCCCGCTGTCCTCGACCGTGATGACGATCCCGGCGTCCTCCTCCTCGGCGTAGACGTGCACGGCCGAGCCGTGCGGGGAGAAGTTGGCCGCGTTGTCCATCAGCTCGGCCAGCGCGTGCATGACGCCCTCGGCGGCGAACCCGGCGATGGCGGCGGTGCTGGTCGAGTGGTACTGGACGCGCTGGTAGGACGCGATCCGCCCCATGGCGCCGCGGATGACGCTCTCCAGCCCGATGGGCCTGGTCCAGCGCCGCCCCGAGCGACCGCCGCTGAGCAGCGCGATGCTGTCGGCCAGGCGCCCCATCTGGGAGACGTGGTGGTCGAGGTCGAGCAGGTCGCCGAAGACCTCGTCCTCGCTGTAGCGGTCCTCCAGCTCACGGAGCTGGGCGAGCATGCGGGTCGTCTGCGCCTGGATCCGAGCCGCCGCGGCCGCGGAGGCCGCCATGGCGGCCGCCCGGGTGCGCTCCCCGGCGGCCACGTCGTCGGTGAGCGCGCGAAGGAGCCGGTCGAGCGCCGCGTGCGCGGGTGCCGGGAACTCGGCCAGCACGGACGCGGCCGAGGCGCGGTCGCCGCGGATCCGCTCGACCATGGCGGGCAGCGTCGAGTCGGCCAGCCGGTCGACCTCCTCCTCCAGGGCGGCCAGCTCGGTCTCGGCCCGGGACGCGTGCCGCTCGCTCGCGGCGACGCCCTCCGCCACCATGCGCACCAGGCGGCCCAGCAGGTGGTTCGGGACGGCCTGCAGCTCGGCCAGGGTCTCGTCCTGCGCGGCCCCGGCGTGCAGCCGTTCGATCAGTGCCGGGAGCGGTCCGTCGACGAGCTCCTGGAGCCTGCGCTCCAGGAGGTCGCTCTCGCCCTCGACCCGGGCCAGCCGCTCGCGGGCGCCCCGCGCGCACTCGGCGTAGTAGGCCGCGGCCCCTGCGGTGAGGCTCACCAGGAGCGCTCCCGCGCCGCCGCCCAGGGCGACGATGGCCCGCGACCCGTCGTCCACGGCCAGCAGCGCCCCGAGCCAGGCGCCGCCGGTGACGATCGCCGCGATCAGCCAGACCCAGAAGGCGCGTTCCAGCGCGGCGCGCTCGGTGCGTGCTCGATCCGCTCCTGTTGCCATCCCTCGTGTCCCTGTGAGCGTCGGTGACTGGCGCGCAGGACTTTTCGACCTGTTGCACGGCGGTCATATCGGTATAAGGCGTGACAATGATGCACCAAAACGTGCGGGCGCACAGGTGATCACAAGAAATGGCCGATCTTTCCGGTCGCGGGGCGGGTGCGCCCGCCGCGCGCGGTTTCCCGCGGCCGGGCCCGCGGCGGCCCGGTCCGGCGGCCCAGGCCGCCGGACCGGGCCGGGGGCGTCAGGGCCTGACGGGGCCGAGCGCGACCGGCAGGCTGAGCGGGCCCACCGTGAAGAACGAGGGCGAGTAGGGGATGTCGTCCGGGTCGGCGGCGAGGGCGAGGTCCGGCAGCCGCCGGTACAGCGCGGCGAGTGCCAGCCGGCCCTCCAGGCGGGCCAGCGAGGCGCCGATGCAGTACCGGGGGCCGTGGCCGAAGCCGAGGCGCCCGTTCCGCTCCCGCGTGATGTCGAAGCGGTCCGCGTCCTCGCCGTGCTCCGCCGGGTCGAGGCCGCTCGCCTGGAAGGCCACGCCGACGGCCTGTCCCCTGGGGACGCGCACCCCGGCGATGGTCACCTCTTCCGCGGTGAAGCGCCAGCTCGTCATCATCACCGAGTGGCGGTAGCGCAGGGTCTCCTCGACCACGTCGGCCCACCGGTCCTCGGCCTTGGCCAGTTCGAGCTGGTCGGGGTTCTGGGACAGCGCCACCACGGCGTGCCCGAGCAGGTGGACCGTGGTCTCGTGACCGGCGACGAGCATCAGCCACAGCACGCCGACCAGTTCGTCGGTGGTGAGCCGGTCACCCTCGTCGCGGGCCTGGACCAGGCCGGAGGTGAGGTCGTCGCCGGGTGCCCTCTGCTTGCTCTCCGCCAGTTCGTGCAGGTAGGCCTGGAGCGTGTTCTGCGTCGCGAACGCCACGTCGGGCGGGGTGGTGTGCGCGAGCAGCGTCGCGGTCCACTCGCGCATCCGGGGGCGGTCCTCGGCGGGGACGCCGAACAGCTCGCAGATCACCCACATCGGCAGCGCCTCGGTGAAGGCGGGGACCAGGTCGACGACCTCGCCCGCGGACACGACGTCGTCGAGCAGGCCCTCCACGATCTGACGGACGCGCGGCTCCAGCGCCTGCACCCGCGAGGGCGTGAACGCCTTGCCGATCAGACCGCGCAGCCGGCGGTGGTCCGCCCCGTCCTTGGTGGACAGGTGACCCCCCTCGACGATGGCGCGCAGCGGCCAGTCCTCGGGGATCGACCCGTCGTGCAGGGCGGGCCAGTGCCGCGGGTCGCGCAGAAAGGTCCGGTTGTCCCCGGCGAGGATCTCCCGGACGGCGTCGTGGGTCAGCGCCAGGTAGGCGGGGACGCCGCCGGGGAACTCCACCTCGACCACGGGGGCGATCTCCCGCAGCCGCCGGCAGGTGTCGAGCGGGTTCTCGTTCGCGGCGGGGAAGGGGGGCAGGGGGCTTGTCGTCATTCTGTCCCATTCGGAGATGAGGTAAGTGACAGATGGTCCATCCTTTCTCCTGTGATCACCTCGCGGCAAGATATTCACCAATTAGGCCGTATGTCGTTTCGTATGGTATTTGCAGTAAACAAAGACCCGGAAGGCTCCGCGTGCGCGGCGGCCGCGCCGACCGCGGCGCTGCGCCGACGGGCACGGGAGCCGCGCCCGGTGCGGCGATCCGACGGCCCGCGTCAACCCGGCTGACCAGTGTGTTAACAAACCATCCGAACGTGTTACCTTGTGTGGCGCCCGGCCTCCGCCGACAGCCCGTCGCGCGCGCCGGCCACGGGAGGTTCCGTGATGGTCGAGCAGGGCACGGGCGGACCGGAGCGACGCCGGCAGGACATCGCCGACATCGTCCTGTCCGCCGGTTCGGTCTCGGCCGCCGGGCTCGCCGAGCGGTTCGGCGTCAGCCTCATGACGATCCACCGCGACCTCGACGAACTCGAACGCCAGGGCGTCGTCCGCAAGCACCGCGGCGGGGTGACCGCGCAGCCGTCCGGAGTGTTCGAGAGCAACGTCGCCTACCGGATGAAGTCCATGCGGCCCGCCAAGGACGCCATCGCCGCCAGGGCCGTCGAGCTGGTCGAGCCGGGCATGGCGGTCATGCTGGACGACTCCACCACGGCGCTGGCGCTGGCCCGCCGGCTCGCCGGCGTCGCCCCGCTGACGGTCGTCACCAACTTCCTGCAGGCCGTCAACCTGCTGTCCGCCGAGCGCGACATCCGGCTGATGGCGCTCGGCGGCGACTACGACCCGCTGCACGACTCGTTCCTCGGGGTCTCGTGCGTGGACGCGATCGAGTCGCTCAACGTGGACCTGTGCTTCGTCTCGACCTCCGCGGTGTCCGGCGGGTTCGCCTACCACCAGGAGCAGCGCATCGTGTCGGTGAAGCGCGCCATGCTCGGCGCGGCGGCCCGCAGCGTGCTGATGATCGACCATTCCAAGCTCAGCCGGGTGGCCCTGCACCGGGTGGCGCCGCTGTCGGCGTTCGACCGCGTCATCGTCGACGACGGTGCCGCGGCCGACGCGCTGCGCGGGCTCGACGAGCACAAGGTGGCCTACGAGCTGGCGACGGCCTGACGGTCGGTTCCACCGGTCGGGGCGCCCGCGAGGCGCCACCTGATCACGCCGGTGACGGCGTCCCCTCACCGGCGGGCGCTGCCGAAAGCGACCGCATCGTGAACCTTGACACCCTGATCAGCGCCCTCCTACTCTCAAGCTCACATTTTTCACGTTAACTTCACAGCCAACTTTGTTGGGATTGCGATCGGAGCGGGTGAGTGACGGGTTCCCTGGGCCGAGGGCTCGCGCCGTACGGGCTGCGCTGCGACCACCGGGTGGAGCCGCTCGGGGTCGACGAGCCGGCGCCGCTGCTGTCGTGGCGGCTGGCCTCCGGCCGGCGCGGGGACGCCTCCACCGGTTTCCGGGTCCGGGTCCGCGCCGAGGACGGCGCCCAGCTCTGGGACACCGGCGCCGTGGCCGAGCCGTCCGCCGTCTCCGTCCGCTACCGCGGGCCCGCGCTGCGGCCCCGCACCCGGTACCGCTGGACGGTCGAGGTCACCGACGCGACCGGCGCTTCGTCGCGGGAGGAGTCCTGGTTCGAGACCGGGATGCTGAGCCCGTCCGCGTGGTCGGCCGCCTGGATCACGCACGACCCGTCCGTCCAGGACGTGGTGGACGCGCCCGAGGAAGGCGAGCTCGCCCTCGCCGACCACGGCCTCCGGCCGGCCGTCCGGCTGCGGAAGGCGTTCGAGGCGGCCGCCGCGCCGGTCGCCGCGCGCCTCTACGTCACCGCCCGCGGCCTGTACGAGATGCGCCTCAACGGCGCGCGGGTCGGGGACGCCGAGCTCGCCCCCGGCTGGACGGACTACCGCGACCGTGTCGACTACCAGGTCCACGACGTGACCGGCATGCTGCGGACGGGCGCGAACATGCTGGCCGCCACGGTCGCGGACGGCTGGTGGAGCGGGTTCGTCGGGTTCGACGAGCGCCGCTCGGGCGCGCACTACGGAACGTTCCCGCAACTGCTGGCCGAGCTGCACCTCGTGCACGCCGACGGCTCCACCGACGTCGTCGCGACCGGCGGCGACTGGCAGAGCGCGCGGTCGCCCGTCCGGTACGCCGACCTGCTGATGGGGGAGTGCCACGACCTGCGCCGCGAGACCCCGGGCTGGGACCTGCCGTCCGGTGACCGCGACGGCGCGGGATGGCGGCCCGCCCGGGTCGCCGCCGCCGACCGGAGCCGGCTCACGGCCTCGGTCGCGCCGCCGGTCCGCGCCGTCCGGGAGCTGCCGGCGCGGTCGGTCACCCGGATCGCCGGGGACCGGTTCCTGGTCGACTTCGGGCAGAACTTCGCCGGACGCGTCCGGCTCACCGCGCGCGGGCTGGCGTCCGGCGACCGGGTGGTCGTCAGGCACGGCGAGGCCCTGGACGAGGCGGGCGCGCTCTACACCGCCAACCTGCGCACCGCCGACGCGACGGACGTGCTGATCGCGGGGGAGGACGCCGAGACCGTCTTCGAGCCGCGCTTCACCTACCACGGCTTCCGGTACGCCGAGGTGACCGGCCTGGGCGCGCTCGCCGCGGCCGACATCACCGGCGTGGTGCTGCACAGCGACACGCCCTGGGCGGGGGAGTTCACCTGCTCCGACCCGGAGGTCGACCGCCTCCACCAGGCGATCTCCTGGGGGCAGCGCTCCAACTTCGTCAGCGTCCCGACCGACTGCCCGCAGCGCGACGAGCGGCTCGGCTGGCTGGCCGACGCGCAGGTCTTCCTGCCCACCGCCTGCCTCAACGCCGACGTCGCCGCGTTCTTCGACGGCTGGCTGCGCGAGGTGCGCGGCGCGCAGTCGCCGGACGGAGCGTTCGGCAACGTGGCGCCGAAGATCGCGGGAGTGGCCGACGAGGGCGCCCCGGGCTGGGGCGACGCGGGCGTCCTCGTTCCCTGGCATCTCTACCGGGTGTACGGGGACGAGCGCTTCCTGGAGCGCAACCTCGACGCCATGTGCGCCTGGGTCGACCACGTCCACCGGAACAACCCCGATCTGGTGTGGACCCACCGCACGGGCCCGCACTTCGCCGACTGGCTCGCGCCCGCCCCCACCCCGCGCGACGTCCTCGCCACCGCCTACTTCGCCCGCAGCGCCGCGCTGACGGCGCGCGCCGCCGAGATCCTCGGCGCGGACGAGCCCGCGGCCCGGTACGGCGCGCTCGCCGCCGACGTCCGCACGACGTTCGCCGAGCGTTTCGTGTCGCCGGACGGGCGGGTCCACGGCGACACCCAGACCGCCTACCTGCTGGCCCTGGCGTTCGAGCTGCTCCCGGACGAGCTGGTCCCGAACGCCGTGCGGCGCCTCGCCGCACTGGTCGAGGAGGCCGGTCCGGGCCTCACCACGGGGTTCCTCGGCGTCGGGCTGATCGCGCCTGTCCTCGACGCGCACGGCCGCGCCGATCTCGCGCACGCCCTGCTGCGCCGCACCGACCCGCCGTCCTGGCTGTACCCGCTGCGCCACGGCGCGACCACCGTCTGGGAGCGCTGGGACGGCTACACCACCGAACGCGGCTTCCAGGCCGCGGCGATGAACTCCTTCAACCACTACGCGCTCGGCTCGGTCGGCGAATGGCTCTACCGGGGCGTCGCCGGCCTCGACCAGGCGCCCGGCTCGGCCGGCTACCGCGAGCTGCTGGTGCGGCCGCGTCCCGGCGGGCTGACCGCGGCGAGCGCCCGCTACACGTCGGTGCGCGGGCTCGTCTCCACCGCCTGGACCCGCCGCGACGGCGTGTTCGAACTGCGGGTGGCGGTACCGCCGGGCGCGACCGCCACCGTCCACATCCCCACCGACGACCCGGGCGGGGTGCGCGAGAGCGGGATCCCGGTGGCGGACGCCCCCGGGGTCTCGATCGCCGGAACGGCGCGGCGGGAGCTCCGCTGCCGGACCGGCTCGGGGGAGTACCGCTTCACGGCGGCCCTTCAATGACGTCCGTCCCCCTGCGGGACGGCCGCGGCCGGGACCGCCGCCACCCCGGCGGTCCGCGCCGCGAACGCGAGGAGGAAAGATGACATCGTCGTTCCAGAGGGCGGCCCTCAGCCGCCGCGGATTCCTGCGGTGGTCCGGGGGAGTCGCCGCCGCGGCCGCGCTGCCCGCCGGCCTGGCCGCCTGCGGGGGGTCGTCCGGCGGCTCGGGGACCCTGCGCCTGGTGGGCGTCGCCGACCAGCAGAAGGCGCTCGACCTGCTCACCAAGGACTACACCGGGGCGAAGTTCAGCACCTCGTTCGCGCCCACCGACCAGGTGCAGACGTCGGTGCGCACCCAGCTCGGCGCGGGCAACGCCCCCGACCTGCACGTGGTCTTCCCGGGCAACGGCAGCGCGATGAGCATGGCGCAGATCGCGCAGGCCGGGCTGCTCGCCGACCTGAGCGGCCAGGCGTGGACGAAGAAGATCCCGGCGAGCCTGAAGCCGGCGTTCCAGAAGGACGGCAAGACCTTCCTCTACTCGGCCGGGTCGAGCGTCATCGGCGCGATCTACAACACGAAGGTCTTCGACAAGGCCGGGGTCGAGCCGCCGAAGACCTGGAGCGAGTTCCTCGACGTCTGCGAGAAGCTCAAGAAGAAGGGCACGGTCCCGATCGCGCTCGGCGCGCAGACCCCGTGGGTCACGCAGCTGATCACCTACGCGCTGGTGCCGTCCACCGTGTACGCCAAGAACCCGCAGTTCGACAGCCAGATGCAGGCGGGGTCGACGTCCTTCGCCCAGTCCGGCTGGGTGCAGGCCCTCGAGATGTACCTGGACCTGCAGAAGCGCGGGTACTTCAACGACAACCCCAACGGCACGACCTTCGAGCAGCAGACGTCCATGGTCGCCACCGGCAAGGCCGCCATGGCGATCCAGGTCTCGGCCGTCCTGCCCGACTTCCGCAAGGCCGCCGCGAACGCCGCCGACCTGTCGATGTTCCCGGTGCCGGGCGCGGACGACGCGGCGCAGGTGCGGATCCCCGCCGGGGTCGTCGTCGGGCTCGGTGTCAGCGCCCGCAGCAAGAACAAGGACGCCGCCGAGAAGTTCGTCGCGTTCCTCGGCGAGCAGCAGAACATCAACCGCTGGGCCGAGGCCGTCGCCTGCGTCCCGCTCGTCCGCGACTCCTCCTCCAAGATCGACCCGGTGCTGGAGCCGTTCCTGCCGTACCTGGACGGCGACAAGGCCGACCCGTTCATGGACCAGGCGTGGCCGAACGCCGAGATTCAGCCCGCCCACTTCGCCATGGTGCAGGAGCTGCTCGCGGGCAAGACCACCATCGCCGAGGGCCTGGCGAAGCTGGACGAGACCTACCGGAAGAAGTAGCCCGTGTCCCCGACCGCACGTCCGGCACCGGCCGCCTCGGCGGCCGGTGCCGCGGGACCCCCCGAGAGGGCGGCGCGCCTCCCGGCGCCGCCCCGCCGCCGCCGGAGCCGATTCCTGGCCCCGCCGTGGTGGTTCGCGGCGCCCGCCCTGCTGGTGTACGCGCTGATCGTCCTGTACCCGAGCGCCAGCGGAATCGTCTACGCCTTCACCGACTGGAACGGCATCGGCGACCGGTCGTTCGTCGGCGTCGACAACTTCGACCGCCTGCTGCGGGACGACGCCGCACGAGGGTCGCTGGTCAACACGCTGCTGCTGACGGTCGCGATCGTGGTCGTCCAGAACGGCATCGGACTGCTGCTCGCGCTGGGCGTGCACACGCGCATCAGGTCGCGCGCGGTGCTGCGGGTCGTCTTCTTCGCGCCCGCCGTCGTCAGCCCCGTGATGGTGGCGTTCCTGTGGAAGTACGTCTACAACCCGGCGCCGGACGCGGGGCTCAACGGGATCCTCGGCGCGGTGGGCCTCGGCTCCCTGCGCCAGGACTGGCTCGGCGACCCCTCGCTGGCGCTGTGGTCGGTGGCCGGGATGGTGATCTGGCAGTTCTCCGGCTACTCGATGGTCATCTTCCTGGCGGGGCTGGAGGGGGTGCCCGTGGAGCTGCACGAGGCCGCGATGATCGACGGCGCCGGCCGGTTCCAGCGGTTCCGCAGCGTGACGTGGCCGCTGCTCGCGCCCGCCGTCACGATCAACGTCATGCTGTCCACCATCGGCGGGCTCAAGCTGTTCGACCAGGTGTACGCGGCCACGAGCGGCGGGCCCGGCCACGCCAGCGAGACGCTCTCGACCGTCCTGTACAAGCAGGCGTTCGTCTTCGGCAACTACGGCTACAGCACGGCGATCGCGCTGGTGCTGGCGCTGTTCGTCGCCGCGGTCTCGCTGATCCAGATCCGGTACCTGCGCGGTCGGGAGGTGGCATGAGCCTGCGCTACGGACTGCGCACGTTCGCCCTGGAGGTCGTGATGATCGCGGTCGCCCTGGCGTTCCTGTTCCCGGTGTACGCGCTCGTCACGCTGTCGCTGAAGGACAAGCAGCAGATCGCCTCGGCGCCGCTGTCCCCGCCGTCGTCGCCGACGCTCGGCAACTACTCCGACGCCTGGTCGCGGGCGTCGCTGGGCTCGGCGCTGCTGAACAGCACGGTGATCACGGTGGTGAGCCTGGTGGCGCTCATCGCGATCGGGGCGTTCGCGGCCTACTTCCTCGCCCGCTGCGCCTCGCGGCTCGGCTACACGCTGTACGTGCTGTTCCTGCTCGGCATCGTGCTGCCGTTCCAGCTCGGCATGATCCCGCTGTTCAAGCTCGCCGACGCGGCGGGCCTGCTCGGCACCTACCAGGGCATGATCATCTTCTACACCGGCATCCAGCTGCCGTTCACGATCTTCTTGTACACGGGGTTCATCCGGGCGCTGCCGGGCGACTACGCCAACGCGGCGCTGATCGACGGCGCGGGCCATCTCCAGGCCTTCACCCGGGTCGTGTTCCCCTTGCTGCGACCGATCACCGGCACGGTGCTGATCCTCAACGCCGTGTTCATCTGGAACGACTTCTTCACCCCGCTGCTGTACCTGGGCGGATCGGCGCGCGAGACGGTCCCGGTGCGGGTCTTCGCCTTCGTCGGCCAGTACGTCTCGGACTACGGCCTGGTCTTCGCCGGCCTGGTCCTCGCCGCACTCCCGATCATCGTGATCTTCCTGGTGCTGCAGCGGTATGTGATCAAGGGGTTTGCGAGCGGGCTCAAGGGATGAGCGGAGCGAACCGGGGGGTGTGGGGGGTCGTCCCCCCACGGGGAGCAGGGATGAGCGGAGCGAACCGGGGGGTGTGGGGGGTCGTCCCCCCACGGGAGCAGAGATGAGCGAAGCGAACCGGGGGGTGTGGGGGGTCATTCCCCCACCGGAGACAGGGATGACCGCGATCTCGGGGCGGTTGCGGGAGGTGCTGGACGCGCCGCCGCGGGCGTTCTCGCCCGCGCCCATCTGGTGGTGGAGCGGGGAGCGGCTCGACCGGCGGCGGCTGCGCGACCAGCTCGAACGGTTCGCCGAGGGCGGCGTCCACAACCTGGTCGTCCTGAACCTGGCGCCGTCCGGCCCGATGTTCGGCGCGGACGCCGACGATCCGCCGTTCTTCTCCACCGCGTGGTGGGACCTGCTGGACGCCGTCTGCGAGGACGCCGCCGAGCTGGGCGTGTCGCTCTGGTTCTACGACCAGCTCGGGTTCTCCGGCGCCGACCTGCAGGCCCGCCTGGTGCGGGACGTCCCGGACTACGCGGGGCGGTGGCTGCGGCCGGACGGGACGGCGGACGTGCGCGGCTTCGACTACCTGTCGGCCGAAGCGTGCGCGGAGCTCCTGGACCGTGTGCACGGCGAGTTCGCGCGGCGGCTGGGGCACCGGCTCGGCACGGTGATCGTCGGGTCGTTCCAGGACGAACTGCCGTCGCTGCCGACCTGGTCGGAGGGGTTCGCCGGGGAGTTCGAGCGGCGCCGCGGCTACGACCTGACGCCGCATCTCGGAACGCTGTGGGGGAGCGGAGGCGGGGACGCCTTCCGGGTCCGCCGCGACTACCACCTCACCCGCGCCGAACTGGCCGAGGAGGCGTTCTTCCGGCCGCTGGCCGACTGGCACGAGCGGTACGGCCTGCTGCACGGCTGCGACCAGCAGGATCCGGCGCGGGCCGGGCTCCCCGTGGACGGGGTCCGGCTGTACGCCGACTACGCGCGCACGCACCGCTGGTTCGGGGCCCCCGGGTCCGACCACCACGGCGACGCCCGCGTCCACTCGTCGCTCGCGCACCTGTACGGGCGGGACCGGACCTGGATCGAGGCGTTCCACTCCAGCGGCTGGGGCGGGACGCTGGAGGAGACCTTCGACTGGTTGCTGCCCTGGCTTCGTGCCGGGGCGACCCTCTACAACCCGCACGCCGTCTACTACACGACCAAGGCGGGCTGGTGGGAGTGGGCGCCGCCGTCCACCGACTGGCGCCAGCCCTACTGGCGGCACCACCGCGTCTTCGCCGACGCCGTCGCCAGGCTCTGCGCCGCCCTGTCGCTGGGGCGGCACGTGTGCGAGGTGGCCGTGCTGTTCCCGACGGCGACCGCGCAGGCCGGGACGCGGCTCGACGGCGTGGACCCGGACGCCGGGCTCGCCCAGGAGACCTACCGGGACCTGGTCGGCGACATGGCGTGGTTCCGGATGGTGCCCGGCGTGCTCGACCGGCTGGGAATCGACGCCGACGTGGTGGACGACGACTCCGTGCAGCGCGCCTCGGTCACCGAGGGACGGCTGGACGTCGCGGACGAGTCGTACGGGGTCGTCCTTCTCCCGTCCTGCACGGTGCTCGAAGGGGAGACGGCGCGCAGGCTCACCGCGTTCGCCGAGCACGGCGGCCGTGTCGTCGCGGTCGGCGCGCCGCCCCGCCGCGGGGTCGGCGACCCGGGCGCCGACGAGGCGGTGGCCGGGCTCCGCGCCGTGCTGGAGGTCGTGCCGGACACCGGCGCTCTCGGTGCCGCCCTCGCCGGCGTCCGCCGGGTGGACGCGCCGGTGCCCGCACTCGTCCGGGAGGTCGACGGCACCACGCTGGTGTTCCTGACGGCCGCACCGTCGATGGCCAGCCGCGTGTCGGTGGGACGGCCCGACGAGCGCGGGGCCGACCTCGGCTGGCTCGACGTGACCTACGACTTCGATCCCGATCGGTACCTGAGGGACATGCGGGTGCGGGTCCGCGGCGTGAGCGGCCCGGCGTTCGTCGCGAGCCCGTTCGGGGGCCCGCCGCGCCGGTTGGAGACGCGCGCGGTGGACGGGACGTCCGTCGAGACCGTCGTCCCGTTCGACGACGGGCCCGCTGCGCTGCTCCTCTTCCCCGGCGGTGAGGACATCGCCGTAGCGGGCCCCGTCCCGGCGGGTCAGGAGACCGTTCTCGACCTCGGCACCTCCTGGACGATGGACCTGGTTCCGACCCTCGACAACGCCTGGGGCGATTTCGCCCGGCCCGCCGGTCACGACGTCCTGCTGGAGCGCTGGACCATGAGTCACCGGACGGAAGAGGAGTCAGAGTGGTCCGAGGCGCACGCGACGTTCGGCCCGCACGGTGTCTGGTCCAGGGAGAGTGAGGGAACGTGGCGGCCCTTCGTTTACTCCGACTCCCGCGGCATCCGCAAGGACACCCTGCACCGCGCCTTCCTCGGGCCGAAAGGACACGTCCCTGAGGAGTTCCTCGACTTCGGGGACGTCCGGTCCGATGACGTGGTCGTGCTCCGGACCCGCCTGACCGTGCCCGGCGAGGGCGGCTTCGTGGCCGTCGGCGCGGCCGCCGCCAAGACGCTTCGCGTGGACGGCGTCGCGGTCCCCCTGGACGACCAAGGCCACCTGGCGATCGCCGAGACGCCCGTCCCCGCCGGTGACCATGACGTCGAGGTCCGGCTCGCCCCGGGCGAGGACGTGCGGCTGCGGGCCCACCTCGCCGTCGTCACCGACCGCGGGCGCTACCGGCGGCCGGAGTGGATCACTGCGGCGGGGCCCGCGCGGCCGGGGGCCGAGGTCGCGCTCAGCGTCCCCCTCCCGGCGTCCGCCGCCGGCGCGGCGCTCCAGGTGGCCTCGGCCGCGCCCTGCCGCGTCCTCGTCGACGGCGAGGAGATCGGCCGCCAGGGAGGGTTCGACCCGTACGCCGAGCAGGAGGTCCCGCGCGTCGGCCGCTACCGCGTGACGGGCGGCCGCCTGACCCTGGTCCTCACCGAGGGCGGCCCGCCTCCCGCGGTCCTCGTGGACGGACCGGTCGTGTCCGGCGCGGGCTGGACCGCGGCGCGCGACGGCCACCCGGTGCCCGTCGCGGCGCGGCGCGGGCAGTACGGCGACCCGGCGTCGATGCACCTGCGGCGGCGGCCCCATCCGATGCCCGGCGCCGCCTGGCTTGAGGACGACCCGGACACCGACGTCGTCCTCCCGGCAACGCTCGCGATGCCGGACGCGGTGCCGCGAGTCGAGAGGCTGCGGTTCGCCGTCCCGCCCGGTGCGACAGGCATGGCCGTGGACGTCCGAGGCGAACTTCTGGAGGCGACCCTGGACGGCGAGCCTCTGAAACCGGCCGCCGAGATGCCGCTGCCCGGCCCGGAGTCTTCACCCGGCCGGATGGCGGAGCTGCGGATCCGCACCCTTCCCGGTCACCGGGCGGGTGCGGCACTCGCGGGGCCGGTGCGCTTCACCGTGGGGCCCGGGACGATCGAGCTGGGCGACTGGGAGGAGGCGGGCCTCTCCGGCTACAGCGGCGCCGTCCGCTACCGGCGCTCGTGCCGCCTCTCGGCGCCCCCGGCCGCCGCGACGCTCGATCTCGGACGGGTGCGCGGCACCGCCGAGGTCACCGTCAACGGTGCCCCCGCCGGGGTCCGCATCTGCGCCCCGTACCGTTTCGACGTCGGAGCGGCCCTGCGCGAGGGTGACAACGAGATCGAGATCCTCGTCTGCGGAACCCTCGCGCCCTACCTCGACGAGGTGAGCCCCACGCATTTCGTCTTCGATGGCCAACGAGCCTCGGGCCTCTACGGCCCCGTCCGACTTCTCATGGAGGCACCGGCCGCCGGCGGGCGCTGACCGAAAGGGACAGTAGCGCCGCACGGCGGCCGGTACCCCACGTCACCTCACGAACTGGCGCGGTAGGGCGGTCGCCTGCGCGCGCGTGGCCGCGGCCGGGGCGGGCGTGACCCAGACCGGTGCCGGGTCAGGGTTCTTGGCGCAGGTGCGGTCGACCAGGCCGCGGTCCGACGGCACCTTCCCTCCGCGGAGATAGTCGACCAGGAGGTCGTCGAGGCACGTGTTGCCCGCGAACGTGATGGCGTGGCTGCCGCCACCCCTCTCCACGACGAGCCGTGCGCTCGGCAGGGCCCGCGCCATGGCGAGGCCGCCCTCGTACGGTGTCGCCGGGTCGTCCGTCGCCTGGAACAGCAGCATGGGCGGCAGCCCCCTGCCGGTGATCCGGGTGCGGTTCCCCGCCTTGACGGGCCAGGTCAGGCAGCCCGCGTTGAACCACATGTTGTTGTAGGTGTAGAAGGGCGCCTTCTCGTTGACCTTCGCCTGGTCCTTCCGCCAGTACCGGAAGTCGCGCGGCCACTTGCTGTCGCTGCACATCACGGCGTTGTAGAGGTCGAAGGAGTCGTCCGCCGGGTCCGGCGCCGCGTAGCGTTCGTACGCGGTGACGAGAGGCGCGCTGTCGCCCGAGTTGGTGTAGGCGGACAGGACCGTCGCGAGCCGGGGCCAACGCAGGACGTCGTAGCCGCCCGCGACCTGCGTGTCGTCGAACTCGTCGGGCCCGATCCGGCCCACGGGGTGCTCGCGCAGCCGGGTGCGCATGGCGTACCACCGGGCCTCGACCTCGGCGGGGTCGGTACCGAGGTGGTAGACGCCGTCGGCCTTGGCGACCCACGCGGTGAACGCCTTGAACCGCTTCTCGTGCTGCAGGTCCTGGAGGACGTTGTGGTCGTACCAGGAGACGGACGGCCCGACGATGCTGTCCAGGACGAAGCGGCGGACGTGCCGCGGGTACAGCTGGGCGTAGGTCGAGCCCAGCGTGGTGCCGTACGACCACCCGAAGAAGTTGATCTTCTCGGCGCCGAGCGCGCGGCGGATCGACTCCATGTCCCCGACATGGTCGACCGTCGACAGGTGCGGCAGTAGCCAGGAGTGCTTCTCGGTGCACTTGGCGACGTACCCGGCGGCCTTCTCCAGCCACGCCCCCGTGGTGCCCTGGCCGACCTGGAAGTCGGGCCGCGGGCCGTCGAAGTAGTGCGGGTCGCACGACATGCGCGGCTCGCTGTGCTGGGATCCGCGCAGGTCGAAGCCGATCCAGTCGTAGGCGGCGGCGACGTCGGGCGGCAGTCGGGAGGGGATCCAGCTCGCCATCCACAGGCCGCTGATCCCGGGCCCGCCCGGGTTGAGCAGCATCGGCCCCTGCCGCTCGCCCGGGGGCGCGGTGGCGGGGAGCCGGTTCAGCGCGATCTTGACCGTGCGCCCGTCCGGCCGGTCGTGGTCGAGCGGCACCTCCAGCATCGCGCACTGCAGCGCCGGGGTCGCGGCGTCGCCGCAGGACTTCCAGTCCAGGCGTGGCGGGTCCCCGGCCGCCGCGGTCGCCGGCGGCGGCCCGGCCAGCGCCGCGGCCGCCAGCACGCCGCCGCACATGACGAGCGCGGCGCCCGCGCGTGTCCTGCTCGGTCGTCTCACAGACACCTCCAGAGTATGAGTGACATTGCAGTGTACAATTTCACCATTCTCTCGTCATTGTCCGGAAACGGCATGCGGCGCGCCTCGCGGCCGAAGACGGGGCGCCACCTCGAAGAATTCCTTTCCGATGTCGCCGGTGAGGTCCGCCCGGGCGGATCCATAACCCAGATCGATGGGGCGGTGTATGACCACGGGCCGTTTCCGCCCCAGACACTGCGGGCGCACGCTTTTCCGACCCTCCGGGCCTTGGACCCCGGAGTCCTGCGAATCCGTCCGGCACCCCCACCGGACGCCCGCCCCATGGAGGAAAACCCCCCGTGAGAAACAGACGCAGATCGACCCGCTGCCTGCTGGCGTCAATGGCGGTGGCCCTCGGGACGACGTTCCTGGTCGCGCCCGCGAGCGCCGCCCCGAAACCCCCTCCGGCCAGCATCCGCCCGGACGGCGGCGACGCGCGCCACGTCCAGAAGGCCCCGCTCCCCGCCAAGGACCGGCCGCCGCTCTCCGCGGACAAGAACGAGCTGAAGAGCAGTCCCGACCAGCCGAAGAAGCCGGCGGAGCACAAGCGTCCTTCCATGAAGGGCGCTCCGAAGACGAGCGCGAAGGCCGCCGCCGCCGCGTGCAGTGCGAGTGACTTCACGAGCCGTTCCGGAAGTGCTCTCGTACAGCAGATCAAGTCGTCCACGACCGACTGCGTCAACTCGCTGTTCAGCCTCACCGGCACCGACGCGTACTACGCGTTCCGCGAGTCGCAGATGGCGAGTGTCGCCTATGGACTGCGCGACAACGCGGTCTACTACCCCGGCGACAACAGCACCGGCACGGCCCAGCTGGTCCTCTACCTGCGCGCCGGCTACTACGTCCACTGGTACAACTCGTCGACCGTGGGGACCTACGGCCCCACCCTGAAGACGGCGATCCAGTCGGGTCTGGACGCCTACTTCGGCAACTCCAAGTCCTCGACGGTCAGCGACGCCAACGGCGAGGTCCTCGCCGAGGCGGTCACGCTGATCGACAGCGCGGAGGAGAACGCCCGCTACATCTACGTGGTCAAGCGGCTGCTGACCGGCTACAACAGCTCCTACGACGCGTCGTGGTGGATGCTCAACGCGGTGAACAACGTCTACACGGTGCTGTTCCGCGGCCACCAGGTCCCGGAGTTCGTCTCGGCCGTCGGGTCCGACCCGAGCCTGCTCGACACGCTCAACTCCTTCGCCGCGGGGCACCTCTCCCTGCTCGGCACCGACCGCAGCTACCTGACCTCGAACGCGGGGCGCGAGCTGACGCGCTTCGTGCAGCACTCCGCGATGCAGGCCAAGGTCCGGCCGCTGGCCAAGGGGCTGCTCGGGCAGAGCGCCATGACCGGCAAGACCGCGCCGCTGTGGGTCGGCGTCGCCGAGATGACCGACTACTACGACAAGGCCAACTGCTCCTACTACGGCACCTGCGACCTGGCGCAGCGGCTCGCCGCGAACGTCCTGACCATCAACCACACCTGCAGTTCGAGCATCAAGATCCGGGCGCAGGACATGACGGCCGCCCAGCTGTCGGACAGCTGCGCCAGCCTCCAGAACCAGGACGCCTACTTCCACGGGCTGGTGAAGGACGGGAACAGGCCCGTCGCGAACGACAACAACACGACGATCGAGGTCTGCGTCTTCGATTCGAGCACCGACTACCAGACCTACGCCGGTGCGATGTTCGGCATCGACACCAACAACGGCGGCATGTACCTGGAAGGCGACCCGGCCGCCGCGGGCAACCAGCCCCGATTCATCGCCTACGAGGCCGAATGGGTGCGCCCGGCGTTCCAGATCTGGAACCTCAACCACGAGTACACGCACTACCTCGACGGTCGCTTCGACATGTACGGCGACTTCAACTCCAACGTCACCACGCCCACCATCTGGTGGATCGAGGGATTCGCCGAGTACGTCTCCTACTCCTACCGCAAGGAGGTCTACGACGCGGCGATCACCGAGGCGGCGCGGAACACCTACGCGCTCAGCACCCTTTTCAACACCACCTACAGCCATGACACGACCCGCATCTACCGCTGGGGCTACCTGGCGGTGCGGTACATGTTCGAGAAGCACCCGAGCGACGTCGCGACCGTTCTCGGCTACTACCGGACCGGCAACTGGAACGCCGCCCGGACGTTCCTGACGAGCACCATCGGCAGCCGCTACGACAGCGACTGGTGGACGTGGCTCGCCGCGTGCGCGTCCGGTGCGTGCGCGGGCGGCGGCGGAGGCGGCAACCAGTCGCCGACCGCGGCGTTCTCGGCCTCGGCCAACGGGCTGGCGGTCTCCTTCACCGACCAGTCCGCCGACTCCGACGGCACCATCGCCTCCCGGCGGTGGGACTTCGGCGACGGCGCCACCTCGACGTCGGCCAACCCGTCCCACACCTACGGCGCGGACGGCACCTACACCGTCTCCCTCACCGTCACCGACGACAAGGGCGCCACCGGCACCGCGACCAAGCAGCTGGCGGTGTCGGCCGGAGGCGGCGGCGGAACGACCGAGTGCACCGGGACGGACACTCGCCAGCTCGGGCAGAACTGCCAGCGCAGCAACCTGACGGCCACCCAGGGCAACCTGGCCTACCTGTACCTCTACGTGCCGGCCGGCACGCAGTCGATCAAGATCACCTCGTCGGGCGGCACCGGCGACGCCGACCTCTACTACAGCTCCACCAGCTGGGCCACGTCGACGTCCTACACCCAGCGGTCCGTCAACACCGGCAACAACGAGACCCTGACCATCACCAACCCGCCCGCGGGCTACAACTACATCAGCCTCTACGGGAAGCAGGCGTTCAGCGGAGTGACGGTGAAGTCCCAGTACTGATCTGACACCCCCGTAACGCCGCCGGGGCCGGACCGAGAGGTCCGGCCCCGGCTTCGTCACGAGGCGAGCGGCCCGGTCTCCGGGTAGTGGCAGGCGACCTGGCGGCCCGCGGCCATCTTCAGGGACGGCCGCTCGGCGCGGCACCGCTCCTGCGCCTTGAAGCACCGCGGGTGGAAGGGGCAGCCCGGCGGCAGCGCCGACGGGCTCGGCGGGTCGCCGCGGAGCACGATGCGCTCCCGCGCCCGCTCGGCCACCGGGTCGGGCAGCGGGATCGCCGACAGCAGCGCCCTCGTGTAGGGGTGCGCCGGCGCGCCGTACACCACGTCCCGGGCCCCCGTCTCCACGATCCGGCCGAGGTACATCACCGCGATCCGGTCGCACACGTGCCTGACCACCGCCAGGTCGTGGGCGATGAACACGTACGCCAGGCCGAGCCGGCGCTGCAGGCCGGCCAGCAGGTTGACGATCTGGGCCTGGATCGACACGTCCAGCGCCGAGACCGGCTCGTCCGCGATCACCAGCCGGGGCCCGGTGACCAGCGCACGGGCGATCCCGATCCGCTGGGCCTGACCGCCGGAGAACTCGTGCGGGTACCGGTCGAGTTGCTCGGCGCCGAGCCCGACGTACTCCAGCATCTCCTGGACGCGGGGCCGCGGGTCCTGCTCGCCCTGCACCCGCAGCGGCTCGGCCACGATGGAGCCGACCGTGTGGCGCGGGTTCAGCGAGGCGAACGGGTCCTGGAAGATGATCTGCAGGTCCCGGCGGAGCGGTCGCATCGCGCGCTGGGACAGCCGGGTGATGTCCTGGCCGTCGAAGGTGATCCGCCCGGCCGTGGGGTCCAGGAGCCGGACGAGCATCCGCCCCGTCGTGGACTTCCCGCAGCCGGACTCGCCGACCAGGCCGAGCGTCTCCCCGGCCCGCACCTCCAGGTCCAGGCCGTTCACGGCCCGCACGGTGCCGCGCCGCGTCTGGAACGTCCTGGTCAGCCCCTCCAGGCGGAGCAGCGCCGTCATGCCGAGGTCTCCCTGGTCGTGAGCAGGTGGCAGGCCGCCGGGTGGGACGCGCCGAGGAGCTCCGGGCGGGTGGTCTCGCACACCTCGACCCGTTCGGCGCACCGCGGATGGAACGGGCACCCCGCCGGTGGAGACAGCGGAGACGGCGGGGCGCCCGCGATCGGGGTCAGCTCGCCGGGCGGGCCGGTGAGCCGGGGGAGGGAGCCGAGGAGACCGCGCGTGTAGGGATGCAGGGGCACGGCGAACAGCGCGTCGGCCGACGCGCGCTCGACGGCCCGTCCCGCGTACATGACGAGGACGTCGTCGGCGACCCGCGCGACCACCCCCAGATCATGCGTGATCATCAGGACCGCCAGCCCGCGCTCGCGCTGGATCCGCGCGATCAGCTCCAGGATCTGCGCCTGCACGGTCACGTCCAGGGCAGTGGTCGGCTCGTCGGCGATCAGCAGGTCGGGCTCGCAGGCCAGTGCCATGGCGATCATCACGCGCTGGCGCATCCCGCCGGAGAACTGGTGCGGGTGGTCGCCCGCCCGCTCCTCGGGATCGGGGATGCCGACGTCGGCGAGCAGCCGGACGGCCTCCCCGCGCGCCGCACGGCGGGACGCGCCGAAGTGTAGGCGCCGCGCCTCGGCGATCTGCTCGCCCACGCGGTAGTGCGGATGCAGCGACGACAGCGGGTCCTGGAAGATCATCGCGACCCTGCGGCCGCGCAGCGCGCGCACGCGCTCGCGGTCCGCCCCGACGATCTGGGTGCCCGCGAACTCGACCGACCCGCCCACCCGGGCGCCGTCGAGCAGACCCATGATCGCCAGGCTGGTCACGGACTTGCCGGACCCGGACTCCCCGACGATGCCGAGGGTGCGGCCCTCCTCCAGGGAGAACGACAGCCCGTCCACCGCGCGGATCGTCCCCTTCGCGGTGCGGAACTCCACGGCGAGGTCCCGGACGCTCAGCAGGCCCATGGCCGCTCCTCCATCATGCGAGTTCCTCGTGAGGGGGCGCCCCCCCACACCCCCCGGTTCGCTTCGCTCATGCGTATCTCACCTGGGGGTCGATTGCGGCGTAGAGCAGATCCACGACGAGGTTGGCGAACGTGATGAAGAAGGCGGCCAGCAGCGCGACGCCCATCACGACCGGCTGGTCGGACTTGTCGATCGAGTCGATGGTGAGCCGCCCGATGCCGGGCAGCCCGAACACGCTCTCGGTGATCAGGGCACCGCCGAGCAGCGCGCCGAGGTCCATGCCGAAGACGGTGAGGACGGGGGTGAGCCCGGCGCGCAGCCCGTGCTTGGTGACCACCGTCCGCTCGGGCAGGCCCTTGGCGCGGGCCGTCCGGATGTAGGGCTCGGCCATCGTCTCCACCATCGACGCCCGGGACAGCCGCGCGTACATGGCCGCGTACAGCAGCGCGAGCGCGACCCACGGCAGGACGAGGTTCTTCGCCCAGGTGGCGGGGTCCTCCGCGAACGGCACGTAGCTGGAGTAGGGGAGCAGCCCCCCGATCTGGACGACCAGGACGGTCAGCGCCATCGCCGTGAAGTAGATCGGCAGGGACGCGGAGGTGAGCGTGCCCACCATCATCGTCCGGTCGAGCAGCGAGTCCTTGCGCAGCGCGGAGACGACGCCGACGGTCACGCCGCCGACGAGCCACAGGACCGCCGCCCCGATCCCGATCGAGACCGTGGTCGGCAGCCGCTGCATCATCAGGTCCCAGACCGGCATGTTGTTCTGGTAGGAGAACCCGAGGCACGGGACGTGGCACCGGACGGCCTGCGGCCCCGAGCCGTAGCTCCGGCCCGCGAAGATGCCGCCGAGGTAGTCGGTGAACTGCCGCCACAGCGGGCGGTCCAGTCCCATCTGGTGGTGAAGCATGGCGAGCCGCTCCGGCGTGCACGACTTGCCGCACGCCTGCAGCGCGGGGTCGGCGGGGAACACGTAGAAGATCGTGAAGGTCACCGCGCAGATGACCAGCAGCACCCCGGCGACCCCGGCCAGGCGCATCGCGACGTACCGGGTCACCGTCCCGCCCCCTTCGGGTCCAGGGCGTCCCGGAAGGCGTCGCCGAGCAGCGTGAACGCCAGCACGGTCAGCAGCAGGCAGACGCCGGGGACCATGAAGAACGTCGGGTCCACCTGGTACCAGTCGATCGCCTTGGCCATCATCTGCCCCCACGAGGCGTCCGGCGGCCGGACGCCGATGCCGAGGAACGACAGGGCAGCCTCGGTGCCGATGTTGATCGGGATGGTGAGCGTCGCGTAGACCAGGACCGGTGCCAGCAGGTTCGGCATGACCTCGCGGAAGACGATCCGGTGGCGGGGCATGCCGGTGGCGCGCGCGGCCTCCACGAACTCCCGGTGGCGCAGCGAGAGCGTCTGCCCGCGCACGATCCGCCCGATGTAGGGCCAGCCGAAGAAGCCCATGACGAACACCAGCTCCAGCGTCCGGTTCCCCTCGGGCAGCACCGACACCAGCGCGATCATGAAGATGAGCTGCGGGAACGACAGCACCAGGTCCATGACGCGGCTGATCGCCGCGTCGACCCTGCCGCCGGCGAAGCCCGCGGTGAGGCCGAGGGCGGTGCCGGCGGCGGTGGCGACGCAGGTCGCCGCGACGGAGATCAGCAGCGAGATCCGGGCGCCGTAGACCATGCGGCTGAACACGTCCCTGCCGGTGCCGGGCTCGACGCCCAGCCAGAAGTCGCCGTCGATGCCGCCGAACGCCCCCTTGGGCGCGCCGGCCAGCGCCTTGTCGATCTTCTCGGGGTGGAACTCGTCCGGCCCGTGCCCGTTGAGGGCGGTGAGCAGCGGGGCCGCGAGCGCCAGCAGCACGAACAGCGCGATGATCGTCAGGCCGGCGAGGGCGGCCGGGTCGCGGCGCAGCCGCCCGCCGGCCAGTCGCCAGGGCGACCGGCCGGCGGGCGCCGGCACGCCGCCCGCCGCCTCGGTGAGCGGCGGGGCGGCCACTACATCACCCCGATGGTGGCGAAGTCGAACTCGCCTTCCCAGATGGCGTGGCCGAACGTGCCGGTGACCTTGGAGCCGTGCAGCAGCGGCAGCTTGTCGTGGATCAGGGGGACCATCGGCGACAGCCCCATCAGCTCGCGGTCGAGCGCCGTCCACGCGGCCGGGTCGCCGCCCTTCACGGCCGCGCCGATCTTCTCGTTGACCGCCTCGTCGTTCATCTGCGAGACGACCGTGTTGCCCTTGGGCGCGATGTTGCGCCCGTCGAAGACGGGCGGGATGAACGAGGCCGCGGACGGGTAGTCGGCGCACCACCCGTAGAAGACGAGCTCGTCCTCCTTCGCGGTGTCGCCGATGGTGTCGTAGTAGACGCTCTTGGCGACGGCGTTGATCCGGACCTTCACCCCGACGCGGGCGAGCGCCTGCTGCACCGCCTCGGCCTCGGACTTGCCCAGCTCGCTGCTGGTCGTCGTCAGGTTGATCGAGAAACCGGCCCCCTTGCCGGCCGCGGCGAGCATCTGCCTCGCCTTGGCCGGGTCCCCGTTCGGCGGCGCCTGGTAGACGTTCTGCGCCTGCCCGCCGGTCATGGCGGGCGGGAGGTAGGAACCGGCCAGCTCGCCGACGCCGCTGCCGCCGTGCGCGGTGCGGTAGGCCTCCTTGTCGATCGCGTACTGCATCGCCCGCCGCACCTTCGGGTCGTCGAAGGGCGGTTTGGAGGTGTTCATCGCCAGGAACCGGGTGCACAGGCTCGTCGCGCTGACGAACCGCTTCCTGACGTCCGGGCGGGTGAGGATGCGCGGCATGCTCGCCGGCGCGACGGAGTACAGCGTGACGGCGCGCCGGTCCCGGCCCTGGTCGGCGATGAGCCGCTGGTCGATGGTGGCCTGCGCGAGGCCCTCCTCCACCACGATCTTGTCGGGGTTGGCCTGGCGGATGCCGTCGGTGGCCTTGTCCCAGTGGGTGTTCCTGACGAGGATCAGCCGCCGGCCGCGGTCGTACGACTCGACCTTGTAAGGGCCGGAGGAGAAGGGGCGCCTGTCGAAGTTGACGCCGGTGTCCTTCGCCTTCGGCACGGGGGCGAACGTCGGCAGCGTGGTGACCTTCGGCCAGTCCATCGACGGTTCCTTGAGCCGGAACACGACCGTCCCTGCGTCCGGTGTCGCGATGGAGGCGAGACCGCCCTTGTCCTTGTAGGGCCCCTTGTACCCGTCGCCGCCCTCCAGCATCGTCCTGGCGTATCCCGGGCCTTCCGGCAGGTCGGGCGCGAAGGAGCGCTCGACCCCGTACTTGACGTCGGCGCTGGTGACGGGCGTCCCGTCCTCGAACTTCAGCCCCGGCTTGAGGTGGAACGTCCACGTCCTGCCCTTGTCGGGCGTGGTGCCGGTGTCGGTCGCGAGGTCCGGGACGACCCTGGTGCCCTCCTGGCCCTCCTTTGCGGCGTAGGTGGTCAGCGTCCGGTAGAGCAGCCGCGTGCCGAAGTCCATCGCGAACATCACGTAGTTGCGCTGCGGGTCGAGATGGGCGAAGTCCTGCGTGTACAGGACGGTGAGGGTGCCCCCGGTCCTGGCGGCGGTGGCGCCGTCGCCCGAGCCGCAGGCGGAGGCCCCGCCGGCGGCGGCGCCGAGCGAGAGGGCGAGGGCGAGGCAGGTCCTGACCGGACGTTTCATGGCGTCTCCGTGCATCGTCGGGCGGAGTGCCATATAAAATAGTACAGTGCAATTGCACTACAAGCCCCGTTATCGAATCTCCACATCCAGGACTTTCACATGGACGACCCTGCAGCCGGCCGCTTCGCGACGGGCAGCCACGACCTGCCCGTCTCCGAGACCCTCGCCTCCTTCATGACCCGGGACTGGGCCCCGAGCGGGAAACCGCTTCCGGTGCGCCGGTCCGTGGCGCCGTACGCGGAGAAACGCCGCGCGGCCCTGTCGGCCCTCTTTCCCGGCGAACGCCTCGTCCTGCCCGCCGGTCCGCCGAAGGTGCGCAGCAACGACTGCGACTACCGCTACCGAGCGCACACCGCCTACACCCATCTCACCGGGGACACCGGCGCGGACACCGGAACCGGCGCCGTCCTGGTGCTGGAGCCGACCGGCACGGGCCACGACGCCGTCCTCTACCACCGGCCACGGTCCTCGCGCGACGACGCGGGCTTCTTCCGCGACCGCCGGCACGGGGAGTTCTGGGTCGGCCCCCGCGCCACGCCGGCCGAGACCGAGGAGAGACTCGGGCTCGCCTGCGCACCGCTGGGCGACCTGGCCGGTGCGCTCCGCGGCCAGGTCCCGACCCGGGTGATCCGGGGCGTGGACCCGGAGGTCGACCGTGCCGTCCCGGCGCGCGCCCCCGAGGCGGACGCCGAACTGGCCGCCTGCGCCGCCGAGCTCCGCCTGGTCAAGGACGACTGGGAGATCGCCCAGCTCCAGGCCGCCGTCGACCACACGGTGGACGGCTTCACCGCGGTCGCCGCCGGGCTGGCGCGCGTCACCGGGATGCCGCGCGGTGAGCGGTGGGCGGAGGGCACCTTCGAGCGCGTCGCGCGCATCAGGGGCAACGGCGTCGGATACGACACCATCGCCGCGGCGGGGGCGCACGCCTGCGTCCTGCACTGGACGCGCAACGACGGCACGCTGCGCCTCGGCGAGATGCTCCTGCTCGACGCCGGGGTCGAGACCGACACCCTCTACACCGCCGACATCACCCGCACCCTCCCGGTGAGCGGATGGTTCACCCCGCGGCAGCGGCAGGTCTACGACCTCGTCTACCACGCGCAGGAGGCGGGACTGGCGGCCGTCCGGCCGGGCGCCCGCTTCCGCGACTTCCACATGGCCGCGATGCGCGTCATCGCCGAAGGCCTGCAGGACTGGGGCGTGCTGCGCAGCGCGGAGGACGCCCTCGACCCCGAGTCGGGCATCTACCGCCGCTACACCCTCTGCAGCAGCGGGCACATGCTCGGCCTGGACGTCCACGACTGCTCGGCGGCGCGGGCGTCCCAGTACCTGGACGGGGAACTGCGCCCCGGACACGTCCTGACCGTGGAGCCGGGCCTCTACCTGCAGCCGGACGACCTGACGCTGCCCCCGGAACTGCGCGGCATCGGCGTGCGCATCGAGGACGACGTCCTCGTCACCGAGACCGGCTCCCGCCTGCTGTCCTTCGCCCTTCCCCGCCACCCCGAGGAGATCGAGACCTGGATGCAGTCCCTGCACGACTGACGCCGTGAAGGGGCGGCGCCGTCCCCGGGTCACCGGGCACGGCGCCGCCCCTGCGCGCAGGACGGGGGAGTGGTCAGCCCCTGAGCAGGGTCACCCCCAGGCCGGACAGGGCCCGGCCGATGGGTTCGTGGATCATTCCGCACCCCGAGTTCGGGCCGCCGCTCAGGATGCCGTGGGCGTAGTTGCCGTAGAAGACGCCGCTGCCGCTGTCGCCCGGACCGTCACACGCGGTGCTCCAGGTCATGCCGGACAGCGTCCGGTTGGGGTAGGAGACGGTGGCGTCGACCTCGGTGATCGACCCGCAGGTGTAGCCGGTGGTCGAGCCCTGCTTGCAGACGTATCCGCCGACGTAGTCGCTTTCGCTTCCGTAGACGGAGGTCTGGGGGAGGACCCAGCCCCTGGGCCGCCACCAGCCCGGATCGTCGACCGATACCGCGGCGTAGTCGCCGTACCAGCCGAAGGTGTAGTCCACGGCGCCGCCGACGTTCTGGTAGCCGTAGCTGTAGGTCGACACGTCCCAGTAGTAGCCGAGTTCGGCGCAGTGGCCGGCGGTGAGCATGTAGTACCGGCTGCCCGAGTACGTCATGAACGCGCTGGTGCAGCGCGCCCCGCCGGTGAAGATGGCCAGGCCGGACCGCAGTGGCGGGTCGCAGGCGTAGTCGTCGTAGCAGTACCGGGGCACCGACTTGTGGGCGTAGGTCGACACCTGGACGGCGCCGCCGAACGTGCGCCGCGCCCAGCCGATGACGTCGCGCTGGGCCGGGGTGAGCGCGGCGCCCTTGAGGCTGCTCAGCCTCACCGCGTTGCCGGACGTGACGATGCCGGTCTGCAGGCCGCTCTCGGCCCCCTTGTTGGCGTCGGCGACGCGCTTGGCCAGCGACGCGGACACCTGCTGGAGATGACCGAAGCCGTACCGGACCTTCTTCGTCCTGGTGGCGCTCAGCCCGGCGCTCTGCGCCTTCGACCGCACCTTGGCCGACGCGCCGGTGCCCGTGACGCCGACGGTGAGCTCGCCGCCGTGCGCCTGGTCGATCCAGGCGCCGCCGTAAGCGGCGCCGAGGTCCTTGCCGAGCCGGGCGGCCAGGGAGAACTGCGCGGGTTGCCGGTCGGCTCGGCGGCCCGCCTCGGACGCCGAGACGCCGTGGTCCTTGGCGATCTGCTTGACGAGTGTCTCCTTGGCCTCCTGCTGGATCTGGGTCTGGGACCTGGGGTTCGGGGAGGGGGCGGGGGCCGCGCCACGGTCACCGGGAGCGTCGGCACGGGCCGGCGCCGCCAGTGAGGCCGCGGTCAGGGCGGTGGCCACGGCGACTGCCGCGGCGACCCTTCTGCGTTTCGGGCGGACCATGGGGGAGCCTCCTTCGCGGACGGGGGTGCCGCGGCATCCGACCGCGGTGTCCGCAATGCAATGTGAAATTGCACTGTAAAATGTGAAACGGCACTTGCCAAGAGCAGCCGCTTCGGCGAAAGCCCAGCTCCGGAGACTTATGGCCGGATCCGGCCAGGAGATACGCGGGCGGAGGTCGCCCTCAGCGGTGGTCGCCCCGTACGTGGTCGAGGTGGCGCGTCATGAGCTCCCGCGCCTTCTCGGCGTCCCCGGCGACGAGCGCGTCCAGCAGCCCGAGGTGCTCCTCCGCCGACGCCACCAGCGTCTCGGCCGCGGCCGGACGGGCGAGGCCGTGCATCTGCGAGCGGCCGCGCAGGTCCAGGATCGTCCTGACCAGCGTCCGGTTGCCGGTGAGTTCGAGCAGTTCGGAGTGGAAGCGGTGGTCGGCGTCGAGGAAGCCGATCGGGTCGCCTTCCCGCGCCGCCGCGAGCGCCTCCTCGGCGAGGGCGCGCAGGCGCGGGCGGGTCGCCTCGGGAACGGCGCCGGCCAGCCGCACGACGGCGGGGACCTCGACCAGCTCTCTGATCTCGGTGAGTTCGGCGAGGTCGCGGGCCGAGGGGCGCACGACCCGGAAGCCCCGGTTGCGCACGGCCTCGAACAGGCCGTCCCGCACCAGGTCGATCATGGCTTCGCGGACCGGGGTGGGGGAGATCCCGAACTCGTCCGCGAGGGTCGGGGCGGAGTACACGACGCCCGACCGCAGCGAGCCCGTCGCCAGCGCCCTGCGCAGCGCCTCGGCCACCTGGCCGCGCAGACTGCTCTGGCCGCCGAGGTCAGGCAGCCCGACCATGGCATCGGCCACCGGATCCATTGGCCCTCCTCACCCACGATCAGAATACCGCCACGTGGGCGGCCCAGGGGCCCGGCGTCCCGCACCCGGCGGCAAGATCACGGCGCCTGATCACGGGCGCCCGGTCACAGCAGCGGGTGCACCTGGGGATGGGCGTGCCACCAGGCCTCGAAGGTCGGATGGCTGCCGGTGTGCTCCAGGTAGGCGGCCGCCAGCCCCCGGTAGAGGGCCGCGGCCTCCTCCTCGCCCAGGCGGTCACGCCGCCAGGCGACGATGAGCCGGGCGACCTGCGGCTCTCCGGCCAGGGGCCGCACGACCGTGCCGGGATGCGGCGGCCAGGACGGGTCCACCATCCGGACGCCGTGCCCCGCCGCGACGAGCGGGCACGCCGCCCCGCTCGGCGCCTCGTAGCGCACGATGGGCTCGAATCCGGCGGAGCGGCACGAGGCCCGCAGGGAGGACAGCGAGCCGTCGTCGGCGCCCGGCGGGGCGATCCACGCCTCGTCCCGCAGGTCGAACAGGTCGATCTCGTCCCTGCCGGCGAGCGGGTGGTTCTCGGAGAGGGTGACGAAGATCGGGTAGCGCGGCACCAGGGTGCGGCTGACCACGGGCGCCGCCAGGGGGATGTCGAAGCCCTCCATGAGCCCGATCAGCGCGGCGTCGAGATGGCCGCGGGCGAGGGCGTCGCCCAGCAGGGCGGAGGAGGGCTCGATGCGCAGCGAGACCTCGCGGCCGGGAAGGGCCTCGCCCACCCGCGCGACGATGCTCCCGACGCAGGCGAGGTGGACGCATCCGAGGCCGAGGGTCTCCTGCGGGCTCCGCGGTCCGCGCAGGTCGCCGAACAGCGTGTCCATCTCGGACAGGATCGTCCGCGCCCGGCTGATGACCTGGCCGCCGAGCGGCGTCGGCTCCAGGCCGGACCGGCTGCGGGTGAACAGCGCCCCGCCGACGATCTCCTCGACCCGGCGGAGCTGGTTCGACATTGCGGGCTGGGACATCCCCATCCGGGCCGCCGCCCGGGTGACGCTCCCGGTCTCCGCCATCGCGCACACCATGCGAAGGTGACTGATGTCGAGATCCATAGCTGGAAATTATGCATCAGCCGATGACCCGCGACTCGGACCGACCGCAATAATCTCCGTACTCCTCCACAAAGGTAAGCGATCACGGCGCCAGCGGCGCCCTCACCCTCGGTCTCCTGGCCGTGATCGCGCGGATGGAAGAAGGGAGATCCCGTCTCGCCGGCCCCCAGGACGAGGACCTTCTCACCCTTTTCCTCCTTGGGGGCCGGACGCGCCGCCGATAATTCTCGTGGAAAGCGATCGCTCATGCCGGAAAAGTCGCAGACAGCGGAGACAGAGGGTGCGCAACTGGCCGACGGCGCGTTCCCGGCATGGCCCTTACCGCCCGGGCCGACGGCGGCGGCGTTCGCACGCTCCGTCGCCCGGTCGGTGCTCGCCGAACTGGACATGCCCCCGGCCGTCGTGGGCGACGCGCAGACGATCATCTCCGAGCTGGCCACCAACGCCGTCGTGCACGGTGACCGGGACCGGGCCGAGGTGTGGGCGTATCTCAGCCGCCACCCCTTTCCCCAGCTCACCCTCAAGGTGTTCGACGCCGCCCCCTGGCGGGGGACCGGCGCCGCCGGCCCCGCGGGCGCCACCGCGCTGATCACCGGGGAGCCCGCCTCCGACGCCTGCGGCGGCCGCGGGCTGATGCTCGTGAACGCGCTGACCGAGGAGGCCGGCGGATGCTGGGGCGTCCACCCCACCCGCTGCAGGCTCGGCCCGGGCCCGGTGTCCGGCAAGGCCGTCTACTTCACGGTCCCGCTGCCGGAGGCGTCCGCGGCCGTCCTGTCCCCGCCGGCGCCGGGCCCGGTGCCCGAACGGCTGTGCGAGCTCGCGGGCGTGCGCGGGCTGCGGGCCCGCGTCTCGCTCGGCGCGGAGGCGACGGTGGTGCACTTCGGGGCCGGGCTGTGGATCTGGGTGAAGGACGGGTCCCTGCTGTACGAGCTGCCGGGACGCGGCGTCGTCCGGCACCCGCCGTCGGACGCGGTCGAGGTCGTCGAGCAGATGGTCCGGCTGAGCGAGGAGGGCGCGGCCGGCGGCCCCGCCCCTCGCGCGCCGTCATGGGACCTGTGCTGAGCGGCGCCCCGCCTTACCGGCCTTCGGGCCGGTCCGCCCAGATCCCCCGGACGTGCCGGAGGTGGTGGCGCATCAGCGCTTCGGTGCCCGGCGCGTCGCCGTTCGCCACCGCCTCGATCAGGTCCTCGTGCTCGCGTGCGGACGGTTCGAGCTCGCCCCGCTCCGCCAGCCGCGGCACCCCGTAGAGGCGGGACTTGTAGCGCAGCTCGCTCACCAGCCGGACGAGCTGGGCGTTGCCGGCCAGCCCGAGCAGGGCGAGGTGGAAGCGGTGGTCGGCGTCGATGTAGGCGACGACGTCCCGCTGCTCGGCCGCCGTCACGATCGCCTCGGCCAGCGGCCGCAGCGCGCGGACCTCCGCGGCCCGGCCGGCGCCCGCGAGCCGCACGGCGGCGGGGATCTCGATCAGGGACCGGACGTCGGTGATCTCGTCCAGCTCGTGGTCGGACAGCTCGGTGACCCGGAAGCCCTTGTTGCGGACGACCTCGACCAGCCCCTCCCGGGCCAGGTCGATCATGGCCTCCCGGACGGGGGTCGGGGACACGCCGAACCGCTCGGCGATGGCCGGGGCGGAGTACACGACGCCCGACCGCATCTCACCGCTGACGATCGACGCGCGCAGCGCGTGGGCGATCTGGACCCGCACGCTCTTCCTCGGGCCGAGCGAGGGCAGGTTCAGCATCTGGGTCGCAACCCCCGGGCCTCGGTGTCGGGTGGGCAGCGAACACGCCGCCGGTGAAATATGATATTGCATGCGTCATCGCTCGGTGAGGCGCGCGAGGATCCTGTCCTTGCCGCTCTGCCAGTTGGCCTTCAGGGCCTCGACGGCTCCCTCGACGTCGGAGTCGACCAGGCGTTCGGCGATCCGCTCGTGCTCCTCGGCCGAGCGCTCCAGCACCTCCCAGTCGCCGACCACGACGCGCTCGTAGCGGTGCATGGTGAGCTTCAGCGAGGTGATGAGGTCCATCAGCCGCTCGTTGGGGCAGCCGGAGAGCAGGAGATCGTGCCAGGCGTCGTCGTAGCGCTCTATCACGGCGTGCTCGGCCTCGGGGGCGGAGAACGCGCGGGCCTCCTCCAGGAGGCGGGGGGCGACCGCGTGCAGGAAGGCGGGGTCGGTCAGCTCCAGCGCCATCGACTCCAGGGCGGCGACGATCGTGGTGAGGTCGTCGAACTCCTTGGCGCTCATCGGGGCGAACCGGAATCCCTTGCCGCGCTCGCTGACGATGATGCCCTCGCGCTCCAGCCCGATGAGCGCCTCGCGGAGCGGGGTGCGGCTGACGCCGAGGTCCGTGGCCAGCACCATCTCGTTGATCGCCTGTTCCGGGGCGAACTCGCCCTTGCCCAGCCGGTCGAGGATCTCGTCCTTGATCTGTTCGCGAAGGGGGCGGCGGTCGATCGGCATCCTGTCGTCTTCCTCTCCTGGGGTGACCGGACGGTCAGGCCGTTACCGGACGGTCAGGCCGTTCCGGCGCCGTCGACCGGGATGACGGCCCCGCTGACGAACGCGGCCGCGTCGCCGGCGAGGAACGCCACCATCGCGGCGATGTCGGCGGGCCGGCCGATCCGGCCGAGGGGGCGGTCCGCCGCGTCGGCGTAGAACGTCTCCGCCGGGGCGCCGAGCTGGCGGGCCTCCTCGGCGAGCATGCCGGTGTCGGTGTCGCCGGGGCACACGCAGTTGACCCGGATGTTCTGCGGCCCGTGGTCGATCGCCATGGCCCGGGTCATGTTCACCACGGCGCCCTTGGAAGCGCAGTAGGACACGGCTTGCGCTCCCCCTTGGATGCCCCAGCCCGAGCCGGTGTTGATGATACTGCCGCCTCCGGCGGCGGCCATCAACGGTATCGCCGCCCGGCTCATCAACATGATCGATTTGACGTTGACGGCCATCACCAGGTCCCAGTCGTCCTCGCCGATCTCCAGGACGGTGGAGCGGCGGATGATGCCCGCGTTGTTGAACAGGACGTCCAGCCCGCCGTAGGCGTCCCGCGCGGCGGCGACGATCCGCGCGCAGTCGGCCGCGGAGGAGACGTCCCCGCGCACGAAGGCGGCCCGGCCGCCCGCGGCCTCGACGGCCTCCGCGGCCCGCGCCCCCGCCTCGTCGACGTCGGCCAGGACGACCGCGGCGCCGAGCCCCGCCATCAGCTCCGCGGCGGCCCGCCCGATGCCGCCCGCCGCCCCGGTGACCACGGCGGTCTTGCCTTCGAGTGAGTTCACGTTCGCTCTGCCTTTCATCGGACGGGATACATGGCGAACCGGCCGTGCCCGGTCAGCACGGGCAGATGGCCGCGCAGGCCGGCGTCGAGGTCCTCGTCGCCGGTGTCGACCAGCAGGGGACGGCCGCCGAGCGAGGCGAGCTTGGCCTCGGTCGCCACCACGGCGAGCCGGTCGCGGCCGGCGGCGCGCAGCACGGCGGGGGAGATCTGCTGGTTGCCCCTGCCGAACAGGAAACCCTGCCCGCCGATCGGAGTCACGGCTATCCACGCCGGCGCCGTGTCCACCAGCGCCTCCAGTTCGGCGGCGGCGACGTCCGCCGCGACGACCGCCCCGCCGGCCGCCACCACGTTGACGCCCATGAGGGGGACGTGGGCGCCGAGGGCGGCCGCGACGGCGCGCATCGTGGTGCCGGGCCCGAGCACCAGCAGATCGGACGGCCGGGTGCGCTCGGCGAGGCCGGCGGCGATGCCGGCGACCGACGACGGATCGGCCACCGTGCCGCCCACCTTGCGCTGCTGGACGCGCACCGGGACGTCGGGCACCCGCACGTGGCCGTACAGGCGGGCGGAGACGCGGCCGTCCCGGACGGCGTCCTCGTCCAGGTCCATCACCTCGGCGTCCCGGATCCGCACGCCGCCGGCGGCCATCAGGGCGGCCGCCTCCCCGGCGGCGCGGGGCGTGGCCCCGAACACCGCCGAGTGCATCTTCACCCCGGTGGGCACGCCGAGCACGGGAACCGAGGACCCGACCGCGTCCAGCACGTTGCGCGCCGTCCCGTCGCCGCCGGCGAACAGCAGCAGGTCGACCTGCGGCGCGAGCGCGGTCGCCGCGCGCACGGTGTCGGCCGCCGTGGTGGGCTCGCCGGGCTGGTACCGGACATCGGGGATCAGCCCGGCGCCGAGGACGGCGTGCTCGCCCATGGGGCCGCCCGCGGTCGGCACCGCGAACGGGCCGCCGAGCCGGGAGCGCAGTTCCGCCAGCGCGAGCACGGCGCGCTCCGACGCGTGCGGCGTCGCGCCGAGCGCACGGGCCTTCTCCTGCACGTCGGCGCCGTCGCTGCCCTTGAGGCCGACGCGGCCGCCGAGTCCGGCGACGGGGTTCACCACCAGCCCGATCCTCATCGGCGGCCTCATTCCCCGAGGATCTTCCGGCGGTACGCGCGCCAGGTGACCGCCCAGGTCGCCGGGTCGTCCAGGACGTCCTCTCGGGCGCGGTGCACGGTGGAGCGGTGCGGCGCGGTCCGGACGGTCTCGGGGTCCTCGTAGGCCTCGCGGGCCACCTCGGCGAGGATGGCGGCGTACTCGTCCAACTCGGCCCGGGAGTAGGACTCGGTCGGCTCCAGCGTCATCGGCTCGGGGACGATGTACGGGTGGTGGCTCGTCCAGTAGTGGGTGCCGAAGTCGGCCGCGCGGACGCCGATGTCCTCGCTGTGCACGCCGGTCTCCTCGGCGAGCCGCTCCCAGCTGTAGCGGACCTGCTCGACCCGCGGCCGTCCCGGCGCGTACGGCACCGACGCCCCGCGGATCTGGAGCACCTTCGCCATCAGGTAGTTGTTGTTGAGGACGGCCACCTCCGCGGCCTCGCGCAGCCCCGCGCCGCCCATCGACATGATCCAGGCGTAGGCGCGCACCAGGTTCGGCACGACGCCGTAGAACGGCCGGATCTTCCCGACCGACTCGGGACGGTCGTCGTCCAGGCGGTAGCGGGTGCCGTCGAACTCGACGGTCGGCGTCGGCAGGTAGGGGGCGAGTTCCGCGCTCACGCCGCAGGCCCCCGCGGCGGGCCCGCCGCAGGCGTGCGGCGTGGAGAACGTCTTGTGCAGGTTGAAGTGGCACAGGTCGAACCCGGTGTCGCGGGCGCGGGTGATGCCGAGGATGCCGTTGGCGTTGGCCTGGTCGTAGGCGCACAGCCCGCCGGCCTCGTGCACGATCCGGACGAACTCCTCGATCCGCGGGTTGAACAGCCCGGTGTCCTCGGGGTTGGTGATGAGCAGGGCCGCGGTGCGGGGGCCGACCGCCCGCCTGAGCGCCTCGATGTCGGGGTAGCCGTCGGCGTCCGGGTACAGGGTGATGACCTTGAACCCGGCCGTTCTGGCGCACGCCGCGTTGGAGGGGTGCGAGAAGATCGTGGTGATGACCTCGTCGCGGGTCTCGGCCTCCCCGCGCGCCGCGAAGTAGGCGCGGATCATCGCGACGTTGGTGTAGATCGCGGCGGAGCCGGCGCCCGGCTGGAGCGAGAACCGGTCCATGCCGGAGATCTCCCGCAGCAGCCCCTCCAGCCGGTACATGATCTCCAGTACGCCCTGCACCGTCCGCTCGTCCTGCAGCGGGTGCAGCGCGGCCACCTTCGGGTCGCGGACGAACCGGTCGTTCACCTTGGGGCTGTACTTCATGGTGCAGGTGCCCTGGCCGACGTCGACGTTGAAGTCGGCGCCGAGGTTCTCCTGGGACAGCCGCAGGTAGTGCCGCAGCACCTGGGGCTGCGACAGCTCCGGCAGTGCGGGGGGCGAGGTGCGGCGCAGCCCGTCCGGGAGGACGACGTCCGCGGGCACCTGCGGGAGGGGCGGCAGTACGCCGCGCTCGCCCGGGGAGCCCAGCTCGAACAGCAGCGGCTCGTCCCACCGGGCCTGGTGGAACCGGCGCAGCGGGGGTTTCGGGCCGATCCTGGCGTCGGCGGGGGTGAGGGGGGAGGGGGTGGGGCCCGTCTTCACTTGGCGATCTCCTGGAGGGTCTCGGCCAGCCGGTCGATGTCGTCCTTGGTGTGGATCTCGGTGACGCAGTACAGGGCGTCGGTCTCCGACAGGACCCTGCCGCCGAAGATCCCGTGTTCCAGCAGCGCCTCGCCGATCTCGGCGGAGGTCTGCGGGCCGGTGAAGCGGAGCGTGAAGTCGGCGAAGTGGGGGGCGTCCGCGTAGGGGGTCTCCACGCCCGGGACCCCGGCCAGCCGGTCCAGCGCGTAGCGGGTGTTCGCCAGGATCGTCTCCGCGACCTCGCGCATGCCCTGCGGCCCCATCAGCGCCAGGTAGACCCCGGCGGCGATGCCGTTCAGGGCGGCGGCCGTGCCCACCCACTCCTTGCCCTGCTCGCGGACGGCGAAGGAGGTGCGCTCGTAGGCCACGTCGCCGAAGCCGTACTCGCCCTCGACACTGGTGGGAGCCAGGCCGAACAGCCGGGAGGGGAACTCGCCCACGTAGAGTTCCTCGTCCCGCGTGGCGATGAAGCCGCCGTTCATCCCGCCGTAGCTCATGGGCAGCCCGAGCGGCTGGACGTCGCCGCAGACGATGTCGGCGCCGTACCCCGCCGGCGGGGTCACCGCTCCCAGCGAGATCGGGTTGCAGCCCACGACGTACAGGCCCCCCGCCTCGTGCGCCATCTCGGCCAGCGACGGGAGCGCGGGATCCAGGATCCCCGACGCCGAGGGCGCCTCGGCGAACACCGCCGCGACGTCCCCGGCCGCCAGCTCCGCCCGCACCGCGGCCGGGTCGGCCAGCCCGGTGGCGGGATCCACCGGCACGACGACCACGTCGTGGTCGGGACGGACATAGTCCTTGATCTTGGACAGCTTGTCCGGGGCGACGGCCGTCACCAGCAGCAGCCTGCGGCGGCCGGTGATCCGTCCCGCCATGCGCAGCGCGGTGGCGGCGGCCTGGTGGCCGTCGTACACCGGCACGCTCACGACGTCCATCTCCAACAGCTCGCCCATCAGCGACTGGTACTCCCACAGCGCCTGGAAACGGCCGTGGTCCTCATACGGCTCGCCCGCGTACGCGGTGAGGAACTCGCTCCGGTTGACCACCTCCTCCACCACCGCGGGCACATGGTGGTGGTAGCACCCGGCGCCGAGGAAGCTCAGCGCCTCCTCCGCGCTGGTGTTGCGCCGCAGCAGCCCACCGACGTGCCGGACCAGCTCGGCCTCGGAGCGCAGCGGAGGCGGCAGGTCCAACGGGCGGTCCAGCCGGATCCGGCCGGGCACGTCCGCGTAGAAGTCCTCGACGCTCCGCGCGCCGATCGCCGCCAGCATCTCCCGCTTCACCTCGGGCACCGAGTTCGGGATGTAGGGGTGCGCGTTCATCTCCCTCTCCTTCACATTCCTTGCCTCACCCTCTTGACGAGAACACAGGATGCAGTGTGCTGTATACAGCATTATCCCGAATCCCTTGGGGAGGCAAGATGGCGACCAACCCCGAACGGGCGGCCATCGGGCGCCGGACCGTCCTGACCGCCGGAGTCGCCGGAGCCGTCTCGGCGCTGCTCGGAGCGAGCGGATGCGCCACCGGAGGCGGCGCGCGGAAGGCGGGGCCCGCGCTGAGCGCGGGCACGCAGGCCAAGATCGAAGGAAGGATCGGCGTCTGGTCGTGGGACGTCGCGGCGAAGGCGCTCAAGCGGCTCGCCCCGGCCTTCGAGCAGCGCCATCCCGGGACGAGCGTCGACGTCGTCGACATCGGCTACGACAACGCCTACGACAAGATCACCGTAGGAATGAAGGCGGGGAAGGGGCTGCCCGACGTCCTCACGATCGAGGGCAGCAGGCTGCCCGGCTACGTCGGCGCCTTCCCCGGCAGGCTGTACGACCTGACCCCGCTCGCCGGGGCCCGCCAGGCCGAGTTCGCCCGCGCGGCCTGGAAGGACGTCACCGACGAGCACGGCAAGGTCTTCGCCCTGCCCTGGGACGGCGGGCCCTGCGCCCTCTACTACCGCACCGACCTGTTCGAGAAGGCCGGCGTCGACCCGGCGGGCATCGCGACCTGGGACGACTACGTCCGCGCGGGCGAGCGGATCAAGGCGGAGACCGGCAGGAAGCTCCTCGTCATGGACCCGCAGGAGGACAGCATGTTCCCGATGCTGCTCCAGCAGCAGGGGCAGGGCTACATCCGCGGCGGGAGGATCGCCGTCTCCGACCGGCAGGCCGTCCGAGCCGCGACGCTGCTCAAGACGCTCGCCGACAAGGACCTCGTCGCCTTCGAGAAGGGCTGGGACGGCCTGGTCTCGGCGACCAAGGCGGGCAAGGTCGCCACAACCCCCTACGCGGTGTGGTGGTCGGGCACCCTCACCGACGAGATGCCCGAGCTCAAGGACAGGTTCGGCGTCGTGCCGCTGCCGGCGTTCGACCAGGGCGGGGTGCGGACGTCCAACGACGGCGGGTCGACGCTCGCCGTCAGCGGCCACAGCGCGAACGCGCGGGCGGCGTGGGCGTTCATCGAGTTCGCCCTCGCGAACACCGCCAACCAGGTGTCCATGCTGAAGAACGAGGGCCTGTTCCCCGCCTACCTGCCCGCGCTGAAGGACCCGTTCGTGACCGCGCCGCAGCCCTACTACGGCGGCCGGCCCGTCTTCGCGACGTTCGCCGACCTCGCGAACAAGGTGCCCCCGATCGAGATCTCCAAGGACGGACCCAAGGCGAGGGACGTCGTCAACCGGACCGTCTCCGGCATCGTGCTGCACGGGGACGACCCGGCGAAGGCCCTGACCTCGGCGGCCAAGCAGATCGCCGCCGCGACCGGCCGGTCGATCGCCGAGTGACGCGGTGGTCGTCGACGTGACGAAACGGAGGGCCGGAGAGAGCGGCCCCGCCCGGACGGCCCGGCCGGACGCGCCGCCCCGGCGGCGGGAGCGCTGGCGCCGCCGGTGCACCCCGTGGACCTTCGCGGGCCCGGCGGCGGCGCTGCTGGCGCTGTTCTTCGCCTATCCGCTGCTGGCCGGCCTCTACCAGAGCTTCACCGCCGACCGCGACGGCGTGACGACCTGGGTCGGGCTGGCCCAGTACCGCCGGATGGCGGCGGACCCCGTCTTCTGGGCCGCGCTGCGCAACACCGGACTGATCCTCCTCGTCCAGGTCCCGGTCATGATCGGGCTGGCGCTGCTGCTGGCGTTCGGGCTGAACCAGTCCTGGCTGCGCCTGCGCTCGGGCTTCCGCATCGCCTACTTCCTGCCCGCCGTCACGATGCTGGTCGCCTACTCGGTGGTGTTCCGCGTCCTGCTCAAGACCGACGGCGGCCTGGTCAACCAGATGCTCGGCGCCGTTGGCCTGCCCGCGGTCGACTGGCTGAACGGGCCCGGCTGGGCGCGGCTGGCGCTGATCGGCTCGATCACCTGGCGGTGGACGGGCTACAACGCGGTCATCCTGCTGGCCGGCCTCCAGTCGATCGGCCGGGAGCAGTACGAGGCGGCGGCCATCGACGGCGCCGGGCCCGTCACCACGTTCGTCCGGGTGGTCATGCCCCAGCTGCGCCCCGTCATCCTGTTCTGCTCGGTGACCTCGACGATCGGAACGCTCCAGCTCTTCGACGAGAACTACGTCCTGACCGGCGGCGGGCCGGGCAACGCCACGACGACGCCCGTCCTCTACCTCTACAAGGTGGGCTTCGAGCAGCTCGACTTCGGCTACGCGGCCGCCCTCTCCTGGGTCGTCGTCGTGGTCATCGGCCTGATCTCCTACGCCCAGTTCCGCTTCTTCGGGAAGGAGAAGTCCCGGTGAGGCCGGCCGCCGAAGGAAGAGCCCGTCCCCGCGCGGGCCGCGCGCTCGCCCTGCTGCTGCTCCTGGTGGGCGCGATGATCAGCGCGGCGCCGTTCTACTGGATGGTGGTCGCCTCCACCCGCGACGACGCCGAGCTGTTCGCCTCGCCGCCGCCGTTCCTGCCGGGCGGACGGTTCCTGCACAACCTGGTGGAACTGGAGCACACGATCGGCTTCGGCCGGGTCATGCTCAACAGCGCGGGCGTCGCCGTCGTCTACACCGTGCTCAGCTCGCTGATCTCCGCCATGTGCGGGTACGCGCTGGCCAAGTACCGGTTCCGGGGACGGCGGCTACTGCTCGGCGCCGTGCTGGCGACCATGATGATCCCCTTCCAGGTGCTGCTCGTCCCGCTGTTCCAGATGATGGCGAGCCTCGGATGGGTCGACACCTACCAGGCGGTCATCCTGCCGTTCCTGGCCAACTCGTTCGGCATCTTCCTCATGCGCCAGGCGTTCCTCGGCTTCCCGGACGAGCTGATCGAGTCGGCCCGCATCGACGGCGCCGGCGACCTGCGCATCTTCTACCGGGTCGTCCTCCCGGTGGTCCGGCCCCAGTTCGGCGCGCTGGTCATCTTCACCTTCATGACGCAGTGGAACGCCTTCCTGTGGCCGCTGCTGATGCTGAACACCGAGGACAAGTACACCGCGCCGGTCGCGCTGTACACGCTCATCGGGCAGAGCCACGTCGACTACTCCGGGCTGATCCTCGGCTCCTTCCTGGCGACGCTCCCCCTGATGTTGATCTTCTTCCTGTTCCAGAAGCAGTTCGTGTCCGGTTTGCTCGGAGGGGCGGTCAAGGGATGAGCGAAGTGAACCGGGGGGCGCGGGGGGTCGTCCCCCCGCAAGGAACAGGGGTGAAAGCGGCTATTCGGGTGCCGGGGCTGCTCTATGGCGGGGACTACAACCCCGAGCAGTGGTCAGAGGACGTCTGGGCGGAGGACGTCCGGCTGATGAACGAGGCCGGGGTCAACCTGGTGACGGTGGGCGTGTTCTCCTGGGCGCGGCTGCAACCGGGCCCGGACGCCTGGGACTTCGGGTGGCTCGACCGGCTGCTGGACCTGCTCGCCGCGCACGGCGTGGCCGCCGACCTGGCCACCGCCACCGCGTCGCCGCCCGCGTGGCTGGTGCGCCGCCACCCGGAGATGCTGCCCGTCACGGCGGACGGCGTCCGGCTGGAGTTCGGTTCCCGCCAGCACTACTGCCCGTCCTCGCCCGTCTACCGGGAGTCGGGGACGCGCCTGGCGCGGATGATCGCCCAGCGCTACCGGGCCCATCCGGCGGTCGTGCTGTGGCACGTCCACAACGAGTACGGCGACCATGTGACCGAGTGCTTCTGCGCCACGTCGGCGGCCGACTTCCGGTCCTGGCTGCGGAGGAGGTACGGCGGCGTCGCGGAGCTGAACCACGCCTGGGCGACCGACTTCTGGTCGCAGCGGTACGGCCGGTGGGAGGAGATCGAGCCGCCGCGCGCCGCGCCCGGACCGGTGAACCCGACCCAGCTGCTCGACTGGCGCCGGTTCTGCTCCGACGCCCTGCTCGGCTGCTACCTGGCGGAGAAGGCCGTCCTGGACGAGGACGGCGGGGGCCTCCCGGTGACGACGAACTTCATGTCGATGTTCAAGCCCCTGGACTACTGGAAGTGGGCGGCGCACGAGGACGTCGTGTCCGACGACGCCTACCCCGACCCGGCCGACCCGGTGGCGCACGTGAACGCCGCGATGAACTTCGACCTGATGCGCTCGCTGAAGGCGGGCCGTCCCTGGCTGCTCATGGAGCAGGCGCCGTCGGCGGTGAGCTGGCGTCCGGTCAACGTGCCGAAGCCGCCCGCGCTGGCACGGCTGTGGTCCTTCCAGGCGGTGGCGCGCGGCGCGGACGGCGTGCTGCACTTCCAGTGGCGGGCGTCGCGGGCCGGGGCCGAGAAGTTCCACAGCGCGCTCCTCCCGCATCGCGGCACCGGATCTCCGCAGTGGGACCGGACCGTGCGCCTCGGGCGCGACCTCGCCCGCCTCGCCGAGGTCGCCGGGACCCGCACCACGGCCGACGTCGCGATCGTCCTGGACTGGGACTCCTGGTGGGCGCTGGAACTGGACGACCACCCCTCGTCCCGGCTCCGGCTCAGAGACCTCACGCTGTCCTGGTACGGCGCGGCGCACGCCCGCGGCGTGACCGTCGACTTCGTCCCCCTCGGCGCGGACCTGGCGCCGTACCGGCTCGTGCTGCTGCCCAACCTCTACATGGTGAGCGACGCGACGTCCGCCTGGCTCGGCTCGTACGTCGCGGACGGCGGCCGGTTGGTCTGCGGCTTCTTCAGCGGCATCGTCGACGAGCACGACCACGTGCATCTGGGCGGTTATCCGGCGCCGCTCCGGGACGTGCTCGGAGTCGTCGTCGACGAGTTCTGGCCCGTCCCGGACGAGGCGTCCGTCGAGGTCGCGTTCGGCGACCGCACCGTCCCGGCGACGCTGTGGAGCGAGTGGCTGGAGACCACCGGGGCGGAGACCGTGGCCGCCTACGCCTCCGGGGCGCTCGCCGGACGCCCGGCGGTCACCCGCAACGCGCACGGCGCCGGCCGGGCCTGGTACGCGAGCTGCCACCTGGGCGAGCGCATCGGGCTCGTGCTGGACGAGGCGTTCGCCGACGCGGGCGTCCGCCCGGTGCACGCCGTCCCGGACGGGGTCGAGGCCGTCCGCCGCGACGGGCCCGCCGCGTCGTACCTCTTCCTGCTCAACCATCGCGACGCCGAGACGGACGTGCCCGTCCCGGACGGCGTCGACCTTCTGTCCGGTACCGCCGTGCGGGACACGCTCCGGCTGCCCCCGCTCGGGGCGGCGGTGCTCAGGACGGCCCACCCCCACCCCGAGAGGTGATCATGCGACGATCGCTCAACGCCCTGGCCGGGCTCACGCTCGGCTCCGCCCTCATCGTCACCGCCGTGCCGGCGTCGTCCGCCGCAGAGCGCAAGGCCGGGCCGGAAGGCTACGCCGACGTGCTCGACCTGCACGGCGTCCCGGCCGACGCCCTGCCCGCGGAGGTCAACGAGGTCAACGTCTTCAGCGACCGCGGCGCCTGGCACGCCTATGCCCTGCCGCGGGCGGGCGACAAGGACGCGTACGGCGGGTTCTCCGGACCGCTGTACATCGCCCAGGAGTACCCGTGGTGGCTGAGCAAGGCGTTCAGCCGCATCCGGCTGCGCGCGGACGGCCGGGACCTCGACCTCGGCGCCGCCGGCGCGCCCCGGCTCACCGCGCTGCCCGGGATGGTGCGCCAGGTCTACGAGCTGCCGGGGCTGCGGCTCACCCTCGAACTGCGCTTCGCCTCCGGGCACAGCGCGCTCGTCCGCGCTTCGGTCGCCAACACCGGGAAGGGCTCCCGGACGGTCGAGGTCGGCTGGAGCGGGTCGCTCCTGCGCCCGGACGACGAGCCCATGAAGAGCGCACCGTCCCTGCACGCCACGGCACGCGGCGTCGCGGTCGGTTTCGCCCGCGTCCGCGAGCAGTGGGACTACCTCACCGACGGCACCGAACGGTTCGAGGTGACCCACGCCGAGCCCGTCCGCACCACCGTCACCGGCGACTCCTACCGCACCGACCTGGCGCGTCCGCTCACCCTCGCGCCGCGCCGCTCGTCCGAGCTGACGTGGGCCGAGACCTACACCTTCACCGCCGCCGAACGCGAGCGGGAGGCCCCGGCGGTGCGCGACCTGCTGCTCCGCCCCGGCAAGGCGATCGGCGACACCGACGCCCGCTGGCGCCGGTACGTGGCGGCCGTCACCGCCGACGTGCCCGCCGAACGGAGGCGGCTCGCGGTCAAGGCGCTCGAAACCCTCGTCACGAACTGGCGCGGCCCGGCCGGAAGACTCGACCACGGGGGCATCACGCCGTCCATCTCCTACAAGTGGTTCACCGGCGGCTTCTGGGCCTGGGACACGTGGAAGCAGGCGGTCGGCGTGGCCGGCTTCGACCCGGCCCTGGCCGAGTCGCAGATCAGGTCGATGTTCGACCACCAGATCACCGCGGGTTCGCGGGCCCGGCCGCAGGACGCCGGCATGATCCCCGACTGCCTCTTCTACAACGACCCCGCCCGCGGCGGCGGCAACTGGAACGAGCGCAACACCAAGCCGCCGCTGGCCGCCTGGGCGGTCTGGGAGACCTACCGGCGAAGCGGTGACGCCCGGTTCCTGCGCGAGATGTATCCGAAGCTGCTGGCCTACCACGACTGGTGGTACCGCAACCGGGACCACGACCACGACGGCCTCGCCGAGTACGGCGCGACCGTCGACCCGGCCAACGACACGCCGGAGGCGCGGCGGCAGGCCGCCGCGTGGGAGAGCGGCATGGACAACGCCCCGCGCTTCGACGCCGCGCTCGGCACCACCGCCGTCGAGAACCGGGACGCGGCCGGAAGGGTCGTGGGCTACTCGCTGAACCAGGAGTCCGTCGACCTCAACTCCTACCTCGCCGCCGAGAAGGGCTACCTCGCGCTGATCGCGCGGCGGCTCGGCGACGGGGCGACGTCCCGCCGCCTGACCGCGCAGGCGCGGACGCTGACCGCCGCGATCCGCGAGTCGATGTACGACCCGGCGACCGGCTACTTCTACGACACCGACCTCGCGTCGGGGCGGCGCCTCACGGAACGGGGCCGCGGCATCGAGGGCGCGATCCCGCTGTGGGCGGGCGTCGCGACCGGACCCCAGGCCGCCGCCGTCCGCGGCAGGCTGACCGACCCGGAGGAGTTCGCCACCCCGATGCCGTTCGCGACGGTGTCGAAGAGCTCGCCGTACTTCGCCCCGGACAAGTACTGGCGCGGCCCGGTCTGGCTCGACCAGGCGTACTTCTCCCTGGAGGGCCTGCGGAGGTACGGCTACCGCGCCGACGCGTCCGCTCTCGCCGACCGCCTGCGCGGCTCGGCGTCCGGCCTGCTCGGAGACGCGCCGATCATGGAGAACTACCACCCCCTGACGGGAGCCCCGCTGAACTCCACCAACTTCAGCTGGTCCGCCGCACTGCTGCTGGCCTTGGACTGACGTCCCGGGCGGCGACCGCGCCGCCTACTCGTGCCCGGGCGGTCCTGACCACTCAGGACCGCCCCGGGGTCCTTTGCTGCGATGCCTGGTGCGTCGGCGCTTGGTGTCCCGTTGCTGGACCTGGGACTCGCGCTGCAGGCGGCGGCGCCATCGTTCCAGGCTCTTGAGGGTGTTCTGGGTGTGCTCGTGGTTGCGGCCCAGCACCCGCCAGCGGTCGGCCAGGACCTCCTCGAAGGTGGTGACGGCCGCCACCACGTCGCCTGATTCGGCCTGCCAGCGACCGAGGCCGTTGCGGGTGGCCAACGTCTGGGGATGGTCGCGGCCCAGGATTCGTTCGTGGTCGGCGAGAAGGTCCTCGTAGGCGCTGACCGCGCTGACCGCGTCCCCGGCCTGGCCTCGGGAGTAGGCCAGCTGGGCGCGGGTGCGCAGGGTCTCGGGATGGTCGGGCCCGAGGACGCGCAGGTGGTCGGCCACGAGCCGCTCCAGATCCTCGACCGCGCTCGCCGGGTCGATCTTCTTTCCCCGTACGCGGGCGAGGATGCCGCTGACGACCAGGGTGGCGGGATTGTCGGCGCCCAGGATCCGCACGTGCGCGGCGACGAGCCGCTCGTACTCCTCCAGGAGGTTCTCGGTGTCCCCTCTGCGCCACCGCCAGTGGAGGGCGTCCTTCCAGGCGGCCAGGGTCTGGGGGTGGTCCGGCCCCTGGATCCGTTCCCGGTCGGCCAGGAGTTCTTCGCAGGCGGCGGCCGCCCCCGCCGCGTCGCCCGCGTCACCGCGCCATTTCGCCAGGCTCTCCCGGACGCTCAGCATGGCCTGGAGGTCGTCGGGGTCGTCCGGCCTCGCCAGGCGCCCCTGGTGGGCGAGGATGCTCTCGAACGCGTTCACGGCGCCGTCGGCGTCGCCCGCCTCCCCGCGGGAGTTCGCCAGGTTCCTCCGGGTGGCCAGGACGTCGGGGTGGTCGGCGCCGAGAATCCATTCCTGCTCGGCCAGCAGCTCTTCGAGTTCTTCGATCGCGCCCGCGACGTCGCCGCCGCGGCGGCGGAGGGTCGCGAGGTCGTTGCGGGCGGAGAAGGTCCGCGGGTGCTCGGGGCCGAGCGTGCGGGTGAGGTCGGACAGGAGTTCCCCGTACTCGGCCATGGCGCCCGCGATGTCGCCCGCTTCGCCCCGGGCGTGGGCCCTGCCTCTGCGTGCGGACATGGTGTCCGGATGCTCGGGGCCGAGGATGCGGTCGCCGGCCTGGAAGAGCTCGTCGTAGGCGCCGACGGCCGCTTCGACCTGGCCGGTGTCGCTCAGGCTTCGCGCCGCGCGGAACAGCACCGGATGGCCGCACTCGCGGCCGCCGTCGCCGGTGTGCCGCCACAGGTCCGTGTGGGTGACCTCGTGCAGGCTGTTCGCGTTCGTGCGCAGGACGCTGGTGATCTGGTCGTACTTGATGCGCGGCCACACGTGCATGAGCGCGTCGGCGGCCGTGTGCGCGGTGCGCAGGCGCTCTTGCTCGCCGAGCGTCTCGCGGGTCGCGCGCTGGATGAGCGCGTGGACGCGGACGGCGCCTCCGGCCGCCGTGTCGTGGTCGAGGAGGCTGAACCGGTGCAGGACCCTCAGACCGTCCCACACGTCGGTGCCGTCGGTGCCGTCGGTGTCGCGGCCGGCCGCGCCGGCGGAAGCGGCGAACGTCAGGTATCCCAGGGCGGGCGGGCTGGTCAGCACCGATGAGGGGATGCCGTTCGGGTTCAGCACCGAGCACAGTTGCAGCAGCGGCCTCGCCAGTCCCACGGGGCGGGCCTGGTCCGCGCGCTCGATCGACAGCGACCACGCCGCCGCGACGACCTTGCCGTGGTCGTCGGGGAGGTGTTCGGGCTCGGGCACCAGCTCGGCCAGGGTGCGGCGCCGGTCGGCGAGCCGCTCGCGGTAGCCCGCGCAGTCCAGGCCGAGGTCCACCATGTAGGCGGCCGCCTGCGCCAGCGCCAGGGGGAGCCACCCCAGATCCTCGGCGAGCGCGTCCATCTGGCCGGGATCGTCGGTCATCTCATGGACGCGGAACTTCGCGGTCAGATAGTCCCGTGCCTCTTCCGGTGTGAACAGACCGACGTTCACCCGGCGCCGGCCCTGCTCGACGAGGGCGGCCTCGCGGCGCCAGGTCGTGGCGAGCACCTGTCCCGACGGCCGGTCCGGCGGCCACCAGCCCTGCACGTCGCCCGGTTCCCGAATGTCGTCCAGGACGATGAGCCACGTGTCGCGGGTCGTGGACGCCCACTGCAGGAACCGCCGCGCGGCCTGCTCCGGGTCGTCGGTCGCGACCGACAGGCCCAGGGCCGCAGCGGCCTCGGCGTAGCCGGCCACGATCCCCGGACGGGACGACGCCGTCACCCACAGCAGCATCCGCACCCGTCCGGCGTCCCAGACCTCGCGTGCGTAGGCGGCGGCGAGCTGCGTCTTGCCCACCCCGCCCATCCCGGTCAGCACGCGGCCCCGGGGCGGAACCGCTCCATCGGCCTCTGCCGTCGCCTTCTCCAGCAGGGCCAGGACGTCACGTATCTGGTAGCAGTCGGCCCCTCTCGGGATCACCCCGACGAGATGGCGCGGCGCGTCCGGCGGGGGCTGCTCCTCGGCGGCCTCCCGCGCGGGCGGCGAGACGGCCGCCCTCTCCGGGCCCTTCTCCTTGTCGCGGATGCGGCCGCGGGCTTCGAGCCAGGGCGCCGGGTCCATGCGGAAGGCCTTCATGAGCGCCCTCACCGTGTCGGCCCGCGGCAGCACGGCGGTGTCGCTCACGGCCTTGCGGACGGTAGCCGGGCTCAGGCCCGCCTTGTGGGCGAGCCGGTGATGGCTCCAGCCGCCGCGGTCGTACAGCAGACCCATCTGTTCAACGAACTGGCGGCGGGTCGTGATCCTCTCGGGTGCGATCCGCTCCACCGACGCCCTCCTCCGGACCCTGGACGTTCACCCGGGCAGTTGTGTTCAGGTTCGTTCGCCTTCCGGCGCGCGCGAAGCCGGTGACCTGCCCGCCCGGACGGCTTCTCAGGATGAACAGAAGTCTCTCGCAGGTGAACATCATCCCGGCGCACGCTTCCTCCATCAGGCCACGTCCGGCCGATCACCTCCAGGAGGAGAGCAATGGAACGCATCGCGCAGACCGAGCGCCGCCCCGCGCGCGCCGGGAAGGTCCGGCGCCTGCGGGACGCCGCCCTTTTCGCCGCCGTCCGCGGGTTCGCCTACGGCGCGGCCACCGCGGGCGGCGCCGCGGCCATCACCTTGATCTCATGGTGGATCGACCGCTGACCCCGCAGGAAAGGCAGGGCCCTGACAGGGGCCCTGCCTTTCGCGCGCCGTTCAGGCGTCGACGGCGCCCGGGCGCGACCGCGAACGCCTTCGAGCCCCTGACCGGCGTCCGCCTGCCCGACGGACGAACACCCTCCGCCGGGAAACAGGAAGGCTGAATCCCATCCGGCCCTGGAGGCACAGCCGTTTCTCAAAACCCGCCGGCCGGCCTGGGGCGACGAAACAACTTGCATCATGCGGTGCTTCCTGGGCCGGGTGTGACGCAAGGCCCTGAACAATCCGGAGAGGAGCAAGGACTGCTGGGCGGGCGACAAGGGTCTTTCCGTTCGGCTGGAGAAACGCCGCATTCAGGGAGACATACTCTCTGTAGTGGCTCGTTGCCGAGCGTGATCATTCTTTCGTCGGTACGCCGTCTCGGCAATGCGCCTCCAGAAATCTGGCCGCGACGAGCGACGCCCGCACGGCCGGCACCAGGACGGCGTCACCGTGGTCACGGCCGGCGGCTGCCCGCGAAGCCGGAAGCGCGTGCGCGACCAGGAGGACGGCATGAACCAGGAGATCGAGCACATGGACGAGGTGGACGTCCACCCGGACGTGCACGTCGCCACCGAGCCCGACGAGCAGGAGATCCTCGGACGGCTCTACGGTCCGCCCGACCGTGAGGGGATCTTCCGCGGTCCGCCGACGCGCGAGGAGGGCGAGAAGCGATGACCGCGGCGAAGATGGTCGCCGAGGCCCGCGGGTCGCTCGGGATGTCCGGGCGGCCGAACACCATCACCCGGGAGTACGCGTCCCGGCACGGCGACGAGTTCCTCCGGGCGTCCTGGTGCGACATGGCCATCACCTACTGGGCGCGGCACAGCGGCAACGCGGGCGCCGTCCTGCCCGGCGGGGACCGCGCCTACACCGTGTGGCACGCGCAGGACTTCCAGAAGGCCGGGAGCTGGCACAGCGGGACGACCGCGAGCGTCGACCAGGCGAAGCCCGGCGACATCGTGTTCTACGACTGGGGCGCCACCAACAGCGTCGGCGCGATCGACCATGTCGGCGTCGTCGAGAAGGTCCTCGGCGGCGGGCGCCTCCAGACGATCGAGGCCAATACCGATGACGCGGTGAAGCGCCGCGTCCGCGCGTCCGGCGTCATCGCCGGCTACGGACGGCCCGCTTACGACGACTGGACGGAGAACATGGTGAAGAACCTCCCGACGCTCGCCAGAGGAGCCACCGGGGAGGACGTGCAGACCGTGCAGGGTCTCCTGCTGGCGCGCAGCCACTCCGAGGTCTCGATCAACGGCATGTTCGACGCCACCACCGAGGCGGCCGTGAAGGCGGTCCAGCGATGGGGCCGCGTCGACGACGACGGGATCGTCGGCCCGCTGACCTGGCCGGTCCTGCTGCGCGTGTAGAGCCCGATGGAGTCCGGCGCCAGATGAGCCGGTGATGCGTCGTGCGAGGTCCGGCCGGGGCGCCGCGCGCCCCGGGTCAGCCCTTGTGGGGGATCTGCTGGACGGTCCCTCCGTCGATGACGAACTCGGATCCGGTGGCGAAGGACGACTCGTCGCTGGCGAGGAAGACGACGAAGGAGGCGACGTCCTCGGGCAGGCCGGGCCGTCCGAGGGGGATCGGGACCATGTCGTCGGGGATGCCCTCGGTGAGCGGCGTCCGGATCAGCCCGGGGTGCAGCGAGTTGACCCGGACGCCGTGCGGGGCGAGCTCCACGGCGACCGACTTGGTCAGGCCCCGCAGCCCCCACTTCGAGGCCACGTAGCCGTGCGCCCAGGAGGTGCCGCGAAGGCCCTCGATGGAGGAGTTGTTGATGATCGAACCGCCCCCGGCGGCGATCAGCGCGTCGGTGGCCGCGCGGATGCCGAGGAACGGGCCGGTGAGGTTGACGTCGATGATCTGCCGCCACTTCTCCGGCTTGAAACGGTTGATGGCCGCGCCGTTGGCGATCCCCGCGTTGTTGAACAGCACGTTCAGCGCGCCGAACTCGGCGACGGTGGTCTCGACGGCGGCCGCCCAGTCGTCCTCGCTGGTCACGTCGAGGTGCACGTAGCGTCCCGCGTCGCCGAGCTCGTCCGCGACGGCCTTGCCCTCCTCGTCGAGGATGTCGCCGATGACGATCCTGGCGCCCTCGGCGGCCAGGGCCCGGGCACTGGCCGCGCCGATGCCGCGGGCCCCGCCGCTGATCAGAGCGGTCTTCCCGTCCACACGTCCCATGGTTGCCGTCCCTTCTGACGGGGTGCCCTAGTCGGTCAGCGCCGCCGCGAAGACGCCGCGGGCGGTGGTGAAAGGCAGGTCGAGCGGCGTCCGCAGTCCCGGCGCCGCCGCGATGACGTCGGGGATCGCGTTGACGACGCGCCCGGCGCCCGCGGCGATGGCGGCGTAGTTGTGGTCTCCCTTGGCGCTGGTCGGGCAGACGTCGACGCGGTAGGACGGCTCACCGACGATCTCGACCCGGTAGGAGCCGCCGTCCTGCGCCGGCTGCGGCCAGTCCGGACGCAGGTCGCCGCGCAGCCGGGTCGTGTGGTCGATGACGAGGACCTCCTTGCCGCCGACGACGCCGCTGATCTGGAACCGAACGGCCGCCATCCCGCCCGCGGGGATGTGCCCGGCTGCCACGTCGAACGCCTCCGGCGCCGGCTCCTGCTCGAACCACTCGGTGATCTCGTCGAGCTCGAAACCGAACCCCCGGGCCAGCATCCGGAGGCTGACGCCCCACGACGCGGCCAGCATCCCCGGTCGCAGGATCTTCGGCAGATCCCCCACCGGACGTCCGAAGCCCATGAAGTCGAGCATGACCGGGCCGCCGTCATAGGTCGCGTAGTCGGCGATCTCCGAGCAGCGCACCTGCTCCACCCGCTGGCAGGTGCTCGCGATCGCGAAGGGCAGCAGGTCGTTGACCCAGCCGGGGTCCACTCCGGTGACGAAGATGCTCGTCCCGCCCGCCCGGCAGGCGTCCTCGACGGGACGGATCATTCGGTCCGGCAGCAGCCCCCAGGGGTAGATCAGCGGCACCGGCGAGGAGGCGACGACGTTGCTGCCCGCGGCGAGTATCTTCCCGATGTCGGCCAGGGCGCCGGACAACCGGGTCTCGCCGATCGCGCAGTAGACGGTGCACTCCGGCCGCGCGGCGAGCGCCGCCTCCAGGTCGGCGGTGGCCGCGACCCCCGTGACCACGTCGAGCCCGGCGAGTTCGCCGGCGTCGCGCCCGACCTTCCCGGGACTCGACACGACCAGCCCGGCCAGTTCGAAGCGGGGATCCTCGATCAGCTGTGCCAGGGCGATGCGGCCGACGTTGCCGGTGGCCACGTGCAGGACGCGGATGGCCATGATGCTCCTCGACGGGTGAGAACGGTGCCGGCCGTCCAGGGGGCCCGGGGCGGCAGGGCGGCGGGATCGCCCCCTGCGGACGCCCGGCGCACCGCCCGGGACGTGCGCGTCGAGCGATCGGACGCGGGGGAGCGCAGGCCAGGGGCCGGATCAGCGTGCACCTGCAGTCCTCCCAGGGGGTGGGGCGAACGACCCCGGCTTTCTCGGCGGGCGTGGGCCTAGGTGGTAGAACGCGTTATCGAACAACGGTCCAGTGGCCGCTCTCGGCGGTCACCGTGCCGCCCCGGTCAGTTGGCTGGACACATGTCCAACATAAGGCTCGGTTCAGCGCCACCGCAATGGTGATCGCTGGCCGGTCAACGAGTCGGACACCTGTCCGGACACTCTTCCAGTTCTGCTGGAACGCGTTCTACTATGGGATCATCCGCATCCTCCGCACGCCCGAAGACCGAGGAGATCCGCAGATGTCCCACCCGCCGGTGACACCTCCGGGCCGGTACGCCGACCTGACCCGCGGGGAACTCGCGGTCGTCGTACCCGAGCTGCTCCTGATCGGGCAGCTCATCGACCGCTCCGGGATGGCGTGGTGCATCTCCGCGTTCGGAAGGGAGGAGATGGCGCGGATCGCGATCGAGGAGTGGGCGGCGTCGAGCCCGATCTACACCAGGCGGATGCAGCGGGCGCTCGGCTACGCCCCCGACGAGCCCGGGAAGGGCGACGTCCCGACCATCTTCAAGGGCCTGCAGCTCGACATCGGCGCCCCACCGCAGTTCATGGACTTCCGCTACACCGTCCACGACCGGTGGCACGGCGAGTTCCACCTCGACCACTGCGGCGCCCTGATGGACGTGGAGCCGATGGGCGACGACTACGTCCGGTCCATGTGCCACGACATCGAGGACCCCACCTTCGACGCCACCGCGGTCGCGACCAACCCCAAGGCCCAGGTGCGGCCGATCCACCGGCCGCCGCGCCGGCCCGCCGACCGGCACCCCCACTGCGCGTGGACCGTGGTCATCGACGAGTCCCACCCGGACGCGGAGGGCATCCCCCTCCTCGCCGACAACGAGCGTTCCCGCGCCGCGACCCTCGAACTCGCACCGATCGACCCGTCCGAGGACGGGCTCGCCGACTACTCCGGGCCCCTGCTCTCCGACCTGGACTTCGCGGCCTTCTCCCGTTCCGCGCTGTCCCGGATCGCCGACGAGGTCTGCCTCCAGATGCACCTGCTCAACCGGGCCTTCACGCTCTCGGTGGCCCGGCGGGCCGCCGGCGCCGAAGACCTGCTCCGCATCCGGCGCAAGCAGCTCGTCGGCATCGCCGGTGTCGCCGCCGAGAGGCTCGTCCGCGCCCTGGACCTGCCGCGCGACCCGGAGGGAGCGGCCCGTCTTCTCGCGGTGCATCCCCTCCTCAACCCCGCCGCCTACGTCGACGCCGACATCAACGGCGCGACCGTCGCCGTCCGTCCGTCCGCCGCGCATGAGGACGGCGCCTGGATCTCGCTCTGCGGCCCCGAATGGACGACCGCGCTCCAGGCCGCCGTCCGCGCCGCGGACGTCCATCTCGACGTCGAGGTGACCGGTCCCGGCGGCGACGGATGGCAACTGACCGTCGTCCGCCGCGACGACCCGACCCCGGAGCCCGGCGAGGTGGCCGTCGTCCGCTTCAGCACCGGCACCGCCTTCACCTTCCAGCCGCGCCGCCCCCTGCCGATCACCCCCGTCTGACGGGGTGATCACACCCGGCGCGGCCCGCCGGTGCGCAGGCCGGGGGCCAGCCAGCGGTTCAGGACGGCACGGACCTCAGCCTCGTCCCTCGGCGGCTCGCTCGGGTGCTGCAGCAGCGAGGTCAGCAGGCGCATGACGATCTCGGCGAGGCCGTCGAGGTCGTCCTCGCCCACACCGGCGGCCGCCCAGTCGACGGGGAAGCGCTGCAGCATCTCGGCGCCGTAGGCGATGGCATCCGCGGTGGTGGCCCCGCGGCCGAAGGCGGCGGAGTCCTCGAGCTGCAGCAGCAGGCTCAGCCGCGGCTCGTTCGGGATGGTCCGCACACAGAAGATCATGCCCTCGACCACGGCCTCGGCCGGATCGCCGATGCCCTGGAGGTGGGCGATCAGCCGGTCGACGAACGACTCGGCGCCCTGGGCCGCGACCTCGCCGATGATGTCGCTGATGCGGCCGAAGTGGCGGTAGACGGTCTGCCGGGTCACACCGAGCTCGTTCGCGACGTCGGACAGGGTCGTCTTGGCGACGCCGTGCCTGTCGATGCAGCGGACGGTCGCGTCGACGATGCGCTGCCGGGCCTCGGCCTCTGATGCGGGAGGCCGGCCTCCCCAGCCGTGGTGCCCCATGGGCCTTAGGATCGCACAGGCTCCGCCGCCCCTCGCGGCACGCTCGCACGGAGCGCGGCCACGATCATTCCGGCGGCGGCGGCGGAGCACAGCGCGACGTACCACAGGCTGCCGATCGGCGTGCCCTGCTCGGTGACGCCGTCGGTCGAGGCGAGGTACGCCGGCAGCGCGACGAGCCAGAAGACGATGTGGACGCCGAGGTACAGCGCCGGATACGTCCGCGCGAACAGCGGCGACACCACCGGGGCGGCCCTGCCGGCGCGCCCCTCGCGCCAGGCGTCGGCGAGCAGGAGGAGGCCGGCGATCCAGACCGCGGCGAGCTCGGCGGCGAGGATGGCCCGCTGGACGCCGAGGCGGCCCTCGAAGGCGCCGCTGGGGGCGCTGACGACGATCATCGCCAGGGGTGTCACGGCGCCGGCGACGACGGCGCGCCGGCCGATCTGCCGGCCTGTGAGCGCTCCACGGCCGTCCCTGTCACCGACCAGGCGGACGACGAGGTAGGTCATCGCGCCGAAGGAGACCGAGGCGAAGAGCAGCATGCTGTTCATCGGCACCGAGGCGAGCGCCGGTTGGTTGATCTTCGCGTTCGCGGTGTTCCACGCCCACCACCTCAGCTGGGGACCGAGCTGGTCGAAGACCTCGTAGAAGACCTGGCAGGCGAACGCGACCGCCACCGAGCCGACCAGCGGCCCCCGCCGTGCGAAGACGCCCAGGGCCCGGACGAGCTCGTAGGCGAGCTGGGAGATCGCGGGATAGAAGGCCACGATGTAGAGCGGCAACCGGTCGTACATGAACTGCACGGTGAACACGTTGTGGGAGAAGATGAACCCGACGTGGTCCTGCAGACCGAACCAGCCGGGGAAGTACAGCGGCGGTTCGATCACGGCCAGGTAGACGACCGAGGCGAACCACAGCGAGATGTTGACCGGGTCGCCGTCGCGCCGCCACCGCCGCCACGCGTGGACCAGGGCGAACACCGCGCCGCCGACGATGAGCAGTTCGAGCACCGCCATGGTGCCGTCCGCAAGGTCGAACGGGTTGCGGAAGGTCACCACGGGATCGGCGTCGTGGCAGGAGAAACCGAGTTTCCCGGCGACGCGCTCGGCCGCCGAATCGCAGGTGTAACCCATGAGCCGCTCCCTGGCGTCAGGTGCCGACGAGGTCGTCACCGCGGGCCGGCGAGGCACCGCGAGTGCCGGTGTAACCGGTGAAGTCGATGCCGGGCGGATCCCGCCGGTCGTCGAACCCGTGGGGCACGACGGTGCGCCCGAGCCGTTGCCGCAGCCTGTAGCGCGCGATGCCGAACCAGAACCGCGGATCGGCGGCCATCTGCCCGAGTGACCTGTCGAGGTTGAACACCTGGGCGAACGTCCGTTCGACGTAGGCGTCCTCGCGGCTCGCGGCGGTGATGGCGTTGAAGACCGGCCAGCTCAGGCGCGAGGTGAGCGCTCGGCGCCAGGCGGCGGCGACTTCGGTCCCGGTCGCGAAGTCGTAGGCCTGGTCGCGGGCCATGGCCAGCATCCAGGGCACCTGAAGGGACTTCTTCTGCCTGCCGAGGAAGTCGCGCGCGAAGGCGAGGTCGATGGTCTCACGCCTGCGCAGCACCTCGTCGAGGATGAGCGCGGAGCGGGCGGCGGAGCTCATCCCCTGGGCGTAGAAGGGGTTGAAGGCGCAGATCGAGTCACCGATGGACACCAGCCCGATCGGGGGCGCCTTCAGCAGGTCGAAGCGGCGCCACTTGTTGCCGGTCGCACGAGTCACGTGCACCGCGGAGGTCGGAGTGCAGGCACGGGCCGCCTGCGCGAACACCGGTGTCCGCACGCGGTCCAGAGCGGTCTCGAACGCTTCGACCTTGCGCGGCATCTGGATACCCCACGACCCCATGCACACGATGGCGCGCTCCCCCTCGATGGGGAAGAAGTTGCTGAGGAACTCGTGCTCGGCGGGGTGGTCCCCGTCGTCCTGCGTCGGAGTGATGACCAGGTGCTTCCACCACCACGTCTCCGGACGCCGCTCTGCCGGGGGCAGGTCGTACCAGCGCGAGGTATAGGTGACCTTGGCGTCGAGAGTCCTCTCCGGCGGCGCGGCCCACCCGTCCGCGCCGAGCCATTCCACGACCGAAGAGCCACGCCCCAGCGCGTCGACGACCAGATCGGCGGGCAGATGGCCGCTGTCGCACTCGACCCCCTCGACGCGACCACCCGTCGTGCGAAGCCCGGTGACGGTCACACCCTCGCGGATCTCGACGGCCGGCAGCTCGCGAACCTTGTCGCGCAGAACCCGCTCGATCAGCACTCGGGAGCTGTACACCATCGTCATCGATCCCGCCTTGCGCGGGGCCCAGCCGTCGTTCTCGCAGTAGGCCGCGTCCATCGACGGCATCAGGTGCATCCCGCCGGCGGCGATCAGCGCCTCCTCGAACCCGGGAAAGATCTCACCGATCGCACGCCGGCCGGAGTTGAGAAGGAAGTGCGGGTGCTTGCTCTGCGGAACGCCCCGCCGGTGCTCGGCCCCCGGCGGCAGCCGATCCCGCTCCAGCACGACCACCTTCTCGAAATGCCTGGCGAGCACCCCCGCGGCGCACAGCCCCGCCACGCTCCCACCCAGCACCACAGCCGTCTCTCCCGGCATCTCCCCACCTCATCCATTCATACATCTAACGAGTGAATGTATGATGAGGGTGCGGCGAGGTCAACAGCCCCCTGCGGATCCGCCACCGGCGGGCGGGCGATGCCCGGTGCCGGCGGACGAACCCCCGGCCACGGCCGAGTAAGTCGTCTACCTGCGGAAACACTGCACAGAGAGGGAAGGTGAGCAGGGCGAGTCCAGGAGGTCGGTGAGCGACATGTCCCGTCCCGACGAGGAGTCGGTGGAGGAGCGGCTGCTGGCTGTGGCGGGGAGGCTGCTCAGCGAACTGGGGTACGACGCGGTCACCAACGAGATGATCGCTGAAGCCGCCGGGGTCGACCTCCCGACGCTGGTCGACCGTTATGGGGGCAAACGCGGTGTCTTCATGACGGTGCTGAAGCGGGTCCACAGGCGGCGCATCGAGCGGTTGCGCGCGGTGGAGGCGGTCTACACCCCCGATCTCGACGGCCTGTGGCGGCTTCTGGACGAGTACCTGGACCTCTGCCTGGACACCCCGGAACTGGGCGCCTTCTGGATGCAGCGCTGGCTGTCGGACGCGAGCGACATTCCCCAGCTGGACGCCATGTTCGGCGGACCGGAACTCGGCCGGGTGATCGCGATGGTGCGCGGGGCCGTCGCCGACGACCTGGACGCCGGCATGGTCATGCGCACGCTCACCTGGACCATCCTCGCCTTCTCCCAGAAGGGCATCGTGGACACGGACGGAGTACGGCAGGAGCCCCGCGATCCGGAAACGCGGCAGAGGTTCCGCGCGCACCTCCACCAGCTCGCACGCCACCTCGTCGCCTGACCGACGGCGCAGGGCGCCGGCGCGCGCCCCCACCTCGGGCTCTCTGCCAGAACCGGCCCGAAGGTTCCGCACGTCGAGATATCGGGAGATCGCGGGGCGGGGGCGCGGGTGACCGCTGTCGCCAGTATTGTGTGCGGGCTCGCGAATCGATCCTGGGGGCGGCCGGATGGACACGTCACTGAAGCCTGACGCGGACTCAGGGATGCGGCGCTGGCTGCTGCAGGGACTGCACCGGCCGGGGCACAAGCCGGGCCCGCACAAGAAGCAGCCGTCCCATCACGAGGACGCGCCGCACAAGCAGCACACCTGGTGGCAGGTCATGTGCCTGACCGGTGTCGACTACTTCTCCACCCTGGGCTACCAGCCGGGCATCGCCGCCTTGGCCGCCGGGGCGCTGAGCCCGATCGCCACCCTGCTGCTGGTGGCGCTGACCCTCTTCGGGGCTCTTCCGGTCTACCGGGCGGTGGCGGGGCAGAGCCCGCACGGGCTGGGGTCGCTGTCGATGCTGGAACGGCTGCTGCCCGGCTGGCGCGGCAAGCTCCTGGTGCTGTTCCTGCTCGGCTTCGTCGCCACCGCGTTCATCGTGACGATCACGCTGTCGGCCGCCGACGCCACCGCTCACCTGCTGCACAACCCGTTCGCGCCGGACGCCGTCGCGGGCTGGCAGATCCCGGTCACGCTGGTGCTGATCGCGGCGCTGGGCGCGGTCTTCCTGGTGGGGTTCAGCGAGGCGATCTCGATCGCGGTCGTCCTGGTCGCGGTGTACCTGGTGCTGAACGTCGTCGTGGTGGGGACCGCCCTGGCCAAGGTGGCGTCCGACCCGGGTCTGGTCACCGACTGGAAGCACGCGCTGACCGCCGAGCACTCCAACCCGCTGGTCATGGTCGCCGTCTCGCTGTTCGTGATGCCCAAGCTCGCCCTCGGACTGTCGGGGTTCGAGACCGGGGTGGCCGTGATGCCCCTGGTCAAGGGTGACCTGAACCGGCGGATCCAGGGCGCCCGCAAGCTGCTGACCACGGCCGCGGTCATCATGAGCGTCTTCCTGGTCACCTCCAGCTTCGCCACCAGCGTGCTGATCCCCGAGAAGGAGTTCGAGGAGGGCGGGAAGGCCAACGGCCGAGCGCTGGCCTATCTCGCGCACGAGAACCTCGGGGATTGGTTCGGCAGCGCCTACGACCTCAGCACGGTCGCGATCCTGTGGTTCGCCGGCGCCTCCGCCATGGCCGGGCTGATCAACATCGTTCCCCGGTACCTGCCGCGCTACGGGATGGCACCGGACTGGACCCGCGCCACCCGCCCGATGGTCCTGATCTTCACCCTCGTCTCGTTCGCGATCACGCTGCTGTTCGGAGCCCAGGTCGAGACGCAGGGCGGCGCCTACGCCACCGGCGTCCTCGCGCTGATCCTGTCCGCCGCGGTCGCCGCGACGCTGGCCGCCTGGAAGCGCGGCCGCCGCCGCGTCGGCGCGGCCTTCGGCATCGTCACCCTGATCTTCACCTACGCCACGATCGCCAACATCATCGAACGGCCCGACGGCCTGGTGATCGCCGTGGTGTTCTGCGTGGCGATCGTCGTCACGTCGCTGATCTCCCGCGCCACCCGCTCCACCGAACTGCGCATCACCGACGTCGAGTTCGACGGGAAGGCCCGCGAGTTCCTCGACGAGCGCGGCGAGCTGCGGATCATCGCCAACGAGCCCGACGAGCGCGACCGGCAGGAGTACCTGGACAAGGCGCAGGAAGCCTGGGAGTTGCACCGCCTGCGCGCCGAGGAGGGACTGCTGTTCCTCGAACTCACCGTGTCGGACGCGTCCGAGTTCGAGTCCACCGTGCGCGTCACGGGCGAGGACCGGCACGGGTACCGCATCCTGCGCACCGAGACCCCGAGCATCCCCAACGCGATCGCGGCGATCCTGCTCCACATCCAGCATGAGACGGGCAAGCAGCCGCACGTCTACTTCCACTGGGCCGAAGGCAACCCGATCGGCGCCCTGCTGCGCTACCTGGTCTTCGGCGGCGGCGACGTCCCGCCCCTCACCCGCGAGATCCTCCGCCAGGCCGAACCCGACATCGAACAGCGCCCCGTCGTCCACGTCGGCTGACTTCGGACACCGGGCCGCCTGACAGGCGGCAACGCACGCCGGCGAGCCGACGGGGACCGCTCGACCCGGCTCACGGTCGCCTCGGGTGCGGTCAGGTGAGGCGGTCCTGGTGCTCGTTGGCCTCGGCGCGTACGGCATCGGCGAAGGGGCCGTCGGCTCCTTCCTCTGTTTCCGCGCTTTCCCGGTAGATGAGCCAGCATCCGCGGATTCCGTCGAGAAGGTCTTCGAGAAGGTCGTGCGCGGGCCGCATGGGGTCGAGCGGGGTGGTGCGGAGCGTTTGGAGGAGGGCGTCCCGTAGGCGCGGGTCCTGGTGTTCGTCGGCGAGTTCGTCCGCCTGGCTGATGCAGTCGCGGACGGCTTCGATATCGGGGATCTTGCCTTCGGCGGCCGTCATGGCCTCCCGGATCATGCCGGTGATCGCGTCATAGGGGGAAAGGCCGACCTCCAGGCTCTCCAACACGGCGGTGGGCGTGGCGTGCGCGAGGGCCTCGATGTTGTCGGCCTCCTCGACGATCTGGGTCGGGGCCAGCCCGGATGTCTCGGCCGCGACATCGGCGGCCGCCTGCAGCCAGTGTGCGGCCGCGATGGAGGCGGCGACGGGATCGACGTCGGTGAACAGGGCGCGGCTGCCGAGCGGGTGGTCGGAGAGGATCCTGTCGGCGGCCTGGACCTGCGCCGGGGAGGCGCCGGCGCGGGTGAGCGCCACGGCCTGCCGGGCGCGGCCGGTGAGGTCGCCGAGCTCCGCCTGCTCGACCGCGTTCATCTCCGTCTGGATCTCCGCCACGATTCGCGCGGTCAGGTCTGCGTCGCCTGCGGCGTGGAGTGCGCGGCCGGCCTGTTGCGCCGCCTCCTCGACGGGATTGTGGGAGTGGAGCAGCATGCCGTCACTGGGGAGGTTGGGCGTGGTCAGCGCATCGGCGACCGTGGTGAAGGCCTCTCGGTGGTGTTCGCGGCGCCACCCTTCGCTGTTCTCGCTCTGGTCCTCGGCCGCGGATGCCGGGTGCGTGTAGGTCCGCCAAGCCTGTTTCGAGAGGCGCGTCAACGCATGGGCGAGATGCTGAGCCTGATCGCCGGTGACCTTCCGGGAGAGGTCCGCGACGGTGAAAGCGGCGTTTCCCATCCCGGTGTTCCAGAAGACCACCAATGCGTGACGGTCCACGTCGTAGGCGTACGTACTCAACATCCCTCCCTGACCTCGACACCTCCCACCCTCCCACTCCCAACTACGAAGAGTGAGACGAACACACCCGCGGAACCGCGCCGTCCGGGCGGCAGGTGGTGGCCTCCAGCCGACGTGGAGCGCCGAGCGCGGGACGGCGCCGAGCACGACGGCCCGCCGGAAGCCGTCTCAGGAGAGGCGGAAGGCGAGCAGGGTCTTGTCCTGGGAGGCCACGAGGGTGCGGTCGCGGGTGGTGAGCGCCCAGCGCTTGGTCGGGACGGAGGTGGAGGCGGGGTGGTTCCAGACGAGCTCGCCCGTTTCGGCGTCCCAGCCGTAGAGTCCCGCGCCCGCGGTGCCGGTCACGCCGGTGCAGATCAGTCCGCCGGCGGCGATCAGCCGGGCGGGGAGGGCAGCGGGCGTGTTGACGGACCAGACCCGGCGGCCGGTGCGGGCGTCGAGCGCGACTAGCTGCGGGTTGTCGAGGATGTAGGCGTACTTCCCGCTGACCAGGAGGCTCCGCTCCTGCCCGCCGGGCGAGGTCGGTGTGTAGGTCCACCGCTCGCGGCCGGTCGACGCGTCCAGGGCGTACAAGGTCGGGCTGCCGGTGTAGACCGTCCCGCCGGCGACGGTGAAGCCTGGCGAGAGCTGCTTGTCGCGGTGGGGATCCGCCGCGGCCTTGGGAAGCTCGGCGGTCCAGAGCCTGCGGCCGGTGTCGGCGGCCAGCGCGTCGAGCGTGACGCCCGACGGGTTGCGGAAGATCAGGTTCCCGCCGCCCTCGGGGACGACGGTCAGGCTCCCGTCCGGGTCGGCCCAGCGGAGCACGCCCGTCGCGGTGTCGAGCCCGATGAGCAGGCTGTTCGACCCCTGGACGCCGATCGCGACGAGGGTGCGGTTCGTGATGCCGTAGAGGAAGTCGATGGACGTCTTGGCGGGCCACTCGTGGGCCCAGAGCCGCTCGCCGGTGGCGGCGTCCACGCCGCTGATGACGCGGTTGTGCCCGGCGAGGACGAGCGTCCCGCCGTCCGGCCCCAGCAGCTCGGGGGTGGCGTCCCCGTCGGCCACGTCGCTGGTCCACCTGACCTTGCGGGACTCGTCCATGGCGATCAGCCGGTCGCCGTCGTCCGGGATCCCGTAGATCAGGTTCGGTTCGGTGACCGCGACGGAGAACTTGCTGGACCACAGCTGCCGCCCGGTGCCGAGCGAGTGGCAGCGGTACACCTCCGCCTGGCCGTGGGAGACGACCGTCCGGGAGAAGACCTCGCCGGCGAAGGACCGGTCACCGGGTTCGTTGATCGTCGTCCGCCACAGCAGCTTCGGCGGGGCGGGCCTCCGTCCGGCCCCGGCCGTGGCCAGTGCCGCGGCCGTCCCGCCGCCGATGACGGCGAGTCCCGCGGCGGCGGCACCGCCGAGCAGCAGCCGCCGGCGGGTGCGGGACCTGGCGATTTCCCGCAGATCCAGGAGGAGCGTGGCCTCCCGCTGCCGCAGCTCCTCGCCGAGGGACCCCGGAAGCCAGCCGGGGGCCACCGGCTCGGCCGCCAGAAGTGACGGCAGCAGGTCGGTGGGCGGGCGTTCACCGGGGTCGCGGCTCAGGCAGGCGGCCACCATCCGCGCAAGGGACGCCGGTACGCCGTTCAGATCGGGCGCCTCGTGCAGGGTCCGGTGAACGACCGCGGGCAGCTCGCCCCTGCCGAACGGGGGGCGGCCGGTCGCGGCGAAGGCCAGCACGGCCCCGAAGGCGAACACGTCGGCGGACGCGGTGAGCGTCCCGCCACGGATCTGCTCGGGGGACATGTAACCGGGGGAGCCGATGATCTGCCCGTCGGAGGTGAGCGCCTGCGTGGGCCCGTGGGCGGACGCGTCATGGTCGACGGCCTTGCTGATGCCGAAGTCGATGACCCGGGGCCCGTCCTTGGCCAGCAGGATGTTGGCCGGTTTGAGGTCGCGGTGCAGCAGCCCCGCCGCGTGGATCGCGACCAGCGCCTCGCCCAGCCCGGCGCCGAGCGTGCGCAGCAGCGGCTCGGGCATCGGCCCGTACCGTTCGACCGTCTCCTTCAGGCTGAGGCCGTTGACGTACGCGGTCGCCAGCCACGGGACGGTCCCGTCCGGCTCGGCCTCGACCACGGGGCTGGTGAACGCGCCGCTGACCCGCTGGGCGGCCGCGACCTCCGCACGGAACCTGGCCCGGAACCCCGGGTCCCCGGCGAGCTCCGGCCGCACCACCTTGATCGCGACCGCTCGCCCGGCCGGGGACGCGCCCAGGTAGACCCGTCCCATGCCGCCCTCGCCCAGCCGCCGCAGCACCCGGTACCTGCCGATGCGGTCGGGGTCCCCGGGCCCTGGCGGGGACGTCACGAGTCCGTCCGGAAGCAGAGCAGCCGCTGGTGATCGGTCGCGAAGATCGACGAGCCTGACACGACGACGTCCCACTCCTTGGCGCGGGGGACATCGCCCCAGTGCGCCCAGAGCCCCCGGCCGGAGGCCGTGGCGGCGAACACTCCGTTGGTCGAGCCGCCGCTGAACGCGGCCGCGAGGACGTCGTCCGACGCCGCGTCCCGCCCCGGCTGGTCGACGAACTTCTCCGGGCCGGCCAGCGTCCACGCGGGGGCCCCGGTCGCGCGGTCGTGGGCGTGCAGGTCGTCCCCCCTGAAGATCACGTTGCCGGCCGCCAGCTGGACGGAGGAGAAGCCCGTGCCGGTGGTCCGCGACCACACCGCCTTCCCGCCGGCCGTGTCGACCGCCTGGAGCGTGTCGGCGAAGTTCCCGAAGACCCTGCCGCCGCCGACCGCGATGCCCTGGGCCGGCCAGTCCTGTCCGGATCTGGACCAGTCGACGGTCCAGCGCCTGCGGCCCGTGGCGAGGTCGACGGCGCTGAGGGTGTGCTCCACGTTGAGGTACAGGCCGTTCCGGTCGACCGCGCCGCTGACGACCGAGTCGGCGAGGGGGAGCCGCCACCGGGCCTTGCCGCCCGCGAGGTCCACGGCCCACACGGCCGGGGTGTCCTCGTCCGAGTACGTCCCCGACTCCAGCAGGACCGCGCCGCCGGCCACGCCGAAGACGGAACCGGGAAACGCGCCGTCGGGCATCGGCAGATGCGTCGGCTCACCGGACGCCGCGTCGACCAGGGTGATCGTCGTCTTCTCGTCGGTACCGCCGCCGTTCGGGAGGATGAACGTCGACCCGTGGACCGCGCAGCCCGCGAACGTGCCGACGTCCGCCGTCCACCGCCGCCGCCCGGACGCGGCGTCCACCCCGTAGGTCGCGTCCTCGCCGCCCCACAGAACGACACCGTCCGCGACCAGCAGGTGCGATTCGTCGGACGCGACGGGCGCGGGCGGGACGAAGCTCCACGCCGGCGTGGGCGCCGCGGCGAGAGCGGTCCCGCGGGGCGCGGGCTTGGCGGGCCTGGACTCCCCGCCCGCCAGCGCCCAGCCCGCCGTCCCCGCGCCGACGCCGGTCACGGCGACCGCCGCCCCGGCGGCCAGCCCCAGCACGCGCCGCCGCCGCAGACCGCCGGGGGCCGTCCCCTCGATCCTCGGCAGCGGCGGCGGCAACGTCACGGGCCCGGAGGAGATCCGGTTCGCCTCGGCCTCCCTGGCCGCCAGGTCCCGGCGCAGGGCAGGGGAGACGAGCGCCGAAGGGTCGGCGGGGGTCAGCGCCGCGATCACGTCCGCGAGCGGAGGCCGCCGGGCCGGTTCCTTGTCCAGGCAGGCGGCCAGGGTGCTCCGCAGGGACGCGGGCAGCCCGTCCAGACCGGGTTCGCCGTACATGATCTCGTAGAGCAGCGCGCCCGGGTCGCCCTTGCCGAAGGGCCGGGCCCCCGTGGCCGCGTAGACCAGCACGCCACCCAGCGCGAACACGTCCGCCCCGGGCCCTGCGTCCTTGGCACCGGCGATCTGCTCGGGCGCCAGGTACGCCAGCGTGCCGATCATGCCGCCGGTACGGGTGATCTGCGTGGCGTCGACGACCTTGGCGATCCCGAAGTCGATGATCTTGGGGCCGTCCTCGGCCAGCAGGACGTTGCCGGGCTTGAGATCGCGGTGCACCAGCCCCGCCCCGTGGACGGCCTGCAACGCCTCGGCGAGCCCCGCGCCCAGAGCGCGGACGGCGGGCTCGGACAGCGCCCCGCCGTCCTCGACGGCCTCCTTCAGCGTGGGCGCGGGGACGAAGGCGGCGGCGAACCAGGGCTGCGGCGCGTCGGCGTCGGCGTCCAGCACGGGAGCTGTGTACAGGCCGCTGACCCTGCCCGCGGCGGCGATCTCGCGGCGGAACCGCCTCCGGAAGCCCGGGTGGTCGGCGGCGTCCGGCCGGATGAGCTTGAGGGCCGCCAGCCGCCCGCCCGGCGACCGGGCAAGATAGACGACCCCCATCCCACCCGCCCCGAGCCGAGCGAGGATCCGGTACCCGCCGACCCCAATGGGATCCCCCGGCTGGAGTGGCCCCATCCCGCCCCCACCTCGAAAGAACAAACGTGTCTGTAAGTCTATCGAACCCCCAACAGCACACCCGCTGACTCAACGTCCCCCTGCCGCCGTCCGAGCGCGGTTCCCAAGATGTGGAGAGCCCCGCCATCGACGCCCAGTGTGGCGCCGACGTGACAATGGCGTCATCCAATGCGAGGAAGGGCGGCGACTCTCCCCCCGGGCATGCGAGCCGCCCCGACCTCACCCCTCGTTGCCACCACTTGATCAGCCTTTAGACGAGATCGGTCACCCCTACTGGCCAAGGGCCCGCCCCCAGTCCGAGGCGAACGATGAGAGACCCGAGTCCGGGCAAGCCCGGCGGTCCTCCTTGTCGTGGCGACGCGACGTTAAACGCACGTGGGCGCTGCGGGCTCGACATCATGGACGTGCGAACTTTGCGCGCGCGTTTACATAGAGACCGGTGTGAACTGGCGTAGGCCCCGCACGTCACAGACACGCCCGGTGAGCCGTCCGGTCGGGCCGTTCATCATCCCCGTGGAAGGGCTGCGAGCGTGGGCGTGGAGCACCCCGGTGGGCCGGGCAAAGGCCCCGAGACTGCCGACAAGACCACCGCGCAGGGCACCAGCGACCAGCCACCGGCCGACCCTCTCGGAGCGACCGGGAAAACAAAAGTAGGCCCAGGTGGGGAAACAAGGTTCCTACCTGGGCCTTCTCGGTGGGAGCGGGCGACGGGAATCGAACCCGCGTAGCCAGTTTGGAAGCGGCAGTTGAACACCTCTCGGAGATCGTCACTGAACCGCTAAACTGCAGGTCAGAGGCTGTTTCGTATGCCATCCTGTGCTCGCCGATGTCGCTCGGATTTCCGTGATCCAGTGACAAACGAGTGACAAATGATCTTCGGGGGATCATGGGTTTCACACGCAAGCGCAAGGGGCCCGAGGGCACCCGATACCAAGCGCTTTATGACGACGCTCGGGGCGTCCGCCAGACGGCCGGCACCTTCGGCACCCGCAAGGAGGCCGACCGCGCCTGGCAACGAGCCGAGTCCCGCATCGCCGAGGGCAAGGCGGGCGACCCCCGCCGAGCCCGCCAGACCTTCCGCACCTACGTAGAGGAACGCTGGTTCCCCAACCACCGCATCGAGGCATCGACCCGTCAGGACTACGCCTACGCCCTCGCATCACACGTCATGCCGTACTTCGCGGACATGAAGCTGCAGGACATCACCTCAGAGACCGTCCGTGAGTGGATCACGCACCTCAAGAAGCAGGGCGCCTCCGCATACCGCATCAAGTACTGCAAGACGGCGATCCTCAACGCCATCTTCACCACCGCTGTGAACGACGGCGTCCTCGTGTACCACCCCAGCCGCGGCGTGAAGACCGACCCCGTCCCCGAGAAGCCGCGCCAGATCATCACCGCCGACCAGTTCGCCCGTATCTACGAGGCGCTCCCGGACGCGACCGCCCAACTCCTCGTCGAGACCGACATCGAAAGCGGTCTCCGCTGGGGCGAGCTGACCGAACTCCGCGTTAAGGACCTCGACTTCGCCACCGGCATCCTCACCGTCAGCCGCTCCGTCGTCGAACTAGTCCCCAAGTTCCACCCCGAAGGCCGCCGCTTCCTGGTGAAGGACTACCCCAAGGGCAAGCGCTGGCGCCGCTTCAAGCTCAGCCCCCAGATCGTCGCCAAGCTCAAGGCCCACGCAGAAGCCAACAACCTCGCCCCAGAGGACCTCTTCTTCAGCCGCCGCCGAGCCGAGCCACCCAAGCTCGAACTTCTGGACCCTGACACCCTCACCTTCGAAGGCCCGAACGGCCGCACCTACACCCACGGAACGACCACGGCCTACAGCCTCGGCAAGTGCAAATGCCACCACTGCCGAGCCGCCTACGCCGCCTACCGAGCCGAGCGCCGCTCCCAGGGCAAAGACAACCCCCGCAAACCACGCATCATCGACGACGATCCCCACATCTCCGCGAACTGGTTCCGCACCCGCTGCTGGCACCCAGCCCGAGCCGCCGCCGACCTCGGATGGTCACCCCGCATCCACGACCTCCGCCACGCCCACGCCTCCTGGCTCCTGGCTGGCGGCGCCGACCTCCAGGTCGTCAAAGAACGCCTCGGCCACCGCAAGATCTCCACAACCGAGCGCTACCTCCACACCCTCCCCACCGCCGACGAAACCGCCTTGGAGGCCCTAGCCAAGATCCGCGCAACCCAGGCCGGCCAGGACGCACCCGCAGACCTCGAAGCCCAACTCGCCGAAGCCCAAGCAAAGATCACCCAACTACAGGCCGTCCTAGCCGACCAGCTGATCGCCCAGCACACCGAAACAAGACCGAACTTGCGCTCTGTGTAGTGCGCTCGCATGGTGGCCCCGGGAAGCAGAGGAGTTGATCATGATGGGGTCCACGTCCTCGGAGGGCCGAGGATCGCGCGAGTGAGGCCGCGAGCCTGTCTTGTCGTCCCGCAGCGAGGAATTGCGTCAGGCCAAGACCCACTAGCTCGTACGTGAGTTCTGCCGCTCTCGCCGGGACAGTCGGCTCCTACCATTGGTAGGATTGAGTCGTGGACGCCAAGCGAACTACCGCCAACCAGCCTCTTCGTGTCGCGAAGCGCCGCAAGGCCGCGAGTGGACACAGCGCGACCGAGAAGCTGTCGGCCACCATCCGCCGCGGCCGCAAGGCCGAGATCCGCGAACAAGCCCGCAAGCTGGGCCTGTCCGATTCCGCCTACGTTGATGAGGCGATCGCGGCCAAGCTCCAACTCGACGCCCTCGCCGAGTTCGTTGACGAGTTGGAAGAACAGCACGGGCCGTTCAGCGAGGACGAGATCCAGGCCGCCCTCGCCGCCTGGCCGTCTGCGCAAGATCAGTGAGCGCCGCTCGAGGCCGTCGGGCTGCCAGGCTTGGCGGAACTTTGGTGCTTGACAACGATGCCATCAACAAGGCGGCCACGGACCGCGACGTTGCGATCTTCTTCGCTGCTGCGCTGCGCAAGCAGGCACGCTTGGTCACGTCCAGTGTCGTGCTGACGGAGATCCTTCGCGGCTCCGACCGGGACACGAAGCTGAACCATGTGCTGTCCAGCACCAGAACGGTCGTTGAGCCTGTCACCGAGGACCTCGCACGCGCCGCCGGGAAGCTGATCGGGGACGCGGGGTTCGACTCGACGGAGGTTGTTGACGCTCTGGTCGCCGCGACGGCTCACATGTACGCCGACCGTGCGGAGGCGGCAGGGCAACAGCCTGATGTGCTGATCTTGACCGCCGACTCCACACACCTGCCGGGGCTGGCCGGTGATCGAAAGGGAGTAAGGGTGCAGAACGTGAAGGACATTCGCCGGCCCGCGTGAGCGTGGGCTGGCGGTGCGGCTGAGAATCAGCCTCCGGATGCCTGGCGAGGTGACGCCTCGCTGCACGGCGGCAACTCCGCGAGGCTGAGGACGGCGGCGCAGCCGTACTGCAAACCCGAGTCCGACGTGATCGTCGGGACTGCCGACAGAGAGTCTGTGCAGACTAAGGGCTCTTTCGTCTCTGTCGCTCTTTCGGTGTAGAGGGTGAGGCCCCAATCCGAGGAGGATGCGGTGGCGGAGGAGGCGGAAGCCCGCTCGACCGTACGACTGCCTCTTGATCCCGATCGACCGTTCTACCGGGGAATTCTTGACATCCGAAGCTGCCCACGCCGTCCATGATCATGCTGTGACCAGCACACACGAAACGGCTGCTGAAAAAGGCTCACTGTGGTTCACCGCGACCGGCAGCCAATTGAGGTGGTGAGTGCCAAGCGGTGATGGTATGAATAAAGTTGAGGCTGGCTGTGCTCATCGATAGTCAACGAACGCAGGGTGTGTGGTGAGCATTCTCGTGGAGGGGCCGGCTTGGAGCTCAAGAGGGCTTCCGCCGGTGGCGGGGCGATTCCCCTTGTCGGTTGAGTCGCACGTGCTGAACATGGTGGATCGACTTGTCCCAGGCGTGACCACGGTGACTCCGCATGCGCGCTATTACGCCGTACACGCCCTGGTCGCGCACGAGGCGGTAGGGCGGGATCTTTCTGGCAAGGACACGCAGGAACTGCTGCGCCGTGTCGAGGTGGCGCTCGCCGTGGTGTCGACCCATCACGATCACGAAGTCAGGCTGCCCAAGGCCCATGGACAGGATGCTTTGGCGGGAGTGAGTCCGGTCGTGCTCGCAGAGGCGGCCCAACCGGGCAAAGGCGGTTACAGCAGTTCTCCGTGGGGGTTCTGGAGGCCGTACTCGGCTTCAGAGAGAGCTTTGGGGATCCTCGAGCCGGGTGGCTCGTCTCTGACGCCGGGACCACGTAGCGACGAGGCAGTGTTGCGAGCCAGCCTGGGTCCGCTTCTCGAACTGGCGGCTCAAGAGGAGATCGGCGACGAAGCTGCTGCGTTTTCCGACCCCCTGTGCTTGTGCACGGCAGGGGAGGCACCTGACGGCCAGTGGCTTTCAACCATCCTCTGTGGGGTGGGGGATGGGCCGACGACGCCTCACGACCGAGACCGCAGGGAGACGATTAGTCTGCTGGCGCGCGTGCTTGCCACCCATCAGGTCGAGAGCCTCACCCAAGACTTCACGGAGGCGGTCGCATTCGGTGAGTTCGGTGTCACCGACGAGGTGGCCGCGTCGCTCTCCATCACTTCCGCGTGGCAGGGGTTGCTGCTGCGGAACTATGTTGTAGGCGCATGGCGACGTCTCTGGGCGTGGCTTGTGAACCAGATCGAATCCTTCATGCCCGCTGAGGAGCTGGGCGATCGTCTTGCGGCTGAACTGCCGAACCAGACAGTCGGCGCGTTCGTCGACGATTTGCCATCGTCCATCGATGGCAACGGGCACACGGCTCCGGTTGAACCGGCACTTCGTCGGAGTGACTGGCCCTCGCCCTGCACCGAGCTGGCCGTCCTCGCCATCGGAGCTCGCCGCACCAAGGAACTCGAAGGCGACTCTTTGCGCGCGTTCATCGGCAATGAACGGATTCGAGACCGCGAGCTCAGCCCCCTCTGGATGTGCCGCCGTCTGGAAGAGCACCGATCGCAGCATCTCCGAGACTTCGCCAGGGAACTGGTGAGGATCCTGCTCGCTCGTGCCCAGCGCATCGCGCTGGCCAAGTCGCAGCGACGGGACGATGGCAGCCTTTGGGTGCCCAGCAGAGTTCGCAGCCGCGACGGTCACCTGTTCGCGGTCGGGACAGAAGGCTCCGGGGACGTCGGCCTGCGCATCGACCAGCTCGGCAGCGTACTTGTCGGTGCCGGCGTGCTCACCAACGCGACGGGCCACTGGAAGGTCACGGAACGAGGGTGGGCGCTCCTTGCCTGACGACGATGGCTTCTCTGCAACACCCGTCGAGAGCGAACGATGGTTGGTCTCGCCTCTTTCTCTGGTTCTAGAGGAAGAACGTCAGGGGGACGAGCAGACAGAGGAGGCCCTGTTCCTCAGTTACACCCTCGACTGGGGGTTCTTCGAACGGGTCATCTTGGGGCCTGCGAAGGCGACCGGTGCCAGGGTCACCGTCGTAGGTGACGCCACGGTGGCGGTAGCGGACCCCTACGCCGCCCGGCAGTGGGGGCGCGGCTACCTCGCCGCGCTGACCTTCGTGCCGAACGCTGCCTTTCACCCCAAGCTGATGGTCCTGGCCGGTCCGCGACGAGCGACGGTGGCGATCGGATCCGGCAACACCACGATGGCCGGGTGGGCGGACAACCGCGAGATCTGGACGGTGGCCCGAGGCGGGCCCGACGGAGCACCGCTGCTGTTCGGCCGGCTGGCCGCCTGGCTCCGCGGCCAGGCCGGGCTGCCCGACCGCCTCACTCCGGCCGCCTGCGCCGCCTTCGGACGTACCGCTGATCTGCTGGACTCCTTCCCGGCGGAAGCCGAACCGCCGGAAGCGCGCCTCGTGAGCAGCTTGGAACAGCCGATCATCCAGCAGCTCCCCTCTGGCCCCGTCCGGGAGCTCGCGGTGTTCGCTCCGTTCTACGACCGCGCCTCGGCGGCACTGTCCGAGTTGGTGAAGAGATTGCGGCCGGACCGCCTGGTGGCCGTCTATCAACCCGGCCGCACCGAGCTGGACGGCAGCTCACTGACCGAACTCGTCGACCGCGTCGGCGGCGAGATCCGTGCTGACGGTGAACGGCGCTACCGGCACGGCAAGCTCGTTGAATGGGAGGTCGACGGTCGGCGCTTCGCCCTGACGGGCAGCCCCAACCTCTCTCGCCGCGCTCTACTGCTCGACCAGTCGGCAGGTGGCAATTGCGAGCTCGGTGTGATCGCACCCGTCGAGTCGTCGCTCTGCCCTGAGGGCGGAGCCGTGCCGTTTGCGACCGTGCGCACGATCACGGTCCCGAAGTGGAAGCCGGCTCGGTCAGGCCCGCTGCTGCTGGCTGCCGAGTTGCAGGACGACGGCACCAGGCTGACCCTCGTTCCCCAGCCGTCCGTTGCGCGACTCCGGGTCTCCCCGGTCGACGCCCCGCCCGACCATTGGCAGGAACTGGCGCAGGTCGGTCCGGGCCGGCCGGTCGAGACCGTGCCCGTACGCCTTGCGGCCGGCAGCAGGCTCCAGCTGGTGCTCGACACCGATAGCGGTCCACGGTTCGGCAACATCATCGCGGTCAACGACCCTGTGCGGGTGCAGCGGCGACGCAGCACCCGCGCGAACTCCTCCGCGCCTACGCCCGAGGAATTCTGGGAGACCCCTGGACTTGCGGAGAAGTTCTTCGCCGATCTCGCTCAGCTGCGGGGCTCTCTCGCCGGTGCCGCCTCCACACCGGCTGCCGGAGCCCGCTCCGCGACACCCTCGTCCGGGTCGACCACGGATCACTCCACATGGCGTGACTACCTGGATGAGCGCACCGAACGGCTTGGTCTTCCCCTTCTGCACTTCGCGCTCGGGCTGCCCCGGCCGGCGGCCCTGACCGAGGGCGACGGGCCCGACCTCGTGCCCGCCTCCTGGGACGAGGAGTACGCCGACGATGATGCGGCCGGTCTGGAGAGCGACGAGACCGACAACTTCGTCCAGGACGAGCCGGACGGCTCAGCTTCTCTCGCCCCGAACCTGGCGGGGCGAAGCGAACATGAGCGGCGCCGCTACCGCCGCTTCGCGAACGGCCTCACCGAGCTGGCTCCGGAACTGCCGCCCCTCGAACGACTCCTGGCACTGCGCCTCACACTGTGCGTGGTGGGGCAGGACGCCTGGGACCCCGGCATGGAGGCGGAGTGGCTCCAGCTGCTGCTCCTGGGGCTGGATTCGCTGGCCGAGACCGATATCCCCGAGCAACTGGAGCCGCATGCGGCAAGTCTCGCGGCCGTGACCATTGCCATTGTGCGCAGCGAGATCCCGCGGCACTCCGGGACGCGCGAGAGTCTGCTGGTGAGAGAGGTCATCGATTCCCTCAGCCACCTGCTCGTCGTCGTGGAGTATGACCTTCTTGCCGAATACGGCGCCCATCTTGAGCACCGCTTCGGCTGGTACGTCCATCCCGAGGCGGTGCTCGCTCTCGTGCACGACATCGTCGAGAACGACACCTTGGACGAGGCCATCGCCGAGCTGACCGAACGCGGCATCGACGTCCATCGGCACTCGGACGCGTTGCTGCACGTGCATGGAAGCTTCGCCAATCCCATGAAGGTCGCACTCCAGGTGATCGCAGCGGCCGAGAAGGCGACGCTGGTGGGGGCGTGGGCGAGCAATGACCAAGGACTGTGGGCTCTCGCGCTCTGGCAGCCGCGCAAGCTGATCACTATCGAGATCATTCGCCAGAGCGGCCGTGTCAGAGGGCCGCTCTGGCGCCATTACGAGCTTTCGGGAATCGTGACCCCTGCGGCGGCGGTCCATGACGGGTCGGTGCTCAGAAGGTATTTGATCAACCATGGCCCTCTCAACCGCCCGGTACCTGGGGCGCGCGACCTCCTGACCCGGCTCGGGCTGGACGATCCGGCTCCGCCTCGGTGCGGTGACCCACTGCGGTGACCGTAAAAGCGAACTATCGGCAGTTGGTGGATGTCGTGGTCAAAGTGCTTGAATGGTGTGCAGTCCGGTCGGGGGGACCGATGAGGCTCCGGGAGGTCAGCGCTGGCACTCGACCACAGCAATCATCAGGGGAAGTTCGGTGAGTCGTTCGTTCGGACTGTTGCCGCGGCGTCCGGACTGCTGGTTTCGCAACCTGATCCCGACTTCGATGGCGTTGATTTCTCATTCAAGTACCCCGGGGCGAGGAAAACGGCGTACCTGCCGCAGATCGATGTCCAGGTGAAGTCGTGGCGCGTCCCCACCGGGGCGGGGGACACCTGGAACTACTCGATGGAGTCCAAGCATTTCAACCAGCTGGCCGGGACGTTCGACATCCCCCGATTCCTGTTCCTGGTCGTGGTGCCGGCGGATGTCCGGGCCTACACTCGGGCTGACGACGAGTGCCTCCGCCTCTACCGGGCCTGCTACTGGGCGTCCTTCAAGGATGTTCAGCCCGCATGGGAGATTCCCGGCGACAAGGAGGTCAAGGCCCCGGTTCCGAAGCGGAACCTGCTCACCGTCGACTCCTTGCTGGCGCTCATGGTCAGGCCGGTCACGTCGCTGGAGGCTTCATGACCGTCGAGGAGGATCTGCGCCGGACGCTCGCCGCGATCCCGCCGGACGACGTGAGGACCTATCTCTCACACAGCGGCTGGGAAGCCTATGACCGGATCGGGTCGTCGCGTCTGTGGGCGGTCAGTGAGGGAGACCAGGACTTCGAGGTCGTCATCCCGCAGGACGCTGAAGTGCGGGACTACGAACTCCGCATGATCAATCTTCTCCAGGCCCTCACCGAGGCCGAAGGGCGCCCGCGCGAGCAGATCCTCCGGGACCTGACGACCGTGAACGTCGACCGCAACCGCGTCCGGACCCAGCCGCCGGCGCCGACCGGCAGTATTTCGGTGGCGGACGGGGCGGCCGCTTACGCGGGCGTCAGGGAGATGCTCATCGCCGGGGCCTACGCGGTGCTGAGCGAGCCCGCCGTCCGCCTGCCACGGCGCAAGCTCGCCGAGGTGGAGGAGTTTCCGAAGAAGGCAAGGCTGGGACCGGCGGAAGCCGGCAGCTACATCATCACCGTCGAGGTTCCGCTGGCGGAGGACGACGGCGCAATGTTCAGCGTTCCCCAGCCTCTTGGCCGCCGGGTCATGCTGCGGCTCTACAGCGCGATCCAGGCGGCCCACGCGGCGTCGAGTGAAGCCCTTGAGACCTCCGAACTCGATCCGTTCGCGGACCGGGTCGGTGAAGGGATCTCCGCACAGCTGTGCAGGGCGTTGGGCCGGTTCGGCGGCACCGAGCAGGACCAGCCCTTCGAAATGCGGTTCGCCTGGGCGCTGCGGAATCCGACCGGCATCGCGACACCGCCCGTCCGCTTCGACGCGTCCATGGCGTCGGTGCTCGCCCAGGCGGGTGAAGACCTTGGTATAGGTGATCGAATCGACCGCGACGCCGTGGTCGTGGGGACGGTCTGGCGATTGCAGCGGGTCCGGCCGACCGACGACGGCTGGATCATCGTTCGCGGCGCCAACATCGCGAGCGAGGACCGCCAGCGGCGACTGGTCAGAGTGCCCCTGCCGCCGGAGGACTTCAACAAGGCCCTGCAAGCCAGCCGGGACGGCCTCCCGGTCAGGATCGTCGGGACTCTGGCCCGAACTGGCAAGCGTACGGAGTTCACGTCCGTCCGCGACTTCTCCATCACCGGCGCGGATCAGCGCGAGACCGGTTCCAGGGGCCCCTGACCGGGACGCATCAGTCCGCGGAAGTGTCCGACCATGCGGCGCACGGCCGCCGGGTCGCGCACGACCACGCCCAGCTCGATGTTGTCGCCCAGCGCGCGGTCGGTGAGGTTGGCGCTGCCGAGGAAGGCGACCCGGTCGTCCGCCGCGACGAGCTTGGCGTGCAGCGCGGCGGGGGATGCGCCGGCCGCCTGCCGGTGGCGGGCGGGCCAGGTCCAGAAGGTGGCCGAGTCGCGCAGCGCGGCGAAGGCCGCGGCCGCGCCGGTTCCCCTGAGCGCTCCGCCTTCCTGACGGGGGCTTTCGAGCACGAGGTCGATGTGGACGCCGCGCGCCGCGGCGTCCTTGAGTTCGCGGACGACCTCGCTCACGCCGAAGGCGGCAAAGCTCACGACGAGCAGAGCCGACCTGCTGCTCCTGATGATCTCCGTGACGACGGCGCCGGTGAGCCTGACCGCCGGGCGGTCGCTCAGGGGCCCGCTCACGACGACGTCGGTCTGGCGCCGGGCATGCCGGGCGTGCAGGACGGCCCCGGTCTCCAGCGCCAGCGCGACGGCCTCCCCCGGGGGACGTGGCTCGGCCTCCCGCCATGCCCGAGCGAGCCGCGCGGCGCGGACACCGGCCGCGAAGCCCGGCCCCGCCTCGATGAGTTGTGCCTCAAGGTCGGTGCCGGGCGCTCGGTGGCCGCGCAGGATCCGCGCCCACTCCTCGATGTGCCCCGGCGGCAGTTCTTCGGCCAGCCGGGCGACGACGCGGGCCAGCTCCGGGGTCACCGGGCGAGGAAGCCGATGTCGGAGTCGATCACGGTGTCCACGAGCAGCGCTCGGTCGAGGTAGTGGTTGCCGTGCTCGCAGGACGTCTCGGCCGCGAACAGGCACGCGTGGCAGGCCGCGCCGAACAGGCGGCCGTGCGGGCGCGGGTCGTGCTGCGCGCAGAGCGGGTCGGAACTGCACAGGCGGGCAGCGTCGAGCGCCTGGCCGATGAGGTCGCCGAGCCGGTCTCGGCGCCCTAGCGAGACCAGTCCACCGAACGTGCCCTCGCTGTCGGGTGCCGCGGTGTAGAGCAGGATCCCCGCCATGGGGCGGTCACCGGAGCGGGCGTAGATGCGTTCGGCGATGCCCGAGGCGTTGTAGCCGCACTCCAGTGCGAACTGCCGGATGAGCACGTGCGCGAAGGTGTGCAGGAGGACGTAGCGCATGCCGGGCCAGTCGCCCGGAGACATCTTCCGCTGCGCGCGCCAGCGCTCGTGCCCGAGCCGCAGGACGCGTTGCCTCTTCAGGACCTCCGGCCGCTGTTCCCAGGCGGCGATCCTGTCCTCCTGGAAGCGCAGGAGGATGCCCTCACCGCGCGTCTCGGCGCAGGGCACCCAGGTCGGCGCTTCGCGGGACAGCCGGACGCGCCGGTCGGTATCGGTCGCTTGGACGTCCCATTCCGGTGCGTCGATGCGAGTGAAGCCGTAGAGCGCGGACACCCGCCTCAGCCGCGGAGCGAGAACGACCTCGTGCAGCCAGGAGCGCGTCGTCGTCGGAACCTTCTCCTTGCGGATGGTGAAGTCGGGAAGGTCGACCGGGTCGGGGCGGGTCAGCGCCTCCCATTCGGGGGTGTCGAGGTCGCGTTCGTCGGCGGGTTCGTCGTCGGTCTCGGTGGCCCGCCTGCGCATCGCCTGGAGGACCTTGTCGGCGCCGAACGCTTCGAGATCCTGCCAGCACGTGAGCTCGACGACCAGACCCTTGACGATCTCGTCCGGGAGCGGCACCAGGAGGCTGAGCTGCGGCCAGTTCTCGATGATCTTCTGGGTGAGCTCGTCGTCCGCGCGGGGGAGCGTGAAGGCCTGCAACTGCATCGCGAACCAGGAGTTGGTCGCTCCGAGGCCGAGGGTGCGGGTCGGTTCACCGCACTCGCTGAAGGACGCGAGATGGGGGTCGCGGCCCCGGCAGGCCGGCAGCCTGCGCCATGCCTCCGGGCCGAGGGCCGGAGCCATGGACCGGCCGCCGGACTTGTCCGTTTGACACTCGCAGCTCACGTACACGTTCGCGGCCTCGCCCGTCGTGCCGCGCTCCTGGAGCTTCAGGGTGTGCTGCCCGCCTTCGGGGACGGCCCCGCCGTGCACGTAGAACATCCAGGGGAAGTCGTCGAGGTGGCCGCGCTCGCAGGCCAGGACGAACCGCGCCGGAACGACGACGGGCCGGTTCCCGCCTCGCCCCCGGCACTCGTGGATGTACCGGATCCGCTCGGGCGAGTAGGAGTGCGGCAGCAGCTTGAACAGCCCGCTCTCCACGGGGGCGAGGATGTTGCAGCCCGAGCAGCGCAGCCAGCGAGGGAAGAGGCGCACGGGGACGCCGACCCGGCTCCACTCGGCGAACGGGTCGCTGGTCTCCGGGATGTGCGGCGGCGTGCGCAGGGCTTCGACCTGGTCGCCCAGTTCCCTGCGCACGGCGGCGAGGAGCCGGTCCTCCCGGACCCGTTCGGACTTGGCGAGGTCCCAGTCGTCCAGCCCGCCGATGACGACGGACAGGTTCGGCAGGTCGGCGACCGCACCGACCCCGAACGTGTGCAGGAGCTGGTTGGGCCGAAGCTCGCCGACCCGTAGCGGCTGGACCGTCATGAGGTCGCTCCGTCCTCTTCGTCGTCGGTCTCCACCGGGACGTGCGGGGGCTCGTCGACGATCGAGAGCCCGTCGTCCTCGGGAAGCAGCAGCAGCCTGATCCCCGGCTCCACGTCGCGCAGCGAGGTGGGGCACGTCATCGGCTTCCACTTGCCCTCTTCCGGCCGGCGGAGCAGCCCCGCGGTGTCGGCCCCGGCGCCGAGGGGCTTGTCGTAGGCGAGCCTGCGCCCCGGGATGAGGCGCTCCCTGTGCCACTGGTCGAGGCGCGCGTCGAGCAGGTGCTCGACGGTCCGTCCGACCGCGTTGTCTCCGGTGACGTCGGTGGCGCGCCGCCGAACGGACCGGACGACGTGGTCGGCGAGGCTGTTGTTCCGGTCGAACGCCGCGGCCTTCAGATTGCCGTTGTAGGACAGGTCCAGATCGCGCACCAAAGACATCAGCACCCCGGTCAGCCCGCGGTCCACGGCCCGCTCGGCGTACGGCGTGACCGACAGCGCCTCCACATGCTGGTAGATCGTCTGGTGGAAGTGCTCGAACGACTCGTAGTGGGACAGGTCCCGGGGCCGGGCCCAGTTGAAGACGGTGAGGACCAGACCGGGCGCGGCCCGCCCGACACGGCTCGTCGCCTGGATGTACTCGGCGGTCGACTTCGGCTGGTTCGCCACCACCATCACGCCGAGCCGGGACACGTCCACCCCGACCGCGATCATGTTGGTGGCCAGCAGCACGTCGATGGGACGGCGCTCCCCCTTCGGGCGGTTCTTCCGGAACGGCACCTGGAGGTGGTCGAGCACCTCGGGGATCTGCTGGGACGAAAGCCGCGAGGTCAGCTCCTGGGGGAGCGGATCATGTCGTTTGGCCAGGCCGCGCTCGTCCGCCCGCATTAGCCGGGTGGAGACGTCGTCCTCGACCAGCCGCCGCATCCCCGCGAGGTCGCGGAGGCTGTTGAAGTAGCCGACGAGGGTCATGTACGGGTCGGTGACCTCGTTCTCGCCGTACTTGGTGTGGAGCGCCTGCGCGGCGCCCAACACCGCGACGTAGACGCGGATGAGCGTGGACTTCAACCGGGTGCCGTGCGCGCAGATGCCGACGTAGCGCCGGCCGGGCGCGTACCCGGCCGCGTCCGGGGCGGTGGGCCGCTGCCGGGCGAAGAAGCCGTCGCCGATGTCGACGCCGGGCGGCGGGAACAGGTCGGTGCGCCGGTCGAACAGGGCGCTGATCTGCTTCTCGGCGCGCCGGATCGTCGCGGTGGACGCGACGACCTTCGGTCTGACCTTGCGCCCCTCGCCCCGGTCCCAGGTCGCGAGCTTGTCGACCGCGGTCTCGTACAGGCCGACCATCGAGCCGAGCGGCCCGGAGATCAGGTGCAGCTCGTCCTGGATGATCAGGTCGGGCGGGCGGAGGCGCCCGACCGGGACGATCCGCGCGGCGGGCGCGTCGCCCTTCGCCGGGTGGGGAGCCGTCGTCCCGGACAGCTCCCAGTCGTTGTTCTGGAGGTCCTCGGTGACGTAGCCGTGCCGTTCGCACCGGTACGCGACCCGGCCGAACAGCGTGATGGTCTCGCCTTTCCAAGCAAGCTGCGCGAACTTGTCGACGGTCCCGATGACAAGGCTCGGCAGCAGCCGGTAGATCTCCTCGTCGACCACCACGATCGGGATGCCCTCGGGGCCCGCGGCCGACCCGAACGGGCAGAACACGTCCGGGCAGACGACGGTCGTGCGCCGCCGCGTCATGTCGACGTGGACGTCCTGCCCCGGCTCGATCCGGCTGCCGCACCACGGGCAGCTCGTCAGCTGGTGGGGTGAGCCCTGCCTGACCACGGGGCGCTTCCGGTTGCCCTTGTGCTGCTTCAGCCATTCGGAGGCCTGGTCGGTGCGGTTCGGAGTCACCCGGGCGCCCACCCACAGGCCGACCCGGAACGGTTCGGCGCCCCACGTCGCCTCGTCATCGCGCCGGAGCGTCTCGCAGGCGCAGATCAGCGCCGTCGCCCGCTGGAACTGCTGGATGGTCAGCAGCCGCAGCGTGTACCGCATGAGGACGGCGACGCCGGCGCGCGGGTCGAGGCCGCCCAGGGGGGCCTGGAGCCGCCGGATCGCCAGCGTGAAGGCGGTCAGCCCGAGATACGCCTCGGTCTTGCCGCCACCGGTCGGGAACCACAGCAGGTCGGCCAGCGCCGAGTGGCCGTCGGTCCGCTCCTCGTGGGCGGGATCGGCCAGCGACGGCAGGTTCAGCAGGACGAACGCCAGCTGGAAGGGCCGCCAGCTCCGGTTCTTCGTCACATCAACAGCCGCGACCACGTCGTCCAGCGGCCGGTCGGGCTCCTTAGCGCGGATGTCGGCGGCCATCGTGTGCACGCGCTGGAGATGCATCGCCCGGTTGGCGAACGCGAAGGCGCGGCGGACCGCCGGGTCGTCGTCCAGCAGCCGGATGCCCGCCTCGATCCGATCGGCGGCACGCACAGCCTTGCGGAGAGTCTCGTCGACCTCCGCGGTGTACCCGGCCAGGTGCCGCGCCGGATCGGTGAGCCCGGCCCTCTGCCGGTCGACCCAGGCGCGGTACCCGGTGACCAGCGGCATCAGCGCGCCCCGAAGGTCGTCGGCCGGGCTGCCCGCCAGGCCCGCGAGGTCGCTCATGTCGACCACGAGGTCGGCGAGTTCGGGCAGGTCGGCGTCCGTTTTCACGTCCGGGACGCCGGTGGCGGGGACCTCGTGGTCGGCCACGGCGACCGTCTCGACCCGGACCGCGCGCATTGGATCGTCCGGCGCCGGCGTGACCCGCACACCGGTGCTGTGACCGACGGCGAACTCGGGCGTGAACCGGTACGCCATCATCAGGCGCTTCTGCTCGGCCTTGTCGGCGTTGTCACCGCCGCTGACGGTCGCGGGCCGCGGCAGGAACACCGCCGCGCCGCCGGGACCCGTGACGCTCAATCGGACCTGGAACATCCAGGCGGAGTCGGCCAGCTGGGACGGCTTGGGCCTGCCGTTCACCAGGAACACCGACACCAGCCAGTTGCCGTCGAGCCTGCGGGCCCGGCCGCTCACCACGACCTCCGGATGCTCCGAGGTGAGCTGTTCCGCCGACAGGAAACCGTCCCGCAGTTTCAGGGATGCGGACCCGTGCTCGGGAACACGTCGCCACACCGGGCCCGAGGCGTCCTCATCCTCGGGGTAGACGCGCTCGTGGTAGGCCCAGTCGGCCTCGACAACGAGTTCCTGGACGTCTCCGGACACGTAGACGGTGCACCCGAGCGACGACGGAGCCAGGCTGACCATGTTCGGCGCGTTGCGGTCGCGATCGTCCTCGCCGTGGTCACCACCGGTTCCGTCGGCGTTCTCGTCCTGCTCGTCTGGCTCGATCACCTCGCCGTCCGGCGCGAGCCGCCCGAGGATGTAGCGGTCGGTGGGCCGCTCCCCGAACTCCTCGCGCTCCCCGGCGAGCGGCCCGTGCAGATCCTTCAGGACGAGACCGAGCAGCTCGTCGCGGATCTCGGCGGGCCGGGGCACCCGCAGCACCGTGTCGTCGCTCACGGCGTCACAGTAGCGCCGACCGCCGACACCGCGCCGTCATCGATCTGAAAGGTCCGATCGCCACGAGGTGATCAGCCCAGGTCGTGCCGACCCGCTTTGATGACGCTGGCGAAATCTGCCCAGGTGGCGGCATCGAAGGTCAGCATGGGTCCGTCAGGATTCTTCGAGTCACGGACGGCGACGGAGGGACTCAATGCCGCGACCTCCACGCACTGACCGCCGGTATCGCCGCTGCGACTACTCTTACGCCATTGGAGAAGTTCCTGGCCTGGGCCGCCGGTCATAGATCCTCCACGATTGCGTGCAGCAACTCCAGGGATTGATCTGCGGACAACGCCGCAGCCCTGATCAAGTTGAAGCGTAGCGTGTGGGCACGCACCTCACGAGGGTCGTGGAAGAACTGCTCGCCCGTATGACCTTCTACGTACACGACCTCGGGAGCATCGTCGAATCCGAGCATGGTGAAGGCTCCCATGGTCCCTGCGTATGCCCCCTTGCTCAAGGGAACTATCTGCAGGGCGATCCGTGGATCACTAGCCATGGTCGTCAGGTGAAGAATTTGCTCCTTCATCACTGCGATGCCACCCGTAGGCCGCCTTAGGACGCCTTCGTCTATAACGATCACGATCTGGGCCAGCTTCTGCCCCTGGAAGATCTCCTGTCTTGCCATTCGAGCTGCGACCTGCTCTTCTATCTCTTCTGGAGCGCGACTCGTAGCTAGCACTTCCCGTGCGTACGCCGGTGTCTGGAAGAGACCGTGGAGAACCATGGCCGCGAAGATGTTCAGCGTCGACACCCTCCTTTCTCGAAGTACGTACTCGTGAAAGCCGGGCGGACTGGCCGGTTGCTTGCCCTCCTTCTTGATCTCGGCCCAGAGGGTGTGGAAGGTACGGGTCTGGAGCTTGAAGAAGGTGTCGAGGTCGTCGGACGTCGCCTCGGACGGGGGCTTCTCGCAGGTCTCCAGCTTCTCGATCCATCCCGGCGAGCAGCCGAGGGCTTCGGCGAGCTTGGCTCGCGACAGAGACGTCGACTCCCGGTAGGAGCGTAAGAGCGCGGCGTAGGCCCTGATCAAGGGGTCCCGCGTGAAGTCGCAGGTGTCTGCGGACATAAGACCGACCGTTTCCTGAGAGACCCGGGACGCGGTGGGGGGCGAACCGGCCCAGGTGGGGGGTGGTGGGTGGGGCATCGGTATGTAGTCCGATCGTAACTCGCTGTACCACTCTCGTCACAGCAAACGCGCGAACAACCGACGGGAGGCAACCGAAGTGGACAGAAAACCACCCACGGACGATCAAGAACTCAGCCGGCTCCGGGCGGACTTCACGAGTCACCGGATCTGGCGCTCGGTCCGATCGGACGGGCGACTCGGCGGCTGGGTCGCGACCCTGCACGACCCGAGGGCAGGCGTCGACCCCACCGTTGTCACGGACACGGCCACGCAACTGCGCGAGGCTCTCGTCCGCGAGCGCGACAGGGCAGCGGCCAGGCCCTTCCGGACGTCATGACCCGGCACCAGCGCCGACGACGCGTCCGAGCGCGCCGACCGGCTAGCGACCATGCCCTGTCAGCCCCCGCGCTCTACCCGTCGTCCCAACTGCCACCGCCGAAGGTGCCGCTGGGAGCGGAGGAATGCCTGAGTGAACTTGCCTTCGAACTCGAATCCAAGGGGTGGATGACGCTCCCGCAGTTCGACACATCTCCCAAATTCCTGCGCGTCATCGATGTCCGGGTGCCGCGCATAGGGCAGAGCGTCATGCTCGTGGCGGCGCCGAAAGTCCCATCGGCTGAGCAGGTCCCGTGGTACAAGTCCGCGACAGGCGTGCTCTTCGGCCCGTGCACCGCTCCGGCGAAAGCAGCAGAGGCGGTCCACCACCTGCTGGCCCCGTGGGTCTCCAGCGCCCTACAGGCACGCCGCGACACCCATGAGCCTTTTCAATGATCGCTGCCAGCGGCAGCAGTGGCGTCAGAACAAGGTGTCGGGCGGAGCGAAGAGCCCGTCCTCAATCGACGCTTGCGACTCGGCAGAGGCTTTCGACGCGGGTGCACGCTTCGGGGCTCGCTTCTTCGGAGCGTGCAGCCTCTTCCCTCCGACAAGCCAATAGCGATGCAGGGAGTGCTGATCTGCTCACTCACGAAGCTTTCAGGCCGCAGACCGAACTAGCGACCCACCTACAAGGCCGGTTCTGGTCTCCGCCAGCGCTGACGCACTCGGCAGTACGTTCAGCTCCTTAACCGGCACATTCATACCGCCGATCCTAGTGAGCCCCGAACCCCTCGACTTAGAGATCACAACAAGATGTGCATGTGGCGCGGCATAGAATGATGTCCGCGTGTGGCGTGGGCGGGTGCGTAGAGGTGAGCAACCTCCATGAATCGTGGCCGACAGCACGTCGGAGCGGGTTGAGCCGCTGCTGCCGAAGGTCGAGCGCCGCAACCCCATTCTGGGCGTAAGCGGTTGGACGACCACAAGGTGCTGCGCGGGATCTTGTTCGTGCTGCACACCAAGATCCGATGGGAGTTCCTGCCTCAGGAGCTGGGGTTCAGGTCGGGGATGATGTGCTGGCGGCGGGTGGCCGAGTGGCACCAGGCAGGCGTCTGGGAGCGGGTGCACCGGCTGCTGCTGGAGGAGTTGCACGCCGCCGGGCAACTGGACTGGTCCAGGGAGATGATCGACAGCTCCCACGTGCGGGCTTTGAACGGTGGCCCAAAACAGGGCAGAGCCCGGTCGACCGCGGCCGACCGGGCTCGAAACGCCACGTGCTGACCGACGGGCACGGCACCCCGCTCGCCCTCGCGCTGACCGGCGGCAACCGCGGGCGATGTCACTTAGCTGATCCCGTTGCTGGGCAAGGTGCCGCTCGTCCGAGGCGGGGTTGGACGCCCCGCCGCCGGCTCAGGCGGCTGACCGGTCATCGCCCGCCGCGGCGCCCCACACGGCTCCGGGCTGAGCGTCCACCGCTATGTCGTCGAGCGCACCATCGGCCTGCTGCACTGGCCCCGCCACCTGCGCACCCGTTGAGAGATCCGCGCCGCCATCCACGAAGCATTCATGCCCCTCGCCGCAGCCGTCATCTGCTGCCACCGCCTCGTCCGCCGGTTCTGTTATGACCTCTAAGACCGCTGGCGAGGGCAGCGTGCTCGGCTACCAGCGTTGTGGGGAGCCGATCGGTGACCATCCCGCTGACCGGCTAGCTTCGCGAACCTCGGGGGAAAATTAGGATTGTTGTGTCCAACTTCGCCCTTAGTTAGTACGCTTTCGTAGGATAGGTGGTTGCTGAGATCTGAGGACGGGGTGGCTGGAGATGGCTTCGGTACCCGAGTGGCTTGAGCGCGCTGTGGCGGACTTTGCCAGGGCTTGCCAGGAGCGACTTGCTGGAGGTGCGGGAGGAGCCGAGGCAGCGATCCGCAGCCCTCTGGAACAGCTAATGCGGGAAGCCGGAGCGCAGTTCGGCTTGGACGTTGTCATGCATGGAGAAGCCCCGCTCGCAGATCTTGGAGTGCGCCTCGACTATGCGGTCCGAGTTAATGGCGCGGTGACTGGATATCTTGAGGTCAAGAGGCCTGGAACCTCGCTGGACCCAGAAGGTTTCCGGGGTCATAACCACCGTCAGTGGAATCGCCTGAAAAAACTTCCGCTTTTGATCTACACTAACGGTAATGAGTGGAGACTCTACAAGAGTGGACGCCTTGTGGAGAAGGCTAATCTGGACGGGAACCTGGAAGCTCCCGGGCACCCGATTTTGATCTCTGACTCTGCGCTGGAACGGATTCTGATCGATTTTCTGCGATGGACTCCTCCTCCCATCGTCTCGGTAGATGATCTGGTAGAGACTGTAGCGCCACTCTGTCGATTGCTGCGTCAATTTGTCGTTGACCAAATGGCCTTGGAGAAAAAAGCCGTCAGAGAAGGCGCGGACGAATGGCGGCAGCCGTTCAGTGGTCTAGCCAGAGATTGGCGCAGTCTACTATTTCCCACTGTGTCCGATACCGTCTTCGCTGATTATTATGCACAGACATTGACGTTTTCTCTGTTGCTTGCTCGAAGCGAGGGTATCGACGTCGCTGGCGCGGACATGAATGCAATCTCAGTCCAATTGAGAGCAGGTCAGACGCACGAGCTCATGGGCAAGGCCTTGCAGTTGCTGACTGAGTCCGCGACAGATCAACTTTCCGATCTCCTGGACCTACTCCGCCGCGTTATCGGTGCCGTTGATTGGCACCGAGTTCGTCGTGGAGAACGAGACGCCTACCTTCACCTTTATGAGTCGTTCCTAAATATGTACGACCCTGAGCTCCGCCAGAATAGCGGCGTATACTATACGCCACGTGAAGTTGTCGATTCGATGGTCCGTCTCACGGGCGAAATTCTGGCTAATCGATTGAACACACCAGACAAGTTCTTGGCGCCCACAGTTACGACAGTCGACCCGGCGATGGGTACCGGCACCTACCTCCATGCGATAATAGAGCAAACTGCACAGCAGGTCACTGACAGGCAAGGTCCTGGCTCTGTCCCCTCCGCGATCAGTAGTCTGGCAGAGCGACTAATGGGATTCGAAAAACAGATGGGTCCTTATGCAGTTGCAGAAATGCGAGCGGTTGACCTCATGAGATCGTATAATGCCAAGCTGCCGCAGCATGGAATGCATATGTACGTGACCGACACTCTTGATGACCCTTTTGTTGCGGTGCCCTCAATAGCATCTGCCTATGAACCAATCGCGCGCTCTCGCCGGCGCGCTAACGATGTTAAGGGAAAAATTCCGGTAACCGTAGTTATTGGCAATCCACCTTATCGGAGGGCTGCTGAAGGCCAGGGTGGCTGGGCAGAATCCGGAGGATGTGGCAGAAGGGCACCTCTTGATCGCTTTCGCATGACTGGAAACGGTCGCATGGAATATGTCCTAAAGAGCCAATACATTTATTTTTGGGCATGGGCAACTTGGAAGGTGTTCGAAAGTCTAGATAATGGCCACCATGGCGTGGTGGCATTCATCACTCCAGCTGGATACCTCAAGGGTCCTGGATTTAAAGGGATGAGAAGATACCTGCGTCAAACTTGCAGCGAGGGTTGGGTAATAAATGTCACTCCTGAAGGCATGGAACCCGACGTGTCTACTCGAGTATTTCCCGGCGTGAGACAGACGTTGGCCATCGGAATTTTCGTTCGCCGTCGAACTGGAGTCGACTCGGATACTCCTGCTGATCTGTACTTCAGCGAAGTCACTGGCCAACGTGATGATAAGTATCGACGACTCAAAAATATCTCTATAACGGATTCTTCGTGGCGTCACATTCGCAATGACTGGGACGCACCTTTTACGCCCACGTCAGAGTCGTCTTGGGACGACTATCCAGCTCTCGGCGACTTGTTCCCTTGGACGACTACCGGGATTACGAGCAATCGTAGGTGGGTTTATGCTCCGTCGCCAGATATTCTGCGACGAAGGTGGGCCGTTCTTGTTGGAGAGAGGAACCCAACTCGAAAATCAGTTCTGCTGAAGAGAACCGTTGATCGCGACATTGACTCAAAGGTAGAACCTCTCAATGGGTATCTTCCTAACCCAAAAAATCTGCGGGAAGAAACCGAGCCCTGTCCGGAGCCACGTCGGGTGGCGTATCGTTTCCTTGATCGGCAATGGATAATACCGGATCGTCGAGTTATCGACCGCCCGCGTCCGAACCTTTGGGCCGCAGAGGTGCGAGGTCAGGTCTTCATCAGTGAACAGCACTCACAGCCAATTGGGCCCGGCCCGGCGGTCACGTTTGCCGGCCTGATTCCGGAGACGCACCATTTCAAAGGAAGTGAAGGTGGTCGAGTCATTCCTATGATGCACCCGGACGGGTCGGGGAATGTCGCTCCCAGCCTGCTCCAAGCGCTTGGTCGTGAGTACGGAAAGTCTGTCAGCGTGGAGGAGTTGACTGCCTACATCGCTGCCGTCGTATCGCATCCGCTTTTCACGACCCGATTCCTTGATGAGCTCCAAACGCCTGGTGTACGAGTGCCGATAACTCGTACGTCAAAGCTGTTCGATCAGGCGGTTCATTTGGGGCAGGAACTGCTCTGGGCAGTCACCTACGGTGCTACGGCAGCTGACATTGACCAGGGGCGCCCCCCTAATGCGATCGCCTTTTCTTCAGGTGACGCACGGCGCATTGTCAACGTTAGTTCTATGGGAGATCGGCTACCTGAACACATTTCATACGACGAGGCAGCCCAGATCGTTCACGTCGGTAAAGCTGGCTTCGGTCCTGTCACTCGCCTCATGTGGGATTACTCTGTCAGCGGAATGCGAGTGATCAAACACTGGTTCGGCTATCGCAAAGCTGAGCCTGGCGGGAGGAGAACCAGTCCGCTGGATGATATCTATATTGATAGATGGCCTTATGAGTGGGTGCAGGAGTTTAATGAACTTCTGACTGCGCTGCGTCGGATAGTAGACCTTGAGGAGGCGCAGGCGCTAACCCTGGAGGCGATTCTCAATGGTCCTGTCATCACTGCTGGTGAACTAGCTAGAGCGGGAGTTCGATTCCCCCGTACAGATAGAGAGCGGCAGCCTCGCGCAAACCATATGTAACTAGCGAGGATGAGGAGCGTTGCCGATGGTTCATCTATATTAGACTGGCGCGATCGATGTGAAGTGGTTCCCGAAATAGTCAATCCGCATCTTTTTTAGGGGCTGTCTTCCTGAGAGCCAGGACGATGTTAGCTGCCCGGGCCATTCGTACAGCTTCCCGCATGACGGCTTCGGTGCCCTCGTCGGTTATTCGAAAAAGACGACGGGAACGTCCTTGGCTGATCTCCCCCCGGTCTACAACGATGAGGCCACCGCGGATCATCCGATCGAGTGCGTCGTAGAGTGTGCCAGCGGCGAGCTGTACGTCCCCGCCAGAACGCTCGGAGGCGCGCGTGACAATCCTATAGCCGTCGAGCGGGCCATCAAGGAGTACAGCCAGGATGATGTAAGTAGTTTCGCTCATCACAGGCATGATCCGAACATTTGCCGGTCGCTGGGGTGCAACAGGGCCTTTGAGTCGGTAGCGATCGGTTGATTACTTTTAGTAATTGCTGGGGTCACTGCTGTTGTCATCAGTGGAGGTGCGATTGACTGTCAGGAAGTTGCACCTCCACTCATAGAGTGTTAGCGCGGGCAGTTCAAGGCCTGTCGGAGTCGTCCAGTTGAGGTTGAGTGGCTTCGCCGGTTTGGCGAGTAAGGTGGCGGCATCCTGTGCCGTGCCGAGCTGCTGGCCGTTCCTCCGGCTCATGGTGTGCAGGAACGTGACGGGCGGATACCGTTCGGAAGCCAGCACAGATTGCCCATCCCACAGTGCCGCAGCAGATCTGGAACATCGATCGAACTGGACCCCGGCGCGGAGCGCCTTGCCTGAGAGGAATCAGAATAGTGTGTCGGGAGGTGCGAATAGGCCATCTTCGATCGGTGGCTGCGTATGGTTGGAGTTTTTCGGTGAGGATCCTCGTTTCCCGGTTCTCTTCACCGTGACACGCTGGCCGCTATCTCGTTCGTATTTATGGCGATGATAGTTCAACGCCAAAAGTTTGTCCAGCACGTCCAATTGCGCTTGCGGGTTGATCGTAAACCGTTCTCCCTGCCGTGTTTCGTAGAACCCATGTGCAAGGTCTATATCCCGCCATGAGGGCAGCGACACGGACGCAGTTTGCATCTCAGAGCTTCGAATTTTAGGGTCTCGCTCTTCATCGAGCGCATAAGCATCTAGGACCGCTTCATCTATCTGCGCATGAAGCCTTCTCATGTGAGCTATATCTGGATCTTGGTTTGAAGGGGAGTTTAGAGCATTATATAGAGAGGTGAGGCCGATGTTTCTGGTGTTAATCACTGTTGTTCTGTATGAGATTAGGGACCTGGCCGCGTCGGCCATTCTTGCGGTGAGGGAAGGTTGAGGGAGGGTCTCATAAGCGTCGGAGGGAGAGTAATTCAAGTCCGCTTTCATAGTTGAGGACCATTGCCATGCCCAAGAACTATGAAAAACACTCGAAAGCAGGGCCAGTCTTCCATGGTCGCTCGTGGGAAATATACAAAGTTTATGCGAGAAGATTTGCCGAGAGGATACGAGTGTTGGCATAACCAGGCGGCTGACGAGCGCTATCGCGATCACCTCCTGTGTCGACGATACTCTTTCGTATAGTTCGGCGCGGCGGCGCTCATATTGCCACCAGTATGTCCTGGCCCTGGAGCTGTATCTGACCTGATCGCGCTCTGGCTTTACCTTTTCTTCTAGTATTTGGAAGGCTTGGGGGTAGCTTGAGGCTTGTTCAATCGACCAATCTCGGAAATCAATCACCCAACGGCTTGCTTGTGAGTGTGGGTTTTGGTTTAGGTCTTCCCCTGTCAGATATGGAAAGATGACTTGTCGATTCTCGGGATTCTCCTCAATTAGGGATTCGGCCTCTTCTCGAGTTAGGACGAACCCCTTGCCGAGCACGTAGGAACCGATGAACGCCTGGCCCTTGTTGGCGGCGAGGCGGTGAGGCTTGCCGGTGACCCTCGAGATGGGGTCGAGGGACGTGGTGATGGCCGGGACCTTGTTGCCGTCCAGTACGCGGGTCTCGTCCTTGGAGGCGTGGCCCTCCCACACCAGGGAGACTTCCAGCGACGCCGTGCCGGGCCAGGGCTGGGACTTGACGGCGCGGTAGATGTCCCAGTTCCATTCGGCGGCCTGGTCGAGGCCGACCTCTCTGGTGTCGCCTTGGGCGATTGTGTTGGTGGCGATGATGCCGGTCCGGCCCTGCGGCGCGAGGTCCAGGTCGCGCAGCAAGAAGTAGGAGCACAGGTCGGCGCTGCCGCGCTGCTCCCGGGCGATCCACTGGACGAGGTACTCGCGTACGTCCTCGCCGATGCTCCCGGTCAGCTTCTGGCCGCCGATGAAGGGCGGGTTGCCGACGACGGCGTCGAAGCCACCGCGCCCCATGACCTCGGGAAATTCCAGTGGCCAGTGCAGAGGACGGATGGGCTCCTTCCGGGAGCCCTGGAGCATCGGGGTGATGAGGTCGCGGACCTCCTTGGAGGCTCGCTCGGATTGCTCCTGGAGAGCGATCAGGTCCGCGCTTCCGGCCCACTGGTGCAGGAGGGCGTCGAGCCGCAGGCCGTATTCGGCCGGGTCGAGGTTTCCGCCTTCGAGGGAGCGCAGTGCGGCGGCGACGCCGGCGAGTGACGTCTCGACGTCTTCGGCGAGGCGGGCGAGGCGCCGTTCGTAGTAGTCCTCTTCGCGGCCGTCCGCGTCCTCCCAGTGGGGCCTGCGGTTCTGCTTCTTGTCGATAGCGGCGGTGAGGGCGGCGGCCACCACGGCGTCGGCGGCGAAGCGCAGGTCGTCCACCAGACTGTCGGCCAGGGCCAGCTTCCTCGCAAGCTCCTCGCCGTGGACGGCGTCGCGGACGGGTTCGGCCTCGATCTCCCGGCGCAGCCGCTCGACCTGCTCAACGATCACCTGGGTGGTGTCGGTGAGGGTGTTGGTCAGTCGCGAGTTGACCCGGTACCCCTCCTGCGGGTCCAGGTGGAAGGCGAGGAGCTGGTCGATCGACGTCAGGCCCACCAGGGAGTCGCCGGTGCGCAGGGCGTGGTCCAGGAACGAGAAGGGCTTGTCCTTGGCGAGGGTCACCAGCCACATCGACAGCTTCGCCAGCTCCACCGCCATCTCGTCGCGGTCCACGCCGTAGATGCAGCGGGCCGCGACGCGGCGGCGGGCCTCCAGGACGAGGTCCTCGCGGTCGTAGCCGGGGCCGACCGCCGTCCGGACGTCCTCGGGGAGGCCGTCGCGGCCCCAGGCGTCCATGACCCGCTCGGCCAGGTAGCGGCATGCGGACACGAGGAACGCGCCCGAGCCCATCGCGGGGTCGAGCACCTTCAGTTCGAGCAGCTCGTCCGCCGACCTGGCGCGCCAGACGGTGGGCTCGGCGCCCTGCGCGGGGCCGGGAGAGAAGCACAGCGGGGCGAGGGTGTGCTCGACCACCTCGTCGGCGAGTTCCCGCGGCGTGTAGTGGGTGCCGGTCGCCCGCCGGTCGCCGACTCGGCTGATGATGAGCGAGCCGGCCGGGTACACGGCCGGACGGCCGCGCAGGTCCTTCTCGTACAGGCCCCAGAAGCGCACCGCTCGGGCCGCGAGATCGTGGTCGTTGTCGCACGCCGCGTCGAGCCTGCCGACGTCGGCCTGTGCGGGCTCGGCGGCAAGCGCCCTGGTGAGCTGGGACGCCGTCGCGCCGCTCCGCTGGGCCAGCCAGTCCTTGAAGGAGTCCTCGCCCTCGGCCGCGGCCTCCAGCGCCGACAGCGGGACCTTCGCCTCCTGCTTGCCGATGAGCCGCACGTACGGTTCACCGGTGATGGTGCAGGAGAACTCCAGCAGGCCCTCGTAGACGTGACCGATCTGCTCGACGCCGAGGCCCTTGTACGACAGCCGCTCGCCGCGCTTCTTTAGGAACAGCAGCGCTTCGAGGACGGCGTGCACCACCAGGTCCGAGACGGGGAGGTGCTCCAGCCAGGGGAAGCGCTCGGGGTCGAAAAGGCGTCCGCCGTACGGGGGGATGCGCATCGCGTCGTGCTGCGAGCCGCCGTGCACCGCGCGGAAGATGGCGATCAGCCGGGGCCAGGCGGCCGACCGGCGGTCGCCGACTCCCGGGCCGTGCCGGGACCGGTCGTCCTCTAGCTGGTCGAACAACTTGCTGACCGAGTACGACAGGTCGTACAGCCGGGTCCCGACCGGCATCAGCCGGGCCTCCTCGGCGTACAGGAGGAACACCAGCCGCATCATGACGACGAGGGCGCTGCGGTAGGCCTCGCGCGGCTCCACACCCGCGAGTAGGCGGCCTTCCACCGCCCGGTCGAGCTGCCCCATCTCGGCGACAAGCAGTTCGACCGCGTCGCGCACCTGGCCGCCGAGAGTGGTGGTGATCTCCGCCTGCGCCTCGGCGCTGCGGGCGAACAAGGCCGCCAGGCTCGTGGAGTGGCCGCCGTCCGGTGCCGTCGCGGGGGCGAGGACGCGCTGCGCCGACAGCAGCGTCACGAACGCGCGCAGAAGGTCCGTCTCCTCCAGCCACAGGTCGGCGTCGAACTTCGCGATGGTCGCGGGCTCGTTGGGCCGCGCGTGCACGAGCGTCCAGGACCGGCCGTTGGTCAGCAGCGCCAGGGGAGTGCCCCGGCGGCGGCACAGGTCGGCCGCGTGCTCGACGGGCGTGCCGATGGCTAGTCGTCCCGGCTTGTCCAGTGCCTCGGTCCAGGGGCGCCGGTAAAGGAGCAGGCGTTCTGCCCGGCCGCCTTTGCCGTCGGGGCCGTAGAGCACGCCGTCCGGCCGGGCCCGGTGGTCTCCGGGCGCGGGGCGCAGCGCGCCCGGGAGCGCCGCGCCCTCGGCGATGACTCCGCTGGTGAGGCGCAGAACCTCCCGCAGGACGAAGTCGCACCAGGCCGCGTTGAGGAGGTCCGGTGCGTCCTGGACCTCCTTCCACGCGTGCCGCAGGCGGTCCATCACCGCCGCGGGGACCGTGTCCAGTCCCTGCTCGAATACCGCCGCGAGGACGGGGACGGCGATGAACGGGCCTTCGGTGGGCAGCAGCCGGACCCAAGCGGCGTGCTGGTCGGCGATGGACGGGGCCTTCGGCCTTCTTCCGCGCGGCGGCATTACTGGCTGCTCCCGTGGGCGATCGAAGCGGGCACGAGGAAGGTGACGGCGGCGGGGAACCACCGCGCCTTTGGGTCGGCGTAGCGGCGGCGGAGGGCGTCGGTCTCGTCCTGGAGCTGGGCGGGGATCGTCGCGAGGCGGCCGAGCAGGGCGTCGCGGTTGGCGCGCAGCTGCCGCTGCTCCACCTCGAACAGGCTGGGCTGCTCCCAGTGCTCCTTGTCGTCGAGGACGGATCGGATCGACTGCTCCAGTTCGGCCAGGACCCGCTCCATGGCGGAGATCTCCTGGGTGCAGCGGGCGTCGAGGTCCGCGCCGAGCCGCCCCTTGCGCTGGTTGGCGCGGGTCTCCAGAAGGCGGGCGAGGCGCGGGTCCAGTTCGTCGTCCCAGAGGCCGGTCAACCGGTCGAGCACGTGCGCGGGCGGCTGCTCCTCCGAGGCGGCGGCCAGCCATGCCTCCAGGTCCTCGGCCTTCACCCGGACGAGCTTTCCGCCTTCCAGTACCCCGCCGGCAACGATGATCTCCTCGTGCAGGCGGGTCCCCTCCGCACCGGTCACCACCACCCGCATGTGCGCCGCGATGGCGGGCGTGCGCAGCACGTCGCCGGGGACGACCCGGGCCGTCACGCGGTTCAGCTTCGTCCGCCGGGCGACGTCGTGCGCGCTCGACCACAGCTCCGCGCGCAGCAGGCGAAGGCACATCTGGACGAGACGGTGGCCCAGATGCAGCAGGACGACGTCGGTGCGGCCGCCGACGGCGTCACCGTCGAAGGTCACCACGCGCTCCGCGCGGGTGAGGGGGTGGTGCAGGCCGTCGTTGCGGGCGTCGGCCCATGAGCCCGACAGCGCGGGAAGCCGGAAGCACGCCGCCGGGAAGTCCGGCGGCGACTGCGCCGGGAGGAGGTCCTTGTTGTGCTCCAGCCGCAGCGCGGTGCGCACGACCCGTTCGATGGTCTCAGGGGAGAGGTTGAGCTGGGTGCGGCTTCCCGCGAGGGTGTCGGCGAGCCGCTGGAGGTCGCGGGCGAGGTCGTGCTTGACCTTCAGGGCGGCCCGGCCGCTGCGCGTCGATATCTCGGCGTCGGCGGTCTGCCAGTCCGCCCGCTTGCCGAGCATCTTCTGCTCGACCTGGACGGCGATGACGTCGCCGGCGCTGCCGAGGTCCTCACGGATCTGCTCGACCTTCTTGGCCGCCACGTACAGGAAGTGGAGCTCGTCCTCCAGGGAGCCGTCCTCGCGCGGCTTCGTCCCCTCCCAGCCCTTGGGGACGAAGTGGAACACCTCGACCCGGTCGGCCGTCTGCCCGTGGCGGTCGATGCGGCCGTTGCGCTGCTCCAGCCGGTTCGGGTTCCACGGGATCTCCCAGTGCAGCAGCCGGTGGCAGTGGTTCTGCAGGTTGATGCCCTCGCTAGCGGCGTCGGTCGCGAGCAGCACCCGGACCTCGCCGCCCTCGATCCGCGGATCCTCCTGGAAGACGTTCTTGACGTGTTCGCGCTCTCTGACGTCCTGACCGCCGTAGAGCTGGGCGATGCGCGCCGCCGGGTACCCCGCGATGATCAGCCGGTCGCGCAGCCAGCGCTGCGTGTCCAGGTACTCGGTGAACACGATGACCCGCTGGTCGGTCCAGCCGCCGTCCGGGGTGCGCACGATCGGCTCCAGCCACTTCAGGAAGGCGTCGAGTTTGGCGTCCTGACGGTTCGTCGCTTTGCCGGCCCAAGTGTGGAGCTCGTTGAGCAGCCGTTTGTCGTCGGCGGTGAGCGGCACCATGACGCGACGCGCCGCACCGAGCGCTTCGGCCTCGGTCTCCTTGTAGGCGTCGTCCTCCTCGGCCGTCTCTTCGAGTCGTTCGATGAGGGGGCGCAGGACGCGTTCCCCTGCCTTCTCCGCGGCCCGCTCCAGCTCGTCCGGCTGGTCGGCCGCACGCTCCCGCTCGGTCATGGTGCGCAGATGCGTGCCGACCGTCTCGTAGAAGGCTTTCGGGGAGGAGAACAGTCGCTTCTTCAGCAGCATCGTCACGAAGTCGGCGGCGGTGCGGCCGCCCTCGGAGGCCGCGGCCTTGCGCCGGTTCGCCGCATAGGCCGCGAGCTTGGCGTGCGCCTGGCGCTCCTCGTCGGAGTAGGCGGTCTCCAGGTAGGACGTGACACGCTCGGGGAACTCCGGGGACCCGTCCCAGCGCCTGGGCAGCTCCCGCTTGAGCCGCCGCACCATGATCTGCGCGAGCTGCTCCTCGCCCGGCGGGACGTCGCGCGCGAACCGCTGGTCGTCGAGGAGCTCGAGGAGGGCCGCCCATGACTCCGGGAAGCCGTTGTGCGGCGTCGCGGACAGGAAGAGGCGGTGCTCGCAGTGCGGCGCCAGCAGGCGGATCGCCTCGGTCCGTTTGGAGTCCATCGCGTAACGCCCCCGCGTCGTGGGCGCGCACGTGTGGACCTCGTCGACGACGAGCATGTCGAACCTGCGCGGATACTTCGGGACGTCGGGCAGGATGTCGCGCAGCAGGCGCCTCGGCCGGTCGCGCTTGAGCCAGTCGACGCTGACGATGATCCGTGGGTAGTGCTCCCAGGGGTTCACATACAGGCCGCGCGACCTGCGCAGCTCCTTGAGCAGCGCCGAGTCCAGCACGACGAAGTCGAGGCCGAACTTGTCGCGCATCTCGGCCTGCCACTGAAGCGTCAGGCCGGCGGGGCAGACGATCAGCATCGTGCGGGCCCGGTGGCGGAGCATGAGCTCCTGCATCACCAGACCGGCCTCGACCGTCTTGCCGAGCCCGACGTCATCGGCGATCAGCAGGTTCGTCCGGGGCATGGACAGGGCCCGCACCACCGGGTCGAGCTGGTAGTCCTTGATCTGCACGCCCGACCGGAACGGCGCCTGGAGCACCGTGCGGTCGGCGGAGGCGATGGCGCCCCAGCGGACCGCGTCCAGGAACGCGTCGAGTTCGCGAGGGTCGTCGAACCCCCGGCCCGGATGGGGCAGAGCGTGCTGGTCGTGGGCGACCGCACCGGGCTCCAGCTCCCAGACCACCTCCAGGCGCTCGTCGCGGGCGTCGTCCTCGATGCTGACCAGTTCCACCAGGTGGGGCGTGCGGCCGGTCAGCATGCTGTCGGTCGCGCTGCTCACCGTCCCCGGCACGACGTTGGCGGCGACCCAGACGCGATTGCGTACCGTGACGAGCTGCCCGTGGGCCGGAACGTCACTGTCGAGTGCCACCGTTTCCGCCATGCTTCCCCGCTCCCCGTCGCGCTCAGGTGGACATCCTGCCCTAACAATCACGAGAATTCACCGTGAACCGCCCTCTGACCCGGGATACCACGGAGGCGAACAAGCGTGCCGAGACTCGCGATCGCGAAGAGCTTTCTGACCGGCTATGCAAACCTGGAGAAAACGGTGCGCAAGTCGGTCGATGAGGCGATCAGCCGATTCGAGCACCACACCTTCGCGGGCCTCCATCTGGAGAAGCTGCAGGGCGCCGAAGACCCCAACGTGCGCACGATCCGCATCGACGGAGGGCGGCGCGGGATCGTGCTCAAGCCCGAGACCGGCGACGTGTACTGCCTCATCGCGGTGATGGAGCACGACGCCGCCATCAAGTATGCCAAGAGCCGCAAGTTCAGCGTGCACCAGAAGCTGGGCGTCCTCGAGGTCCGCGACGCGACGGCGCTCGCGCAGGTCAGGCCGGCACTTGACGCGCTGGCGCAGGCGCAGCCCGAACGGCTGTTCGCGGAATACGACGACGGCGAACTGATCAACCTCGGGCTGGACGCGGAGGTGCTGCCGATCGTCCGCCTGCTGACCAGTGAAGACCACTTGGTCGCGCTGGAGAGCATGCTCCCCCAGCCGCAGTACCTCGCGCTCGTGGCGCTCGCGAGCGGCATGTCCGCCCAGGAGGCGTGGGAGGAGATCTGCCAGCTCCTTCCCGACTCCTCGCCGCCCGAGGACGTGGACACCTCCGACCTGGTCAAGGCCATGGAGAGGTCACCGGGCGACGTGGTGTTCGTCTCCGGCCCGGACGAGTTGGCGCAGATGCTCGCCCACCCCTTCGCGCTCTGGCGCGTCTTCCTGCATCCGGCCCAGCGCAGGCTCGCCCGGCGCCCTTCGTACAACGGCCCCGTCCAGGTGACGGGAGGAGCTGGGACGGGCAAGACGGTCACCGCCCTGCACCGCGCCAGTCACCTTGCCGAGCAGGGCGAGCCCGTACTGGTGACGACCTTCACCACGACCCTCGCCGAGACCCTCGCCCGCCAACTTGATCTCCTCGTCGATGATCCCGAGGTCCGTGGTCGGATCGAGGTGATCAATATCGACAAGCTGGCCTACCGGATCGTCAAGAAGGCCAACGGTCACAGCCCGAAGATCGCCGGAAGCGCTGAGATCCAAGTACTCTGGAACATCGCGATCACTGAGACGGACGCACCGTTCTCGGCCGCATTCCTGCACCGCGAGTGGGAGCAGGTCATCCTGGCCCAGGACCTCCTCGGCCGGGAGGCGTATCTCGGCTGCGTCCGCCGGGGACGGGGTAAGCAGCTCAGCCCCGAGCAGCGGAAGAAGGCGTGGGCGGCGATCTCCCGGTTCCTAGAACTGCTGGCAGGTACGCACGCTCGCACCCACATGCAGATCGCGGCGGAGGCCGCGCGGATCCTCTCCGCCGAGGCCCTTCCGCGTTACCGGCACATCATCGTCGACGAGTCCCAGGACCTGTACCCCGCACAGTGGCGAATCCTTCGCGCGGCCGTCGCGGTAGGGCCGAACGACCTGTTCATCGTCGGTGATCCACACCAGCGCATCTACGATCACAGGGTCTCGCTGAAGAGCCTCGGCATCAGCGTCACCGGGCGCAGCCACAAACTGAAGCTCAGCTACCGCACAACCGCGGAGATCCTCAATTGGGCGGTGCGCCTGCTCGGAGTCGAGCCGGTCGCCGGGCTGGACGATGCGCAGGACAGCTTGGCGGGGTACCGGTCGTCCCTGCACGGGCGGCGACCGGCCGTCAGGGGATTCTCCGACCGAAGCTCGGAGCTCGATGCGCTGGTGGAGCAGATCAGGGCCTGGCTCGACGCCGGTGTCGAGCCCCATGCCATCGGGGTCGCGACGCGCTTCGTGAGCGGTGTCGGCAAGATCGAACAGGCGCTCGCCGGCGCGGGGATCAGCACGGCTTCCCTTGCGGCCAGCGAGTCGGCCCAGGAAAGCGTGCGAGTCGGCACCATGCATCGCATGAAGGGGCTGGAGTTCCGCTGCGTCGCCGTGATCGGCGCGGATGCCGAGGCCTTGCCGGCCGCTTTCGCGCTCACTGAGAAGGACGAGGACCCGACGGCGCATGCTCACGATCTCCAGCGGGAACGCTGCCTGTTCTTCGTCGCCGGCACCCGGGCGCGTGACGCACTGTACGTCTCCTACACCGGCCAACCGAGCCCATTCCTACCCGACCATTCCACTTGAGCGAGGTGTGCGGCAGGGGCCCTCCCTTTACACCGAGGGCGTCTGATCCTGATCGCCACTTCCCAAGCCGGACTGACCTCTCGCCGGTCGCTGATGACATTTGAGTCCAGATGGGCACTGCTTGCGCGAGTTGCCCCGCGTATAGCGCTGGAACGACCGCCAGGTTCCAAAGATCGAAGGACCGCCATCACCGCCTCCCTGTCCTGGATCGGGATCGGGTCTCGGCTGGGCACGCTGCTGCTGATTAACGACCTAACGCGCGTGATTCCCGTCTGCGACCGACTCGGCGTCAACCCCCGGCGCCGCCAAGCCCGCACTTCCCTCCTAGTCAGGCCATGACCACACTGACCAACATCAGGGATAGTCCGTAGGACCCGATGGCGAGGTGGAGGACCACCCACAGCCGATGAAGGCGGATGCGATGCATCCGAGGGAAGGCCCGGTAGTGATCCGCACGGGCTCGCACCAGCTTTCCATCTGTGCCCAACACTCCGCGCTCTCTGAGCTCTCTGGTCAAAGCACGTGCCTGTGACAGGTGGTAGGCGGCCCTCTCGTAATACTTCGAGACAGCCACAGCGCCATACAGGCCAGCCATCGAGATGAACACGCACAGGGGCAGGATGTACAGCGAGAAGCGCTGCTGAACGATCAGGGCGCTCAGGGCGGCTGTGATGACGATCAGGAGGTTGGTCAGCGTTGAGCGCTGAGTCTCACACTGGCGCAACTGCTCCCGATGCTCCTTCCAGTAGGCGCGTATTGCTTCCTCGGAAACCTCGGCCATCCAACTCCACCTCGACTGCATTTGGATACCATGTGATGCAAGGGCCAGCCTGGCCCGCAAGCCAACCGCGACCAGTGGAGACACCGTAGCGTGAAAGTCTTCATAAGCAGCGTACGGGAGGGCTTGGAGGAAGAGCGTGACTCCCTCCGCGGTCTGATCATGGCATTGGGGCATACGCCAGTGCTGTTCGAAGACTTCTCGGCCCAACCCGTGCCGAGCAGGGAGGCATGCCTGACGGCTCTGGAGTCTGCAGATGTCTATCTGCTTCTTCTGGGGCCCAACTACGGACATGTTTTCCTGGAAACTGGGCACTCGGCTACACATGACGAATGGGTGTACGCACAGCAGTTGGGGAAGCCGCGCCTGGTCTACCGCAAAAATGGGGTTAGATTCGAGCCTGATCAGCAAGAATTCAGCCGGATCGTGCAGGCGTACGCGACGGGTGTCTTTCGAGATTCTTTTTCCAATAGTGCGGAACTTCAGACGAAGGTCGTCCAGGGGTTGCGTGAGCTGAATCGAAACCATCCCACCTGGATTTCAGGAAGTTAGCAGAGAGGCCCGCCCTCAGTTGGATTGCGGAACCTGGTGAAGGGCGCCACTTCGATACTAGCCAGGGCTCCCTGCTCGAACTACATGTTCTTCCGCTGGAGTGCCACGGGTATTCGGCTCGTGAAATGAATGAGATCTCTGCTTCACTGGTGAAGCGGATCCGCAGAACCGAATACTTCGAGAGTGACAAAGCTCTCGAAATTTCCCAATCCCAGGATTATGTCGCAGCCAGTGTCGCGAGTGGTCGGGGGCGCGCGTGGGACGAGCCCCGGAGTGGAGAGATCAGGGAAGTTCGGCTGTATAAGACCGGGCAGATCTCCACGCGTGCAACTCTCCCGAGAGACGGGATGGGCCCCATCCTGGATCGAGAGGTGCTACCGAAGCAGTTCGCTGAGATGTTGCGCCTGACCGGCGCGTTGGGCATCCGCCGAGGTGGGCGTGTCATCGTCGCAGGTGGTGTGCCAGCGAGTTCGTCCCTTAGCGTCGATACTTTTGATCCGTATCGCTCGCGTACACGTGCTCAACTTTTGGGCTTGGGCCGCACGGGTGGCATTTGCCGGACTGAACCGGATGAGTCCGTCAGCGTGGCGGCGCTGGAGGCTGGAGCCGACGAAGTCGGCAGAGATCTTTCCCGAGCATTGTTCGGGCAGCTCTCGGCGTAATCGACGGTAAACCCTCGGTTCAGGGGATTGTGGTCCGAATGGCGGATTTCGTCCTCCGGGCCTTTCGATCACAAGTTTGTCGAGGGGAGTTGGAGACCTGCGACCCCCGCCCAAATTATCAGCAAAGGGCTAGCGTAGGGAACTCGGATTCGTGGTGCGCGCGGCAGGTGCACGCGTTACGTGGATAGGCGGAGGACCAGGTGCGCCATCCTCAGGAATCGGCTCTCGTGGCAGCGTCTCGGTGCACGCGCAATCCTAAGGCACGACGCCTGCACCACGCTCGGGCGCAAGCTAGTGATCGTCGGGGATGAGATCTCGGCGGTGAAAGCTCTGATCGGGTAGGCGCGAGATGCTGCGATGGTGGTCGGAGCAGCCTCCCCTACGGCAGAACGAGCGATCGAAACTGACATCGACCGTGTTCCGGGCGATTCCTGTTCTCGCTTCGCAGAGCGGATATCGAGAGGGTCGCCCAAAGAATGAACGTTGTGATAGCACTTGACATCGAGCACCATAATCAGATTCTCGGTTGATATTAATCGGGCATACTAGATTGCTCGATAATCAGTCCAGAACGGGATGCAAGATAGCTGGTAGAGCGCTACCTGTTGTGGATAACTTCCGCCCGGAAGCTCACACTGGCCAGGTAGGGACCGACGTGGTCCCCAAATGCCGGGAGCGGAGGTGTATGACGACATCCAGGCAAAACAGCGAGTCAGGACCGCTGCAGCGCAGAGCGAAGCTCGGTGGTGGGCGGCGGCGAGAGCGAGAGCTGAGAATCCGCGTCAGCGACGTGGAGTACGAAGAGATCCACGAGGCGGCTACGGGTGCCGGGCTCGCCTGTAGCGCGTTCATCGTAAGGACGGTGCGCACTGCGATTCGGGAGCAGCGTCCCCTGGACGGAGAGCTCGTGGCGCTGCATGCCGAGCTGCGGAATGCCAGCCGTCAGGTCAACGCGGTCGGTGTCAACCTCAACCAGCTCGTGCGCCATGCCAACACCTACAACGAGGTCCCGGAATCGGTGCAGTGGTTGGCGGCGTACTGCTTCCAGGTCGTGCGGCGGGCGGAAGCCGTCATCGTGGAACTGAGCAGACGTCTGCCGTGATCGCGAAAGTCACGCGCGGCGTTGATGTCGGCAACCTGCTGCGCTATCTGTACGGGCCAGGCAAGCGGAACGAGCACGCCGACCCTCACATCGTTGCCGGGTACCGGCACCCGGCTGCTCTGGAACCAGTGCGACGCGCGGACGAGAAGCGTGTTCTCCGGCCGCTGGCCGAGGCGCTGCGCTCTCCTTTGGAGACGATGAGGCGAAGCCGGCCAGCGGACCCGGTCTGGCAATGCTCGCTGCGGACGGCCCCTGCAGATCGGGCCTTGACCGATGAGGAGTGGGCCGACGTTGCTGAGGAGCTGATGCACCAAACCGGCATCGCACCGCGCGACGATGCTGATGCGTGCCGCTGGATCGCGGTGCGTCACGCGGACGATCACATCCATGTCGTGGCCACACTCGCGCGAGAGGACGGCCGGAGACCCAACATCAACCGCGACTACCTCAAGGCCCGCACAGCGTGCCAGATCGTCGAGCAGCGATATGGGCTGTGTCGCACTGCGCCTTCGGATCGGACGGGAGCGCCCCGTCCTTCGCGGGCCGAGCTGGAACGGGCTCACCGTGCCGGGTTGGAGGAGCCGCCTCGGGTCGCGTTGCGTCGGCATGTGGCCGCCGTCGCCGCAGCGTCGGACAGCGAGGAGGCGTTCTTCGCCGTCCTGCGTGAGCGTGGGCTGGTGGTGCGGCTGAGATTCAGTGTCCGGACGCCTGGCGAGGTGACGGGTTACGCCGTAGCGGTGCCCGAGTACACCAACTCGGAGGGTGAACCGATCTTCTTCTCGGGTGGCAAGCTCGCCGCTGACCTCACCTTGCCCAAGCTGCGCCACAGGTGGACGGATGGCGCCACCTACCGGCGGGCTGCCAGACCCCGCAGGTGGACGCCGGGTTCATCGGGCGACTACGCGGAGCAGGCCGCTGCCTACCGGGAAGCCGCCCGAGTTGCCGGGACGGCGGCTTGGCAGATGCGCGTCCTGCGTGATCCGAGTCTTCGCGCCGATATCGCCGCAGCGGCCTCTGACGTCCTCCATGTCACGGCGGACATCACCGGCAACCGTGAACTGGCCAAGGTTGCCGACTTCTACGATCACGCCGCCCGGGAACCGTTCGGCCGCCTGCCGCCGGTCACGCGGTATGGCAGCGCCTTGCGTGCGGTGGCTTGGACCCTTGCGGTCACCAACGTCGGCTGGGGTGATCGACGCGAGCAGAAGCGAGATCTCACGGTTGATCTGCTGTTCCTCATAGCGAACCTTGTAGATCTCATCGAGTCGGTGGCCGAGCATCGCCTTGTCCAGCAGCGCGTTGCCCAGACCGATGCTGCGCGCTTGGCCGCAAGGCGGCTGGACGCCGTCCGACGGAGGGAGCTCCATCCAGCTACACCGGTATCGCCGCGAGTCGCGGAGACACTTGAAGAGGGTCGGGCGATGGCGAGGCTTGCCGCCGAGTCCTTCCCCGTGCCGCTGGGCGACGGGTTGCAACTGGGGGCCGCGCCGGCACCCCATCCGTCCCAGCGATCTTCGCCTCGAAAGGGCGCGCCCGGGCGCTGACCAGGGGAAGTCGAGACTCGCCGATGCGTTCGCAGTGATGGAGTCACGAACACGGTACGTGCACAATGACGGAGCGGAAACAAAGTCATGGAGCGGCAAGGCGTCTGCCTGTCGCTCCCCGAGAGAAAGGACGGGCCATGTCCACGATCAGCTATGGCCCTCCCGCGGAGGGTCTGCGCCTTCAGGAGTGCACCCTTGACAGACGACCACACTCAGGTCGGCCGTAACCCCCAAACCGACCACGAGACCGAGCAGTCCGCCCTGGAGCTGGAGAGCGCCGTACGGTCGCTGAACCGGGCCATCGGTCAGACGGGCGGCCTTGCCGGACCGGCGACCGTCTACGCAGTGCTGGACGCCGTCCACGCAGCCGCCTCCAGCCTCGACACTCTTCTCCTCCGACTCGAACGCTTTCTCGCGCGCCAGCATGCAGATGGACTTCTCACCCATGACCACGGCGCGCCTCTCGACGAGGCACTCGACGCCTTCGGCCGCGCAGTCCTTCACGCCCGTCATCTGGGCGCGGGATGCGGGGAAGCCATCGACCAAGCGCGCAGGGCGATCAACCACGTTCACAGCAACGGGCTGCCGTTCGAGACCGGCGCACCCCCGTCCTACGACGCCGCCGCCGAAGCCGTCCCCACCGCCCCGCGCCGGCGAGCAGAGCCACGAGCGAGACAGCCCGAGAACGGAAGGCCCCGGACGAGATGGTTCGGCAGCTCCCGGAAGGGGGCGGGAGCATGAAGCAGATGAGCCAGGACGAGCTTCTCGCTCTCCCCACCACGGTCAGCGTTGAGACCGCCGCCCGCGCCCTCGGGCTCGGACGTACCCGCGCCTACCAACTCGCCCAACAAGGGCAGTTCCCCTGCAAGGTGATCCGTATCGGCACGAGCTACCGCGTCGTGACGGTCGATCTCCGCCGACTGCTCGGCATCGAGCCGAGCTAGCGAGCCGTCCACCGAACGAAGGTCCGGCTCCCCGAGGGGAGCCGGACCTTCCGTGTTGAGGACGCAAGATCCGTCACCGTGCTGATCTACGCCAGGGATGGTCAGACCGTGATCACGAAGCACGGCAGTTGAACCAGAAGGCCGCTCAGGCGTGCCAGATCCCAGTGACAAATGGGTGACAAATGATCTTCGGAAGGGCGGTCAAGATCGCCACATAGGGCTCTGACCTGGGGAAATAGAAGAGCGGGCGACGGGAATCGAACCCGCGTAGCCAGTTTGGAAGACTGGGGCTCTACCATTGAGCTACGCCCGCTAGGCGTGTGAGGGCCCGGCGGGCCTCGGTCGCCATCCCGTAGCGTACAGGGTTCTCGGGGTGGACGTGCCGGGGCGGAGCGGGCGGGGGGCGATCGGGACTACACTTCTCGCGTCATCGCGTTCAGCGGTGGTTTGCGGGCTGTAGCGCAGCTTGGTAGCGCACTGGCTTTGGGTGCCAGGGGTCGTGGGTTCGAATCCCGCCAGCCCGACCGTGTTTCATCCCCCCCGACCGGCAGGCCCCACAGTCGTGGTGGTCGTCGCAAGGTTCCAGGACCAGCGAAGCCAAGGCAGGCGTCCGCACGGGGTTCGTGCGGACGCCTGCTGGGCTACGCCTGGTCTGCGGCCAGGAGGGTGCGGGCCCTGGCCGCCGCGGTGGTGATCGCCTTGGGGAGGTTCTCCGGGCGGCGGCCGCCGGCGTTCGCCACCGGGCCTCTGCCGCCCGCGCCGCCGCCGACCTCGCGGGCCGCGTCGGACAGCAGGTCGCGGGCCTGGACGCCGGTGGACGCGCCGGCCGCCGCGACGAGCACCGCCTTGCCGTCCGACTCGGTGCCGAGGACGACGAGGCCGCGCTGGTCGCGGCGGGTGAGGACGCCGGTCGCGATCGTGCGCAGGTCCGAGCCGGTCAGGCCGGGGATGGTGTGCGCCACCAGCCAGCCGCCGGGCAGGGGCTCGGCGAGGGACGCGAGACGGTCGGTGTGCCGGTCGAGTTCGGCGCGGTGCATCGTCTCCAGGCTGCGCCGGGTCTCCGCGAGTGTTTCCAGGCGTTCCCGGAGACGGTCGGGGGCCTGGTCGGGACGGACGTTCAGCAGCGCCGCGAGCTCCTCCAGCAGCAACGTGGCGCGGTCGTGGTGGCGGAGGGCGTCGGCGCCGGTGAGGGCCTCGATGCGGCGCAGGCCGGTGCCGATGGACGCCTCGCCGACGATGTGGACGGGGCCCGCCTGCGAGCCATGGCCGACGTGGGTGCCGCCGCAGAGTTCGCGGGAGGCGTCACCGATGTCCACGATGCGGACTTCGTCGCCGTAACGCTCGCCGAACAGCGCGACCGCGCCCGCGCGCTCCGCCTCCGTCCGGGTCGTTTCCCAGACGCGCACCTCGGGGTCGTCGAGGAGGTAGTCGTTGACGAGGGTCTGGACGAGATTCGTGTCGACGGGGGAGAAGTGCGCGAAGTCGAAGCGCAGGCGTCCGGGTTCCACGCGGGAGCCCCGCTGCGCCGCGTGGTCGCCGAGGGTGCGTCGCAGCATCGCGTGCAGGACGTGGGTGGCGCTGTGCGAGCGGGCGGTGGCCGCGCGGCGGTCCGCGTCCACGGTCGCTTCGGCCTCGTCGCCGGGACGGACCTCGCCGTCCACGATGCGGACCGTGTGGACGTGGAGGCCGTCCAGTCCCGGCCGGGTGTCGAGGACGTCGAGGGTCGCGCCGGACGTGCGGATCGTGCCCGTGTCGCCGACCTGGCCGCCTGACTCCGCGTAGAACGGGCTGCGGGTCAGGACCACCTCCAGTTCGTCGCCCTCGGTCGCCGTGGGCACCTCGCCGTCTGAGCCGAGGAGGGCGCCGATCTGTGTTTCGGCTGTTTCGGAGGAGTAGCCGACGAAGTCGGTGAGGCCGTGCGCCGCGGCGACGCGGCGGTAGAGGTCCTGCCGCGCGACCGCGCTGCCCTTGCGGCCCTGGCCGGCGCGGTGCGCCTGGCGGCGCTGCGCTTCGAGGAGCTCGGCGAACGCTTCTTCGTCGACGGTGAGGCCGGCCGACCGCGCCGCGTCGATGGTCAGGTCGATCGGGAAGCCGTAGGTATCGTGCAGTTCGAACGCCGTCCGCCCGGAGATGGCGGTCGTGGCGCGGCCGATCGCCGTGTCGAGGATCTGGGAGCCCTGGCGCAGCGTCCGCTCGAACGCCTCCTCTTCGGCCGTGACGACCTGCTCGATGAGCTCGGACCGACGGGAGAGCTCAGGCCAGGTTTCGCCGAGGGTGCCGACGACGCTGGAGGTCAGCGCGGGCAGCGCGGGACCGTCGATGCCGAGCCTGCGCGCGTGCCGGATCGCGCGGCGCATCAGGCGGCGCAGGACGTAGCCGCGGCCGTCGCGGGCGGGCATGACGCCGTCCGCGATGAGGAACGCGATCGAACGGGAGTGCTCCGCGACGACGCGGAAGGACGTCGAGTCGTCGCTGCCGTCGCGTCCCGGGTAGGGGCGGCCCGCCATCTCCTGGACGAGACGGAACGCCGGCGCGAGCAGGTCCGTCTCGCACACCGTGTCCACGTCCTGGAGCACCGCCGCGAGACGGTCGAGCCCGAGCCCCGTGTCGATGTTCCGTGCGGGGAGCGCGCCGAGAATCGGGTATCCGTCCTTGCCGGGGCCCTCTCCCCGGAGGTTCTGCATGAAGACGAGGTTCCACAGTTCCTGGTACCGCTCGCCGTCCACCGCGGGTCCGCCTTCACGTCCGAAGGACGGCCCCCTGTCGTAGTGCAGTTCGGAGGACGGTCCGCAGGGGCCGGGGATGCCCATCGACCAGTAGTTGTCCTCCATGCCGAGCCGCTGGATCCGCTCGGAGGGGACGCCCAGGCGCCGCCACAGCCGGACGGCCTCGTCGTCGTCCAGGTACACGGTGACCCAGAGGCGTAGCGGGTCGAGGTTGTAGTGGCGGGTGAGGAGCTCCCACGCCCAGGGGATCACCTCCGCCTTGAAGTAGTCGCCGAAGGAGAAGTTGCCGAGCATCTCGAAGAACGTGGTGTGCCGCGTGGTGCGGCCGACGTTCTCGATGTCGGACGTACGCGCGCACTTCTGCACGGACACCGCGCGCGGGTGGTCGGGTGTGCTCTCGCCGAGGAAGTACGGCTTGAACTGGTTCATGCCCGCGTTCGCCAGAAGCAGCGTGGGATCGGACGGGATCAGCGGGCTGGACGGCACGACGCGGTGGTCGCGCTCCTGGAAGAAGCCCAGGAAGGTCGAACGGATGTCAGTCGAGTGCATGGGACGGCCTCACGAGGTCGATGGGATGGCAGAGCACACCGCCGAGCCGGGCCGGGCGCGTCTGCACGTTCCCCGGCTCGGCGCGACTAGCTCGCCGTCCCACCTCGTGAATGACCATCGCGTCCACGTTACCGGCGCCCGTTGTCCCCTTGCACGTCGATTTGGCGGGCGTCGTAGTCGGCGCGGGCGGCGTCGATCTGGGCGAGGTGGTCCTCGGCCCAGGCGACGAGGGTGCCGGCCGCGTCCATCAGCGTGGCGCCCATCGGGGTGAGCGAGTACTCCACGCGGGGCGGCACCACGGGGTAGACGGTCCGGGTGACGATGCCGTCGCGCTCCAGGCCGCGCAGCGTGACGGTGAGCATCCGCTGGCTGATGCCGTCGATCTCGCGCCTCAGCTCGGTGAACCGCTTGGTGCGCTCGCCGAGCAGCGCGATGACCTGCAGCGACCACTTGTCGCCGACCCGGTCGAGGATCTCGCGGGCGCGGCAGCCCGCGACGGTGTGCTCCATCGGTTATCTCCAGGTGACCAGGGCAGAAAAAAGTGCCTTCTTGTGCCGGTTGGCGGGCTGTCCGCACCATGGAGGCGGTTCCTGATGGGAACCGCCTTACCTTCCATAACCGTAGGAGACACCATGACGGCCCAGCTTGTCGAGATCCCCGGCTACCTCGCGGGGACCTGGACCATCGACCCCCTCCACTCCGGGGTCGGCTTCACCGTCCGGCACCTGATGGTCAGCCGGGTCCGCGGCCGCTTCGGGACGTTCGAGGGGACGATCGTCACCGGCGCCGACCCGCTGGCCTCGTCGGTGACCGCGACGGTCGACCTGGCGTCGGTCGACACCGGCAACACCCAGCGCGACGAGCACATCAGGTCCGGCGACTTCCTGGACACCGAGAGGTACTCGACCATGAGCTACCGCTCCACCGGCGTGCGCCCGGACGGCGAGGACTTCGTGCTGGACGGCGAGCTGTCGCTGCGCGGCCTCACCAGGGAGGTCCCGCTCCGGCTGGAGATCGGAGGCTTCGGTCCCGACCCGTTCCGGCAGGACGACCCGTCCAAGGGCGCCCGCGCCGGGTTCACCGCGACGGGCGAGCTCAGCCGCCTGGAGTTCGGCGTGGGCGCGGCGACGACCGTGGCGGGCGGCGGGCTCGCGCTGAGCGACAAGATCCAGATCGTCCTGGAGATCGAGGCGGTCCTCCAGGACGGCTGATCCCGCCCGCGCCGCCGGGCCGGACGGGGTGCGCCGCCGCGCTGGAGACAGCGCCGCGCCGCGTCAGCCCCAGAGCAGTGAGGGGAGCGCGTCCAGCGTCGTGATGCGCGCGACGTCCAGGGCGTCCGGGGCCGGGTCGCCGGAGCGGTCGAGCCACACGCCGGTGAGGCCCGCGGCGGCGGCGCCCCGTGCGTCGACGATGAGCCGGTCCCCGACGTAGGCGGCCGCGTGCGGCTCGGTGCCGAGGGCCGCGCAGGCCGCGAGGAAGATCCCGGCGTCGGGCTTGGCGGCGCCCGCCTCGCTGGAGGCCACGACGACGGGGAGCCGGTCGGCGAACCCGAGCCGTTCGACCTTCAGGCGCTGCTGCGCGGCGTCCCCGTTGGTGATCACCCCGAGCCGCAGGCCGTGCGCCGCGAGGGCGTCGAGCGCCGGCGCCGCGTCCGGGAACGGGCGCCAGGCGGCCTGGTAGCGGGCCACGAACCCGGTGAGCCACGCGTCGGCGCGCGCGTCGTCCCAGGCGCCGAGGCCGAGGTCCCCGGCGAGGGTGACGATCCGGAGGCGGCGCTGCTCGGCGAAGCTCAGCTCGCCTGCCAGGTACCGGTCGACCGCCTCTTCGGTCAGCTCGGCCCAGCGCGCGGCGAGCCACACCGGGTCGACTTCCGGGAACGTTCCGACGATGGCGCGGCGCGCGGCGTCATCGTGGTCGAGGAGCGTCCCGTCCAGGTCGAACAGGACCGCCGTGATCATGAGAGGAACGCGGTGAGCGCGGCGGTCAGCTCGGCCGGTGCGTCCTCCTGCACCAGGTGCCCCGCCCGCTCGACCGTCTGGAGGCGCGCGCGGGGGACGAGCCCGGCCAGCTCGCGGCCCTTGGCCGGGGGGATCCACGTGTCCTCGGCGCCCCAGCAGATCAGGACCGGGAGGTCCAGCTCGCGGTAGCGGCCCTGGACGTCGTCGGTGTGGCGCTGGTCGGCCTGCGCGATCTGCCGGTAGAACGCGGGCTGGCCGGCGTCTCCCAGCCAGGGGGCGACGAGCGCGTCGAGAGTGGCCGGATGCAGCCCCTTGTGGCTCGCGGACGTCACGTACTCGCGGACGAGCGCGCCGTGCAGCGCGGGCGGGAGCTGCTCGAACACCTCCGCGTTGGCTCCGACCAGACGGAAGAACGGCGACCCCCACGGCGCCAGCGCCACGGGGTCGACGAGAGCGAGGCGGCGGTAGGGGGCGCCGTGCAGGAGGTGCGCGCGCAGTGCCACGGCACCGCCGAAGTCGTGCGCCACGACGGACGGCTCGTCCAGGCCCCAATGCTCCAGCAGTTCGACGAAGACTCTGCCCTGCGCCGCAAGCGAGACGTCCTGTCCTTCGCTCATTTCGGACGTCCCATAGCCAGGCATGTCCCAGACGTACACGCGATGGGTCATGGCCAGAGCGCGCGCGACACCACGCCACACGTAGGACGAGAACGGGGTGCCATGCAGCAGGACGACTGGGGGTGCTCCCTCAGCGCCTAGTACCGCCCACCGGACCTCTCCGGCATGGCTCCGGTACGTCCTGCCCAGCGTCCAGTCGTGCAAGAAGGCTCCTCGTGTCGTGCGTCCGCGCAGCCGAACCGGTGCGGTTCGGTGGGCGTTCCTGACCGTTCCCATGATGGACGCCCGCACGCCGTGGCAGAGAAGCCCGCCTGGTCCGAGCCCGTCGAAGGGGCGGGCCCCTGACCGGCGTCCGGTTGGTCAGGGGCCCGAAGTCTCGGCTGTCTGAGGGGCTGGGAGTGCCCTTCTGCGAACAGCTCAGCCGAGACCGCTCTTGATCGCGGTGATCAGCTCACCGCCCGTGGTGTCGCCGCTGAGTTCCCAGAAGAAGGCGCCGCCGAGACCCTGGTCGCCGGCGAAGCCCATCTTCCCGCGGATGGTGGACGGGGTGTCGTAGCTCCACCACTCGCTGCCGCACTTGCCGTAGGCGGTTCCGGCGACCGTGCTCGTCGCGGGGCACCTGCCCTTGAGGACCTTGTAGTCCTCGATGCCGGCCTCGTAGGTGCCCGGCGCGGCGCCGGTCGCGGTGCCGCCCGGCTCGGACTGGGTGACGCCCGTCCAGCCGCGGCCGTAGAAGCCGATGCCGAGCAGCATCTTGTCCGCCGGCACGCCCTTGGCCCTGAGCTTGGAGATGGTGTCGGTGGTGTTGAAGCCCTGCTGCGGGATGCCCGGGTAGGACGTGAGCGGCGAGTGCGGCGCCGTCGGTCCCTTGGCGTCCCAGGCGCCGAAGTAGTCGTAGGTCATGGGGTTGTACCAGTCGACGTACGAGGCGGCGCCTCCGTAGTCGGTGACGTCCATCTTGCCGCCGTCGCTCGCGTCCGCGGTGATCGCTGCCGTCACGAGGTTGCCGGACCCGAACTTGGCGCGCACCGCGGCCATCAGCTTCCCGAACGCGCCCGGACCGCTGGTGTCGCAGGTCAGGCCGCAGGCGTTCGGGTACTCCCAGTCGATGTCGATGCCGTCGAACACGTCGGCCCAGCGCGGGTCCTCGACCAGGTTGTAGCAGGACTCGGCGAACGCGGCCGGGTTCTGGGCGGCCTGGCCGAAGCCGCCGGACCAGGTCCAGCCGCCGAACGACCACAGCACCTTCAGCCCGGGGTGCAGCTTCTTCAGCTTGCGCAGCTGGTTGAAGTTGCCGCGCAGAGGCTGGTCCCAGTTGTCGGCGACGCCGTCGACGCTCTGGTCGGCGGTGTAGGCCTTGTCGTAGTCGGCGTAGGAGTCGCCGATCGCGCACCGGCCGCCCGTCACGTTGCCGAACGCGTAGTTGATGTGCGTCAGCTTGGCGGCCGAGCCGCTGGTCTCGACGTTCTTGACGTGGTAGTTGCGCTGGTACACGCCCCAGTTGGTGAAGTAGCCGACGACCTTGCCGCCGCCTCCGGGGTTGCCGCCGCCGCCCTCGTCGGTGGTGACCGACACCGAGGCCGACGCGGGGGAGGTGTTCCCGGCGGCGTCCTTGGCCTTGACGGTGAAGGAGTAGGCGGTCTTGGCCGACAGCCCGCCGACGGTGGTGCTGGTCCCGGTCACCGACGCGGCCTTGGCGGAGCCGTTGTAGACGTCGTAGCCGGTGACGCCGACGTTGTCGGTCGAGGCGCTCCACGCCAGCGACACGCTGGTGGCGGTCTTGCCGGTGGAGCGGAGTCCGGACGGAGCCGAGGGGGCCTCGGTGTCCTTCTCGGGGGGTGCGGAGCCGTCGCAGGTCGCGCCGTTGACCGTGCAGCCGGTGAACCATCCGGAGCCGGTGCCGCCGAACCCGAAGCTGGTGGTCGCGCCCGCGGCGATCGTGCCGTTCCAGCCGGTGTTGGCGAACGTGTAGTGGTTCCCGGAGACGGTCTTGGTCGCGTTCCAGACGTTGCCGACGGACGTCCCGGACGGCAGGTCCGCCTCCAGCTTCCAGCTGCTGATCGCCGAGCCGGTGCCGTTGGTGATGGTGCAGTTTCCGTCGAAGCCGGAGCCCCAGTCGGAGGTCTTCTTACAGGTGGCGGTGACGGCCTGCGCCGACGACGCCGGGGGCGCCGTGAGCAGGGCGGTGGCCGCCGCCAGTGTCGCTGCGCAGGCGAGCGCGATGGCCCGCCGTCCGCCCGGTCGTGACATGGTTCTCCGTTCGGTTCGGCCCCCGAAGCAAACAGGAATCCCCGCCATCTCTTAGGAAAGTTTCCTAAGAATTGCGCCGATCGTAACCGCGCCGACCGGGGTCGACAAGGGCCGCCGCGAGGCCGGCGGACACCGGTGCGAGTGGTCTAAGCGACTGCCTGGACCCATACGGTCACCGCCCCCGAAAAAATCAGGGCGCGCCGAACCATCCCGGCATGTCGAGCCGCCACAGGTCCGCGGGCGTCATCCGGCGGAGATCGTCCTCCAGGGCCCGCAGGCGCTCGGCGCCGAGCGCCCGAACCCAGTCGCCCCGGATCCGCTCGAAGATGCGCTCGGACCGGACGAGTGAGTCCGTGCCCCGCGCGGTCACCCGGACGATCTTCCGTCGGGCGTCCCGCGGATCGACCCCGCGCTCCAGGTAGCCGGCCCGCTCCAGCGACTCCACCATCTTGCCCGCGGCCTGCTTGGACACCCCGAGCCGGCGGCCGAGCTCCACCGCCGTCGTGCCGTCCGGGCCGATGGCCTGGAACACGAAGCCGTGCATCGGCCGCAGGTCCGGATGGCCCTCCCGGGCCAGCTCGGCGTGCAGTTCGTCGATGATCGCGCGGAACGCCAGGAAGAGCCGCAGCGGCAGTTCGAATCCGGGCGCGTCCCGCGGCCCGCCGTCACTTGACATGAAAGACAACCTCGTTGACTATATGGACAACCACATTGTCTAACTTAGGGGACAGGGAACCATGACGCTCATCCGCAACGCCGAGAGCCGCCGGACCGAGACGCCGGCCGTCGTGATGACCACCGCCGCATCGCCGACCCAGGGCGGCACGGAGGGGATCGCCGTCTGGCGCGTGGAGATGGCACCGGGCAAGACCGGTCCGCTGCACGCGTTCGACACCGAGCAGGTGTGGACGTTCCTCGACGGCGGCGCCACCGTCGACCTGGACGGCCGCAAGCTGGAGGCGGGCGCCGGCGACACCGTCGTCCTGCCCGCCGACGCGCCCCGCCAGATCACGACCGGGGACACCGGGTTCACCGCCGTCGTCGCGGCCCACGCGGGCTGCCTCGCCTACGACCCGGACGCCCTGGTGGACGAGACCCGCTGCGCGATCGCCCCCCAGGGGGACGAGCGGATCGTCCCGCCCTGGGCCAAGTGATCAGAGGGCCCGGGGCTCAGGCGCCCAGGTAGGCCAGGACGGCGAGGACGCGGCGGTTGTCGTCCTCGGACTGCGGCAGCCCGAGCTTGCCGAAGATGCTGTTGGTGTGCTTGCTGATCGCCTTCTCGGTGACGAAGAGCTTCGCGGCGACCGCGGCGTTCGAACGGCCCTCCGCCATCAGCCCGAGGACCTCACGTTCGCGAGGGGTGAGCTGCTGCAGCGGCTCCTCGCGGGCGTGCCGGGTGAGCAACTGGGCCACCACGTCCGGGTCGAGGGCGGTGCCGCCGCCCGCGACCCGGCGCACCGCCTCCACGAAGACCTTGACGTCCGAGACGCGGTCCTTCAGCAGGTAGCCGATGCCACCCGTGCTGTCCGACAGCAGCTCCCGCGCGTACAGCTGCTCCACATGCTGCGACAGCACGAGCACCGGCAGGCCCGGGACCTGCTTGCGCGCCTCCAGCGCGGCCTTGAGGCCCTCGTCGGTGAACGTCGGAGGGAGCCGGACGTCCACGACCGCCACGTCCGGGCGGTGGGTGGTCAGCGCCCGGAGCAGGGACGGCCCGTTGTCGACCGCCTCGACGACCTCGAAGCCGAACGCGCCGAGCAGGCGGATCAGGCCGTCCCGGAGGAGGGCGAGGTCCTCGGCGATGACAACGCGCACGGCAGCTCCATGGTCACGACGGTCGGCCCGCCGACCGGGCTCGTCACCGCCATCGTCCCATCGAACGCCGCCAGTCTGCGCTCGATACCGCGCATTCCGCTTCCGGCCGCCGGGTCGGCGCCGCCCGTCCCGTCGTCTCCGACGATCATGAGCAGCCGGTCCCCGGGGTGCTCGATCTGCACCCAGGCGCGCCGCGCGGCCGAGTGCTTGACCACGTTGGCGAGCATCTCCGCGACCGCGAAGTACGCCGCCGACTCCACCGGTGCGTCGCTGCGCCCCGGCAGGTCGATCTGGACGTCGACCGGCAGCGGCAGCGTGAGGGCGAGGGCGCGCACGGCCCCGTCGAGGCCCCGCTCGGCCAGCACCGGCGGGTGGATGCCCCGGACCAGGTCGCGCAGTTCCGTCAGCGCCGTCCCGCTCGCCTCGCGGGCCTCGGCCAGGAGCTTCTGCGCCGTCTCGGGGTCGTGCTTCATCATCTCCTCGGCGAGGCCGATGTTCATGCTCAGCGCGACCAGCCGGGCCTGCGCGCCGTCGTGCAGGTCACGTTCGATGCGGCGCAGCTCGGCCGCCGAGGCGTCCACCGCTTCCGACCGCGTCTCGGTGAGCCGCTCGACGCGCTCGGCCAGCGCGTCCCGCGTCGGCGCGAGCAGCGACTGGCAGAACCTGGCGTGCGCCGTCAGGAACATCGTTCCCAGCGGGATGGACACCACGGTCAGCGCCGCGCCCAGCACGACGGTGCCGACGAGGCCGACGACGCCCCAGTCGCCCAGCGGCCAGAAGGGACCCCACCCGTAGTCGGTCAGCTGCGCCACCCACGGCGCCACCAGCACGCCCTCCACCCCGTACAGCGTCAGACCGCCCGCGAGGACGCCGAGGACGAGCGCGACCGGCACGTTCAGGAGCGTCCACAGCAGGTCGCGCCACGAGGCCGGATCGGTGAGGATCCACTTCAGCCGGCCGAACACGCCCGCCCCGGCCGGCTCCGCCCGGTACGGAACGGGGATCCGCACCCCCGACCACTCGGCCGCCCACAAGCGCTGCTGGTTGGCGACCGTCCGGATCGCCTGGAACATCATCGGCGCCAGGACGACCCCGAACCCCAGCGGGATGAACGCGATCGACAGCACGGTCACGATGAACAGCGGCAGGTTCACCGCGTACGCGAGCACGATCTGGGCGACGGCCCGGACGAAACAGGTGAGGGCGCGCCGCCCGTACCCGCGCAGTAGCTCGCTCACCGTTCCTCCAAAGGGGTTCGCCGTGGGACCTCCACCATTGTCATCGTTCGCGCCTCGGGGCTCGGTGGTGCTAGACCCCCTCTTCGTGACCGAGGCGGTGGGGTTAGGCCTACCGTCATTCGAGCGTGACAAGACAACAGGCCCCGTTCCCTGGACAATGCACAGGCGACACTCAGGGGAGAAAGCGAATTCAAGCTGTGACAGCGACCACAAGCCAGACGTCCGACGGTCAGGGCCCCGGGCCCGCCCTGCGGCCCATCACCGAGCGCATCGCCGAGGAGATCGGCGTCCGCGAGGGGCAGGTGCGGGTCGCGGTGGACCTGCTCGACGGCGGGGCGACCGTCCCGTTCATCGCCCGCTACCGCAAGGAGGCGACCGGCGCGCTCGACGACGCCCAGCTGCGCGCGCTGGAGGAGCGGCTGCGCTACCTGCGCGAGCTGGACGAGCGCCGCACCGCGATCCTGGAGTCGGTCGAGTCGCAGGGCAAGCTCACCGACGACCTGCGGGCGCAGATCATGACGGCCGACTCCAAGGCGCGGCTGGAGGACATCTACCTCCCGTACAAGCCGAAGCGGCGCACGAAGGCACAGATCGCCCGCGAGGCCGGGCTCGAACCGCTCGCCGAGATGCTGTTCGGCGACCCGTCCCGCGACCCGCGGGCCGAGGCCGCGGCCTTCGTGGACGAGGAGAAGGGCGTCGCCGACGCGACCGCCGCGCTGGAGGGCGCCCGCGCCATCCTGGTCGAGCGCTTCGCCGAGGACGCCGACCTCATCGGCGCGCTGCGCGAGCGCATGTGGAACCAGGGGCGCATGGTCTCGCGCGTGCGGGACGGCAAGCAGGAGTCGGGCGCCAAGTTCTCCGACTACTTCGACTTCGCCGAGCCCTTCGCGAAGCTGCCCTCGCACCGTGTCCTCGCGTTGTTCCGCGGGGAGAAGGAAGAGGTCCTCGACCTCGACCTGGAGCCCGAGGAGGCCGGGGAGGACCCCGCCGCGCGCAGCTCCTTCGAGGTGGAGATCGCCCGCCGGTTCCAGATCACCGACCAGGGGCGTCCGGCCGACAAGTGGCTGTCGGACGCCGTCCGGTGGGCCTGGCGCACCCGGATCCTCGTCCACCTCGGCATCGACCTGCGCACCCGGCTGCGCCAGGAGGCCGAGGACGAGGCGGTCCGCGTGTTCGCGGCCAACCTGCGCGACCTGCTGCTCGCCGCGCCCGCGGGCACCCGCACGACCATGGGCCTGGACCCGGGCCTGCGCACCGGCGTCAAGGTCGCGATCGTCGACGCGACCGGCAAGGTCGTCGCGACCGACACCATCTTTCCGCACGAGCCCCGCCGCAGGTGGGACGAGTCGATCGAGACGCTCGCCCGGCTGGCCCGCGAGCACCGGGTCGACCTGGTCTCGATCGGCAACGGCACCGCCTCCCGCGAGACCGACAAGCTCGCCGCCGACCTGATCGCCCGGCATCCCGACCTAAAGCTGACCAAGGTCATGGTGTCGGAGGCGGGCGCGTCGGTGTACTCGGCGTCGGAGTACGCGAGCCGCGAGCTGCCCGGTATGGACGTCTCGCTGCGCGGCGCCGTCTCCATCGCCCGCCGCCTGCAGGACCCGCTCGCCGAGCTGGTCAAGATCGACCCCAAGTCGATCGGCGTCGGCCAGTACCAGCACGACGTGTCCGAGGTGAAGCTGTCGCGCTCCCTCGACGCCGTCGTCGAGGACTGCGTGAACGGCGTCGGCGTCGACGTCAACACCGCGTCCGCGCCGCTGCTCACCCGCGTGTCCGGCATCGGCGAGGGCCTCGCGGAGAACATCGTCGCGCACCGCGACGCCAACGGCCCCTTCCGCAGCCGCGCCGGGTTGAAGGGCGTCCCGCGGCTCGGTCCGAAGGCGTTCGAGCAGTGCGCCGGCTTCCTGCGCATCCCCGGCGGGGAGGACCCGCTCGACGCCTCCAGCGTCCACCCCGAGTCCTACCCGGTCGTCCACCGGATCCTGGACAGCGCGGGCACGGACATCAAGGCCCTCGTCGGCAACACCGCCGTCCTGCGCTCGCTCAGGCCGGCGGAGTTCGTCGACGACACCTTCGGGCTGCCGACGGTCACCGACATCCTCGCCGAGCTGGAGAAGCCGGGCCGCGACCCGCGCCCGGCGTTCCGGACCGCCACCTTCAAGGAGGGCGTCGACAAGCTCGCCGACCTCGAACCCGGCATGCTCCTGGAAGGCGTCGTCACCAACGTCGCCGCGTTCGGCGCGTTCGTGGACGTCGGCGTCCACCAGGACGGGCTCGTCCACATCTCCGCGATGTCGGACAAGTTCGTCTCCGACCCGCGCGAGGTCGCCAAGCCGGGCGACATCGTCCGGGTGAAGGTCCTGGACGTCGACCTGCAGCGCAAGCGCATCTCACTGACCCTGCGCCTGGACGACGAACCCGGCCGTGACCAGCAGGGCGGCGGCCGGCGCGGCGAGCAGCGCGAGCAGCGCGAGCAGGGCGCACGTCCGGAACGCGGCGGGCAGGACCGGCGCGGTGGCCAGAACCGGCGCGGCCAGGACCAGCGGGGCCAGGAGCAGCGGGGTCAGGGCCAGCGGGGTCAGGGCCAGCGGGGTCAGGACCAGCGCGGCCGGAACCAGCGAGGCGGGCAGCGCCGCGGCGGCCAGGGAGGCGGCGACTCCTCCGGCGGCGGCGCCATGGCCGACGCGCTCAGGCGCGCCGGCCTGGACAAGGGCCTTCCCGGCAACGACAAGCGCCGTTCCGGCGGCAAGGGCCGCTGAGACCCGGCCACGCGGGCGGCACGGTGTCCCGGCTTCGGGCCGGGGCGCCGTTCAGCCGTCGCCGAAGCCGCGCCACCGCCCGTCCGCGCCCGTCTCGGTCGGGCGCTGCGGGCGGACGGGGCGGCGCGGCTGCGGCGGCGCCGCCTCGGAGGGAGAGGCCTCGGGCCGGTCGTAGGGGCCCTGGCCGAGCGGGTCCTGCGCGTACGGGGAACGCTGCGGCGGCACCTGCGGAGCCTGCCGGTGCGCCTGGCCGAGCCTCGGGCCGCCCAGGACCGGCCCGCCGACCGCCGTGCCGCCGAACGGGTCCACCGCGTCCGCCTCCTCCGCGGAGGAGGCGTCCGGCTCGTCCGGAATCGGCCGGTGCCGGGGGAACTGAAGGACGGCGATCGCGCCCAGCGCCAGCGCGCCCAGCCGCATCGCCGAGTGCCCCACGTCCTGCGGCCACGGCTCCGCGTAGAGGAAGGTGCCCATCGCCAGCAGGTAGGTCTTCGCGCTCACCGTCATCACGGTGGCCACGATCGACACCCGGCAGCGCTGGAACGCCATGACCATGATCCCGAACCCGATGGCCGCCGCCAGCACCGTCAGGTACGGCCACGGCGTCGCGGCGATCCGCAGGCTCGTGGCGTGCGCGTCGTCGCTCCACCCCTTGATCGCCAGCTCGGCGGTGCCGACCGGGAAGCCCGAGCTCAGCCCGTAGGCGATGCCGGTCACCGGGCGCGCGTGCCGGCCGTCGGGCCGGTGGTCGCCGAGGACCAGGATCAGCACCGGCACCAGCACCGCGGGGGCGACCACCGCGGCGATCTTCCACAGCGGCGCGTCCGCCGAGCCGATCGGCTCGTCCCCCCGCAGCGACGCGGTGAGCAGCAGGATCGCCGCGCCGATCAGCACCAGGCTGAGCCACTCGCGCGGGGTCAGCCGCTCGCCGAAGAAGACCAGGGCGATCAGCAGCAGCGGCACGATGCCGGACATGAAGATCGGTACCGCGGTGGACAGCGGCAGGTTGCGCAGCGCGAGGATCTGCAGGCCGAGCCCGCCGAGCACGACCCCGAGCGCGATCAGGAAGACCCAGTTGCTCACGATCGTCCACACCATGTGCGGGATGCGGTTGCCCCGTACAGCGGGCATCCGGTCCGCCGCGAGCTTGAAAACGGCGAACCCGAGGTAGTAGAGACCGGTCGCACTGAAGGCCGCGGCTATCCCGTTCATCCCGGACGAGTATGGGGGTCCCGGTGCTCCATGTCACTGCCCGTGCGGCGGCGTTGACGCGGATTCGCCGGGCTTGTGGGCCTCCGATGTCCGCAGACGGCGCCGCGACCCCATAGACTTGGCCGCGCGAAGGCGCGGAGCCGTATTTCGGCGCGCCCGCGCCGCCGAGAGACTGACCGGCCGAGCACCACGGCGCAGCCCGCTGCGTGGAGGCCGAGGACTCGCACGTCAAGAGGAAGAGAACGCGTCGAACGCCGCGGCCGAGACAGCGCCCGATCAAGGAGACCGACCCCAGTGAAGACCGATGTCGAGGAGCTGACCCCCACGCGGGTCAAGCTCACCGTCGAGGTTCCGTTCGACGAGCTCAAGCCGAACCTCGACAAGGCGTACAAGGAGATCTCGCAGCAGGTGCGGATCAAGGGCTTCCGGCCCGGCAAGGTTCCCGCCCCGCTGATCGACAAGTACGTCGGCCGGGGCGCGGTCCTCCAGGAGGCGGTCAACGACGCGCTTCCCGAGCTGTACGGCCGCGCCGTCGAGGAGTCCGAGATCTTCGTGCTCGGGCAGCCCGACGTCGAGGTGACCGAGCTGGAGGACGGCACCCAGTTCGCCTTCACCGCCGAGGTCGACATCCGGCCGAAGTTCGAGGTGCCCGACTACGACGGCCTGGAGGTCGTCGTCGAGGACGCCGAGGTCACCGACGAGCAGGTCGGCGAGACCATCGACAACCTCCGCGAGCGCTTCGCCTCCCTCACCGGCGCCGAGCGCGCGGCCGAGGACGGCGACTTCGCCACCATCGACCTCGTCGCGCGGATCGACGGCGAGGAGATCGAGGACGCCTCGACCACCGGTTACTCCTACGAGGTCGGCAGCAACTCCGCGATCGAGGGCCTGGACGAGGCCCTCGTCGGCCTCGCCGCGGGCGAGGACAAGACCTTCACCGGCACCCTGGTCGGCGGCGAGCACGCCGGCGAGGAGGCCGAGATCACGGTCACCGTGCAGAGCGTCAAGGTGAAGAACCTGCCCGACCTGGACGACGAGTTCGCCCAGCTCGCCAGCGAGTTCGACACGATCGAGGAGCTGCGCGAGGACGTGCGCGTCCGGCTCGGCCGGCAGGTGAAGCTGCAGCAGCTGTCCGAGGCGCGCGACAAGGCCCTTGAGGCGCTCCTGGAGAAGGTCGACATCCCGCTTCCCGACAAGGTCGTGGAAGAGGAGGTCGACCGCCGCAACCAGCAGCTGGAGCAGCAGCTCCAGATGGCGGGCATGACCAGGGACGACTACCTCAAGGAAGAGGAGAAGACCGCCGAGGAGTTCGACACCGAGGTCGCCGACGCGGCCCGGCTCGCGGTCAAGGGCGGCTTCGTGCTCGACCAGCTCGCCGTCCAGGAGGAGCTGAACGTCGAGAACGAGGAGCTCAGCGAGTACGTCGTCACGCAGGCGATGCAGATGGGCGTGCAGCCGCAGCAGCTCGCCGAGTACCTGACGCAGAACAACCAGCTCCCGGCGATCGTCTCGGAGGTGCTGCGCAGCAAGGCGCTGAACCTCGTGGTCGAGCACGTCACGGTCAAGGACGAGTCGGGCAACGAGATCGACGTCGACGCCGTGCAGCGCGAGCTGAACGGCGAGACCGCCCAGGCCGAGGACGCCGCCGAGGACGCCGCCGACGCGGAGGCCGAGGACGGCGCGCAGGAGGAGACCCCCGAGGAGACGGCTGAGGCCGCCGCTGAGGAGGCCCCGGCCGGCGAGGCTGCCGACGAGCAGGACGCCAAGACCAAGGACGCCTAGAGCATTTTCTGGACGTCCGTGAGGCACCGGGCACGCCCCGCACCCGTACGACGGGTGCGGGGCGTGCGCGTGAGCGGGCCCCGCTCGGCCGGGCGCGGCGGCGAAGATCGTCAGCTACGTGCGCGTCGGCCGGGCCGCGCCGGGTACGCCCCTGGCGAAAAGCCGGGCCCCCGGGCGTGAGTGGGCCCGTGAGCGCGTTAATGTCCAATCATCCGAACCGATTAAAAGGACCGGAGGAACACCCGGTGAGCATGCCTCCGACTTTCGACGAGTCGTCGCGGATCCAGGCGCGGGTCGCCGAGGCGCCCCTGTTGCCTCTGGGCGACCAGCTGTTCCAGCGGCTGCTGCGCGAACGCATCGTCTTCCTCGGCCAGCAGGTCGACGACGACATCGCCAACCGCATCTGCGCCGAGCTCCTGCTGCTGTCTGCCGAGGACGGCCGCCGCGACATCACGCTCTACATCAACTCGCCAGGTGGCTCCGTCACCGCCGGCATGGCGATCTACGACATCATGCAGTACGTCCCGAACGACGTCGTCACGGTCGGCATGGGCCTGGCCGCGTCGATGGGCCAGTTCCTGCTGTGCGCGGGCGCCCGGGGCAAGCGGTACGCCCTGCCGCACGCGCGGATCATGATGCACCAGCCGTCCGGCGGCATCGGCGGCACCGCCTCCGACATCAAGATCCAGGCCGAGCAGATGCTGTACGTGAAGAAGACGCTCGCCGAGAAGATCGCCGAGCACACCGGCCAGGAGCTCGACCAGATCGAGCGCGACTCCGACCGGGACCGCTGGTTCACCGCCGACGAGGCCAAGGACTACGGGTTCGTCGACCACGTCGTGCTCAGCGCCACCCAGGTGCCCTCCGAGGGCCCCGTCTCCTGACGACCTCACAACGAATCGGAGGCACACAGTGAGCGACCTCATCCGACCCGTTCTCGGCGATAGGGTCCGGCCCGGCGTGAACGCCGGCGGAACTCCGCGTCCGGTCGACGACCGCTACATCATTCCGTCGTTCGTCGAGCGCACCACGTACGGGGTCAAGGAGATGAACCCGTACAACAAGCTCTTCGAAGAGCGGATCATCTTCCTCGGCGTGCAGATCGACGACGCGTCCGCCAACGACGTGATGGCCCAGCTGATCACGCTGGAGTCGATCGACCCCGACCGCGACATCAGCATCTACATCAACTCGCCGGGCGGCTCGTTCACCGCCATGACGGCGATCTACGACACGATGCAGTTCGTCAAGCCCGAGATCCAGACCGTGTGCATCGGCCAGGCCGCGTCCGCCGCGGCGGTGCTGCTCGCGGCCGGGACGCCGGGCAAGCGGGCGGCGCTGCCCAACTCGCGGATCCTGATCCACCAGCCCGCGACCGAGGGCAGCTACGGCCAGTCCAGCGACATCGAGATCCAGGCCCGCGAGATCATGCGGATCCGCGATCTGCTGGAGACGATCCTGGCCGAGCACAGCGGCAAGAGCGTCGAGGAGGTCCGCCGCGACATCGAGCGCGACAAGATCCTCACGGCGGCCGAGGCCAAGGAGTACGGCCTCATCGACGACGTCTTCGCCAGCAGGAAGCGGAAGGCCGAGGTAGTGTCGTCCTGAGACGGCACGAGGACGAGGGAGTCCCCCAGCCCGGTCGTCACACTTCCGGGCGAGGGGCTTTCCAAGTCCGCTGGAGGCGGTAACGTCGAATCCGACGTCGTGAGCCTCTGGGACGCAACCAGCTGCGCCGCATCCTCCAAGGCTGGCGGCCCCACGAAAAGGAGACGGTTGGGTGGCACGCATCGGCGACGGCGGTGACCTGCTCAAGTGCTCGTTCTGCGGGAAGAGCCAGAAGCAGGTCAAGAAGCTCATCGCGGGCCCGGGCGTGTACATCTGCGACGAGTGCATCGATCTCTGTAACGAGATCATCGAGGAGGAGCTCTCCGAGACCTCCGACCTCAAGTGGGACAACCTGCCCAAACCGCGGGAGATCTACGAGTTCCTCGACTCCTACGTCATCGGGCAGGACACGGCGAAGAAGGCACTGTCCGTCGCCGTCTACAACCACTACAAGCGGATCCAGTCGGGTGACACCGGCCGTGACGACATGGTCGAGCTGGGCAAGTCCAACATCCTGCTCCTCGGTCCCACCGGATCCGGCAAGACGCTGCTCGCGCAGACGCTCGCCAAGCTGCTCAACGTCCCGTTCGCCATCGCGGACGCCACGGCGCTGACGGAGGCGGGCTACGTCGGGGAGGACGTGGAGAACATCCTCCTCAAACTGATCCAGGCGGCCGACTACGACGTCAAGAAGGCCGAGACCGGGATCATCTACATCGACGAGGTCGACAAGATCGCTCGCAAGAGCGAGAACCCGTCGATCACCCGGGACGTGTCGGGGGAGGGCGTCCAGCAGGCCCTGCTGAAGATCCTTGAGGGCACCACCGCGAGCGTCCCGCCGCAGGGCGGCCGCAAGCACCCGCACCAGGAGTTCATCCAGATCGACACCACCAACGTGCTGTTCATCTGCGGCGGCGCGTTCGCCGGCCTGGAGAAGATCGTCGAGTCCCGGGTGGGCAAGCAGGGCATGGGCTTCGGAGCGCAGATCCGCTCCAAGTCCGACTTCGAGGAGTCGTCGGCCGTGCTCGGCGACGTGATGCCCGAGGACCTGCTGAAGTTCGGCATGATCCCCGAGTTCATCGGCCGGCTCCCGGTGATCACCTCCGTGCACAACCTGGACCGCGAGGCCCTGATCAACATCCTCACCGAGCCGAAGAACGCGCTGGTGCGCCAGTACCACCGCCTCTTCGAGCTCGACGGGGTCGACCTGGAGTTCACCGACGACGCCCTGGAGGCCATCGCCGACCAGGCCATCCTGCGCGGCACCGGGGCCCGCGGCCTCCGCGCGATCATGGAGGAGGTGCTCCTGTCGGTGATGTACGAGGTACCGAGCCGCCAGGACGTCGCCCGCGTCGTCATCACCCGCGAGGCGGTCCTGGAGCACGTCAACCCGACCCTCGTCCCGCGCGACCGTCCCAAGCGCGAGCCGCGGGAGAAGTCGGCCTGACACCGCGAGACCCGACACAGCACGAGACCTGACACCGAGAGCAGCGGGCGCCCACACGGCACCGCTGCTCTCGGTGTTCCCGGCTAGGGCCGCGTCCCGCCCGGGGCGGCCTCGCGGGACGGGTGGTTCCTGAGGGCGAAGTCGACCGTGTCGAGCGCCCACGCCCAGGACGCGTCGGCCTTGCGGGGCGTGTGGCCGAAGGAGCCCGCCAGTTCCAGGCTCACATAGCCGTGGAACACGCTGCCGAGGAAGCGCACCGCGTCGGTCTGGTCGGGTTCGGGTAGGTCGTACCCGCGCAGGATGGCCCTCGTCATCTCCGCGTGCCGGGGCCCGGCGCTCGCCGCCGCCGTCTGCGGGTCGAGGTCGAAGCGCGCCGCGGCGTAACGCCCGGGATGCTCCGCCGCGTAGGCGCGGTAGGCGCCGGCGCACGCCACGAGAGCGTCCTTTCCCGCGCGCCCCGCCACCGCGCTCGCGACATGGTCGGCCAGTTCCTCCAGGGCCAGCAGCGCGACCCGCACCTTCAGCTCCCGCGCGTTCTCGATGTGCGCGTACAGGCTCGGGTCCTTGACGCCGAGCCTGCGCGCCACCGCCGAGACGGTCAGCCGGTCGAACCCGATCTCGTCGGCCAGCTCCGCCGCCGTCCGGGCGAGGCGTCCGGGGGTGATGCCCGCGCGCGCCATGGGACCTCCGTACCTAGAGTAACTTGGTATCTGCCTAATTCTATTAGGAAGCGAGGGAGACGGGAATGACCGAGTGGACCACCACCCCCATCGACACGCGCATCGTGCGCGGCGCGCTCGAACTGGAGCGGACCGGCCGCGGAGTGCTGCCGCACCGGCTGCCCCTCGCCGCCCGCGTCCAGTTCCCGGACGAGTACCTGGCGAGGACGGAGGAGCAGCCGTCCGGCGTGCGGCTGGTCTTCCGCACCCGGGCCACCGCGGTGGAACTGGACGTCCTGCCCACCAAGCGGGCCTACGAGGGCACCCCGCCGCAGCCGGACGGTTTCTACGACCTCGTGATCGACGGGCGCCCGGCGGGCCGGGGCAGCGTGCCCGGCGGGAACCTGACCGTCATCGACATGGCGACCCAGAAGGCGGTCACCACCCCGGGAGAGCCCGGCACCCTCCGGTTCGCGGGCCTGGCCCCCGAGGCGAAGGACGTGGAGATCTGGCTGCCGCAGGTCGAGCCCACCGAGCTGATCGCGCTGCGCACCGACGCCCCCGCCGAGCCCGTCCCGGACCGCGGGAGCCCCGTGTGGCTCCACCACGGCAGTTCGATCAGCCACGGCTCCACCGCCGCCGGCCCCACCTCCACCTGGCCCGCGGTGGCCGCCGCCCGCGGCGGGGCGAACCTGATCAATCTCGGCTTCGGCGGCAACGCGCTGCTCGACCCGTTCACCGCCCGCGCCATCCGCGACACCCCCGCCGACCTGATCAGCCTCAAGATCGGCATCAACGTCGCGAACGCCGACGCGATGCGCCTGCGCGCGTTCGGGCCCGCCGTGCACGGCTTCCTCGACACCGTCCGCGAGGGGCACCCCGAGACGCCGCTGCTGCTCGTCTCGCCGATCCTGTGCCCCGTCCAGGAGCGGACGCCGGGTCCGCTGGCCCCCGACCCCGGCGCTCCGCGACTGCGGTTCCGGGCTCTGGGCGACCCGGCGGAGGTCGCGAGCGGGCGCCTGACGCTCACCGTCATCAGGGACGCGCTGGCCGGGATCGCCGCGCGGCGCGCCGAGGACGATCCCCACCTGCACTATCTCGACGGCCGCGTGCTCTACGGCGAGGCCGACTACGCGGAGCTGCCCCTGCCGGACGAGGTCCACCCGGCCCCCGAAAGCCACCGCCGCATCGGAGAACGCTTCGCCGCACTGGTCTTCGAGAGCGAGCACGGAGCCTTCGCGGCCCGCTGAGCCGGGGGAGGGCCGGAGGGGTCAGCCGCGGGACTCGCCGAGGCCGGCCTCGCGGGCCAGGACGATGGCCTGGGCGCGGTCGGCGACGTGCAGCTTCATGAAGATGTTCGAGACGTGGTTGCGGACGGTCTTCTGGCTGAGGTAGAGCGTCCCGGCGATCTCGGTGTTGCTGCGGCCCTGCGCGATCAGTTCGAGGACCTCCCGCTCCCGCTCGGTGAGCTGCGGGAACGCGGCCTGCCGCGGGTCGGGCATGTCGGTGAAGTAGGTGAGCACGCGGCGTGCGATCTCCGGGCCGTAGATGGCCTCGCCCGCCGCGACCGCCTTCACGGCGCGGGCGATCTCCTCCGCGCCCGACTCCTTCAGCAGGTAGCCGCGGGCGCCGGCGCGCATCGCCGCGAAGACAGAGTCGTCGTCGCGGAACATCGTCAGCACCAGCACGCCGATGCGCGGGCTGGTGCGGGTGATGGTGCGGGTCGCCTCGATGCCGTTGCCGCCGGGCATGTGCAGGTCCATGATGACGACGTCCGGCTGCAGCTCCGCCGCCAGCCGCACCGCGCCCGGCCCGTTCTCCGCCTCGCCGACGACCTCCACCCCGAGCGCCTGCAGCAGGCCCTTCAGCCCCTGCCGGAACACCGGGTGGTCGTCGGTGATGAGCACCCGGATGGTCTCGGTCATCTCCGCCCGTCTCTTCCGATCGAGGGACGATGGTACCCGGCGGCGATCCGCGCGGCGGCGAGCGGGAGCCGGACGGTGACGACGGTCCCGCCGCCGTTCCGGGACGTGATCGCGCAGCTGCCGCCGACCTCGGCGGCCCACTCCCTCATCGCGGCCAGGCCCCGGCGCGGCTTCGGCTGGCCTCCGTTGCGGGCGGCGTCCGGCAGGCCGGGTCCGGTGTCGGCGACCATCAGGTGCAGGTCGGCGTCCCGGCTCAGCCTGACCGTCGCGGTGCTCTCGGGCGCGTGCAGCCGGACGTTCGTCAGCGCCTCCTGCACGATCCGGTACGCCGCGACCTCCACCGCGGCGGGCAGCCCCGCGGGCTCGCCGTCGAACCGGACGTCCACCCGCTCGCAGCAGCCGTCGGCGAACGACTCGATCGCCGCGACGAGGCCGAGGTCGTCCAGCGCCGGGGGCCGCAGCCCGTGCGCCAGGTCCCGGATCTCCCCGACGGCGGTCGCCAGCCGGTCCCTCACCTCGGCGAGCAGGGGGTCCATCCGCTCCGGCTCGCCGGCGAGGGTGATGCGGGCCGCGTCCAGCGACATCGCGAGGCTGGCGAGCGTCGGCCCGAGCCCGTCGTGCAGGTCGTGCCGCAGCTGGCGGCGCTCCTCCTCCCGGCTGGCGAGGATGCGCTCCCGCGAGCGCTGCAGGTCGGCGGTGAGACGGCGGAGGTGAGGGATGGTCGCGGCGCGTGCCGCCACGGCCCCCGCTGTGAACGCGCCGGCCAGCACGGTGGCGCGTGCCAGTACCGCTCGCATCCCGTCCCTCTCCTCCGTCCCGCCGTCGCGGAACTTCGCCGCCACCCTTTCCGGGGAGGCGACCCGGTGTCAGGTGACCAGTGTCCCGACCGCGGCGGGAAAACGCTCTCTGGCCCGCCCCGCCGCGTGTCGCGGACGTCGCGCAGGACGCTGGCCAGGCCGATGCCCGCGCACGGCGCACCGACTCGCACGGTGGTCGTGGACATGGTCCGGGCCCGGTCCGGCCGCCGGCCGGGCGGTCGGGCGGTGGTTCCGGTCGACCGGATCAGGGTGATCGGCGTGAACGTGGACTGCGCGACGGGGTGCTCGCCGGCGCGGATTCCTCCGCGCGCCGGGCCGTCCCCGGGGCCGTCCACCCCCGGCGTCCCCGTAGAATCGTCAGCCGTGACACAGCCCAGCACTGAGCGCGGCCAGGGCGCCGCCGCGGACGTCGACCTTCCCACCCAGTACCGACCGGCCGATGTCGAGGGCCGGCTCTACGAGCGGTGGGTATCGGCGGGGCTGTTCACCGCCGACCCGGAACGCGCGCCGGAGCGGCCCGCCTTCTCCATCGTGATCCCACCGCCGAACGTGACCGGCTCGCTGCACATGGGGCACGCCCTCGACCACTCCATCCAGGACACCCTCGTCCGGCGCCGCCGGATGCAGGGCCACGAGGTGGTGTGGGTGCCGGGCATGGACCACGCGGGCATCGCCACGCAGAACGTCGTGGAGCGCGAGCTGGCCAAGGAGGGCCTGTCGCGGCACGACCTCGGGCGCTCCGACTTCGTCGAGCGGGTCTGGCAGTGGAAGGCGGAGTCCGGCGGCCGCATCCTCGGTCAGATGCGCCGCCTCGGCGACGGCGTCGACTGGACGCGCGAGGCGTTCACGATGGACGACGACCGTGCCCGCGCCGTCCGGACGATCTTCAAGCGGCTGTTCGACGACGGCCTGATCTACCGCGCCGAGCGCATCATCAACTGGTGCCCGCGCTGCCTGACGGCGCTGTCGGACATCGAGGTCGAGCACGAGGAGGTCGACGGCGAGCTGGTCTCGATCCGGTACGGGTCGGGCGAGGACGAGATCGTCGTCGCGACCACCCGGGCGGAGACGATGCTCGGCGACACCGCCGTGGCCGTCCACCCGGAGGACGCCCGGTACGCGCACATGGTCGGGCGGGAGATCGAGCTCCCGCTGACCGGCCGCCGCATCCCGGTCGTCGCCGACGAGCACGTCGACCCCGCGTTCGGCACCGGCGCAGTCAAGGTGACCCCCGCGCACGACCCGAACGACTTCGAGATCGGGCGGCGGCACTCGCTGCCGTCCCTGTCGGTCATGGACGAGCGGGGCAACGTCACCGCGCCGGGCCCGTTCGCGGGGCTGGACCGGTTCGAGGCGCGCCCGGCGGTCGTGGCCGCGCTGCGCGAGCAGGGCCGGATCGTCAAGGAGGTCCGCCCCTACAAGCACTCGGTCGGGCACTGCCAGCGCTGCTCCACGGTCGTCGAGCCGCGCGTGTCGCTGCAGTGGTTCGTCAAGGTCGAGTCGCTGGCGCGGGCCGCGGGCGACGCCGTCCGCGACGGCCGCGTCAAGATCCACCCGCCGGAGATGGCCTCCCGCTACTTCGAGTGGGTCGACAACATGCACGACTGGTGCATCAGCCGCCAGCTGTGGTGGGGGCACCGGATCCCGGTCTGGTACGGGCCGGACGGCGAGGTCGTCTGCCCGGGCCCGGACGAGGAGCCGCCCGCCGGATGGACGCGGGACTCCGACGTCCTCGACACGTGGTTCTCCTCGGCGCTGTGGCCGTTCTCGACGCTCGGCTGGCCCGACGAGACGCCCGACCTGAAGCGGTTCTACCCCACGTCCGTCCTGGTCACGGGCTACGACATCCTGTTCTTCTGGGTCGCCCGCATGATGATGTTCGGGCTGTACGCGATGGACGGCGTCCAGCCGTTCGACACCATCGCCCTGCACGGGATGGTCCGCGACCAGTTCGGCAAGAAGATGTCCAAGTCGTTCGGGAACGTCATCGACCCGCTCGACTGGATCGACGCCTACGGCGCCGACGCGACCCGCTTCACGCTGCTGCGCGGCGCGAACCCGGGCGGCGACGTCCCGGTGGCCGAGGAGTGGGCGCAGGGCTCGCGCAACTTCTGCAACAAGCTGTGGAACGCGACCCGGTTCGCGCTCATCAACGGCGCGCACACCCGCGGCGCCATGCCCGCCGAGCTCTCCACGGTCGACGCCTGGGTCCTGTCCCGGCTGCACGCGGTGATCGCCGAGGTCGACGCGCACCTGGAGGCGTTCGACTTCGCGAAGGCGTGCGAGGCGCTCTACCACTTCGCCTGGGACGAGGTCTGCGACTGGTACGTGGAGCTGGCCAAGGTGCAGCTCGCCGACGAGCGCGCCGAGGCGACCCGCCGCGTGCTCGGCGAGGTCTTCGACAACCTGCTGCGGCTGCTGCACCCGGTCGTCCCGTTCGTCACCGAGGAGCTGTGGACGTCTCTCACCGGCGCGGAGACGGTCGTCACCGCGCCGTGGCCGACCGCCGACCCGGCGCGGCGCGACGGCGGCGCCGAGGAGCTCGTCGGCTCGCTCCAGCGGATGGTGACCGAGGTGCGGCGGTTCCGCGCCGACCAGGGCCTCAAGCCCGGTCAGCGGGTCGCCGCGCGGATCGAGTGGAACGGCTCCGCCCTGCACCGCCACGAGGACGGCATCCGCTCGCTGCTGCGCCTCACCGAGCCGGAGGACGGCTTCTCCTCGACGGCGTCCCTGCCGGTCGAGGACGTGAAGGTGCACCTCGACACCGCCGGGGCGATCGACGTCGCCGCCGAGCGCAAGCGGCTGGAGAAGGACCTGGCCGCCGCCCGCAAGGAGGTCGACCAGGCGCGGCGCAAGCTCGGAAACGAGGCGTTCATGGCGAAGGCGCCCGAGGCGGTCGTGGCGAAGAACCGCGACCGGCTCGCCCAGGCGGAGTCCGACATCGGCAGGCTGGAGGCCCAGCTGGCCGCGCTCCCGGCGGGCTGACCCCCGCCGGCGGGCCGGCCGGGCCGCTCTTGACACGGGTGCTGACACGGCGATCCTTCGGCACGGCGGCGCCTGCCGCAGTTACGATCCGGTAGGGCCCGTGGGCCCCTGCGGTATTTGAACTATCGGGAGTGCAATGGCCGATTCACCACCTCGGTCCGGCACGCCGGACTCCCCGTCCGGCGACGACCTGGACGCGGCGCAGGTCATCGAGGACGGTCGCGAACCGGAGGACGACCCGACGCCCTTCGGCGGCGCGCGCCCCTGGTGGTCGGTCGACATCGGCGACGGGACCGGCCCGCACGCGATGGTGAACGGCACCGGCCCGCAGGCCATGCCTCCCCTGCGGGAGGTGTCGGGCCCGCACGCCATGCCGAGGAACGGCACCGGCCCGCACGCGATGCCCGGTTCGGCGAACGGGTCGGGGGCGCTTCCGGTCGTGGGCACGGGCCCGCACGGCGTCCTCCCGAACGGCACCGGCCCGCTGCCGCGGGTGACCGGCGCGCCGGCCGGGCCCGGCGGGCGCCTGCCGAAGCCGCTGCTGGTCGCCGGCGTCGCCGTGGTCGTCGGGATGCTGCTGGTCGCGGGCGCGCTGGCGCTGCGGGCCGGCGGCGCCGGCAAGGACGCCGAGACGGCGGCCGGCCCCGGGCCGTCCAAGAAGGTGATCAAAGCGGGTCCGACGGCCGGGGGCCTGCACAAGGATCCGCTGACCTCGCCGCAGGCGAGCGCCGCCTACCCGTTCCTCGCGGGCGCGGTCGAGGCGGGCGGTGTCCCGGTGGCCGAGAACGGCCTCGCCGTCTACACCGAGGTGCCGGTGCGCAATGTCGACCTGCTGTTCGTGGGCGGGACGGGCCAGATCGGCGATCCTTCCGGCTTCCTGCAGAAGACACAGCCGACCACGTTCATCGCCGGGCAGGACGCCGACCCGGGCCGCAAGGGCGGCAAGGCGGTGTGCGGCACCTTCGCCGTCCTCGCCGAGACCCACACCTACTGCGCTTGGGCGACCAAGGACTCCTTCGGCGTCGTCGCGTCCAACCGGCCCTCGGTGAACCCGCAGTTCCCCCTGATGGCCGACCTGATGCACCGCATCAGGAAGGACGTCGAGAAGCCGAAGTGATGTAGAGGCGCTCAGTGTCGGCGCCCACCGCGTCCAGGACGAGCCCGGTGAAGTAGACCGTGCCGAGGGCGACCACCCGGTGCCCGAGCGTCGCGAGGGACTCGGGAGTGATGGCGGCGGACCCGACCACGTCCCAGCAGGACGGCAGGGTGCGGGTGAACCGCAGGTGCGATGGCGAAAGCCGGACGAACGTCACGGGCAGCGAGCCGAGTTCGGCGATGGCGCCGTCCAGGTCCTTGTGGTCGGGGAGGCAGACCACGACGTGGTCGATGGTCCCCCAGGCATCCCAGGCGGCGCCGAGGGCGGCGGCGACCCCGGCCCGGTCGATCGCGGAGTCGACCAGCAGCCGCGTGGCCGACCCGGGCACGTCGTGCCAGGACAGGCGGCCGGGCAGGGCGATCGAGGACAGCGCGGCCCGCACCGTTGCGGCCGCGGGCTCGGCCACTCCGGGGAGACGGCGGGCGGCGACCACGCCCAGTTCGGCCGCCGCGCGCCCGAGACCGGCGGGAAGCAGGTCCGGGGGGAGCGCGCTTCCTCCGGGCCCGACGAACTCCGCGGCGCCGAGCACCCCCGCGACCTCGGCCGACTGCGGCGCCGACAGGACGCGCGTCCGCGGCCCTGCGACACCGAGCTTCTCTTCGGCGATCTCCGCCGGCGTGTCGCCGAGCACCCCGGCGTGCTCGCGGAAGACCGGCGTGATCGCGGCGACGTCCGGCGGGAACAGGGCGACCTCGTCCGACCGTCCGCCCATGCCCGCCTCCAGGACGAGCGCGTCCGCACCGGCGCGGCGCGCGTGCAGGACGCCCGCGATCGTGAAGAGGCCCGACGGCGACAGGTAACCGCCGGACGGCGGCGGGAGCGCGGCCACGGCCTCCCCGAGCACGTCCGCCAGGAAGGCGAGTTCCCCGGCGGAGACGGCGCGCCCGTCCACCCGGATGCGGTCGCGATCGCTGCGCAGCCCGGGGCTCGTGACCGTGCACACGCGGAACCCGGCGGCCCCGAGGAAGGCCGACGCGTAGGTCGCCGCCGTCCCCTTCCCCTTGGAGCCGACGACGGTCAGGACGGGAACGTCCGGCGCGAGGAGGCCCAGCGCGCCCGCGAGGGCGCGGGCCCGCCCGACGTCGCGGGTCTCGCCCGGCGCGCGCCGCTCCCACTCGCCGAAGAACACCTCCATGCCTCCAGTGTGACCCCGGGCGGAGCCGCGCCCACCGCCGAGTAGGCTCTGTGACCGTGAGTCAGGTATCCGAGCCGTCCGATTACAGGGCCACCGTCGGCGCGATCATGGGGCGCGGGGTCGAGTGGGAGATCGACCCGACCCTCGACCGGATCGCCGACCTGGTCGACGTCCTGGGGGCGCCGCACCGCGCGTACCCGGTGATCCACATCGCCGGGACGAACGGCAAGTCCACCACGGCCCGGCTCGTCGAGGCGCTGCTGCGCGAGCGCGGCCTTCGCACCGGGCTCTACACCAGCCCCGAGCTGACGACGCTGCGCGAGCGCATCGCGATCGACGGGGAGCCGATCGGCGAGGAGCGGTTCGTCGAGGCGTTCAACGACGTGCTGCCCTACCTCCAGCTGGTCGACGACAAGCACGAGGCCCGGCTGTCGTTCTTCGAGGTGCTCACCGCGATGGCCTTCGCGGCGTTCGCGGACGCGCCGGTCGACGTGGCGGTGGTCGAGGCCGGCATGGGCGGCGCCTGGGACGCCACGAACGTCGCCGACGGCGCGGTCGCGGTGATCACGCCGATCGGCCTGGACCACACCCGCTACCTGGGCGACACGCTGGAGCAGATCGCCGGGGAGAAGGCGGGCATCATCAAGCCGGGCGCGATCGCCGTGCTGGCGCAGCAGCCGGTCGAGGCCGCCGAGGTGCTGCTGCGGCGGGTCGTGGAGACCGGCGCGACGGCGGCGCGCGAGGGCGTCGAGTACGGCGTGCTGAGCCGGGACGTCGCCGTCGGAGGCCAGCAGATCTCGCTGCGGGGCCTGCACGGCGTCTACGACGACATCTTCCTGCCGCTGTTCGGCGAGCACCAGGCGAGCAACGCCGCGACGGCCCTGGCCGCCGTGGAGGCGTTCGCCGGCGGCGCCCCGACCCGGGGCGAGCCGAACCTGGAGGCCGCGACGCGGATCGCGCCCGGCGAGTCCTTCCTCGGCGGCGAGGAGGGGCAGCTCGACCCGGCCCTGGTCCGCAGCGGCTTCGCCAAGTCGGCCTCGCCGGGCCGGCTGGAGGTCGCCCGGACGGGCCCGACCGTCCTGCTGGACGCGGCGCACAACCCCGCAGGGATGGCCGCGACCGTCGCCACGGTCACCGAGTCGTTCGGCTTCACCCGGCTCGCCGGTGTTCTCGCCATCGCCGTCGACAAGGACGTCGCCGGGGTCCTCGACCAGCTCGAACCGGTGCTGGCCGAGCTGGTGGTGACCCGCAACTCCTCGGCGCGCTCGATGCCGCCCGAGGAACTGGCCGAGATCGCCGAAGGGGTCTTCGGCGCCGAGCGCGTCCATGTCGTCGAGCGGCTGGACGACGCCATCGACCGGGCGATCGGCCTCGCCGAGGAGACCGGGGAGTACCGGGGCGCCGGCGTGCTGATCACCGGCTCGGTGGTCACCGCGGGCGACGCCCGCACGCTGCTGCGCGTCGGGGAGGGCCGGTGACGGGCATGAGCGCGCGGACCGCCGCGAACCCGGCGCGCAGGCTGTTCGCCACGGTGCTGGCGTGCGAGGCCATCGTGATCGCGCTCGCGATCCCGGTGGCGGTGACGGTGCTGGACGTGGACGGCGCGACCGCCGGCGGCGTGTGCGGCGGCCTGGCCGTCGCGTGCGTGGTGCTGGCCGGTCTGCTGCGGTTCCCGTGGGCGGTCCACGCGGGCACGGTCCTGCAGGTGCTGATCATCGCGACCGGGTTCATGGTGCCGGCCATGTTCTTCCTCGGTGTCGTGTTCGGGGCACTTTGGGGAACGGCCATTTGGCTGGGACGCAAGGTGGGCGGCGCTCCGCCGCGCTAGGTTCGCGGGGACGGCACCATTGCGTCCGCCGATTCCCGCGCATTCACCTCATCATCTTATTTGGACATATTTCCTTTTTGGGAAATGTGCGTGCGGCGGATGACAACGTCCTAAGGAGCACGCCGTGTCCTCCCACGCACGCGAACACACGCCCGGCGACCTCGCCGGGACGCGGCCCGCCTGGCCTCCGGCACGCCCCACCGAGGGGGTCGCCCGGCGGCGGCTCGCGACGCTCGGTGCGCTGCTGCTGACGTTCACCGCGCTGCCCGCGGCCGTCCTGGTGGTGCCCGACGCCTCCGGCAACGTCGTCCCGGCAGCCGCGAGCGCCCTCGCGCTCGGCGACGCCGAGGTCCCCGGACTGCTGCGCGCCACCGGGCTGTCGCTGCCCGCCCTGCTGGTCACCGTGCCGTTCGCCGCCGTCGCCGCCCGCCGGCTCCCCGCGTGGGGCGTGCTCATGGCAGGGCTCGCGGTGCTGCTCGCGGGCATCGGCGCCGCCGGCCTCGCCCACTCGCTGCCCGACATCGGGGCGGTCCGAGGCGTCCAGGGCGTCGGGGCGGGCATCGTGCTGCCCGCGAGCCTCGTCCTGGTGTGGGAACGCAGGAACCGCGCCCTGTCGGCCGCCTGGGCCGGAGCCCTCGCGGGCACGCTGATCCTCGCCATGCCGCTGGCGCTGAAGGCCGTACCCGTGCCCGCCGACGGCACCGCCGTCCACGACTGGCGTGTCGCGCTGGCGCCCTACCCGCTGCTCGCCGTCGCCGCCGCGGGGGCCGCGCTCGCCCACCCCCTCCTGCGCGGACGCCGCCACCGGCGACCGCCCGCGCTCCGGAGCACCGAGCGCGGCCGGCTGCTCCTCGTGCCGGTCCCCGCAGGCGGCTTCGCGTTCCTCGCCGTCGTCGCCGCGTACGGCTGGTCGCCCGGGGCGCGGCTCCTCCTCGCCGGGCTCACGCTGCTCGCCCTGGCCGGCCTCGCCTTCGCCGGCGGCCGGGGCGCGGCCGCGGGCGGCCCGTCCGGCGGCGTGGTCGTCATGATCGCCGTCGGCCTGCTCTGCCAGCCCGTCGCCGGCCCGCTCGCCGGGCTGGCCGCCGCCGAGGCGGGGGCCGGCGGCCCGCCGCTGCTCCCGTTCGCCGTGGCGGCCGCCGCCGCCCTCGCGGCGGCGCTCGCGGCCACCCGCGCCGGGACGCGCGGCGCCGTCCGCACCGGCCACATCCTCATGGCCGTCGCCGTGCCGCTCGGCCTCGCGGGCGGCGCCCTCGGCCGCTGGGCGCTGCTCGCCCCGCTCGTCCCCCTCGGCGCCGGCGCGGGACTCGCCCTCGCCGCCTCGCTCCGGGACGCGAGGGTGGGCGCCGCGCTGTTCGGGCTGTCGCTGTGCTTCCCCGCGGTGCTGGCCGGGCAGATGCTCGTCCTGTCGTTGCAGGCGGCGCGGCTGGAGCGGCTCCGTCCGGTCACCGACGCGCAGCATGTGCACGCCCTGCTGGAGGGCTACCGCATCTGGCTGGCCGTCGCCGGGGTGGCCGCCGTGCTGCTCGCCGGAGCCACCGCCCGCCTGTGCGCCGGACGCGCCGCGGCACCGCGCGCCCGCGCCGCTCGGCTCCCCGGGAATGCCGCTGCGGACCCCGGAGCCGGGTAGGATTCGCGCGCTTACCGAATCCGCAATCCTCTAGGAGAAACTCCCGTGTCCGAGCGCACTCTTGTCCTGGTCAAGCCCGACGGCGTTCGCCGCGGCGTCGTCGGCGAGGTCATCTCCCGGATCGAGCGCAAGGGCCTGAAGCTCGTCGCGCTGGAACTGCGCACCCTCGCCCGCGAGACCGCCGAGGCGCACTACGAGGAGCACGCCAGCAAGCCGTTCTTCGGCGAACTGGTCGACTTCATCACCGGCGGCCCCCTCGTCGCCATGGTCGTGGAGGGTCCGCGCGCCATCGAGGCGTTCCGCTCCCTCGCCGGCGCCACCGACCCGGTCAGCGCCACCCCCGGCACCATCCGCGGCGACTTCGCCCTGGAAATCGGGGAGAACATCGTCCACGGCTCCGACTCCACCTACTCCGCCGAGCGCGAGATCAAGCTCTTCTTCCCCGAGGTGTGAGTCGGCCCAGGGGGCGACCCCCTGGAACCCGCTGTGTTTCCCAGGGGGTGACCCCTGGAACCCCCGTCACGAGCCGGGCGATCCTCACGCCACCGCGCGGGTGCGTTGTGCCCGTGCGAGTTGGCGTTGTGTCGCTGTGGTCGCCCGGCTCGACGGGCAGGTGCGTTGCGCTCGCTCCCCGCACCTGACCGTGTCCCGGCTCGGGTCTTCTCCACGTGCGTCCGGGCGCGGCACGTCCAAGAGCGTTGGATGTGGATGATTCGCACCCTCTTTGAGCGGGGTTCCAGCTGCCGCTGGGTGAGGTTCGGTTCGAGAGGGCTTGGATGTTCCTCTTTCGAGAACCGGGCCCGTTCCGGCGGAGACGGGGCGGGGGCGCTCGTCCCACGACCGGCTTGAGGACGAGTAAGGGCTGGCCCTGTGGTGCCCCGGTCCCCTTCATGAGCCGGTAGATCCTCGTCCCGGGGTTCGGCTTTTCTGTGGCCGTGCGGGACGGTTGTTGCGGAGCTGGTCGAACCGTGTCGGTGTGGGGGCTGTGTCCGGCCGGGGGAGACCCCCTAAGATCCTCGGATACCCGGTGGCGTCGGGTCTGCCGTGGCGTCGCGCGTCTTTGGCCGATCGGGCCGCCGGGTCAGTCCGCCGGGTTCTCTTTATGGAAAACCGGGCTGGTCAGGACGCGTTTTTTTCGCGACGCGCGGCGCGGGGGTTACTGCCCGCGGAGGTAGGCGCACGTTACGATGGACGCGCCGCTATACACGCCCGTCAATCATGAAGGGCTCCCTTTCTTCATGGGTAACAAGCTGTCGTTTCTTGGCCGTGACATGGCGGTCGATCTAGGTACCGCCAACACCCTGGTGTACGTGCGCGGGCGTGGCATCGTCCTGAACGAACCCTCAGTGGTGGCGATCAATACCAATACCGGGAAGATCGTCGCGGTGGGCATCGAGGCGAAGCGGATGATCGGCCGCACACCGGGCAACATCGTCGCGGTCCGTCCGCTGAAGGACGGCGTCATCGCCGACTTCGACGTCACCGAACGGATGCTGCGCTATTTCATCCAGAAGGTGCACAAGCGCCGGCACTTCGCCAAGCCGCGGATCGTCGTGGCCGTGCCGAGCGGGATCACGGGGGTGGAGCAGCGCGCGGTGAAGGAGGCCGGGTACCAGGCAGGGGCCCGCCGCGTCTACATCATCGAAGAGCCGATGGCCGCCGCGATCGGCGCCGGGCTGCCCGTCTACGAGCCGACCGGCAACATGGTCGTCGACATCGGCGGCGGCACCACCGAGGTCGCGATCATCTCGCTCGGCGGGATCGTCACGAGCCAGTCGGTGCGCGTCGGCGGCGACGAGCTCGACCAGGCCGTGATCTCTTTCTCCAAGAAGGAGTACTCCCTGATGCTCGGGGAACGCACCGCGGAGGAGATCAAGATGGCGATCGGGTCGGCCTATCCCGGCGGCGAAGAGGAGCCGCACGCCGAGATTCGGGGCCGCGACCTCGTCAGCGGGCTGCCCAAGACCGTCGTGATCTCCGCCGAGGAGGTCAGGCGGGCGATCGAGGAACCGGTCAACGCCGTGGTGGACGCGGTGAAGACCACTCTCGACAAGTGCCCGCCCGAGCTTTCCGGCGACATCATGGACCGCGGCATCGCGCTCACCGGCGGCGGCGCTCTGCTGAAGAACCTCGACGAACGGCTCCGCGAGGAGACCGGGATGCCCATCCATCTGGTGGACAACCCGCTCGACTCGGTGGTGCTCGGCACGGGCAAGTGCGTCGAGGACTTCGAGTCGCTCCGGCAGGTGCTCGTGCCGGAGCCGCGGCACTGATTCGGACGTGGCCGGCCAGGGGACGTGAGGGGTCGTCCCCCGGGCGAGCCGATTCGGACATGGTCCGCCGAGGGGGACGCGGGGGCGTCCCCCCTCGTGAGGCACTGGGCTCCCGGCGGACCAGTGAACGGGAGGTCGGTGCGTGAAGGACACCCGGCGTACCCGCGTGGTCCTCGGCGCATTGCTGGTCGTGGCGCTCGCGATGATCACTATCGACTACCGCGGCGGGGGGGACTCGCCACTGCGCGGCCTGCGCGGCGTCGGCGCGGCGGTCTTCGGACCGGTGGAGCGGGCGTCGGCCTCCGTCGTCCGGCCGGTGGGCAACAGCTTCGACGCCATCACCGACGCGCCGGGCGAGCGGCGCCGCGCCGACCGGCTCGTGCGGCAGAACCAGCGGCTGCGCGAGCAGCTGCGCTCCAGCCGCCTCGACCAGGACCGGTCCGCGCAGCTGCGCAGGCTGCTCGGCACCGCCGGGATGGGCGGCTACAAGATCCACGCCGCGCAGGTGATCTCCGCGGGGCAGGGCTTCGAGGACACCGTGACCATCGACGTCGGCAGCCGCAGCGGCATCAAGCCCGACATGACCGTGATGAGCGCCGACGGCCTCGTCGGCCGCGTCACGCGCGTCGGGCCCGCGACGGCCACCGTCCTGCTCGCCACCGACCAGACCTCCTCCATCGGCTCCCGGCTCGAACAGTCCAAGGAGATCGGGATCACCCAGGGCCGGGGCCGGCGCGGTCTCGGCCGGGGCAGCGCGACGCCGCTGCGGTTCCAGTTGCTGGACGCCGCCGCGCCGATCAAGGTCGGCCAGCGGATCGTCACGCTCGGGTCGCAGGGGCAGAGGCCGTACGTCCCGGGCGTCCCGATCGGCGTGGTCGAGCGGATCGAGCGGTCCACCAGCGGGCTGACCCGCACCGCCTACATCCGGCCGTTCGTGCGGTTCACCAGCCTGGACGTCGTCGCCGTCGTGGTCGCCCCGCCGAGGACCGACCCGCGGGACGCGGTGCTGCCGCCCAAGCCCCCGCCGCCGCCGACCCCGACGCCGACCGCGACGCCGTCGGCGAGCAAGAGCCCGACGGCGAAGCCGCGCCGCTCGAAGAGCCCGTCCACGAATCCGACCCGGGGGGAATGACGTGCTGAACCCGCCCGAGGCGTCGCCGGCAGGCCGCGCCGCGGTGACCGCCGTGGTGATCGTCGTGACGCTGGTCCTGCAGGTGTCGGTGGCGAACCGGCTGCCGCTGCCCGGGGGCGTCCAGCCCGACCTGGTGCTGCTGGCCGTCGTGGCGCTCGCGCTCGTCGCGGGCTCGATGACCGGGATGGTCGCCGGGTTCCTCGCGGGCCTCGCCGCCGACATCATCCCGCCCGCCGACCACACCATCGGCCGGTACGCGCTCGTCTACTGCCTCATCGGATACCTGTGCGGCGCCGCGTCCGCCGAGATGGACCGCCAGTCCGCGGTGCCGTTCTTCGCCGTCGCCGCCGGCGCGCTCGCCGGGACCGTGCTGTACGCGGGCACCGGCATGATCCTCGGCGACCCGCGCGCCGGGTGGGCGACCGTGTCCAGCATGGTGCCGCTGCAGGTGCTCTACGACGTCATCGCGAGCCCGTTCGTGGTGTGGGCGGTGCTGCGCGCCACCCGCCGGTACGAACGCGGGGAACGCGCCCGCGGCGACCGCCTCGCCGTGCCCGCCGCCCGCTACCGCGCGATGTCGGGGCGGAGCGAGACCCTGTGAACCCGCGGACCCACTTCCGCCTCGTGGTCCTGTACGTGCTCGTAGCCGCGCTGCTGCTCGTCCTGATCGGGCGGATGTGGGCCCTGCAGGTCCTGGAGGGCGAGCACTACCGGGCGGTCGCCGCCGAGAACCGCACCCGCGACATCGTCGTCCCCGCCACCCGCGGCATGATCCTGGACGACCGCGGCAGGCCCCTCGTGCGCAACCGCAGCGCGCTCGTCGTGTCGGTCGACCGCACCACGCTGTCGCGGCAGAAGGACGGCGGCCAGACCGTGCTGAAGCGGCTCGCCGCCGTGCTCGGGACGTCCCAGGACGAGATGTCCAAGCGGATCCGGCTGTGCGGTCCCGGCATCAAGCGGCCGTGCTGGCCCGGCTCTCCCTACCAGCCGATCCCCGTCGAGGACCACGTCGACCCCAAGCGCGCCCTGCAGATCATGGAGCGGCAGGAGGACTTCCCCGGGATCACCGCGCAGGTCCAGGCCGTCCGCGACTACCCCGAGCCGGAGGGCGCGCGCCCCGCGCAGCTGCTCGGCTACCTCCAGCCCGTCACGCAGGACGAGCTCGACAAGCGCAAGGGCCTCAAGGTCACCGGCTACAGCGGCGTCGACCTCGTCGGGCGCGACGGCCTGGAGGCGCAGTACGACTCGGTGCTGAGCGGCGAGCCCGGGTTCCGCAAGGTCCTGGTCGACAGCCAGGGCCGCGTCACCGGCACCGCTCAGGAGCAGCCCCCGACGGCCGGGAGCAACCTCGTCACCAGCATCGACGCCGGCGTGCAGGGTGCGGCGGAGAACGCCCTCAAGCACGCGATCGACGGCGCGCACAAGCAGGGCCGCCCCGCCGACGCCGGTGCCGCGGTCGTGATGGACGTGCGCACCGGCCGGATGATCGCGATGGCGAGCTACCCGACCTACGACCCCGGCATCTGGACCGGTGGCATCTCCCAGGACGAGTACGACGCGCTGCTCGGCAAGAAGCAGGGCGAGCCGCTGATCTCGCGGGTCACCCAGGGGCAGTTCGCGCCCGGCTCCACCTTCAAGATCTCCTCGGTGTCCGCCGCGGTGAAGGACGGCAACAGCCTGTCCGGCACCTACGACTGCCCCGGCTCCTACAACGTCGGCAACCGCGCGTTCCGCAACTTCGAGGGCGAGGAGCTCGGGGCGATGTCGCTGCACACGGCGCTCGTCAAGTCCTGCGACACGATCTTCTACCGGTTCGCCTACCAGGAGTGGCAGCGCGACGGCGGGATGAAGCCGAAGAAGAACCCCTCCGACCCGATGGTGAAGATGGCCCGCAACTACGGGTTCGGGGCGCGCACCGGCGTCGACCTGCCCAGCGAGAGCGAGGGCCGCATCCCGGACCGGGGGTGGAAGAAGAACTTCTGGGACGTCACCAAGGCCGCCAACTGCAAGGGCGCCAAGGAGGGCTACCCGGAGGTCGCCAAGACCGACCCGGCCCGCGCCGCGTACCTGAAGGCCGTCGCGACGGAGAACTGCACCGAGGGCTACGTCTGGCGACCCGGTGACGCGGCGAACTTCTCGGTCGGGCAGGGCGACGTCCTGGTGACGCCGCTGCAGCTCGTCCGCGCGTACTCGGCCGTGGCGAACGGCGGCAAGCTGCTGACCCCGCGGCTCGGCGTCGCGGTCGTGCGTCCCGACGGCTCGATCGTCCGCCGGATCGACGCGCCGCCGGCGCGCAAGGTGCCGGTCGACGGCAAGGTGCTCAAGTACATCCGCGAGTCGCTCGCGGAGGTGCCGAAGAGCGGCACGGCGGCCGGGGCGTTCACCGGCTTCGACTTCAAGCGCGTCGACGTCGGCGGCAAGACCGGTACCGCGGAGGTCTACGGCAAGCAGGACACGTCCTGGTTCGCCTCGTTCGGCCCGGTGGACAAGCCGCGCTTCGCGGTGGTCGCGATGGTCTCCCAGGGCGGGCAGGGCGCGCAGACGTCCGCGCCGGCCGTCCGGGAGATCTGGGAGGCCATGTACGGGACGAAGGACCGCAAGGCCATCCTCCAGGACGGAAGGCTCCCGTCCGAGCTGCCGCGGATGCCCGCCGAGGGGACCGCCCCGTGATCACAGGTTCCGGGGTCGGCAGCGTCGACGCCTATGCCGCGCACCGGTCGTGGACCAGCAGGCTCTCCGGGCTGCGCAGGCTCGACCTGCCGATGCTGCTGGCCGTGCTGGCGCTGTCGGCGGTGGGCGCGCTGCTGGTGCGCTCGGCGACCTTCCACCTGCTGACCGAGCAGGGCAAGGATCCCGAGGGCTTCCTCAAGCGGCACATCCTGAACCTGGTCATCGGGTTCCTGCTCGGCGGCCTGGTCACCGTGCTGGACTACCGGCTCCTGCGCGCCTACGTCCCCATCCTGTACGGGCTGGCGTGCGTCGGGCTGCTGGCCGTGCTGACCCCGCTCGGCTCGACGATCAACGGCTCGCACTCGTGGATCGTGATCGGCGGCGGGTTCCAGGTGCAGCCGTCGGAGTTCGCGAAGGTCGGGCTCGTGGTGCTGCTGGCGATGATCCTCGGCGAGCCGCGCGACGGGGAGATCGGCCCGGGGCGGCGGGACGTGCTGCTCGCGCTCGTGCTCGCCGGAGTGCCCGGCATGCTGATCATGTTTCAGCCCGACCTCGGCACCACGCTGGTGTTCATCGCGGTGGTGCTCGGCATGCTGGCGATCTCCGGAGCGCAGAAGCGCTGGCTCGTCGGGCTGGTGGGCGGTGGCATCGCCGCGGGCTTCGCCGTGTACTTCTTCGGGCTGCTGAAGGCCTACCAGATCGCCCGGTTCACCGCGTTCCTGGACCCCGAGGCCGACCCTCGCGGCGCCGGCTACAACGCCCAGCAGGCCCGCATCGCGATCGGGTCGGGCGGGGCGTTCGGCAAGGGGCTGTTCCACGGCGAGCAGACCGGCGGCCACTTCGTCCCCGAGCAGCAGACCGACTTCATCTTCACGGTGGCGGGGGAGGAGCTCGGCTTCGTCGGCGCCGCCGTCATCATCGCGCTGCTCGGCGTGGTGCTGTGGCGCGGGCTGCGCATCGCCACCCAGGCCGCGGACCTGTTCGGGACGCTCGTCGCCACCGGCGTCGTGTGCTGGCTGGGGTTCCAGACGTTCGAGAACGTCGGGATGACGATCGGGATCATGCCGATCACCGGGCTGCCGCTGCCGTTCGTGTCCTACGGTGGGTCCGCGACGTTCGCGAACATGATCGCGTTCGGCCTGCTGCAGGCCGTCCACGTGCGCCGCCGCCCATTCGATTAGCGACCGGCGACCGCGTAGGCTGAACGTTCATCCCACGTCCCCTGCACGGAGGGTCCCGTCATGCCGGTCGAGTCGCTCTTCCCGCGCCTGGAGCCGCTGCTCCCGAGCGTGCAGAAGCCGATTCAGTACGTTGGCGGCGAGCTGAACTCCCAGCTCAAGGACTGGGACGAGACCACGGTCCGGTGGGCGCTGATGTATCCGGACGCCTACGAGGTGGGGCTGCCGAACCAGGGCGTCCAGATCCTCTACGAGATCCTCAACGAGCGCGACGGCGTGCTCGCCGAGCGGACGTACTCGGTGTGGCCCGACATGGAGGCCGTCATGCGGGAGCACGGCATCCCGCAGTTCACCGTCGACGCGCACCGGCCGGTCGCCGCCTTCGACGTGTTCGGCGTGTCGTTCTCCACCGAACTCGGCTACACCAACCTGCTGACGGCGCTCGACCTCGCCGGCATCCCCCTGGAGGCCGCCGACCGCACCGGCGACCACCCGATCGTGATCGCGGGCGGGCACGCCGCGTTCAACCCCGAGCCGATCGCCGACTTCGTCGACGCCGCCGTCCTCGGCGACGGCGAGGAGATCGCGCTCGCCATCACCGAGGTCGTCCGCGAGTGGAAGGCCGAGGGCGAGCCCGGCGGTCGGGACGGGCTGCTCCTGCGTCTCGCCGCGTCCGGCGGGGTCTACGTGCCGCGCTTCTACGACGTGACCTACCTGCCCGACGGCCGTATCCAGCGGGTCGCGCCGAACCGCCCGGGCGTCCCGTGGCGGATCGAGAAGCACACCGTCATGGACCTCGACCAGTGGCCGTACCCGAAGAAGCCCCTGGTCCCGCTCGCCGAGACCGTGCACGAGCGGTTCAGCGTGGAGATCTTCCGCGGCTGCACCCGCGGCTGCCGGTTCTGCCAGGCCGGAATGATCACGCGCCCGGTGCGGGAGCGGTCGATCACCACGATCGGCGACATGGTGGAGCAGGGGCTCAAGGAGTCCGGCTTCCAGGAGGTCGGGCTGCTCAGTCTGTCCAGCGCGGACCACAGCGAGATCGGCGACGTCGCCAAGGGCCTCGCCGACCGCTACGAGGGCACCAACACCTCGCTGTCGCTGCCGTCCACGCGGGTGGACGCCTTCAACATCACGCTCGCCAACGAGTTCTCCCGCGGCGGACGCCGCTCCGGCCTGACGTTCGCGCCGGAGGGCGGCTCCGAGCGGATGCGCAAGGTGATCAACAAGATGGTCACCGAGGACGACCTGATCCGCACGGTCAGCACCGCCTACGAGAACGGCTGGCGGCAGGTCAAGCTGTACTTCATGTGCGGCCTGCCCACCGAGGAGGACGAGGACGTCCTCGCCATCGCCGACATGGCCAAGCGGGTCATCCAGGCCGGGCGGGACGCCACCGGCCGCAGGGACATCCGCTGCACCGTGTCCATCGGCGGGTTCGTGCCGAAACCGCACACCCCGTTCCAGTGGGCCGCGCAGTGCGACCACGAGACCGTCGACCGCCGCCTGCGCGCCCTCAAGGACGCCCTGCGCGGCGACAAGGAGTACGGGCGCGCCATCGGCCTGCGCTACCACGACGGCCAGCCGTCGATCGTCGAGGGCCTGCTGTCGCGGGGCGACCGGCGCGTCGGCAAGGTCATCCGCGCCGTCTGGGAGGACGGCGGCCGCTTCGACGGCTGGAGCGAGCACTTCTCCTACGAGCGCTGGACGGCCTGCGCCGAGAGGGCCCTGGCCGAGGAGCCCGTCGACCTCGCCTGGTACACCGTCCGGGAGCGCGAGGAGGTCGAGGTGCTGCCCTGGGACCACCTCGACGCGGGCCTCGACCGCGAGTGGCTCTGGCAGGACTGGCAGGACGCCGTCGACGAGACCGAGGTCGAGGACTGCCGCTGGACGCCGTGCTACGACTGCGGCGTCTGCCCCACGATGGGCACCGAGATCCAGATCGGCCCGACCGGCAGGAAGCTGCTCCCGCTGAACGTGGTGTGAACCGGATTCGGCCGCGTCGTCCCTTGAGCTGCAAGGGTTCCGGGCTTACGGGGGCGGTGCCTGGCGGAACCGGGTCCGGCGCCCCGTACTCTATAGGGAGACCTTTATTTCGACTCGACACGAGTAGGAAGGACCAGAACCCTGGCACCCATGCCGGAGGGTCCGGCGCCGGCCCCCGTGACCCAGCGACTGCGCGTCCGCTACGCCAAGCGGGGCAGGCTGCGGTTCACGAGCCATCGCGACATTTCCCGGGCCGTGGAACGCGCCGTGCGGCGCGCCGGGATCCCTGTCGCGTTCAGCGCCGGATTCACCCCCCACCCGAAGATCTCGTATGCGGGTGCGGCGGCGACAGGGGTGGCCAGTGAGGCCGAATACCTCGAACTCGGGCTCACCGAGACCCGCGACCCTGCGCGGGTGCGAGCCGATCTCGACGCGGCCCTGCCTCCCGGACTCGACGTCCTGGACGTCGTGCCGGTACGGGCGGGACGCGGCGACGCCCCGGTGAAGCCGGGCGCGTTCACCGATCGGCTCGAGGCGTCCGCATGGCGGATCCGGCTGGACGGCGTCGCCGAAAACGACGCCGCCGCGGCCGTGGCCGCCTTCATGGACGCCGAGAACATCGAGGTGGAACGTCTCACGAAGAAGGGACGGCGCCGTTTCGATGTGCGGGCCGCCGTGTCCGTCTGCGAGCTGGACCGGCGTGCCGCCGAGACGGCGGATGCCCCTTGTGCGATACTTCGAATGGTTGTTCGGCATTCCACACCCGCCGTTCGACCCGACGACATCCTCACCGGACTGCGCCAGGTCGCCGACCTCGCGCCGCCGTCACCACCGCTGGTGACCAGGCTGGCGCAGGGGCCCCTCGACGCGGAAACCGGTGGCCTCGCGGATCCCCTGGATCCCGACCGGGAGACCGGACCGCCGCCCGGCGACGACGCCGGGACGGCCCACGGCCATGAGCGGCCGCGGTCCGGGGACCCCGCGAGCGCGGATGCCGTCAGCGCCTGACCGTGGAACCGAAGCCGTGGAGACACGGAACCGGTTCCGCAGGGTACGGAAGGCGCACCCCCGACGACTTCGTCGTCATGGCCGGACCACCGTCCGGCGGTGACGACACCGACTGACGAGGTGCTCTCGTGCGGCGCACCGCATCGTTCCGCCCCTGGCGGGACGGGCGGACGCGCCCGGGAGCCTGACGGGAGATTGCCCGGATGCTTGAGAACGAAGCCGATGCGGCCGCGGCCGAAGGCGCCGACGACGGGACCGTCGACGACGAGACCGCCCAGACCGAGAGTGCGCAGAGCGGGAACGCTCAGAGCGAGGGCACGGGCGTGACGTCGCGTCCGCGCCGTGCGAGCCGGCCCGCCGGCCCGCCGCCCGACGTGGACGACACCTCCGCCGGGGCCCCCGCCGCTCAGCCGGAGCCCGCCTCCACCGAGCGGCCCGCGCCCGCCGAGGAGCCCGCGGCGCCCGCCGAGACGGCCGAGCCGCCCGAGACGGCCGAGCCGCCGAAGCGGACCCGGACCCGCGCGCGCAAGAGCACGAAGGCCGCCGCCGAGACGGCCGAGCCCGTTCCGATGACCGGCGCCGAGACCTCCCCCGAGGCCCCCGCCGAGCAGCCTGAGCCCGCCTCCGCCGAGCAGCCCGCCGAAGAGGCGCCGGCGCCTCGCACCAGGACCCGCCGCCGCTCCACCAAGGCCGCGGCCGAGGTCCCGTCCGTGCCGCAGGTCCCCGCCGTCCCGGTCGCCGGGGAGGTGCCGACCCCCGAGCAGGTGTCGGAGACCGAGCCCGCGAGCGGCGTCGGCGTCCCCGGCGTGACGTTCCAGCCGCCGATGGTGGTCTTCCAGCCGCCGCAGCCCAAGGCCGAGGCGCCCGCCCGGCCGAAGCCCGCCGAGGCCGAGCCCGCCGTGCAGGACGCCGGCGAGGAGGACCAGGACCAGGACCACGGGCCGGCGGACGAGGACGACTCCGACGACCGCCCGTCCCGCCGTCGCCGCCGCCGTGGCGGCCGCGGACGGGGCCGGGGCGGCAAGGAGGGCGCCGAGGACGAGGGCGACGACACCGAGGCCGACGACGAGGCCGAGGCCGAGGAGCCCAAGGAAGAGCAGCCCGCCAAGCCCGCCAGGGCCCCCAGGGCCGCCAAGGGCAAGACGGCCAAGGGCGGCAAGGCGTCCAAGGCCAAGGACAGGGAGCAGGACAAGGAGCCCAAGGCCGAGGAGCCCGAGCAGGGAGCCGCCGAGGGTGAGGACGACGACGCAGAGGGCGGGACGAGCCGCCGCCGTCGCCGCCGCAGGCGCCGGACCGGGGCCGACGGCGAGTCCGGCGGCGGCACCGACGACCCGCCGAACACCGTCGTCCACGTCCGCACGGCCCGCGAGGAGCGCGCCGCCGCCGAGGACGAGGTCCAGTCCGTGCGGGGCTCGACCCGCCTGGAGGCCAAGAAGCAGCGCCGCCGCGAGGGCCGCGAGCAGGGCCGCCGCCGCCCGCCGGTGATCACCGAGGCGGAGTTCCTGGCCCGCCGCGAGGCCGTCGAGCGGGTCATGGTGGTCCGCCAGGAGGGCGAGCGCACCCAGATCGCCGTCCTGGAGGACGACGTGCTCGTCGAGCACTACGTCAACCGCGCGACGCACCAGTCGTACGTCGGCAACGTCTACCTCGGCAAGGTCCAGAACGTCCTGCCGTCGATGGAGGCGGCGTTCGTCGACATCGGCAAGGGCCGCAACGCCGTGCTGTACGCGGGCGAGGTCAACTGGGACGCCTCCGGGCTGGAGGGCCAGCCCCGCCGCATCGAGTCGGCGCTGAAGTCGGGCCAGTCGGTGCTCGTCCAGGTCACCAAGGACCCCCTCGGCCACAAGGGCGCCCGGCTGACCAGCCAGGTCTCCCTGCCCGGCCGGTACCTGGTCTACGTGCCGGACGGCTCGATGACCGGCATCAGCCGCAAGCTGCCCGACAAGGAGCGCAGCCGCCTCAAGTCGATCCTGAAGAAGGTCATGCCGGAGCACGCCGGCGTGATCGTGCGGACCGCGGCCGAGGGGGCGACCGAGGAGGAGCTCGCCCGCGACGTCTCGCGCCTGGCCGCCCAGTGGGACAGCATCCAGAAGAAGGTCAAGACGGCCTCGGCGCCGTCCCTGCTCTACGGCGAGCCCGACCTGACGATCCGGGTCGTCCGCGACATCTTCAACGAGGACTTCTCCAAGCTCGTGGTGTCCGGCGCCGAGGCCTGGGACACCGTCTCCGACTACGTCCAGTACGTCGCCCCGCATCTGGCCGACCGCGTCGAGCGCTGGAACGGCGGCCAGGACGCCCTGTCGGCGTACCGCATCGACGAGCAGCTCGCCAAGGCGCTGGACCGCAAGGTCTGGCTGCCGTCCGGCGGCTCCCTGGTGATCGACCGCACCGAGGCGATGACGGTCATCGACGTCAACACCGGCAAGTTCACCGGGCAGGGCGGCAACCTGGAGGAGACCGTCACCCGCAACAACCTGGAGGCGGCCGAGGAGATCGTCCGCCAGCTCCGGCTCCGCGACATCGGCGGCATCATCGTGGTCGACTTCATCGACATGGTGCTGGAGAGCAACCGCGACCTGGTGCTGCGCCGCCTCGTGGAGTGCCTGTCGCGGGACCGTACCAAGCACCAGGTCGCCGAGGTCACCTCGCTCGGGCTGGTGCAGATGACCCGCAAGCGGGTCGGCCAGGGGCTGCTGGAGGCGTTCTCGGAGACCTGCGAGTCCTGCAACGGCCGCGGCATCCACGTCCACCTGACGCCGGTCGAGCCGAAGGCGGAGAAGGCGGCCGGCAAGGAGTCCGGACGCCGCCGCAAGCGCAAGGGCGAGGTCGAGAAGGCCGTCGAGGAGAAGCTGTCCCGGCACGAGCCCAAGCCCAAGGAGGCCGCGGAGGAGCCCGCGAGGGAGCCCGCCTCCGAGACGGTGCCGGTCGCGGAGGCCGCGCCGGAGCCGGCCCGTTCGCGGCCGAAGAAGTCCCGGCCCGCCAAGCGCCCGGCAGGCCCGCCGCCCGAGATCGACGAGGCCCCGGCGCAGGCCGCCGTGGAGGCCGCCGAGGCCGCCGAGGAGACCGCCGACACCGCGCCGGGCGCGCTCGACTCCCCCGAGCCGGTGCAGGTCGGCTCGAACGGCGCCGAACCGGCGGGCGGCGAGCCCGCCGGCGAGCTGAACGGCACGGGAGCGGCCGCCGGCGAGTCCAACGGCTCCGCGCCCGCGGGCGACCAGGACGGCGCCGAGCCCGCCCGCCGGCGCCGTGCCCGCCGCCCCCGCGCGACGGCGGCGCAGGCCGCCGACGGCGGCGAGTCCTCGGACTGACACGAGGCCGGGGCCCTGGCCGGACGCGTTCGCGTTCCGGCCAGGGCATCCGGTACCCTTGACCTTCGGCGCGCCTTCGGTGCGTCGCCCGAATCCGCACCGCGAGCCCCGTCCGGGGATCGTTCGGTGCTCACCTCATCGATCCGGTGGGGCACAGCAGAGAGCGCCAGGGTCCTCCTGGTGTGCCGCCCTCGGCCCGGTGCCGGGGGTAGGCCCCCGTCCGGGGGCTGGTTAGCCACGCGTGGGGCCGGTTCACTCCGGAAGCGCGCGCAGACGAAGGGTTTCCGCGGTGTACGCGATTGTCCGCGCAGGCGGCAGGCAGGAAAAGGTCGCCGTCGACGACGTGCTGACCGTCGACAAGCTGGCCGGTGACGTCGGGTCGACCATCACGCTCCAGCCCCTGCTGGTCGTGGACGGCGACGACGTCGTGAGCCGCACGGCCGACCTCGCCCGCTACGAGGTGACCGCCGAGATCCTCGGCGCGGTCAAGGGCCCCAAGATCAACATCATGCACTACCGGAACAAGACCGGGTACAAGCGGCGGATGGGTCACCGCCAGCCGTACACCGAGGTCAAGATCACCGGTATCAAGGCCGGCAAGAAGTAAGGGAGAGCGGTCTCATGGCACACAAGAAGGGCGCATCGTCCAGCCGCAACGGTCGCGACTCCAACGCCCAGCGCCTCGGTGTGAAGCGCTTCGGCGGCCAGGTCGTCAACGCCGGCGAGATCATCGTCCGCCAGCGCGGCACCCACTTCCACCCCGGTCCGGGCGTCGGCCGCGGCGGCGACGACACGCTGTTCGCGCTGGTCGCGGGCGCGGTGGAGTTCCGGCGCTACCGCGGTCGCAACGCGGTGAGCGTCGTCCCGCCGGCGGAATAGTCCGCCGGGGGCAGCGACTTTTTGTTCGAAGGGGCGGACCGTTTCCGGTCCGCCCCTTCGCCGTTCTTACCAAGGTTCCCTGAGGAGAGTCACCGTGGCCGCTGGAGCGGGATCGGGCGCGCAGTTCGTCGACCGGGTGGTGCTGCACGTCGCGGCGGGCAACGGCGGCAACGGCTGCGCCTCGATCCACCGGGAGAAGTTCAAGCCGCTCGGCGGCCCGGACGGCGCCAACGGCGGCCGCGGCGGCGACGTCGTCCTCGTCGTCGACTCCAATGCCGCCAGCCTCCTCGAATACCACCGGCGCCCGCACCGCAAGGCGGGCAACGGCAGGCCGGGCCAGGGCAGCCTGCGGACGGGCGCGGACGGCGGCGACGTGATCCTGTCCGTCCCCGACGGCACCGTCGTGAAGTCGGGCGACACCGTCCTCGCGGACCTGGTCGGCGAGGGCACCCGGTTCGTGATCGCCAAGGGCGGCAGCGGCGGTCTCGGGAACGCGGCGCTGGCGACGGCCAAGCGCAAGGCGCCCGGATTCGCGCTGCTCGGCGAGCCGGGGGAGGAGCGCGACGTCGTCCTGGAACTGAAGAGCGTCGCCGACGTCGCGCTCGTCGGGTTCCCGAGCGCGGGCAAGTCGTCGCTGATCGCCGCGCTGTCGGCCGCCAAGCCGAAGATCGCCGACTACCCGTTCACGACGCTGATCCCGAACCTCGGCGTGGTGAGCGCGGGCGACACGACGTTCACGGTCGCGGACGTGCCTGGCCTGATCGAGGGCGCCAGCGAGGGCCGCGGCCTCGGCCTGGACTTCCTGCGCCACATCGAGCGCTCCTCCACCCTCGCGCACGTCCTCGACTGCGCGACGATGGAGCCGGGCCGCGACCCGGTCAGCGACTTCGAGGTCATCGAGCGCGAACTCCAGGCCTACGACCGGGTGCTGGGCGACCGCCCGCTGTCGGACCGCCCCCGCATCGTCGTCCTGAACAAGGTGGACGTGCCGGACGGCCGCGACCTCGCCGAGATGGTGCGGCCGGAGTTCGAGTCCCGGGGCCTGCGGGTGTTCGAGGTGTCGGCGGCGACGCACGAGGGGCTGCGGCAGCTGTCGTTCGCGATGGCGGCGATGGTCACCGACTACCGCGCCTCGCTGCCGGCGGCGGAGCCCACCCGCATCGTCATCCGTCCCGAGCCGGTCGGCGGCGACACCGACTTCGAGATCAGGACCCTCGGCGACAACACCTACCTGATCACCGGCACGAAGCCGGTCCGGTGGCTGCGCCAGACCGACTTCGCCAACGAGGAGGCCGTGGGCTACCTCGCCGACCGCCTCGCCCGGCTCGGCGTGGAGGACGCGCTCCGCCAGGCGGGCGCCAGCGCGGGCGCCACCGTCCTGATCGGCACCATGGACGACTCGATCGTCTTCGACTGGGAGCCGGAGGTCGCGGCGGGCGAGGGCACGAGGGGCCCGCGCGGCACCGACCGCCGCCTGGACGGTTGGTCCTGACCGAGCGAAGCGGCCGGGGGGTGTGGGGGGTCGTCCCCCCACAGGAAACAGGGCCGAGCGAGGCGGACCGGGGGGTGTGGGGGATCGTCCCCCCACAGGAAACAGGGCCGAGCGAAGCGGCGGGGGTGTGGGGGGTCGTCCCCCACAGGAGACAGGGTTGAGCGGAGCTGAGTCATGAGTGGGCGTGAGGCGGTCGCGAAGGCGCGGCGGATCGTGGTGAAGGCGGGCTCGTCCTCCCTGACCACGCCGCAGGGCACGATCGACGTGAACCGCATCGACGCGCTGGTGGACGTTCTCGCCGCGCGCCGCGGCGAGGGCACCGAGATCGTGTTCGTGTCGTCCGGCGCGATCGCGGCGGGGCTCGGCCCGCTCGGGCTGACCCGCCGGCCGCCCGACCTCGCGACCCAGCAGGCGGCGGCGAGCGTCGGTCAGGGCCTGCTGTTCGCCCGCTACACCTCCTCGTTCGCCCGTTACGCGCTGACGGTGGGGCAGGTGCTGCTCACCGCCGACGACATGATGCGCCGCTCCCACCACCGCAACGCGCAGCGCACCCTCGCGCAGCTGCTCGCCATGGGCGTCCTGCCGATCGTGAACGAGAACGACACCGTCGCCACCGACGAGATCCGGTTCGGCGACAACGACCGGCTGGCCGCGCTGGTCGCGCACCTGATCCGCGCGGACGCGCTGGTCCTGCTCTCGGACGTGGACGCCCTCTACACCGGGGACCCGCGCCGTCCCGGGACCCGCCGCATCGAGGACGTGCGCGGCCCGGACGACCTCCGGGACGTCGAGCTCGGCGGGTCCGGCCGGGTCGGCACCGGCGGCATGGTCACCAAGGTCGAGGCGGCCAGGATCGCGGGCATCCCCGTCGTGCTGACCAACGCGGCGTCCGCGGCGCGCGCGCTTTCCGGCGACCAGGTCGGGACGCTGTTCCATCCGGCCGAGGGCCGCCGCATGTCGACCCGCCACCTGTGGCTGGCGCACGCGACGACGGGCCAGGGCCGCGTCATGCTGGACGCGGGCGCGGTCGAGGCGGTCGTGCGGCGCCGCACGTCCCTGCTCCCGGCCGGGGTGACGGGCGTGGACGGCGACTTCGCCGCGGGCGACCCGGTCGACCTGTGCGACGCGGGCGGCGAGGTCGTCGCGCGCGGCCTGGTGAACTACGACGCGTCCGAGATCCCCGAGCTGATGGGGCGCTCGACGCGCTGGCTGGCCCGTGAGCTGGGCGCCGAGTACGAACGCGAGATAATCCACCGCGACCATCTGGTGATACTGCGATGACAGGAGCCTGCTGATGAGCGACGAGCGCGAGGAGTTCCTGCGGGTGGCGCGGCGCGCCAGGGAGGCGGCCGCCGGGCTGGCCCCGCTGCCGCGGTCGGCGAAGGACGCGGCGCTGCACCGCATCGCGGACGCCCTGGTCACCGCCGCCCCGGAGATCGTCAAGGCGAACGAGTCCGATGTCGCGCGGGCCCGCGGGAACGGCACCTCCGAGTACATGATCGACCGGCTGAGCCTGTCGGAGCCGCGGATCGCCGCGATCGCCGACGCCGTCCGGCAGGTCGCCGCGCTGCCGGACCCGGTGGGGGAGACGGTCCGCGGGAACGTGCTGCCGAACGGGCTGGAGCTGCGCCAGGTGCGGGTGCCGCTCGGCGTCGTCGGGATCATCTACGAGGGCCGCCCGAACGTGACCGTGGACGCCGCCGCGCTGTGCCTGAAGAGCGGGAACGTGGCGATGCTGCGCGGCTCGTCGTCGGCGTACGCCTCCAACACGGTGCTGGTCGAGGTGATGCAGGGCGCGCTGACCGGTACGGAGGTCCCGCCGGACGCGGTGCAGCTCGTCCCGGGCACGTCCAGGGAGTCGGTGAAGCACCTGATGCGGGCGCGCGGCCTGGTGGACGTGCTGATCCCGCGCGGCGGCGCCTCGCTGATCAACTCGGTGGTGGAGGAGTCGACCGTCCCGGTGATCGAGACGGGCGTCGGGAACTGCGCGGTGTACGTGGACGCCGCCGCCGACGTCGACATGGCCGTGGACATCCTCCTGAACGCCAAGACGCAGCGCCCTTCGGTGTGCAACGCCGCCGAGACGTTCCTGGTGCACGCCGACATCGCCGACACGTTCGTCCCGCGCGCGCTTGAGGCGCTGAAGAGCGCCGGTGTCACGGTGCACGGCGACGACCGGATCCGTTCCTTCGGCGGTGACGTCGTGGAGGCGACCGAGGACGACTGGCACGCCGAGTACCTCTCGCTCGACATCGCCGCCCGCGTGGTGGACTCGCTCGACGACGCCGTCGCGCACATCCGCCGGTACGGCTCGGGGCACACCGAGGCGATCGTCACGACGTCCCAGCCGGCCGCGAAGCGGTTCGTCGCGCTGGTCGACTCGGCGGCCGTGATGGTGAACGCCTCGACGCGCTTCACCGACGGCGAGGAGTTCGGGTTCGGCGCGGAGATCGGCATCTCGACGCAGAAGCTGCACGCCCGCGGCCCGATGGGGCTGCCGGAGCTGACGTCCACCAAGTACGTGGTGACCGGGGAAGGGCACGTGCGCGGCTGAGCTCCGGATTTGTGACAGTTTTGCCATTGATGTCACGTGTGCGGGTGTGGTCTGATTCACGATTGTGACTCGTCAGTACAGCCGCCGCCGCGTCCTGCAGGGCGCCGCCCTCGGCGCGGGGATCGCCACCACCGGACTGGCCGCCTTCCCCGCGCGCCCCGCCGCCGCGGCGGCGCCCGCGCTGCGCGGTCCCACCGCCGGCACCACCCTCGACCGGACCTACCTGCTCGGCGCCGCCGGCGCCGGCGGGTACCGCAAGGTGACCACCGCCCCGGGTGAGCCGCACCTGCTGCGCCGCGACCTCGGCGGCACCGCCTCCGCGCGCCGGGCCGCCGTCCGCCGGGGCGTTCTCGCCTTCGGCCATCTCACCGACGTCCACATCATCGACGCGCAGTCCCCGGCCCGCGTCGAGTTCGTCGACCGGCTCAAGGACGGCCTGGACGTCCTGCCGGTCGAGGGCGCCTACCGGCCGCAGGAGATCCTGTCCACGCAGGTCGCCGAGGCCATGGTCCAGGCGGTGAACCGGGTCGGGCGAGGACCGGCGACCGGGCTCGGCCTCGCCTTCACCATCAACACCGGCGACGCCGCCGACAACGTCCAGTACAACGAGCTCCGCTGGATCATCGACCTGCTGGACGGCGGGCGCATCCGCCCCGACTCCGGCGACCCGAACCGCTACGAGGGCGTCATGGACTGGGCGTCCTACGACCGCTCGTTCTGGCACCCCGAGGGCCCGCCGCCCGGCGCCGAGGCCGACCTCCCGAGCAGCAGGTACGGCTTTCCCCGTGTGCACGGCCTGATCGACGCCGCGCGCCGCCCGTTCGAGGCGACCGGCCTCGACGCCCCGTGGCTGGCCGCGTTCGGCAACCACGACGGACTCGTCCAGGGCAACCTGCCGGTCAACCCGCTGGTGTCCGGCCTCGCCACCGGCGGCATCAAGATCGGCGCCCCGGCGGACGCCGGCCAGGCCGAGCGCCTCGCCCGCATGATGAGCGGGGGCGACGCCGCCGAACTCGTCCGCCTCAGCCGCGAGCAGGGCGGCGCGGGGGGCCTGTTCCGCCCGGTGACCCCCGATCCGAACCGCCGGATGCTGTCGCGTGCCGAAGTCGTCGCCGAACACTTCAGGACCAGTGCGTCCCTGCACGGCCACGGCTTCACCGCCGCCAACCTGCGCGAGGGGACGGCCTACTACGCCTTCGACAAGGGCGTCGTGCGCGGTCTCGTCCTCGACACCGTCAACCCGAACGGCTACTCCGAGGGCTCGCTCGACAGGAAGCAGTTCACGTGGCTGGAGTCGCAGCTCAAGGCCGGTAGCGGCCGCTACCTGGCGCCGGACGGCTCGGTCGTGGAGCACGCGGTGAAGGACCGGCTGTTCGTCTTGTTCAGCCACCACCCGATCGGTTCGCTGGAGAACCCGCTCGGCGGTGACCGCGTCCTCGGCGACGAGGTCGAGGCGCTTCTGCTGCGCTACCCGAACGTCGTCCTGTGGGTGAACGGCCACACGCACCGCAACCAGGTGATCCCGCACGCGCGCAAGGGCGGCGGAGGTTTCTGGGAGGTCAACACGGCCGCGCACATCGACTTCCCGCAGCAGAGCCGCATCGTGGAGCTGGCCGACAACGGCGACGGCACCCTCTCGGTGTTCGCGACGATCCTCGACTCCGCCGGGCCCGCCTCCCATGGCGGCCGCCTCACCGACCCGGTGAGGCTGGCGTCGCTGTCCCGCGAACTGGCGGGCAACGACTGGCAGGACCGCGAGGAGGACCGCCGCGGCGAGGCCGCCGACCGCAACGTCGAGCTCCTGGTTCCGGCCCCCTTCTGAGGAACCGCGAAGGGCCGCCGCGTCCGTGTCGCGGCGGCCCCGGCTCGGTGCCCGGTCAGTTGCCGGACGTGGGCCCGTTGTCGCGCCGGGTGAAGCGGTCGAACAGCCCGCCGGCCGCGCCGGCCGCCGCGTCGGCCATGTCGCGGACCTTGCCCACGAACGGGTCGGCCGTCCGCTCCCACGACTCGCGGTACGACTGGGCGGCCTCCTTGATCCCGTCGCGGACCGACGCGTTGCCGTCGTCCTCCCGGCGCGCGTAGTCCCCGGCCAGGATGCGCTCGTACGCGCCGCTGCCCGCCCACTGCTCGATCTCGGCGAACCGGATCACCGCGAACGGGTGCGACTGCCCGAGCAGGTTCATGAACTTCAGCAGCCCGTCCCGCACGTCGCCGGCCGCGTCGTACTCGCGCGCCTGCTGCAGGAACGCCTCGCTGCTCATCTCGCCGAGCCGCGTCCCGCCCGCGAGCTTCATGTTCACCCGCTTGGCCGCGTCGAGGTCCTGCCCGACGAGCAGCCCGGCACGGTCCGACGACAGCTCCGCCTTACGGAACCACTCGCGCAGCCCGATGATGATCGCCGCGATCCCGACGTTGCCGAGCGGCAGCCACGCCAGCCGCGCCCCGAGCTGCAGCAGGATCTGCATCATCGTCTGGTACACCGCGTGGCCGGACAGGATGTGCCCGACCTCGTGTCCGACGACGAAGCGCAGCTCCTCCTCGTCCAGCAGGTCGATCAGTCCGGTGTTCAGCACGATGAACGGATGGTCGGACCCGAGCGCCATCGCGTTCGGCGTCGGGTCCTGCCGCACGTAGAGCTCGGGAACTTCCGGCATGTCCAGGATGTAGGAGGCATCGCGGACCATGTCGTAGATGTGGCGGAACTGGTCCTCGCCGACGCGCACCGTCCCGCCGAGGAACATCAGCCGCAGGGACCGCTCGTTGACCAGCCCCGACAGCTTGCGCAGCACGACGTCGAACCCGGAGAGCGAGCGCAGCGCCACGAGCGCCGATCGGTCCGCCGGGTGTTCGTAGGCCCGGGAACTGATCCCTGGGAACCGCGTACGTGCTCGATCCGGTGTGTTCTCCGTCATGTCCGACCTCCTGGAGGGTGCAGAGCCTGGTCGACAGGCGGGCGTGAGGCGGTGCCACGCCCCGGAGAGGTCCGGGGCGACGGGTTCGTACGTGTCCCCGACCCTCGCCGACGTGTTCGAATGGTGCCTGCGGCGTGACGCACTGTGTCCGCCGGTCCTTCCGGTACCGCTTCTACCCGATCTTGGAACAGGCCGAGCACCTGAGCCGCACGTTCGGTTGTGTCCGTCTGGTCTACAACATGGCCTTGGAAGCGCGCATCCGGGCACACCGGGGCGGTCGGCCCTTGACCTGCGACGAGGGCCGCCTGGCCTTGGCCGCCCTGATGGAACCGCCGCGCTTCGTGTGGTCGCGCCCGCCGCCGGAAGGGGTGGAGGATCGCCGACCGGTGACCACCGATGCGGCCCGTGACGTCCTCGCCGCCGGGTCTGCGGAGGGGCGAAACGCCGGTGGAGCCGATGTCAGACCTCAACGGGAGTCTTCTTTCCGAGCGGGCGATCGGCGACGAAGCGGGACATTCCTTCCAACAGGGGAGAAGCCAAGTCTGGCATGGTAGTTCCGACGATCCACCGTGCCGCAGGGTTCCCCGCCGCGGGAGCCGCGTCCGGCTCTGGCCGCGCCCGGGAGGCAGCCATGTTCGACCCGAAGGCCGAGGCGATGTCCCTCGACGAGCGCGCCGCCCTGCAGCGGCACCGGGTGTGGGGGCTGGTCGACCGGCTCCTGGCGGCCGGCGGCGTGCAGGGGCGGCGGCTCAAGGAGGCCGGGGTCGGACGCGGCGCCGACGTGACGCTCGCGGGGCTGCGGGACCTTCCGTTCACCACCAAGCAGGACCTCTGGGACCACTACCCGTTCGAGATGCTCGCCGTGCCCCGCGACCAGGTCGCCGCCGTGCACGGGTCCAGCGGGACGCGGGGGCGCCCGACGCTCGTGGCGTACACCAAGGCCGACCTCGACCTGTGGGCGGCGATGTGCGCGCGCTCGCTGTCGTGCGCCGGGGCGTCGCCGGGGAGCATCGTCCACAACGCCTACGGATACGGGCTGTTCACCGGCGGGATCGGCATCCACCAGGGGGCCGTGGCGCTCGGCGCGACCGTGGTGCCGATGTCGGGCGGCATGACCGACCGGCAGGTGCGCATGCTCGCCGACCTCCGCCCCGACATCCTCACCTGCACCCCCGCGTACGCGCTGCGGCTGGGGGAGGCCGTCGCCGAGGCCGGGATCGACGCGACCTCGCTCACCGCGGGGCTCTTCGGCGCCGAGCCGTGGTCGGAGGAACTGCGCACGGCCATCGAGGACGTCCTGCCGATCAAGGCGATGGACGTCTACGGGCTGTCGGAGATCATCGGGCCCGGGGTGGCCACCGAGTGCCTGGAGCAGGACGGCCTGCACGTCAACGAGGACCACTTCATCGTCGAGGCCGTCGACCCCGCCACCGGTGTCCCCGTCGAGGACGGGACGCCCGGCGAACTCGTCTTCACCACCCCCACCAAGCAGGCGCTGCCGCTGCTGCGCTACCGGACGGGTGACATCGCGTCCCTCACCCGCGGTGAATGCGCCTGCGGACGGACCCTGGTGCGGATGAGCAAGATCCTCGGCCGTGCCGACGACATGATCGTCGTCCGGGGCGTGAACGTGTATCCGAGCGAGGTCGAGCGGGTCCTGCTCGGCTCCGGGCTCGTCCGGCCGCACTACCAGCTCGTCGTGGACCGGCGCAGCCCCACCGCGCGGCTCATCGTCGCCTGCGAGGCCCTCTCCGGCGACCCGACGGCCGCCCTCGTCCACGCCCTGTACGAGACGCTCGGCCTCACCGCCGAGGTCGCGGTCCTGCCCGAGGGCACCGTGCCGAGGGTGGAGGTGGGCAAGGCCGTCCGCGTCGTGACCTGGGAGGACGGCGACCCGCCATTGCCCGGCCTGGCCTGAGCCGCCGGGGGCGGACGTTCCGGACGCCGATCGGCTGGCTATTGTCGTCGCCATGACGCAAAAGCGGCGCATGGGGATCATGGGCGGCACCTTCGACCCGATCCACCACGGGCACCTCGTGGCCGCCAGCGAGGTCGCGCACTTCTACTCCCTGGACGAGGTCGTGTTCGTGCCCACCGGCATCTCGGCCCACAAGGAGGGGGCCAAGGTCGCCGCCGCCGAGGACCGCTACCTCATGGCCGTCATCGCCACCGCGTCGAACCCGCGCTTCTCCGTCAGCCGCGTCGACATCGACCGGCCCGGCGCCACCTACACCGTCGACACGCTCCGTGACATGCGCGAGATCCAGGGCCCGGACACCGACCTGTTCTTCATCACCGGCGCGGACGCGCTGGAGAAGATGCTCACCTGGCACGACACCGACGAGCTGTTCGAACTCGCCCACTTCGTCGGTGTCACCCGCCCCGGCCACCGGCTCGCCGACCCCGGGCTGCCCGACGGGCGCGTCTCCCTCATGGAGGTGCCCGCGCTGTCCATCTCCTCCACCGAGTGCCGGGAGCGGGTCGGCAGCGGCGAACCCATCTGGTACCTCGTCCCGGACGGGATCGTCCAGTACATCAACAAGCGGAGCCTCTACCGCGGCGCCGCCTGACGCGGCGCCGCCTGACGCGGTGCCGCCTGACGCGGTGCCGCCTGACGCGGTGCCGCGGCCACATATTCTGGACGGAGAGCGGGGCCGCATCCGCCATTGCGGTCGAACAACAACAAAGAGGTCGATCGTCCGCCGCACGTGAGAAGGTGGAGTGGAGACGACCCCTACAGGGAGGATCGCGAGCGCACCGTGACCGCATCCGAGAGGGCGGCGCAGCTCGTCCGGATCGCCGCCGAGGCGGCGGGCGACAAGCTGGCCGACGACATTCTTGCCTACGACGTGAGCGAGCAGCTCGTCATCACCGACGCGTTCCTGCTCTGCTCGGCCCCCAACGACCGCCAGGTCCGCGCCATCGTGGACGAGGTCGAAAAGCGCCTGCGCGACGAGGCCGAGGCCAAGCCCGTCCGCCGCGAGGGCGAGCGCGAGGGCCGCTGGGTCCTGCTGGACTACGCGGACATCATCGTCCACATCCAGCACGAGGAGGACCGCATGTTCTACGCCCTCGAGCGGCTCTGGAAAGACTGCCCCATCATCGCCATGCCGGAAAGCGTCACCGCTCACCAGGCCCAGCGCACCCGCGCCGTCGGGAGCCCGAGTGAGTGACGCCCGCCCGGCCCGCGAACCGGGCAGACGTCGCCTCGTCCTCTGGCGGCACGGCCAGACCGCGTGGAACGTCGAGCGCCGCTTCCAAGGCAAGACCGACATCCCTCTCGACGAGACGGGCGTCGCCCAGGCCCAGCGCGCCGCCCGGCTCCTCGCCGGCCTCCGCCCCACCGCGCTGCTCTCCTCGCCGCTGCGCCGCGCCGCCGACACCGCCCAGGCCCTCGCCGAGATCACCGGACTGCCCGTCCACTACGACCGGGACCTCATCGAACGCGACGGCGGCGCCTGGGAGGGCCTCACCTCCAACGAGATCCGCGAGCGCTACCCCGCCGAGCACGCCGCCTGGCAGCCGCCCGGCGGCGAGACCAGCGCCCAGGTCGCCAAACGGGTCGGCGCCGCGCTCGAACGCGCCCTCGACGACCTGCCGCCCACCGGCCAGCTCGTCGTCGCCTCCCACGGCGCCGCGCTCCGCCTCGGCATGTCCCACCTCCTCGGCCTCCCCGAAGAGACCTGGGAACGGCTCGGCGGCCTGTCCAACTGCTGCTGGTCCGTCATCACCGAGATGCGGAACGGCGGCTGGCGCCTCGTCGAGCACAACGCCGGCACCCTCCCCGAACCCCTCCTCAGTGACGACCGCCCCGACGCCGGCGCCTGACCCAAACGATTCGAGACCAGGCCCGGCCGTCCTATACACTGGCTGGGCGCCGCGGGATGCAAGTCCACGCGGCGGCGGGGCTATGGCGCAGTTGGTAGCGCGCCTCCATGGCATGGAGGAGGTCTGGGGTTCGAATCCCCATAGCTCCACGAACGGAGTTGGGAGGACTGTGCCCACGGAAAAGCGTGGGCCGGGACTCCCTTCTTCATGTCTGCCTGGGGGGCGACCCCCAGACCCCCGATGTGGGGGCTCCGCCCCCACGCCCCCTCCCGGCTCAGGTCTCTGATCACCTGCGGGACTGGTGACGCTTACTGAAGCAGGCTCCGCCCGTTTGTTGGGGCTGCGCCCCTTGCCCCCCTCCCGGGTCAGGTCTCTGATCACCTGCGGGATGGGTGAGGCTTGCTGTAACGGGCTCCGCCCGCTTGGGGGCTTCGCCCCTTGCCCCCTGGCGGGTCAGGTTTTTGATCACCTGCGGGATGGGTGAGGCTTGCTGAAGTGGGCTCCGCCCGTTTGTTGGGGATGCGCCCTTGCCCCTGTCGGGGCAGGTTTTCGGTCATCTGTGGGTTGGTGTGGCTTGTTCGGGGGCTTTGGTCCTGGCTCCTTTCCGGCTCGGGGCTTGGGGGTCTGCGGGTTGGCCTCTGCGCGGGTGGAGGGATGGTTTCATGCGGGGTATGGGAAGACACCGCAGGGGGGCGAAGCGCGAGGTCACCGTGGGTGATCTCATCGACGAGCTGCGACGGTTCGATCCCGGCGCCGAGGTGCGGCTGGCGATCCAACCGCGGATGCCGCAGGAGCATGCCGTCGGGACCGTCGCGCAGGCCGACGGGATCGTGTGGATCGGCGACGGCGGGCAGCGGGGCTACGCGCCCGACGAGGTCGGCGAACGCCTCGGGTGGAGATGACCGCAAAGCCTTCACCATGACGGCGGCTACCTTTGGCCCCTCGCGCTTCACCGTGTTGATCATGCGGAAGGCCCCACGTGGCGATGCATGATCGAGATGAGGGTTGACCCCATGAGAAGCCGGTTCACCGGGAAGAGGCTGCTGCTGGCCGCGGCGGTCGCGGGGGCGTCCGTCACGGCGGCGACCGTTCCCGCGCATGCGGCTCCGCCGCCCGAGTACCAGGTCGACGACTGCGCCAAGGCGCTCGACGTGCTGTCCTACTTCAAGCTGCTCCCGAACCAGCCCGACCTGGGCCGGACTCTGTGCTCCGTCGCGCAGCAGCAGAAGGAGCATAAGGACCAGTACACCAACGAGGTCCACACCGAGTACACCGACGAGAACGGCAAGAAGGTCGAGCGGGACAAGTCTCTCGGCTCGGTCGAGTGGCTCAAAAGCCTCACCGTCCAAGTCCCGACGGTCAACGACCGCTGGTACGTCTACACCTCGAAGAAGCCCTGACCCGCGCGCCGGCCGCGGAGGGGCGACCCTCCGCGGCCGACGCGTCCCAACCGCTCCCAGCGTGCACTAAGCTTTTCCTCGCGAGGGGCTATGGCGCAGTTGGTAGCGCGCCTCCATGGCATGGAGGAGGTCTGGGGTTCGAATCCCCATAGCTCCACGAACGATTCAGGAGTGGTCGCCGAGAGCGCCACTCCTTCTCGTTTCTCAGGCGGTGAAGCGCAGGACGGCGCCCACGTGCAGCGTCGGGGCCGGGCCGTCCGAGGGCAGGACGACCAGCTCGCCGTCGGTCGCGGCGGCCGCTCTCACCAGGGCGGCGTCGGCGCGGTCCTCGCGGGGGTCGCCCACGCCGAACTCCTCACGCAGCTGCTCGGCGGTCGTGGCGATCTGGGACGGGTCGGGGCCGACCCACAGCCGGCCCCGCGAGTCCGGTTCGTCCGCCAGCAGGAGCGTCTCCACCCGGGCCTGGCGCACGGCCTCCGTCGTCGCGTCCAGTCCGGAGACGGCGCGCTGGCCGTTCGCGAGTTCCCGGTCGAAGCGCTCCGCCACGGTCATGATGCGCTCGGTGGACTTCAGCCGCAGCAGGCGGCGCAGTTCGGCGTCGAGGTCCGGGTCGTCGACCGTGGTGTTCTTGTCGGCCTCGACGGTGTGCTCCAGGACGTGTTCCGAGATCTCCTCCAGGACGGCCGTCCGGGCGCGGGTGTCACCGGCGATCACGACGGCCTCGGCGCCGCAGCGTTCCGCGGCCCTGTCGATCTCGTGGGCGACCTTCTTGGCGTTGAGCTTCCAGACGTTCTCCGCGGAGCGCTGGAAGCGGGACTGGTTCCAGTCGCCCGCCTTGACCTTGCGGATGGGGTACTCCTCGTCCCCGTCCACCTCGATGCGCTCGCGCTTCCCGTCGGCGGTGACGCACTCGATCGCGCCGCCGCGCCGGTCGACGACCGCCAGCAGGTGCGGGAACCTCTCGCCGCGCTCGACGAGGTAGGGCAGGACGTCGGGGAGCGGGGCGAGGGTGGCGCGCGTGCTGCGGGGCGGGCCCGGGAGGCGTTCGCTGTGCACCACCGCGCCGTCCGCCGCGAAGATCACGATGCCTTCGGAGCGGCGCAGCGCCATGTCCTCCTGGACGGTCTCTTCGACCGCGCGGAGCGTGGCGTCCGGTGTGCTCTGAGCCTCCAGTTCCGAGCGCAGCGCCCGCCACCGCAGCTCCGCGGCCTTGGACGCGTCCTCCGTGGTGCGGGTGAGGTCGGCGTACACCGACGCGTACGGTCCCGGCTTCTGGTACAGCGTTTTGAGGAATGCCAGATCCATGGGTTCGCCGTACCCCCCGCATCTGTGACAAACGTCGTTGGGGCGTCAGCCTTCGGCGGACTTCTGGAGCCGCGCGTAGGCGAGCTGCAGCCAGTCCGACCCGGCGACCGCGGTCATCGTGGCGCCGGCGAGCCGCGTCGCGTCCGGAGCGAACACCAGGCCCGCCGCGTAGGCGGTCGCGACCCACTGGGAGGTGCAGAAGGGGCAGGTGATCAGCTCCCCGACGGCGTGCCGGACGCCCTTGCCGCGCACCTCCTCCGACAGCTCGGCCGGGCCGGCCGTCCCCGAGTAGCGGGTGAACGGGGCGCGCAGCGGACTGGTCACCGGGTCCTTCGTGATCAGCCGGGACGCCTTGTGCGTCGTGACCGTCATCAGCGCCAGATCGGCGAGGCCGATCGCCGGGGCGCCGTCGCGGAGGCGGCGGCCGAGCAGGGCCAGCGTCCCCGTGGTGAGGGCGTAGACGGCGAGCGTGCCGAGATACGAGCCGAGCGGCCGGTCCTCCCCGGCGGCGTACTCCTCCTTCTGCCTGCGCGCGGTGTCGACGACCGCGTTCATGGGCTCTCCTTCTGTGGGGGGCGAACAGGCAGGACTCGCTGCCCTCGGCGGGTGCCCGGAACTCCGCGACGTTCGGCTCGGCGCGAAGATCCCGTCTAGTGGTCGCGCAGCGCCTTCACCAGTTCCGACTTGTTCATCGAGGAGCGGCCCTCGACGCCGATCTCGCGGGCGCGCTTGAGCAGCTCGTCCTTCGTCCACTCGTCGTAGGAGGGGCTCTTGCCGCCCTTGCGGCCGATCTTCTTCTCTCCCTGAGCCGCGGAGGCGTTGGCGATCCGTGCCGCCTTCTCCTTGCTCTCGCCCTTCTCACGCAGCTTCTGGTACTTCTTCTCGTCCTTGATCTGTGCTCTGGGCATGGGGAACCCATACCCGGCCCGTGAGATCCACACATCGGGGACAATGGCACCCGGGAAGGGGGCACGCGTGCGCATCGGCATCCTGGGACCGCTCGACGTGCGGGACGGGGCCGCGCGGCCCGTCGAGGTCGCGGGCCGCAGGCTGCGAGCCCTCCTCGTGCGGCTGGCGGCCGAGGCGGGCCGCCCCGTGTCGGCCGAGCGGCTGCTGGACGATCTGTGGGAGGGCGCCCCGCCCGGTGGGAACGCGCTCCAGGCGCTTGTGTCCCGGCTGCGCGGCGTCGCCGGGCGGGACATGGTCGAGCACGGCCCGGCGGGCTACCGGCTCGGGATCGACCCCGGCGAGATCGACGCGGTCGCGTTCGAGCGCGGCGTCGCCGCCGCCCGCGCCGAGGAGGACCCCTGCGCGCGGGCGGACGGCCTGCGCGCGGCGCTCGCGCTGTGGCGCGGCCCCGCCCTCGCCGACGTCGCCGACGCCGACTTCGCCTACCCGACCATCGCGCGGCTGGAGGAACTGCGGCTCGCCGCCGTGGAGGACCGGGTCGACGCCGAGATCGCCGCCGGGCTCCCCGCCCCGCCGGTCGCCGAACTGGAGCCCCTCGCCGCCGCGAACCCGCTGCGCGAGCGCCTGCGCGGCCAGCTGATGCGCGCCCTGTACGCGGCGGGGCGCCAGGCCGACGCCCTGGAGGTGTACGAGGAGACGCGGCGCGCCCTCGCCGACCGGCTCGGCGTCGACCCGTCCCCGGAACTGGCCGCCGTGCACCTGTCGATCCTCCGGCGCGAGACGACCGTCCCGCCGCCCGAACCGGCGCCGCCCCCCGCCGTCCCGCGGCCCGCGCGCACCAACCTGCCCGCGCAGCTCACCAGCTTCGTCGGCCGGGAGGAGGAGTCGCAGCGGGTCGGCAAGCTGCTCCGCGAGACCCGCCTGGTCACCCTCACCGGCCCCGGCGGCGCCGGCAAGACGCGGCTGGCCGGGGAGAGCGCCGCCGCGCTTATCGAGGAGATGCCGGACGGCGTGTGGTTCGTCCCGCTCGCCCCCGTCAGCGACCCGGGCGATGTCGTGCAGGCGGTGCTGTCGGCACTGGCGGTCCCCGAGAGCGTCCGCCCCACCGAGACCCGCGTGGTCGTGCGGCCCCTCGAACGGCTCACCGACTTCCTCGCCACCAAGCGGAGCGTGCTCGTCCTCGACAACTGCGAGCACCTCATCGACGCCGTCGCGCGGCTCGTCGACCACGTCGTCGCGCACGCCGACGGCGTCCGCGTCCTCGCGACCAGCCGCGAACCGCTCGGCATCACCGGCGAGTCGCTGTGCCCGGTGCCGTCCCTCCCGCTGCCGGCCGAGGACGCCGTCGACCCGGCCGACGCCCTCGGCTACGCCTCGGTGCGGCTGTTCGCCGACCGCGCCGCCGCCGTCCGCCCCGGCTTCGCCGTGGACGCCGGCAGCGTCGCCGACGTCGTCGCGATCTGCCGCGCGCTCGACGGCATCCCGCTCGCGATCGAGCTGGCCGCCGCCCGGCTGCGCTCCCTCACCCCCGGCCAGGTCGCGGCCCGCCTCGGCGACCGGTTCCGGCTGCTGACCGGCGGCAGCCGCACCGCCCTGCCCCGGCACCGGACCCTGCGCGCCGTCGTCGACTGGAGCTGGGATCTGCTGGACGAGGGGGAGCGCGCCGTCCTGCGCCGCCTCGCGGTGTTCGCCGGCGGCGCCACACCGGACGCCGCCGTCCGGGTGTGCGGGCTCGACGCGCCGGACGCGCCCGACCCGCAGGACGTCATCGACGTGATCGCCGCGCTCATCGACAAGTCGCTGGTGATGGCCGACGGCGACACCGACGTCCGCTACCGGCTGCTGGAGACCGTCCGCGTCTACGCGGGGGAGCGGCTGGAGGAGGCCGGCGAGACCCGCCGCGTCCGCGACGCGCACGCCGCCTACATGATCGAGTTCGCCGAGCGCGCCGAGCCGGAGCTGCGCCGCCGCGACCAGCTGGTCTGGTCCGCCCGGCTGGCCGCCGAACGCGAGAACTTCACCGTCGTGTTCCGGCACGTCACCGAGATCGGCGACGTCGAGGCGGCGCTGCGGCTCGTGGCCGGGCTGGTGTGGTTCTGGGTCCTGCGCGACATGGAGCGGGAATCGGGCGGCTGGACGGTCGTCGTCCGCGACATGGCGGGCGGCGCCGCGCCTCCCGGCCTGGAGGAGCAGTACGCGATCAGCGTGGTCGCCGCCGCCCTGGTGAGCGAGATGACCAAGGAGTCGGGGCCCACACAGGAGTCGCTGCGCCGGGCCATGAGCGACGCGGTGGCCGTGGTGTCCGCGGCGCCCATGCATCCTCTGCTCGCCCTCGCCGAAACGGGGGCCAGGATGTTCGGCGGGGACATGGAGGAGGTCAGGCAGAGCCTCGGCCGCATCCGCGACCACGCCGACCCGTGGGTGCGGGCCGTCGTCCGCGTCATCCTCGCGCACGTGGGGATCAACCACGGCGAGATCGACGACGCCGCCGAGCAGGCCGCCGACGGCTACGCGCGGTTCCGCGAGCTGGGCGACCGGTTCGGAATGATCGTCGGACTGAGCGGGATGATGCAGACCGCCATGGCGCGCGGCGACCTGGCGGAGGCGGTCCGCCTCGGCGAGGAGGCCTACGGCTACGCCACGGGCGGCGTCAGCCCCGAGCAGGGCTCCGCGCTGCTCGCCCAGCTCGCGTGGGCGCGCGCCCGCCGAGGCGAGGTCGCGCGCGCCCGAGCCGACCTCGAACGCGCCATGGTGCAGTCCGAGCGCATCGGCGAGTTCGCCGACGCCGCGAACTCCTCCCTCATGCTGTGCGAGATGGCGCTGCTGGAAGGCGACCGCGAGACCGCCCACACCCATGCCGACCGCGCGTGCACGTGGGTCGAGTCGCGCGGGCACCGCCCCGACTTCGCGCAGACCGCCCGCAGGATGTTCAGCCGCCTCGGGTGCCTGGCGGAGGAGGACGGCGACCTGGAGGCCGCGAAGCGCCGGCACGTCCAGGCGCTGCGCGATCTGCCGAACGACGCGCTCATGGGGAACCCGACCGTGGCGGCCCTCATCGACGGCCTCGCCGCGTATGCCGCCGCGCGGGGGAGGCACGTGCGCGCCGCCGAGCTGCTGGGCACGGCCCACAACCTGCGCGGCTACCGCGACGCGGCGAGCTACGAGGTCTGCCGGACGCTGTCGCTCGTCAGAGGCGTCCTCGGAGAGGAGGCGTTCGCCGCCGCGTACGAGCGGGGGCGCCAGATCACCCGGGACGACGTCTTCGACGAGGCGGACGGGCTGGTCACCTCCCTCTGAGGGCCTCCGCGTCTCGGCCGGTGCGGTCGGCGCCGGAAACGCGCGCCGCCCCGAAGACGGATTCTTCGGGGCGACGCGCGTTCGGATACGAGGCCGGACGTCAGGCCCTCCGCGAGTACATGCGCATGGCCAGCGGGAACGTGACGACGACGATGCCCGCCGCCCAGGCGAGCGTGTACCAGGCGTGGTTCCCGATCGGGCCGCCGACGGTCAGCGCGCGCACCGACTCCGCCAGGTGCGTGACCGGGTTGACCTTCGTCCACGCCTCCAGCCATCCCGGCATCGTGGACGTGTCCGGCACGAGGATGCTGCTGCCGAACGTCAGCGGCATCACCCAGATGAACGCGAGCCCCTGCACCGTCTCGGGCGTCGGCGCGACCAGCCCCACGAGCACGGAGATCCAGCAGACCGCCAGGTAGAACACGTACGCCAGCGCGAACGCCGCGAGCACCGACAGCGGATCGGTGTGGAAGCGGAACCCGAGGACCGACCCGAACCCCACGAGCACCGTCATCACGGTGATGAACCGGACCGTGTCCCCGAGGACCGTCCCGAGCAGCGGTGCGGAACGAGCGATCGGCAGGCTCCGGAACCGGTCGAACACGCCCTTGTGAATGTCCTCGTTCAGCGCCGTCCCGAGCCCCATCGTGGCGAACATCGCCATCTGCGCGACGAGCCCCGGAAGCAGCTGCTGCAGGTAGGAATGCGTGTCGCCGGCCACCGCGCCGCCGAACACGTACAGGAACAGCAGCAGGAACACGATCGGCATCAGCGTCGTGTCCAGCAGCTTCTCCGGCGAGTGCTTCAACTGGGCGACGTTGCGCCACGCCAGCGTCAGACCGTGCCGCACCGTCCTCCTCACGCTGATGCGCGCGGGCGGCTCGGCGGCGGACGGACGGCTGTCAACGGTGATGGCGGTCATGCCAGGCTCCCCTCGGAAACGAGCTCGGACGCGGGCTCTTCGGCGTGATGGCCTGTCAGCGTGAGGAACACCTCGTCCAGGCTCGGCATCCGCAACGCCAGCTCGGCCGCCACGATGGACGCCTCGTCCAGCCGCCGCACCAGAGCCGACAGCAGGCGCGGATCGTTGACGGGCGCCGAGACGAGGCCCGCGGCCTTCTGGACCTCCGGAGGCTCCCCGGTCAGCTCCGCGACGATCGCGGTGAGCTGCGCAAGGCGGAACGGCTCGGCCGCCCGGACCACCAGCGTCTGCCGCCCGATCCGCCCCTTCAGGTCGTCGGAGGTGCCCTCCGCGATGACCCGCCCGTGGTCGAACACCGCGATCCGGTCGGCGAGCGCGTCGGCCTCCTCCAGGTACTGCGTGGTCAGCAGCACCGTCGCCCCCTCGGCGACGATCTCCCGGACCGTGTCCCAGACCTCGTTGCGCGCCCGCGGGTCCAGCCCGGTCGTCGGCTCGTCCAGGAAAATGATCTCCGGGTGGTTGATCAGGCTCGCCGCCAGGTCCAGCCGGCGGCGCATCCCGCCCGAGTACGTCTTCACGGCGCGTGCCCCCGCGTCGGTGAGCCGGAACCGGTCGAGCAACTGCCGTGCCCGAGCCTTCGCCTCCGCGCGGCCGAAGTCCAGCAGCCGGGCGATCATCACGAGGTTCTCGAAGCCGGTCAGCTCCTCGTCCACCGACGCGTACTGTCCGGTCAGCCCGATCTTCGCCCGGACGCGCACCGCGTCCTTGACCACGTCGTACCCGCCCACCTCGGCATGTCCGGCGTCCGGCTTCAGCAGTGTCGCCAGTACGCGCACCGCGGTGGTCTTGCCCGCTCCGTTCGGCCCGAGGACCCCGAGCACCGTGCCCCGGCGAGCCGTGATGTCCACACCGTCCAGCGCCTTCGTGTCACCGAACCTTTTCCGCAGCCCCTCCGCGCGGATCACATCGTCCATCTGGGTGCCTCCCGTAATTCCTTCGTTGTGACGGTCACCACCGTGGGCGACGGCGCTGACATCACGCGGACACCGGTGCGCGAACGCTGACGTGACGCTGACGCGTTGGTGACGCCGCCGACTTGAACAGTGCGTGACCTGGGGGTTTCGATGGACGGGTGAACAGGTGGCCGGGCCCGATTTGACGGACCTCCCGGGGCTGCCTAATCTCTGTGGTGCCCCAAGGGGATGCGGGACGCCGACAGGCGGACGGCCCCAGGGGACACCGACAGAGGAAAACGGTTCGCAGGGCTCTGCGCACCGAGGTACTCTTGAAGGACAAGCCAGACGGGATGCAGGACGCCGCAAGGTGGCCGGCCCGCAGGGCGCCTCCCACGGAGCGATCTTTCTGAGTCTTCGACTTGGTCGTGTCGTCGCGTGGGGGACTGGATCACCTTCGACTCGTCAAAAAGATCTTCGCAGATCGGCTTGACACCGGAGATGGATCTGGTAAGTTAGCAGGGTTGCCCCGGAGCCGGGGACCGCGGGAGCGGGGTCCGGCGCGGTGGGTGTCCGTTTCTTGAGAACTCAACAGCGTGTTAAAAGCCAGTGCCTTTATCGGCTCGGTCTTCAATGACCGGGTCGCCCCGTGCCACTTCACTGTGTGGGGTGGTGGGGATTTCTTTGAGGCAATGCTGTCCCTCTTTGTGGGGGATGGTGATGCTGGGATTGTTTCCTGAGGTTTGGCCGGTCGGGGTTCGCCCCCTGGTTGGTCGTGTGACCTTGATGGAGAGTTTGATCCTGGCTCAGGACGAACGCTGGCGGCGTGCTTAACACATGCAAGTCGAGCGGAAAGGCCCCTTCGGGGGTACTCGAGCGGCGAACGGGTGAGTAACACGTGAGCAACCTGCCCCTGACTTTGGGATAAGCCCGGGAAACTGGGTCTAATACCGGATGTAACCGCTGATCGCATGATCGGGTGGTGGAAAGTTTTTCGGTTGGGGATGGGCTCGCGGCCTATCAGCTTGTTGGTGGGGTGATGGCCTACCAAGGCGACGACGGGTAACCGGCCTGAGAGGGCGACCGGTCACACTGGGACTGAGACACGGCCCAGACTCCTACGGGAGGCAGCAGTGGGGAATATTGCGCAATGGGCGGAAGCCTGACGCAGCGACGCCGCGTGAGGGATGACGGCCTTCGGGTTGTAAACCTCTTTCAGCAGGGACGAAGCTAACGTGACGGTACCTGCAGAAGAAGCGCCGGCTAACTACGTGCCAGCAGCCGCGGTAATACGTAGGGCGCAAGCGTTGTCCGGAATTATTGGGCGTAAAGAGCTCGTAGGCGGTTTGTCGCGTCTGTCGTGAAAGCCCACGGCTTAACCGTGGGTCTGCGGTGGATACGGGCAGACTAGAGGCAGGTAGGGGAGAATGGAATTCCCGGTGTAGCGGTGAAATGCGCAGATATCGGGAGGAACACCGGTGGCGAAGGCGGTTCTCTGGGCCTGTACTGACGCTGAGGAGCGAAAGCGTGGGGAGCGAACAGGATTAGATACCCTGGTAGTCCACGCCGTAAACGTTGGGCGCTAGGTGTGGGGTCCTTCCACGGATTCCGCGCCGCAGCTAACGCATTAAGCGCCCCGCCTGGGGAGTACGGCCGCAAGGCTAAAACTCAAAGGAATTGACGGGGGCCCGCACAAGCGGCGGAGCATGTTGCTTAATTCGACGCAACGCGAAGAACCTTACCAAGGCTTGACATTGCCGGAAAACCATCAGAGATGGTGGGTCCTTTTTGGGCCGGTGACAGGTGGTGCATGGCTGTCGTCAGCTCGTGTCGTGAGATGTTGGGTTAAGTCCCGCAACGAGCGCAACCCTCGTTCCATGTTGCCAGCACTTCGGGTGGGGACTCATGGGAGACCGCCGGGGTCAACTCGGAGGAAGGTGGGGATGACGTCAAGTCATCATGCCCCTTATGTCTTGGGCTGCAAACATGCTACAATGGCCGGTACAGAGGGCTGCGATACCGTGAGGTGGAGCGAATCCCTTAAAGCCGGTCTCAGTTCGGATCGAAGTCTGCAACTCGACTTCGTGAAGTCGGAGTCGCTAGTAATCGCAGATCAGCAACGCTGCGGTGAATACGTTCCCGGGCCTTGTACACACCGCCCGTCACGTCACGAAAGTCGGCAACACCCGAAGCCCGTGGCCCAACCACTTTGTGGGGGGAGCGGTCGAAGGTGGGGCCGGCGATTGGGACGAAGTCGTAACAAGGTAGCCGTACCGGAAGGTGCGGCTGGATCACCTCCTTTCTAAGGAGCATCAACTGGCCGGGGTCGCCTCGTGAGAGGGACCGTGGTCGGTGGCCACCAGTGACGGCGCATGTTCGTCAGGTGGCTGCTCATAGATGTGGAGCACTGGTTACTCAGCTCACTGCGTGTGTGAGCCGGCTAGTACCGACCTGCAGTTTCGGCTGCGGGGAGTGGGAACGTTGGTTTCAGGCAGGTGGTGGGTTGGACACGCTGTTGGGTCCTGAGGGAACGGGCGCGAGCTCGGGTGACCTCGGACTACGGGACCAGGACCGCATCATCTTCGGGTGGTGTGGTTTTGGTGGGCCCGGTTGTTTTTTGAGAACTGCACAGTGGACGCGAGCATCTCTGGTAGATGATGAGACTCGCAGGGATTTCGGTCCTTGTGGGTTTTGTTGTTTATCTGCGATTTGTTCTGATCGTTTTGTGTGTTCAAGTTTTTAAGGGCATACGGTGGATGCCTTGGCATCAGGAGCCGATGAAGGACGTGGGAGCCTGCGATATGCCTCGGGGAGTCGGCAACCAGACTTTGATCCGGGGATTTCCGAATGGGGAAACCTGGCACCCGTCATGGGGTGTCGCCGCCTGCTGAATGTATAGGCAGGTTGGTGGGAACGCGGGGAAGTGAAACATCTCAGTACCCGCAGGAAGAGAAAACAATAGTGATTCCGTGAGTAGTGGTGAGCGAAAGCGGAGGAGCCTAAACCGTGCGCGTGTGATAGCCGGCAGGCGTTGCGTGTGCGGGGTTGTGGGACCACCCTGGTCCAGCTGCCGCTGGGCCGAGGAGTTATAAACCGCTGGGATAGTCGAATGGCTTGGGATGGCCGACCGTAGACGGTGAGAGTCCGGTAGACGAAATTCGAGTGGCTTCTGGGTGTGTTCCCGAGTAGCACGGGGCCCGTGAAATCCCGTGTGAATCTGCCACGACCACGTGGTAAGGCTGAATACTTCCTGATGACCGATAGCGGACCAGTACCGTGAGGGAAAGGTGAAAAGTGCCCCGGTGAGGGGTCGTGAAATAGTACCTGAAACCGTGTGCCTACAAGCCGTCAGAGCCTCCTCAGTGAGGGACTTGTTCCTTGTTGTTGGTGATGGCGTGCCTTTTGAAGAATGAGCCTGCGAGTTATGGTGTGTGGCGAGGTTAACCGGTGTCGGGTAGCCGTAGCGAAAGCGAGTCTGAATAGGGCGTTTTTAGTCGCATGCTGTAGACCCGAAGCGGAGTGATCTAGCCATGGGCAGGGTGAAGCGCCGGTAAGACGGTGTGGAGGCCCGAACCCACCAGGGTTGAAAACCTGGGGGATGACCTGTGGTTAGGGGTGAAAGGCCAATCAAACTCCGTGATAGCTGGTTCTCCCCGAAATGCATTTAGGTGCAGCGTCGCGTGTTTCTTGCCGGAGGTAGAGCTACTGGATGGCTGATGGGCCCTACCAGGTTACTGACGTCAGCCAAACTCCGAATGCCGGTAAGTGAGAGCGCGGCAGTGAGACTGCGGGGGATAAGCTTCGTAGTCGAGAGGGAAACAGCCCAGATCATCGGCTAAGGCCCCTAAGCGTGTGCTAAGTGGGAAAGGATGTGGAGTTGCTGTGACAACCAGGAGGTTGGCTTAGAAGCAGCCACCCTTGAAAGAGTGCGTAATAGCTCACTGGTCAAGTGATTCCGCGCCGACAATGTAGCGGGGCTCAAGCACACCGCCGAAGCCGTGGCATTGACACGTATGTGTTGATGGGTAGGGGAGCGTCCTGTATCCGGTGAAGCCTCGGGGTGACCCAGGGGTGGAGGGTGCGGGAGTGAGAATGCAGGCATGAGTAGCGAATCACACGTGAGAAACGTGTGCGCCGGATGACCAAGGGTTCCTGGGGCAGGCTAATCCGCCCAGGGTAAGTCGGGACCTAAGGCGAGGCCGACAGGCGTAGTCGATGGACAACGGGTTGATATTCCCGTACCCGCTGGTATGCGCCAACGCTGAATCCTCTGATGCTAACCACCTGAACCATCCTTTGGGCCTTCGGGTCTGTTGGGTGGGGAGCGTGGGGCCCGAGGGGGTAGTAGGTGAGTGATGGGGTGACGCAGGAGGGTAGCTCAGCCCGGGCGATGGTTGTCCCGGGGTAAGGCTGTAGGGAGAGAGATAGGTAAATCCGTCTCTCACGTATCCTGAGAGCTGATGCCGAGCCGTTTTAGGTGAAGTGAGTGATCCCATGCTGCCGAGAAAAGCCTCTAGCGAGTGTACCGGCGGCCCGTACCCCAAACCGACTCAGGTGGTCAGGTAGAGAATACCAAGGCGATCGGGTGAACTGTGGTTAAGGAACTCGGCAAATTGCCCCCGTAACTTTGGGAGAAGGGGGACCTTGCCTGGTGATGGCATTTGCTGTCTGAGCTGGGTGGGGTCGCAGAGGCCAGGGGGAAGCGACTGTTTACTAAAAACACAGGTCCGTGCGAAGTCGTAAGACGCTGTATACGGACTGACGCCTGCCCGGTGCCGGAACGTTAAGAGGACCGGTTAGGGGGACTTGTTCCTTCGAAGCTGAGAATCTAAGCGCCGGTAAACGGCGGTGGTAACTATAACCATCCTAAGGTAGCGAAATTCCTTGTCGGGTAAGTTCCGACCTGCACGAATGGCGTAACGACTTCCCCGCTGTCTCAACCACAGGCCCGGCGAAATTGCAGTACGAGTAAAGATGCTCGTTTCGCGCAGCAGGACGGAAAGACCCCGGGACCTTCACTATAGCTTGGCATTGGCGCTTGGAGCGTCTTGTGTAGGATAGGTGGGAGACTGTGAAGCCCAGACGCCAGTTTGGGTGGAGTCGTTGGTGAAATACCACTCTGGTCGTTTTGAGCGTCTAACCCGCACCCGTGTATCCGGGTGGGGGACAGTGCCTGGTGGGTAGTTTAACTGGGGCGGTTGCCTCCCAAAATGTAACGGAGGCGCCCAAAGGTTCCCTCAGCCTGGTTGGCAATCAGGTGGCGAGTGCAAGGGCACAAGGGAGCTTGACTGTGAGACGGACGTGTCGAGCAGGTGCGAAAGCAGGGCCTAGTGATCCGGCACCTACGTGTGGAAGTGGTGTCGCTCAACGGCTAAAAGGTACCCCGGGGATAACAGGCTGATCTTCCCCAAGAGTCCATATCGACGGGATGGTTTGGCACCTCGATGTCGGCTCGTCGCATCCTGGGGCTGGAGTAGGTCCCAAGGGTTGGGCTGTTCGCCCATTAAAGCGGCACGCGAGCTGGGTTTAGAACGTCGCGAGACAGTTCGGTCCCTATCCGCTGTGCGCGTAGGAGAATTGTGAGGGTCTGTCCCTAGTACGAGAGGACCGGGACGGACGAACCTCTGGTGTGCCAGTTGTCCCGCCAGGGGCACGGCTGGTTGGCTACGTTCGGTCGGGATAACCGCTGAAAGCATCTAAGCGGGAAGCCTTCCTCGAGATGAGTTCTCCCACCCTGTTAAAGGGGTGTAAGGCCCCCGGTAGACGACCGGGTTGATAGGCCGGAGATGGAAGCGCGGTAACGTGTGGAGTCGACCGGTACTAATAGGCCGAGTGGCTTGAACACACTGAACGTTCAGAGTGAATTGCTGCGAGAGATGTTCGCGTCCCTGTGTGGTTCCCAGAAAACAACCGGGAACCCGTTAGACTTAACTTAATGGAATGTCGAGCCGATGGCTCGGACGTGGATTTGCCCACCCAGGTTGGGTGGTGCGTTGAGACGTTCGGTGGTTTTGGCGAGGGGGAAACACCCGGTCCCATCCCGAACCCGGAAGTTAAGCCCTTCAGCGCCGATGGTACTGCATGGGAGACCGTGTGGGAGAGTAGGACGCCGCCGGACATATATTGCAGAAAGGCCCCGCCGTTACCGGCGGGGCCTTTCTCATTTTTGGCATGGTGGGCGGTCATCCGGGGTCGGTGAGCGAAGCGGCCAGTGCTTCCTTGAAACGGCTTCCCCGCGGGGCGGCTGCGGGGTTCGAGAAGCAGATTGGTGCCTTCCGGGTCCTTCGGGGACACCACCGTAAGCCAGCGGTGCTCGCCCAGGGAGACGTCGTTCTTCAACGGTGGGGCCGTGAGGGACGCTCGGCGCCCGTGGGCCTGTGGAGCCACCGCTCGACGATGTACTGGAGCGGACTGGTGTTGATGTAGTGGAACTTGTACCGGCCCTCGCGCCTGGTCTCGACCAGGCCGGCGGCCTCAAGGACGTCGAGATGCTGCGAGATCGCCTGCCGTGAGGACCCGAGCCCGTGCATGGTCGTCAGGCGGCCGCAGATCTCGTAGAGCGTCTGACCGTTCTGGCGGGTCAGCTCGTCGAGGATGGTGCGCCGGGTGGGGTCGGCCAAAGCCTTGAACATGTCTCCCACTCGCCCAACGTTAGGCAAGCCACTGCTTGCCTGTCAAAGATCGACCGCCGGTGGGCGCGGCAGGTGTTCAGTGCCCTGCCGCGCGGCCCGTGTCTCGCCGGCCCGTTGATACCGGTCTTAAAGGGGTGCTCGTTCCGTCCCGGACCTGCTCGCTGCGGCCGTCGGGTCGAGGGGCGTCGCCCGGAGGAGCAGCGGTAGGGCGGTGGCGGTCAGGCAGAGGAGACCCGCCACGAAGGTGGCCGTGTGCAGGCCGCCCAGGGTGGCGAGGACTGGATCCGCCGCGGACGAAAGGGCATCGGTGCGAGCCGTGACGATGGCCGCCAGGCCGGCCGTGCCGATGCCGCCGAGGAACTGCGGCAGTTGTGACAGGCCGCCTGCGGTGCCCTGCTCGTCGTCCCGCAGCCCGGACGTCATGGTGGTGATGAAGGAGACGACCGTCAGGACGTGGCCGAAGCCCATGGCGCCGGATGTGGCGAGCAGGAGCGGAAGTCCGCCCTCCACGGGCAGGAGGACCATCGCGCCGGTGCCGATGCCCTGGACGGCGAGGCCGAGGCTCATGGCGCGGGCCTTGCCCAGGACTGCGATCAGCCGGGCGGCCAGCACACCCGCGACGAGGGCCGCGATGCCCTCCGCGAGGAAGCCGGCACCCGTGGCCAGTGCCGAATAGCCGAGCACGTCCTGCATGTAGAGGCTGAGGAGGACCGTCGTCCCGCCGCACATGCCGAGGGTGACGAAGCCGACCAGGCCGCTCCACTTCACCGTCGGCCTGTTCAGGAGGCCCAGCGGGATCAGGGGTGCCGGGTGCCGCCGCTCCGCCAGGAGGAACGCGCTCAGGGAGAGCGCGGCCAGGGAGAGGGAACCCAGCGTCGGCGGGCTCGCCCAGCCCGCGTCGGCGCCTGTCGAGATGCCATAGACCAGGGCGAACAGGCCGATGCTCGCCAGGGCGGCGCCGGGGACGTCCAGGCGGGCCGTCGCCCGTGTGCCGGTGCCCGGCGGCAGCGTGGTCGTGCCGAGCAGCACCAGGACGCTGATGGCGGCCAGGAGCAGCATGGTCCAGCGCCAGTTCAGGCCGCTGGTGATGACGCCGCCGCCCAGGGTGCCGAGGACGAACCCCAGCGACAGCACCGCACCGTTGACGCCCAGCGCCCGCGTTCGGCGGGGTCCTTCCGGGAACGCCGCGGTCATCAGCGCGATGGCGGTCGGGGTGATCATCGCGGCGGACGCGCCCTGGCCCGCACGGGCGGCGATCAGCAGGGCCGGCCCCGTCGCCAGCGCCGCCGCCAGGGAGAGGCCCCCGAACAGGACGACTCCCAGGGTGAACAGCCTGCGGCGGCCGACGATGTCGGAGACGCGGCCGAACAGAGGCAGCAGGCTCGCGGTCGGGAGCAGGCAGGCCGTCGCGACCCACTGGAGCGAACCGGTGCTCGCGAAGCCCAGATCGCGTCCTATCTCGGGCAGGGCCACGGTCACGACCGAGTAGTCCAGCCCTGTCATGAAGGTGGCGCCGCACAAGGTGAGCAGGGCCAGCCATCCGCGGCGGCCGAGCGCGCTGGAACGCGCGCGCCGGATCGATTCGTCCGTCATGTTCGCCTTTCATGATGTGCCGTGCCGGAACGCATGACGGCGTCCCGGCACGGCCCACCCTGCGGCGGACCGCGAGCGCTACCCAGCCCCCTGCTGAGGGCACCCCTGCGGTGCCTACATCCGACGGGTGCAGGCAAAGGGGGGCGGAGGCGGGCATGCTGGACGGCATGGAGCAGCGGTCCGAACTCGGTGAGTTCCTGCGCAGCCGTCGCGCCCGGCTTCGCCCCGAGGACGTCGGCCTACCCGACTACGGCGGCCGGCGGCGCGTGCCCGGGCTGCGCCGCGAGGAACTGGCGCAGCTCGCGGGCGTCAGCGCCGGGTACTACACACGCCTGGAGCAGGGGCAGAGCACCAACGCCTCGCAGGCCGTCCTCGACGCGGTCGCCCGCGTCCTGCGGCTGGACGAGACGGAGCACGCCTACATGCGGAGCCTTGCCCGCCAGAAGGCGGAACCGCGCCGGCGCCCGCGCCCGGAGCGGCTGCGCCCCGCTGTCCGCCTCATGGTCGGCGCGTTCGGCGACACCCCCGCACTGATCATGGGGCGCCGCTACGACGTGCTCGCCTGGAACCGCGCCGCGCACGCGCTGCTCGCCGGGCACGTCCCGTTCGAGGCTCCCGAGCAGCCCCGTGGACGCCCCAACATCGCCCGCCTGGTCTTCCTGGACCCGCATACGCGCGAGCTGTACGCCGACTGGCGGACCAAGGCCCGGGACACGGTCGCGGACGTTCGCATGACCGCCGCCCGCTACCCCCACGACCCGGAACTGAACGGCCTCATCGGCGAGCTCACCGTGCACAGCCCGGAGTTCACGTCTTTGTGGGCGGCGCATCCGGTCCAGGACTGCGCCGTCCGGTACACGCGCGAGTTCCGGCATCCGCTGGTGGGGGCGATGATGCTGAACAACGAGATCATGGAGCTGTCCAACGACGAGGGCCAGCGCATGGCGGTGTTCACCGCCGACCCGGGCACCCCCTCGGCCGCGGCCCTGAGCCTGCTCGCGGGCCTGGCCGGGGAGGCCGCCGGCATCCTCGAAGGCGGCGCCGCTCGCGCGGCGACGCCACCGGGAGCATCCGAACGGAACGGCTGAGGAGCGACCACCACGGGGCTCCGCGGCGCAACTTGCGATGATGCGCCGCGTGGGGGAGGGCGTTACGCCAGCGCGTTGAAGACCGCTTCGGCGCGGTCGCGCTTGGCGTAGAGGTCCCATGCGGTGTCGGCGATGTCGTCGGGGTCGAGGGTGCCGACGGTGATGCCGTCCAGGTCCTCCATCCGGGACATGATCATCCGGTGGATGTCGCCGCGTTCGATCAGCCCGCCGATCGTCAGCGTGCCGGCGTAGATCCCCTTCTCGGTCAGGGCCGCGTTGAGCGTGAGGGCGTAGTTCCGCAGAGCCGCCGAGGAGAGGGCGAAGCCGCCGAGCATGGGCATCGGGACGACGGCGCTGAGGCCGCCCGCGAACAGCAGCCCGCCGCCGCCGCGCTCCAGCATCCCGGGCAGGACGGCGCCCACCACGTCGATCGCGGGATACACCCAGCTCATCGCCTCCTTGGCGGTCGGTACGTCCGTCGAGGCGATGGCGGTGGGCCGGGCGTCGGGGTCCGCCGCGCCGGGGCCGTAGTAGACGACGTCGACGGGGCCGACGGCGTCGAGCGCGGCGAGCAGCGCGTCACGGTCGCGGACGTCCGCGGCGCGGGCCGTGGCCTCGATGCCCTCGGCCTCCAGCGCCGCGAGGTAGCCGGGGTGGCGCGCCGGGTTCCTGGACAGGAGCACGATCTTGTGGCCTTCGCGGCCGAAGCGGTGCGCGACGGACATGCCGAGACCCGGTCCGGCCCCGATGACGACGGTCGTGGATGACATGTGAACCTCCAGCAAGTTGAGGACGCCCTCAACTTAGCATGAAACTTGAGGGTCTCCTCAACTTCGTAGTATGGGGGCATGGCCGGAAAGAGCAGGCCGCCTCGGGCGGACGCCGTGCGCAATCGGGACAAGCTGGTGGTCGCCGGCGCGGCCGTGTTCGGGGAACGCGGCCTCGACGCGCCGCTGGAGGAGGTCGCGCGGCGGGCGGGCGTGAGCATCGGCACGCTCTACAACCACTTCCCCGCGCGGGAGAACCTCTTCGACGCCATCTTCCCCGCCCGCCTGGCCGCGCTCGACGAGATCGTCGAGCGGTCCCTGGCCGAGCCCGATCCCTGGAGCGGGTTCGTCGGCTACATCGAGGGACTGTTCGCCTTGCAGGCCGAGGACCGCGGGCTCAACGACGCGCTCGCCCGGCGCTACCCCCTCGCCGCCGAGTTGAACGCCGCCTGCGATCGGGGATTCGACCACCTGGTGACGATCACGGCCAGGGCCAAGGAGGCCGGGGATCTGCGCCCCGACTTCGAGCCGCAGGACGTCGTGCCGCTGATGTGGGCGATGTCGCAGGTCATCCGGGAGTCCGCGGATGCCGCGCCCGACGCCTGGCGGCGCTGCCTCGGGTTCTTCCTCGACGGGCTGCGGGCCGAGGCCGCGCGGCCGCTGCCCGTTTCGGCGCTGACCGCCGAGCAGATGGCCCGTTTCACGGCTTGAGGCCGGTGCGCCGGCGACTCTCCCGTGTTCAGGCTTCCAGGTCGCCGAGGAGGGCGTCCAGTTCGCCCAGTTCGTCTTCGCTGAAGACGTGGATGCCGGCGCGGCGGAGGAGCGCGGTCGTCACGCCGGAGCCGGGGACCGACGTGCCGGTGAAGGTGCCGTCGTGGACGCGGTGGCCGCCGCAGGACGGGCTCCCCTCTTTGAGCAGGGCGAGGCGGGCGCCGGCGCGCCGCGCGGCCTCCAGGGCCAGGCGGGCACCGCGCAGGAACTCGCCGGTGACGTCGGCGCCGCTGCCGGTGAGGATGCGGGCCGTGCCGTCGAGGACGTCGCCGCCGTCCCCGCCGACGATCTCGGCCGGCGGGCGGGGGACGGGCAGGCCGCCCGACACCTCGGGACAGAACGGGACGAGGCGGCCCTCGGTGCGCCAGCGCTCGAAGAGCCCGCCCGCCACCGGCTTGGCCGCGCCGTCGTAGCGGACGGGCCGCCCGGCGAGGCATGAGCTGACCAGGATGCGCTCCACGCCGTCCAGCCTATGCGGGCCGTCGCCCGTCTCCCGCGCGGAGGCCGGCCCACGGTGTCTCTCCGGACGACCCGAGGAACCCGCCTTCGACCTGCGACATTTCGAAGCCGTCGCAGGTCGAAGGAGAGAGGCGTTCCAGCGGGCGACCGTCCTACTTGCCGCCGCGGATGCGGTTGACGCCGATCTGGGCGACGCGGACGGCCGCGCCCGGGTTGAGGCGGACGCCGCGCCAGGCGAGGCGGCCGTGGGCGGGCGAGACGATCAGGGCCTGGTTCTTGGCGACGCCGCGCATGATGTCGCGCGCGAGCTTCTCGGCCGTGTACAGGCGCGGTGCCGCCTTCGCGATGTCGCCGGTGGCGTCGCCGCTCAGCGGGGTCTCGGGCAGGCCGGGGTTGACGTTGTGCAGGAGCGGGGTGTCCACGAAGCTCGGGCACACCACGCTGACCTTGACGCCGCGCCCCGCGGCCTCGGCGCGCAGGCCGAGGGAGAGGCCGACGACGGCGTGCTTGGTGGCGGTGTAGGGGATGCCGATCGGCATCGGGACGAGCCCGGCGAGCGAGGCGGTGTTGACGATGTGGCCGCGGCCCTGCTCCAGCATGATCGGGTAGGCGGCGTGGACGCCGTGCACGACGCCCTTGAGGTTGATGTCGATGGCGCGGTTCCAGTGGTCGAGGGTGAGCTCCTCGGCCAGCCCGCCGACCGCGATGCCCGCGTTGTTGAACACCAGGTCGAGCCGCCCGTGGTCGGCCTTGACGCCCTGGTAGAGGTCGGCGACGGCGGCGGCGTCGGTGACGTCGAGGGGGGCGGAGACGGCCTTGCCGCTGCCGAGGGTGTTCAGTTTGTCGGCGACCTGCGCGGCGCCCTCGGCGTTGATGTCGGTGACCACGACGGTGTCGCCGCGCGCCACCAGGGACGTGGCGATCGCACGGCCGATGCCGGACGCTCCTCCGGTCACGATCGCGATGCTCATTGCGCGCTCCGCTCGGGTGAACAGCGGGTCCGGGCTCGGGGGTGGAGCGAGCCCGGACCGCACTGGCTAATTGGATGTTCTGTTCAATTGCGTGGATTCTAGGCGGCGGCGCGGGCCGCCGGTACTCACCGGGACGACAAACTCGGCGCCGCGGACTCGTCCCGGCGCTCGATCTGGAAGTCGCCGGGGTCGAGGCGGCGGGTCCGCAGCCAGAAGGCGAGGGTGGACGCCGGCCACGCCGCCCGGTTCACGCCCTCGCGGTCGAGGTACCAGCTGTCGCAGCCCCCGGCCACCCACACGGCGCCCTCCGACCGGTGCTGCACCCAGCGGTTGAACCGGTCCTGCGCGGACGGCCTGACCGAGATCGCGGAGCCGCCCGCGTCGTCCAGCATCGCCAGGCACTGCAGGACGTAGCGGACCTGCGCCTCGATGATGAAGATCATCGAGTTGTGGCCGAGGCCGGAGTTCGGGCCGAGCAGCAGGAACAGGTTCGGGAAGCCCTTCACGGCGACGCCGAGGTGCGCCTCGATGCCGTCCCGCCACGCGTCCTGGATCCGCAGCCCGTCGCGGCCGACGATGCGGGCGCCGGCGAAGGCGTCGGTGACGTGGAAGCCGGTGCCGAAGACGATGGCGTCCACCTCGTGCTCGCGCCCGTCGCGCGTGACGATCGAACGCGGGCGGATCTCGGTGATGCCCTCGATGGTCAGCTCCACGTTGGGCCGCATCAGCGCCGGGTAGTAGTCACTCGACACCAGCGTCCGCTTGCAGCCCATCGTGTAGTCGGGGGTGAGCTTTCGGCGCAGGTCCCGGTCCGGCACCTGCCGGGCCAGGTGCCGGCGGGCCAGGGAACCGGCCGCCTTCAGCAGCCTGGGGTTCTTGAACCCCAGGACGAAGCTCTCCTGCATCAGGTAGATGGCGTTGCGGTACCCGCGCTGGACGAGCGGGACGCGGCGGAACAGCGCCCGCTCCACCCCGGTGACCCGGCGGTCGGGCTTCGGCAGGATCCACGGCGGCGTCCGCTGGAACACCGTCAGATGCCGGACCTTCCCCGCGATCTGCGGGACGAACTGGATCGCCGACGCGCCCGTCCCGATCACCGCGACCCGCTTGCCGGTCAGGTCGTAGGAGTGGTCCCACTCGGCGGAGTGGAACGCCGTCCCCTCGAACGAGGCGAGACCGGGCAGGTCGGGGATGCTCGGACGGTGCAGCGGCCCCATTCCGGCGACCAGCGCCCGCCCGCGGACGGTCTCGCCGCCGTTGACGGTCACCCGCCAGGTGTCGGTGGCGTCGTCGTACTCCGTCGCGGTCACCTCGGCGTTGAACCGGATGTGCTGCGCGAGCTCGTACTTGTCGACCACGTCCTTGATGTACCGCAGCAGCTCGCCCTGCTTCGGGAACATCCGCGACCAGTCGTTCTTCGGCTCGAACGAGTAGGAGTACAGCAGCGACATGATGTCGCACGCGCATCCGGGATAGGTGTTCTCCCGCCACGTCCCGCCGACCTCGTTCGCCTTCTCCAGGATGACGAAGTCGTGCACGCCGGCCTTCTTCAGCCCGATCGCCATCCCGAGGCCCGAGAAGCCCGTCCCGATGACGACGACCTTGTACGGGCCGCCCGGCCCCGCCGCGGGCGTGACGACGGCGGGGCCGCCCTCGGCCTGCGCCATGCTCAGGCGGCCTTGGCCGGCTCGACGGCGCGGCGCTGCTTGGGCTCGTCCCAGATGCCGAAGGCCTTCCAGACCTGCTTGTTCACCGGTGTGACCACGCCGAGCTCGGCCATCAGGTCGCGGATCTTGCCGACCGAGTTGGAGATCTCCGCCTGCGCGGCGTCGTTCTTGTAGGCGGCGCGGACGACGTCCTTCGGGATGTTGAAGTGCCGCACCATCGGGCCGGGCGGGGAGAGCATGATCCGCGCCATCACGCCGAGGACGACGGGCGTCGCGATGCCGAGGATCCGGCGGCGCACCGGGTGCATGTTCGGGACGCGGTGCTTGAGGTAGTGCCGGGCGAACGAGATGTGCCGGGCCTCCTCCGCGATGTGGATCTTCATGATGGTCTCCTCCAGGGGGTGCTTGATGTGCCCGCCCTTGAGGGACTTGCGCTGGACGTAGTCGATCGGGTCCTCGCCGCCGAGCACGAAGATGAAGAACATCTCGGTGCTGACCAGCGGGATCCACGGGGCGGCCTGCGCGATGAGGCTGAGCGCGCGCGGCATGCCGCGGATCGGCATCTTCGTCCGGTTCACGAACTCCTGGAACATCATGCCGTGGTGACATTCCTCGGTCGTCTCGTGGTAGACGTACCGGAACTCGGGCCGCCCGTTCGGCAGCCGGTAGGCGTAGTTGAGCAGCCCGCGCTTCAGCAGGTTCTCGAACTGCAGCCCGATCTTCATCGCGGTGGCGACGCGCCAGAGGCCGATCTGCGACTTGATCTCCGGCGGCTGCGACTGGTACCACGCCGTCTCCCCGAGCCGGTCGAACGGCGGCAGCACCCAGCGCGGGTCGTTCTTGTCGACGAGGAACTCGGGGTCGTCCCAGGGGATGTCGGTGTAGGCCTCCCAGTGCTTGTCGACCGAGGCCTTGTTCAGGCGGTCGATGACGCCGAGGTACGACTTCTTGTCCTTGACCTGCTCGCGGACCTCGTCGGCGAGTTCGGTGGGGGCTTTCGGCATGGGGGACGCTCCCTCGGGGTGGTGCGGTCGGCCGGGGCCGGTGTGTGACGGGTCGTGGCTAGGGGCCGGTGCGGGGCCGGGCCTCCGCCTGGCCCGGCTCGGGGACGATCAGCTGCGCGACGTCCTTGACCTGGCGCAGCACCGCGGCCTGGTGGCCGTCGGCGTCGTCGTCCAGCGCGTTCTGGATGGACAGCCCGACGAACATGGCGAACAGGGTGCGCAGCGTCGTCGAGACGAAGTCGGGGGGAAGGGTGTTGTCGGGGAACAGCCGCTCGAAGGTCTCCGTGATCACCTGGAGGATCCGCTCGTTCAGATCGCGGCACAGCGGCCGCAGCTCGTCGTCGGTGCGGGCCGCCACCGCCAGCTCCATGAGGGCCTTGGCCGGACGGCCGCGGAACACCTCCCAGAGCAGGTCGAGCGCCCCCGACACGTTGCGCCGCTCCGCCGGCAGCACCGCGAAGGCCGTCTCGTAGGCCAGGCGCTGCGCCTCCAGCAGGTGCTCCAGCGCCGCCGCGACGAGGACCATCTTCGTCGGGTAGTGGTGCTGCTGCGCCCCGCGCGAGACGCCGGCGCGGCGCGCCACCTCCGTGGTGGACGTCCCGGACCAGCCGAGGTCCACCAGGCACTCCGTGGTGGCCTCCAGGAGCCTGGCCTGCGTGCGCTCCCGGCGCTCCTCCTGCGTGCGGCGCCCGGAGGAGCCGTGCCGGTGACGTCTGCGGCTGCTTACTGACACGACTCCGACGGTACGAGCGCGAGATACATGCAATCAAGCCTGCATGTATGTTGCCCGCATCACAATTGGACACCGCGTCTTATTGATCTTCGCCGGTCCGCCGCGTACCGCGCCGGACGTATCAGGTCCCCCGCGCGGCCTCCCCGGGGAGCATGCGCAGTGCATCTCCTGGCCCGACGACGGGCCCCATGGCGCGAGGCCACGATCCCGGTCATGGAGAACGCAGCGAAAGCAAGCCGACCGATCGGGGAGGCCGTCGCGGGCGGCGCCCGCACGGTGGGCCTCAGCAAGGTCTACGGGTCCGGCGCCATGGCGGTAAGGGCCCTCGACGACGTCAGCGTGGAGTTCCCGGCGGGCCGGTTCACCGCGATCATGGGGCCGTCCGGGGCCGGGAAGTCCACGCTCATGCACTGCGTCGCGGGCCTGGAGGACGCGACGTCCGGCAAGGTCCACGTCGGCGACCAGGAGCTCGGGGCGCTGTCGGACCGTCGCCTGACGCGGCTCAGGCGCGAGCGGATCGGGTTCGTGTTCCAGGCGTTCAACCTGCTCCCCACGCTGACGGCCCGCGACAACATCCTCCTGCCCCTGACCCTCGCGGGGACGGACCCGGAGCGGGAGTGGCTGGACACGGTCGTCCGCGTCCTGAAGCTGGGGGACAGGCTGTCGCACCGTCCCTCGGAAATGTCGGGCGGGCAGCAGCAGCGCGTGGCGCTGGCGCGCGCCCTGGTCACCCGCCCGCAGATCGTGTTCGCGGACGAGCCGACCGGCAACCTCGACTCCCGCACCGGCGCCGAGGTGCTGGCGCTCCTGCGCGACGCCGTGGACCACCTGGGGCAGACCGTGGCGATGGTCACCCACGACCCGGTCGCCGCCGGGCACGCCGACGCGGTGGTGTTCCTGGCCGACGGCCGGATCGTGGACGTCATGGACGCGCCCACACCCGACCGCGTGCTCGACCGCATGCGCGGGCTGGGGGACCACCGATGACCGGGCTCGTCTTCAAGGAGCTGTGGGGACGCAAGCGCCGCATGGCCGGATCCCTGATGGCGGTCTTCCTCGGCGTGACGTTCCTGACCGGGACGCTCGTCCTCGGCGACACCCTCGCGGCGAGCATCGACGGGTACGTCTCCAGTGCGTACGGCGACACGGACGTGGTCGTCCGGAACGCGACCAGGGTGAGCGACGCGCCGTGGGGCGCGCGCGGGCAGATCGACGCGTCCGTCCTGGACGGTGTGCGTCAGGTGAAGGGCGTCGCCAACGCCGAGCCGACCATCGAGGGGTCGGGGCAGTTGCTCGCCAAGGACGGCACGGTGATCCCTTCGCGCGGCCCCCGGACGGCGGGCAACTGGAAGACCGACCCGAAGCTCAACCCCTACCGGCTCGCCGAAGGGCGGGCGCCCCGCGCCCCGGACGAGGTCGTCATCGACAGGATGTTCGCCGACGAGGGCCACCTGAAGGTCGGCGACCGGACGGCGGTGCTCACGCCGGAGAAGGTCTCGGTGACCGTCGTCGGCATCAGCATGTTCGGCGACGAGGAGGCCTTCGGCGAGACGTCGTTCACGGCGTTCTCCCTCGACGGGGCCCGCAGGCACGTCGCGAAGGGCGCCGACCGCATCAGCGGCGTCGCCGTCCGCGCCGAGGACGGCGTCGACCAGGCGGAACTGGCGTCCCGCGTGCGGCCGGTGCTGCCCGCCGGGGTCCAGGCCCTCACGAAGAAGGCGCAGGTCGAGGAGGGCATGAGCCTCGTCCAGAACGGCTTCCTGCGCGTGTTCAGGACCGTCCTGGCCGCGTTCGGCGGCGTGGCGCTGCTGGTCGCCGCGTTCAGCATCCACAACACGTTCGCGATCACGATGGCGCAGCGGACCCGCGAGTCGGCCCTGCTGCGCGCGCTCGGCGCCGGGCGCCGGCAGGTCGTCACCATCGTCGGCTTCGAGGCGCTGGTGATCGGCGCCGCCGCGACCCTCGCCGGACTCGCCGGCGGGCTCGGGTTCGCCGCCCTGCTCCGGGAGCTGTTCATCCGCTTCCGCATCGGCATCGCGCTGGAGGGCCTCACCATCGCCGCCACCACGTTCATGATCGCGGTCCCGGTGGGGCTGCTGGTCACGCTGGCCGCCGCGCTCGGCCCGGCGCTGAAGGCGTCGCGGGTGCCGCCGCTGGCCGCGCTGCGCGAGGTCGCGGCCGAGACGTCCCGGCCGTCGGAGACCCGCCTCATCGTCGGCGGCGTCTTCGCGGCGGTCGCGGTCGGCACCGTCTCGTTCGGCGCGGTCACCGGGCAGATGGCGATGGCGGCCGCGGGCGCGGTGATGACCGTCGTCTCGATGGTCGTGCTCGGCCCCGTCGCGGCCCGTCCCGTCGCGGCGCTGCTCGGCGGGCCCGCTGCGCGGCTGCGCGGCGTGCCCGGGGCGCTCGCGCGCGACAACGCCACCCGCAGCCCGGCGCGCACGGCCGGGGCGGCGACCGCGCTGATGATCGGCGTCGGGGTCGTCACGCTGATGACGGTGTTCCTCGGATCGCTGCGCGCCTCCCTGGAGGACGGCGTCGCCGGGTCGTTCAAGGGCCCGATCGTCGTGGACGCGGGTACCAACGAGACCGGCGGGTTCGCCACCTCGCTCGTGCGGGAGGCGGCCGAGCTGCCCCAGGTGGGTGACGTCGCCGGGATGGGCACGGGCGGCATGCGGGTGAACGGCGAGCCGTCCACCGTCAGCGTGGCCGACCCGTCGAGCCTGCGGCGCGTCCTCGACCTGGACGTCACCCAAGGCGGCCTCAACGACGCCGGTACGTTCGCCGTCTCGAAGAAAGCCGCGGACGACAACGGGTGGCGCGTGGGTACCGCGGTCGGCGTGAGGTTCGCGGACGGTGCCTCACAGAAGCTCACCGTGGGCGCCGTCTACGGCAACACCGACATGACCGGCGACTACCTTGTCCCGCGGTCGGTCTGGGACGCGCACACCAGGCAGCCGCTGGACACCAGGGCGTTCGTCGAGCTGAAGCCCGGCGCGTCGGTCGCGTCCGCCCGGCAGGCCCTCACCGCGCTGGCCAAGCCCTACGGGGCGCCCGCCGTGGAGTCGAGGGACGAGTTCGTGGCGGCGCAGACCGAGGAGATGGCCGGTTTCATCAGCGTCGTCTACGGGATGCTGATCCTGGCCATCGTCGTCGCGCTGCTCGGCATCGCCAACACGCTGTCGCTCGCCGTCCACGAGCGGACCCGCGAACTCGGCCTGCTCCGCGCGGTCGGCGCGACGCGCCCGCAGATCCGGTCGATGGTGCGCTGGGAATCGGTCATCGTGGCGCTGTTCGGCACCGGCGGCGGCCTCGGCCTCGGCGTGTTCCTCGGCTGGGGCCTCGGCGCCGCCCTCGGCAACCCGTTCGCGCCGCCCGCCGCGCAGGTCGCGGTCATCGCGGGGGTCGGCGCGGTCGCGGGGGCTCTCGCCGCGATCCGTCCCGCCCGGCGGGCGGCGCGGCTGGCGATCCTTTCCGCCATCGCCGCGCCGTGACCTCGCCGCGCCGTGACGCGCCCGTCCCCGTTCCCCCGGCGCCGCGCCGGGGGAACGGGGCGTCCTCCCAGGTCGCAGGGCCGTTTCGGGGCGGGCCGCGTGTCGCGCGCGGGCCGTGGCTAAGGTAAGTCCATGCAGGTCAACCAGTCGGGCAAGCTGACCAACGTCTGTTACGACATCCGCGGGCCGGTCCTCAAGCGCGCCAAGCAGATGGAGAACGAGGGCAGCAAGATCCTCAAGCTGCACATCGGCAACCCGGCCCCCTTCGGGTTCGAGGCGCCTCCCGGACTCCTCCAGGACATGATCCGCAACCTGCCGGAGGCGCACGGCTACAGCGACTCCAAGGGCATCCTGCCCGCCCGCCGCGCCATCGTGCAGGGCTTCGAGGACAGCGGTGTCACCGGCGTCGACGTCGAGGACGTCTACCTCGGCAACGGCGTCTCCGAGCTCATCGTCATGACGCTGCAGGCGCTGCTCAACGACGGCGACGAGGTGCTCATCCCGACGCCCGACTACCCGCTGTGGACGGCGGCGGTGTCGTTGTGCGGAGGGACGCCCGTCCACTACCTGTGCGACGAGGACGACGGGTGGCAGCCGAGCCTGGACGACATCGAGTCCAAGATCGGCGACCGCACCCGGGCCCTGGTGATCATCAATCCGAACAACCCGACCGGCGCCGTCTACTCGCGCGAGGTGCTCTCGCGCATCGTCGAGGTCGCCCGCCGCCGCAACCTGATCATCTTCGCGGACGAGATCTACGACCGGATCCTCTACGACGACGCCGAGCACGTCCCGATCGCGTCCCTGGCCCCCGACCTGCTGTGCCTCACCTTCGGCGGCCTGTCCAAGAACTATCGCGTCGCCGGGTTCCGCTCGGGATGGGTGGTGCTGTCCGGGCCGAAGGAGCACGCCGAGTCCTACATCGAGGGCCTCGACATCCTCGCCAACATGCGGCTGTGCCCGAACGTCCCGGGGCAGCACGCCATCCAGGCCGCGCTGGGCGGCTACCAGAGCATCGACGAGCTCGTCCTGCCGACCGGGCGCCTCGGCGAGCAGCGCGACCGCGCCTGGAAACTGCTGAACGACCTGCCGGGCGTCAGCTGCGTCAAACCGCGCGGCGCCCTGTACGTCTTCCCGCGCCTGGACCCGGAGATGTACCCGATCGAGGACGACATGCGCTTCGCCCTCGACCTGCTGGAGCAGCAGAAGCTCCTCATCGTGCAGGGGACCGGGTTCAACTGGCCGTCCACCGACCACTTCCGCATCGTCACCCTCCAGTACGCCGACGACCTGGAGGACGCCGTCGGGCGCATCGGGGAGTTCCTCTCCACCTACCGCCGCTAGGACGGTGACGCGGCGGCGTCAAGGCGCCGGAGGGCGCCGCGGACGACGGCGGGATCCGTGGTCGCCCAGAACGGCGGCAGCGAGTTCTTGAGGAAGCCGCCGTAGCGGGCCGTGGCGAGCCGCGGGTCGAGGACGGCGACCACGCCCCGGTCGTCCATCGAGCGCAGCAGCCGGCCCGCGCCCTGCGCGAGCAGCAGCGCCGCGTGCGTCGCCGCGACCGCCATGAACCCGTTGCCGCCGCGCGCCGCGACGGCCCGGGACCGCGCCGAGGACACCGGGTCGTCCGGGCGCGGGAACGGGATGCGGTCCATGATGACGAGCTGCAGCGAGGGGCCGGGGACGTCCACGCCCTGCCAGAGCGACAGGGTGCCGAACAGGCAGGTCCGCTCGTCCTCGGCGAACTGCTTCACCAGCAGCGACGTGGAGTCTTCGCCCTGGCACAGCAGCGGGTGGGTCAGGTGGTCCTTCAGCTCGTCGGCGGCCTGGCGAGCGGCGCGCATCGAGGAGAACAGGCCGAGCGTCCGTCCGCCCGCCGCCTCGATCAGCTCGGTGATCTCGGTCAGGTAGGCGTCGGCGAGGCCGTCCCGCCCCGGCTGCGGCAGATGCCGCGCGACGTAGAGGATGCCCGCCTTCGGATGGTCGAACGGCGAACCGACGTCGAGCCCCGACCAGACGACCTCGGTCTCCTCGCCCTTCTCCGTCGCGGTCTGCGCGAGGCCCTCGGCGGCGGTCTTGGCGTCCCTCGACGCGCCCTCGTCCAGCGGCGGCAGGCCCCACTGGCGGGCGAGCGGCTCGAACGATCCGCCCAGCGTGAGCGTCGCCGACGTCAGGACCGCGGTGCGCTGCTCGAACAGTGTCGTGCGCAGCAGACCGCCGACACCGATCGGCGCCACGTGCAGCGCCGGCGGCCGCTTCGGGCGCCCTTCCTGGACGAACGGCTTCTCCAGCCACACCACGTCGAAGCGCTGCGCCATCTCGGGCTGGAACGCCTCCAGGATTCGCACGGCCGTGTCGTGCAGTTCCTCAAGCGAGGACCGCGCCGCCTTGCGCGCGGCCATGTCGCCGGGGTCGGAATCCTTCTTCTCCGGCCCGAGCGCCGTGATGCAGCCGTGGGCGGCGTCCCGCACTGAGGCCAGAGTGTTGCCCAGGGCGCCGGACAGGACGTCCATTCGGCCGGCGGGCATCTCCTCCAGCAGAAGGCCGAGCCCTTCGGCGGCCTCCTTGAGCCGGTCGGCGACGTGCTCCTCGGTCAGGCGCCCGCACCGCCGCGCGGCCGTCTCCACGCCGGCCGCGCTCAGATCCCCCGTCGCGACGGAGGTGACCCGGTCGACCAGCTCGTGGGCCTCGTCCACGATCACCACGTCGTGCTCGGGCAGGACCTGGAACTCCTCCAGGGCGTCGATGGCCAGCAGCGCGTGGTTGGTGACGACGATGTGCGCCTCGCCGGCCTCAGCCCGCGCCAGCTCGGCGAAGCACTCGCTCCCGTGCGGGCACCGCTGCGCGCCCAGGCACTCCTTCGCCGTCACGGCGACCTGCCGCCACGCCTGCTCGCCCACCCCCGGAACCAGCTCGTCGCGGTCGCCGGTCTTGGTCTCCTCGGCCCACTCGTTCAGCCGCTTGACCTGCCGTCCGAGCGAGGACAGCTGCTGCGGGTCGAACAGGCTCGGCCCGCCGTCCTCCTCCTCGGGCACACCCGTCTGCACCCGGTGCAGGCACAGGTAGTTGCGGCGCCCCTTGAGGATCGCGAACTTCAGCTCCGCCCCGAGCAGCGGCCCGAGGGCCTCGGCGAGCCGCGGCAGGTCGCGGTCGACGAGCTGCCGCTGCAACGCGATCGTCGCCGTGGACACCACCACGGTCGTCTTCTCCTTGACGGCATGGCGGATCGCGGGAACCAGATAGGCGAGCGACTTGCCCGTCCCCGTGCCGGCCTGTGCGGCGACGTGCTCCCCGGACTCGATGGCGTTCTCGACCGCCTGTGCCATCGTCACCTGCCCGGGGCGCTCGGCGCCCCCGACGGACGCGACGGCCGCGGCGAGAAGGGTCGCCATGTCGGGAATCTGGGTCTCGCTGCCGGTCAGCAGATCAGGGGCGGGCACGTCGCCCAACGCTACCGCCCGCGGCCGACACCCGCGTCCCGTCCCGCACGACCGCACCCCGAATCGTCCAGGAGTTATCCACAGTCCGGGAAGCCGCGGCGGCCGCTTCACGGCCCCTGAAAACCTCGACGCATGACATCACTGGTGATCCGCTCGGCCCAGGACGCCATCGCGGCCGTCCCCTATCTGCTCGGCTTCCACCCCGCGCGCAGCCTCGTCGTCATCGGCTTCGAGGGACGATCCCGCGGCACATGCGCGGTCCGGCTCGACTTACCGTCGGCCGACGCCGCCGGACGCGTCGCCGCCGTCCTGTCCGGCAACGGCTTCGCCCGCTCGCTCCTGCTCGGGTACGGCCCGGCCGGCGAGGTGGCGGAGGCCGCCCGGCCCATGCGCGCGGCCCTGGCCGCCGCGGGCGTCCCGGTCGCCGAGGCCATCCGCGTCGCCGACGGCCGCTGGTGGTCGCTCACCTGCGACGACGTCTGCTGCCCGCCCGAAGGGACCCCCTATGACATCCACGCCAGCACCGTCGCCGCCGAGGCGACCTTCGGAGGCCACGTGGCCCTGGCCGACCGCGCCGAGCTCGTCGCCTCCGTCCAGCCGCTCGACGGCGCCGCCCGCGCCGCCATGCACCGCGCCACCGAACGCGCCGAGCAGCGCTGCCTGGCCCGCCCGCCCTCGTCCGCCGAAGACGACCTCGCCTTCGTCCTCGCCGTGCTCGCCCGCGCCCGCACCGGTTCGCGCCCGACCGACGACGAGGTCGCCTGGCTCGGCCTCCTCCTCGCCGACCTGCGCGTCCGCGACGAGACCTGGACCCGCCTCGATGCGGACGCCCCGGCCGCCGACATCGCCTTCTGGCGCGACATCGTCCGCCGCGTCGACCCCGCCCACGTCCCGGCCCCCGCGTCCCTGCTGGCATTCGCCGCCTACTCCGCAGGCGACGGCGGCCTGGCCAACGTCGCCCTGCAACGCGCCCTGGACACCGACCCCGCCTACTCCATGGCGGTCATCCTCCGCGAAGTGGTCAACGCGGGCATCCCACCCGCCAAACTCCGCATGCGCACGGCGAGTTCGCCACCAGCCGACCACCGGAAGGCCGGCTAGCCACCGCATGCCGTCGACCCGGTCGCACACCCGCGCCATGGAGGCCGCCCGGTATCGCAGCCCACTACGCGAATGACTCCTCGCGCGTTCTCGCTGCGCCCCCTACCCGACCGGGCCGCTGCCCGACGTGCTGGGACGCGACCGCACCCGCTTCGCCGTGCTTCAGGCGGTTCAGGAGGAGACGGCTTCGCCGGGGGTGCCGGGGTCTATGCGGCGGTCGGGGTTGCGGTCGTTCCAGGCGCGCATGCGGGGCGGGTAGCCGACGATCTGGACGTCGTAGACGGGCAGGCCGAGGTCGCGGGCCACCTTGCCGATGACCTTGGGGGAGCCGACGCGGCGGCGGGTCCACTCGCCGTCGTGGGCGACGGCGACGGCCGTGGTGTCGGTGGCGAACGTCTCGGGCTCGACGAAGAACTCGACGCCGCGGCGGGCGCGGGCGAAGGCGATCAGCGCCTCGACGTCGGAGTCCGTCGCCTCCCGGTCGAGCTTCGTCACCGTGGACCCGCGGTGCCTGCGGATCCCGAACCGGTCCCGGAACCTCATCGTCCACTCCGTCGTGTGGTCCGCCCGGAACCGCTCCGGAGCGGGCTTGTGGTGTACGACGATAACGAGATCGGCGGTGCGCCGGTTCCCGACACAGCGGCGGCGACCCCGGCGGGCCGGGGGGCCGCGCCCTAGACTGGCGCCTTCGGGGGATCATCACGCGGGGGTGTCGATGAACGGGCCGAACCTTGTTCGGCGGGTGGCCGGAGCCGTGCTCGTGGTCGCGGTGTTCGGGCTCCTGAGCACCCTCACCCCCGCCCAGGGCCAGGTGAGGCCCATCGCGCAGACGGCGTCCCCCAAGGCGGGCCCCGGGGCGAGGCCGGCCGCGCCTCCGAAGCCGCCGCCGCCCGACTGCGCCCGGGCCAAGTGCCTGGCGCTGACGTTCGACGACGGGCCCGCGGAGAGCACCGCGGAGCTGCTGGACATCCTCGCGGCCCGCAAGGTCAGGGCGACGTTCTTCATCGTGGGCGAGAACGCCGCGAAGCATCCGGATCTGGTGCGCCGCGAACTGGAGGCCGGGCACGAGATCGCCGACCACAGCTACACGCACGCCGACCTCGGGAGGGCTTCCCAGAAGGAGATCATGGCCGAGCTGACGAGGACGCAGGACGCGATCCGGCGCGCGTCCGGAGTCACGCCCGTACTGCTCAGGCCGCCCTACGGGTCGACTTCCGAGCGGCTGACGAAGATCACGCGGGAGCTCGGGATGGCGCAGGTGCTGTGGACGGTCGACCCCCTCGACTGGGAGCACCGCGACACCGCCTACGTCGAGAGGCGGGTGCTGGAGGCGGTGAGGCCCGGCTACATCGTCCTGATGCACGACATCCATCCGACGAGCGTCAGGGCCGTCCCGAAGATCATCGACCGGCTGGCGGCCGAGGGATACGTGTTCGTCACGGTGCCCGAGCTCTTCGGGGGGCGTCTGACCCCCGGGAAGGAGTACGTCCAGCGGAATTCAGGGGATCCTCAGGGTCTTCCCTGATGGCCTCGCGGCGGGGCCGCGCGGAGCATGGGCATATGAACAGCAGTTACGCGGTGGGGGATCTGCGGGTCTCGGACGCCGAGCGGGAACCGGTCATCCAGCGGCTTCAGGACTCCTACGCCGAGGGGCGCCTCGACGAGGACGAGTTCGACCTTCGCGTGCAACTGGCGATGACGGCGAAAACGCGCAACGACCTCGGCGCCGTCCTCGTCGATCTGGTGCCCGCTCCCGCGCTGCCCGTGGCGGTCGAGGCCGAGGCCGCGACGGGCGAGGACCGGATGCTGGCCGCCGTCGCGCACGCCGTCGCCGTCCCCACACTGTTCGTCGGCCCGCTCGTGCTGATGCTGCTGAGCGGCAAGCGGTCGCCCTACGTCCGGCGGCAGGCGGCGGAGGCCGTGAACTTCCAGGTGACGCTGCTGCTGCTCACGATCGTCACCTTCGGCGTCGGCGGGGTCGTGTACGCAGTGGCGTGGGTGCTGTCGGCGATCGCGGCCGTCTTCGCGCTGACCGGCCAGACGTTCCGCTACCCGTGGATCCTGCGCCTGGTGAAGTGACGCGGGGCGCACGAGCCCGGCGTTGAACGTGGCTCGGGTTTGTCGGAGTACGCCTCCGGGGAGGGTTGACGTGGCCGCGTCGAACGCGGCCGTCCGCCTCCAGGAGATGGAACGCCGCCTATGCGCACGCCCGTGGGTTTATTCCCCTCCCTACCTGTGACTCCCCTAACGTCCGACTTATGTGGACCATGCATGGGATGATCGGTTAACTATGCGAGGGAGGGGTAGATGACGGAGCTTGCGATCAAGGGCGATCACCAGCGGGCGGTGGAGGCGCTCAGGAGGTCCTACCAGGCCATCCCGGCGGGCTCGCCGGTGCGGCTGGCCAAGCGGACCTCGAACCTGTTCCGGTGGCGCGACCCCTCGGATGCGCCCGGCCTGGACGTCTCCGGCTTCGACCAGGTGCTGAGCGTCGACCCGGACGAGCGGACCGCGCAGGTCCAGGGCATGACGACCTACGAGGACCTGGTCGACGCGACGCTGCCGCACGGTCTGATGCCGACGGTCGTCCCCCAGCTGAAGACGATCACGCTGGGCGGGGCGGTGACCGGGCTCGGCATCGAGTCGACGTCGTTCCGGGACGGGCTGCCGCACGAGGGCGTCCTGGAGCTGGAGGTCCTCACCGGTGACGGGGAGATCGTCACGGCCACGCGCGACAACGAGCACAAGGACCTGTTCTACGGCTTCCCGAACTCCTACGGGACGCTCGGCTACAGCCTCCGGTTGAAGATCGAGCTGCGGCCCGTCCGGCCCTACGTCCGGCTGCGGCACCTGCGGTTCACCGACGCGGCGGAGCTCGCACGCGTCCTGGGGGAGATCACCGAGTCCGGGACGTTCGAGGACGAGACCGTCGACTTCATGGACGGGACGGTCTTCAGCGCGGACGAGCAGTACATCACTCTCGGCTTCTTCGCCGACTCCGCGCCCTACGCCTCCGACTACACCGGCCAGCAGATCTACTACAAGTCGATCCAGCAGCGCTCGGTCGACTTCCTGACGATCCGCGACTACATCTGGCGCTGGGACACCGACTGGTTCTGGTGCTCGGGCGCGTTCGGCGTGCAGAACCCGACCGTCCGGCGGCTGTGGCCCGACAAGTTCAAGCGCTCCGACGTGTACCGCAAACTGGTCGCCTACGACCGCCGGTACCACATCGTCGCGCGCGCGGAGCGCTGGCGGGGGCTGCGGCCGCGCGAGGACGTCATCCAGGACATCGAGGTGCCGGTCGAGCGGCTTCCGGAGTTCCTGGAGTTCTTCCACGACAAGGTGGGCATGAGCCCGATCTGGCTGTGCCCGCTGCGTGCGAAGGAGCGGTGGCCGCTGTATCCGCTGGACGTGGGCCGCCCGTACGTGAACGCCGGTTTCTGGGGGACGGTGCGGATCCCGCCGGGGCAGATCCCCGAGTACCACAACCGGCTCATCGAGCGTAAGGTCGCCGCCCTCGACGGCCACAAGTCCCTCTACTCGACCGCCTTCTACGGCCGGGACGAGTTCTGGCGGTACTACGACGGGGAGACCTACCGGCGGCTCAAGGGGTCCTACGATCCCGACGGGCGGTTGCTGGACCTCTACGACAAGTGCGTGCGCGGACGCTGACCAGGCGCCCGCAGTTCGGGGGAGCCCCGCGCGGGAGGCGGCCGACCGCCGCCGTCCGGGCAGGGGCGGAGAGACAGGAGGAACCAAGATGACGCTGGCCAGGGTCTTCGAGCAGCTCGCCGGGGCTGAGGCGCCAGTGGAGTTCACGGCCTACGACGGATCTCGGGCGGGGGTGCCCGGCGCCGACATCCGTTTCGACGTGCGCTCACCGTACGCGGTCTCGTACCTGCTGCACTCGCCGGGCGCGCTGGGGCTCGCCCGCGCCTACGTCACCGGCATGATCGACGTCAACGGCGACATGATCACGGCGCTGACGACGATGCAGCAGGTGCTCAGCGATGTGACACCGCGCGACAAGGCGAAGATCACCGCTGGGGTGATGCGCGATCCGCTGCTGCGCGCGGCGGCATCCCGCCGACTGGACCCGCCGCCGCAGGAGGCGCCGTTCAGCCGCATCCCGTCGTGGCTCCGGCACTCCAAGCGGCGGGACGCACGGGCCATCTCCCATCACTACGACGTGTCCAACACCTTCTACGAGTGGGTGCTCGGCCCTTCCATGGCCTACACCTGCGCGTGCTTCCCGCATGAGGGCGCCACGCTGGAGGAGGCGCAGTTCGCCAAGCACGACCTGGTGGCCAAGAAGATCGGGCTGAAGCCGGGGATGCGGCTGCTGGACGTCGGCTGCGGCTGGGGCGGCATGGTGATGCACGCCGCGAAGGAGTACGGGGTCAAGGCGCTCGGTGTCACGCTGTCCAAGCAGCAGGCCGAGTGGGCGCAGAAGGCCATCGCCGACCGGGGCCTGTCCGACCTCGCGGAGGTCCGGCACATGGACTACCGCGACGTGACCGAGACCGGCTTCGACGCGGTCAGCTCCATCGGCCTCACCGAGCACATCGGGAAGAACAACCTTCCGGCCTACTTCTCCTTCCTCCACGGGAAGCTGAAGAAGGGCGGGCGGATGCTGAACCACACCATCACGCGGCCGGACAACAGGTCCCCGTCCCGCAAGGAGAACGGGTTCATCAACCGGTACGTGTTCCCGGACGGTGAGCTGGAGGGCCCGGGCTACGTCCAGAGCCAGATGAACGACGCGGGGTTCGAGATCCGGCACCAGGAGAACCTGCGCGAGCACTACGCGCGCACGCTCACCGGCTGGTGCGAGAACCTCGACGCGCACTGGGACGAGGCCGTCGCCGAGGTCGGCGAGGGCACCGCCCGCGTGTGGCGCGTCTACATGGCCGGCTGCGTGCTCGGCTTCAACCAGAACTGGATCCAGCTGCACCAGACGCTCGGCGTGAAGGTGGAGGACGACGGCACGAGCCACATGCCGCTGCGGCCCGACTGGGGATCGTGACGGCGCGACCGCTGCGACCGCCGACGAGCCGACCGGACGTTCCGGTCGGCTCGTCGCCGTTTCGGGCCGTCAGGCCCGCGCTCTCTCCCAGGCCTCGCTGGACAGGAAGTAGGTGTCGTAGATCTCCTGGACGTCCAGGAGGCTCTCCGGCGGGACCTTTCCGTAGGCGATGCGCTCCAGGTGGCGGAAGTACTCGAACCGCTCGACGCCCGGGGTGATGACGATGAGGATGTCGGCGCCCTCCCCGGGGGCGGCGGCGAAGGCGTGCGGCAGGCCGGGCGGGACGACGACGAGGTCGCCGCGTTCGGCGGTCACCACCTGCTCGCCCGAGAGGAGCTGGGCGGTGCCGTCCAGCATGTAGAACATCTCGGCGGAACCGTCGTGGCGGTGCGGTTTGGCACCGTCCGCGCCGGAGTCCAGGGTGACCCGCTGGGTGGACAGCGCGCCGCCGGTCGAGCCGCTGTCGGCCAGCAGCCGGATGGTGACGGGGGACCGGCCGATCACCTCGGCCTCGGCGGAACGGACGATCACGGACGCATCGAAGTCCGGTGAGATCAGCGACATGCGGTGGGCTCCTTGTCCGGGACGGAAGAGGTCAGACGGCGAACAGCAGGGCGGCACTGACGAGCACGGCCACGGCGGTGGCGAAATGGACGCCGAACGCGACGGCCTTGGCGCCGCCGTGACGCAGGACGATCAGGGTGTCGCCGAGCGGCGCGAGGGCCACGACCAGCATGTACCAGCCCGCGGCGTGGGCGTCCGCGAAAGCGATCAGGGCGAGGCCGAGGATGCCGAACGTCAGGTCGCGCAGCCCCTTGATCTCCAGGTAGGCGATGTCGCCGTCCGGCTTGGCGGGGACGCCGTAGCCGGCGGCCGCCGCGCGGGGCGCCATGAGGAACCGCACGCCGATGAAGACGCAGAACAGGGCGAGCACGACGGCCAGTGCGTAGGCGACGGGGGTGAGCATCAGCGTCTCCAAGAGTGCTAGCAGTGCTAGGAACAAGGTCGACGCTAGCATAGCGTCGACAGGATGGCTAGCAATGCTAGAATCACTGCCATGTCGATCCAGGGACGCCGCGAGCGCGAACGGGCGGAACGCGAGAAGCTGATCATCACGGCGGCGCGGGAGCTGGCCGAGAGCGAGGGGTGGGACGCGGTGACGACGCGGCGCCTCGCCGCGGAGATCGATTACAGCCAGCCCGTCCTCTACAGCCACTTCAAGGGCAAGGTCGCCATCATGGCGGCGGTCGCGGTCGAGGGATGCGCCGAGCTCGCGGGCGCCTTGCGTGAGGCGCGCACCGCCTCCTCCGAGCCCGCCGGGGCGCTGGCGGACGTCGCGGCCGCCTACACGGACTTCGCCGAGCGCAGGCCCGCCCTCTACGACGCGATGTTCACCCGCGCCGTCGACCTGCCGTTCGCGACCCCCGAGGCGCCGCCCGCGCTCCAGGAGGCCTTCGGTGAGCTGCGCGAGACCGTCCGGCCGTTCGCGGGCGGGGACGACGTGGACGTGCTCACCGAGACGTTCTGGAGCGGTCTGCACGGCCTCCTCACCCTGATGCGGGACGGGCGCATGCACCGCGAGCACCACGACCTGCGCATGGCCGTCCTGCTCCGCCGCTTCGCCGCCTGACCCCGCCCGCCGCGGCCGGGAACACCGGGCCGGTCAGTGGGAGGCGCGTCCCGCGGTGGTGGCCTTGATGAGGCCGTCGGGGGTGAAGGCGACCGTCACCTGGCCGCCCTGCGGGGCGACGCCGTCGATGACCTCCTCGTTCTCCCTGATCCGGCATCCGTGGTGGGCGAGGAAGCCGCGGACGACGCGGCGCTGCTCGGTGGGGAAGATCTCGGCGGCGGTCGTCATCAGGCGCGTCGCCGAGAGCGGGTCGAACTCGGCCTCGGGGAGGGCGGGGTCGTCGACGTGGAAGTAGAACGAGCCCTTCCCGTCGTTCACGCGGCAGCTCTGGACGCCGTTGCCGCCGAGCAGCGCGGCGGCGGCGATGGCCATGGTGGTCGCGGCCTGATGCGGGTCGGGGAAGCCGGACAGGTCCAGGCGCCCCGCCGCCAGCTCCGGGACGGCGTGGCGTTCGCCGTGCTCGCGGACGGCCGCCAGCGGGACGACGGCGGGCACGTCGTCGCCGTAGTGCGGGTTGGCCCACGCCCACAGCCATGTGTCGCTCAGGTGCGAGAAGCTGCCGAGGAAGGTCATGCCGTGGAAGGTGCGGCCGCCCGCGGTGAGGGTGCGCTCGTCGACGTCGAAGGCGATGTCGCCGTCCCCGACGGCGGCGTTGAGGACGTCCTGCCGCTGGATCGCCGCGGCCGAGCCCGCACTGGCGAACGCCTCGAACTCCGGGCTGTAGACGCTGAGCCCGCCCAGGAACTCCGACCAGAACCGGGCACCGCGCTCGTCGCCCCGGCGCCGGTAGAGGTCGCCGAGCTTGCGGGCGGCCTGCTCGACACCGGCCTCCTGCACCGATCTGCGAAACCAGCCGATCGCGGCGTCCTCGTCCCCCGCCTTCTCGAAGTGCGCGCCGAGGCAGTAGGCGGCCTTGGGATGCCCGAGATCGGCGGCCTGCCGCCATGACCGGATCTGCCCGACGGGATCGCCCTTGTCCTGCCGCACGAAGCCCAGGTTGAAGGCGGCGCCTCCGTTGCCGCGCTCGGCGGCGCGGGCGTACCAGGTCTCCGCCGCTTCGAGGTCGCCCTTCCCGCCGTCGTCGTACAGCCGGCCGAGGTTGAAGGCGGCCTTGTCCGAGCCGAGCTCCCAGGCCTGGCGGAAGAAGCCCATGGCCTCGTCGACGTCGCCCCGGTCCTCCAGGAGGATGCCCAGGTTCAGGGCGCCGCCCCCGAAGCCGCCCTCGGCGGCCCGCCGGTACCAGCGTTCGGCGGCCTCCAGGTCGCCGCCGCGCTCCGCGCCGTAGCCGACCTCGAAGGCGCTCTCGGGAAGCCCCGCCTCCGCGGCCCGCCGCCACCACGCCATCGCCTCCCGGTCGTCACCGCGTTCCGCCGCGATGAAGCCGAGTTCGTGGGCGCCCCCCGGATGCCCCGATTCGAACGCCCGCCGCAACAACTGCTCGGCCTCCGCGACGTTCCCGCCGCGCTTGGCCTCCATGCCGCGCTCGTACGGTTCGACTGATCCGGCCGGGTACTCGGTCATCTCATGCCCCTCTGAGTGATCACAGGTTCACGGGATCGACGCCGCGCGCCTGATCCGGGTTCCATCGGCGTGGGGACGACCGAAACCGTTCCGCACGCATGGACGGGCGGACCCCTCCGGTGGTAAGCCCGGGGGGAAGAACGGGCCCGTGCCGCGGCCCGTGGAGAGCGGGAGCCCTCATGGAACACGACTATGTCATCGTCGGCGCCGGGTCCGCGGGATGCGCCCTGGCCGCGCGGCTCTCCGAGGACGCCTCCGTCACCGTCGCCCTCCTGGAGGCGGGCGGCCCGGACGACAAGAGCGAGATCCACATCCCGGCCGCGTTCCCGAAGCTCTTCAAGACCGAATACGACTGGGACTACAGCACCGCGAAGCAGCCCGAGCTGGACGGGCGCGAGCTGTACTGGCCGCGGGGGAGGATGCTCGGCGGGTCGTCCTCGCTGAACGCGATGATGTGGGTGCGCGGCCACTACGACGACTACGACGACTGGGACGTCCCCGGCTGGTCCTACGAGGACGTCGTCCCGTACTTCAAGCGCGTCGAGGGCCGCGTCGGCAGCAACAGGGGCGACGTCTACGGGACGTCCGGCCCGGTCACGATCTCCGAGCAGCGCAGCCCGAACGTGACGACGCGGGCGTTCCTGGAGGCGTGCGCCGCCGCCGGCCTGACCAGGCTGCCCGAGCTGAACGGCCCGTCCAACGAGGGGTACGCGCTCACGCCGGTCAGCCAGCGGCGCGGCAGGCGGTGCAGCGCGGCCGACGCCTATCTGCGTCCCGCTCGCGGACGCCCCAACCTGACCGTCGTGACGGGCGCGCAGGTGTCGCGGGTCCTGATCGAGGACGGGCGCGCGACCGGCGTGGAGTACGGCGGCGAGCGCGTCACGGCGCGCCGCGAGGTCGTCCTGGCCGCGGGCGCGGTCGGGTCGCCGCACCTGCTGATGCTGTCCGGCGTCGGCGACCCCGAGCACCTGCGGGGCGCCGGCGTGGAACCGGTCGTGGAGTCCCCGGAGGTGGGGCGCCACCTCCAGGACCACCTGTCGGTCGGGGTCGTCCGGCACTGCCCTGAAAGGGTCACGCTCGCGGGCGCGGAGTCGCTGCCGAACATCGCCCGCTACCTGCTCGCGCGGCGCGGGCCGTTCACCTCCAACGTGGGCGAGGCGGTCGTGTTCACCAAGAGCGCCCCCACCCTGCACGCCCCCGACCTCGAACTGATCTTCGCGCCGGCCCCCTACATCGCGCACGGGCTCACCCCGCCGACCGAGCACGGCGTGACGCTCGGCGTCGTGCTGCTGCGGCCCGAGTCGTCGGGGCGCATCACGCTCGCCTCCGCGGACCCGGCCGTCCCGCCGGTGATCGACCCCGCCTACCTGACGAAGGAGAGCGACCTGCGGCGCCTGATGCACGGCGTCCGCCGCGCGGAGGAGCTGATGGCCGCCGAGGCGCTCAAGCCCTACGTCGGCGACGTCATGCAGCCCTACGTGGGCGCGGACGACGAGGAGGCGCTGGCCGCCTACGTCCGGGGGCACTCCGAGACGCTCTACCACCCGACCGGAACGTGCCGGATGGGCACCGGCGCCGACTCCGTCGTCGACCCGGACCTGCGCGTCCGCGGCGTCGAGGGGCTCCGGGTCGCGGACGTGTCGGTCCTGCCGCAGATCACCCGGGGCCACACCAACGCCCCCGCGATCATGATCGGCGAGAAGGCCGCCGACCTGATCAGGCGGCCAGCCAGCTGAGCACGCGCTCGTTCACCTCGGCAGGACGGTCCAGCTGGAGGAAGTGGCCGGCGGCGGGGATCCGCTCGGCCCGCGACCCCGGCGGGAGGGCGGCCCGGACGGCGTCGAGGTCGACCGCGTCCGCGGCGAGGCAGCCGTCCTCGGCGCCGTGCAGGTAGAGCACGGGGCGCTCGCCCACGACGGTGGTCGCCTGCTGCTCGGCCGCGTACCGGTCGACGAGCCGGGACGGGTCGAGCATCGCGCGGTAGTACCCGATCGCCGCCGCGGCGTTGGCGGGCGCGGCGAGGCACTCCATGACGCGGTCGACGTCCCCGGACCGGTCGCGGCCGTCGTCCGGGGACCAGTCGCGCCACAGCCCTTCCACGAACGCGCGGTCGAACGCGAGTTCGGCCAGCGGCGTCTGGAAGACGAAGATGTAGAACGAGCGCTTGAGCTGCTCGTAGTCGAAGAAGGCGGTCGTCATCACCGATATGGGCGGGACGGACAGGGCGACCGCCTTGCGCCAGCGGTCAGGGGCGGCGTTCGCGGCGCCGTAGGCGGCGAAGGCGCCCCAGTCGTGGCCGATGAGCACGGCGTCCGGGCCGCCGCCGAGCGCCTCGTGCAGGGCGACGGCGTCAGCGGCGAGGGCGCCGCTCTGGTACGCGCCGTCCTCGGGGACGGACGTGGGGGCGTAGCCGCGCATGAAGGGGGCCACGGCGCGGTATCCGGCGGCGGCCAGTTCCGGCATGAGGTGCCGCCAGGTGTGCGGGGAGTCGGGGAAGCCGTGCAGCAGCAGCGCCAGGGGCCCGTCCTGGGGGCCGGCGGTGAGGTATCCGAAGTCGAGCCCGTTCGCGTTGGCCGATCCGGCCGTGATGTCGCCCATGTACGCCTCCTGGTTCGCGGCGAACGGTACCCGCGGCGTCACGGCACGGGATCAGCGGGGCCGTCTCTCTTCGGATATCGGCGTATCACCATGTATTTACAGCGGATTCCGCAGTCACATAGCATCGAGGCAACTGGATCGATCGCACCGAGGGAAACGTGATGACCGAGTCGGACGTGACCAGCCAGCAGCACGACGCGATGCAGAGGGCGGCGCGCGACCATCTGTGGATGCACTTCGCGCGGCACTCGGCGTCCCGGGACGGCGGCGAGATCCCGGTGATCGTCCGAGGTGAGGGCGCCTACGTGTACGACTCGGGGGGCCGCCGCTACCTGGACGGGCTCGCCGGGCTGTTCACCGTCCAGGCCGGGCACGGGCGCGAGGAGCTGGCGCAGGCCGCCGCCAAGCAGGCCGCCGAGCTGGCCTACTTCCCGATCTGGTCGTACGCGCACCCGAAGGCCGTCGAGCTGGCCGAGCGGCTCGCCGCCCTCGCGCCCGGCGACCTGAACCGCGTCTTCTTCACCACCGGGGGCGGCGACGCGGTGGAGAGCGCGTGGAAGCTCGCCAAGCACTACTTCAAGCTCACCGGGAAGCCGGCCAAGCACAAGGTGATCAGCCGCGCGGTCGCCTACCACGGCACCCCGCACGGCGCGCTGTCGATCACGGGCCTGCCCGGCCTGAAGGCGCCGTACGAGCCGCTGGTGCCGAGCGGCTTCCGGGTGCCGAACACCAACATCTACCGCGCCGCCGAGCACCGCGACGACCCCGAGGCGTTCGGCCGGTGGGCCGCCGACCGGATCGAGGAGGTCATCGAGTTCGAGGGCGCCGACACCGTCGCCGCCGTGTTCCTGGAGCCGGTGCAGAACGCCGGCGGCTGCTTCCCGCCGCCGCCCGGCTACTTCGAGCGCGTCCGCGAGATCTGCGACCGGCACGACGTCCTGCTGGTGTCGGACGAGGTGATCTGCGCGTTCGGCCGCCTCGGCACGATGTTCGGCGCGCAGCGGTTCGGCTACACGCCCGACATCATCACCTTCGCCAAGGGCGTGACGTCCGGGTACGCGCCGCTCGGCGGGATGCTCGTCGCCGACCGCCTGTTCGAGCCGTTCAGGGGCGGGACGGAGATGTTCGCGCACGGCTACACCTTCGGCGGGCACCCGGTGTCGGCGGCGGTGGCGCTGGCCAACCTCGACCTGTTCGAGCGCGAGGACCTGACCGGGCACGTCCTGCGCAACCGGGACGCGTTCCGGAGCACGCTGGAGCGGCTGCGCGACCTGCCGATCGTCGGCGACGTGCGCGGTGACGGCTACTTCTACGGCATCGAGCTGGTGAAGGACCAGGCCACACGCGAGACGTTCGACGACGAGGAGTCCGAGCGCCTGCTGCGCGGGTTCCTCGACAAGGCCCTCTACGAGGCGGGCCTGTACTGCCGGGCCGACGACCGCGGCGACCCCGTCGTCCAGCTGGCACCGCCGCTGATCTGCGACCAGGGGCACTTCGAGGAGATCGAGCAGATCCTGCGCTCCGTCCTCCAGGAGGCGTGGACGCGGTTGTGAACGGCCGCCGGGACCCGGCGCGTTCCCGGGGCCCGGCGGACCAGTGTGAGGCGCGTCACCCGGCCGATCAGTGTGCGCTTGCTGCTTGACTTTGAGAGGGTGCCTGTAAACCGAATCGGGTTCGGACATGACAAGGCGGTGGGCGCGTGCTCAAGGTCGACGACATCAACCTGACGGACTGGGAGTTCTGGCGGCGACCGCACGACTACCGGCACGAGGCGTTCAAGGCGCTGCGGTGGCACGCCGGCCTCATCCGCTACGAGGAGCCGGACATCGTCATCGCGCCCCAGGGCCCCGGCTACTACGCGCTGACCCGGCACGCCGACGTCGTCGAGGCGTCCCGCCGCCCGCAGGACTTCTGCTCCGGCAGAGGTGCCATCAGCATCCCGGACATGCCGGGCGACATGCACGAGTACTTCGGCTCGATGATCAGCATGGACGACCCCCGGCACGCCAAGATCCGGCGGATCGTGTCCCGGGCGTTCTCGCCCCGCATGATCAAGCGGTTCGAGGACCGGGTCGAGGCCGTCGCGGGCCAGATCGTCGAGAACGTGGCGGCGGGCGGCGGTTCGGGCGACTTCGTGACCGACGTCGCCGCCCGGCTCCCCCTGAAGATCATCTGCGACATGATGGGCATCGCGGAGGAGCAGTACGGGACCGTCCTGGACGCCACGAACGTCATCCTGGCGGGCAACGACCCCGAGTTCATCCCGTCCGCGGAGCCGGAGCAGATGGCGATGGCGCTGCTCGGTGCCGGCGAGACGCTGCGCGGCCTGGTCGAGGACCTCGGGCGGCAGCGCCGGGCGGACCCCACCGACGACCTCACCTCCGCCCTGGTGAACGCCAACCTCGACGGCGAGTCGCTGACCGACCAGGAACTCGGCTCGTTCTTCATCCTGCTGGTCGTCGCCGGCAACGAGACCACCCGCAACGCGATCGCCCACGGCCTCGACCTGTTCACCCGCAACCCCGACCAGCGGGCCCTGCTGGTCGAGGACTTCGAGAACCGGATGCCCGGCGCGGTCGAGGAGATCGTCCGGTACGTCTCGCCGGTCATCTGGATGCGCAGGACCGCGACCCGCGACACCGTGCTGAACGAGCACGAGATCAAGGAGGGCGACAAGCTCGTCCTCTACTACTGGTCGGCCAACCGGGACGAGTCGGTCTTCGCCGACCCGGAGCGGTTCGACATCCTGCGCGATCCGAAACAGCACGTCGGGTTCGGCGGGCCCGGGCCGCACTTCTGCCTCGGCGCGCACCTGGCCAGGCGCGAGATCACCGTGATGTTCCGCGAGCTGCTGCGCCACGCGCCCGCCATCCGCGCCTCCGGCGACCCCGACCGCCTGGAGTCCAACTTCATCAACGGGATCAAGCGCCTGCCCTACACGATCTGAGCCCGGACTACCAGGGCAGGGGGCCGTCCTCGGAGAGGAACGCGCCCGTCGCGCCGCCGTCGTCGCCGAGGAGGGCCACTCCGGCGATCACGGACGCCCCCTGCTCCGGCGTCCGGTACCCGGCGTGTTCGTTGAGGTCCGTCGCGCAGTACCCGGGCGTGGCGGCGTTCACCGTGATCGAGGTGCCGGCCAGCTCCTTGGCGTAGGCGACGGTGACGGCGTTCAGCGCCGACTTGGACGCGTTGTACGGCAGCAGGTTGACGCCGTGCACCGGGCTGGACGGGTCGCCGTGCAACGTCAGCGAGCCGAGTTCGCTGGAGACGTTGACGATCCGCCCGGCGGGGGAGCGGCGCAGGAGCGGGAGCATCGCGTTGGTGACCGCGACGACGCCGAACACGTTGGTCTCGAACGCGGTCCGGACCAGGTCCGGCGACGTCCGGCTCGGCGGGAAGCCGGTGGCGCCCGTTGTGGTGATCCCGGCGTTGTTGACCAGGATGTCGAGCCGGCCGAACTCGGCGTCGATCCACTTGGCGGCGGCCTCGACGGTGTCGGCGTCGGTGACGTCCAGCCGGACGAACCGGGCGTCGATCCCCTCGGCGGCGAGCGCGGCGGCGGCCGGCTCGCCGCGCTCGGCCGAACGCGCCCCGAGCAGGACGGCGGCGCCGCCGCGGCCGAGGATGCGGGCCGTCTCGAGGCCGATGCCCTTGTTGGCTCCGGTGATGAGTGCGATCTGTGTCGTCATGCCGTCCAGGTTGCCCGGCGGTGTCCGGGCTGAGGAGAGACCGGCCGAAGCTGGGATCGGCCGTACCACCCTCGACCCGGCGGCAGGTCCGTCGTATCGGACATGCTGGAGAACATGGACAGACAGCAGATGGCGGCGTTCCTGCGTTCCCGGCGGGCCCGCGTCCAGCCCGCGGACGTCGGGCTCCCGAGGGGGACGCGCCGCCGAACCCCCGGTCTGCGCCGGGAAGAGGTCGCGCAACTGGCCGGAATGTCGGTGGACTACTACATCCGGCTGGAGCAGGGACGCGGGCCTCGTCCGTCCAGGCAGATCCTCGGTGCGCTGGCGCGGGCGCTGAGGCTGACCGACGACGAGCGTGCTTACCTCTACGCCCTCGCCGGTGAAGCGCCGGAACCGCCGAGCGGCCCTTCGCAGGACGTCCCGGCGGGCATCGTCCACCTGCTCGAACGGCTGGACGACACGCCCGCCTACGTGCTGAACGCCCGGCAGGACATCATCGCCTGGAACCCGCTCGCGGCGGCGCTCATGACCGACTTCGCCGCGATGGCGCCTCACGACCGCAACGTCGTCCGCTGGCTGTTCACCGGCCGCGACATCGAGCGGTACGGCGCCGACGAGTACGTGACGCAGTTCGCCCGCGGACTGGTGGCCGACCTGCGGGCGGCGTCCGGCCGGTATCCGGGCGACGCGGGCATCGCCAGGCTGGTCGCCGAGGTCGCCGGCCGCAGCGCGCTGTTCGCCAGGCTCTGGGACGAGGGCGAGGTCGGGATCAGGCGCGGCAGCCGCAAGCGCATGACGCATCCCGTCGTCGGCGAGCTGGAGATGCACTGCGACGTCCTGTACGTCCCGGAACGCGACCAGCGGGTCGTCCTCTACACGACCACGCCGGGCACGCCCTCGCACGAGGCGATGAAACTGCTGCGCGTCGTCGGGACCCAGGACCTCAGCATCCGCTGAGGCCCGGGCCCCGCGCGCGGTCAGCGCAGCTCGCGCTTGAGGATCTTGCCGGTGGCGGTCATCGGCAGCTCGTCGCGGAACTCGACGATCCGCGGGTACTTGTAGTTGGCGAACTGCTCCTTGCCCCAAGCGACCAGCTCGTCCTCGGTGACCGCGGCGCCGGGCGTGCGGATCACGTACGCCTTGACCTCCTCGCCGTGCGAGGGGTGCGCGACGCCCACGACCGCGGCCAGCGACACCTCCGGATGGGTCATCAGGACCTCTTCCAGCTCCCGCGGGTAGACGTTGTAACCGCCCCGGATGATCATGTCCTTGGAGCGGTCGATGATGTAGTAGTAGCCGTCCTCGTCGCGCCGGGCCACGTCACCGGTGCGGAACCAGCCGTCCCGGATGGCGGCCTCGGTCGCCTCGGGGCGCCCGTGGTACCCCTTCATGATGTTGTGCCCCCGGATGGCGATCTCGCCGGGCCCCTCGCCCTCGATCTCCTTCCAGTCGTCGTCGATCAGCTTCATCTCCACGCCCCACACGGGCAGGCCGATCGAGCCGGGCTTGGTCGGGCGGTCCGGGCGGTTGAACGAGGCCACCGGCGACGTCTCCGACAGGCCGTACCCCTCCAGGACGTCCACGCCGAACTTGGTCTTGATCCCCTTGAGGACCTCCATCGGCAGCGCCGATCCGCCCGACACCGCGACCCGCAGGTTCTCCCGGATCGACGCGATGTCCTCGTCGGAGGTCTCGTCGGTCAGCAGCCCCCAGTACATCGTCGGGACGCCCGCGAAGATGTTCACCTTCTCCTTGACCATCAGCTCGACGGCCTGCCGGGCGTCGAACCTCGCCTGCATCACGAGCGTCGCTCGCCGGTAGAGGCCGACGTTCATCACGCACGTCTGCCCGAAGATGTGGAACAGCGGCAGCGTGACCAGCGACGTGTCGTGCAGCGTCCGGTAGAACAGCGTGTCGTCCACCATGGCGTTCGTCAGCAGGTTGCTGTGCGTGAGCTCGGCGCCCTTGGGCTGCCCGGTCGTCCCGCTGGTGTAGATGATCACGGCGGGGTCGCCCGGCCCGGTCTGCGCCGTCTCGCAGGTGCCCGGCTTCCCCGCGAGCGCCGCCCAGAACAGCTCGGCACCCTCGACCGGGGACTCGGCGGCGGACGGGTCGGCGGGCAGCAGGAAGAGGTGCTCGCACCCCTCCGCCTGCTCGAACCCGGCGCGCCCCATCTCGCCGAGCGGCAGCTCCGGCGTCCCCTCGAAGCAGAAGAACGCCTTGGCGCCGGAGTCGCCGAGGTGGTAGGCGATCTCCCGCGGCTTGAGCAGCACGTTCAGCGGGACGACCACCGCCCCCGCCTTGAGCACCCCGAAGTACACCATCGGGAAGTACGGGAGGTTCGGGCTGGACAGCGCCACCTTGTCGCCCGGCCCGATGCCGCGCTCGCGCAGCAGGTTCGCGACCTGGTTCGCGACCTGGTCGAGGAAGGAGTAGGAGAGCCGGAGGTCCCCGAACACGACGGCGTCGCGGTCGGGCGTCTCTCGGGCGGCGTCCTCCAGCAGCACGGACAGGTTGAGCATGGCACTCCTCGCGCGGAAAGGTGACCGGCCGGTTAGTTACCGACGAGTGTATGAAACCGTTCCGCACATCCTGCTGCACGGGGCTCGTCCGACGCCATCATTCGCAGCCCTTGACGTGGCGTTCTCGTCGTTGCGACGGCGCACCCGCGAAAGGGAGGGAGTCCGCCTTGTCGGGCCTTCGGCGTCATGACCGGATCCGGCCGGTCCGCGCGGGCGCCGGGGCCCGCGCCGGATGCCGGTCGCCCGGCGGCGCTAGCATGTGCCGCTGCAGCGAGAAAGGGTGCGCGATCTTGATCATCTTCGGCTGGCGGGTGGTGTTCTTCACCCTGACCAGGGGAACCTTCCACTGTCCCGGGTGCGGCGGCGACCGCGAGTACCGCCGCAGGCAGGGGCGCAACTTCTTCACGCTGTTCTTCGTTCCGGTCATCCCGCTGATGAAGGCCGGCGGCGAGTTCGTCGAGTGCGACGCCTGCCACGGCCGCTGGAATCCCGCCGTGCTCGACGTGCCGACGACCGCGCAGCTCGCGCAGATGCCCGCGATGCTGCTGCGCCTGGCCATCGCCCAGGTCCTGCGCTCCGGCGACTACACCAACGCGGCCGCCCGCTCCCGCGCCGTCGTGGTCGTCCGGCAGGCAGGCGAGCCAGGGTACGACGAGTCCGCGCTGAACGCCGACCTCGGCCGTCCCTTCGACGAGGTCCGCGTGGAGATGGCGCGCGCCGCCTCGGCCCTCGCCCCCGAGGCGCGGGAGAGCATCCTGCGCGCCGCCGCCGAGATCGCTCTGGTCGACGGCCCGCTGACCGTGTCCGAGGAGGAGACGCTGTCCGCCGTCGGCGCCGATCTGGAGCTGACCCGCGTGCAGGTGACCGGCGTCGTGTCCATGGCCCGCCAGGAGTCGGGGCACTAAGTCGCGGCGGGCGGGGTTGCGGCTGCGCTACTCTTGAGGTATGCCAACCAGGCTGCTCCTCGAAGGACCACGTTGACGCACTGACGTCAGCGTGGTGGCCCCTCCTGTGCGAGGGGCCGTTTCATGTCGGCGGACGGCCACGACCCAGCAGCAGGAACCGGAGTCAGAAGCGTGAGCAGCGACGTTCCCCACCGCGCAACGCCGGGGGGTGCAGGGGGGGCGTCCCCCCTGAGCGACGGGTACGACCCACGGGCGGTCCAGGACAAGTGGCAGGCCCGCTGGGAGGAACTCGACCCCTTCAAGGCGGACGAGAAGGGCCCCGCCGAGGAGCGCCGCTACGCCCTGGACATGTTCCCCTATCCCAGCGGCGACCTGCACATGGGTCACGCGGAGGCGTTCGCCATCGGCGACGTCGTCGCGCGCTACTGGTTCCAGCGCGGCTTCAACGTCCTGCACCCGATCGGCTGGGACTCCTTCGGCCTGCCCGCCGAGAACGCCGCGATCAAGCGCGACTCGCACCCCGCCGAGTGGACGTACGCCAACATCGAGACGCAGGCGGCCTCCTTCCGCCGCTACGCCCCGTCCTTCGACTGGACGCGGCGCCTGCACACCTCCGACCCCGAGTACTACAAGTGGACGCAGTGGCTGTTCCTGCGCTTCTACGAGCGGGGCCTGGCCTACCGCAAGGGCGGCCACGTCAACTGGTGCCCGAAGGACCAGACGGTGCTGGCCAACGAGCAGGTCGTCGGCGGGCACTGCGAGCGCTGTGGCGCGCTGGTCGAGAAGCGCGTGCTGACCCAGTGGTACTTCAAGATCACCGAGTACGCGGACCGGCTGCTGGACGACATGGCGCAGCTGGAGGGCAAGTGGCCCGAGCGCGTCCTGCTGATGCAGCGCAACTGGATCGGCCGCTCCACCGGCGCCGACGTCGACTTCGTGATCGAGGGGCGCGACGAGCCCGTCACCGTCTACACCACCCGCCCCGACACCCTGTACGGGGCGACGTTCATGGTCGTGGCCGCCGACGCCGCGCTGGCCGAGGAGGTCTGCCACCCCGACCACCGCGCCGCGTTCGAGGCCTACCGCGACGAGGTCTCCCGCGAGAGCGAGATCGAGCGGCTGTCCACCGAGCGTGAGAAGACCGGCGTGTTCCTGGGCCGCTACGCGATCAACCCGGTCAACGGCGAGCGGCTGCCCGTCTGGGCGTCCGACTACGTCCTGGCCGAGTACGGGCATGGCGCGATCATGGCCGTCCCGGCGCACGACCAGCGCGACCTGGACTTCGCGCTGAAGTTCGGCCTGCCCGTCCGCATCGTCGTCGAGACAGGCCTGGCCGACCCCGCCGAGACCGGCGTCGCCACCCCCGGCGACGGCGCGATCGTCAACTCCGGCCCCATCGACGGGCTGACCAAGGCCGACGGCATCGCCCGCATCACCGGGATCCTGGAGGAGCGCGGCACCGGTCGCGCGTCGGTGAACTTCCGGCTGCGCGACTGGCTGGTGTCCCGGCAGCGGTTCTGGGGCTGCCCGATCCCGATCGTGCACTGCGAGGCGTGCGGCGAGGTCCCCGTCCCCGACGACCAGCTGCCGGTGACCCTGCCCGAGGGCCTGCGCGGCGCCGACCTGGCCCCCAAGGGCACCTCGCCCCTGGCAGCCGCGTCCGACTGGGTGAACACCGAGTGCCCCAAGTGCGGCGGCGCCGCCACCCGCGACACCGACACCATGGACACGTTCGTCGACTCGTCCTGGTACTACTTCCGCTACTGCTCGCCCGACTACGAGGACGGCCCGTTCGACACCGAGCGGGTCCGCAAGTGGATGCCGGTCGACCAGTACACGGGCGGCGTCGAGCACGCCATCCTGCACCTGCTGTACAGCCGGTTCTTCACCAAGGTCCTGTACGACATGGGCATGGTCGACTTCACCGAGCCCTTCACCCGGCTGCTGAACCAGGGCCAGGTGATCAACCAGGGCAAGGCGATGTCGAAGTCGCTGGGCAACGGCGTCGACCTGGGCGAGCAGATCGGCGAGTTCGGGGTGGACGTCGTCCGGCTGGCGATCCTGTTCTCCGGCCCGCCCGAGGACGACATCGACTGGGCCGACGTCTCCCCGCACGGCATGTCGAAGTTCCTGTCCCGCGTGCACCGCATCGCCGCCGAGGTCTCCTCCGAGCCCGGCGCGGACGTCGCCTCCGGCGACACGACCCTGCGCCGCGCCACGGCCCGCACGGTCGACGAGGCCACCACGCTGGTCGAGACGCAGCGGTTCAACGTCGCCATCGCGCGGATCATGGAGCTGGTCACCGCGACCCGCAAGGCCATCGACTCCGGCCCCGGCGCCGCCGACCCGGCCGTCCGCGAGGCCGCCGAGGCGATCGCGGTCCTGCTGTCGCTGTTCGCCCCCTACACCGCCGACGAGGCGTGGGAGATGCTGGGCCGCACCGCGCCGGTGGTCCGCGCGGGCTGGCCGTCCGCCGACCCCGCGCTGCTGGTGGAGGAGTCGGTCACCTGCGTCGTCCAGGTCGCCGGAAAGGTCCGCGACCGCCTGGACGTCCCGCCCGGCATCGCGGACGAGGAACTGGAACGCCGCGCCCTGGCCTCGGCCAAGGTCCAGGACGCCCTGGCCGGCGCCGACATCGCCAAGATCATTGTCCGGGCCCCCAAGATCGTCAACATCGTCCCCAAACGCTGACCACCCGCGACGCCGCGCCGCTCCCACCCTGAGCGGCGCGGCGATCCCTCTACACCTCCCGCGCCTCTCCCCTCCGGCGCACCTGCGGGCCGGTCGTGGGGCTGGGGTCGGGCATGCGTGAGCGGCCGCCGGAGACGCTCCGGCGGCCGCCGACGGCCGGTGTCACATCTTGCGGAGCACCGCCACGACCCGGCCGAGCACCGACGCCTCGTCGCCGGGGATCGGCTCGTAGGCGGGGTTCTGGGGCATCAGCCAGATGTGTCCGTCGTCGCGGCGCTTGAACGTCTTGACCGTGGCCTCGCCGTCGATCATCGCGGCCACGATGTCGCCCTGCTCGGCCACCGGCTGCTGCCGCACGACCACCCAGTCACCGTCCGCGATCGCGGCGTCGATCATCGAGTCGCCGGTGACCTTCAGCAGGAAGTGGGTGCCCTCGCCGACGAGCTGCTTCGGCAGCGTGAAGACGTCCTCGACGGCCTCCTCGGCGAGGATCGGGCCACCGGCGGCGATACGGCCGACGAGCGGCACGTAGGCGGGCGTGGGCTGCCCCGAGGTCTGCTCGTAGGCCTCCTCGTGGGTGCGCACCGGCGTCGTGCCCGGCACCCGCACCTCGACCGCGCGCGGCCGGTTGGGGTCGCGCCGCAGGAAGCCCTTGCGCTGCAGCGCCCGGAGCTGGTGCGACACGCTGGAGGTGCTGGTCAGCCCCACGGCCTCGCCGATCTCGCGCATCGAGGGCGGGTACCCGCGGCGCTGGACCGAGTCACGGATCACCTCCAGCACCATGCGCTGTCGCTGCGTCAGGCCCGTCTCGTCCATCGGCCCGTCGGGCAGCTCCCGGACCTTGCTCATCGCTAGTCGCCTCCCGGGCGCCTCGGATCCGTCACTCCTTGTCATGGAACGCTATCGCGTCCAGGCCCGATGATCAAACAATTGTTCGAAGATGTGCTCGCTTTTTCGGGACGGCCCCTGGTAGAACATCGTACAGACGTTCGATCGAAAATGCATTCGAAGTCGAGGAGGGGAGAGATGCCGGGTTCACCCCACAGTGGCCGTCCTCCGATCCGCCTGACCCGCCGGGGCCGCGTCGTCCTGGTCGCCTTCGTCGCCACCGTGACGCTCGTACTGCTCTGGCTCACCATGGGTTCGGGCGCGTTCGCCGGCTCCCGGGAAAGCCACGGCGGCGCGTCCCGTCCCGCCGAAACGGTCGTCGTCGAGCCCGGCGAAACCCTGTGGGACATCGCCTCCACCGCCGATCCCGGCAGCGATCCGCGGCTTGTGGTGCAGCGCATGATCGACCTCAACGGTCTGGCCGGCGACCCCACCGTCCACCCCGGCCAGCAACTCCGGCTTCCGTCGAGCTGACCGGCGCGCCGGGCTCGGTCACGCTCAGTCACCCTGGATGCGGTGACTCAAGGTGCCCGTCGAACGACGCGGAGCGGCGGGTGCCGCCCGTCGGCGCGACGGGTCGCGCTCGTCGCGGCGGAGCGCCGTGAGCTTGCGTGCGGGCGGCGGTGCCGGCGCTTGCCGGCAGGGGGCGGGATCGGCGGCCGGGGGCGCCGCGGCGAGCGGCTGGCAGCGCGCGGGAGAGGGGCTCTTGCTGGGACTTCGGCGTGCCGGGGGTTACCGGGAGGGGCCTGTCGGGGGCGGTGGGTGACGACACGCCCGGAGGGAAAATCGGGGTGCCGGAGATGACCTGCGCGGACGTGGCGGATGTGACGCAGGGGGCTCGGGACCAGGTTGCGAACGAGTCCGGTGAGCCGTACGGTTGACCACAACATCTAGTAGTCACATCGATGTAGTTCCCTATATATGGCACTATCATCGGTGTAACTCGTTTACGTCAGGGGAGGGACCAAACGTGCACTGCCCGTTCTGTCGCAACCCTGACACCAAAGTGATCGACAGCCGTTCGACCGATGACGGGGGCGCCATTCGGCGTCGCCGGTCGTGCTCGGAATGCGGCAAGCGATTCACGACGCAGGAGAATGTGCTCGTGATGGTGGCCAAGCGCAGCGGGGTCACCGAGCCGTTCTCCCGGGAAAAGATCATCGCCGGTGTGCGCAGGGCCTGCCAGGGCCGTCCGGTCGACGAGGATGCGCTCGCGAAGCTGGGGCAGCGGGTCGAAGAGGCGATCAGGTCGTCCGGGTCCGCGGAAATCCCCTCGCACGAGATCGGCCTCGCGATCCTGGGGCCGCTCGGCGAACTCGACGAGGTCGCCTATCTGCGATTCGCCTCGGTCTACCGGGGCTTCGAGTCGCTCGACGACTTCGCCAAGGAGATCGAAGCACTGCGGAAGACCGGTTCCTCGGGGGAGCCCGGCCCGTCCCGTTAGGGACGGTTCCGGAAACACATCAGCACACGTAAAGGCGTCTCCGCGCGGGCATGGCCCGGGCGGCGGCGTGGTTGTTCCTGGACAGGGCCCGGCGGGAGGGCCCGAGAGGGGGAAGGTCATGACGGAGACGGTGAGCGGCTCGGCGGCGCGGCGCGGCAAGGGGGGCCGCAGGGGGCTGAAGGTCGAGCGCATCTTCACCACGCCCGGCGTGCATCCGTACGACGAGATGCGCTGGGAGCGTCGTGACGTCGTCATGACCAACTGGCGCGACGGCTCGGTGAACTTCGAGCAGCGCGGCGTCGAGTTCCCCGACTTCTGGTCGCTGAACGCCGTCAACATCGTCACGTCCAAGTACTTCCGCGGGGCGGTCGGCACGCCGCAGCGGGAATGGAGCCTGAAGCAGCTCGTCGACCGTGTCGTCCGCATGTACGTGGACACGGGCCGCAAGGAGGGCTACTTCGCCTCCGACGAGGACGCCGAGATCTTCGACCACGAACTGAAGTACGCGCTGGTCCACCAGCTGTTCAGCTTCAACTCCCCCGTGTGGTTCAACGTCGGCACGAAGTCCCCGCAGCAGGTCTCGGCGTGCTTCATCCTGTCCGTGGACGACACGATGGAGTCGATCCTGGACTGGTACAAGGAAGAGGGCGTGATCTTCAAGGGCGGCTCCGGCGCCGGCCTGAACCTCTCCCGCATCCGCTCCAGCCGCGAGCTGCTGTCCTCGGGCGGGACGGCCAGCGGCCCGGTCTCGTTCATGCGCGGCGCCGACGCGTCCGCCGGAACGATCAAGTCGGGCGGCGCGACCCGCCGTGCCGCCAAGATGGTCGTGCTGGACGTCGACCACCCCGACATCGGGGAGTTCATCGAGACCAAGGCGCGCGAGGAGAACAAGATCCGCGCGCTGCGGGACGCCGGGTTCGACATGGACCTCGGCGGCAAGGACATCGGCAGCGTCCAGTACCAGAACGCCAACAACTCCGTCCGGGTGTCGGACGAGTTCATGCACGCCGTGGAGTCGGGCGGGCAGTTCGCGCTGCGGGCCCGGATGACCGGCGAGGTCGTCGAGAAGGTCGAGGCCAAGGAGCTGTTCCGGCTGATGGCCAAGGCGGCGTGGGAGTGCGCCGACCCCGGCATCCAGTACGACGACACGATCAACGACTGGCACACCAACCCCGAGACCGGGCGGATCACCGCGTCCAACCCCTGCTCGGAGTACATGAGCCTGGACAACTCGTCCTGCAACCTCGCGAGCATCAACCTGCTGAAGTTCCTCACGCCCGAGAACGCCTTCGACGTCGCGAGGTTCGTCAAGCTCACCGAGCTGATCATCACGGCGATGGACATCTCCATCACGTTCGCCGACTTCCCGACGGAGAAGATCGCGCAGACGACCCGCGACTACCGGCAGCTCGGCATCGGCTACGCCAACCTGGGCGCGCTGCTGATGGCGACCGGGCACGCCTACGACTCCGAGGGCGGACGGTCCCTCGCGGCGGCGATCACCTCGCTGATGACGGGCGTCGCCTACCGGCGGTCGGCCGAGATCGCGGGCGTCGTCGGCCCGTACGCGGGCTACGCGCGCAACGCCGAGGGCCACAAGCGCGTCATGCGCAAGCACGCCGCCGCCAACGACGACGTCCGCATGCTGGGCGCGATGGACAAGGCGATCCACGCCGCCGCCGCCAAGCAGTGGGCGGACTGCCTGAAGGCCGGCGAGAAGAACGGCTACCGCAACGCGCAGGCCAGCCTGCTCGCCCCCACCGGGACGATCGGCCTGATGATGGACTGCGACACCACCGGCATCGAGCCGGACCTTGCGCTGATGAAGTTCAAGAAGCTCGTCGGCGGCGGGTCCATGCAGATCGTCAACCACACGGTGCCGCGCGCCCTGAAGCAGCTCGGCTACCAGCAGGAGCAGATCGAGGCGATCGTCGAGTACATCTCCGAGCACGGCCACGTCGTGGACGCGCCCGGGCTGCGGCCCGAGCACTACGAGGTGTTCGACTGCGCGATGGGCGAGCGGGCGATCAGCCCGATGGGGCACGTCCGGATGATGGCGGCCGTCCAGCCGTTCCTGTCCGGCGCGATCTCCAAGACCGTCAACATGCCGGAGCAGGCCACCGTCGAGGACATCGAGAAGGTGTACTTCGAGGGCTGGCGGCTCGGCTTGAAGGCCCTGGCGATCTACCGCGACAACTGCAAGGTCGGCCAGCCGCTGTCCGCAGCGGGCAAGAAGGAGGAGCCGAAGGCCGCGGCGCCCGCGGAGACGACGCCGCGCCCCGTCCGCAGGCGGCTGCCGAAGCAGCGTCCTGCGACCGTGACCCGCTTCTCCGTGGCGGGCGCCGAGGGGTACATGACCGCCTCGTCCTACCCGGACGACGGCGTCGGCGAGGTCTTCCTCAAGCTCGGCAAGCAGGGCTCCACGCTCGCCGGCGTGATGGACGCCTTCTCCATGGCGATCTCCATCAGCCTCCAGTACGGCGTCCCGCTGGAGACGTGGGTGGAGAAGTTCACCAACATGCGGTTCGAGCCGGCGGGCATGACGGACGACCCGGACATCCGCATGGCGACCTCGGTGATGGACTACATCTTCCGCCGCCTGGCGCTGGACCACCTCCCGTACGAGGAGCGCGCCGAACTCGGCATCTTCACCGCCGGCGAGCGCGCGATGCAGGCCAACGGCGAGGACCCCGCCGCCCTGCACGCCGAGGAGGAGGTCGACCACGAGTCGCTGGCGCAGTCGGCCGAGATCGCCCGGCCGGCGGCGCCCGCCCCGGCCGCGGTCGGCGGGGCGCGCTCGTCCATGGAGGTGATCGAGAGCCGCCAGGGCCGCACGGCCGACGCGCCGCTCTGCCTCACCTGCGGTACCAAGATGCGCCCGGCGGGCAGCTGCTACGTCTGCGAGGGCTGCGGCTCGACCAGCGGCTGCAGCTGATCCGGAGCCGATACCGGCTGCGTAGTGCCTGGTCAGAGCGGGGTATCGGTCACAGGCCGGTACCCCGCTCTCGCTTTCGCGTGATCGTTTGTTGCGTTGAGCGCAGCTCGACGTTCGATCCGCGGCCTACCGCGACCGGCCTTGCCGGGTCTCGGGCGAAGCATCGACTGGGTTATGCGTCCGTCATCGGATGGGGCTCCTCGCCACGCAGGGGTTCGGGCGCGGGGTCTTGACGGGTCCTCATGGTCAGGGCCAGCAGGATGGTGCAGGCGGTGAAAGCAGCTCCGACGGTGAAGGCCGTAGTCGCCCCCTTGGTGAAGACGTGGTGGCCTGTTCCGTGTGCCGTGCGGGTGGCGGCGCCGAACGCGGTGACGAGGATGGCCAGCCCCAGTGCGCCGCCGATCTGCTGCATGACGTTGAGCAGGCCGGAGGCGGCGCCGGCGTCCTCCGCGCGTACGCCGGAGGTCAGCACGGTGGTGACCCCGACCAGCAGGGTGCCCATGCCGAGGCCGGCGATGAGTGTCGGGCCGAGCAGCGATCCCGCGTAGTCGGCCGACGGTGTGAGCCGGGCCAGCCAGAGGAGGCCCACGGTGATGGCCGCGGCGCCGGAGGCGGTGAGCGTCTTCGCGCCGAGGCGGGGCAGCAGCCGAGCGGAGGCGTTGGAGGAGATGAGGATCAAGACGGTCAGCGGCACGAACGCGAGGCCGGCCTTCAGCGGGTCGTAGCCGCGGATCTGCTGCAGGAACTGGGTGAGGAAGAAGAACATGCCGTTGCCCGCGGCCATGACGAACAGCAGGCCGAGGTAGCCGGTGGCTCGGTTGCGGTCGGCGAACAGCCGCAGCGGAGTGATCGGCTGCCGGACATGGGCCTCGATGGCGACGAACAGCGCGAGCTGGATGACGGCCGCGCCGAGCGCGCCGAGGGCGACCGGGTCGCCGAAGTCCTGCTCGGCGGCGCGGATGAAGCCGAAGACGAGTGCGGTCATGCCCAGGGTCGAGGTCAGCGAGCCGGCGAGGTCGAAGCGTCCTGGACGGCGGTCGGTTTCGGCGATGAACAGCGGGGCCGAGATGAGCAGGACGGCGCCGACCGGCACGTTGATGAACAGGACCCAGCGCCAGGAGATCCAGTCGGTGAGCATTCCGCCGGCGATCAGGCCGAGGGCGGCGCCGGAGCCGGAAACGGCCGCGTAGGCGCCCAGCGCCCGGCCTCGCGCGGCCGGGTCGGGGAAGCCGAGGGTGATCAGGGCGAGGACGGTCGGTGCGGCGACGGCGGCGCCGATCCCCTGACCGGCGCGGGCGACGAGCAGCATTCCGGCCGAGGTCGACAGCCCGCCGGCCAGTGAGGCGACGGTGAACACGGCGACTCCGCCGATGAGTGCCCGCCGCTGGCCGAAGATGTCGCCGATGCGTCCGCCGAGCAGGAGCAGCCCGCCGAAGGCCAGCATGTAGGCGTTCAGCACCCACGACAGATCGGCGGGGGAGAAGGCCATGTCGCGCTGGATGTGGGGCAGGGCGATGTTCACCACGCTGGTGTCGAGGATGAACATCGTCTGGCAGGTCAGCACGATCGCCAGCACGAGGCCCGGTCGGCGCTGCGATCCGGGCGGATCGGGCACACGGGTGGCCCCCGTTGTCGGCGTGGGCAGGATCTCTTCGGTCATGATGCTCCTCGCTGCGGCGGTGGGAGTTAAACGAGGAGGCTCCTCGCTTCAAGTTCGGTACGATATGAGGAGCTTCCTCGTTTAGCAACCGGCGGAGGGTTCATGACGAATGGGCGGGTGACCGGGCGGGCGCCGCGCAAGGACGCGCGGCGCAACTACGAACGGCTGCTGACGGCGGCGCGGGCGGCGTTCACCGAGCAGGGCGTCGGCGCGTCCCTGAACGACATCGCGCGCAGGGCCGGCGTCGGGAACGTGACCCTCTACCGGCACTTCCCGACCCGCCAGGCGCTTCTGGAGGCTCTACTGGGTGAGAGCCTGCGCGGGCTGCGCGTACGCTCGGACGCACTGCTCACCGCCGCCATGCCCGGCGACGCACTGGCCAGATGGTTCGAGGCCGCAGTGGAGCATGCGATGACCTATCGCGGCCTGGTCGACGCCCTCGTTGACAGCCTCGCCGATCCGGAATCGGACCTGCACGCCAGTTGTCAGGCCATGAAAGCGGGTGGGGCGCAGCTGTTGGTGCGCGCTCAGCAGGCCGGGGCCGTCCGGCCGGACGTCAGTGCCTCCGCGCTGTTCTCGCTTGTCGCGGCGGTCGCTTGGGCCGTGGAACGAGCACCTGAGGACCGTGAGCAAATCCTGGCCGTCCTGTTCGACGGACTTCGCCCCGCTACGGACCCCGTACGCGGTGACGGCGGCGCTTGAGACCGAGACTCGGGCGGGCATAGCGCACCCGCTGAACACTGCCCCGGCATGCGAGCGGACCTTTGCCCGCTGATTCGTTCGGGCTGATCGGCTTCGGCCGAACTGCCGGAAAGACAGAGGCCCGCCGTCCGGATGGCCCGATCCACGAGACGGGCGGCGACCAGCTGGACGCTGCGGAGGACTAGAATCGGATCATGCCTTTGTCGGTTGAGGACATTGACCGGTTCGAGCTGGCGAGGCCCCGTCTGCAGGCCATCGCCTACCGTCTCCTCGGTTCCGCGGACGAAGCCCAGGACGTCGTGCAGGAAACGTTCTTGCGCTGGCAGGCCGCCGACGTCGCCCGCGTCGAGGTCCCCGAGGCCTGGCTGACGAAGGTGCTCACCAACCTGTGCCTCAACCAGCTCACCTCCGCGCGGGCACGCCGCGAGACCTACGTGGGCCGATGGCTCCCCGAGCCGCTGCTCGCGGGGGACGTGATGCTCGGGCCCGCCGACACGGCCGAGCAGCGCGAATCGGTGTCGTACGCGGTCCTCACCCTTATGGAGCGCCTGTCTCCCAACGAACGGGCCGTTTATGTGCTGCGGGAGGCCTTCGACTACCCGCACCGGGAGATCGCCGAGATCCTCGACATCACCGAGGCCGCCAGCCAGCAGATCTTTCACCGTGCCAAGAAGCATGTCGCGTACGGCAGAACGCGCAGCGAGATCGATGATGCCGCCGCCCATCGGGTCGTCGAGGAGTTCCTGGCGGCCGCCGCCAGCGGCCAGACCGATGAGCTCGTACGCCTCCTCACCAAGGACGCCGTCTCCGTCGGCGATGGCGGAGGGCGGGTCCCGGCACGCACCAGGGCGTTCGAGGGAGCCGCCGCGGTCGCGAAGTTCGTCCGGGCCCTGTTCGAGCCCACCGAGGCCAAACGCGCCATCGTCGGCGGCTCGTCCGAGATCTACGCCTGGGTCGCCAATGGCGAGCCCGCCGTTGTGGCCGTCGTGGACGGCCGGGTCGTCGCCGTCATGTGCCTGGAGGTCACAGCCGAGGGCATCAATGCCTGCCGTACTCAGGCGAACCCCGACAAGCTCGAACGCGCGACCCGGCAATGGGCGGCGGCCGACCATGGGGAGCCTCTGCTCACGGTGTGACGTAGGTCACCTTCGACTTCTGTCAGCAATCGCCGGGCCATCCGGTTCAGGTGGCGAACCCGGACCGGAGAGCAAGGGAGCCGACGATGAGAGTACTGGTGGCAGGAGCGACCGGAGCGATGGGCAAGGAACTCCTGCCTCGTCTGGTCGAAGCGGGGCACGAGGTGTTCGCCATGGTCCGCAGCGAATCCGGCAAGTCCGGGGCGGCCCGGCTGGGCGCGGTACCGGTCATCGCCGACGCGCTCGATCGCTCCCAGGTCGAGGCGGCCGTGCGCGAGGCGGCACCAGAGGTGATCGTCAACCAGTTGACCGCCATCGGGGACGTCGACACCCGCCATTTCGAACGCAGCTTCGCCGCCACCGACCGGCTGCGGATCGAGGGCAACGACAACCTGCTCGCGGCCGCGCGCGCCACCGGTGTACGACGGTTCGTCGCCCAGAGCAACGGCGCGTTCACCTACGACCGCACCGGCGGGCGGATCAAGAGCGAGCAGGACCCCTTGGACCGCTCACCGGTCGCCCCGATGGCCTCGATGATCGCCGCGGTCGAGCATCTGGAGAAGGCCGTGCTGGGCGCCGACTGGACCGAGGGGATCGTGCTGCGCTACGGCGCGTTCTACGGGCCGGGCACCTCCATGGCGCCGGGTTCCGAGCAGCTGGAGATGATCCGCAAGCGGAAGTTCCCGGTCGTCGGCGACGGCGGCGGAGTGTGGTCGTTCGTCCACATCGCCGACGCCGCGGAGGCCACGGTCGCGGCGGTGGAGAACGGCGGCCGCGGTGTCTACAACATCGTCGATGACGACCCCGCCCCGGTCGCCGAATGGCTGCCGGAACTGGCGGTGATGCTGGGCGCCAAGAAGCCGCTGCGCGTACCGCGGTTCATCGGACGGCTGGCAGCCGGAGAGGCCGGAGTCGTGCTCATGACCGAACTGCGTGGCGCATCCAACGCCAAGGCCAAGCGCGAACTGGGCTGGCACCCGGCACACCCCACGTGGCGCCAAGGCCTCCAGCCTGTGGCGTGACTTGCTGAGCCGCCGCCGTCCACGAGTGGGCGGAGCAGTCAGGGGGTCGGATCGCCGAGGCGGTCGGCGCGAGCGGAGCGTCGCCGGCCACCAGCGGGCGCCTGCTCATCGCCGCCGGATTCGTGCGCCGTCGCCTCCGTCCGGGGCGCAGGACTCACTGCCACGGATGGACGATGACGCCTGGGAGCGGGGCGGGCATTCGCTCGCGGTCCAGTGGTCGCGGAGTGAGGGATCGGCTTCGGCCGGTCCCTTCTCGCGTGCCTCAGTTCGGTGTGTCGGTGTCGTCGGCGGGGCGCTTGGCCGGCTGGGTGGTCGAGGCGCGGCGGCGCTGGGACGGCTTGCGGCGCCCGGCCACCAGCACGTCGTCGGGGTCGTCGGCGGGCTTGTCCGGTTTCTCGGACGGGTCCGGGGCGGGGAGAGCGGGGGGCTTGGAGGGGCGGCGCGGCTTCTTCACGGGCTTCAGCTCGGCCTCGCGCAGCGACTCCACGAAGCTCGCCGCGTCGTCCTCGTCCTCGTCACCCGGACCGGGGCGGCGGACGCGCTTCGCGATCACCCACTGGTCGAGGGTCAGGCGGCCGCCGCCGCCCGCCGCGAACAGCAGGCTGGCCATGCCGAGCGCGAGGACCAGTTCGTAGCCGTCCTGGACGGTCCCGCCGTCCACCATGAACAGGCCCTGGTCCGCATGGACGAAGATGAACGCGCCCGCCATGTCGATGAAGAGCAGAGCCCCGGTGACCGGCAGCCCGAGCCCGACGATCAGCGCCGCCCCGCCGAGGAGTTCGACGAACGCGGAGTAGACGGCCGCGGCGGTCGGCAGCGGAACGCCGAGGGCGTCGAACGAGCGGCCCGTCGCGGTCACCCCAGCCTCGATCTTCTGCCAGCCGTGCGCCATGAAGACGATGCCCACGCCTAGCCGCGCCAGGACGGCGACGACGTCGTACAGCGGACGAGTGCGCATGCCAGCGGCTCCTTCGGCGCGGGGGACGGGCCCTGGTTCGACGGAGAGTATGACGGCCCGGATGCGGATCTCGCGAACATCGCAGGTGAACGGGCCGTTCAGGTTTCGATGGAGCCGCGGGTGAAGGCCGCGGCGACGGTTTTGCAGGCGTGCTCGACGGCTTCGATCCCGTCCCGCAGGGTGGCGCCGCGTTCTGAGAGGGCGGCGAGCAGAAAGGTGCGCCCGGCGGCGCGGACGATGCCGATGCTGTTGACCGTCCAGGCGTGGCCGTGCCTTTCGCGGGGGAGCCAGCCGTTCTTCACTTCGGCGCCGGTCCCGGCCGCGCCGACTCCCCACGCCTGCTCCGGCACGACCTCCCCCATCAGGTGGCGGACGTAGCGTCGGCCTGAAAAACCGAGCGGGCCGTCCGCCGACGTGAGAGCGGCCAGCAGCCGGATCTGGTCGGCGGCGCTGGTCGTCGTCGACCCCCAGGAGCCGCCGGGGCCCGGCTTGGTATCGCGCAGGCCCAGTCTCTCGTTGGCGGAGGCCAGGCCGTCCCCGCCGCCGATGGAACGCCACAGCGCGCCGGCGGCGTCGTTGTCGCTGACCTTGATCGCCCGTTCGGCCAGGGCCTTCTCGGTGGACGTGAGCGCGCGCCGCTCGTCCTGCGCCCGGAGCAGCACCGCCATGACGATGTCGACCTTGACGATGCTGGCCGTCGCCGTGCGCAGGCTCCCGCCATAGGAGTACGAGAGGCCGGTGGACACCTCGCGCACCGAGATCGACAGATCGCCGGGCCTGCCGTCCAGGTACCGGTGGAGCGCGCGGGTGAGTTCCTCGCGCTGGGATCGGGTGAAGGTGGGCGTCGTCGCCTGCCGCCTCGGAGCCGGGGTCGTCGCGGCCATCGTAGGGGCGGCGGTGGGCTCGCGGACGAACGTCGTCGAACGGGCCACGAGGATCGCGGTCGCGGCGAGCACCGCGCCGGCGAGGAGCACGGCCCGTCTCATCGACGGCGTCCTGCGTCGGAATCCATGATCGGGAGTCTCGTGAGCCGGCCGTTACCCCTGCGTTAGCACCCCCTGGCGGCCTGCAAGAGGAACTGTGCATGACCGGTTATGTGGTGAGAGCATCAGCACATGATGGGTTCTCGCCAGCTGGAGTACTTCAGGGCGGTGGCGCGTGAGCTGCACTTCACGCGTGCGGCGGAGACGTTGCAGATCGCGCAGCCCGCCCTGTCGCAGCAGATCCGCAAGCTGGAGCGGCAACTCGGCATCACGCTGTTCGAGCGCAACAACCACCGGGTCGAGCTGACACCGGCCGGCGCGGCGCTACTGGAGCATGCCGAGCGGATCCTGTCCGACATCGCGGCGGTCGAGGACGAGATGCGCGGCTGGGCGGAAGGGACGCGGGGCCGGATCCGCCTCGGTGGAGCCCGCGGCCTGACGGCCCGGCTCGCGCGCCTGCTGGCGGAGTTCTCCGCGGAGTTCCCGGCGGTCGACGTGGAGTTGCGGGAGATGAACACCGAGGAGATGGTGGCGGACCTCGGCGGAGGACGACTCGACGCGGCGACCGTCGTCCGGATGCCGCCGCAGGAGGAAGGACGGCGGTTGGAGTCCCTCCCGCTGGGCGAGGAGCCGCTCGTCCTCATCACCTCGGAGTCGGCGCCGCTCGGGGGCAGGTACAGGGTGCCCGTCGCCGCGCTGGACGGTGTCGACCTGGTCTGCTATTCGCCGGGCTCGGTGATCCGCGAGATCGTCCTGTCCGCCTTGGCGGCCGCCGGCGCGGCGGCGCGCATCCGGTTCGAGACGCGGGAGTACAGCACGGCCCGGGCCATGGCGAGCGTGGGACTGGCCGCTGCCGTCGTCCCCCGCTCGGTGGCCGAGGAGCCGGGCCAACCGGTGAGCATCGTCCGCCTCGAACCGGAACCGACCTGGGCGCCGTCCCTTGCCTGGCCTGCCGGACGCCGTCCGGGTCCCGCGCTGGCCGCGTTCATCGACTTCGTCGCGCGCCGTCCGGATCTCGCCTCGATCGGGCCCTGACGGCCGGACGGCCGAGAAGCCGAAGCGGCTTGCGTGCGTCTGCGCGCCAGGTCTGCCGGAGCAGGAGTGATAAGCCAAGGATATGACGACAAGCTTCGCTAGGTCTTGGACATCTTGCAGGCATCGGCAGGAGCATGGAGGCGTCCCACAGAACGTGGACCACTGACGGAGGAGCACGACATGAACCGTGGCGAGCTTGGGCGGCACGAGTACGAGGGACTGATGGGACGCACGCCCGAAGAGGCGCTCGAAGAGGTGCTCCGGACGTCCCCGCAGATGTTCGAGACCGTGGTGGAGGGGGCGTTCGGCGGGGCTCTGGCCCGTCCCGAACTGAGCCGCCAAGCGCGGGAGCTCGCCTCCGTCGCCATCATCGCGGCCCTGGGAGGCGCCGACCGCCGTCTCGCCAGCCACGTGCGGGGAGCGTTGCGTCAGGGCGTCGAGCCGTCCGAGTTGCTGGCGCTTTGCGAGCACATCTCGGTCTATGCGGGCTTTCCTCGCGCGCTGGACGCGCTCGCCGTCGTCAACGGCGTTCTGGAAGAGCAGGACGTTCCGAAGCCGCCACAGATGCACCGCGTCGCGCTGGCCGACCACGAGACCGTCGTCGCGCAGAAGGGCGACCGCGGACCGGCTGTGATCCTTTCGCATTCCCTGGGCGTGGACTGGCGCATGTGGGAGCCCGTCATGGAACGGCTGGCGAACGGCCGGCGGGTCTTCGCCTACGACTTCCGCGGCCACGGCGGCGCCGCCGGAGCGCCGCGGCCGTTCACCATGGACGACCTCGCCGCGGACCTGCTCGGCGTCCTCGACGCGTTCGACGTGGACCGGGCGCACGTCGTCGGCCTGTCGATGGGCGGCGGCATCGCCCAGACCGTCGCCGTCCGCGCACCCGAACGCGTCGCCTCGCTGGCGCTGCTCGCCACCACCGACCACGCCTTCGACGCCTTCGAGGACCGCGCTCGCTCCGGTGAGGCCGACGGCATGGAGGCGCAGCTCGTCCCCACGCTGACGCGCTGGTTCACGCCCGCCGCGCTCGCCACCGACCCGTGGGGCGTCCGGTACGCGCGGGAGCGCATCCGGCGCTCCGACTCCGCCGACTGGGCCGCGGCCTGGCGGGCCTTCAAGGGCGTCGACGTCCGGGACCGCCTCGCCGGGGCGGACTTCCCGACCCTGGTGCTCGCGGGTGAACTGGACGCCTCGACGACCCCGGAGATCATGTCCGGCATCGCCGAGCGCATCCCGGGCTCGACGTACCGGGAGCTTCCCGGCACGCCGCACATGCAGACCCTCGAACGTCCCGACCTCGTCGCCGAAGCCCTCGACGCGTTCCTTCCGGCCGAACGCTAGAGCCGACGCCCATCCGCCGCGCGGGTGAGGCGGACGCCCCGCACGGGGGAGTCGGCGACCGCCCGGCGGACGGCAGGCTTCGATCATGACGGGAATGTCCGGAGTGATCGGGACGAGATGGGAGGCGGCGCGACGGCTCGGCGGGTATGGCGCCGCCGCGTCGCTGTCGCTGTACCTGGCGGTCAAGGTCGTGTGGATAGCGGCCGCGGCGTTCGGCCACGCTCCAGCGGATTTCGGCGGCGCGGACTGGATCGTGCTCAACGTGGTGACGGTCGGCATGTCCGCGACCGGGATCGTCCTGGGGCTTGTCCTGGCTCGGGGCACGCGGTGGCGGATTCCGGCCGCGCCCCTGGTCTTCTTCACCTGGGTGGGAAGCGGCTTCCTGATCCCCCTCATGCCCTACACCCTGGTCAGTGCGGTCCTGGGCGCCGGTGAGGAGGATGCCGGTGGTGACGCGGCACCGTCCTGGGAGATGACTCTCATCGGCATCGGATTCACCGGCATGGCCCTCGGCCTCGCCATCGCGCTCCCCATCTACATGCGGGAGCGATGGCCGACCGCCTTCCTGGGACGCCTCCCCGACCGCAGAAGAACCGCCGTCCGGCGCGCGCGCACGGCAGCCGTCTTCACCACTGTGCCGACCGCCTTTTGGACGCTCTGGGCGGCAGGCGCGGAACTCGGGCTCGATCCCGCACACCGCGACCTGGTCGACCTGAACGCCCGGCTCCTCCTGGGCGATTCGGCGCTCTGGGCACTGCTCGGCGTCTGGAGCGTCCTGGCCGTCAGTTCCGCACGCCCGAACGTGCCTGCCTGGCCGCCGATGGCCCTCGGGTTCACCGCGTCCGGCTCCCTCTTCGCCTGGGGCGGCTGGAAACTCGCGGTCGCACTCCTTCGCCCAGGCGGCTACACGCCCGCCGAGTATCCGATCGCCGCGATCGCCCTCAATGGGCTCGCCGCCGCAGGAGGCGTCCTGATGCTGAGCACCCTCCTCGCCTCCCTCCGCGCCCCAAGCGCACCGCCCGCCGGCACGCAGTAGCCCACGCAGGTGCCCCCACCAGACCCCGTCCAGAGGGGCACCTGCCCAGGAAGCCTGTCCAGACATACGCCTGACCCTGTGTGTGCTGTCGAGGCGCGGGGTCTGTCGAGGCGCGGGGTCTGTCGGGACGCGGGTCTGTTCAGGCGTGGGCTTGTTCAGGCGTGGGCTTGTTCAGGCGCGGGCGCCTGTTCAGACGTGGGCCTGTTCAGACGTGCGCCTGACCAGGGGACGCCCGGCCGGGAGGCCGGGCGCGGGGGCGCCGTTCAGCGAGTCCGGCCCCTTGACTTCAGCGGTGTCGCCGGCATGGCGGGTGCCGGGATGGGGGAGCCGCCATACCCGCGCACGGTGCCGAACCGGTCGCCTCCCATCCAGTCCTCCCGGGCCCGGGCGATCTCTTCTCCCGTCCGGGCGACGAAGTTCCACCACATGACGAGCTTCTCCTCGAACGGCTCACCGCCCAGCAGCATGAGCCCGCTCGCGACGTCGGCCCTCAGGGGCAGTTCGCGGCGGCCGGATCCCAGGTACAGCATCGAACCGGGGTCCACGCGCATGCCGTCGACCTCCGTGACGCCGGACATCGTGAGTGCGGCGTACTCGAAGTCCGGTTCCAGGGGCAGACGCACGTCGGCGCCGTCCGCCAGGGCGATGTCCGCCCCGACGATGGGCGTGAAGACCGTGCCGGGTGACGCGGCCCCGTCCAGTTCCCCGAGGATCACGGTGGCGCTGAAACCCGGACCGTCGACGACGGGCAGGTCGGCGTGATGCTCGAACGCCGGGTCCGTGTTCCTGTCGGACTCGGGCAGCGCCACCCAGAGTTGGGCCCCGTGCAGGACGGGGCCGTGCCCGCGCGGCGACTCCTCCGAGTGCGAGATGGCCCGCCCGGACGTCATCAACCCGAGTTCCTTCGGCCGGACGGTCTGCAGGCTGCCCAGGCTGTCGCGGTGAAGCACCTCGCCGCCGTGCAGCCAGCTCACCGTCTGCAGGCCGATGTGCGGGTGCGGCGGCACCTGCATGCCGGGCTCGTCGGTGATGTCGTCCGGCCCGTAGTGGTCGACGAAGCACCAGGCGCCGACCATCCGCCGGCCCAGGCTGGGCAGCAGCCGCCGGACGATGGTGCTCTCACCGAGCGGCACCCGCCGGGGCGGCAGCAGCTCATGGACCGGCCCTCCCGGGGCGTCCACCCGCCCCCCGCACTCGACCGGCTTCGGCTTGACGTCGAGATTGCTCACCAGACCACCTTCCCCGCGGCCCTCCCCGCGACGCCGCCATTCAACAATGCCCCTCGCCCAGCCCACCGAACCGCCCCGCCCGTGTGTGGAGACGGGTCGGGGCCCGGTGTCATCGGGGGGGCGAGGTGGGGAAGGCGGGGGCCCAGGGCTCGTTGTCGATCTCCAGTGTGTTGATCAGTTGGCTGATGGTGCGATACCAGCCGGTGAGCACCAGGAGTTCGAGAAGCTGGGGCTCGTCGTAGTGCTCGGCGAGGGCGGTCCAGGTTCGGGGGGACATGCGGGCCGAGTCGTGGAGTTCGTCGGCCGCGCTCAGCAGCAGGCGCTCCTTCGGCGACCAGGGGGCGCCGTCGCCGGACACGGTCGCCTGGAGCTGCTCCCGACTGAGCCCGGCGGCCTCGCCGAAGGTCGCGGCGTGGACGCCCCACTCGTACTCGCAGCCGGCGCGGGCGCAGGTCCGGTCGATGATGATCTCGCGGTCCCGGGCGGGCAGGCGGCCGTGGGCGAGCAGCCCGGCGCCGAGCACGCGCATGCGGGACGCCAGCTCGGGGTTCCGGTGCAGGGTGCGGAACAGCACCAGCGGGTCGCGGGCGACGTCCGGTGGCATCCATCTGGCCAGGGCGGCGGCGATCTCGGTGGTGTACGGGGGATCGAGCGGGGCGATGCGCGGCACGGCGGCCTCCCAGGTGCTTCGATTTTAGAAGCAGTCTTGCGCTTCGGAAACAGAAGCGCAAGAGGGTGCCGTGTCAGCCGGGGCCCTCGTCGAGCGCCGCGGCCCACCGGTCGGACCATCGCGACAGCGGACGGAGTGCCTCGCGGGCATCCCGGCCCAGCTCGGTCAGGGCGTACAGGTTCTCGGGCGTCTGGTGGACGAGGCCCGCGTCGATCAGTTCGAGGAGCCGCTGCCGCAGGACGCTGGAGGACATGTCGTCGCAGCGCTGCTGGAGGGTGCGGAAGCCGAGAGGCCGGTCCTGCAATTCCCAGACGATGCGCAAGGTCCAGCGGCGCCCGAAGAGGTCCAGGGCCGCCATCAGCGGGCGGCCCCCGGACGAGCCGCGCACCGGTCTTCCCGGTTTCGGCATGCCCCCTCCTGTGGTCAGGTTCCCGGAACACTAGCCGCAGCGGCCGCCTGCCGCTGCGCCATGTTCCCGCACGCGGCGGAATCCAGTGCGAGGCCGCGGGGTTCAGATGTACGTGATGCACGGTGAGTACAAGGTCCCGGGCGGCAAGCTGGTCGTCGCCGATGTCGACGTCGTGGACGGGCTGCTGCGCGGCCCGAGGATCAGCGGCGACTTCTTCTTGGAGCCGGACGACGCCCTTGAAACGATCAACGCGGCCCTGGACGGGCTGCCCGCCGGGCTCGACGCCCGGGCGATCGGGGTCCGCGTCCAGGCGGGCCTTCCGCGGGACACGGTGATGCTCGGCATCACCGCCGAGGCCGTGGGGATCGCGGTGCGGCGGGCCGTCGCGCGGGCGTCCGACTGGCGCGAGCACGACTGGCGGCTCATCCACGAGCCGCCGCAGGACCCCGCACTGCACATGGCCCTCGACCAGGTGCTCGCCGAGGAGGTCGGGGCGGGACGGCGCCCGCCGACGCTGCGGGTGTGGGAGTGGGCGTCGCCGGCGGTGGTCATCGGCAGCTTCCAGTCGCTGCGCAACGAGGTCGACGCCGCCGAGGCCGAGCGCCGCGGCGTGGACGTGGTCCGCCGGATCAGCGGCGGTGGCGCGATGTTCATCGAGCCGGGCAACACCATCACCTACTCGCTCTACGCGCCGGAGAGCCTGGTGGCGGGGATGTCCTTCGCGGAGAGCTACGCCTTCCTCGACGACTGGGTGCTGGGCGCGCTGGGCGAACTCGGCATCAGGGCCTGGTACCAGCCGCTGAACGACATCACCTCCGACCACGGCAAGATCGCCGGGGCCGCGCAGAAACGGCTCGCCGCCGGCGCCGTGCTGCACCACGTGACCATGGCCTACGACATCGACGCGGACGCGATGATGAAGGTGCTCCGCATCGGCCGGGAGAAGATCTCCGACAAGGGCATCGCCAGTGCGGTCAAGCGCGTGGACCCGCTCCGCCGCCAGACCGGCCTGCCCCGCGAAGAGATCATCGATCGCATGATCGCCCATTTCCGCGGCCGCTACGGCCTTTCCGACGACCGCGTGACCGAGGACGAACGACGCCTCGCCGACAAGTACGCGACCGACAAGTTCACCACCCCCGCTTGGACCGCCCGAGTCCCCTGACTCCCACAACGCCCTTTCTCGCGGCCGACGTCGACGGCGTTTCCCGTGGTTTCCTCCCACGTGCCGAGCCTCCCTTCCTCCGTGTGTGGGCCTTGGTCTGCGCATGTGTGGTGTCGTGCGGGTGGGGTCAGGCTGTTTGGTGGTGGGGGCATGGAGTGGGTTCCGGGGTGGGATGTTGTTCCTGTTGGCTGGTTCGCTCGGGGCGGGCTATCAGGCGCCAGGCTGCCAGGGCTGCGGTGAGGTAGGCGGCTCCGACCAGTGAGAACGCGATGGTCGCGCTGGTCGTCCAGTTGGTGGACGCGCCCAGGACGGCGCCGATGACCGCGATGCCGATGAGCGTGCCTATCTGGCGGCCCGTGTTGAGGACGGAGCCGGCGACGTTGCCGTTTCCGGGGCCCGCGGCGTCGACCATGACGGCCGTCATGGCGGGGGAGATGATGCCGCCCGCGATGCCGGTCGCCGCCAGGGCCGCGGCGGTCGTCCAGTAGGGGCTGGACGGGGTGATCGTGGTCAGCGCGAACGAGGCCGCGGCCGCCAGGAGGAGGGAGGCGGTCAGCAGGGGTCCGGCTTTGACGCGGGCGGACAGGTGCGCGAAGGCCAGGTTGCTCAGCGGGATGAAGACGGTCATCGGGAGGACCATCAGACCCGCCCGGAGCGGGCCGGCGCCCGCGCCGTGCTGGAAGTAGAGGCCGACCAGGAAGAGCGTTCCGAAGAACGCGGCGTTGAACAGGAACCCCACGGTGTTGGCGCCGGTGAAGCGCGGGCCGCGGAACAGCGCCCATGGCATCACGCCGGCGGGGGCGCGGCGCTCCCTCAGGAAGAGGAGGGCGGTGGTGCCCAGCGCCACGGCGATCGCGGTGAGGACCGGCAGGGACGTCCAGCCGCGGTGCGGTCCTTCGATCAGGGCGAAGCTCAGGGCGCCGAGGCCGGCGGCCAGTGCGGCGTGGCCGGGGAGGGCGAGCGGGGCGCGGCGGCCGGGGACGGGGGCGATGTGGCGGCGGGCCAGCGCCATGCCCACGATCGCGAACGGCACGTTGAGCAGGAAGATGCTGCGCCAGCCGAGCGTGCTCACCAGGACGCCGCCGGCCGTCGGGCCGAGGGCGATCGAGGACGACACGATCGCCGACCACAGGCCGAGCACGCGCGTGCGGCGCCGCGGGTCCGGGAACGCGTCGACCAGCAGTGCCAGCGAGCTCGGCATGAACAACGCCGCGCCCGCGCCCTGGACGAGCCGGGCCGCGATGAGGACCTCGATCGCGGGGGCGAGCGCGGCGGCCAGCGAGGCGGTGAGGAACACCGCCATGCCCCACAGGTAGACCCGCCGGGCTCCGAGTCGCCCGGCGAGACCGCCCGCCAGCATCAGCAGGGCGGCGAACGTCAGCACATAGCCGTCGACGGCCCAGGTGAGGCGGCTCAGCGGGGCGTGCAGGCGCTCCTGGACGGTCGCCCCGGCGATCTGCATGACCGTGGCGTCCACGCTCGCCATCACGAAGCCCGCGGCGAGCGCGGTGATCTTCATGGCGGGGGAGCCTCCGTGTCCGGATGCCATGATCAGTCCCTTCGTCAAGCGGACGGGTCGCGTCCGCTTCGGGGAAAGTTAGCGCAACCGGACGCGAGCTGTCCACTTGAATCGGACCGGAACCGTCCGCTTGTGGCTAGAATCCGGTTCATGAGCGGTACCAGGAGCGCCGTGGACCGGCTGCTGGACGACGGCACGGGCCGCCGCCCGCGGGCCGACGCCCGGCGCAACGTGGAACGTCTCGTCGCGGCGGCGCGCGAGGCGGCCGGCGAGATCGGCGGCGAGGTCACGGCCCACGAGATCGCGCGCCGCGCCGGGGTGGGCGTCGGAACGTTCTACCGGCGCGTCAGCACGCTGGAGACGCTGCTCGAAGCGGTCCTCGCCGAGGTGCTCGGCGAGATCGTCGCCAAGGGCGACGAGGGGCTCGCCGATCCCGACCCCTGGGAGGGCTTCAGCGAGTTCGCGACGTCCTACACCCGGCTTCGCAACGAACTGTGCGACATCAACTACGCGCTGGGCGGCGGCATCGACCACGCGCGCGCGGAACTGCGCGAGCGCATCCGTCTCCTCGTGGAGCGGGCCCAGGGCGCCGGTGCCATGCGCGCGGACATCACCTGGCAGGACGTCGCGTTCCTGCTGGTGTCGGTCTCCACCGGCGATCACACGGTGGGCCTGCAGGCGGGTGACCAGCAGCGGGACCGCAACCTGCGGATCGTCCTGGACGGCCTGCGCACGCCCGAACCCGCGCCGCTGCCGGGAGCGCCGCCCACCGACTCGTCCGGGTGAGGCGCGCGAGCGAAACGGAACTCCCCGGAGCTTCCGTGCGTCCTCCTCTCATGGCATGTCGCGGGGCCGGGCGGCTGCCCGTAGGTTGGTGACAGTCGGTCGATGACGAGGAGCGTTCATGTCGATGCAGAAGGGCGCCAACACGGCGGTTCCGGTTCCTTCGGTGCGGGTCGAGCTCGGCTGGCAGGGCGGCCCCGGCGTGCCCGACGCGGACGCCTCGGCGCTCCTGCTGGCGGACACCGGACGGGTCCGCTCGGACGACGATTTCGTCTTCTACAACCAGCCCGTGCACGGTTCGGGCGCGGTGCGGCACGAGGGCAAGCAGCAGGGGCCGACCGTCCTTGACGTCTTGGCGGTCGACCTGAACCGGGTCGAGCCCGCCATCGACAAGATAGTCATCGCCGCGTCCTCGGACGGTGGGACGTTCTCCAAGTTCCAGGGGCTCTACGTGCGCGTGGTGGACGCCGCGGCCGGCGCGGAGGTCGCCAGGTTCGAAAGCCAGGGCGCCACCACCGAGACGGCGTTCGTGCTCGGCGAGCTCTACCGCAGGCAGGGCGCGTGGAAGTTCCGTGCGATCGGCCAGGGCTACGACTCCGGGCTCGCCGGGCTGGCCACCGACTTCGGCATCAGCGTCGACGAACCCGGCCAGGCGGCGCCTCCCGCACCTCCGCAGCCGCCGCCCGCGCCGCCGCAGCCGCAGGCCCCGCCCCCGCAGGCGCCGCAGGAGCAGTACGCGCCCCCCGGCGGTCAGTACGTACCTCCGCCGCCTCCCGGCGGCCAGTACGCGCCCCCGCCCCCGCCTCCTGGCGGGCAGTACACGCCTCCGCCCGGCCAGTACGCCCCGCCGCCTGGTCAGTACCCGCCTCCGCCCGGGCAGTACGCGCCTCCGCCTCCCGGCCAGTACCAGCCCCCGGCGGACCAGTACGCCCCGCCCGCCGGCCAGCACCAGCCGCCGCCCGGGCAGTACGCGCCCCCGCCTCCTGCCGGGGCCGCGCCGCCGCAGCAGCAGGGCGGCAAGATCTCCCTGACGAAGAACGCGCCGTCGGTGTCGCTCACCAAGCACGGGGCGACGGGCGGCCACATGCGCGTCAACCTCAACTGGACGGCGCGCGAGGGCGCGGCCAAGGGGCTGCTCGGCAAGCGCCGCCGCGGCGTCGACCTCGACCTCGACCTGTGCTGCCTGTGGGAGCTGAAGGACGGCCGGAAGGGCATCATCCACGCTCTCGGCGACATGGGCGCGCTGGACCGCCCGCCGTTCATCAAGCTCGACAAGGACGACCGCACCGGCGCGGTCGAAACCGGGGAGAACCTCCACATCAACCTCGACCACACGGCGGACTTCAAGCGGATCCTGGTGTTCGCGGAGATCTACGACGGCGCGGACGACTTCCGGGGCATGGACGCGGTCGCCACGCTGTTCCCGGTGGGCGCGCCGCCGATCGAGATGCACATGAACGACTGCATGGACGCCTCCCGCGACGCGGTCCTGGCACTCATCGAGAACGTGAACGGGGAGCTGGTCGTCCGCCGTGAGGGCCGGTACGTCATGCCGCCGCCCGGCCGTCCGCGCTGGGGCAAGATGACGGTCGACCAGGCGTACGGCTGGAACCTGGAGTGGGTCGCCTCGCGCGGCAAGGACTGAGCACCCCGCGACGTGCGGAGTGCCGGAACGGGCCCGGAACGTTGGCTGATCCTGCCGATTGTCCCGGGCCCGTGGCCGACGGTAGGAACGGTCACATGAGCACCCAGCCGCAGTACCCCGTCGTGCCGGCGCCCCGTTTCGACGTCCCGCCCGAGCAGTCGGTCGAGCGTGCCCGGGCGTTCGCCGACACGATGACGCTGCGCCGCACCGTCCGGGACTTCTCCGACCGCCCGGTGCCGCGCGAGGTCGTCGAGCACGCGATCCGGGGCGCGGCGACGGCGCCCAGTGGAGCCAACCTGCAGCCGTGGCGTTTCGTGGTGGTGACCGACCCGGAGCGCAAGAGGCGCCTCAGAGACGCCGCAGAGCGGGAGGAGCGGGAGTTCTACGAAAAGCGCGCCTCACAGGAGTGGCTGGACGCGCTGGCTCCCCTCGGCACCGACTGGCGCAAGCCGTTCCTTGAGGACGCCCCCGCGGTCATCATCGTCTTCGAAGTGCACAAGGGCCCTGAGACGCCGCGTCCGTACTACGTGAAGGAGTCCGTAGGCATCGCCGTGGGGTTCCTGTTGGCCGGACTCCACCAGGCGGGCTTGGCGACCCTTACCCACACCCCGAGCCCCATGCGCTTCCTGAACGAGGTGTGCGACCGCCCACAGGAGGAACGCGCTTACGTCGTGATCCCCGTCGGCTACCCCGCGGACGACGCGATGGTGCCCGACATCGCCCGCAAGCAGGTGGACGAGGTCGCCCTCTGGACGTGACGCGTACGCGTCCCCTCACGCGGCCTTCAGGTGGTCGGCGAACTTCTTGTCCCGGGCCACCCTGACGAGCGCCGCGGTGAGCCGTGCCAGGTCCTTCTCCGGCACCTGCGAGGCGAGTTCCCCGGCGTCGCTGGGCAGGCCGAGCCGCTCGGCGCCCTTCTTCACCTGGTCGTCGACGTAGGGGCGGAGCCATGGCCAGATGGCCTGCGCCTCGCGGCAGAAGATGTCCACTCCGGTGGGGCCGATGCCGGGGAACTCCCGCAGCAGGTCCGCCGCCTTCTCGGGGTCGCGTCCGGCTTCGACGGCGAGCCGCCTCAGATCGCCCTTGTACCTGTCCTCGACGATCTCCGCCATGTCGCCCAGCCGGGACGCGGTGCTCTCGTCGTAGCGGACGTAGTGGCCCCGGCCGAGCGCGTCGACGCGCTCCTGCCAGGTGAGCCTGGCCATGCCGCGTGCCGTGCCGCCCCCTGCCTCGAACAGCTCGCGGGCGGCGGCGAGGGCGATGTCCGAGGAGATGCGGGCGCTCAGCAGGTTGGCCAGGACGAGCAGCTTGAACAGTGCGGCGGGCTGGTCCTTCAGGGTTATGCCGGCCTCCTCGGCGAACGTCCCGCCGGATTCCCGCAGCAGCTTCTTGACGACGGCATCCATGGCATCCACCTCCCGTGTCTGCCGCTCTACCCGAGCCGTCGAGGATGACTCGTGCAGGGGGTCACGGGGGATTCACAGCAGGCTGAGCTGTCCTTCACCGGCGAGCGGATCGCGGTGCTTCTTCATGTGCCGCCAGCGTGGGAGGTCGTCCAGGTACGACCAGGACAGTCTGTGATGCGGCGTGGGCCCGTGCTTCTCCAAGGCCTTCTGATGGACGGGTGAGGGGTATCCGGCGCTGTCGGCGAACCCGTAGCCGGGGAACTCGCCGTCCAGATCCGCCATGAGCCTGTCCCGATGGACCTTCGCCAAGACGGACCCGGCAGCGACGGTGACCGACCTCTGGTCGGCCTTGATCTCGCACCGGACGCGCCAGGGACGGCTGAGGAAATCGTGCTTGCCGTCGAGGATGACCACATCGGGCTGGACGGGCAGCGACTCCAACGCGCGGACGGCTGCCCGCCTCAGGGCGGCGGTCATCCCCAGCTCGTCGATTTCTTCCGGGCTGGACGCGCCTATGGCGTGCCCGGCCAGCCAGTCAGGAAGGATTTCCGCGAACGCCTCGCGGTGAGCATGCGTCAGGAGCTTGGAGTCGGTCAGCGCGACCGTCTTCTTCCCGCGTCCAGGCAGGACCGGCGGCGGGCTCAGATCCGTCACCGCCGCGCACACCACGACGGGACCCGCCCATGCGCCGCGCCCGACCTCGTCCACTCCCGCGATCACGATCGGGCGGCCGCTCCCGGACGGCGCGGCCCGCAGCTCCTCCTCGATCTCGTAGCCCGCAGCCCGCAGCACGCTGGGGGCGGCGGGCGAGGGGACCAGCCCGGGGAGGGCACCGGTGGAGTCGGTCAAGGGGTCTCCTTAGAGCGCGGACGGCCTGCGCCATCGATCGTAGGGGCGCGTCGTCCCGCACGCCCGTAGGCGGTTCACAGCCAGCCGTTGTGGCGTGCGGTCCCCACCGCCTCGATGCGGTTGCGCGCCCCCGTCTTGCCGATGGCGGCGGACAGGTAGTTGCGGACGGTGCTCTCCGACAGACGCAGCCGCCCGGCGATGTCGGCGACGGTCGATCCGTCGGCCGCGGCGCTCAGCACGTCCCGTTCCCGTTCGGTCAGCGGGTTCGGGCCCACCGACAGGGCGGCGGTGGCCAGTGCGGGGTCGACGACCTGCTCTCCGGCCAGGACGCGGCGCAGTGCGACGACCAGGTCCTCGATGGGGCCGTCCTTGACCAGGAACCCGCCGGCGCCCGCCTCCATGGCGCGGCGCAGGTATCCGGGGCGCCCGAACGTGGTGACGATAAGGATCTTGCATGCGGGCAGTTCCCGGCGCAGGTCGGCGGCGACGTCCAGGCCGCTGCGGCCGGGCATCTCGATGTCGAGCAGAGCGATGTCCGGTTCCGTTCGCAGCGCCTCGGGCAGGACCCGCGCGCCGTCGCCGACCTGGGCGACGACCTCGATGTCCTCCTCCAGGCCGAGCAGCAGCGCGAGCGCGCCGCGCATCATGCCCTGGTCCTCGGCGAGCAGAACTCTGATCACGGGGCTCACCGTCCACCGGCGTCCACGGTCGCCGTGGCGGGGACGGTGACGGTGAGCAGGAAGCCGCCGTCCGGAGCGGGGCCCGCCTGGACGGTTCCGGCGACCAACTCCATCCGCTCGGAGAGACCCCGCAGGCCGTGGCCCCCGGAACCGCCCTGCCAGCCGGAACCGCCCTGCCCGGCGCCGTCGTCCTTCACCTCCAGGACGGCACTGTCCTCGCCGTTGCGGACGGTGATCTCACACCGTCCGGCGCCGCTGTGCCGGATGACGTTCGTGACCCCTTCGCGCACCGCCCAGCCGAGCAGGGCGCCCGTCCGGGGCGCCAGTGGCGGCCCCGTGCGCCGGACGGAGACGTCCACGCCGCTGTCGGCCAGCGCCATCCTGGCGGCGTCCAGCTCGTCGGCCAGCCCGCGGCCGCGGTAGCCGCTGACCGCCTGGCGGACCTCGTCGAGGGCCTTGCGCCCCACGGTCTCGATGTCGGCGGCCTGCTCGGCGGCCACCGCGGGATCGCGCTCGGCGACGCGCCTGACGGCCTGCGCCTTGACCACCATCAGCGACAGCGTGTGGCCGAGCAGGTCGTGCAGGTCGCGGGAGAACCGGAGCCGCTCGCGCGCCACGGCGGCCTCGGCCAGTTCCTCCCGGGCGTCGCGCAGCTGCCCGATCGCGGTGAACAGCCGCAGGATGACCGCGGTCACGACCCCCGCGGTCACGGTCCCGTACCAGTTGGCGGCGAGGGCGCCGCCGTCCTCGCCGCCCAGCAGGCCCGCGAGGACGCCCAGCGACGAGACGCCGCCGATGCCGATGAACAGCGGCAGCTCCGGCCGTCCCGACCTGCCGGGGAGGTGCCCCACGACGACGCCGGCGGCGAGACCGAGGAGGGGGAACAGGGTGTACCACCGTCCCTGGAAGGCCAGTGCGGCGGCGGATGCGACACCCGCCTGGGCGACCAGGAGAACGATCGGCAACCGCATCGGGTAACGCCCGTCGAACGCGGTGCGGACGACGGCGAAATGCAGGAAGGCGAAGACGACCAGCGCGGGAATCGCGAGCCACAGCGGATGGGCCCTGCCCTTGACCATGTCCCAGACCGGCCACACAAGGATGACGAGCCAGAACACGAACGCCTGGCCACTCGGACCATTACGGTCCAACAGCTCCAAGTCCAGGGCCGGGACACGCCGAGTCGGGGTGCCTTTCCAGGGGGTCACGCGACGTTCTCCTCGTTCACGGGGCCACGGTACGCGGACTTCCATGCCGGAAGCAGAGCTGAACATCTACTTCTGGACAGGACAAATGTCCTGCTCGCGGGTGCGGCCCGGGCTCTGCTCCGCACCAGGCAGGCTCGGTGTAAGCCAACGAACAGCGCGCGGGTAGTCCCGTTCCGGGCGGTCCTGCGCTTTACTCGCTCTTGATGGCTTTGTTCGGCAGGTCCCGCTCCCGCCCGGCGAAGAACGCCGCGGCGCGGGATCTTTTCGAGCGCCTGAGATGGCGCTACTTCCAGGTCACTCCCGGGCTGAGGTTTCTGGGGGCGGTGCTGCTCGTCGCGCTCGTGCTGGTGGCGACCGTCCTCCTGGACGGGCCGATCCTCGGCGCGGCCGCGTTCACGGTGATCCTGCTCGTCGTCGTCCACCTGACACTGCGCTCGCCCACGGGCATGGCCGTCGTCGCGGTCATCCTGGCCTGGCTGGCCCTGTCGGTGCCTCTCGGCAGGCTCTACCCGGACGAAGGAAACCCGCCCTATCTGAACCCGTCGCTGCTTCTCGCCCTACTCGCCGTGCCCGTCGCATTCGCCGCCTTCCGCCTGCGTGGATACGCGCCGTGGCGCACGACGCTCCTGGGGTTGGCCGCCGCGGGTGTGGCGACGGCGGCGTGCGCCCACCCGCTGCCGGAGGCCGGCGTCATGCCGGGCTGGCTGGCGGCACTGGCTGTTCTCGCCTACCGCTGGGACCGCGCAAGACGAGCCGTTCCGGCGGAGGCTTATGAAACGGGTTGGGTGCAGGAACAGGCGAGCCCGAAGGGTGACGCCATGGCAGGGCCGCGTAAGAACTCCTCCGGCCCGGAAAAGCGTGAACGGACGGACAAGCCGAGCAGGCCCGACCGGCGCGGTTCCGGAGAGGACGGAGTCGCCGGCGCCGCCGCGCAGGCGATGCACGACCAGCGCGCCGCGGCGCAGGCCGCCGATTCCGGCGCCGCCCCCGAGCGCCAGGCGCCGCCCGAGCGCCGCACGGAGTCGCCGGACATCTCCGTGGCGGACGCGCTCGCGGAACTGGAGAACATGATCGGGCTGGAACCCGTCAAGCGGCAGGTCCGCTCCATCGCCGCGTCCATCGAGGCCGCGCACATGCGCGCCGCCGCCGGGGTGCCCACCGAGAAGCCCATGCGGCACTTCGTGTTCGTCGGGCCGTCCGGCACGGGCAAGACGACCGTCGCCCGCGTGCTGGCCAAGATCTTCTACGCGTTCGGGCTGCTGCCCGAACCCGCCCTGGTCGAGGCCCACCGCGCGGATCTCGTCGGCGAGTTCCTGGGGGCGACGGCCATCAAGACCAACCGGCTCGTCGACTCGGCCTTGGGCGGGGTCCTGTTCATCGACGAGGCGTACAGCCTGGTCAACTCCGCGGAAGGGCAACCCGACCGGTTCGGCGACGAGGCCGTCCAGACGTTGCTCAAGCGAGCCGAGGACGACCGGGACAACCTGGTCATCATCCTGGCGGGGTACGAGACCCAGATGGCGGAGTTCCTCGACTCCAACCCTGGGCTGGCGTCCCGGTTCGGCACGCGTGTGCTCTTCCCTTCCTACCGCCCCTCAGAGCTGCTGCAGATCGCCGATTACCACACCGCCCTGCGCGAGGACCGGCTGGACGTGGAGGCCCGCCAGCGGCTCGCCACCCGCTTCGAAGAGGTCGAACGGCGCGGAATCATCGACGATCTGGGCAACGGCCGGTTCGTCAGATCGCTGGCCGAGGCGGCGGCGCGCGCGCGGGACGTGCGCGTGGTCGAAGCCGTCTCCTCCTCGGGCGCACCGGCCAGACCCACCGCCGAAGACCTGGTCACCGTGCGCGCCGAGGACGTGGAGACCGCCTTCGCCGAGGTCACCGAGCGGTTCCGCGGCTACGCCGAGACCCCGACCCTGGACGAGGCGCTCGGCTCCCTCGACGCGATGATCGGGCTGGAGCCGGTGAAGCGGCAGGTCCGCGAGATCGCCGCCCAGTTGCAGGTGGCCCGGATGCGGCAGGAGCAGGGCCTGGTCACCCGCCCCCCGACCCGCCACTTCGTGTTCACGGGACCGCCGGGCACCGGCAAGACCACCGTCGCGCGGGTCCTCGGCCGCATCTTCGCCGCTTTCGGGCTGCTCGCCCGCCCGGAGGTGGTCGAGGCCCAGCGCGCCGACCTCGTCGGCGAGCACCTCGGCGCGACGGCGCTGAAGACGAACAAGGCCGTCGACTCCGCGCTCGGGGGCGTCCTGTTCGTCGACGAGGCGTACGCGCTGAGCAACTCCGGCTACTCGGGCGGCGACGCGTTCGGGGCGGAGGCGGTGCAGACGCTGCTCAAGCGGGCCGAGGACGACCGCGACCGCCTCGTCGTCATCCTGGCCGGATACGACGCCGACATGACCCGGTTCCTGGCCTCCAACCCTGGGCTCGCCTCCCGGTTCGACGTGCGCGTCGACTTCCCGTCCTACGGGCCGGACGAACTGCTCCGCATCGCCCAGCTCATGGCCGAGCAAGGCGGCGACCGGTGGGAGGAGCGCGCCCTGGACGACCTGGCCCTCGTGTTCCAGCGCGCATGCGGAACGGGCCGGATCGACGAACTGGGCAACGGCCGCTTCGCCCGCTCCATGTACGAGAAGGCGAGCGCGTGCCGGGCGCTTCGAGCAGCACGGCTCGGATCCGCGGCGACCGCCGCCGACCTGACGCTCCTCACCACCGATGACGTCCGGGACGCCTTCGCCGAGTTGTCCCACCGCCTCGCCTGACGGGCGATCGGGTGCCTCGCCTGGATGTCGGTGAGCCGCGATGTAATCGGGGCATGGCCTCGGTGACGTGGAAGCAGGTCCTCGCCTGGCGGATGCGGCGGCAGTTCGTCGAGCAGGCGGAGGACGTGTCCGCCCTGGAAATCGCCCGGCGGCTGGCGGGCGTGCAGGCGCAGGTGGCGTCCGCCGCCGAGTTCGCCATCGCGGTGCGCCGGCGGACGCCCGTCTCCGGCGAGGTGACACGCGCCCTCCTGGACGAACGGACGCTCGTCAAGACATGGGCCGCGCGCGGCACCCTGCACCTCCTGCCCGCTGACGAGGCCGCAGCCCATCTCATGCTGTGCTCGTCCATCCGCAACTGGGAGAAGGGGCCTGGCAGCGGACCTTCGGTGCCACGCCCGCCGACCTCGAGGCGATCGCCGCTGCCGCCGCCGACGCGTTGTCGGACGGGGCGGCGCTCACCCGCGAGGAGCTCACGCGGGCCGTCGTGGACGAGACGGGCTCGCGGCATCTGGCCGAGGTGCTCGGGTCCGGTTGGGGCACGCTGCTCAAGCCGCTGGCCTGGTGGGGCGTGCTCTGCTACGGACCGCCCCAGGGAGCCAAGGTCACTTTCACGTCTCCGGCGCGGTGGCTCCCGGGCTGGACCGGCCTGCCCTCCATGGAGGACGCCGCCCGTACCGTGATCCACGCCTTTCTGGGTGCCCACGGGCCCGCGACCCCCGACATGTTCGACAACTGGCTGATGCGCAAGCAGAGCCGGAAGAAGGATGTCAGGGCGTGGTTCGGCGCCGCCGGGGAGGGATTGGCCACCGTCGAGGTCGAAGGCGTCCCCATGTACCTTCTGGAAGAGCACAGGGAGGAGCTCCTTGACACCGCGCCCACCACGTCCGTCCGGATGCTCGGTGGGTTCGACCAGTACATCCTGGGCGCAGGGACGGGCTCGACCTATCTGGTGCCCGCCGAGCACAAGAGCCAGGTGAGCCGGACAGCGGGATGGATCTCCCCAGTGGTCCTGTACGGCGGGCGGGTCGCCGGCGTCTGGGACGCCGCAGAGGGCGACGTGACCGTGACCCCCTTCGAGGACATCCCCGCCGCGCCGCTCAAGGCAGAGCTGAACCGTCTGGCCTCGCTGCTGGGCTGACCCACGCCCGCCTGGACGGGACGGCCGAACCCCGCTGGTATCCCGTAGGGGCGGGTCGTCTAGGGTGCCCAGCGTGGACGAGCGGGATGAGCCGACCGAGTATCGGCAGACGCCGTACAAGGCGCCGGACGGCGCCACCGAAGTCCTTCTCATCAGGCACGGCGCTTCCGCACCGGCGCGCCCCGACCGGCCGTTCCCGCTCGTGGACGGCCACGGCGACCCCGAGCTCGCGCCCGAAGGACGGGAGCAGGCCGAGCGGGTCGCCGAGCGGCTCGCCGACGAGCGCCTGGACGCCATCTACGTGACGCCTCTGCGCCGAACATCCGAAACGGCCGCACCGCTGGCCCGCCGCCTCGGGCTGGAGCCGCGGGTCGAGCGGGACCTGCGCGAGGTCCATCTCGGCGAGTGGGAGGGCGGCCTCTTCCGCAAGATGGTCGCCGACGACGATCCGGTGGCGCAGCGGATGTTCGCCGAGGAACGCTGGGACGTCATCCCTGGGGCGGAGAAGAACGAGGCGTTCGCCGCGCGCGTCGAGGAGGGTCTCGTCCGGCTCGCGGCGGCCCACGCGGGCGGCCGGATCGCCGTGTTCACCCACGGCGGGGTGATCGCCCAGGCCCTCGCCGCCGCCACCGGCGCAAGGCCGTTCGCGTTCCTCGGCGCGGACAACGGCTCGATCTCACGGCTGGTCAGGCTCGGCGGCCTGTCGTCGCTCCGCGGCTTCAACGAGGTCTCCCACCTGGACTGGTCCGTCCCCGCACCGCTGACCTGAACGCCCTGGACGCCGGGCTAGAGCCGGAAACGAAGCTTCTGGCCGGGGCGCAGCTGCGCGGCCTCGGCGACCGAGGCCGAGGCGAGCACGGCGACCACCGGGTAGCCGCCGGTGGTCGGATGGTCGGCCAGGAAGATGATGGGCAGCCCGCTGGGCGGCACCTGGAGGGAACCGAGGACCATGCCCTCGCTGCCGAGTTCACCGTCCCGCGCCCGTACGAGGGGTGGCCCGTTCAGGCGCACGCCCACGCGGTTGCTGTCCGGCGACACCTCGTAGGGCGTGGACGTGAGCGTGGGCAGCGCGTCGTGAGTGAACCAGTCGTCACGCGGGCCGGGCAGGATCCGCAGGACCGGGGTCTCCGGCAGCGCCGCCGCCGGCACGACGTCCACGTTGATGTGGTGGAGACCCGCGGCAGAACCGATCGGCAAGCGGTCACCAGACGCGAGCGGCGCGGGCCCGAGGCCGGACAGGAGGTCGGTCGAGCGGCTTCCCAGCACTTCGTCCACGGCGACACCGCCTCGCACGGCGACGTAGCTGCGGAGCCCGGAGGTGGGCGTGCCGAATTCGACGAGGGCACCTGCCGCCGCGAAGCAGGGCGCGTTCATTCCGTGAGCACGGCCGTCGATGCGCAGCGTCACCGGAGCGCCGGTCACCGCGATCCAGGCACGTCTGTGGAAACGCAGGGCCGCCCCGCCGAAGGTGAACTCCACGGCCGCCGCGCCCTCCGGGTTGCCCACGAGGCGGTTGGCCAGCCTGAACGCGCGCTGGTCCGCGGCCCCGGACCGGGGGACGCCGAGATGGGCGCGACCGGGCCTGCCGAGATCCTGGACGGTCGCCAGCGGCCCGGGCCGCACGACCTCGATCAAGGACGCTCCTCGGGGACGAAGCGGACGTGCATCCCCGGCCTGAGCAGGGACGGCGGTTCGCGCGACACGTCCCACAGCGGCAGGCGGCTGTGCCCGAGCAGCCGCCAGCCGCCCGGTGACCGGGACGGGTACACGGCCGCGTACGGGCCCGCCACCGCCACCGAACCGGCCGGGACGGCCTTCCTCGGCGACTCGCGCCGGGCCACGTGCAACGCCGGATCCAGCCCCGACAGATAGCCGAAGCCGGGGGAGAAGCCCAGATAGGCGACCGTGTACGAACCCGCGGAATGCCGCCGGACGACCTCTTCGCGCGACAACCCGGTGAGGGAGGCGACCTCGTCGAGATCCTCGCCGTCGTAGACGACGGGTATCTCCAGCGGCTCGGCGTGGCTCACCACGTCGTCGGCCAGGCGCAGTTGCGGGAGTTGCGCGGCCAGGCGGTCCAGGTGGGCGGAGTGCTCGGCCACCACCAGGACGGTCCGTTCTCCGGGGATGACGTCCACGACCCCGGGCAGCGGGGCGTTCCTGAGGGCGGCGTCCATCCGGTGGGCGGTCGCCAGATCCCCGGTCTCCACGAGCAAGGCGGTGTCGCCGACCCGCCGCACCTTCACGCGAACGATTCCAGGACGACGCCCGCTCCGGACAGTGCGGACCGGACGGCCCTGGCGAGGACCACCGCGCCAGGGGTGTCGCCGTGCACGCAGATGGAACGCGCCTTCAACGTGACCTCGGTGCCGTCCACGGCGACGACGGTGCCCTCCACCGCCATCCGCACCGCGCGCCGCACGACCGTGTCGGGGTCGTGGACGACCGCCCCCGGCTCGCGGCGGGACACGAGCGCGCCGGTCGGCGTGTAGGCGCGGTCGGCGAAGCACTCGGCGACGACGGTGAGCCCGTCGGCGACGTCGTGCACCACGGAGCCGGGGAGCGTGAGCAGGGGGAGCGACGAATCGTAGGCCCGTACCGCGTCGGCCACCGCACGCGCCTGGACGGGGTCACGGACGACCCTGTTGTACAGGGCGCCGTGCGGCTTCACGTACGCCACGCGTCCCCCCTCCACGCGCGCGATGCCGTCCAGCGCCGCGAGCTGGTACAGGATTTCGGCGGTCAGCTCCGGGGCGGCCACGTCCATCTCCCGCCGGCCGAAACCGGCGAGGTCCCGGTAGGAGACCTGCGCGCCGATCGTGACCCCGCGCTCGACGGCCGCCGCGCACACCCGCCGCATGGTCAGCGGGTCCCCCGCGTGGAACCCGCACGCCACGTTCGCGCTCGTGATGACGTCGAGCAGCGCGGAGTCGTCGCCCAGCTTCCAGACGCCGAACCCCTCGCCGAGGTCGGCGTTGACGTCGACGACCGTCATCGTCCGCTACCACCGATCATGCCGATCCCACCGATCCCCGCGCTCAGACGGTCTCCTCGCGCAGGTCCTCGACCTCGTGCCGGGAAGCCCACGCCTGGTACACGCCCCGGTCGAACGGCTCCAGGCCGAGCCGCTCCGCCACCGGGACCTTGCCGCCGCCGTACTCCACGCGCAGCCAGCCCTCGTGCTCGCCGAGGACCACGAACGGCTCGCCGCGCCACGTGCATTGTGTGGTCACGTACTGGAGGCGGTCGACGTCCGCCAGGGGCACCACCCGGACGTACCGGTCCGGGGAGACCTGCCTGAACCCCTCCGCGTGTTGCGTGGCGTAGAGGCGCACCTCGTCGCCGTCCGGGCTCGCCTCGTACTCGGCGCCCCGCCAGCCCGCGTAGTAGCCGTGCCGGATGCTCACCCCTGGCCTCCCGGCAGCTTCACGAGCCACCTGCGCAGATCGGCGTCGTAGCCCGCCACGAGGGACTCCCTGCCCTGTGCGTCGAGCCGGTACATCTCGGCCCCGTGCGGAAGGCGCTGGCTCTCGACCTTGAACTCGGGGATCGCCGGCCCGTCGCCCGGCGCGTACCCCGACCCCGGGAACGGCGCCTTCTCGATCACCCATCCGCCCGGGATGATGCCCATGCTCCACTCGTCTATGCCGCCCAGCGGGCGGCGGAACAGGGCGGGCTTCACGGCCGGCCAGCGGATCACGAAGATCTGCTCGTCCGCCGGCGCGAACGGCGACCCTTCGTACACCAGCCCCAGGGCCCGGATCAGCGCGCCGGGGCTTCTCAGCTCCTGGACGTCCTGGAGCCGGTGCACGTAACCGGCGACCAGGTCGTAACCGCCTTCCAGATAGTGCTGCACATGCTCGGGGCGCACGGCCTTCTGCATCACCACGACCTGGGATGCGTCAGCGGGACCCTGGGGCGCCACGCCCCGCGCCCCTGACGGGGCCCGGGCCCCGCGTTCGACGATGCTGGGCGTTCTCTCCGCGCGGGTCTGCGTGTCGGCAGGCGAGGGCTTCGCGGCCGCGGCCGGGACGCTTGGCTTCCGGGTATCCGTGCTTGGTCGCCTGGGCTCTGTGCGGGGTTGCCCGGTGTCCGTCCGTGCCCGCTCCCGCCGGCCGTAGATCGGCGCTACAGGAAGCCCGTGAGGGTCGCTCGGCGTCTCACGGGACGGGGTCGGTGGGACGGCCGGTTTCCGCGCGGGCAGGCCCTGCGGATCGACAGGCGTCTCCCGGGCGACCGACGGTTCCTTCGCGACCGGTCTCTCCCTGGGGATCGGCGTCTCCCTGGTCGCCGGGGCCTGCCCGGCGACGGGAACCTCGGGACTCTGCGGCGGAGACGGGGCCGGCGCCGGAGCCGGGGGCGGCGCCTGGGGCGGCGGGGGCGGAGCCGGTCGTCGCTGGGCGGGCGCGCGGGCCCCGGGCGCGGGCGGACCGTCCGGCGGCGCTGTGCTCGCGTGTGAGGGCGCCGACGGCGCGGAGGGTGTCTCGGTTCGGGGCCGCGCCGGTTCCGGGCGCTGAGGCGGCCTGGGGGCCTGACGGCCGCCGCGCGGGGTGCCGCGGCCCCCGGTGCGGGACGCGGAGCCGCGCGACGCGGAGCGGCGCGTCGACGGGCCGGCCACGTGGACGTCGGTCGGCACCGGCGGCGTGGGCGTCCGGGGCTCCTCGGGTTCGAGGAGCGCGTTGGCGTCCAGGTAGCACGCGCTCGGCAGGCCGGGGTTCACGGCGAGCTGCCACTCCGGGTGCGGCCAGCGCCGCGACAGCTCCGCCAGCGAGGCCCGCCGGTGGTGGATCGCCTGTCCCTGCAGGGAGCGGTCCATGGCCTCGGGCGACGTGAACGCGAGCACGAACGTGCCGTCGCCGAACTGCGCCGTGGCGAACTGGTGATCGCCGCCCTCCGGATCGCCCGGCGAGGGCAGGTACAGCGTCGCGCGCGCGAGCAGCTCCAGATAGCCGTGCTGGTCACCACGTTCGCGGGCTTCGGCCAGGGCCGCCTCCAGGGTCGACCCGGACGGGCGTGCCGGACGTGCCGAGGCCCGTGCGGGACGCTCGTCCTCGGGGACGGCGAGCGCGATGCCGAGACCGGGCAGCGCCAAGGGCCCGCCGTCGGGTCCGGCCTTGCTGGCCTGGTAGACGAGTTCGAGCGGGGACTCGATGCCGTAGACGTCGCGGAACGCGCCCATCATCTGCCCGGCGAGCAGGGCGCACGCCTCCAGCAGTTCCGAGGAGGCGCGGCCGCCGCGCTCGCGGAAGGTGAGCCTGTCCCACCAGTTCTTGCGGTCCTCCTCGTCCGGCGGCTCCCAGCCGAGCGCCCTCAGCCGCCGCTCCTGGCGCGACGCGAGGGGCCGGGGCAGGAACGCGCTGCCGACGGCCTCGGCGTCGAGCGTCCCCTCGGAGCGCATCGCCTGGACGTAGGGCAGGCCGCTCGGACCTTGCACGATGAGGAACGACGTGACCGGCAGCCGTGAAAGCTCCAGTGTCAGCCGTTTGGCGAAGTCGTTCCAGTCCACTGGGATCCACTTTCACGTGCGGGGCGGGATTCCGTACTCGACGGTAGCCGAAGGGCGCGTCACTCGGTCCAGGGAGCCGGAACCGCGTCGGCCCGCACCGGTGCCCAGACGCCGCCGATGGCGTCGAAGACGGCGACCGGTGCCTGCTCGCCCTCGCCCGCCGAGCGCCACAGGCGCGTGCCGTGCGGCGGCCGCATCGGGACGCCCACCGGGCGCGGCCCGGGAGCGGGCGCCTGAGGCCGACGCGCCGGCCGGTCCTGCGGATCGTCGGCCGGGCCGCTGCCCGCCGGCCTCGTGTCGGCCGGCGAGTTCATGGCCGGCGGGCTCACGGCCGGCGGCGGCGTGTCGGCCGGCGTCTCGGCCGGCGGGTCGTCGGTCGGTGCGCCGAGAGGTGCCGCCGCGGCAGGCTCCGGCGCCCGGGGCGGGGCTCCGCCGGCGTCGAGGGCCGCCCGCAGGTCGGCCGCGGTGTACGGGTCGATCGCCGTGTGGGAGTCGTCGTACGGGAAGTCCGACGCCTCGCCCGGCGCCACTCCACCAGGCGTCGCCCCGCCCGGGGCGCGGACGCCGTGCGCCGAACCGTTGACCGGGGTGGCCGAGCCGCCGGCGACGGGGTTCGGCCCAGAGAGCGCGTTGGGGTCGACCGTGCCGTACGGGTTGGGCTCGCTCGGCAGGGGGTCGTACTGGAGGGGATCGGGCGCCCCCTGGAGGGGATCGGGCGCCCCGCCTCGGCCGCCCTGCAACCGCCCGATGACGGACGAGTCCAGGAGCACTTCGCTGGGCAGGCCCCAGTTGATGGCCAGGCGCCACGCGGGATCGGGCCAGCCGGCGGCCAGCCGGCCGAACGAGGTGCGCCGGTACAGGCCGGGGTGCCGGTCGCCGGTGCGCGCCAGTGCCCCGGGCGAGGTGAACACCGTGACATAGGTGCCGCTGCCGATGGTGATGGTGGGGAACTCGGCGCGGTCGGGGTCCTCCACGGCGGAGGCGGTCGCCGGCAGGACCAGGTCGGCGTTCTCCAGGAGCTTGAAGTAGGTGGTGTTGTCGCCGTTCGCCTTGGCTTCGGCAAGGCGGGGTTCGAGCAGTTCCGCGTCCATGCCGGGCAGTGCCTGCTCCGGCAGCGGCAGCCGCGTCCCCGCCGGGGGAGCGCCGGCGGGCAGCGGGTCGGCCCCGGGCAGGGGCTCGGCACCGGAACGGACGCCGCCGGACGACGCGCGGCGCTTGCTCACCCGCGACGGGTCGGCCACCTCGATCCCGAAGTCGAGCAGTTCGATGAGGCCGGCCCCGTGCCGGTGGAACGACTCGTACACGAGGTCGGACGGGCGGCGGACGCCCTGGACGTCCCGGAGCGCCGTGACCATCACGTCGGCAAGCCGCGAGAAGTCGGCGTCGGTCACGCTCGCCATCCCGCCGGGCATGCCCGCCTCCGGCAGCTCCGTCCACCAGTTGCGCGGCGCGGGGTCGGCGGGCGGGCGCCAGCCCACCTCGCTCATGACCTCCTCGTCGGCGAGGGTGAGCAGGAGGGGGCCTTCGAGGAAGTTGTTGCTGACGGCCTCGGCGTAGAGCCGGTCGGGCTCGCGCATGGCCTGGACGTAGTGACGGCTCTCGTCGCGTTCGCGCACGATCAGGATCGTGTCCCGTTCGAGCTCCGCCAGCTCACGTCCCAGCCGCCGGGCGAACTCGGACCACTCCAACAAGATCACTCCCTACGACCAGGGGCCGGTGCCGACCCCCGCGAGACCGCGCCCGGGACCCGATGATTGTCGCCGGGAGCGCGACGCGCAAACCAGGAGTTCAGTCGGGCGGGGGTTCGTGACGAAGCACACGCAGGGCCTCCCGGAGGGCGTCCGGGTCGTCCCCGCAGCGGTCGAGGACGTCGATGAGTCTGTGCAGGATCTCATGGCGTTCGTAGCCGACGTCCAGCAGCGACTGGGCGGTGTCCCACAGGTGCGGCGGCTCGCCGTCCCACAGCAGCCCCGCGAGCCGCACGTGCGCGGCGAGGTGCTCCTCGTCGCCTCCCGGATGTTCGAACTCCAGCAGGGCGCGGCGGTCGCCCGGGTCGGCCGGGTCCAGCTCCGACAGGTCGACGAGGCCGGGCCGCCCCGCCGGCCGGTGCGTGCCCGACAGGAACGGCAGGGCGAACGCGCGGCGGGGGAGGGCCTCCAGGTCGCCGTCGGGCAGGAGCCGGTCGACCAGAGCCCGGTCGAGGCCGAAGGCGGCCGGATCGCGGTAGGCCGCGGAGAACTTCGCGGTGGCGTCCCAGAGGGCGTCCAGGGTCGCCCTGACGCCCTCTTCCGGCAGCCCCGTCCGCCGCCCGGCCCAGCGGACCCACGCGGCCAGCACGTGGGGGACGGCCTCCTGCTCCGACGGGGAGAGCAGGACCTTGCGCGGCAGCCAGTCGAGCAGGAACATCTCGCACTTGATCGGGCTGACCCGCAGCGGCCGCCCGAAGTCGTGCGCGCAGCCGTAGTCGATGATCCGGTCCACGCACCGGATCGCCGCGGAGATGTCCGACAGCTCACCGGCCTCGTCCGAGGCGAGGAACCGCGTCGCGATCGTGGCGCGCCTGTCGTGCCCGTACACCGGAGGCTGGGGCAGGCGGCCGCCCGGCGGAAGGATGTCCACGCGCGCGCGGACGAATGCGTGGTAGGAGCCGAAGTTCTCGTTCACCGGCGGGTCGTCTGTCTCGTCGGTGAGATCCAGGGCGCTCTGCAGCAATGCCTTGGTGTCGCGCGGGTCGAGCTCCTCGAACCGCATCAGCGGGTTGTCGCGGCCTTCGCGGCGGCAGTGGTCGAGGAGCCGGTCCACCCGGGAGGAGACCCAGGCGTCCCGGACCATCCCGCTCGCCGGAGGCCGTCCCGTGCGCGCGCCGGACGCGAACGGACCGCCGCGCGGCTGGACCTCTCCGGCCCTGTTGCGGTCGACCAGGATGACCAGGGCATGCCTTTCGGCGCCCCCGTAGGTGTAGGTGCAGATGACGGAGTCCTGGTCGCCGTAGACGTCCCGGGACGCGAAGCACGCCTCGGGCTCGACCATGCCGACGCGGTCGGCCCAGCCGGGCCTGGCGACGCCGTCGCCCATCAGTTGCAGTGCCGCGCGTTCGGCCTTGGCCGCCTGCCGCGGGGTGCCCATGTAGGCGACCCCGGTGAGCAGCGCCAGTGCCGCGGGCGTGGCGGCGGCCGTGGCGTAGCCGACCAGGGCCTCGCCGATGACCTCTTCCACGTCGCCGTCCGGGATGCGCTGCCCCCACCAGGAGCCGAGGATCTCGCTGACGATCAGCTCGGCGTCCAGGGGACTGCGCACCGCCAGCAGTTCGCGGGCGTGCTGGAGCATGCCGTCGAAAATCGCCGAGACCTCGTCCGGGGGGTTCGGGCCGTCCCGGGCCGGGTCCCCGGAGGAGCGGCTGCGGCTGCGGGGACTCACCCCTCTAGCCTCTCAGATCCGGCGGGGACGGTGGCCCGGACAACGCCGAAGGCCGGAATGGGTCGCCGTCGCGCCACCCGCGTGGGCGATTGGCGGCTCAGCCGTCCGTTCGGTCGGCGACGCCGCCGGCGGGCGCGCGCCCAGAGGGCGGCCGCGATTTCAGGATCCCGGTGAGCTGCTCCCGGGCCATCCGCTCGACTCTGTCCGGCGTGGCCTCCAGACCCAGATGGGCCATGCAGGCCTGGACGTCGGCCACGCACCGGTGCACCGCGTCTGAGGGGAAGGACCCGAACTCGTCGCAAAGCCGGCGTGCGAGCGTGTCACGTGTCTCGTTCCGGTGATCGGCCAGTGCAGGCATCAGCGCACACCTCCGCGCACGGGGTACCGGCGGGCGGGGACGCCGCCGGTGAGACGGAGCGCTCCTCGGACCGGCCCTGGCAAGGGAGCTTCAGTGAGAACCCCGCCTCGATGTCACATTCCAGCCCCCATGCGGGCAGAGTCAAGACATGCCGGGAGGTCGTTTCGCAAAATCTGGACCCCGTTCACCGGACGTCCCCCGAGGATCGGCCGTCGCCTCGCCCGCCTGCGCACCCGCCCCGTCCACCTGCGCATTCGCCCCGCCGGCGGCCGGTCGTCCACCGGCGTCCGGGGTTCTTCCCGCGGGGACGGCCCAGCTCGCGTGATGCCGTGCGGCCCAGCCGGGGTCCACCCGACCGGTCAGCATCCCCGTCAGCGCCTCGCGATCCCGCAGCGCCTCCCACAGGTGCCCGGCGGTCACCGCGAGGACGGCCAGGAAGAGCCAGTCGTGGACGAAGGTGGAGCCGGTCCGCCACCGGTCGCCCCACGGACCGGGGAAGGTCATGATCTCGCCGGTGCCGAGCATGACGAGGATCGCGCCCGCCGTGAACGCCGCGTTCAGCTTCTGGCCCGCGTTGAACTTGCCCACGGGCAGGACCCCGCGCCCGTCCCGCACGGCCCTGCGGTCGCCGCGCCTGAGCCACTGCCAGTCCGCGGGCACGAACCTGTTCAACCTGCGAAGGTCGGCCCTGAACGCCCGGGACAGCAGACCGAGCACGATCGGCGCGGGCAGGGCGAACCCGCACCAGACATGGACGGTCCTGACCATCTCCCTGCGGCCCACCAACGCCGACAGCGGCGGCAGGTAGAGCAGCGCCGCGGTCAGCAGGCAGACCAGCATCAGCAGCGCGGTGACTTGATGGATCGAGCGTTCGGCCCGGGTGAACCGTACGAGCCGTCCCGACGACGGCTCAGGTCGGCGCATCGCTGCGTCCGTTCGACCGTCCCACCCAGGCGTCCACGTCGTAGCCGAGTTCCTCCCAGTAGCCGGGCTTCACCCGGTCGGTCAGTTCGATGCCGCCGAGCCATTTCAGCGACTTGTAGCCGTACATGGGCGCGACGTACAGCCGTGTGGGGCCGCCGTGGTCGTGGGTGACGGGCTTGCCGTCCATCTGGGTCGCGACCAGGACGTCCCGGCGTCGCGCCTGCTCGAGCGTCAGCGACTCGGTGTAAACGCCGTCGAACGACGTGAACCGCACGGCCCGTGCCTGGGCGGACACGCCGACCGCGTCCAGCAGGTCGGGCAGAGCCACGCCGACCCACCGCACGTCCGGCACCCGCCAGCCCGTCACGCACTGGAAGTCCCTGTCGAGCACTGTCTGCGGAAAATGCGCCAGATCGGCCATCCCAAACGATTGCGGCTTGTCGACAAGGCCGGAAACGGTCACCCGGTGCGTCGCGGCGCCGTGCCGCTTCACGCCGGACGTGACCGAGTAGTAGCGGAACCCGCCGGCGGCCGGCAGGACGTCCCCGATCGGTCCGACCGGCGCCAGCGCCCGGCTCACCTTGTCCTGGACGGATGCCCCCACGGCGACCCCCGCCACGCCGAGGCCGAGCATCCCCAGGACCACCCTCCGTCCTACCGGGCTGCCTTCCGCCCGTTCGTCCTCGCTCACCGTTCCATTCGAGCACCCGCCGCCTGCGGCTCGCCAGGGTCCGGGGGACCTCGTAAGACTTCTGACAGATCCGGGCGTCGCCCCCCAGCAGGATCCGGGCGCCGCCCTAAGCTGAGCCCATGGCCACGAAGGTTCACCTCGCACAGCGTCCGGAGGCCGACGAGCTGCTCGGACGCAGTCCGCTGGCCGCTCTTGTGGGCATGTTGCTCGACCAGCAGGTCCCGATGGAATGGGCGTTCTCCGGCCCCTACACCATCGCGCAGCGGCTCGGTTCGGACGACCTGGACGCCCACGAGATCGCCGCCCATGACCCCGAGCGGTTCGCGGCGCTCCTGGCAGAGAAGCCGGCGGTCCACCGTTATCCCGGTTCGATGGCCAAGCGCGTCCAGCAGCTGTGCCGGTACCTCGTGGACCACTACGACGGGGACGCCGAGAAGCTGTGGAAGGGCGTCGACAGCGGCAAGGAGCTGTACAAGCGGCTGAACGCCCTTCCGGGCTTCGGCAAACAGAAGGCACAGATCTTCCTGGCCCTGCTGGGCAAGCAGTACGGAATTCGGCCGGACGGCTGGCGCGAGGCGGCCGGCGACTACGGTGAGGAGGGCTCGCACCGGTCCGTCGCCGACATCACCGGCCCCGACTCTCTCGCCAGGGTGCGGGCCTTCAAGCAGGAAATGAAGGCCGCCGCCAAGGCCGCCGAGTAAGGTCGGGAGCGGGGTGGAACTCGCCGAACGTGGCGAGTTGACATCCAGTGACGCTTGCACGCCGTAACATCTCCTACTCGCCGTCCTTGCCGGGCCGCCCCGCGGGCCCTCCACGACGGTGTCCGAAACCGACGAGTTCGTCTGGGGCCGAAGGGACAAGGATGTTCAGCAGGGCTTCCGTAGGCGGCGAACCATCGGGATGATGAATACCTGACTCCGACCGGTGTTGTGATGGAGGCGGGAGCGTTAACCTGCTCCCATTCACTCATAGTGATGAATAATTGCCGCGCGGTACGGGACCCTCTGGGGCGGAGGTGTTGTCGTTGAGCACCGAGACGTCCGTTCCGCATCCCCGCGTCTCAGGGGTGGAGGGGCAGCCCATGGATGCGTCCGACGCCGCGCTGTACGCGACCTTGCTGAAGGAAGCCCCCGAGGGGCTGGCGTTCTTCGACCGCGACCTGCGTTGCCGCCGGGCCAACGACGCGCTCGCGGAACTGCTGGACGTGCGCGTCCGCGATCTCCAGCAGCGCCGGCCGTCGGAGGTGCTGCCGGAGACCCTGGCGGCGGCGTTCGAGACGGCGCTCCGCAAGGTGATCGCCGAAGACCGCGCGGTGAGCGATCTCGAACTCGTCTTCCCGGTCCGGGCGCCCGAGGCGTCCGGCGCGCCGCCCGGAGTGGCCACCGCCGTCGAGGAGCGCATCCTGTCGTGCACGTGGCTGCCCGCCAAGGGCGGCGGCGACGAGCGGCCGGGCGTCGTCCTGACCGCCCTGGACGTGACCGAGCGGCGCAGGGCCGAGGAGGTCATCCGCCGCAAGGAGCAGCGCTACCGCTCGCTCGTGGAGGCCAGCGCCCAGGTGGTGTGGGTCGCCGCACCGGCCGGCGGCGTGATCGACGACGCGCCCGAGTGGCGCGCGATCACCGGCCAGACGCCGGACGACTACGCGGTCGGCGGCTGGCTGTCGGTCGTGCACCCCGAGGACCGGCCCCGCATCGACGCGCACTGGCGCGACTGCGTCGGGGAGAACCGGGTCTTCGAGACCAACTACCGCATCCGCACCAAGAGCGGCACCTACCGGCACTTCGACGTCAGGGCCGTGCCCATCTGGCGCGGCGACGCGGTGATCGAGTGGGTCGGCGCCAACACCGACGTCACGGGGCAGCGCGAGGCCGAGGAGATGCGCGGCCGCCTGACCGAGCAGCTCTCGGCGGCGGCGCTGCGCACCGCCCGCCTCCAGCAGGCCACTTCCATGCTCGCCGAGGCCTTGACCGTCTCCCAGGTGGTCCAGGTCATCACCGAGGTCGGACGGTCCGCCATCGGCGCCGACTACTCCGCGGTGGCCCTGCTGGACGACGACAAGCTGCGGCTCAGCATCGTGGCCCCGTCCCAGCCGGGCTCGGAGGGCGAGACGCCCTCGGCGTCCCGCGACGCGATCAAGGTCAGCGACCAGACCGTGATGTCGGTGGCGGTGCGCGAGAGCCGGCCGTTCCTGGCCGAGCACCCCGACAGCCTGCGCCTGCAACTGGGCCACGGCGAGCGGGACCTGTTCGCCCAGCACACGGAGGAGCGCGCCTGGGTGGGCCTGCCGCTGCTCGCGGCCGGTGCCCCGATCGGCGCGCTCCGCTTCTCGTTCACCCGGCCCAGGGAGATCACCGAGGAGGAGCGGGTCTTCCTGGAGGCGCTGGCGGGCCAGTGCGCGCTGGCCGTGGAGCGCGCCCTGCTGTTCGAGCGCGAGCACAAGACCGCCGAGGAGCTCCAGCGGAGCCTGCTGCCGAGCGACCTGCCGCAGCTCCCGGGCATGGCGCTGGCCGCCCGCTACAACCCCGCGACACGCCACGTGCAGGTGGGCGGCGACTGGTACGACGTCTTCCGCCTGGCCGACAACCGGCTCGCCGTGGCCGTCGGCGACGTGATGGGCAAGGGCGTCCTCGCCGCGGCCGGAATGGGCCGCGTCCGCAACGCCCTGCGCGCCCTCGCGCTGAACGACCCGCGTCCCGCCGCCGTCCTGGCCGGGCTCGACCGGCTGTTCAGCGCCACCGAGGACGAGGAGCAGTTCACCACCGTCGTCTACGCGGTCATCGACCCCGAGACCGGGCAGGGGGAGCTCAGCAACGCGGGCCATCCTCCGGCCCTGCTGATCTCGCCCGACAAGCCCGCCCGCGTGAGCACGCGGGAACCTGGAACGCCCCTCGGCTGGCCGAGCCAGCGGCAGCAGACAAGTTTTTCCATCCAGACCGGCAACACTGTGGTCTTCTATTCCGATGGACTTGTGGAGAACCGTAGGCGTGGGGTGGACGCCGGGCTGGAGGAGCTTGTCGCCGTCGCGGCGGACGCCCCACCTGAAGTGGTAGGAGATCCCGAGAGACTCGTCGACTTCCTGGTCGATCGGATGCTTGCCGGGTATGAGCAGGTAGACGATGTGACCGTGCTTGCCCTGCACGTCCCGCCCAAGTCCGAGTGAACCCCGCCGAAGTCGGCGCTGAGACGGTCCGAGACGTTCGAAGGACCGCCCCGCGCCCTCTAAGGTGGAGTGTTACCGGGTAGGACTCCGAGGCGGAATGCGCAGCAGTGCCAGAATGCTTGACCCAGAGAGAGCGGGTACGCTGCGGTCCCGCACCGGGAGGTCCGCTCCGTGTGTGGTCCCACCCAGTGTGAGGCCGAGCCCGTCAGGGCACTTGGGTCAACCAAGCCACACGTTCGTTCGAGAGGTATTTGTGTCGCCTGCTAGCTCGACCTCGAAAGCGTCAGATCTGCACGATCACGTCATCGCGCAACTGATCGAGCGTGGACGGTCCCAGGGTTACCTCGAAGCCGACGACGTACGACGTACGTTCGAGGAGGCCGACATCCCCGTGTCGAAGGCCTCCAGCATTCTGCGGAGCCTCAGCAAGGAGGGTGTGACCGTCATGGTGAGCGCTGCCGACTCCGCGGCGCCCAAGCGTCCGCGCAAGCGCGCGACGCCGCAGGCGCGCAGGCCCAAGACCGCCGCCGCCGCCAAGGAGCAGCCCGACACGGTGACCGCCGTCGTCGGCGACGACGCGCCGGAGGAGGCCGCCGCCGCGCCGCGCCCGGCGGCTCCCAAGCCCGCGCCGCCGAAGAAGGCCGCTCCGGCCAAGGGCGCCAAGGCCAAGAAGGGCGCGCCGGCGAAGAAGGGCGCCGTCCAGCCGGTCAAGGCCGCCCCGTCCGACAAGGCCGACAAGGGCGAGGACCCCGAGGTCGACGACGAGGTCGACGTCGACCTCGACGAGGACCTGACCGACCTTGAGGTCGAGCTCGTGGACGACACGCCCGAGGCCGAGGAGCCCGAGGCCGAGGAGGAGCCCGCCGCCGCGCCCGTCGCGAAGGCCGTCGCTCCGACCGGCAAGGGCGACACCCCCTCCGAGGAGGAGGGGTTCACCCTCGGCGACGACGACGAGGACGCGCCCGCGCAGCAGATCGCGGCCGCCGGCGCCACCGCCGACCCGGTCAAGGACTACCTCAAGCAGATCGGCAAGGTGCCGCTGCTGAACGCCGAGCAGGAGGTCGAGCTCGCCAAGCGGATCGAGGCCGGCCTGTTCGCCGAGGAGCGCCTCGCCGTCGCCGGTCCCTCGATGTCCGAAGAGGACCTCGAGGACTTCGAGTGGATCGCCGAGGACGGCCGCCGCGCCAAGAACCACCTCCTGGAGGCCAACCTCCGCCTGGTGGTCTCGCTGGCCAAGCGCTACACCGGTCGCGGCATGCTGTTCCTGGACCTGATCCAGGAGGGCAACCTCGGTCTGATCCGCGCGGTCGAGAAGTTCGACTACACCAAGGGCTACAAGTTCTCCACGTACGCCACCTGGTGGATCCGGCAGGCCATCACCCGCGCGATGGCCGACCAGGCCCGCACCATCCGCATCCCGGTGCACATGGTCGAGGTCATCAACAAGCTGGCGCGCGTGCAGCGGCAGATGCTCCAGGACCTGGGCCGCGAGCCCACCCCGGAGGAGCTGGCCAAGGAGCTCGACATGACCCCGGAGAAGGTCGTCGAGGTCCAGAAGTACGGCCGCGAGCCCATCTCGCTGCACACGCCCCTCGGTGAGGACGGCGACAGCGAGTTCGGCGACCTCATCGAGGACTCCGAGGCCATCGTCCCGGCCGACGCGGTCAGCTTCACGCTGCTGCAGGAGCAGCTCCACTCCGTCCTGGACACGCTCAGCGAGCGCGAGGCGGGCGTGGTGTCGATGCGGTTCGGCCTCACCGACGGCCAGCCGAAGACGCTGGACGAGATCGGCAAGGTGTACGGGGTGACCCGGGAGCGCATCCGGCAGATCGAGTCCAAGACCATGTCGAAGCTGCGCCACCCGTCGCGTTCCCAGGTCCTGCGCGACTACCTGGACTGACCGGCCGCGCCGCGTACCGACCGACGGCAGGGCCCCGGCGATCTCGCCGGGGCCCTGCCGCGCACCGGGCGCGTGCCGTCGATCCGTGCGCGGGCCGTCAGTCGTGCAGGATGACGTCGAGGTTCGCGCCGTTCAGCTCGACGGTATGGCCGAGGCCGGCGACGGCCTTCACCAGGTCCTCCGGGGTGCGCGGCGCGGCGCCCGCCTTGATCAGGTCGTGGGCGATCCGCCCGCGGGTCGCCTTGGCCATATGGCTGACGACGGTGCGCTTGGCGACGCCGCCCGCGAGTCGCTCCCGGAACACCCTGACGGAGACCGCCGGGCCCGGCGCCTTCCACACCGACGCGTACGGTCCGGACCGCATGTCCACGACCAGGTCGTCGTCCAGCCGGAGGGCCTTGCGCATCGCCGGGCGCCACGACGCCCCCAGGCCGCCCCCAGGGGGCAACGACACCCCCATGGACAGCCGGTAGGGCGGGACGCGGTCGGTGAGCCTCAGCGCGCCCCACAGCCCCGAGAACACGATGATCTGCCGGGCGGCGGCCTCGGCGTCCAGATCGGGCAGGTCGAGGTTGTCGTAGAGGACACCGGTGTACAGCCGCGCCGCCGGCAGGGTCGGCGCCTTGCGCAGCGCCCTGTTGCGGGCGAGGGCCTCGCCCGCCTGCCCGGGGGGAAGACCGAGTACCTCCGCCGCGTCGGCGCCCCGGCACGCCTTCGCCAGGGCCGCGAGGACGCGCCGCCGTGCCGGCGTCAGGCCGGGGAAGCTCAGCGAGGCGAGGTCGAGGGGCGGACCGTCCCCCTCGGTAGCCTTCTTCTCCGACGGCGGCAGCAGGATGTGCACGATTCCCCCGAAAGCGGTGACAGATGGCGCGGTCCCTGGAGAGGCGGTTGGACGAACTGGTCGCCGAAGCGTGGCCCGCGCCCTCCGCACAGGATATTGGCGGCTGGCTGCTGCGCCACGCCGACGGCGTGACCAAGCGGGCCAACTCCGTCCTGCCCCTGTACGACCCAGGGGACGTGGATCGGGCCGTTGAGCGGGCTGAGCGCTTCTACACCGCGCTTGGGCTGCCGACCGTGTTCCTGATGGACGCCCAGGCGCGGCCTGAGGGGCTCGACGGGGTTCTTGAGGGGCGAGGCTACGAGCTGGTCGAACGCACGATCGCGATGACGGCCGAACTGGGCGGTCCCTACGAGCGGGAGCGCGTGGACGTCATGGACGCCCCGTCCCGGGAGTGGCTCGATCTGTGGTGGTCGGTGGACGGTCGCTACGACCGCCGGCTGCCGGTGGCGGAGAAGATCCTGAGGGGTGTGAGCGCCGGCTACGCCTGCGTGGACGGTCTCGCCGTGGGGCGCGGCGTGCCCCAGGGAGACTGGCTGGGCGTCTACGCCATGGCCGTCGCGCCGGACGCGCGAAGGCGGGGGCTGGGTCGGCGCGTCCTGCGGGCCCTTCTCGGTTGGGGGAGCGAGCAGGGATGCAAGCGGGCGTACCTGGTCGTCGTCGAGCGGAACGCTCCCGCCAGGGCGCTGTACGAGTCGGAGGGGTTCGTGCAGGCGGGCGCCTATCACTACCGCGTGAGGAATGCCACCGCGAGGTGAGAAGTGGAGGGCCGAGCGCATCTCGGCACTGTCCCAATATGGTTACGATATGCAATCACTCGCATACTCTCCGCGATTATCGCCGCATCATGCTGCTCGGCACGCGAAAGGAATGAAAGCGAACGGCGGCCACCGTCTCCGGTGACCGCCGTCCTTGGCTCGCTCTATTTGGAGGTCTACCGCTCCTCGTCAGGAGCGGCGGCAGGGGTTTCGGTGAGCCGGTTGGTCTCGTCCTGTATGTCGGCCCCGTTGGAGCGGAGCGCCTCTGCGTACTTGCGTCCGTGGTGGGCGCAGAACAGAAGGTCGCCGCCGCCTACAAGGACCGCACGGACGTAGGCCTGAGCGCCGCAGCGGTCGCATCGGTCGGCGACGGTCAGCGGCTTGGTTGGGGCAAGGGCTCCAGTCACGGCACCTTCCTCATGCTCGGGGTCGGTACTTAGGACAACATCTAACCCGACGTCGGCGTTCCCAACCTGGTTCTTCGTACGCCCACAGCAGAATGGCCCAATAAGTGATCGAGGTCACATTAGGCGGCGTCCCACCGGAACAGGCGTACGGCGATCAAGGCCCCGACGACCGCGACCCCCAGCAGAACGGCGATCTGGGGCAGTGCGGAGGTCGGCCCGAGCCCTCTGCCCATCACATTGAGCATGCCCTCGTTGAGATAGCGCAGGGGGAAGATGTAGGACAGCGCCCTCATCCAGCCCGGCGAGGCGTCCAGCGGGAAGAACGAGCCGCCCAGGAACGCCATCGGCAGCACGATCAGCTGGGTCACCGCCTGGGCGGTCTCCTGGGTCTTGGCCCACGCGCCGATCAGCATCCCGATCGACAGGAAGGCCAGCACGCCCGCGATCACCATCGGGATCGCCATCCACCAGGCGCCGCTGAGCTTCAGGCCGAACATCGGGAGCTGCGCCACGACCACGAAGAGCGCGAACTGGACGAGGGCCACGGCGAGGCTGACCGCCACGCGCGCGGCGAACACGGTGGGAATGGGCGCCGGGGAGAGCTGGAGGCGGCGCAGGATTCCCTTGGTCCGCCACGTGACGAGCGTCTGGGACGCCCCGAAGACGCCCGCCGACGCCAGCGCCCAGCCCAGCAGGCTCGGCGTGAAGAACTGGATGGCCTTGAGCGAGTCGTCCTCCACCTGCCGGTCGGTCAGCCGGTAGGAGGGCGGCTTGCCGGAGGCCGAGAGGTTCGCCGACTGGACGACCGAGTTCATCAGCCCCCGCACCGTCCCGGACTTGACCTGGTCGGCCGCCGAGTAGTGGACGACCAGCTCGCCCCCGCGCTGCTCCACGACCGCGTCCGCGTCGCCCTTCTCCACCGTGCGCAGGGCGGCGGCGCGGTCGGTGGCCTTCTCGACCTTCAGGACCTTGCCGAGCTCTCCCGCTCCCTGCGCCACCGCCTGGTCGAGGACCGGCGCCCTGCCGACCTCCAGGACCTTCACCTTGGACGTGGACTGGTGGCCGAAGATCCCGCCGAAGACGACCAGGAACATCAGGGGGAACAGCACGGTGAAGAACAGCGCGGTGCGGTCGCGCCGGAAGCCCAGGAACATCGCCCTGGACAGGCTCTTGAAACTCTCGAACGTGCTCACGCCCTGTACTCCCGTCCGGTGAGCTCCAGAAAGACGTCCTCAAGGGTGGCGCCGCGGATCTGGACGCCGTCCAGCGCGTCCTTGGCGGCCATGGCGGCGACCACCGCGGAGGGGTCGCGGGTGGAGATGGTCAGCGAGACGCCGTCGTCCTCGGCCTCGTCCGCGCCCGGCAGCAGCCGCGCGTCTCCGACGTCCAGGACGCCGCTGGCCACGCTGATCCTGGCCGGGGCGTCCAGCCCGCGTACCAGCACCGCCGGAGGGCCGAGCCTCAGGATCCTGCCCGCGTCCATGATGGCGACGCGGTCGCACAACATCTCCGCCTCGTCCATGTAGTGCGTGGTCAGGACGATGGTGCGGCCCTCGGTGTTGATCGACCGGAGCACGTCCCACAGGTTGCGGCGGGCCTGCGGGTCCAGCGCGGCGGTGGGCTCGTCCAGGAACACGAGCTCGGGGTCGTGCACGAGCGCGCACGCGATGGACAGGCGCTGCGCCTGGCCGCCGGAGAGCTTCTCGACGCGGGTGTCGGCCTTGTCGTCCAGGCCGACCAGTTCGAGCATCGCGTCGGCCTTCTTCGCCGTGACGCCGTAGAGGGAGCCGAACGTCCGCAACTGCTCGCGCGCGGTCAGCCGCTCGAAGAACGACGACGCCTGCAACTGGACGCCGATCCTGGGGAGGAGCTTGGAGTTGCGCGGCCACGGGGACAGGCCGAGCACGGTGAGGTCGCCCTCGTCCGGCTCCCGCAGCCCCTCGATGATCTCCAGCGTGGTGGTCTTGCCCGCGCCGTTCGGCCCGAGGATGCCGAAGAACTCGCCCTCCTCGACGGCGAACGTCACCCCGTCCACGGCCCGGATGTCCCCATATCGCTTGCGGAGGCCCGTGACCTCGATCGTTTGCGCCATGGGAGGACAGTAGGGATGAATCGGGCCTTCTCACACCCATCCAAAGGTGGAGGTCCGGGTCTAGAAGTCGGAGTACGGGTAGCCTGGCGAACCGTACGGGCCCTCCCGCGCCGGCGTGCGGAACGTCGGCGGCGGCGAGCCTTTCGGTGGATTGTCGGCGGCCGGGGGTACCCTGCTGCCGACCGTCCTACCCCCGAGGAGCACACGCACGTTGACCGCCGCGACCGCCGAAGCGACAACCGAAGACCCGCACGGCTACTCCGCCCGGCACCTCTCGGTGCTGGAGGGGCTGGAGGCCGTGCGCAAGCGACCCGGCATGTACATCGGGTCGACCGACAGCCGTGGCCTCGCGCACTGCCTGTGGGAGATCGTCGACAACTGCGTCGACGAGGCCCTAGCGGGCTACTGCACGCACATCAGCGTGACGATGCACGCCGACGGCTCCTTCGAGGTGGGCGACAACGGTCGCGGCATCCCGGTCGACCTGGAGCCCAAGACGGGCCTGCCCGGCGTCGAGCTGGTCATGACGCGGCTGCACGCGGGCGGGAAGTTCGGCGGCGTGTCCTACACGGCGTCCGGCGGCCTGCACGGCGTCGGCGCCTCCGTGGTCAACGCGCTGTCCGCGCGGCTGGACGTGGAGGTCGACCGCGACGGCCACACCCACGCGATCAGCTTCCGGCGCGGCCTGCCCGGCGAGTTCGCCGACGAGGGCCGCCCGAACGCCCGCTTCAAGAAGCGGTCGGGCCTGCGGCAGGTCCGCAAGGTCGCCAAGAAGACCACCGGTACCCGCGTCCGCTTCTGGCCCGATCTGCAGATCTTCCTGAAGGACGCCACGGTCGAGCAGTCCCTCATCCTCGACAGGATGCGGCAGACCGCGTTCCTCATCCCGGGCCTGACGATCGACGTCCGCGACGAGCGCGGCGAGGAGATCGTCGACGAGACGTTCCGGTTCGACGGCGGCATCGGCGAGTTCTGCTCCTACCTCGCCAAGGACGCCCCGATCGTCGACGTGCTGCGGCTCCAGGGGCGCGGCCACTTCACCGAGACCGTCCCCGTCCTCGACGACCAGGGCCACCTGACGCCCACCGACGTCGAGCGCGACCTCGAGGTCGACATCGCGCTGCGCTGGGGCAACGGCTACGACACGATCACCAAGTCGTTCGTCAACGTGATCGCCACCCCGAAGGGCGGCACGCACGTGCGCGGCTTCGACCGCGCCGTGCTCAAGGTCCTCAACGAGCAGCTCCGCGCGACGAAGCTGCTCAAGAACGGCGACGAGGACGTCATCAAGGAGGACGTCCTGGAGGGCCTCACCGCCGTGGTGACGGTCCGCCTGCCCGAGCCGCAGTTCGAGGGCCAGACCAAGGAGGTCCTCGGCACGTCCGCCGCGACGCGCATCGTCTCCCAGGTCGTGCTGCGCGAGCTGCGCGCGATCTTCGAGAACCCGTCGCGCGGGCAGAAGCAGCCGCTGCGCGCCGTCCTGGAGAAGGTGGTCGGCGCGGCCAAGACGCGCATCTCCGCCCGCACCCAGCGCGACAACCAGCGCCGCAAGAACGCCCTGGAGAACTCCGCCCTCCCGGCCAAGCTCGTCGACTGCCGCTCAGCCGACGACCGCAGCGAGTTGTTCATCGTCGAGGGCGACTCGGCCCTCGGTACCGCCAAGCTGGCCCGCGACTCCGAGTTCCAGGCGCTGCTGCCGATCCGCGGCAAGATCCTGAACGTGCAGAAGGCGTCCGTCGCCGACATGCTGAAGAACGCCGAGTGCGCCGCGATCATCCAGGTGCTCGGCGCCGGGTCGGGGCGGACGTTCGACGTCGACGCCGCCCGCTACGGGCGCGTGGTGATCCTGGCCGACGCCGACGTCGACGGCGCGCACATCCGCACGCTGCTGCTCACCCTCTTCCACCGCTACATGCGGCCGATGCTGGAGGCCGGGCGGATCTACTCCGCCGTCCCGCCGCTGCACCGCATCGAGCTGGTCAAGCCGCGGAAGGGGCAGGAGAAGTACATCTACACCTACTCCGACGCCGAGCTTCGGAAGCGGCTCGTCGAGCTGGAGCGCAAGGGCCAGCGCTGGAAGGAGCCGATCCAGCGCTACAAGGGCCTCGGTGAGATGGACGCCGACCAGCTGGCGGAGACGACGCTCGACCCCCGGCACCGGGTGCTGCGCCGCGTCCGCATCGAGGACGCCGAGGAGGCGGGCAAGGTGTTCGACCTGCTGATGGGCAGCGAGGTCGCCCCGCGCCGCGCGTTCATCACCGCCGGAGCAGCCGAGCTGGACGTGGAGCGCATCGACACCTGATCGGGGGCCTCCACCCGGGGGTGGACGGGAAGTCCAGCCGGGCGCCGATCCGCGCGAGGGCCTCCGCTGCCTACTCTCGAGCCATGAACACGCTGGACGACGTCCTCCCGGCCGCCGCCGTCATCGCCCCGGTCCCGGACCGGCGGTTGCGGGCGAGCCCCGCCGACGCGCGCAGGGCGTACGCCGTCCCGCCGCTCCCCGCGGTGGCGATCGTCCGGGCCCCCGCCGCCGGGCCGCGAGCGAAGAGCCCGGTCGGCGTCGTACCGGTCAACGCCGTGCCGGTCAGGGGCGTACCGTGAGGCTCACCCGGGAGCGGACCATCCGTGTCGCGGTCGTCGGCGTCCCGCTGACCTGGGGCCTCGTCGCCTACGTCCGGGGGACGCTCAGAACCGATCCCGCTCCCGCGCTGCACGGCGTCGGCCTGGCCCTCGTCGTGCTCAACGTGGTCATGTTCGCGTCCCTGGGGAGCGGCATCTGGCTCGGACGGGAGAGCGAGGCGCGTCGCCGGCGCCTGGGCGTCGTCCTCCTGCTGGGGGCCATCGGTTCGGCGATGGCGCTGTACGCGCTCGCCCCCGGCTCCGGCAACGGGTTCTTCTTCTCCATGGCCGGGCTCTGGATGCTGCTGATGTGGCTGCCGGTACCGGGGGGCATCACGGTGAGCGCGCTGACGATCGCCGCGATCGGCGGGCTGGGGGAGGCGTTCGGCTCCGACGGCGCCGACCTCGGTCAGATGGCGGCGGTCGCGGGCATCACCCTCGGCGCTCTCGCGAGCCGCCAGGGCAAGGCGGCGCAGGAGGCGACCCGCCGCGCGGAGGCGGCCAACGCGGTCCTGGCGGAGCGGTCGCACATCGCGCGGGAGATCCACGACATCCTGGCCCATTCGCTGTCGGCGCAGGTCGTCCATCTCGAGGGGGCGCGGCTGCTGCTGGCGCGGGACGGCGACCGCGTCCAGGCCCTGGACCGGGTGGAGCGCGCGCGGAACCTCGCCCGCTCCGGCCTGGAGGAGACCAGGCGGGCCCTGGCCACGCTGCGCGGGGAGATACCGCAGCCCAAAGAGGTCATCCAGGAGCTCGCCGAGGAGTTCTACGCCAGCACCGGACGTCCCTGCGACGTGCTCGTGACCGGCGAGCCGCGCGAACTGCCGCCGCAGGCCGGGCTCGCGGTCGTCCGGACCGCGCAGGAGGCGCTCACCAACGTTCGCAAGCACGCCCCCGGCGCGCGCGCCCGTGTCGCCCTGCGGTACCTCATCGGCAAGGTGGAGCTCGAAGTGACCGATACGGGCGGCACCGAGCTCGGCGCGGAGCTGGGCGGCGGCGGGTACGGCCTCGTGGGGATGCGGGAGCGTGCGGAGTTGATCGATGGCACGCTGGTCACCGGACCGGTCGGCGAGGGGTTCCGCGTGTCCCTCAGCGTGCCGGCCTGAGGGAGGGGCGAGCGGTGAGCGACACGGCGAGGATCCTGGTCGTCGACGACCAGACCGTGGTGCGGGAGGGCCTGGTCCTCCTGCTGGAACTGCTGCCCGGCATCGAGGTCGCGGGCGCGTGCGGTGACGGCGAGCAGGCCGTGGCGATGGTCGCCGAGCTGCGTCCCGACGTCGTCCTGATGGACCTGCGCATGCCGCGGATGGACGGGGTGGAGGCGACCCGCCGCATCAGGGAGGCGCACCCGGACGTCGGGATCGTCGTCCTGACCACCTACGCCGACGACGAGTCGATCTTCGCCGCGCTGCGCGCCGGAGCCCGCGGCTACCTCACCAAGGACGCCGACGCCGACGAGATCGCCCGCGCCGTCACCGCCGTCCGCGGGGGAGCGTCGCAGCTCGACCCGGCCGTCCAGCGCCGCCTGATCGAGGCCGTGGCGGCCGGCGAGGCCCCCCGCCGGGCCGCCGGCGGGCTGCCGGACGGCCTGACCCGGCGCGAGGCGGAGGTGCTCGCCCTCATCGCCCGGGGGCGCTCCAACACCGAGATCGCGGGCGACCTGTTCATCTCCGAGGCGACGGTCAAGACGCACATCAACAACCTGTTCGCCAAGGCGAACCTCCGCGACCGGGCCCAGGCCGTCACCTACGCCTTCAGGCACAGCCTCGGCGGATGATCTTCGGTCAGGGTCCGGCAAGGACACGGTCAAAGCCTCCTCGCGCGCGCCCGCGCGGCCTGAGCATGGGACCGTGCTCAGAACCTGCATGATCGCGGACTACCTGCGCCCCTACGCGCAGTGGCGGATCAACCGCCCCGACCCCTGCGACGACGGCCGCAACGCCCGTGCCGCGATCGGCCTCATCGACGCGGCCGCCTACGTGAACGAGCTGGACGACAGCGAGCGCGTCATCGTGCGCATGGCCATCGCCGGCTGTTTCACCCTGGGCCGCTTCAACCCGGGCGCGGAGGGGGAGAAGGTCATCCGGTTCTGGCACTACGACGACGCCTCCGGCGGCCCGGCCGACCTCCTGGAGACCCTCGCGGACTGCGCCGAACGCGGCCTGCGGACCACGGTGCCCCGTCCCCGCGAAGGCCAGACCACCATGGCGTGACCCGCCTCCGCCGATTCCGGCGGCGTGATCACCCGGGCTCGTTGCCGGGCTTCCACTTGATGCCGCAGCCGAGGCTCGGCGCGTGCGGCTCGGGGACGTCCTTGCCGGCCAGGACCAGGTCCAGCGCGGCCCGTAGGGCGGCTCCGTCCGCCTTGACGTCGTTGCTCGGCCTGGCCCCGTCGAACTCGCCCCGGTAGGCGAGCGTGCGCTCCCGGCCGTAGACGAAGAAGTCGGGCGTGCAGGCGGCCTTGAACGCCTTGGCCGTCTCCTGTGACTCGTCCACCAGGTAGGGGAAGGCGAACCCCGCCCTCTCCGCCTGCTCCCGGAGGTGCTCGGCGCCGTCGTCGGGATAGTTCGAGACGTCGTTGCTGCACACGGCGACGGTGGCCAGCCCCTTGCCCGCGTACTCGGTGGTGAGAGCGCCTATCCCGTCCTCGATTCGCCGCACGTAGGGGCAGTGGTTGGACAGGAACACCACCAGGAGGGCCGCCGCGTCCGGGAAGTCGCCGTCCGATACGGACCCGCCTCCGACGGCGGGCAGCCGGAACGCGGGAACGGGGGAGCCGAGCGGAACCATGAACGATGCGATAGCCATGCCCCCATCATGACCCATTAGTAACCAAGCGATCGCTTGCTAGGCTTCGGGCATGCCCTCCCAGGACCACATGAAGCAGGCGCTCCAGACCTACGTCGACGCCCTCAATGCCGCCGACGCGGTGACCGTGACCGGCCTCTACGCCGACGACGCCGTCATCGAGGACCCGGTCGGCCACCCTCCGATCAGCGGCCGCGCCGCCATCGAGGAGTTCTACGCCAACGCCATCGCCGGCGGCGCCAAGCTCACCCTCGACGCGCCCATCCGCGGATCCCACGGCGACCGCGCCGCCATGGCCTTCACCGTCGACGTCCCCGGCCTGCGCGTCCACGCCATCGACGTCATGACCTTCAACGCGGAAGGCAAGATCGTCCGCATGGAGGCGCACTGGGGCCCGGACGACGTCGAGACCTGAGATCCGGAACGGCCTCCCCGTGCCTCGCCGGTGAGGGGCGACCTCGTCGCCCATGGCACCGCCGACGCGGCGCGTCCACCGTCGCCGGCGCCGTCCGCCGATCCCGAAGGCCCAGGGTCGCGCCGTCCGTTGCCGTGACCCCGAGAATCGACGGCCTTCGGAGCGGGGGTTTGAGTGGCCGGATCCGGACGCGCACTTTCTGTAACTAATCAACTACCGCAGGTGAGAGCACTGGGAAGAGGGCGGACCCTCTGTCCGACGCGGTATGTGCACACTCCGTAATCAAGTGAGTCGTTCGGGCATCTGGCAGCCAAGCGTGACGTAGTGAACACTCCTTGTGTTCGGACCTCACCGGCTTACCCGCCGTCACTCGCGACTCCGGCACCTCCTGCGTCTCACGGGGCGTGCGCGGGCTCCGGCGGTGGGGAGCCATCGTCGAAGGAGAGCACATGCCGTCGATCAAGACCACCGCCCTGGCCCTGGCCGCGACCGCCATGGTGACCGGCCTGGCCACCGTCGGAGTCGCCAGCGCACAGGCCCCCTCCAAGCCGGCCGCGCCTCGGGCCGCCGCCCTTCCGCCGGGCTATCAGATCGTCGCCCTGCCGAACGCCAACGTCCCCAACTTCCAGCGGCGGGTCGTCGTCTGCCCCGGCACCAAGCACGTGCTCGGCGGCGGCGGGGAGGCGCGGGGCAACGGCGCCATCCTGGTGGGCTCCTTCCCCACCGACGACGGGCGCGGATGGATCGCGCTCGGCCGCCAGATCGGCTACAACGACGTCGGCATCAGCGTCTACGCGATCTGCGCCGACTGACGCAGGCCCCCTTCCCCGATCCCGGTGGCCTCCGCGGCGCCGGGCGGTGAAAGGCCGAGGCCCCGGGCATTCGCCCGGGGCCTCTCGCGTCATTCCTCTTCGGACGGGCCTTCTTCGGGGGCCGGGCCGATGGGGCCGCTGATGGCGGTCAGGGGCGTGTCCAGCCCCTCGCCGGAGCCGTCCCGGCGGCCCATGGTGACGTTGAGCGTCGCCGGTTTGCCGTTGGCGCCCGCCGCCCGCAGGGGCGTCAGGGCCGCCCATGCCTGGAGCAGCACGTCCTCGCCCTTGAGGAAGCGGTGGGCGCGGACGCCGCCGGTGGCGCGGCCCTTGGGCGGGAAGTCGGCGAAGTCGGCGAGTTTGATCGCGCCGGTCTGGGTGCCGGGCAGCGCCGAGGACGAGCCGGAGACCGTGATGACGCGGGCCTCGCGGGACGGGTCCAGGGCGCCGAACCACAGGACGCTCGCGCCGGAGCCGAGCTTGATTCCCGCCATGCCTCCGGCGGCCCGGCCCTGGGGACGGACGAGGGACGCGGGGAAGTGCAGCAGCTGGGCGTCGGTGCTGATGAAGACGAGGTGCTGCTCTTCGGACATGAGATGGACGGCGCCGACCACGCGGTCGCCGTCCTTGAGGCCGATGACCTCGAACTCGTCGCGGTTGGCGGGGAAGTCGGGGACCACCCGTTTGACCACGCCCTGGGCGGTGCCCAGCGCCAGGCCGCCGCCCTCCTCGCCGACGGCGGCGATGCCCACGACCGTCTCGTCCGGCTCCAGGTCGACGTACTCGGTGACCGGCGCACCGCCCGCCAGGGACGGGGGCGTCGCGGACGGCGGCAGCGTCGGCAGGTCCAGGACGTCGATGCGGATCATCCGGCCCAGGGACGTCACCGCGCCGACCTGGCCGCGGGCCGTGGCGGGCACGACCGAGGTCAGCACGTCGTGCGCGGCGCGGGGGCCGCTGTCGGGCAGGGGCGAGGCGTCGTGCGTGCGGGCCATGAGGCCGGTGGTGGACAGCAGCACCGTGCACGGGTCGTCGGCCACCTCCAGCGGCACGGCCTCCGCCGCGGTGTGGCCCGAGGACTCCAGCAGGATGGTGCGGCGCGGGGTGGCGAACTCCTTGACGACCTCGCCCATCTCCCGGGAGACGACGCCGCGCAGCTTCCTCTCCGAGTCGAGGATCGCGGTCAGCTTGGCGATCTCCTTGGCGAGCTGCTCCTTCTCCTTCTCCAGCTCCAGGCGGTCGAAGCGGGTGAGACGGCGCAGCGGGGTGTCGAGGATGTACTGCGCCTGGATCTCCGACAGCTCGAAGATCTGCATGAGGCGCTGCTTGGCCTGGGCGGCGTCGTCGCTCTGCCGGATGACCTGGATGACCTCGTCGATGTTCAGCAGGGCGACGAGCAGGCCCTCCACCAGGTGGAGGCGGTCCTCGCGCTTGCGGCGCCGGAAGAGGGAGCGCCGGCGGACGACGTCGATGCGGTGGTCGATGTAGACCTGGAGCAGGTCGCGCAGGCCGAGGGTGCGGGGCTGGCCGTCGACCAGGGCGACGTTGTTGATGCCGAACGTCTCCTCCATCGGCGTCAGCCGGTAGAGGTCGGCGAGGACGGCCTCGGGGTTGAAGCCGTTCTTGATCTCGATGACCAGGCGGAGGCCGACGGTGCGGTCGGTGAGGTCCTTCAGGTCGGCGATGCCCTGGATCTTCTTGGCGTTGACCAGTTCCTTGATCTTGGCCTTCACGCGCTCGGGGCCGACGGCGTAGGGCAGCTCGCTGACGATGATGCCCTTGCGGCGGGGCGTGACGTTCTCGACGGAGACCGTGGCGCGGGTGCGGAACGTCCCCCGGCCGCGCTCGTAGGCGTCGCGGATGCCGTCCAGCCCCACGATCTTTCCGCCGGTGGGCAGGTCGGGGCCGGGCACGAAGCGCATCAGCTCCTCGAGCGTGGCGTCCGGGTGGTCGATCAGGTGCCGGGCCGCGGCGACGACCTCGCCGAGGTTGTGCGGCGCCATGTTCGTGGCCATCCCGACCGCGATACCGGACGCGCCGTTGACCAGCAGGTTCGGGAACGCGGCGGGCAGCACCTCCGGCTCGTGCTCCTGCCCGTCGTAGTTGGGCCGGAAGTCGACGGTGTCCTCGTCGATGGAGGTGACCATCAGCATCGCCTCGCGGGACAACCGCGCCTCGGTGTACCGCATGGCGGCGGGCATGTCGTCGCCGCCGAGCGACCCGAAGTTGCCGTGCCCGTCCACGAGCGGCATCCGCATCGCCCAGGGCTGGGCCATCCGCACCATCGCGTCGTAGATGGCGCTGTCACCGTGCGGGTGCAGCTTGCCCATGACCTCGCCGACCACGCGGGCGCACTTGACGTGCCCGCGGTCGGGGCGCAGCCCCATCTCGTTCATCGAGTACAGGATCCGGCGCTGGACGGGCTTCATGCCGTCGCGCGCGTCGGGGAGCGCCCGCTGGTAGATGACCGAGTAGGCGTATTCGAGGAAGCTGCCGCGCATCTCGTCGGAGACGTCGACATCGACGATGTTCTCCTCGAAGTCCGGCGGAGGTGGAGGGGCTTGGGATCCGCGTCGTGCCATGCCCCACATTGTGGCCGGTCCCGGGGACATCTTTCGCCCGCCCCACCGGGTGATCCGGCCGAGTCGGCGGATCGATTCCGTTTCGTCACCTCCGCGGACCTGGCAGATTGGGCGGGGACCGTTTCGGTTTCCCCGGGTGGAAGTTCGTCGAGCAGGTGGAGGTTTCGTTGAGCGGGCTGGCCGACTTCCAGAACTCGATCTATCTGCAGGGGCTCGGGGACGTCCTGCCGGCGCTGCCGACGGACCTGACGAGGCTGGAGGGCCTCGCCGAGCGGTCGCTGTCGGCACAGGCGTTCGGCTACGTGGCCGGGTCGGCGGGCAGCGAGGCGACCGCGCGGGCCAACCGTGCCGCGTTCGACCGGTGGCGGATCGTCCCGCGCATGCTGCGGGACGTCGCCGAGCGCGACCTGGCGGTGACCGTGCTGGGCACCCCGATGCCCTCGCCGGTCCTGCTCGGCCCCATCGGCGTGCAGTCCATCTTCCATCCGGACGGCGAGCTGGCCGTCGCGCGGGCGGCCGCGGCGGAGGGGCTGGCGATGGTGCTGAGCACCGCGTCCTCGTTCGCCATCGAGGAGGTCGCGGAGGCGAACGGGGACGGGCCGCGCTGGTACCAGCTGTACTGGCCGAAGGACCGGGAGCTGGCCGTCAGCTTCCTGGAGCGGGCGAAGTCGGCCGGGTACACCGCCCTCGTCGTCACCCTCGACACGTTCACGCTGGCGTGGCGTCCGCGCGACCTGGACCAGGCCTACCTGCCGTTCCTGCGCGGGATCGGGGTCGCGAACTACTTCAGCGACCCGGTGTTCCAGAGGGCCGTCGGCGGGCCCGTGACGGAGGCCAACCGCGACGTGGCGCTGCTGCACTGGGTCGCCAACTTCGGCAACCCGAGCCTGACCTGGGACGACCTGATCTTCCTGCGCGAGCACTGGGACGGGCCCATCGCGCTCAAGGGCATCCAGCACCCCGACGACGCCCGCCAGGCCGTGGACGCCGGGATGGACGCCGTCATCGTCTCCAACCACGGCGGTCGCCAGGTGGACGGCGCGGTCGCCTCGCTGGACGCGCTCCCCGGGGTGGTCGAGGCCGTCCGCGACCAGGCGACGGTCCTCTTCGACAGCGGGATCCGGACCGGGGCGGACATCGTCAAGGCGCTCGCCCTCGGCGCCAAGGCGGTCCTGGTCGCGCGCCCGTACGCGTACGGGCTGGCACTGGGCGGCCAGGCCGGCGTCCAGCACGTCCTGCGCTGCCTTCAGGCCGAGCTGGAGCTCACCCTGGCGCTTTCCGGCTCCAAGCGTCCGGACGAGCTGACCCCGGAGATCCTGGTACGCGCGTAGCCGGCGCGTAGAGCTCGCGGATACCGGCCACCGCTGTGTCGATCTTCTCTTGGGCGGTGCCGTCGGCGGGCGGGGCGCGGAGGTGGCCGAGGATGTCGCGCAGGTGGTCGACCACGTCGGCATGGTGCGGGCGCTGCCGGGTGATGGCCCGGTGCGTCCTCAGCGGGGGGTAGAGCTTGTCCAGGTCCGCGACGGAACGCTCGAACCCGGCCATCGCCCCGGGCTCGCCTTGGAGGGCCCGGGGAAGGACGGCGAGCGCCGCGGCCGAGCGGCGCCGCAGGACGTCCCCGGTCCGGAACGGCAGCACGAACCAGGCGGACGCGACGCCGATGACCGCTCCGGCGAGGATGGCCTCCATCCGCGTCCAGAGCAGGGGCATCGCGGACTGCCCGAGATATCCGTACAGCAGGGCCAGGGCCGCCGTGATCCCACCAGCCCAGTACGCGTAGCTCTTGGGACGCAGCCAGACGGCGACACCCAGCACGACGAAGACGAGCGCGACGGACCACCGGTTCCCCGGACCGGACATCCCCGCCAAGAGGGTGGCCAGAAGGGTGCCACCGGCCGCGCCGAGCGTGCGCAGGAAGCCCTTGTGCAACGCGTCTCCTTGCCCAAGGGCGCCGTTGCACACGATGAACGCGGTGAGGACGACCCAGGACCAGTGGCCGGGGAAGAGCAGATGGCCTGCGGTGAACGCGGCGGCCAGGGCGACCGCCATCTGGGCGGCCATCCGCCCACTGACCGGGCTCCGTCTTTCCGGTCCCTCCGTGCCGGCAGGGCCGGTCGCGGTCACGTGGTCGGCGAGCAACTGGAACGCCGTGACCCAGAACCACGCGATCAGTGCCATGACCGGTGCCCACACGAGGTGTCCCGGTGCATGCGCGTGCGGGACGACGAGAAGGGCCACCGCCGGAAGCGTCATGAGCGTGCCCACGCGCGCGAAACGGCGCCCGAACCTGCGGATCCAGATGGCGGACGTGACGAGGAGCATGAAAGCGGCGTCGCCCGCCACGCGGTGGTCGGACATGAGCGCCCCCAGCGCGGCCATGGCAAGGGCGACGAGGGGCATGACGACGCAGGCGGCGAGCCGGTCGGCCGGCGGTATGCCCCGCTGGGCTCCGGCGAGCGTGACGGTCAGGACGACCGCCTGCACGACGGCGTCGACGCCCGGGTGGGCGAGTTGTTCCAGCACAAGCGCCGAACCGAAGGCGGCGAGGACGGCCGCCATGGTGACGGCGGCCGGCGGCGCCGAACGGACCCGCGCTCTGTCGAGAGCCATGACCGCCTCCTAATTAGTAAGTGATAGCGTAGCATTATGGAGCGAGTGTCAACGGAGGCCGTGACGGAGATCCGGCACGGGGTCATGCGCATGTCGCGCCGGATGCGCACGGCCAGGTCGCCCGAGGCGCTGAGCTTGAACAAGCTCACCGTGCTCGGCCACCTGTACCGGAACGGTCCCGGCACGGCGGGCGAGGTCGCCGGGGCGGAAGGGCAGCGCCCGCAGTCCCTGACGCGTGTCTTCGCCGAACTGGAGGCCGAGGGGCTGATCTCCCGGGCCCGCGCCGACCGGGACAGGCGCCAGGTCGTGCTGGCCCTCACCGAGCGGGGTGCCGAGGCGCTGCGGCGCGACGTCGCCGAGCGCGAAGCCTGGCTGGCGGGAGCCCTCGCCGGGCTGTCGGAGGCTGAACTCGACCTCCTGCGGGTGGCCGCCCGGCTCATGGAACGCCTGGCCGAATAGTTCGCGGTTACGTAATGATTTTCCGGGTAGGGAGGGGCGCATGCGCTGGCCCGATCACGCCATCTGGTGGCATGTCTATCCCCTCGGCTTCGTCGGTGCCGAACGTGAGGCCGCCGCCGCCCCTGAACCGCGGCTCGGCCGGATCACCGGCTGGCTCGACCATCTCGTCGGCCTCGGCTGCAACGGACTCGCGCTCGGCCCGGTGTTCGCGTCCGAGACACATGGCTACGACACCGTCGACCACTACCGGGTCGATCCCCGGCTCGGCGGAGAGGACGACCTGCGGCGGCTGATCGACGAGGCGTCCGGCAGGGGTGTCCGCGTGCTGCTCGACGGCGTCTTCAACCACGTCGGGCGCGGGTTCGTCCCGTTCGCCGATGTCGCCGCCAAGGGCGACGCCTCCGCGTACCGCAAGTGGTTCCATGCCGACCTGCGCACGTTCGAGGGCCACGACAGGCTCGTCACCCTGAACCACGCCGAACCCGAGGTCGCCGACTACGTCACCGACGTCATGACCCACTGGCTGGAGCGCGGCATAGACGGATGGCGCCTCGACGCCGCCTACGCCGTCCCACCGGACTTCTGGCGGACGGTCACCGACCGCGTCCGCGCGCGCTTTCCCGATGCCTGGCTCGTCGGCGAGGTCATCCATGGCGACTACGCGGGCGTTGTGAAGCAGGCGGGATTCGACTCCGTCACCCAGTACGAGCTGTGGAAGGCCATCTGGAGCTCGCTGAACGACCGGAACTTCTTCGAACTCGCCCACGCACTGGACCGCCACAACGGGATGCTGGCCACGTTCGCCCCGCAGACCTTCATCGGCAATCACGACGTGACCCGCATCGCCACCCGGCTGACCGAACGGCGCGATCTGGCCCACGCACTCGTGATCCTGATGACCGTCGGCGGCGTCCCGTCGATCTACGCGGGGGACGAGTTCGCCTTCGAGGGCGTCAAGGAGGACCGCGAAGGCGGAGACGACGCCATACGGCCGCCGTTCCCCGCCCGCCCCGGCGAGGTCCCCGGTCACGGCGGCGTCCACCACCGCCTTCACCAGGACCTGATCGGAGTGAGACGGCGCCATCCGTGGCTGGTCCGGGCCCGGTCCACGGCTGCCACCTTGACCAACACGGCCTTCTCCTACACCGTGGAGAGCGGTCCCGAGCGGCTGGGAGTCGTCCTGAACGCGGGCGAGGAGCCCGCGAAGGTGAGCCTGCCCGACGCCGGCTGGACGTGCGTGGCGGGGGACGCGGCCTTCTCCAGGGACGGCGCCGTCGTCCCGCCCTCCGGATGGGCGATCGCCGAACCATGACATTCGTCATGGGCCACCCCTGAGAACTTCATGATCGTTTCCTGACGTCCGTGACTGCACGCCCGCGCGCCCGCCGGACAGCATGGAGGCCATGAAGGCACCTGTGATCGAGGTACGCGACCTGGACCTGAACGAGGCCGTGCGCACCGTCTCGTTCACCGTGGCGCAGGGCGAGGTGTACGCGCTGCTGGGCCGCTACGGCTCCGGCAAGACGGCCCTCCTGGAGATCCTCGCGGGACTGCGGCGGCCCACCGGCGGAACCGTCCGGCTTCGCGGCGCCGACCCCTACACCGACCGGGACGCCGCGCGCGCCGGCGCCGTCTGGCGCGACGGCGGCCTGTTCCCGGGACTGACCGTCGCCGAGGTGGTCGACACCTGGCGGCGCTGGACCCTCGACCCGCTCACCCGCGACGAGGCGCTGCGCCTGGTCGGCCTCGCCCGGCTCGCCGACGTGCCGTTCGAGCGGCTGACCGCGGGGCGGCGGCGCCTGCTCGACCTGGCGCTGGCCCTGGTCGGACGGTCGGACGTGCTCGTCCTCGACGAGCCCACCGCCGGGCTCGGCGGCGCCGCCGCGCGCGAGGTGTGGTCGGTCCTGGCGAGACTGGCCGCGGACGGGGTCGCCGTGGTGGTCACGACCCGCGACCCGGACGAGGCGTGCCGCGCCGACCGGGTCGGGATCCTGGACGAGGGCCGCCTGGTCACCGGACGGGACGCCGCCCGCCTCCGCGCCGCCTGAGCCCCCGCGCCCCCCTTGACGGCCGCATACGCTGGGCGCGTGCAGCCCAGGATCCCCCGGCCCACCGTCATCGCCGCGATCATCGTGGGGATGACGGCGCTGACGCTGGCCGGGTTCCTGCTGCCGGCGCTCTGGTACGAGATCGTCGACCGGCGGGACGCCGGCCGCCTGATCCTGGCCCTCCTCGGGGCCGGCGCCGCCTTCGCCCTCTACGCCCGCCTCCTCTGGCAGAACCTGATGCGCCGCACCGCCCCCGCGCACAGGCTCGGGCTCGCCGCGATCGCGGCGATCTGCTGGGCGCTGCCGCCGCTGCTCGACACCGGTCAGGGCTGGGGCAACGCACTCCTGGTCCCCGCCGGGCTGATCGCCGTCGTGCTCCCGGTGCGCGAGGCGATCGCCGTGACCGCGGCGGCGACCGTCCTGACCCCCGTCTACGGCGTGCTCCTCGGGCTCCCCGCGCTGACCGTCCTGTACGAGGTGACGGGCGTGCCGCTCGGCGCCTTCTCCGGATACGTCACGGTCTGGCTGTTCCACGTCGTCCAGGAGCTCCGGGAGGCGCGCGCGGAGCTGGCCCGGTCCGCGGTGGGGGAGGAGCGCCTCCGGTTCGCCCGCGACCTGCACGACGTGCTCGGCCACAGCCTCCAGGCCGTCGCGCTGCGCGCCGAGGTGGCCGAACGGTTCGTCGAACGCGACGACGGCCGCGTCCGCAAGGAGCTGACCGAGATCCAGACGATGGCGCGGGACGCGGTGCGGGACGTGCGCGAGGTCGTCCGCGGCTATCGCGCCACGTCCCTGCGCACCGAGCTGGACGGCATGTCCGCCGTCCTGCGCGCCGCCGGGATCCGCTGCGAGCGCCCCGAGGTGTCGCCGGAGCTGCCCGCCCACGTTCACGAGCCGCTCGGCTGGGTCGCCCGCGAGGCCGCCACCAACGTGCTGCGGCACTCCAGCGCCAGCTGGTGCGAGATCACCCTCCGGGCCGGCCGCGACCGCGTCCAGCTGGAGGTCGTCAACGACGGCGCCGCGCGCCGCGGCGCCGGGGACGCCGGCAGCGGCCTGGCCGGGCTCGCCGAACGGATCACGGCCGCCGGCGGCCGCTTCCGGGCGGGCCCCGCGGGCGACGGGACGTTCCGGGTGACGGCCTCGGTCCCCGCGAAGGGAGACGCATGATCCGCGTGCTGCTCGCCGACGACCACCTCCTGATCAGGGAGGCGCTCGTCCTGCTGCTGGAGGCCGAGGACGGCATCGAGGTCGCCGCCGACGTCGGGCGCGGCGACGAGGCCGTCGAGCGCGCCCTCGCCCTCAGGCCCGACGTCGCCGTCCTCGACATCGACATGCCCGGACTGGACGGTCTCGCCGCGGCCGAGCGGCTGTCCCGCGAGCTGCCCGCCTGCCGCCTGGTGATCGTGACCGCGCACGGCCGCCCCGGCAACCTGCGGCGCGCCATGGCCGCCGGCGTCCGCGGCTTCCTCGGCAAGGACGCCCCCGGCCGCCGGCTCGCCGAGGTCATCCGGCAGGTCGCCGGGGGCGCCCGCTACATCGACCCCCAGCTCGCCGCCGACGCGCTCGCCGCCGAGGAGTGCCCCCTCACCCCGCGCGAGCTCGACACCCTGCGCGCCGCCGCCGACGGCGCCCCCGTCTCCCGCATCGCGCGCACGCTGGGCCTCTCCGAGGGCACCGTCCGCAACTACCTCTCCGCCGCCGTCACCAAACTGGGCGCCGACAACCGCCACACCGCCGCCCGCACCGCGAAGGAACGTGGATGGCTGTAGTGCCCGTGGCGGGCGGGCCGCCGACCCCTCACCGGCGGGCTAGGACCAGGGAGCCTCGTTTCGTCACCGGGAGGGGTGTGCGGAGGCGGGTGGCGGCCTCGGTGGCCTGGGGACGGGGGACCCGCCGGGCGATCAGGTAGTCGCGGACGGCGGCCTGGTCGGGGAGGGTGATCAGGGGGGCGTCCCAGCGCTCCACCTCGACCTCGCCGAAGACCTCGCCGACGCGGGCCGGGGCCTCCTCGGCGTCGAACGTGGTCGGCTCGGGGCGCCACACCGGCGACAGTTCGGGGCTGTCGGTCCGGCAGATCGCGCTGACCAGGAGGAGGCCGCCCGGGGCGAGGATGCGCCGGGCCTCGCGCAGCGCCCGTCCGGGGTCGTCCAACTGGGGGAGCAGGTTCAGGCCCACGGCGGCGTCGAAGGTCCCGTCCCGGAACGGCAGGCGCAGCGCGTCGGCCCGCAGGCGCGGCGCCGGGTGGGCGGACACCAGGTCGGCGGAGACGTCCAGCCCCACGAGCCGGAACGGCGGCGGGTGGGGGAGGGCGTCGCTGAGGGCGCCCTCCCCGCAGCCGATGTCCAGGACGCGCGACGCGCCCGAGCCCAGCAGCTTGAAGGCGATGTGGTCGTGCAGGCTCCGAGCCCCGATCAGGTACTTCCTGGTGACCCTGGCGGCGAGGCGGAAGCGTTCCGGGCCGGAGTCGTGATCGGGTGTGATGGCCATGCAGGGAGTCTGCCCGGTGTACCGCCCGGAAAGCGTCGTCAGGCGGTGACGCCTCCGTCGACGACCAGGTCGTGGCCGACAACATGGGACGACGCGTCCGAGGCCAGCCACAGGATGGTCTCGGCCACCTCGGCGGTGTCGGCCACACGGCCCGACGGCGCGGCGGCGCGCATCCGCTCGGCGCGCTCGGCGGGCGTCTCGCCGGGGCGCAGCGACATCGGCGTGTCGGTGGCGCCCGGGCTGACGGCGTTGACGCGGACGCCGTCGGCGACGTGGTCGAGGGCGGCGGTGCGGGTGAGGACGCTGACCGCCGCCTTGGACGCCGCGTACGCCGCGAGGCCGGGGTGGCGCCCGTGCGCGCCGATGTTGGACGCGACGTTGACGATCGCGCCGCCGCCGTGGGCGCGCATGTGGGCGATCTCGTGCTTCATCGACAGGAAAACGCCGGTCAGGTTCACCGCCAGGACGTCGTTCCAGGCGGTGGCGTCGACGTCGGCGACGGGTCCGGTGGCGCCGAAGATCCCGGCGTTGTTGACGGCGACGTGGAGGCCGCCGTGGCGGCCCGCGACCGCCTCGACCATCCCGGCGGCCGACGCGGGGTCGGCCACGTCCGCGACGACATGGTCGGCCCGGCCGGGGCCGATCTCCTTCACCGCCTCGGCCAGCGCCGCCGCGTCGCGTCCGGCCAGGACGACGGTCGCGCCCTCGCGGGCGAAGGCGTGCGCGGTGGCGCGGCCGATGCCGCCCGCGCCGCCGGTGATGAGGACGATCTTGCCGTCGAAGGGCATGGCGTGTCTCCCAAAATATTAGATCGATCGGTCTTGAATAGGGGGCGAAAGAAGCCCCGCCGGGCGGCGGGGCGGGTCCGGTCAGGTGAAGAGGGCGGCGGCCTGGCGGGTCGCGTCGCGGAGGCGGTGGTCGTCGGCGGGGGCGCGGCCGAGGACGCGCATGCCCTGGAAGAGGACGAGCAGGAGACGGGCCAGCGCGCGGGGGTCCTTGTCCGGGGACAGTTCGCCTTGGGCCCGGGCCCGGGTCAGCGCCGTGGTGAGCGAGGCCTCCAGGAAGTTCCAGCTCGCCTCGACCAGGCGCGCGGCCTCGGCGTCGCGCGCGGCCAGTTCGACCGCGGTGTTCACCACGAGGCAGCCGAGGCGGGGCCGGCCGTGCGCCGACTCCTCGGCGTAGCCCTCGATCAGCGCGAGGACCGCCGGCAGCACGGGCCCGGGCTGCGACAGCGCCTCGGCGATCTTCGGGTCGGTGTCGCGGAGGTAGCGTTCGAGGGCCTTCAGGTACAGCTCGCGCTTGCCGCCGAACGTGGCGTAGACGCTGGCCCGGGCGATGCCGAGGTGCGCCACGAGATCGGCCATGGAGGTCGCCTCGTAGCCGCGCTCCCAGAACAGCTCCAGCGCGCGCAGCAGCGCGGCGTCCGGATCGAACTCTTTCGTCCGTGCCATGCCGACGACGATAGGCCGTTCGAGAACGAACGGTCAAATATCAGCCCTGGGACGCCACCGGGACGGACGGGCGGTCCAGGTCCATGACGTCCAGCACCGCGCCGTCGGAGGCGAGCGCCTCGATGACCGGGCCCCGGCGGGCGCCCCAGACCACGACGACGTGCCCGTGCTCGGGGACGTCCAGGATCCGCTTGCCGACCCGCACCCGCGCGACCTCGGCCGAGGCCCGCAGCCGCGCCTCGTTCACCCACTTGGCGCCCCATGGCAGCAGCCGGTTGGCGTTGCGCACCGTCCGGGCCGACCCGTACTTGAGCAGATGCCGCCCCATCTCGCCGGACGAGCGGCGCGCCAGCGGCTCGTCGGGGGCCGACCCGCCTGCGCCGCCCAGCTCCATCCACTCGCCGTCGCGGCGGTGGAACGTCCAGCCCTCGATGAACGAGGGCGCGGAGTCCCCCCACTGGTAAAGGAACGTGACAACGGCGACGTCGCCGTCCTTGTCGAGCCCGAGCGGAAGGTAGTCCCGGCCTTCGGCGAAGGCGGCGGGAGCGGGGACGGGAAGGCCGTCCCGGAGGAGCCGCAGGCACTCCTCGTGCACCTCGTGGTCGTTCATGATGGGGGACCTCTGATCGTGCAGGCAGGGCAAAGGGCCCTCCCGCGAGAGGGCCCCACGTGGCACTCACTCTAGACGTCCGGCTCGTCTGGTTTCACCCGTCTGGCGTACTCCCGACAAGCCTTTGCCATCTGTCCTTCATCTCATGGTCGACCACCGGCCCGCGGGGCCGGAACGCCCGCGCGGCGAGGGTGGCGCACAGTGCGGCCAGCGGCAGTTCCACCCCCGCGGCCAGGGCGATCGCCATCGCCCGCTCCCCGCCGGGCGGGGCGGTCATCACGTCGAACCAGGCGTCGACGGCCAGCAGCGTCCCGGCCGCGGCGGCGCCCAGGCCGTGGCGCGGATCGCGTCGCAGGAGCAGCACGCCGGTGCCGAGCAGCGCGGCGGCCTCCATCGCGTCCAGCCCCAACCAGGCGGTGGACCAGTTCGACACCGTGGTGGTGGGCGGCATGGTGGCGGCGAGCATCCACATCCAGGGCACCAGCGCCGCGGCGCCTCCGATGAACGCCCAGCCGAGCCGCCGGCCTCCCGCCGTCCGTCGCGCGACGGGGCCGGGCGCGGAGCGCGGCCGGCGCCGGACGGCGACCGCGGGACGGGGGGAGGGGGGACGGGGGCGGGCGACGACGGCGACCATGGGAACTCCTGCGGACGGTGATCGGTGCGCATCCGCTGCCCGGATGCCTGATCAAAGCCTCGCCGGGAACCGCCGCGCGATCAGTAGCGCACCCTTCCGATCCGGGGTGGCACTGGGTTCACCCCCGGCCCTGCACCCTGGTTCATGGCGGCACCCGAACTGGGGCAATACGGTTTCCCCATGGCATCCCTCTCCGCGGCCCGGCGCGTCCGCGTGCACGCTCCGTGGTCGGCCGCGGCATGGCGCGACACGGTGTTCGTCGCCTCCGGGGTGCCGCTGCAGCTCGCCGGGTGGCTGATCCTCGGCTCCCTCTGGACGGTCTGGACGCCGATGCGGGTGACGCCGATCCTCCTGCTCACCGGCGCGTCGGTGCTTCTGCTGCTGCTCGCGCTGCGCCCGCTGACGTCATGGCAGCGGGAGCGGTGCTGGGCGATGCTCGGTCTCGACATCCCGCGGATGCCCGGCTTCGACGACGGGCGCGCCTGGGACGCGCTGCGCGACCTGCGCTCGCCCGAGCTGTGGCGGGTGGTCCAGTACCACCTGCTGGCCGGGCCGTTCCTCGCCCTCGGCGGGCTGGTCGTGATCGCGGCGTGGGCGGCCGGGCTCGCCCTCGCCACGTCCGCGACCTACGCGTGGGCGGTGCACTCCACCGACCGGTTGGTCGACCATCCGCAGCGGTTCGCCGTCCTCACCGCGGTCGGGGTGCTGCTCCTGGCGGCGGCGCCGTGGGCGGCGGCGGGCGTCCGGCTCCTGGACGCCCGCGCCGCCGCCGCGCTGCTCGGCCCCGACCGCGCGAAGGAACTGCAGCGGCGCGTCGAGGACCTGGCAGAGAAGCGCGCCAGCGTGGTGGACGCCGCCGACATCGAGCGCCGCCGCATCGAACGGGACCTGCACGACGGCGCCCAGCAGCGGCTCGTCTCCCTCGCGCTCAACCTCGGCCTGGCGCGCGAGACGCTCACCGGCGTCCCGGACGAGGCCATGCGCGTGATCGTGGAGGCGCACGAGGAGGCGAAGGCGGCGCTGACCGAGCTGCGCGGCCTGATCCGCGGCCTGCACCCGGCCGTGCTGGAGGACCGCGGCCTGGACGCCGCCCTGTCCGGCGTCGCCGCGCGGGTGCCGCTGCCCGTCCGGCTCCGCGTCGACATCGAGCCGCGCGCCTCCTCCACCGTCGAGGCGGTCGCCTACTTCGTCGTCTCCGAGGCCCTCACCAACGTCGTCAAGCACGCGCGAGCGAACGAGGTGGACGTCCGCGTGGCCCGCCGCGGCGACGCGCTGCTGGTGACCGTCCGCGACGACGGCGCGGGCGGCGCCGACCCGGCCGCCGGGACCGGCCTGACCGGGCTCGCCCGCCGCGTCCGGTCCGTGGACGGCACCTTCCGGATCACCAGCCCCGCGGGGGGCCCGACGACCGTCACCGTGGAGTTGCCGTGCGCATTGTGATCGCCGAGGACTCGGTCCTGCTGCGGGCCGGGCTGATCAAGCTCCTGGAGACTTCCGGGTTCGAGGTCGCCGCGGCCGTCGGCGAGGCCGAGGGACTGCTCGCCGCCGTGCGCGAGCACCGGCCCGACGCGGCGATCGTGGACGTCCGGATGCCGCCCGGTTTCACCGACGAGGGCGTGCGCGCGGCTCTGGTGATGCGGCGCGAGACGCCCGAGACCGCCGTGCTGCTGCTGTCGCAGTACGTCGAGGAGCGGTACGCGGCCGACCTGCTGTCGACCAGCACCAGCGGGGTCGGCTACCTGCTCAAGGACCGCGTCGCGGACGTGTCGGTGTTCCTGGACGCGCTGCGCCGGGTCGCCTCCGGCGGCACCGCGCTGGACCCCGAGGTCGTCTCGCAGCTGCTGCTGCGCCGGCACCGCGACCCGCTCGACCGGCTCACCCCGCGCGAGAGGGAGGTGCTCGCCCTCATGGCCGAGGGGCGCTCCAACGCGGGCATCGCCGCGGCGCTGGTGGTGAGCGAGAGCGCGGTCGCCAAGCACATCAACGGCATCTTCGCCAAGCTCGACCTCCCGCACGCCGAGGGCGACCACCGCCGCGTCCTCGCCGTGCTGCGCTTCCTGGGCGGCGAGGGGTGACGGCCCCGGCCGCACCGGACCGGCCGAGGCGCCGCGCCGTCTGGATCGTGCTGGCGCTCGCGACCGCGCTGGCCGTGGTCGCGCCCGCCGGCCTGCTGGCGTTCGGCCGGGTCGTCCAGCGGACCTCGACGTCCATGACCCCCTACCGGCACACGATCCGGGAGGTGCGGCTGGACGTGAGCGGCGCCGAGGTCTCGATCGGGCCGGGATCGGACGGCGAGGCGCGCGTCTACAAGGATCTCCGCTGGGGGCCGAACAGGCCCGAGTTCACCGAGTCGCTGGTGGACGACGTCCTGTTCGTCACCTTCCGCTGCTCGGGGCCGGACTGGCCGGGCGCCGAATGCGGGGCGGACATCGACGTCCAGGTCCCGGCCGGGGCGCGCGTGTCGGCGGTCTCCGGCTCCGGGCGGATCGACGTGCGCGGGGTGACCGGCGACCTCGACCTGCGGACCGGGTCCGGGGAGATCGACGTCACCGGCGCGCGCGGTCGGCTGCGGCTGCTGGCGAGGTCCGGCACGATCACCGGCCGCGCCCTCGCCGCGCCGAAGACGCAGGCGGACGTGTCGTCGGGCACCCTCGACCTCCGCTACGCCGAGCCCCCGGGCGCGGTGGACGCCTCCGCGGGGTCCGGCACCGTGAAGATCATCGTCCCGCCGGGCTCGCGTTACCGGGTCGCCGGGTGGACCGGCGCGGGCAACGCCCACCTCAACCCGGCCGTCTACGACGACCGCTCGCCTCGCCGGATCTCCGTCCGCAGCGGCTCGGGCGGGACCTACATCGACTACCGCGACGGCTAGGGCGAACGCCGCGATCCGGAGCGATGAGCATCACACCGGGTGGATTTGCGTCATCGGTGTGTGGCCGGTTAACTGCTGATATGCCTTCCGTACGCCCGTGCCATGAGCACCGCCCGCCGATGCGGCGGGCCATGCGGCGTACGTGTTGCCGGCGAATGTGTGACCACTGAGGGCCCCCGCCTGAGACTCGCGCCCCGAAGCGAGCGAACTCCGACCCCCTGAGTCGCGCATGTGTTTCGAACGCCACCTGCTGAGCCACGCACCGTACCCGCCCGGTCTTTCCTGAGCGCGGGGCGCCGCCTCGGCGCATCCTCCGACACCCGGCAGATCCTGATCGCCGACCCGTCCTGAACGCCGCCGCGCTCCGGCGGCCCCCGTCCGCATGGGTGATTCCCTGTGATTCAGATCGAAAAACTTCGTAAGGTCTACCGCGGCCGCGGCCGCGAGGTGACCGCCGTCGACGGCGTCGACCTGACCGTCGCCGAGGGCGAGGTCTTCGGCGTGCTAGGCCGCAGCGGCGCCGGCAAGAGCACCCTGCTGCGCTGCGTCAACCTGCTGGAGCGCCCGGACGAGGGCCGCGTCGTGGTCGGCGGCCGGGACCTGCTCGCGCTGCGCGGCGGGGAGCTGCGCCGGGCGCGCCAGGGCATCGGCATGATCCACCAGCATTTCGGCCTGCTCGGCAGCAGGACCGTCGCCGGGAACGTCGCGTTCCCGCTGGAGGTCATGGGCGTCCCGCGCGCCGAGCGGGCCGGGCGCGTCGCCGAGCTGCTGGACCTCGTCGGGCTCACCGAGCACGCGAAGGCCCACCCGGCGAAGATCTCCGGCGGCCAGAAGCAGCGCGTCGGCATCGCCCGGGCGCTCGCGGGACGGCCGAAGGTGCTGCTGTCGGACGAGGCGACGTCGGCGCTCGACCCCGAGACGACCGCCTCGATCCTGGAGCTGCTGCGCGACCTCAACCGCCGGCTCGGCCTCACGATCCTGCTCATCACCCACGAGATGGACGTGGTGAAGCGCATCTGCGACTCGGCCGCGGTCATGCGGGAGGGCCGGTTCACCGAGTCGGGGCCGGTGCCCGCGCTGCTCGCCCGCCCGGGCTCGGAGCTGGCGCGCGGCCTGTTCCCGCTGCCGCCCGCCGAGCCCCGCGACGGCACGACGCTGGTCGAGGTCACCTTCACCGGCGGCGCGACCGACGAGCCGTTCGTGTCGGCCCTGGCCCGCAAGTACGCGCTGGACGTCAACATCCTCGGCGGCGCCGTGGAGACGGTCGGCGGCGAGCGCGTCGGCCGGCTCCAGCTCGAACTGCCCGGCGACCCGGCGGACAACGCCGCGCAGCTGGCGTTCCTGCGCGAGTCCGGCCTGGCCGTGCAGGTCGGAAACCCCGTGGTCGGAAACCCCGTGCAGGTCGGAAACCCCGTACAGGAGGACCCCCGATGAGCTGGGACGAGGTCATGCCGCTGCTGTGGCCCGCCACCCGCGAGACCCTCTACATGACCGGCGTCGCGACGCTGTTCACCGCCGTCCTCGGGCTCCTGGCCGGGGTGCTGCTGGTGATCACCGAGCGGGGCGGGCTGCTGCCAGCGCCGCCGGTCAACGGCGTGCTCGGCGTCGTGGTCAACATCGGCCGGTCGCTGCCGTTCCTGATCCTGATGGTGGCGATCATCCCGTTCACCCGGGCGGTCGTCGGCACCAGCATCGGCAACGCCGCCGCGATCGTCCCGCTGACCGTGGGCGCCATTCCGTTCTACGCGCGGCTCGTCGAGATCGCGCTGCGCGAGGTCGACCCGGGCGTCGTCGCCGCGGCGGACGCGATGGGCGCCACCCGCCGCGAGATCGTCGGCAAGGTCCTGCTGCGCGAGGCGCGGCCGGGCCTGGTGTCCGGGCTGACCGTCACCGTCATCGCGCTCATCGGCTACACGGCCATGGCCGGGACGGTCGGCGGCGGCGGGCTCGGCAACCTCGCCGTCGTCTACGGCTACGAGCGCTTCGAGACCAAGGTCATGGTCTCCACCGTGGCGCTGCTGGTCGTCATCGTCCTGATCATCCAGGCCGCGGGAGACCTCGTCGCCCGCCGGCTGACCCACAAATAGCACCGATCCCCTGGAACCACAGAGAAAGGCACTCCTCGTGCTTCGCAAGCTCACCGCCGCGCTGGCCTCCGTCGCCCTCCTCACGGGCCTCACCGCCTGCGGCTCCTCCTCGGCGTCCGACGATCCGGACGCCCCGCTCAAGGTCGCGGTCAACCCCGTCCCGCACGGCGACATCCTCAAGTACGTCAAGGACGACCTGGCGGGCAAGGCCGGCCTCAAGCTGGAGATCGTCACCTTCAGCGACTACCAGCAGCCGAACACCGCGCTGAAGGAGAAGCAGGTCACCGCCAACTACTTCCAGCATGTGCCGTTCATGGAGGAGTTCGAGAAGAAGTCCGGGACGAAGCTGGCGTTCGTCGCGCCCGTGCACCTGGAGCCCCTCGGCGTGTACTCGAAGAAGGTGAAGAGCCTGCAGGCCGTCCCGCAGGGCGCGACCGTCGCCGTGCCGAACGACCCGGCCAACGAGGGGCGCTCGCTGAAGCTGCTCGCCGACAACGGCCTGATCACCCTCAAGCCGGACGCGCCGACCAGCGCGACCGAGCGGGACGTCGCGAGCAATCCCAAGGGCCTGAAGTTCAAGCCGCTCAAGGCCGCGCAGCTGCCCCGCTCGCTGGAGGACGTCGACCTGTCGGTGATCAACGGCAACTACGCCATCGAGGCCGGGCTCGCCCCGAACAGGGACGCGCTCGCCGCCGAGAAGGCCGAGGGCAACCCCTACGCCAACGGCATCGTCACGCTGCCGGAGGACAAGGACGACCCGCGCGTGAAGAAGCTCGTCCAGCTGCTGCAGGGCCCCGAGGTGAAGAAGTTCGTCGAGGACAAGTACAAGGGGTCGGTGCTGATCGCCTCCTGACCCGGACCGTTCCCCGAACCGCGGAAACCGGCGCGGTTTGTCCGCCGGTCCTGATAGGACATGTGCCGACGATCAGGCGAAGGGGACCCATGGGCATCTATCAGCACCTTGAGGAATATGTCGGCCTGCCGGTGGCCACGTTCAACGAGGACACCGGCACCGAGGAGGAGGACGACGGCCGCGGCGCGGGCTCCGATCCCGTCAGCGGAGAGGACTTCCCGCCCGCGGGCGAGGCCGCCTGGTTCGTCGGGACCTCCTTCGACGAGGAGCCGTTCGGCGAGGTCTTCGCGCGGTTCCTGGAGACGATCGACACCACCGAGGTGACGGCGCTCATCATCGGCTACTGGGGCGCGTCCTACGAGCTCGAGAAGGTCCCCGACCCGGTGGCGCTGCTGACCGGGGCGGCCGCGTCGTTCCCGAAGCTGCGGTCGCTGTTCCTCGGGGACATCACCGGCGAGGAGGCGGAGATCTCCTGGATCGAGCACGCCGACATCTCGCCCCTTTTCGCCGCGTTCCCCGACCTGGAGCGGTTGGAGGTGCGCGGTGCGCAGGAGCTCTCCCTCGACCCGATCAAGAGCGAGGCGCTGAAGGTGCTGCGGTTCGAGTCGGGCGGGCTGCCGGCGCGGATCGTCCGCGCCGTCGGGGCGAGCGACCTGCCGAACCTGAGGCACCTCGACCTGTGGCTCGGCGAGGCGAACTACGGCGGCGACACCACCGTCGCCGACCTCGCGCCGTTCCTGTCCGGCGAGCGGCTGCCGGCGCTGCGCCACCTCGGCCTGGAGGACAGCGAGATCCAGGACGAGATCGCGGCGGCGGTCGCCGGCGCGCCGGTCGTCGCCCGGCTGGAGTCGCTGAGCCTGGCGATGGGCATCCTGACCGACCAGGGCGCCGAGGCGCTGCTGGCCGGCCAGCCGCTCACCCATCTGCGCAAGCTGGACCTGCACCACCACTTCCTGTCCGACACGATGATCGAGCGGGTGCGGGCCGCGCTGCCCGGCGTCGAGGTCGACCTGGACGAGCAGGAGAAGCCGGACGGCGACTGGCACTACATCGCGGTGTCCGAATGATCGCGGTGTCCGGATGATCCAGGAACGCCTTTCCACCTTCGCGGGGCTGCCCGTCCACACCTTCGACGGCGAGCCGGACGGCCCGCTGCCGGAGCCGGGGGACGTGGCCTGGGGCGTCTACCACCACGTCCACGACAACGGCGTGTGGGGCGCGGAGGTCCCCGAGAACCTCGACCTCCTCCTGGAGAAGGTCGAGACCGCGCAGGTCACCCATCTCGTCATCGGCTTCTGGGGGTTCAACACCGAGGACTTCTCCCCGGTCGAGTGGCTCGTGGACAACGCCGAGCGGTTCCCGCGCCTGCGGGCGCTGTTCCTCGGCGACATCCTCGACTGGGACGTGCACATCTCCTGGATTCAGCACGGCGACATCTCGCCGCTGTTCGACGCCTTTCCGGGGCTGGAGCACTTCGAGATCCGCGGCGCGTCCGACCTGCGGTTCGAGCCGCTGCGCCACGAGCGTCTGAAGGTGCTGCGGATCGAGTCCGGCGGGCTGCCGGTCGAGGTCGTGCAGGCGGTCGCGGGCGGCGACCTGCCCGCGCTGGAGCACCTGGACCTGTGGATCGGCTCGGACATGCACGGCGGGTCGTCCGCGGCGGAGGACTTCGCGCCCTTCCTCACCGGCGAGCGGTTCCCCTCCCTGAAGCACCTCGGCCTGGAGAACGGCCCGTTCCAGGACGAGCTGGCGGAGGCGCTGGCGAGCGCCCCGGTCGTCGCCCGGCTGGAGTCGCTCAGCCTGGCGATGGGGATGCTGTCGGACCGGGGAGCGGAGGCGCTGCTGTCCGGGCAGCCCCTCACCCATCTGCGCAGCCTCGATCTGCACCACGCCTTCCTGAGCGAGCCGATGGCCGAACGGCTCCGGGCGGCGCTGCCCGGCGTCGAGCTCGACCTTGAGGACGCGCTGGGCGAGGCGGCGTGGGTGGGACAGGAATGGGCGTTCAGCGACTTCTATGTCGCGGTGTCGGAATGACCCTCGCGGTGGTCGGCACGCCCGGAGACCGGCGTCCCGCGCTGTTCGCCGCGGCATGCCGGTCCGCCGGGCTGCCCGAGCCGCGGCTCGTCCCCTGGACGGACGTGCTGCGCGGAGCCCCGCTCTCCTTCCGGGCGGGTGAGGCGGTCCGCGTCGACTCGCCCGGCGAGGACCCCGAGGCCGACGCGCTGCTGCGCGGTCCCGGCGCGCCCGAGCGGGCGGGCGGCGGGGCGCGGTGGCACCGGACGTTCACCGCGGCGCTGCGGCGGCTGTCGGCGGCGGCGTCGGCGTCCGGTGCCCGGCTCCTCGGCGACGTCGAGGAGATCGCGGTCATGTTCGACAAGCGGCTGACCCACGCCCGCCTGCTCTCCGCGGGTGTCCCCGTGCCGGTCGCCCTGCCCGAGGTCAACGGGTACGGGGAGCTCCGCTCCCGGATGGACGAGGCAGGCGAGCGGCGGGTGTTCGTGAAGCCGGCGCACGGCTCGTCCGCCTCGGGGGTGGTCGCGCTCCAGACCGCCCCGGGCCGCGTGCGGGCCGTGACGTCGGCCTTCCTGGCCGGCGACCGGCTGCTCAACTCGCTGCGCGTCCGCTCCTACGGGACCGAGGACGAGGTCGCGACGCTGGTCGACCTGCTCGCGCCGGACGGCCTGCACGTCGAGCGGTGGCTGCCCAAGGCGACGCTCGACGGGCGCGTGTTCGACCTGCGCGTCGTCGTCATCGACGGCGAGCCCACGCACGCGGTCGTCCGCACCAGCCGGACCCCGATGACGAACCTGCACCTGGGCGGTGCCAGGGGAGACCTGGGGACGGTGCGGCGCGCGCTCGGGGAGGGCGGCTGGAAGCGGGCACTGGACGTGTGTGCGCGCGCAGCCGCCTGTTTCCCGGGCAGCCCGATGGTCGGCGTCGACCTGCTCGTGGGATTCGGATTGAAGCGGTTCGCGGTGTGCGAGGTGAACGCCTTCGGCGACCTGCTCCCCGGGCTGACCGGCCTGCCCGGAAGCTCCGCCGAGGGCCTGGACACCTACGGCGCCCAGGTCAGGGCGATGGTGCACGCATGCACGACATGAACGCGGTCATCGGCGGCCACGACGTGCTGCTGGTGACCCTCGACACGCTGCGCTACGACGTGGCCGCCGAACTGGCCGCGGCGGGGGAGACCCCCACCCTCACCGGACTGCTCCCGGAAGGACGCTGGGAGCGCCGCCACACACCCGGAAGTTTCACCTATGCCGCGCACGCGGCGATGCTGGCCGGCTTCCTGCCGACGCCCGCGTCGCCCGGCCCGCATCCGCGACTGTTCGCCGGCGCCTTCCCGGGCAGCGAGACCACCGCCCCCGGCACCTGGACGTTCGAGGCCGCCGATCTGCCGACGGGCCTTGCCGCCGCCGGCTACCACACGGTCTGCGTGGGCGGCGTCGGGTTCTTCAACAAGCTGACGCCGCTCGGGTCGGCGCTGCCGTCGCTCTTCGCCGAGAGCCACTGGGAGCGCGGGTTCGGCGTGACCGACCCGGAGTCGCTGCCCAACCAGATCGACCGGATCGCCGAGGTCATCGCGCGGCTGCCTGCCGAACGCCGCCTGTTCCTGCTGCTGAACGTCGCGTCCCTGCACCAGCCCAACTGGTTCTACCTGGAGGGCGCCACACGCTCGGACGGGGACACCCGTGCGACCCACGCCGCCGCCCTCCGGCATGTGGACGCGCACATCGGCAGGTTGTTCGGGCTGATGCGCCGCCCGTGCTTCGTCATCGTCTGCTCCGACCACGGGACGGCGTACGGCGAGGACGGCCACACGGGCCACCGCATCGGCCACGAAGTCGTCTGGACCGTTCCTTACGGGGAGTTCGTGCTGTCGTGAACCCATACCGGGCGTACGTGTACGCCTACCCGCACAAGACCGCCTACCGTCCGCTGCAACCGGCACCCGGATTGCGTGATGTGTGGGCGGGGGAGTCGCTCGACGCGCTCTTCCTGTACCTGCACGTTCCCTTCTGCGAGATGCGGTGCGGCTTCTGCAACCTCTTCACCCGCACCGGCGCGCCCGAGGAGCTGACCGGCGCCTACCTGGACGCGCTGGACCGCCAGGCGACCGCGGCCCTGGACGCCCTGGACGGCGCCGCCTTCGCCACCGCGGCCTTCGGCGGAGGGACGCCGACCTACTTCACCGCGTCCGAGCTGGAGCGGCTCTGCGGCATCGCCGGACGCTTCCCCGGGTTCGGGTCGATCCCGCTGGGCGTGGAGACGTCCCCGGCGACCGCCACCACCGACCGGCTGGCCGTCCTCGCCGAGCACGGCACCACCCGCGTCTCCATCGGCGTGCAGAGCTTCCTGGACGAGGAGGCCCGCGCGGCCGTCCGGCCGCAGAAACGCGCCGAGGTGGAGGCCGCGCTGGACCGCATCCGCGCCGTGGGGTTCCCCATCCTCAACATCGACCTCATCTACGGCATCGACGGCCAGACACCCGCGACGTGGTCGCACTCCTTGAACGCCGCTCTCACATGGCGCCCGGAGGAGATCTACCTCTACCCGCTCTACGTCCGCCCGCTGACCGGCCTCGGACGCCGCGCCCAGGACTGGGACGACCAGCGCCTCACCCTCTACAGGCTCGGCCGTGACCACCTTCTTGGCGAAGGCTACGAGCAGGTGTCGATGCGGATGTTCCGGCTGCCGTCCTCAGGCGCCGGCGGCACGGAGTACTGCTGCCAGACGGACGGCATGGTCGGCCTGGGCTGCGGAGCACGCTCCTACACCTCCCGTCTCCACTACTCGTTCGAGTACGCGGTCGGAGCCGGGCAGGTGCGTTCCATCATCGACGACTACGTGCGCGAGACCGACTTCAGCACCGCCCGCGTCGGTTTCACACTGGACGAGGACGAACGCCGCAGGCGGCATCTCGTCCAGTCCCTCCTGCAAGCGACCGGTGTCGACCTGGGCACCTACCGAGCGCGCTTCGGGAGCGACCCGATGGACGACTTTCCCGCTGACCTGAAGTCGTTCGCCGACCGCGGATGGCTGGAGACCGCCGAAGACGTCGTCCGGCTGACGCCGGAAGGGCTCGCCTACTCCGACGCCATCGGCCCGGCACTCTTCTCGTCCCGCGTCCAGGCGCTGATGGCGTCCTACGAGGCGCGGTGATGGACCATCTGACGATCCTCTACCGGGGGCCGTTGGCCAGTTGCGACTACGACTGCCCGTACTGCCCGTTCGCCAAGCGCCGCGACACCCCGGAGAAGCTCCGCGCCGACCGCGCCGCGCTCGAACGCTTCACCGAGTGGGCGTCACGTTGCGACCACCGTGTCTCGGTCCTGTTCACGCCGTGGGGGGAAGGGCTCGTCCGCTCCTGGTACCGGCGCGCCCTGACCGACCTCAGCCACCTTCCGAACGTGGAACGGGTCGCGATCCAGACGAACCTCAGCCACCGCGTCTCATGGACGGCCGGCGCCGACCTCACACGCTTGGCGCTGTGGGCGACGTACCACCCCGGCCAGGTTCCGTACGAGCGGTTCCTGGGCAAATGCCGGGACCTGTCGGTGCGCGGGGTCCGCTACAGCGTCGGAATCGTCGGCCAGCCGGAGCACCTCGACGCCGCCCGCCGCCTGCGCGCCGACCTTCCCGCCGGAACATATCTCTGGGTCAACGCGGCCGAAGGGCGCACCTACGACGACGCCGAGGCCGCCTCCTGGACAGAGATCGACCCGCTGTTCCCCGTGAGCCGCCACCCGCACGCGAGCCGCGGCCTCACCTGCCGGACGGGGAACACGGTCGTGTCAGTGGACGGCGACGGCACGGTCCGCCGCTGCCACTTCGTCCCGTCCGTCCTGGGGAACCTCTACGACGGCTCGTTCCGTGCCGCACCGACGCCCCGCCCGTGCCCTCTCGACACGTGCGACTGCCACATCGGCTACGTCCACCTCGAACCCCTCGGCCTCTACGACACCTTCGCCGGCGGCATCCTCGAACGAATTCCCGCCCTGTTCAGCCACCCCTGACCATTACCCGCGCGGTGAACCGCACGACGGCCGTGAGATCGCGCGGCGGACATCGCGTCGTGCGCGCTGCCGGAGCATGAACCGCTCTTCATCGGTCCCGGCCCTCACCCGAAGCCTGGTCTTGCCCGCTCTGCCCCTCTGGATCGCCGGTGTAGCGGCCGGCGAGTTCGGCGCCGATCCGGGCGAGTTCGCGCCGGACGCTGCCGGGCTCGACGACGTCGAGCAGCGTCCCCCAGCCGGCGAGGTGGCGGGCGATGTCCAGCGGGGTCGGGGCGGCCAGCCGGACCCGGACCCGCCCGTGGTCGGCCTCGCCGTCGGTGTGGCAGTGCCGTCCGAACTGGTCGCGCAGGATCGGCACGAACCGCTCCTCGACGAGCACGGTCGCCCATGTGCGCGAGCGACGCCGTTCGATATCGTCGACGACCTCCTGCCAGGCGCCGGCCAGGGTGAAGTCGTCAGGGCGTTCGGCGGGAAGGCCGGTGGGCTCGGCCCGGGTGATCCGGTCGACGCGGAAGGTTCGCCGTCCTCGGTCGGTATCCGCCAGCAGGTACCAGATGTCGTCCTTGTCGATCAGACCCCACGGGTCGACCAGCCGTTCCGTCGCCGCTCCGGTGCGGCCTGCGTAGGCCAGGCGGACCTTGCGGCGGCGGATCACGGCGGTCTGCAGCAGGTCGACCATCGCGGGCCGGGGGCGGTCCCGCTCGCCCCACCGGACGGGGTCGACGATCGTCGCGTCCATGGCGGCCCCGGCGTCGGTGCGGAAGGTCCGCGGCAGGGCTCCCATGAGCTTGCGCAGCGCCGCTCTGGCCTCGGGTGACACGGCGGCGGGGCCGGCGAGCAGGAACAGGGCCTGCGCCTCGGCCGCTGTCAGACCGCTGAGATCGGTGCGGGCGCCGCCGACCAGTTGCCAGCCGCCGCCGCGCCCCGGCTGCGGATAGACGGGGACGCCTGCCGACGCGAGCGCCTCCAGGTCTCGGCGGGCGGTGGCCACCGACACCTGGAGTTCGGCCGCCACGTCGGCGGCGGTCACTCGGCCGCGGACCTGCATCAGCAGCAGGACGGCGACGAGGCGGTCGGCGCGCATGGAACCAGATTCTCCAACAAAGTGCTCAGAGGATGAGCACTTTACCGGGAAGCATGGAGGTCGTCGCCCACCGAGAAGGGAACCCACCGATGCTGCGAGGCCTCACCACCGACCGACCCCTCCGGCACCATCCTCGGCGTCGTGACCCGTGGCAGGTCGTGGGCCGATGATGCACTTCGCGGACGCCGCCGAGTGGGAGGCGTGGCTGGCCGAGCACCACGACAGCGGTGACGGCGCCTGGCTGAAGATCGCCAAGAAGGGGGCGGACACCGGCTCCGTCACGATCACGCAGGCGCTGGAGATCGCGCTGTGCTACGGCTGGATCGACAGCCGGCGCAGGTCCTATGACGAGCACTTCTACCTGCAGCGGTACTCACGCCGCCGCAAGGGCGGCTCCTGGTCGCGCAAGAACGTCGAGCGCGTGGAGGCCCTGACCGCCGCCGGGCGGATGCGACCGCCCGGCCTGGCCGAGGTCGCCGCCGCCCAGGCGGACGGCCGCTGGGCGGCCGCCTACACCGCCCAGCGGGACGCCGGCGTCCCGCCCGACCTGACGGCCGCGCTCGCCGCCTGCCCGCAGGCCGCCGCCCGCTTCGAGGCGCTCGACAGGACCACCCGGTACCTCCTGATCCTTCCGCTGCTCAAGGCCCGGACCCCGGCCGGGCGCGCCGCCCGCCTGCACAGGGCGGTCTCCGACCTGATGAATCAGTAGACCGGGGCGCAGCATGATCGGGGGCGCGTCACTTCTCACCGGCCGGGCCGCCTGCACTGGTCCGAGTACGACTTCACCCGAGAACAAGCGGCTCAACGCACGTCCTGTTCACCCGCCGGCAAGACGGGGGCGGTTCCGCCCAAGATCTGGTCGGAACCGCCCCCAGGGTCAAGTCTGCTTTTCGGGGTGGTAGTCGGCCTCGTCCACGCCGAACGTCCACGCGACGCCCGCGCGCGCCGTGCGGGTGTCGGGCGGGACGCGCAGGTAGTAGGTGCGGTGCGTTCCGTCCGGTTCAGGGGTGGAGTTGACCACCTCCACCATGACCACCGGCTCGTCGCCCGGCAGGTCGATCGACCACAGGACGCCCGTCTCGTCCCGGTGCAGGGGCCGTGCGCCGGTCTCGGCCAGGTACCGGTCGTAACCGAAGATCTCCAGCATCACGCGGCGCAGCTCGGCGTTCTGCTCGGAGGAGATGCGGTCGGGCGTCAGATTGCTCAGCGACGCGACGAAGTCGGGCGGGATCGGCATGCCGCGCCATGCGTGCAGCGCGAATCCGTCCGGATAGGCGAGGGCGGGACCGTCCCCGCGGTGCAGCCGTCCGGGCTCGTCGCGGTACAGCTCGCTCGGCCGCTCCGAGAGGATCACCAGCCGCTCGTAGGGCCACCACCAGCCGGCCGACCGGGCCACCTCCGCCGGCCCCGCCAGCGGGCCGTCGAGGCGGCCGAGCGACTCGAACAACGCCAGCCATGGCCCGTCGTGCTGGCCCAGGACGGCGTCCAGCGTGGCCGCGCGCAGCAGCGACCCGGCCGCGTCCACCTCCGAGGTGGACCGCCGGTCCGCCGCCCTGCCGGACCCGCTCTGCGCCTGCTCGCCGACCGCGCCGCGGACGCGCGTCACCAGCGACTGCACCTGGTTCCACAGCAGGCCACCGGTCTCGGCCCACGCGCGAGGCCACTGCTCCGGCCCCAGTTCGGAACAGGCCGCCGCACGTTCGGCCTCCCAGGGGCGGGTGCGCACGTCCGTCAGGACGCTCGGCCCCGCCTCACTGGCACCGAGATCGGCGCGGGCCCGCTCCAGCAGCCCGTCCAGCCCGGCCTTCTCCAGCGCCTCGCCGTGCCCGGCGATCACGGCCGCCAGGACGGCGCCGCGCACGGGGGAGGGCACCCACAGGAACCGCTCGGGGGGCCTCAGCCCGGCGGAGGCGTAGGCGGCGGTCACGCCCGCCTCGGCGCGGGCGCGGTCGGTGGGGCCTGTGGCGAACGCCGCCGCCTGCCAGTCGCCCACCACGAAGTGGGTCTCGCGTACCGTTCCGGTAAGCACGGTATCCGCCTCCTAGTCGGCCACGACGCGGACGGAACCGGGCACGTACTCGCGCTGGCGTATCACCCGGTACCAGCCCTTGGGCAGCGTGATCGCCGCGTGCTCCTCGTGCACGAGACGCCCGCCGGACGGCAGGTGCAGGTGGTCCGGCACGAGCGGGTCGGGGGTGCGCAGCAGCGTCCCGGGCGCGGCCAACGCGTGCGCGTGCCCGGTGGCCTCGCCGAGGGCGAGCACCATGCGGCCCCGGCCGTCGCGCGGGGACGGCGGCAGCCCGCGGACGGACTGCGGAACCGTCTCCTCGGGCACGGGCAGGATCAGGACGTCTCCCTGTCGGTACATGCGGCGAACGTAACGCCCGCCACCGACAGAACCACCCCCGCCGGCGACCCGCCACCGGTGGGATCCGTGCACCCCGGACACCCGTCGTCGGCAGGACCGGCCGCCGTAGAACGTGGAGTCCTTCGACAGCAGCGAGTGGAGATCCATCACCGGCCACGCGCTGGCCGGCCTCACCCTGCGGCTGCGCTACAGCGCCCAGCCCATGACCAGCCGCCGGTGGATCGGCTGTCCGACCGACCGGCCGCCGACGAGATCGGCTGTCAGGTGATCGCCTGTCGAGGACCCGGGCGGCGTCAGAAGCCGCGGGTTCGGCGGGCCGCCGGGCGGGCCCAGCGGCCGGACGCGCTCAGGCCGACGTGCTGGAACGCGCGGACGAGTTCGCCGCCGAGGTTCACTCCGGCGCCGAGGGCGAGCGCCACGGACACGGCTCCGATGAGGCTCAGCACGCCGGCCTGCGGCGAACCGGTGTTGAGCTCGACCATGCCGCGGTAGAGCGCCGTCCCCGGCAGCAGCGGGCCGATGGCGGGGACCACGAACGGCATGACGGGCTCCCCGTGCCGGCGGGCGAGCCAGCTCGCCATCACGCCGACGACAGTGGCGGCCAGGGCCGCGGCCAACACGGGTGGAACGTGCCATCCTCGGGCCAGGACGTAGAGCACCCAGATCAGCGCGCCGCCGAGGGCGACGGTGGTCAGCACGTCCCGCGGGGCCGCCAGGGACACCGCGAACGTCAGCGAGATGGCGGCGGCGGCGATGACGGCGACGGGCTCCAGGCTCGCCGACGGGGTGGGCAGATGCCGGACGTCGATCGGCACGCCCAGGCTCACCCCGATGTACACCACGGCGCCCAGCCCGGCGACGATCGCCGCGATCATGAAGAAGACCTCCAGCACCCGCGCCCCGGCGCTGACCAGGTCGCCGGTGATGCCGTCCTGGATGCTCGCCACCAGCGGACGCCCCGGGAGCAGCGCCAGGATCGAGCCGGTGACGATCGTGGCGGCCTGGCCGGGGTTGCCCATCGCCACCACCACCGCGGCCGCCGCCGCGCCGATCGCGGCGGCCACCGTCAGCTGGAAGAACTCCGCGATGCCGCGGCGCGCCAGCGCGGCGGCCGTGCGGTCGCCCAGCATCGTGGCGACGAACGCGGTGGTCGCCACCAGCGGCCCGCCGCCGGACAGCACGCTGCCGGACGCGGCGATGAGCCCGAGGGACACCACCAGCAGCCAGGTCGGATAGGGCGGGCCGGCCCTCTTGATCTCCGCGAGCCGCTTGTGGCCCTCGTCCAGTTCGAGCATGCCGATGGAAGCGTCCTGGACGAGCTGGTGCAGCGCGGTGAGCCGCCAGTAGGCCGGAGTCCGTCGCCGGATGGACCGCGCGCTGGTCATCGGCGCCGCGCCCCCGCCGGGGTGCGCCGAGACGAGGATGCTCGTCAGAGTGACCTGCACCTCGCAACGCGGGAGTTCGTAGGCCACGCCCAGGCCCAGCATGGCCTCGTTCACGCGTTCGGTGGTCTCGCCGCTGGCCAGGAGGAGCTCGCCCACCCGCAGGACGAGGTCGATGACCCGCGGGTCGACGATCTCGCCGGGCTCGTCTTCGGGCGGTTCCGGGGGCGACCCGTCCATGAGGACCTGCCATGTCCGCCGCAAGCGTTCAGCCGCGCCCATACCCCCGCTGGTGTCCCTTCCCGCCCATGAACCGATCTTGACTGGCAGGCTACCCACCAGCCCGGTGTCCCCAATCAGCGGCCTGCGTTCGCCTTCTCCACAGAACGTGATTCTGGTGCGGTGTCTTCCGAGGCACTGGTACGAAGGACGCATGAGCTCCTCGGACGGTCTGCGCGACGAGGCCGAGCGGTGCCTGCGCGCCCTCGCCGGTGACCACGCGCGGCTGCGCGACGACCAGTGGACGGCGATCAGCGCGCTCGTCGTCGAGCGGCGGCGCGCCCTCGTCGTGCAGCGGACGGGCTGGGGCAAGTCCGCCGTCTACTTCGTGGCGACCCGGCTGCTGCGCGAGCGCGGCGCCGGCCCCACGGTGATCGTCTCGCCGCTGCTGGCGCTGATGCGCAACCAGATCGACGCCGCCGTCCGGGCGGGCATCCGCGCCCGCACGATCAACTCCTCCAACACCGGCGACTGGGACCAGGTCTTCGCCGAGGTCGAGCAGGGCGCGGTCGACGTCCTGCTGGTGAGCCCCGAGCGGCTCAACAACCCCGACTTCCGCGATCTCGTCCTGCCCAAGCTCGCCGCGGGCGCCGGGCTGGTCGTGGTCGACGAGGCGCACTGCATCTCCGACTGGGGCCACGACTTCCGCCCCGACTACCGGCGGCTGCGCACCCTGCTGGCCGAGCTGCCGCCCGGCATCCCGGTGCTCGCCACCACCGCGACGGCCAACGCCCGCGTCACCGAGGACGTCGCCGAGCAGCTCGCCGGCGACGACGCCCTGGTCCTGCGCGGGCCTCTCGAACGCGACTCGCTGCACCTCGCCGTGGTGAACCTCCCCTCCGCCGAGCAGCGCATCGCCTGGCTGGGCGAGCATCTCGGCGACCTCCCGGGCAGCGGCATCATCTACACCCTCACCGTCGCGGCGGCCCACGAGATCACCGGGTGGCTCCGCGACCGCGGTCACGAGGTGGCCGCCTACTCCGGCCAGACCGAGCAGGCCGAACGCCTCCAGGCCGAGCGGGACCTCCACGACAACAAGCTCAAGGCCCTCGTCGCCACCAGCGCCCTCGGCATGGGCTTCGACAAACCCGACCTCGGCTTCATCGTCCACGTCGGCGCCCCGCAGTCCCCGGTGGCCTACTACCAGCAGATCGGCCGCGCGGGCCGCGGCGTCGACCGCGCCGAGGTGATCCTGCTGCCCGGCCGCGAGGACCGCGACATCTGGGCCTACTTCGCGAGCCTCGCCTTCCCGCCGGAGCACATCGTCCGCAGCACGCTGGACGTCCTGGACACGGCCGACCGCCCCCTCTCCACCACGGCCCTGGAACCGCTGGTCGACCTCAACCGGGCCCGCCTGGAGATGATGCTCAAGGTCCTCGACGTCGACGGCGCCGCCCGCCGCGTCAAGGGCGGCTGGACGTCCACCGGCGAGCCCTGGTCCTACGACCGCGAGCGCTACGAGCGCGTCACCGCCGAACGCCGCCGCGAACAGCAGGCCATGCTCGACTACATCGCGACTTCCGGCTGCCGCGAGGAGTTCCTGCGCCGCCAGCTGGACGACCCCGCCGCGGCCCCCTGCGGCCGCTGCGACAACTGCACGGGCCGCCACTGGCCCACCGACGTCACCCAGGAGAGCGCGACCCAGGCCCGCGAACGCCTGCAGCGTCCCGGCGTCGACATCGCCCCCCGCCGCATGTGGCCGACCGGCGTCAAGGACGACCTGGGCGTCTCCGGCCGCATCAAGCCCGAGCTGCAGGCCGAGACGGGTCGCGCCCTCGGCCGCCTCACCGACATCGGCTGGGGCAACCGCCTGCGCGACCTGTTCGCCGCCGGCGACACCGAGGTCCCCGCCGACCTTGTGGACGCCGTCGTGCAGGTCCTCGCCGCCTGGGACTGGACGGACCGCCCCACCGGCGTCGTCACCGTCGGCTCCCGCTCCCGCCCCCGCCTGGTCACGACGTTCGGGCGGCGCATCGCCCAGATCGGCCGCCTGCCGTACCTGGGGGAGCTGGTCCCCGTCGGCGAGCCCGTGCCGCGCCGCCACAACAGCGCCCAGCGCCTCCGCTCGGTCTGGCACACCCTGACCGTTCCCACCGACCTGGCGGAGGCCCTCGCCGACGACCCCGGCCACATCCTCCTGGTGGACGACCGCATAGAAACCGGCTGGACGATGACCGTGGCCACCCGCCTCCTGAAGGAGGCCGGAGCCAGAACCACCCTCCCGCTGGCCCTGGCCACCCCCAACTGACGGCGTGCCGCCCGCGCGCCCCCGTGGGCGCGGGCGGGACGTTTTCGGGCCGGCCCGTGCGCGCGGCCCCGCGCACGGGCCGGCGTCCGGTCCCGGCGCCGCGGCGGAGAAGAGCCGCGGCGAACGGGAGACCAGGGCGCCGGGCGGCGGCCCCGGCGGCCGGCACCGCCGGGGCGCGCCCGGGAGCGCCGCCGTCCTGGGGTGGGACGGGTGACGGCGGCGGTGGAGCGGCTCGAAGGAAAGTGTTCTAGAGGTTAGAAAACTCTGTCCAGTTGTTTAGGAGAACATCTTGAGATAAGTTCAGGCGGAAATGTCATCATTTCCCGCTTAGTTGGCCCTGCGGCCATTTCTGCGGGGGTCTTGGAAGAGGTAGTAATGTCCCTCCCCGTGCCACCGACCCTGGAGTCGCTGCTGGAGTGTCCGCCCGGCCTGCTCGACATGACGTTCGACCAGCTGCGGACCCTGCTGGTGGTGCACGAGACGGGGTCGGCGCTGCGGGCGGCGCGGGTGCTGGGGCGCGAGCAGTCGAGCGTCCAGAAGCAGCTCGACACGCTGAACCGCAACAGCCAGATGCTGTGCGGCGAGGTCCTGACCGTCCGGCAGGGGCGCGGGAAGGACTACCTGTTCACCCCGACCGGGGAGACCACGGTCGAACTGGCGCGCACGACGTTCGGGAAATGGCTGGAGTCCATTCACTGGAGCCGCCGCCGCCTCGGACGCATGCTGACGGTCGGCACCACCGAGTTCACCCTGCCGATCGTCTCCAGGGCCTGGGACCGGGTCTCGGAGGAGTTCCGGCAGCGCGAGGTCGAGTTCAAGGTCGCCCACGTCCGCACCAAGGACCTGTGGTCCCGGCTGGAGACCCGCCAGGTCGACCTCATCTGCGGCAGCATCGTCAGCACCCCCGAGGGCGACCTGCGCCTGGAGGAGTACGAGGTCGTCGAGTACGCCCGGGGCCAGGCGCTGCTGCTCACCAACCTGCCGGAGGGCGAGCTGCCCGACACGCCGGTGCAGACCAGCCGCCTCGGGCGGGTCCCGCTGGTGGTACCGCCCGCCGGACTCGTCGCCGACCTGCTCGCCACCTGGTACGGGACGAACTTCCGCGAGCGGCTCAACGTCGTCGCCGACATCGACGACGTGCACTACGGGCTGTCGCTGCTGCGGTCGGGGTTCGTGCGCGGCTGCATGATCGTCACCGGTTCGATCGGGCGGGGCATGGCCGCGCAGGAGGACCCCGACGCCGTCCCGCTGCGCACGATCGGGCTGCACGACGACCTGGAGCCCAAGGCCGAGCTCATGACGGGCGCCTTCGTCCGCCGCGCCGACCTCGAACGCTACGACGCGGGCCACCCCCTGAACCGCCTCTGGGACGCGGTCAGGGAGGACGTCCGCACCTACACCCCGCTCGCCTGAGCGGGCCCGCCCCTACTTGATCTGGTTGTCCACCACGTCGAGGGTCGGACGGGCGCCCAGATGCTGCATGGCGCGGGCGGCCAGGCGGCAGCCCGCGGTGAGGGCGTCGGCCGGCTGCTTGCCGTCCAGCCACGGCGGGAGGAACCCGGCGACGAACGCGTCGCCGGCGCCGGTGCCGTCGATGATCTTCTCGACGGGCTCCGCCGCGACGGTGACGGGCTCGGGGCGGCCGTTGGTGTACCAGAGGGCGCCGTCGGCGCCGGTCTTGATCACGACCTGCGGGTACCAGGCGGTCAGGACCTTGGCGGCCTGCTCCGGCGTGTCGCGGCCGGTGAGGATCTCGGCCTCCTTGGTGTTGACGACCAGGAGGCGGGCGCCCTGCGTCCACTCCAGGAAGGGCTCGGCGCCCATCCGCTTGAGCGGGGAGGACGAGCCGCCGTCCACGGAGACCGACATCTGTATCTTGCGGGCGATCTCCAGAGTGTGGATGGCCGCCTTGCGGGATCCCTCGTTGATCAGGGAGTAGCCCGACAGGTGCAGGTGGGTGCCTCCGGAGAACAGGTCCTTGCAGCGCTCGATGTCCTCCGGCAGGAGGGCGGCGTTGGCGCCGGGGTCCGACAGCATCGTCCGGTCGCCCTTGTGGGTGACCATGACCACACAGGTGCCCGTGGGACGTTCCTGGTCCATGACGAGGCGGGCGTCGACGCCGTAGCCCATCAGTTCCATGTCCCGGTTCCGGCCCGCGATGTCGGAGCCGCGGCGGCCGACGAATGCGGCGTCGGTCCCCTCCACGGCGAGCCATGCGGCCACGTTGGCGCCGGAGCCGCCACCGTGCGTCGTCACGGCGGCGGGCGTGTCGCTCCCCTTGGCCAGGGGAAAGGCGGCACGCGCCACGGTGTCTGTCATAAGATCGCCGACCACGACCACGCGCGTCATGGAGTCATCACCTCGATCAACACGGCCCGCGCGAGCGGCAATTCTTGGGGCGTGGGCTCGACCGTAACAGCTCTGGAGCCCGGATTAGGTCTCGAACGCGCAGCGAAACCGAGGAAGCCGGTTTTTTCGTCGCGGGGCCGTGACGCATCCGTGCCTTACCCTCGGGTACGTGACCGAGCGTTATCCGGATCAGTGGGAGGCCGACGTCGTCCTCAGCGACGGCGGGACGGCCCATCTGCGTCCCATCCGGCCCGAGGACGCCGATCTCCTCCGCACGTTCCACGCGCGGCTGTCCCCGGAGTCGATCTACTACCGGTTCTTCTCGCCGCGCCCCCAGCTGTCGGACCGCGAGATCGAGCACTTCACCACCGTCGACTACGACCGGCGTGCCGCGCTGATCGCGACGATCGCGGGGGAGATGGTGGCGGTCGTCCGCTACGACCGGCTCGCCGACCGGACGGAGACGGCGGAGGTGGCGTTCCTGGTGGAGGACGCGCACCAGGGCCGCGGGCTCGGCGCGGTGCTGCTGGAGCACATCGCGGCGGCGGCGCGGGAGCGGGGCGTGCGCCGGTTCGTGGCGAGCGTCCTGCCCGACAACCGCCGGATGACCCGGGTGTTCCGGGAGGCGGGATACCGGGCGGAGCAGCGCTTCGAGGAGGGCGTGATCGAGCTCGTCCTCGACCTGGAGCCGACCGACACCTCGCTGGAGGTCATGTCGGCGCGCGAGCACCGGGCGGAGTCGCGCTCGATCCAGCGGCTGCTGTTCCCGCGGTCGGTGGCGGTGATCGGGGCGAGCCGGGCCGAGCACAGCGTCGGCCAGACCGTCCTGCGGAACCTGCTCGCCGGGGACTTCAGCGGGCCCGTGTACCCGGTGCACCCGACGGCGGTCGCGGTGGCCGGGGTCCGCGCGTACGCGTCCGTCCTGGAGATCCCGGACGACGTCGACCTCGCGGTCGTGGCGGTGCGGGCCGACGCCGTCCACGAGGTCGTGGAGGAGTGCGCGGGCAAGGGCGTGCGGGGACTGGTCGTCGTGTCGTCCGGCTTCGGCGAGGTAGGAGAGGAAGGACGGGCCGCCCAGGAGCAACTGGTGCGGCTGGCACGCGCCTACGGGATGCGGGTCGTCGGCCCCAACTGCCTCGGGATCGCCAACACCGACTCCGACGTGCGGCTCAACGCGACCCTGGCACCGACCATGCCGGGACGGGGCCCGGTGGGGTTCTTCTCCCAGTCCGGTGCGCTGGGCATCGCCATCTTGCAGCGGACGGCCGAACGCGGTCTCGGGCTGTCCACGTTCGTCTCCGCGGGGAACAGGGCCGACGTCTCCGGCAACGACCTGATGCAGTACTGGGAGGAGGACCCGGCGACCAGGGCCGTCCTGCTGTACCTGGAGTCGCTGGGCAATCCCCGCAAGTTCGCGCGGCTGGCGCGCAGGCTCGGCCGTCACAAGCCGATCGTGGCGGTGAAGAGCGGTCGCAGCACGCAGGGCGTCCCGATCGGGCACGCGGCGCGGGCGCTGACCCTGCCCGACCACGCGGTCAGCGCGCTGTTCGAGCAGGCCGGCGTGATCCGGGTGGAGGACCTCACGGAGCTGTTCGACGTGGCGCAGGTGCTGGCCTACCAGCCGCTCCCGGCCGGCGACCGCATCGCGATCATCGACAACTCCAACTCGCTCGGCCTGCTGGCGCAGGACGAGGCCGTCGCCCTCGGCCTGGAGGTCCGGCCCCGCATCGACCTCGGCCCCCGCGCCGACGCCGACGACTACGAGGCCGCCCTCGCCGGGGCGCTGGACGACGACACGGTCGACGCGGTCGTGGCGCTGTTCACGCCCCCGACGATCGGCGGCTACGACGTGCGCGTCCCCGAGAGGATCCTCCGGCTGGCCACCGAGGGCAGGAAACCGATCGTGGCGACCTACCTCGGCACCGAGGGCATGCCCGCCGACCTGCGCGTCACCGGCCCGGACGGGATGGCCGCGGAGGGCTCCGTGCCGTCCTACACGGCGCCCGAGGACGCCGTCCGCGCGCTGGCGTACGTGATCCGGTACGCGCGGTGGCGGCGGCGTCCCCCCGGCCGCATGCCGGTGTTCGAGGACGTGGACCGCGCCAAGGCGCGGGAGCTGGTCGCCGCGTGGCTGGGCGACGGCGGTCCCGTCGAGGTCGCGCCGGAGCAGGCGGCGGAGCTGCTGGCCTGCTACGGCATCGGGCTCGCCGGCGGGACGGACGGGGTCGCCACCCGCATCGTCGTCAGGGAGGACCCCTCGTTCGGGGCGCTGATCTCGTTCGGGATCGCCGACGAGACCGCCGAACTGCTGGAGGACCGCGCCTACCGCCTGTCGCCGCTGGCGGACGCGGAGGCCGCGGAGATGATCCGCGCGATCCGCACCGCCCCGCTGCTGCTGGGGCACCGGGGCGCCGACCCGGTCAACCTCGGGGCCCTGGAGGAACTGCTGCTGCGCGCGTCCCGCCTCGGCTACGACCTTCCGGAGGTGGCGCGGCTGGAGCTGAACCCCGTCATGGTGGGCCGGTCCGGGGTCGCGGTGCGGGCCGTGACGCTCACGCTGGAGCGCCCCCTCGGACCGCGGCCCGAGTTGGAGCCGCGCCACCTCTGATTCCGGCCCGGGCGTCCGGGGCCCGGACACCGTCCCGGGTCTGCGGCGCCGCCTGAACAGTGGCCGCCTGAACAGGGAAGGCACGACGGTTCACGCGCACGCGTGAACCGTCGTGCTCGGCGTCAGCCGGGGGGCGGGGGAGGGCTGGGCTCCGGCGTCGGCGGGACGGGGTCCGGCGGGGGCCCGGGCGGGATCGGCTCGGGCCCCGGCGCGGGCGGGGACGGCTCGGGCGGCGGTCCGGGCGGCACCGGCTCCGGCGAGGGGCCGGGCGGGACGGGGCCGGGAGGCCGCGGCGCGGGTCCCGGGGCGGGGCCGGGAGGCGGCTCGGGCGGCACCGGGGGCTGCGGGGGCGGCGCCGGGTCGGGGGTGGGCGGCGGCACCGGCGGCGGGGTCGGCAGGGGATGCTCGTCCATGACCACCCTCTACCCCGCACACGGACATATGACCGTGTGCCGCGGCGGTCATGTGCGCGTCCGGCCCCGGACAGGGCAGGATGGGGCCATGAGGGAAACCCGAGCGACCGTCAGTGGTCTGCGCACGGCGATCGAGCGCAGCGGTTACTACCCGGCCCTGGTCGCGGACGCGGTCGAGTCGGCCGTCGGGGACGAGCACGTCACCGCCTTCGTCGTCCACCACGAGGCGACCTTCGACCCCGCGATGGAGGTGCGGAGGCACGTGACCGTGCTCGTGCTGTCGGCGAGCCGGCTGCTGGTGTGCCACACCGACGAGCACCCGCCCGGCGAGGGCATGACGCGGCCGCACGCGTCCACCACCACCGAGGCCGTCAAGCTGGAACGCGTCCAGTCGGTCGCGGTGACCCGGGTGGTCCCGGACCCGGCGTCCTACGTGCCCGGGGTGCCGCCCACCGAGGTGGTGCTGACCATCGGCTGGGGCGCCATCGCCCACATCGACCTCGAACCCGCGACGTGCGGCGACGAGAACTGCGAGGCCGACCACGGCTACACCGGCAGCGTCACGGCCGACGACCTGTCGCTGCGGGTCAGCGAGGCCGCCGACGGCGCGGACGCCGTGGGCCAGGTGCTGGCCTTCGCCGAGGAACTGTCCGCCGCGACGGCGCAGTGAGCGAGGCGGTCGCAGGGCGGCGCGGCGGGTCCGGACGCGGGGAGGGCGGGTCCCTCCCCGAACCGCCCGTCCCGCGGTACGGCGAGGCCGCGCTGGCCGATCTGCCGTCCTCCGCGCTGGCCGCGCTGGGCGTCCCGGACGCGCCGAACGTCCTGGGCCTGCCCGCCGTGCCGCGCGTCTGCGTGCTGCTGGTCGACGGCCTCGGCTGGGAGCAGCTGAAGGCACATCCCCGCGAGGCGCCCTTCCTGAACGCGATGGACGGCGGCCCGATCACGGCCGGGTTCCCGGCGACGACCGTCAGCAGCCTCGGCTCGCTGGCCACCGGCGCCCCGCCCGGCGAGCACGGTCTGCTCGGCGTGCAGGTCGCGATCCCCGGCACGGGGCGGCTGATGAACTGCCTGCGCTGGCGGGACGACACCATCGAGCCCGAGACGTTCCAGCCGGTTCCGACCGCCTACGGGCGGGCCGCCGCGGCCGGTGTCGAGGTCGCGTACGTGGCGCACCCTCTGTACCGGGGGTCCGGCCTCAGCCGCGCCACCGCGCGCGGCGCCGACTACCTGTCGGCCAACGGCCTCGGCCAGCTCGTCGGCCGCGCCGAGCTGGCCCTGCGCCGCGGCGACCGGGCCTACGTCACCGTGTACCACGCCGACCTCGACGCGACCGGCCACCAGTTCGGGGTCGGCTCCGCCGACTGGCGGCACCATCTGGGGTTCGTCGACCTCCTCGCGCAGCGGATCGCGGACGTGCTGCCGCCGGGCTCGTCCCTGCACGTGACCGCCGACCACGGCATGGTCGACCCGGACGAGCGGATCGACGCCGACACCGTCCCCGAGCTGGCGGAGGGAGTCGCGCTGCTCGGCGGGGACGCCCGCGCCCGCTACGTCTACAGCCGGCCGGGCGCCCACGGGGACGTGCTCGCCGCCTGGACGGCGACGCTGGGTGACCGGGCGTGGGTCGTCAGCCGCGAGCACGCCGTCGAGAGCGGCTGGTTCGGCACGATCGGCCCCGGGATGCTGGAACGGATCGGCGACGTGATCGCCGTCCCGCGCACCGACCTCGCGATCGTGGCGTCCGAACGGGAGCCGTGGCTGGACCGGATGGTCGGCATGCACGGCTCCCTCGTACCGGCCGAGCAACTGGTGCCGCTGCTCACCGCGTCCCGGCCCTGAGACCCCGCGGAGTTGAGATGAACCCGGATTCGCCCCTCCAAAATCGGCGCGACGGCGGCCAAACTGGCGATGTGCACCCTCTCATCGAAGTGCCCGCGCTGGACCGGCTGCTCCGACGGCAGGCGAACGTGGTCCTGCTGGACGTCCGATGGCATCTGGCCGGACCGCCGGGGATCGAGTCCTACCGCAGGGGGCACCTGCCCGGCGCCGTGTTCGTCGACCTCGACCGTGACGTGGCCGGGCCTCCCGGTCCCGGCGGCCGCCACCCCCTGCCGGTCCCGGCCGCCTTCGAGGCGGCGATGCGCCGCGCCGGGGTCTCGGCCGACAGCCTGGTCGTGGTCTACGACGACGCCGACTCCACGGCCGCCGCCCGGGTGTGGTGGTCGCTGCGCTACTTCGGGCACGACCGGGTCCGCGTCCTGGACGGCGGCTACCGCGCCTGGACGGAGGCCGGCCACGCGGTGAGCACCGCCGAACCCGAGGCCAAGCCGGGCGACTTCGTCGCCGCCCCCGGCCGCCTGCCCGTCCTGGACGCCGAGGGCGCCGCGGAGCTGGCCCGGGCGGGCGTGCTGCTGGACGCCCGCGCCGCCGAGCGCTACCGCGGCGAGCAGGAGCCCGTCGACCCCGTCGCCGGGCACATCCCGGGCGCCCGGAACGCTCCCACCTCCGGCAACGTCGGTGTCGACGGCCGGTTCCTGCCGCCCGAACTGCTCCGCGAGAGGTTCGCGCAGCTCGGCGCGACCGACGCCCTCGACGTCGGCGCCTACTGCGGCTCGGGCGTCACCGGCGCCCACGAGATCCTCGCCCTCCACCTCGCCGGCATCCCGGCCGCCCTCTACGTGGGGTCCTGGTCGAACTGGGTGGCCGACCCCGGCAACCCGATCGCCACCGGCGACGGCTGACCCACAGGCGGCGGCTTCAGCCGGCGCCCATGGCCAGGAAACCGGTCGTGGCCGGGGCCCGGGCGGTGGCGGCCAGCGCCCGGGAGGGGGTCTTCCCGGTCGCCAGCGCCGTGTGGAAGGCGGTCATGAAGGCCGGGGTCGCGTCGTCCCGGACGGGCAGAACGCTGGCGATCACGGTCGCGGTGCCCAGGGCCAGCAGGGCGCCGGCCATGCCGAGGACGGCGTCCCCCTCGTCGGCGCGGCCGATGTCGCACGCGGACAGGACGATCAGGTGCGGCGGATCGGCCAGCTCGTCCAGGTCGTGGACCATGAGGGGGCCGTCGGCCAGGCGCAGCCGGGAGAACAGGGCGTTGCCCTGATGGAACTCGCCGTGGGCGGCGATGTGGGCGACGGCGGCCCCTTCCAGGGCGTCGCGGACGGGTTCGGCGCGGGCGTCAGGGCCGTCCAGGACGACGGCGCCGGGGTGGAGGCGGCGGAGGGCGGCGATCTCGCGGTCGGCGTGCTGGAGGTCGGGGCCCGCCACGAGGACGGCGTGCCCGCCGGAGGGGGCGCGCGTGCGGGCGTGGAGCCAGGCCCCGGCGGACGGGACGACCGTGAACGGGCGCCCCGCCAGGGACGGGAGCGCCGCCCAGGGCAGCCCGTGCAGGACTCCCGTCGGGGCGATGACCAGCTCGCGGTCGCCCAGGACGGGCCGCAGCGGGGCGAGCAGGAGGCGGTCGAGGCGTTCGGCCGCGCCCGCGAGGGCGGGCGGCGCGGGCGGCCCGCCGTCCTCGGCGAGGCGGCGGGCGGCGAAACGGAGCAGGCCGGTCTCGCGGCGCGCCCCGTCGCCCGCGCCGAGGCGGTGGCGGCGGGTCCGGCCGCCCGCGACGGTGACGGCGTGCAGCTCGTCGCCGATCGCGATCAGCTCGACGAGGGCGCGGTCGCCGAGCGCGGCGGCGACCGCGCCGGCCGCGGCCGGGCGGCCCGGGGAGGCGCCGGACGGGCGGCGGCGCGTCCGCTCGCGGATCTTCGCCTCCAGCGCGGTCAGGCGCGCCTCCCGCGCGGCCGGGTCGGCCCCCGGCGCGGGCGGGGCCCCGCCGCGGGCGGTGTCGGCCGTGCGGTCGACGCTGAGGGCGCGCAGCGCGGTCAGCGCCGCGGCGCGCCCGGGGTCCTTGGGCGGGCGGACGCGGACCGGCCGCGCGATCGCCCGCCGCCGCTCCTCCACGGCGAGCAGTTCCCGCGCCGACCCGGACAGGCGGAGGCCGAGCTCCGCCAGCTCGGTGGCGAGTCCCGCCGCGCGGGCGCGCAGGTCGAGCGCGTCCAGGACCTCCGCATGCTCCTCGGTCACCTCCAGCCCGGCCCTGACCGCCGCCACCGCGCCCTTGCGGGCGTCACGGGAGGAGTGTTCGAGGGCTATCGCGTGCCAGGCGGCGATCCTGCCCGAGGCCGGGCCGCTCGTCCGCCGGACGGGGGCCAGCAGGTGACCTGCCGGGCGGCCCAGCGACAGCGCCACGCGCGCGGCGACGATACGGGCCTCGTCGGCGGCGTCCACCCATCCGCCGCCCTCCAGCCGTTCCGCCGCGGCCGTGGCCGAACGGAGCAGGACGGCGGTTCGCTCGCCGGCCGCCCACCGGGCCTTGAGCAGCACATGCTCGGCCAGAAGCGCCCATCCGGTGCGCTGCTGCTCGGTGAACGTCGTGCGGGCCCGCTCCGCCGCCACCGTGGCCTCCTCCGCGTTGCCGTCGGCCAGCTCGGCGTGGGCGAGGAGCAGGTAGCCGTCCGCCGTGTCGCATCGGTACCCGTTCGCCGTGGCCGCGTCCAGGGCGGCGGTGAGGACGGGACGCGCCTCGCCCGGCAGGCCGGCCATGATGAGCGTCTCCGCCTGGTCGAACCGGCACTGCGCCAGGCGCTCACCGGTCAGGCCCTGTTCGGCCTCCGCGAAGAGGCGGAGCGCGCGCGGGACGTCCCCACGCCGCGACACCGTGAAAGCCAGATTCCCCTTCGCCATGGCCGTCTGGTGGCGTAACCCGGCGGACTCGCCGACGGCGACGGCCTCGGCCAGCGCCTCCTCCGCGCCGTCGTAGTCACCGCGGAACACCCGCGCCAGGCCGAGGTTGGTGAGCAGACCGTTGAGCGCCGCCGGATCCTGCCCGGCACGCAACCGGGGCAAGGCCTGCACGGCGACTTCGTGGGCCTCCTCCAGACGTCCGGCCCGTGCCAGCGCGCCCGCCTTGTTGGCGGCCAGACGGTCGGCGTCGGGCCCGTGCAGGACGGTCTCCGCCCGCCGCGCGTGGGCGAGCGCCCCGGTGACGTCACCGCTCGCCGTGAGCAGCCCCACGAGATTCATCCGCACCTGCGCCGCCGCATACGGGTCGGACCCGGAGGCCAGTTCCAGGGCGCGCTGGAGGAAGGCGAGCCCTTCGTCCAGCCGGCCCAGCTCCTTGGCGGCGAGGCCGGCCACGCGCAGAGCCAGGATCCCGCCGCCGTCCTCCAGCAGCGCGAGCGCCCGCGTGAAGGCGGTCGCGGGATCCCTCGCCGCCATCCGCAGCAGGACGCGCTCGTCCTGCCCGGTCACAGCCGGATCCAGCTCGTGACGATCGAGGTGCCGTCGTCCAGCCGCAGGATCAGGCTCACCAGCCCGGCGGGCACGCGAGGCAGCCAGAACATCCCCTCCGGCTCCGTGCGCGCCGTGATCCCGCCCGGCGGCAGGTCGCGGTGCCGGACCTCGACGAGCGCCTCCGCGGACGGGACGAGCCGCCCGTGGATCTCCCGGAGCCGGCCGTCCGGCGTCACCTCGATCTCGACCGTCGCGTCGGGGCAGGTGAACGTCAGCGTCCGGGCCGGGCCGCCCCGCACCCCCGCCGCGGGGCCGCCCCGGTCGTGCTCCAGCTCCGCCAGCCGCGCGGCCGGCGCCCGCCACGCGATCGACGCGCGGGCCGCCGCGAGGACGGCCGCCGGCACCGGGTCGAGGATCCGGAACGTCTCGCGGACCCCCGCCATCAGCTCGTCGTCGTTCACGGGACGAGCCTCCGCAGCGACTCCAGGCAGCGCGCCCGCGTCGGGCCGACGCTGCCCACGGGGATCCCGAGGGCGGCGGCCAGCTCGGCGTGGCTCGGCGCGAGCGCGAACAGCCGCAGCAGCGTCCGGCAGCGCAGGGGCAGCCTCTCCAGCGCCGCGCCGACCATGCCGAGCCGCTCGCGCGCCGCGACCACCCGCGCGGGGTCGGGCTCCGGCTCGCGCGGCGCGGGCACCGACGGAAGCGTGCGGCCGCGCCGGCGTGCCAGCCGCAGGCTCTCGTGGCGCGCCGTCGTGGCCAGCCAGCACGCCGCCGCGGCGGGCTCGCGGAGCTCGTCGATCCGCTCCACCAGCCGCAGCCACGTGGTCTGCACCGCGTCGCCCGCATCGGCGTCGTTCAACCCGTACGAGCGCGCGATCGACCACAGCAGCCCGCTGTGCCGCTCGACCAGCCGGGCCCACGCGTCACCGTCGCCGTCGCGTGCCCGGACCACCAGCTCGTCCGTATCGTCCCTACGGGCCACCGAAGTCTCCTCCCGAGGCCCCCCGCTCCCCTTTCACCCTATGACACCGAGCGATGACGCGGCGTGCACTTCGGTGCCTAGGCCGGGAAGTACCGGGTGCCGGGCCGGATCGAGCACGCGGTCGGCCGCCTCGGACGCGCCGATGCCCTCCTCCGCCGCGAGGGCGGCGATCCGTCCCGCCACGACCGGCGTCGCGAACGACGTCCCGCTCCATGTCGCATAGCCGTCGAACCGGTCGGGATCGGCACCGTCCACCGCGGAGCGGGGGCCGTCGAACCGGACGAAGGCACTGGCCACGCCGACGCCCTGCGCGCAGGCGTCCACCCACCATCCGTGGTTGGAGAACCAGGCCCGGTCGTCGCCGTCCAGGGCGGCGACGCCGATGACCGGCTTCATCGCGGCGGGCCAGAACGGGCGGTCCGTCGCGGTGTTCCCCGCGCACGCCACGACGACCGTGCGGCGGCCGAGCGCGGCGATCGCCTGGGAGAGCACCGGCGAGGGGCGGTCGTCGTAGGTGTGGCAGCCGAGCGAGATGTTGACGATGTCGGCGCGGCCCCAGGCGGCGAGCCACTCCAGCGCCCGGATCACGTCCAGCTCGTCGCCGATCCCGTGGCCGTCGATGACGCGGCGGGCCCGCAGCGCGGCGGACGGCGCCTGGGACAGCACGACGCCCGCGATGAACGTGCCGTGCCCCGCCTGCGCGTCCAGCTCGAAGTCCAGATCGGCGTCCAGGACCTCCGCCGCCTCGTCGCGCTGCTCGCGGTACCAATCCTCGCCCTCGTACCAGGGGTGCGGCGACAGCCCGGTGTCCAGGATCGCGACCGTCACGTCCCGCCGGACCGGGCCGCCCTCGGGCGCGGGCAGGGGAGGGGCCGGGCGGGGCAGGTCCGCGGGCCCGCTCCACCACATCGGCTGGCCGAGGACGAGATGGTTCGGCGCCGCGCTCAGCCGGCGGTGCCGCCGGTCCGCGCCGCCGAGGACGGCCGCCAGCTCGCACACGTCGACCTTCGCGGGGGCGCGCAGCCGCAGCCGCGTGACGCCGCCCTCGTCGTCGCGCGAGTCGTACCAGCGCCGGACCAGCGACTCGGCGGCGCCCGCGTCCCGTCCCGCGACCAGGATCTCGTCCCGGCGGATCAGCGCCGGTCGCCCCGGCATCGGTTCCACCACGACGGCGTCCGCGTGCCGCGCCAGCACCCGGTCCAGCCGGGCCTGTTGATCGAACATCGAGCCTCGCCCTCTCCGCACCGACCCTTTCGCTCATCGTGCCGGAATGATGACGCTCCGTGCCGGGAAACGGGCGGAACGCGGGCCGATGACGGCTCCGTGACGAGTCTCACCCCGAGAGGGGCGCACACCTCTCTCCCCTTCGCAATAGTGGATCTTGCCGGAGTCGCCGGGTGAACGATGTGCATCCTGTGTTCAAGCGTTCAACAAACTGCGAACTCACGGTGGTGCGACTCCGGCCGATGATGCACAATGAGGGACGCGGACGCCGACTTGGGACGTACGAGGCCGTAGGGGAAGACGAGCCTCGGTACAGATCCAGGAGGTCCGGTGACCGCACGTGGCGTTTTTTACGTCCACTCCGCGCCACCTGCGCTGAGCCCGCACATCGAGTGGGCCGCCGCAGGTGTTCTCGGGGTGCCCGTTTCCCTTGAGTGGGCAGATCAGCCGGCCGCGCCCGGAACGCTGCGCGCCGAGCTCCATTGGGAGGGCAGGCCCGGTACGGCGGCGGGCATCACCTCCGCGCTGCGCAACTGGAAACTGGTGCGGTTCGAGGCCACCGAGGATCCGACGCCCGGCACCGACGGCGTCCGCTTCAGCTTCACCCCGACCCTCGGGGTGTTCACCGGGGTCATCGGCGCCAGCGGCGACATCATGATCCCCGAGGACCGGCTCCGCGCGGTGATGGCGAACGCCGCCGTCGGCAAGGCCACCCTGGAGCAGGAGCTCGACCGGCTGCTCGGCACGCCGTGGGACAACGAGCTGGAGCCCTTCCGCAGGGCCGGCGACGGCGCCCCCGTCCGCTGGCTGCACGCCGCCGTCTGACGGACCCGCCGGCGCGGAGCGTGCCCGTCCCGCAACTCGCACGCTCCGCCGCGGAGGACGGTCATGCCCGCCACCCGGTCGGCCCGGGAGGTGTGGAGGCGCGAGCCCCGGGGCAGGCAAGAGAAGTGTCCGTTTTGACCCGCAACAACGTTCATGACCTGGGCCGACGGTCAGGTCAGCCCATGATCTTCGCGCACGGGTTCGGCTGTGACCAGACGATGTGGCGGCTCACCGCACCGGCCTTCGAGGCCGAACGCCGGGTCATCCTGTTCGACCACGTCGGGATGGGGAACTCGGAGCTGGCGGCCTACTCGGCCGACCGGTACGACGCCCTGGACGCCTACGCCGAGGACGTGCTGGACATCGTCCATGAACTGGACCTGCGCGATGTGATCTTCGTCGGGCACTCGGTCAGCGCGATGATGGGGGTGCTGGCCGCCAACCGGGAGCCGCATCGCTTCGCCGGCCTCGTGCTGGTCGGCCCCTCTCCCCGCTACATCGACGAGGGGGACTATGTCGGCGGGTTCAGCGGCGCCGACATCACGGAGCTCCTGGAGTCGCTGGAGAGCAACTATCTCGGCTGGTCGAGCCGGATGGCGCCGCTGATCATGGGGAACGCGGAACGGCCCGAGCTGGGCCAGGAGCTGACCAACGCCTTCTGCCGTACCGACCCCGACATCGCGCGGCAGTTCGCCCGCGTGACCTTCCTGTCCGACAACCGGGCCGACCTGCCCGAGGTGAGCGTCCCGGCACTGCTCCTGCAGTGCTCGGAGGACATCATCGCCCCGGAGGCGGTGGGGGAGTACGTGCACCGCGCCATCCCCGGAAGCGAGCTGGTGCGGCTGCGGGCGACCGGGCACTGCCCCATCCTGAGCGCGCCCGAGGAGACGATCGAGGCGATCAAGGCCTTTCTGGAGAAGGTTCCGGGTGGCCCCGATGTCCGGCACGGATGACGAACTCGCCCGCCTGCGGGACCTCTATGAGCACGCGCCCTGCGGCCACCTGTCGCTGAGTCCTCCCGGGACGATCACCAGGGTCAACCAGACGTTCCTCGACTGGACGGGCTACCGCGCCGAAGAGCTGCTCGACGGCACGCGCTTCCAGGAGCTGCTCCCCGTCGGGGACCGCATCTACTACGAGACGCACGTCCGGCCGCTGCTGACCATGCAGGGCGAGGTCCGCGAGATCGCGGTCGACCTGAAGTGCGCCGGCGGCGAGCGGCTGCCCGCGCTGGTCAACTCGACGCTGCGCCCGGAGGAGCCGGGCGGGTCCGCCTCCGTCCGGGTCTGCGTCTTCCGCGCCACCGACCGCCGGGAGTACGAGCGGGAACTCCTCAACGCCCGCCGGCGCGCGCGGGAGTCGGAGGCACGCGCCCGGCAGCTCGCCGAGACCCTTCAGAGCAGCTTCATCCCGCCCGCGCTGCCGTCCGTGCCCGGCCTGGAGGTGGGCGGCGCCTACCGCCCGGCAGGGGCCGGCGACGAGGTGGGAGGGGACTTCTACGACCTGTTCGAGATCACTCCCGCCCGGTGGGGGCTGGTGCTGGGGGACGTGTGCGGCAAGGGGGCCGGGGCCGCGGTGGTGACGAGCCTGGCGCGGTACACGGTGCGGGCGGTCGCCACGGAGGCCGAGTCGCCCGCCGACGTCCTCCGGAAGCTGAACTCGTCTCTGCTGAGCCATGGCGAGGAGCGGTTCTGTACCGCCGTCTACGCCGGCATCGAGTGCGGTCCGGGCGGCGGGCCGCTCCTGACCGTCTCGCTCGGCGGTCATCCCGCGCCGCTCCTGGCCACCCCCTCCGGCGAGGTGCGGCCCATCGGCCGGCCCGGCGACCTGCTCGGCCTGCTCGACGACGTGGTGCTGGCCGACGAGGCCGTGGAGCTGCGGTCCGGCGACGCCGTCCTGTTCTTCACCGACGGTGTCAGCGAGGCGCGCCGCGGCCGGGAGTTCTTCGGCGAGGACCGGCTCGCCGCCCTGCTGTCCGACGTCAGGGCCCACGCCGCCGACGCCATCACCGGACGCATCGTCGACCGCGTCCTCGGGTTCCAGGACGGCGTGCCGCGCGACGACATCGCCCTCGTCACCCTCAGGGTCCCCTAGTCTCGGAGCCCGCACGCGAGGCTCGCGGTCACGGGCGGTGCCAGGCCGCGGGGGAGGCGTCCGCATCCACGGGACGCCACGCGGGGCCGTCGCCGTCCCGCCGGACCCGCCCGAACACCACGTCGGCGAAGTGGACGCCGAAGCCGATCGTGCCGGGCTCCTCCAGCTCGGCGACGAGACGGCGGCGGTGGTCGGCGGACCGGGCGGGGTCGTGGTCGACGGACGCGGACCATTCGGGGTGGTCGATCTGGATGGGTGAGTGCAGGGCGTCGCCGAACGCGATCAGCCGCTGTCCGCCCGAGGTGACGACGTACTCGGCATGGCCGGCCGTGTGCCCCGCGGTGATCCGGACCCGCACCCCCGGGAAGATCTCCTCGCCCTCTGTCACCGTCCTGACGCGCGACGCCATGGCGGTGACCTCCTCGGCCATCACGTCGCGCTCGGCCCATTCCGACTCGGACACCAGGTAGTCGGCGTGGGCGAACACGGGACGGTCGCTCCCGGGGGCGGGATGCCAGGCCCAGCCGAGGTGATCGGAGTGAAGGTGGGTGAAGGCGACGGCCTCGATCTCTTCCGGCCCGCGGCCGAGTTCGGCCAGGCTCTCCAGAAGCGCGCCCCCGTGGATGTCGCCGCGCGGGGTGCTCGGGTCGGGCGGCAGCGACTGCGGCCCGAACCCCGCGTCGATCAGCAGGGCGCGGTCGCCGTGCTCCACCAGCAGGCCGCCGATGCTCGCCACGAGGTGACCGGAGGCGTCCAGGTAGTCCGGGTGGGTGATCCACACCTCCTCGGTGGTGTCCGGGAGCCAGCCGCGCGGAGGGAGCCGCACGGCGCCGTCCGGTACGTAGGACACCCTCATGTCGCCCAGCGGGAGCGAGCGGATTCCCGCCGGCCGCCGCAACCGCTCGGCCTGGTCGACCACGGAGTTCGTCATGATCCCTTCCCTTCTTCGGTGCCAGGTCGTCGCCGGGCTCCGCGGCGACGGCACCCACCATAAGCATCAAGCTAGAAACATTCAAGCTCTAATTATTATGACTTGATGCACTTGCTAGGATGGCTGCATGACAACGCCCCGGGAGCCACAGGCGGCCGCCGAGCGCGAGGTGTGCGGTCTGGTGAACGGGCTGGCCCAGCAGATCGCCGATCACGTACGCGACCGCGCCGTCACCCTGGGCCTCACCGCGGCGCAGGCCACCGCGCTGCGGGAGATGACCGGACCGATGACCATGCGGGAGCTCGCCGAGCGCATGAGCTGCGAGCCCTCCAACGCCACCTTCGTCATCGACAAACTGGAGAAGCAGGGACTGGTCGAGCGCCGGGCCCATCCCACCGACCGCCGCGCCAAGCTGCTCGTCCTCACCGCTGACGGCGACGTGCTCCGCGAACGGCTCCTCGAACTCCTCGTCCAGGACTCACCGCTGGCCGGCCTCACCGCCCAGCAGCAGCGCACCCTTCAGGACCTGCTCGAGCAGGCCATCACCCGACGGTGAACCGACGCGTCGGGTCTGTGCACGCGCGAACGGCCCGACGGGTCTAAACCCGGCGGGCCGTTCGGTGAGAAGGCTCAGAGAGCGCGCTGGAAGGCGACCGACACGTTGTGGCCGCCGAATCCGAACGAGTTGTTGAGCGCCGCCGCCGGGCCGTCCGGGAGCTTGCGCGGCTCGTCCCGCACGATGTCGAGGTCGACCTCGTCGTCGAGGTCCTCCAGGTTGGCCACGAACGGCACGAGGCCCTCCTTGAGCGCGAGCACCGTGAAGATCGACTCAAGCGCGCCGGCGCCGCCGAGCATGTGCCCGGTCATCGACTTGGTCGCGGTGATGACCACCTGGCGCGCGGCCTCCTCGCCGAGCCCCGCCTTGATGGAGGCGAGCTCCGCGACGTCGCCGGCGGGGGTGGAGGTGGCGTGCGCGTTGATGTGGACGAGGTCGCCGGGCTCCAGGCCCGCGTCCTTGAGGGCCCGCTGCATCGCCTTGGCCTGCCCGGCGCCGGACGGGTCGGGCAGCACGATGTCGTAGGCGTCGCCGGAGTAGCCGCAGCCGGCCGCGATGCCGTGGACGTTCGCGCCGCGGGCGCGGGCGTGCTCCTCCGATTCGAGGATCATCACGGCGGCGCCCTCGCCGAGCACGAAGCCGTCGCGGTTCTTGTCGTAGGGCCGGGACGCGCGCGCGGGCTCCTCGTTGCGGGTCGACATCGCCCGCATCGCCCCGAACGAGGCCATCTGCAGGGGGTGTATGCACGACTCGGTGCCACCGCAGATCACCACGTCGGCGCGGCCGGCGCGGATCATGTCGATGGCGTACCCGACCGCCTCGCCGCTGGACGCGCAGGCGCTGACCAGGGCGTGCGAGCCGGCCATCGCGCCGAACTCGATGCCGACGTGCCCGGAGGCGCCGTTCGGCATCAGCATCGGGACGGTGAAGGGCGAGACCCGCGACCAGCCCTTCTCCCGGAAGACGTCATAGCTGTTGAGGGCGGTGTGCAGGCCGCCGATGCCGCTGGACAGCACCACGCCGAGGCGCTCGCCGTCGACCGTGAAGCCGCCGTCGACGCCGGCGCGGTCCATGCCCTTCTGGGGCTTGCCGCCCGTCGGCGCGGCGAACCCGGCGGACGTCCAGGCCTCGCGCGCGGCGATCAGGGCGATCGCCTGGTTGCGGTCGAGACGCCGCAGGTTCTGCTTCGGCATCACCTCGGACGGGTCGACCTTCAGCGTCGCGGCGAACCGGACCGGCAGGTCCTCGACCCCCTCCCAGTCCAGCTTGCGGATACCGGACTCGCCGGCGAGCAGGGCGGACCAGGTCGACGGCATGTCGCCGCCGAGTGGGGTCGTTGCACCGAGACCGGTCACCACGACCCTGGTCTGGCTCTTGCTCATAGTGCGTGCTCCTTGCGGACTGTGAGGGGAGGAGGGAGGGCGCGCCGCCTCCCGGGTGGCGGCGCGCCCTCCTGCGGCTCAGCTCTGCAGGTTCTGGACGAAGTTGATGACGTCCTTGACCGTCTTGAGGTTGCGCAGCTCGTCGTCGGGGATCTCGACGCCGAAGCGGTCCTGGGCGGCCACCGCGATCTCCACCATCGACAGCGAGTCGATGTCGAGGTCGTCGATGAAGTTCTTCTCCGGGGTCACCTCGGACTTGTCGATGCCGACGATCTCATCGATGATCTCCGCGAGGCCGTCCAGAATCTCCTGTTCGGTGGCGACTTCTTTCATGTTCCTGGGTTCTCCTTCGGTGGGTTGGTCCAGAGCCTGCGAGCAGGCGTGACGGCCTACGGGATCTGGATGACTTGGGCAGCGTAGGACAGCCCCGCACCGAATCCGACCAGCAGGGCCGGGGCGCCGGACGGCACGTCGCCGCGTTCGATCATTCGGGACAGCGCAAGCGGGATCGAGGCGCCCGAGGTGTTGCCGGACTGCCTGATGTCGTCGGCCACGACGGCGTTGGACGCCTTCACCTTGCGGGCGATCGCCTCGATGATCCGCAGGTTGGCCTGGTGCGGGACCACGGCGGCGAGCTCTTCGGGCTTGACCCCGGCCCGCTCGCACGCCTGGATCGCGATCGGCGCGATGGCGGTGGTGGCCCAGCGGAACACCGCCTGCCCCTCCTGCCGGATGAACGAGTTGCGGTCCTCGATGATGATCTTGTCGTACTTGTCGCCGGCGCTGCCCCACACGACGGGGCCGATGCCGGGGGTCTCGCTGGCGCTGACGACCGCCGCGCCCGCGCCGTCGGCGAAGATGATGCAGGTGGAGCGGTCGGTCCAGTCGATCCACTGGGACATCTTCTCGGCGCCGATGACCAGCGCGTTGCGGGCGCTGCCCGCCCGGACGGCGGCGCTGGCGGTGGCGAGCGCGTAGCAGAAGCCGGCGCAGGCGGCGTTGAGGTCGAACGCGCCGGGCGCCTCGATGCCGAGGCGGTGCGCGATCTGCGCGGCGTGGCCCGGCATCGGCGTCTCCGCCGAGCAGGTCGCGAGGATCACCAGGTCGATGTCGGAGGGGGCGAGGCCGCTGCCCGCCAGCGCCTTGCCGGCGGCGTGCGCGCCGAGCTCGACGATGCCCTCGTCGTCGCCGGCGATGCGCCGCTCGGTGATGCCGACGCGGCTGCGGATCCACTCGTCGTTGGTGTCGACGGTCTGCGCGAGGTCGTCGTTGGTGACGATGCGGGCGGGCCGGTAGTCGCCGAACGCCAGGATGCGGGCGCCGGGCGCCGCCTCGGGGATGGTGAGCGCTGCGGTCATGACGCGTCCGCCTCGATCAGTTCGCGGGCCTTGTCCAGGTCGGCGGGGGTCTTGAGGGCGACCAGCTCGATGCCCTTCAGCTCGCGCCGGGCCAGGCCGGTGAGCGTCCCGGCGGGCGGCAGCTCGATGATCCCGGTGACGCCGAGCTCGCGCATGGTCTCCATGCACGCGTCCCAGCGGACGGGGGCGCTGACCTGCTCGACGAGCCGGGCGACGAAGTCGCGGCCGCTCTCGACGACGGCGCCGTCGCGGTTCTGGAGCAGCTTCGCCCGCGGGTCGGCGACGGGCACGCCGGGCGCGAGGCGGCGCAGGGCCCCGACGGCGGGCTCCATGTGCTCGGTGTGGAAGGCCCCCGCGACCGACAGCGACCGCAGGCGCGCCTTGGGGGGCGGCTCGTCGGCGAACTTCGCGAGCCGCTCGGTCGTCCCGGCGGCGACGATCTGGCCGGCGCCGTTGACGTTGGCGGGGGTGAGGCCGTGCTTGTCGATCGCGGCGAGCACCTCGTCGGCCTCGCCGCCGAGCACGGCCGTCATCCCGGTCTCGGTGACGCCGGCGGCCTCGGCCATCGCCCGGCCCCGCTCCCGGACGAGGACCAGCGCTGCCTCGGGGGTCAGCACCCCGGCGATCGCGGCGGCGGCGAGCTCGCCGACGCTGTGCCCCGCGACGGCGTCCGGCCCCGTCCTCCCGCCCGGGGCGCCGTCGTAGAGGGCCTCGGACGCGGCGAGCGCGGCCGCCACGAGCAGCGGCTGCGCGACCGCGGTGTCACGGATCTCCTCGGCGTCCGCGGACGTCCCGTACCGGACCAGGTCCAGACCCGTGACCGCCGACCACCAGGCGAACCGGTCGGCGACTCCGGGTTTCTCTAGCCATGGCTGCAGGAAGCCGGGGGTCTGGGCGCCCTGGCCGGGCGATGCGAGGAGAATCACAGCGTCCAGCCTGCCGTCATGTGCCCGCGCCCACGATGCCGATCACGACGAAGTTTGGTCTTGGCGCTTTGTACGACCCCTACAAGAAACCCTGGTGAGCGCCTGTAACCCGGGCTGAGGCCCCCGATGCGACGCTCCTCACTTCCCGCCGTCCTGACTACCCGGTCGTCCTGGCGGCGCGGGCGTGGAAGCGGCCGAGGACCAGGGCGATGCGGAGGGTGAAGGCGTTGCGGCCGTCGGTGGGGGCCAGGCCGGTCAGCTCGGCGACGCGGCGGAGCCGGTAGCGGACGGTGTTGGGGTGGACGAACAGGAGCCGGGCGGTGGCCTCCAGGGACGAGCCCTGTTCGAGATAGGTGGTGAGCGTGTCCAGGAGCGGGGCGCCGGCGGCGAGCATCGGGTTGTAGACGCTGTCCACCAGGTAGCGGCGCGCCTCGTCGTCGCCGTCGAGGGCGCGCTCGGGGAGGAGTTCGGTGGCGAGGACGGGACGGGGCGCGTCCGGCCAGCCCGCGGCGGCGCGCAGGCCGGCGACGGCGGCGCGGGCGGAACTCGTGGACTCGTAGAGGTCGGAGACCTGCGGCCCGACCACGACCGGGCCGGGCCCGCACTTGGCGGCGATCGGGCGGGCGGCCTCCATCGGGTCGGTGTCGCCGCCCACGATGACGACGACCCGGTGCCCCTGGACGCCGGCCAGCACGTCGGCGCGGGCGCGGCGCGCGGCCAGCTGCATCTGGTCGATGGTGACCTCGGGCTCCTCGTCCTCCGGGGTGAAGCCGGCGATGACGGTGACGGGCTTGGACGTCCAGCCGAGCGCGGCGGCCCAGGAGTGCATGCCGTCGTCGACCTCGTCGCGCAGCACCGCGTTGACGACGAGGGCCTCCAGGCGGGCGTCCCAGGCGGCGCGCGTCTCGGCGGCGCGGGCGTAGACCTGGGCGGCGCCGAACGCCACGTCCCGGGTGTAGCGCAGGATGGCCTCGCGCAGCTGGGCCTCGCCGCCGGGCGCGGCCAGCTCGTCCAGCCGGGTCTCCACCACGTCGATGATGACGCGGATCATGTCGATGGTGTGCTGGAGCTTGATGGAGCGCAGCAGCTCGCGGGGCGCGGTGCCGAACACCTCGCCGGCGATGGCCGGGCGGCTGCGCTCGTTGCTCTTGAACCACTCCACGAACGCGGCGATGCCGGCCTGCGCCACGAGGCCGATCCAGGAGCGCTGGTCGGCGGGCATGCGCCGGAACCAGGGGAGCTGCTCCTCCATGCTGGTCAGCGCCGCGGTGCCGAAGGTCCCCATCGCCTTCTCCAGGCGCTGGGTGGTCTGCTCGCGGATCTCGGCCTCGTTCGCGGTGTTCACCATCCCAGGGTGCCACCACACCTGCGGTGTCCTCGCCGGAAGCGGGTAAACGGGTCAGCCTTGGGTCACCGCGGAGGCGCGTCCGAGCGCGATGTCGGTGAGGTTGCGCAGGGACGCGGAGCCGGGGGCGAGGTAGTCGCTGTGGCCTCCCTGTCCGGCGTCGAAGACCCGGGCGCCGAACCCGGTGGAGACCGGGTCGGGACCGAGGCCGAGCCCGAGGAACCGCACGTGCGGGACGTCCTCCATCCAGTCGGTCGAGCCCCGGCCCGCCCAGACGCGGGCCGACCCGCTCAGCCTGGACGCCGACCAGGCGGTCGTCCCTGGGCTGCCGTAGAGGGCGATGTCGGTGACCTGCCTCCAGGCGGCGCTCCTGGAGTCGCTCAAGGCGGCCCGGCCGCAGACCACCGAGCCGTAGCTGTGGCAGAGGAGACCCACACGCGCGCCCGGGTTGACCTGGTGGACGCCCTTCATGAACGTGCGGAGACGGACGGCGCCTTCGGCGGCCCGCTCGGCGGTGAGGACGTCGCTGCTGAACGTCTTGGGCGCCGCGTAGCCGAGCCAGGCGACGACCGCCAGGCCGGGCTCGGGCGACAGGGAACGGGCCTGCTGGTAGACGGCGCGTGCGCCCCCGCCCGGCGTCGACCAGGGTTTGCCGCCGCGCTTGTCGAACGCGGACAGCGTGGTGTCCGCGCCGGGGACGAGCACCGCGACGCGCCGCGCCCGGGTGAGGTCGCCGATGACCTCGATGGCCCGCCCGCGGCCGCGCGGGTCGAAGTAGAGGAAGCGGCGTCCGGGCTGGAGGAAGGCTCCCAGCGACGCGCGCCGGTCGGTGTCGCCGACCTTCTCCGCCGTCTTGAGGGCCTCTTCGATGGAGCGCCGCTCGGCGGCGTACCGGACGTCCAGCGTCGAGGGCGCCATCCTGGGGACCGCGACGGGCGCCGCGTACGGGTCGGCATGGCCCGTCCCGGCGGTCGTCAGCATCACCACGCCGATGGACGCGGCGGCGGCGGTGGCCCGCCGGAGGCGGCGGGCGTGCCGTCGCGGGGGGCGCGGCGAGGTCGTCGTGAGGAGCGGCGGCATCGTCGCCTTTCTACCATCGAAGATCGTCAGTGTGGGCCCGGCTCACCCCCGGTGGATCAGGAGACGCCTCTGGAGAAGTACGGGCCGGGGACCGCGTTGGTTCCCGGGGGCGGCGTGTCCCGCGCGTGTCGCCGCAGTCTTGGGAAGGCGGCGGCCAGTGCCCCGCCGGCGGCGAGCGCTCCGCCGAAGGCGACCAGCCACGCCAGGCGCTCGGCGATCCATTCCGGCCGGTCGGGAACGGTGTGCAACCCGTTCAGGCTACCGAACGCGAGCAGCGCCCCCAGGGTGACGAAGATCATCGCCGTCTGGTGCCAGAGATAGATCCGCATCGCGGAGCGGTTGGCCGCCGCGATCGCCGACCGCGCCCGGGCGTGTCGCGTCCAGCGGGTGAGGGGCCCGTGCAGCAGCGTCGCGAGGCCCGTCTGGGCGAGGCCGAACGCGACCGCCGCCAGCGTCGGCGGGCTGAGGTTGGAGACCGCGGCGCCCGGGACGCCGACCATGCTCGCCGGGTATCCGGCGAGCGGGACGAGCAGCGCGGTCGCCGCGGCGCCCCCGCCCAGCAGGGCGAGCCCGGCCCTGCGGGACCGCAGCGCTCCGCCCGACCAGCCGACGCCGAGGTAGAACGGCAGGAGCCAGGCGGTGAGGACGGTGGCCCAGCCCGTCCAGCCGGGCGCGCCGAGGACGAAGCGGCCGACGTCGATCCCGGCGGTCCCGGCGACGAGGAGCGCCGCCCCCGCGAGCCCGAACCGGTTCCAGGCCGCCGCGATGAGCGGGGTGAACGCCGTCAGCACCGCGTAGACGCAGAGGAACCACAGCGGGCTCAGCACCAGTTCGATCAGCGTGCGGACGCTGCTTCCGGGGAGACCGGCCCACGACAGGGCCGCGGCGACCGGAATCCAGATGATCGCCAGGGCCGGGAGCGGCCGGGCGAAGCGCGCGAGGCGCCGCCGCAGCCGATGGCTCCAGTGCTCGCCGGGACGCAGGCTCCTCGCCGCCGAGTAGCCGCCGACGAGGAAGAACACGGCGAGCGTCTGCAGGACCCAGGAGAGGGGCGCCAGTTCGGGCATGGTCTTGAGCGGGCTGGTGACGTGCAGCCGGTCGCCCGGGGCGTCCACGACGAGCGCGGTGACGAGCCAGTGGCCGAGGACGACGCCGAGGATCGCGAAGGCGCGCAGGGCGTCCACGGCCCGGTCGCGGTACCCGTCCTCGCCAGGGCTCCGGTCTTCAGGCATGGGTGACCTCCGCGTCGCGGCCGAGGGCGATCAGGGCGAGGTTGCGCAGCGCGAGGGAGCCGGGCTTCAGGTAGCCGCTGTGCGGGCCCGTCCCGGCGTCGAACCGCAGGGCGCCGAAGCCGGGCGAGACGGGATCGGCGCCGAACCCCAGCCCCGCGAGGCGGACGTGGGGGACGTACCGCACCCAGTCGCCCTTCGCCCGGCCCGCCCAGACGCGCGCGGACGTCCCGAGGTCGGAGACGTGGCGCAGGGTGGTGCCGGGGCTGCCGAACAGGGCGATCTGGTCCACCGGCAGGGGCGCCAGACGCCGGGCGGCCTTGCCGCAGACCACCGAGCCGTAGCTGTGGCAGAGCAGGGCGAACCGGGCCCGCCCGTTCACGCGGTGCACGCCGGCGAGGAGACGTTCGAGAGCCCGCGCCCCCTTCTCCGCATGTCCGCTTCTCAGGGCATGGGTGCTCAGCGTCGAGGGGGAGTCGTAGCCGAGCCAGGCGATGACGGCGATCCGCGCACCGGGCGCGGCGGCGCGGATCTGCCGGTCGAGCGCCCGGCTGCCGCCGCCGACGAACTTGGGCGAGTCGTAGTTGGCCAGAGAGTTGTCCGCGCCGGGCACGACCACCGCGATCCGGTCGGCGTGCTTGAGGTCGCCCAGGACCTCCACGGCGCGCCCGTCGCCTCGCGGGTCGAACGACAGGAACCGCCGGTCCGGCCCCAGGAAGGCGGACAGCGCCCGCGCCCGTCCCTCGTCGTGGACGCGCCTCGCGATGGCCAGAGCGCGCGTGATGTCCCGGCCGGTGGCCTGGTAGCGGGCGTCGAGTGCCGGCGCCGACAGTGCGGGTGCCGGGGCCGGCGGCGCGTACACCTCGGCGTGCCCGGCGGCCGTCGAGCCGGCCGCGGCCAGCACGGAAACGGCGGCGACGGTCCTGCGAACGCTGGGCATCCGGCCCGTCCTTCCTGGTCAGTGAAGCGGAGCACTGATCAGGAAGGTAGAAATCAGACGTGTGAGCGCACATCGGCCGACGGTGCCGTCCCGTGCCGTGCGCCCCCGGTATGACGAGATGCGCCCCCGGTATGACGGGAGGCGGCCGGCATCAGTCGCCGGGCCGCACCAGCCCCACCTCGTAGGCGTAGACGATCGCCTGCGGACGGTCGCGCAGCCCGAGCTTCATCAGGATCCGCCCGAAGTGCGTCTTGACGGTCTGCTCGGCGACGACGAGCCGTCCGGCGATCTCGCCGTTGGACAGGCCGCGCGCCACCAGCCCGAGCACCTCGGTCTCCCGCTCGGTCAGCTCCTCCAGCCGCTTGCGGGACGGCGCGCGCGGGCCACCGAGCCGGGAGAACTCCGCGATGAGCCGCCGCGTGACCGACGGGGACAGCAGCGCGTCGCCCGCCGCCACCACCCGCACCGCCTCGGCGAGTTCGGTCGCGGACGCGTCCTTCAGCAGGAACCCGCTGGCCCCCGCCCGCAGCGCCTCGTAGACGTAGTCGTCCAGGTCGAACGTCGTCAGCATGAGGACCCTGGGGGCGCCGTCCCCGGCGTCCGCGAGCAATCGGCGGGTCGCCTCCAGGCCGTCCATCACCGGCATCCGGACGTCCATCAGCACCACGTCGGGGCGCAGTTCGGCGACGCGGCGCAGGCCCTCCGCGCCGTCGGCGGCCTCGCCCGCGACCTCGATGTCGGGCTGGGCGTTGAGCAGCACGCCGAAACCGGTGCGCACCATGCCCTGGTCGTCGACGATCACGACCCGGATCGTCACGTCGCGTCCCGCGCCTTCACCGGCAGCGATGCGGTCACGGCGAATCCTCCCTCGGACGTGGGGCGGGCGGTCAGCTCGCCGCCCAGCGCGGCGGCCCGCTCCCGCATCCCGACCAGCCCGTGGCCGCCGCCCGGAAGCGGCGGGACGGACCCCGGCCCGCCCGCGGGCGGGCCGTTGACGACGCCGAGCCACACTATGCCGTCATCGCAGGACACTTCGACCTCGACGCGGGAACCGGGCGCGTGCCGCATGGCGTTGCTCAGCGCCTCCTGGAGAATCCGGTACGCGGTGAGCCCCACGCCAGGGGGCAGCTCCGCCAGGTCGCCGCTCAGCCGCGTCTCCACGCGCAGACCGGCGCCGCGCGCGTTGCCGACGAGCTCGTCCAGCCGCTCCAGGCTCGGCTGCGGGGCGGTCTCGGCGCCGTCCTCCGCGCGCAGCACGCCGAGGATGCGGCGCAGCTCCGTCAGCGCGTCCAGCGCGGTCGCGCGGATCTCGGCGAGGTCGCGGCGCGTCTCGTCCGGGACGGTCTCGACCTTGTAGGGCGCGGCCTCCGCCTGGATGGCGATCATCGACATGTGGTGCGCGACGACGTCGTGCAGCTCCCGCGCGATCCGCTGCCGCTCGGTCAGCACCGCCTCGGCGTCCTGGTGCCGCCTCTCCTGCTCGGCCAGCTCGCGCCGGGACGTCTGCCGGACGCGGACGGCGTAGCCCACCGCCAGCGGAAGCAGGAGCAGCACCGACGCCCCGGCCCCGGTCTCCGGGTCCTTGAGCCACACCCCGGCGAAGGAGATGATCGCGACGCCCAGCGTGACGTCGCGCGAGCAGCGCACCGCGACCGTGTACACGGTCACGATCGCCGCGAACGCGCCCGCCGGGACGTAGGGGACGGTCAGCCAGCCGTCGATGTCGATCAGCGCCATCGCCAGGAAGCTCAGCCGCCATGCGCCGAGCGGGTGCCGGTCCCGCAGCGCCAGCGGCGCCGTCACCGCCACGGCGATGAAGAGCTTCGTGCCGTCCGACACGTAGAGGCCGCGCCGCATCGTCTCGGTGGACAGCAGCGAGACCGTCCCGGCGACCAGCCCGACGGTCAGGGCCAGCCCGAACAGGTTCGCCACCAGCCCGTACGGCAGCCGCCCCACGCCGATGTACCGCGTCCAGCGCAGCAGCAGGGGCCACGGCCGGGTCAGCGGAGCCGGGTCCGCCCTGCCGGTCACGGCGGCGGCGAGCAGCACGTCCCGCAGGACGCCGCGCAGTGTGAGGTTCTCCCCGGCCATGAGCACCAGGCTAGGCAGCCCCGGTCTCGCTCGGATGACACCGTGGTGGGACGTGCCGGGTCATACCTGGGTACGGTGCGAGGCGTGGAGCCCGTCGAAGCGCTGCGCCGCATCGCGTTCCTGCTGGAGCGCGCCCATGAGCCGACCTACCGCGTCCGGGCGTTCCGCACGGCCGCCGCACGCGCGGAGGAGACGGCCCCCGACGAGCTGGCCGACCGGGCCCGCGACGGGACGCTCACCGCGCTGCCCGGCGTCGGCAAGGTCACCGCCCTGGTGATCGAGGAGGCGCTGCGCGGCGAGACCCCGGTCTACCTGCGGCGCCTGGAGGCGACCGAGGGGGAGCCGCTGGACGAGGCCACGGCCGCGCTCCGCTCGGCCCTGAAGGGCGACCTGCACACCCACAGCGACTGGTCGGACGGCGGGTCCCCGATCCTGGAGATGGCCGAGACCGCCCGCTCCCTGGGCCACGAGTACCTCGCGCTCACCGACCACTCGCCGCGCCTGAAGGTCGCGGGCGGCCTGTCCGCCGACCGCCTGCGCCGCCAGCTCGACGTCGTCGCCGAGCTCAACGCCTCCCTGGCGCCCTTCCGCATCCTGACCGGCATCGAGGTCGACATCCTGGAGGACGGCGCCCTCGACCAGGAGCCCGATCTCCTCGACCGCCTCGACGTCGTCGTCGCCAGCGTGCACTCCAAGCTCCGCATGGACCGCGTCGCCATGACCAGGCGGATGGTCGCGGCGATCGCCGACCCGCGCGTGAACGTCCTCGGCCACTGCACCGGGCGCATCGTGAAGGCCGGCGGCAAGCGCGGCGGCCTGCGCCCGGAGTCGGAGTTCGACGCCGCGCTCGTCTTCGACGCCTGCGCCGCCTACGACGTCGCCGTCGAGATCAACTCCCGCCCGGAGCGCCTCGACCCGCCGAAGCGCCTGCTGCGCCTGGCGGTCGAGGCGGGCTGCCGCTTCTCCATCGACTCCGACGCCCACGCGCCCGGGCAGCTCGACTGGCAGCCGTTCGGCTGCGAGCGGGCCGCCCGGTGCGGGGTGCCGGCGTCACAGGTCGTCAACACCCTCACGGCCGACGACCTGCTCGCCTGGACGCGCTCGAAACGGTGACGGTCAGCGCGTCCCCCGGTGGATGCGCCCGGGGAAGGAGGCCCCCTTGGCGGTGATCTCCACGGGATGGAACTCCTCCGGGGCCAGGCCCTCGAAACCGGTCTCGACGATGTCGCTGTAGAGGGACGAGGACACGATCAGCGCCATCTCGCGGACGGGATCGGCGCGCAGTTCGTCCCGCAGCTCCTGGGAGTCGAGGAGCCGGGCGACCACGATCGGCGCCTGGCCCACCGCCCCGAAGAGCCCGTCGGACAGGGGGCCGTGGTGCATCGCCACCCGGAGCCTGATCGGCGGCCTCCGCTCTCGGTTGAGCTCGGCCAGTGCGGTGGCCAGCGCGCGTGGATAGGACACCAGCACCAGCAGCCCGTCGGTGTCGGGCGGAAGGATCGCCATCTCGCCGTCGCCGCCGACCTGCCGCAGCCAGGTCCGCCGGTCGAGACCGGCCGCGGCCGCCGCGGTCTCCAGGATCTGGTGCAGATCCTGCTGGACCTGCTTCTGCTGCGCCGTGCTCAGCTTGCTGTAACCCTCGATATCGACCGCGATGAGAAAGTGATACGTCAGTCGATCGGTCACCGGCACGGTGAACGGCATGTCCGCTGGGTTCGGCGCCGCCGTTTCCGTCGCCGCCGTGTTCGCCGCTGTACTGCTCATCCGCTACCCCGTCGGGTGACCTGGCGTTCGTAATACCCCGGTTCTCATCACACCTCTGCCTTCGGTCATGGCCGACGCGCCCACTGCCCCCTCTTCGTATGTTGCGCGCCTGCCAGCGTTCGTGCAAGGTTGCATGTAGGGTTTCTTGTATCCGTGCACGAGAGTTTTCAGGAGAAGGGCATGGCGGTCCGCCAGTCGCCGTCCGTGCGGGCCCGGCAGCTCGCCCGCGAACTGCGCGGCCTGCGCACTCGTGCCGGAGTGACGATCGACCAGGTCGCCGCTGAGATGAAGTGGTCGACGGCCAAGGTCTCCAGGATCGAGACCGCCTACACCCTGATCACCGTCGCGGACCTGCACCGCCTCCTCGCCTTCTACGGGGTGGAGGAGCCGGCGGTGGAGCGCTACGTCAGGCTGGCCCGAGCCGCGCGCGAACGTGGCTGGTGGGAGACCTACGGCGAGACGCTCGGGGAGCGCTACGCCGCCTTCATCGGCCTGGAGGCCGACGCGCAGGCGATGCACTCCTACCGGGTGGCGATCATCCACGGCCTGCTGCAGACGGCCGACTACACCCGGGCCTGCATGATGGCCAGCGTCCCCGCGCTGCCGCCCGGGGAGGTCGACCGGCAGGTCGAGATCCGGTTGAAGCGGCAGGCGCGGCTGCGGTCCCTTGAGGCGATGGAGCTCTTCGCCGTCCTGGACGAGGGTGCGCTGCGCCGGCGGATCGCGGACGACGGGGTGATGCGGGACCAGCTGGAGTATCTGCTGGAGGCCGGGAAACTGTCGAATGTGAGAATTCTGGTCGTTCCATTCGACAACGGCTACCCTGGCGGCCTCACGGACTTCAGCGTGCTGAAGTTCCAGGAACCCGAGTACCCGGATATCGTGTACATCGAGCAGATGGGCGGTAGTCTGATCATCGAAGATGAGAGCCAGGTCTTCCGTTATACGAGCGCGTTCGAGAAAATCTGCGGTAATGCGCTCGACGAGACCGGTTCGCGTGACCTCATCGCCCGCATAGCCAGGGCGTACTAGCAGAACAGTGAATCTCCGTTAATGACGACGACGTCTCATGGTGCCGCCTTCGCATGGCGAAAGAGCACCCGCAGTGCCGCCAGTGACGAATGTGTCGAACTGGCCGCGCGCATTATCGGTGGGGGCCGTTCCCCGGCCGTGTTCATCCGTGATTCCAAGGCGCCGGGCGGAACCGTTTTCCGCTTCGGGGGCGCCGAGTTCGCCGCATTTCTGGCCCGGGTGAAACGCGGCGAACTCGACCTGTGAGGATCAGCCGCCGAGGGCGTGCACCATGCGCATGATCGTCTCGATCTGCCTGCCGCCCTTCATGTCGTAGGCGGTGTCGCCGCCGTAGCCCCACCAGTTCCAGCAGCCCTGCGGGTTGCCGCCCAGCCAGCTGGACGCGGTGGCCTGCGGATACAGGACGATCATGCCGTTGGTGTCGGCGTACTCGTTGAGGTAGGTCTTCGTCGCGAACGCCTTGCCGACGACGCTCCGCCCCTGCTGGCACCCGTGCAGCGCGACCATGAGCCTGCACGTCCCCGACTGGCAGCCCGCCGGGATGTAGGCGAAGCCCGTCGCGTCCATGCTGATGGACGAGGCGCTCCCGCCCGTCGCGTAGGCGTTCTGGTCGAACTCCATGAGCGTGCCGCCGGGTGAGGGGGCGGGCGAGGCCACGGACCCGAACAGGTGCCCCAGCATCGAGCGCTCCGGATCGTCACCGCACTTGTTGATGTAGGGGGTGTAGGTGGCCGAGCAGGGGTTGGGGCCGATCGGGCTCACCCAGGCGTGCCCGGCCTGCGAGGTCTTGGTGTAGGAGACGGCGGATCCGAAGTTCCGGTAGAGCCCGGCGAGGTCGTCGTTCACCGACTGCTTCACGGTCGAGTCGTTCGTCCCGTGATAGATCCACACCGGATGCCCGGACAGGTTGCTGACGGGATCGACGCTTCCCTGCGCCGCCCGGTCGCGGGCCGTCCGTTCCAGTTTCGCCGGGTTGTCGTCGTAGATGTCGTTCATGCAGGCGAGCTGCGCGGTCGTCAGGTTCCCCCGCGCGCAGTGGTAGGGCCCGGCGGTGAAGATGCCGGCGCCCCGGAACGTCCCGGAGTAGGCGATGTGCAGCTGGTCGGCCATGTAGCCGCCGGACGAGACGCCGCTGACGTACGAGGCGCTGATCGAGTGGCGGGGAAGCGCGGCGGCGGCCGCGGACGCGGGTGACGCGCTGACGGTCGTTAAGGCGAGGGCGGCGGCCGCGAGGAACGGGGTGGGTCTCATGGTGTCCCCTAGCTGATGGAGCAGGTGTTGACGGTGTCGCCCGACGTGGGGCGGGGGAGCGTGGCGCTCTTCGGTGGGGTGGTGCCGTGCTGCGTCCAGGACTCCAGGGCCGTGAAGGCCGTGCGCATGCAGGGCAGGAGCGGGCGCAGGCGGTCGGGGAAGGAGTCGTAGAGGCCGTCGACGTGGTTGGCGGCCTCAAGGCGGTAGTAGCGGTAGGGCGCCTTTCCCTTGGCGCGGACGAGTTTCGCGTAGACGTCGGAGTCGGTGGTGATGGGCAGGAGCGCGTCGTAGGTGCCGTGCAGGGTGATCATGGGCTTGCGGATGCGGCCCGTGAGCGCCATGCGGGCGACGGCACGGTGGACGCTCTCCGGACGTGCGGCGTAGTTGTAGTCGGCCTCCTCTCCCGTGTAGGCGGGGTCGAATTCAGCGCGGTAGATGCGCTGGGTGAGCTCCCAATAGACCTGGTCGTGGAACGGCCAGAGGAACTCCGAGCCGGGGGCGAGGCCCGCGTTCAGGAGCGCCTTGTGGGCGGACGGGTCTCCGGTGGCCGCGTACGAGGGGTAGGCCCGCAGAACCCGCGGGAGGTAGGTGAACAGGTTGGGGCCGTCGGCGCGCCAGAGCGTGCCTTCCGCGTCGATGCCGCCGTCGTACAGCTCCGGGCGGTTCTCCAACTGCCAGCGGACGAGGTATCCGCCGTTGGAGATACCCGCCGCATACGTGTGGCGGGGCGCGCGCCCGTACCGTTTCGCGACGACCTTCTTGGCGGCCCGCGTGAGCTGCGTCACCCGGTCGTTCCATTCGGCGACGGCGTCGCCGGGGCGGCGGCCGTCCTTGAAGAACTCGGTGCCGCTGTTGCCCTTGTCCGTCGCGGCGTAGGCGTAGCCCTTGGCGAGCGCCCAGTCGGAGATCGTGAAGTCGTTGGCGTACTGCCGCCTGTTGCCGGGAGGGCCGGCGACGACGAGAGCGCCGTTCCAGCGCTCGGGCAGGCGGATGACGAACTGGGCGTCGTGGTTCCAGCCGTTGTTGGTGTTGAACGTCGAGGTGTCGGGGAAGTAGCCGTCCAGCTGGATGCCCCGGACCCCGGACGGGTTGCGCGTCCCGGCGGCGTGCAGCCCGGCCCAGTCGGCCGGGACGGTGTGGCCCGAGCCGACCGTCCCCGCGGTCGTGAGGTCGTCGAGGCAGGCGGCCACCTGCTTCTCCGCCCCCGGCACCGCGAGCCCGGACGCGCAGGCGGGGCCCTGCCGCGCGTCGGCCTGCACGGCCAGGGGCACGGCCAGGGCCGCGGTGAGGGCGCCGGCCAGGGTGCCGGCGGCAAGGGCGGGTCGGACGATGGGCATTCCGGCTCCTCGGGGCGGACGTCAGATGCCCGCCATGGTGAGCGCCGGTTGTGACCGCTGCCACGTGGCCCGCACACATATCGGATCACCCGGCCATGTGCCCGTGGTCGTGACCTGCGCGTGATGTGGCTCACACCTGTATCCGGACATCCGAATGTGGGTGCCGGTCACATGGTCCGGTCCGCGGGTGCCACCTAGCGTTCCCGGTCACGGCGGCCCGAGTGCGGTTCGGGCCGTCCACGACGAGCGCGAGGAGGGCGCATGGGCGACCCGGACCGAAAGGCCCCGGTGCTGGCGGCGCGCGGCCTGGTCAGGGAGTTCCGCGGCTTCAGGGCCGTGGACGGCGTGGACCTCGACGTCGCCGAGGGGTCCGTCCACGCGCTGGTGGGGCCGAACGGCGCGGGCAAGACCACGCTGTTCAACCTGCTCACCGGATTCCTGAAGCCGACCGCGGGCAGCGTCCGGCTCGGCGCGCACGAGCTGGCCGGGAAGCGCCCCGAGCTGATCGCGGGGCTCGGCCTGGCCCGGTCGTTCCAGATCACGAGCCTGTTCGCCGAGCTCACCCCGCGCCAGCACGTGGAGCTCGCGCTCGCCGGGCGCACGGGTCTCGGCTGGCGGTTCTGGCGCTCGGACAAGGCGCTCGGCCGCCACTCCGAGCGCGCCGCCGAACTGCTCGGGCAGGTCGGGCTGGACGAGCACGCCGACGTCCCGGCCGGGGCGCTGGCCTACGGCCGCAAGCGCGCCCTCGAACTGGCGCTGGCCCTCGCGCTGGACCCGAAGGTGCTGCTCCTGGACGAGCCGACCGCCGGCATGGGCGTCGAGGACGTCGGCCGCACCGTCGACCTCATCAAGAAGGTGCGCGCCGGGCGGACCGTGGTGATGGTCGAGCACAACATGAGCGTCGTCTCCAGCCTCGCCGACCGGGTCACCGTCCTGCAGCACGGCCGCGTCCTCGTCGAGGGCCCCTACGCCGAGATCCGCCACGACCCCCGCGTCGTCACCGCCTACCTCGGAGACTCCCATGCTGCGCATTGACGGACTGTCCGCCTGGTACGGCGAGGCCCGGGCGCTGCGCGAGGTGTCGCTGCACGTCGACGAGGGCGAGATCGTCACCCTCGTCGGCCGCAACGGCGCCGGCAAGACCACGCTCCTGCGCTCCCTGATGGGGCTCCACCGGGGCGCGTCCGGAACGGTCCGGTTCCTGGACGAGGACATCTCCGGCCTCAGCCCGCACAAGCGCGCCCGGCGGGGCCTCGGCTACGTCCCCGACGACCGCGGCATCTTCGCGACGCTCTCGGTGGAGGAGAACCTCACCCTGCCGCCCGTGACGGGCCCCGGCCCCTGGTCGCTGGAACGGGTGTACGAGACGTTCCCGCGCCTCCGGGAGCGGCGCCGGTTCCCCGGGACGAAGCTGTCGGGCGGCGAGCAGCAGATGCTCGCGCTCGCCCGGGTGCTGCGGACCGGCGCCCGCCTGCTCCTGTGCGACGAGCCCACCGAGGGCCTGTCCCCGCTGATCGTCCAGCAGATCGGCGAGATCCTCCGCGAGGTCAAGGCGGCCGGGGTGACCGTCCTGCTCATCGAGCAGAACGTGCACTTCGCCGCGACCGTCGCCGACCGCCACCACCTGCTCGCCGAGGGCCGGATCGTCGAGTCCATGGACAACGACGAGGTCCGCGCCCGCGAGAGCGAACTCCTCCAGTACCTCGGAATATAGGGAGACCCCGATGAGAGTTCTCGGACGCTCGGCCGCGCTCGCGACCGCCGGAGCGCTGCTGGCCGGCTGCGCGGGCGGACCCGGCGGGGGCGGGGGCAAGATCAGCGACGACAAGATCGTGCTGGCGGTGCTGACCGACCAGTCCGGCGTGTACGCCGACCTGTCGGGCAAGAACGCCGTCGAGGCGGTGAAGATGGCCGTCGCCGACTTCAAGGCCAAGTACGGCGGCAAGGCCGTGACCGACGAGATCGAGGTCATCTCCGCCGACCACCAGAACAAGCCCGAGGTCGCCAACTCCAAGGCCCAGGAGCTCTACGACCGCAAGAAGGCCGACCTGATCCTGGACGTGCCCACCTCGTCCGCCGCGCTCGCCGTCGCCACCGTCGCCAAGAACAAGAAGAAGCTGTTCATCGACGTCGGCGCCGCGACGACCGAGCTGGAAGGCAAGCAGTGCAACAAGTACACCTTCCACTACGGCTACAACAGCTACATGCTCGCCCACGGGACGGGCACCGGGGTCACCAAGGACGGCGGAAAGAACTGGTACATCGTCTACCCGGACTACGCGTTCGGGCAGGACATGCAGAAGACGTTCACCACGGCCATCAAGGGCGCCGGGGGCAGCGTCGTGAAGAGCGACCCGACGCCGTTCCCGAACGACAACTTCTCCACGTTCCTGCTGAAGGCGCCGGGCCTGAAGCCCAAGCCGCAGGTGCTCGGCGCCATGCAGGCCGGCGGTGACCTCGTCAACCTGGTCAAGCAGTACAACGAGTACAAGCTGGGCGAGAAGGGCGTGAAGCTCGCCGCGGGCCTGATGTTCATCACCGACATCCACTCGCTCGGCTCCGACGCCCTGGCCGGGACGCGCTTCACCGACTTCTGGTACTGGAACGCCAATCAGGGCAACCGCGCCTGGGCCGACAAGTTCAAGGCCAAGACCGGCGCCCGCCCGACGGCCGTGCAGGCGGCCGACTACTCGGCGGCGCTGCAGTACCTGGAGGCCGTGCAGCGCGGCGGCACCGACAAGTCCGACGATGTGGTGAAGCAGCTCGAGGGCGCCAAGGTCAACGACGCGTTCACCTCCACCGGCACGATCCGCGCCGAGGACCACCTGCTCACCCACGACGCCTACGTCGCCGAGGTCAAGCCCAAGAGCGAGGTCAAGGAGCCCTGGGACTACGAGAAGATCCTCAGCACGATCCCGGCGGCGGAGGCGTTCCAGCAGCCCGACCCGTCCTGCTCCCTCTAGGCGGGCCGCGACGTGCTGCAACAGGCGTTCAACGGGCTGGTGGGCGGGGCGTTCTACGCCCTGCTCGCCCTCGGCCTGGCCGTCATCTTCGGGATGCTGGGCGTGGTCAACTTCGCGCACGGGGCGTTCTACATGCTCGGCGCGTTCGGCTCCTTCGTGCTGCTCGACTCCTTCGGCGTGAACTTCTGGCTCGCGCTGGTGATCGTGCCCGTCGCCCTCGGGATCGCGGGCGTGCTGCTGGAGCGGCTGTTCATCCACCGGCTCGCGCCGCTGGACCCGCTCTACAACTTCCTGTTCACCTTCGGGCTCGCGCTGATCCTGCAGGACCTGGTGAAGCGGCGGTACGGGGTGCAGTCGCAGCCCTATCCGCGCCCGTCCGCGCTGGACGGGTCGATCGACCTCGGCCTGTTCACCTACCCGACGTACCAGGTGTTCGTGCTGGCGGTGTCGGTGCTGGTGTGCGCCGCCGTGTGGGTGGTGCTGACCCGGACCCGCGTCGGCATGATCGTCCGGGCGGCGACCGAGCGGCCCGAGCTGTCGCGCGCCCTCGGCATCGACGTCGCCCGCTGGGTGACGCCGGTGTTCGGGTTCGGCATCGCGCTCGCCGCGTTCGCCGGCGTGCTCGCCGCGCCGATGCGGGCGGTCAACCCGCTGATGGGCTCCGACCTGATCATCACGGTGTTCGCGGTCGTGGTGATCGGCGGCCTCGGGTCGGTGTTCGGCTCGGTCGCCGCCGGGTTCGCGGTCGGGCTCGTGTCGGCCCTCGGCAACTACTACGTCCCGTCGCTGTCGCAGACGCTGGTGTTCATCCTGATGGCCGCCGTGCTGCTGTGGCGCCCCGCCGGCCTGTTCGGACGCGAGGAGGCCCTGTGACCGCCGAGGAGAACCTGTGATCCTCTCCAAGCTGGCCGGACGGCCGGTCCTGCTGGCCGCCGGGCTCGTGGTGGCGCTCGTCCTGCCCTGGTTCATCTACCCGCCGGTCGCGCTGGACATCGTCTGCTGGGCGCTGTTCGCGGCCGCCGTCGACCTGCTGCTCGGCTTCACCGGGCTCCTGTCGTTCGGGCACGCGGCCTTCTGGGGCGGCTCGGGCTACGCCACCGGCCTGATCGCGCTGCACTCCGGGCTGCCGTTCCCCGTGGCCGTGCTGGGCGGCGCCGCCTTCGCGGCCGCCCTCGCCGTCCCGATCGGCTTCCTGTCGGTCCGGCTGCGCGGCATCTACTTCGCCATGGTCACACTGGCCTTCGCGCAGATGGTGTACTTCATCGCCAACCAGTGGAGGGAGGCGACCGGCGGGGAGAACGGCCTGCAGGGCATCCCCAGGGAGCTGTTCGGGCTGGACCTGTCCGACCCGTTCTTCTTCTACTACGCCGCGCTGCCGTTCATCCTGGTCGGGCTGTTCGCCGCCTGGCGCATCGTCCGGTCCCCCTTCGGCAGGGTCCTGATGTCCATCCGCGACAACCCCAACAGGGCGCGGGCGCTCGGCTACAGCATCGACCGCTACAAGCTGCTGGCCTTCGTCCTGTCGGCCGCCCTGTCGGGCCTGGCGGGCGGGCTGTTCACCGTCGGGCACGGCTTCGCGTCCCTCCAGGGCGTGTACTGGACGACCTCGGGCCAGGCCGTGATGATGGTCGTCCTCGGCGGCATCGGCACCCTGTGGGGCGGGGCCGTCGGCGCCGCGCTGATCGTGGAGCTGAACGACTACCTGGCCGGCGCCGGGTTCGAGGAGACCGGGATCATCACCGGCGCGATCTTCATCGTGGTCGTGCTGCTGTTCCGCCGCGGCGTCTGGGGCACGGCCCGCGATCTCGTCGCGGCCCGAGCTTCCCGCGCACGTCCCGCGCCCGAGAACGACGACGCCAAGGTCGAAGCCTCCGTGTGACACGAACCGAGCGCGCGGCGTGCCGTCCCCCAGGGGGCGGCGCGCCGCGTTCCGGCGTGCTCAGCGGGAGAGGCGGTGCAGGCGCAGGGCGAGCTGGAGTTCGAGGGCCTGCTCGGGGGCCTGCCAGTCGTCGCCGAGGAGGCGGGCGATGCGGTCGAGGCGCTGGCTCACGGTGTTGACGTGGATGTGCAGGCGCTCGGCCGTCCGCGACAGGCTGCCGCCCGTCCCGAAATAGGCCTCCAGCGTCTGGACGAGGGCCGTGCCGCGCCGCTCGTCGTAGTCGAGGACGGGACCGAGCGCGCTCCCGAGGAAGCCCGTCACGTCGCGGTCGTCCCCGATGAGCAGGCCGACGAAGCCCAGCTCGGACGCGCCGGCGCCGTCGCCGCGGCGCCCGAGGGCCAGCAGCGCGTCCGCGCAGCGCTGCGCCTCCCGGTGGGCGGGGGCGACCCCGCCCGGACCGCGGACCGGGCCGGCCGCGCCGACCGTGGCGGACCCGCCGAGGGAGGCGCCGAGCTCCTTGGCGACCCGGCGCGCCGCGTCGCCCGGCCGGTCGCCCGGCAGCAGCAGGACGATCTCCTCCGCACGCGAGGCGGCCAGGCCGTGCTCCACCGCCGCGAACGACGACGCCCAGAAGGCCGCGCGGGGCCGGTGCTCGCGGGAGTCGTACGTGGCGCACAGCACCACGTGCGGAGCGCCCAGATCGACGCCGACGCGCCGCGCCCGCGCCGTCAGCGCCTCCGCGCCCGCCCGGCGGCCGGACAGCAGGTCGTCCAGCAGCTCGCCGCGCACCCGCCCCTCGGCCTCGGTGGCGCTCCGCTGGAACAGCAGCAGCAGCGCCGTCACGAGCGCCGCGCGCTCCAGGATCCGCTGGTCGGCGTCGTCCACCTCGTCGGCGGTGCGCAGCACCAGCGTGCCGAGCATCTCGTCGCCGGTGGAGACCGAGGCGATCCACAGATCGCCGCGCCTGACCGTGCGCCCCTGCGCGCGTGCGGAGTGGGCCGAGGCCGAGACCCCGCCCAGTTCGTCGTCGCCGAGGGGCTCCGCCGCCGCGCCGGTCGTCGCGAGTCGCCGGCCGTCGGCGTCCAGGACGTGCAGGGTGCCGCCCAGCAACTCGGTCACCACGGCGCCGACGTCTTCCACGCCGCCGCCCCGGACCACCACGGCGGTCATCCGGTCGTGCGCGCGCGCCGCCCGCTCCACGGCCGCGCTACGCGCCTTGACCTCTTCGTTGGCGGCGCTCAGCTCGGTCAGAGCGGTACGGGTCTCCTCCAAGAGGCGGGCGTTGTCGATGGCGATCGCGGCGTGCGCGGCGAGCGAGCCGAGCAGCGCCACCTCCTCCTGGTCGAACGGGCGCTCACTGCGGTTCGCGGCGGTCAGCACGCCGATGACCCGGCTGCCCAGCCGCATCGGCACGCCGAGGATGGCGACCAGGCCCTCCTCGGCGACCGCATCGTCGATGAACCCCCGGTGCTCGAACTGGGCGTCCACCAGGTAGTGGTCGCTGTTGTAGGGCATCGCGGTCTGCGCGACCAGGCCGACCAGACCGGTGCCCATCGGCAGCCTCAGCCGCCGGAACGCCGCCGACACCGACCCGTCGGTCACCCGCATGTAGGTGTCGCCGCGCGCGTCGTCGTTCAGCGTGAGGTAGGCGATGTCGGCGTTCAGCAGCCGCCGTGCGCGGCGGGTGATCGCCTCCAGCACCGCGTCGAGGTCGCGCAGCCCGGCGAGGTCGCCCGCGGTGTCGAACAGCGCCGCCAGCTCGTTCTCCCGGCGGGCGTGCCGCCGCATGATCGTCCGGACCCGCAGCGCGGCGAGCTTCGTCGCCTCCAGTTCCTCCAGGACGGCCGGAGGCGCGCCCTCCGCCCGCGCCTGCACGAGGGGGCCCTCGAACTCGACGGGGGAGGCCTCCCGGGCCAGCAGTTCGAGGAAGACGCCGCAGGTCATACGGCTCATTCTTAGTGCGCCGTCCAGCCGCCGTCGAGTGCCAGGGAGGCGCCGGTCACCATCGAGGCGGGCGGCGAGCACAGATAGGCGACGAGTTCCGCCACCTCGTCCGGCTCGATCAGCCGCTTCACGGCGGCGTGGTCGAGCATGATCCGCTCGACGACCTCGTCCTCGGGCATGCCGTGCGTGCGCGCCTGGTCGGCGATCTGGTTCTCCACCAGCGGGGTCCGGACGTAGGCGGGGTTGACGCAGTTGGACGTCACGCCGTGCGGGGCGCCCTCCAGCGCGATCACCTTGGAAAGCCCCTCAAGGCCGTGCTTGGCCGTCACATAGGCCGACTTGTACGGCGAGGCCCGCAACCCGTGCACGGACGAGATGTTGACGATGCGACCCCAGCCGCGCTCGTACATGCCGGGCAGCGCGTCCCGCACCAGCCGGAACGGCGCCTCCACCATCAACCGCAGGATCCGCCCGAACGTCTCCGGCGGGAAGTCCTGGAGCGGCGCCACGTACTGGATTCCGGCGTTGTTGACCAGGATGTCCGTGCCGGAGGCCAGGCCGCCGAGCGCGTCCACGTCGGCCAGATCGGCCAGCAGGGGGACACCGCCGATCTCGGCCGCGGTCCGCTCCGCCGCGTCCCCGTCTATGTCGGCCACCACCACCTCGGCGCCCGCCGCCGCGAGCCGCCGGGCGCAGGCGCGGCCGATGCCGCTCGCGCCTCCGGTGACCAGGGCGCGCCTGCCCGACAGATCCAGCGTCCCCGAAGTCCCCGCGGTCGCCCGCGGTGTCACGCTCGTCATGCGCAGAACCTATGGAGCGCGGCCCCGCCCTCCCATGTGGCCCGCGCACACAATCCACCACCGGACGGTATGGATCGGTTCAGACCGGCCGGGTCACAACAGCCCGTTCCACATCTGCTCGACGACGAGGGACCACCAGCGGTCCTCCCCGTGGAAGGCGGCCGGGTCGACGGAGGCGAGTTGTGCCTGGATCCGCTCGACGATCTCTCCGGCCCCATGGGCGTCCCTGCCCCGCATACGCCGCCGTCCGTGCGACAGCAGCGCCAGCGAGCGGGCGAGCTCCCCCGGGCCGCTGTTGACGAACCGGGTCGTCCCGAGGACGGGGTCCACCGCCCACACCCCGCCCAGCACGTGCGGAGGACCGGAGATCAGCAGGCCGATCATGCAGTGACCGTCCCCGCCGATGCTGACGAGCGAGGCGAACTCGTGCAGCCTGTCTTCCGAGAGCGGGCTGCGGCGGATGCCGAGCTGCTCCGGCATCGGCCGGGCCGTCCACGCCTGGAAGATGTGCGGGAGTTGCGCGGGGAGCCCGGCCACCTCCAGCACGGCCGCCTGTGCGGGTGGCACCCCGATCCGCTGCAGGTCGCCGGCCTGGTAGCGGCGCACCTGCGCGGGGCCGAACGCCGATGCCAGCACCTGCGCGAGCTGCGCGGGATCCAGCGGCGGCGCCGGCGGCGCGCCCGCGGGCGGCGGGACCGGCGATGCCCCGGGCGGCGCGGACCGGCCCATCATCCGGGCGAGCGCCGCCGCCTGCTCCGAGTTGGCCGCGACCGCGGCGGCCCGTTCCCGCGCGGTGGCGCCGTAGGGCCGCCCGAACGAGATCTCGGCGTGAGGGAAGGCGAAGTCGCGCAGGAGCGGGTCGCAGTAGCACCCGGGAAGACGGCACGGCTCGATCTCGGAGAAGGCCGCCGTCACGTTCTCGGCGGGGATCCCGAGCCGCTGGAGCTCCTCCCACGCCTGCCAGAAGGGACTCGGGAGCCCGGGCCCGGAGATCTTGGAGAGATAGACCTCCTCGCCCTGTGCGTCCCGGTAGTTGAGGGTGAGGGTGTTGCCCGCGCCCACCGCCGGAAGGTGCCCGGGCGTCGGGCTTGCCTGTGCCTGCCCGCCCGTGTGGCCGCCCGTGTGGCTGCCGTCGTACATCCTGTTCCACTCCTCGCCGGTGTGCGGGTTCGTCCGCGCGTTCGATCTGGCCGAGCAGTGTCGCAGGTGCGGGCGCATGCGTTGGGACCGTTCCAGCCGATTTCCTGTTTTTGTGATCAAGAATGCCGTCCGGCGGGGGATAGCGTTGGACGGACCGGCCCGCGCCACCCGAAGGGTTCCAGATGACCGAGATCAGGCACCGCTTCGTCCGGTCGGACAGCGGGCTGCGCATGCACGTCGCCGAGGCGGGCGAAGGACCCCTCGTGCTCCTCCTGCACGGCTTCCCCGAATGCTGGTACTCCTGGCGGCACCAGCTCACCGCGCTCGCCGAGGCCGGGTTCCACGCCGTCGCGCCCGACCAGCGCGGCTACGCCCGCACGGGCGGCCCTGCGGACGCCGGCCGGTACACGATCCTGCACCTGGCCGCGGACGCGGTCGGGCTCATCGGCCCGCTCGGCGCGGACCGCGCCGTCGTGGTCGGCCACGACTGGGGCGCCCCCGTCGCCTGGGCCGTGGCCCAGATGCGCCCCGACAGGGTGCGCGGCGTGGTCGGCATGTCGGTTCCGCACCGTCCGCGCAGCAGCGGGCCGCCCGTGGAGTCCATGCGCCGCCTCTTCGGCGACGGCTTCTACATGGTGCACTTCCAGCAGCCGGACGTCCCGGAGGCCGAACTCGACCGCGACCGGGCCGCCACCTTCCGCCGCATGCTGTACGGGGTGTCCGGCGACGGCCCGTGCCCGCCGCTGGTCGTCCCGGAGGGCGGCGGCTTCCTCGACGGCCTCCCCGAGCCGGAGAAGCTGCCCGGCTGGCTCACCGCCGAGGACATCGCCGCCTACGTCGAGGAGTACGCCGAGAGCGGCTTCACCGGCCCCGTCAACTGGTACCGCAACCTCGACCGCAACTGGGAGCTCACGGCAGCCTGGCACCGCGCCCCCATCGGCCCGCCCGCCCTCTACATCGCGGGCGACCGCGACCTCGTCGCCATCGGCGCCCGCGACACGATCGCCTCCATGCGCGACTTCGTGCCGAACCTGCGCGACACCGTCTGGCTGTCCGGATGCGGCCACTGGACGCAGCAGGAACGCCCCGCCGAGGTCAACGACGCCGTGATCGGCTTCCTCCGCGCCCTCTAGGCGCGCGAGGGCCGTCATTCCCCGGGGGACGACCGCGGGGAACGGCAGTATCGATCCCGGCGAGATCACGGCTGAGTGGACCCGGGAGTCCCTTTGGAAGCGCTGCGCGAGGGCGATCCCCACCGGATCGGCCCGTACCGGTTGGAGGGGCGGCTGGGCGCCGGCGGCATGGGCGAGGTGTTCCTCGGCGTGTCGGCGGGCGGCCGCCGGATCGCGGTGAAGGTCATCCGCGCCGAGCATCTCGGCCGTCCAGAATTCCGGGCGCGGTTCGCGCGTGAGGTGGAGGCGGCCCGCAAGGTGGGCGGTTTCTACACCGCGCAGGTGGTGGACGCCGATCCGGAGGCGGACGAGCCGTGGATGGCGACCGCCTACATCCCCGGCCCGTCCCTGCGGGACGTCGCCCCGCTGCCTTCCGACGAGCTGCACCGGCTCGGTGCGGCGCTGGTCGAGGGGCTGGCGGCGATCCACGCGTGCGGGCTGGTGCACCGTGACCTCAAGCCCGGCAACGTCATCATGTCGCCGGACGGCCCGCGCATCATCGACTTCGGCATCGCCCGCGCCGTCGGCGCCGGAGCGCTCACCGCGGACGGCGCGGTCCTCGGCACCTACGCCTACATGGCGCCCGAGCAGGTGCTGGGCGAGCCCTGCGGGCCGCCCGCCGACGTGTTCGCGCTGGGTTGCGTGCTCGCCTTCGCCGCGAGGGGGCGCGGCCCGTTCGACACCGCGACGATCCCCGCCACCGTGCACCGCCTCCTCAACGAGCGGCCCGACCTGGACGGGCTGGCGGAGCCGCTGCGCCCGCTCGTAGCGGCCTGTCTGGCCAAGGACCCGGCCGAACGGCCGGCCACCGTCCGGATTCTCGCCCACCTGGCCGACCCGGACGCCGCGCCGGTGGCCGCCACCGCCGCACGCCCGGAGGGGCCGGACACCGAACGCACGGTGGAGCGCGGCACGACACCGTTCACCCGCGTGGCGGCCGCCGTCCGGCCCGCCGCCGGGATCCGGCGCCGGACGGTGCTCGTCGGCGCGGCGGCGACGGTGGCCGCCCTGGGAGTGCCGGCATTCCTGCTCGCCCGGGGCGGTGGGCGGCCTCCGGGGTCGGCGTCCGCACCGGCCGGCGACGTGATGATGCCGCCCGCCACCACGCTCGCCAAGGAAGGGCGACCGGTGGAGGACGTGGCGTTCAGTCCGGACGGCCGGATCCTGGCCTGCGGCGGGACGCTGGGGGAGACCGTGTACCTGTGGGACCCCGCCTCAGGCCACGTCATCCACGAGTTGCGCGCTCCCGCCGGGGTGGCCGCGATGGCGTTCACCCCGGACGGAAGGCTGCTGGCCACCGGCCACACGAACGCCACCGTCCGGCTGTGGGACGTCGAGTCGGCGGACACGCGACCGCCTCGCCCGCTGCGGACGCTCCGCGCCAGGGGGGCCCGCGTCAACGCTCTCGCGTTCAGCCCGGACGGCCGGACCCTCGCCGGGCCGGACCGGCTCTGGGACACCGCCACCGGAGGCGTTCTGGGCGACGTCTTCGGCGCTGACGGCGTGAACGCCGTGGCCTTCAGCCGGGACGGCCGTCGGGTCATGGCCGGGACGGACGGTTTCCAGGGCCGTGCCGAGCCGGGTTCGGTGCAGGTGTGGGACGTCCGCACCCGCAGCCCGATCGCCCACGTCGCCGACCAGGGGAAGAAGACGAGTTCGCTGGCCCTTGCCCCGGACGGCCGGACCCTGGTCACCGCGGGGGGCGGCGCCACGATCCGGTTGTGGGACGCCGCCCGGGTCCGCATCACCGGTGCCCTCGCCTCCGGCGATGCCGGTGACGTCACCGAGGTGGCCGTCAGCGCGGGCGGCGCGGTGCTGGCCGCCGCCGGCACCGACCACACCGTTCGGCTGTGGGACCTGGCGACCCGCCGGGTGACCGCGGCCCTTGCCGGGACCGGCGGAGCGGTCAGGGGACTCGCGCTCTCCACGGACGGCCGGACGGTGGCGGGCGGCAGCGAACGTCGCGGACAGGCCGCCGTGAACCTGTGGAGGCTGCGCTGATGGACCGGCTGCGTGACGGCGACCCCCGCCGGATCGGCCCGTACCGGTTGGAGGGGCGGCTGGGCGCCGGCGGCATGGGCGAGGTGTTCCTCGGCGTGTCGGCAGGCGGTCGGCGGGTCGCGGTGAAGGTCATCCGGGCCGAACACCTGAGCCGCCCGGAGTTCCGGGTCCGGTTCGCGCGTGAGGTCGAAGCGGCGCGGAAGGTGGGCGGCTTCTACACCGCGCAGGTGGTGGAGGCTGATCCGGAGGCGGACGAGCCGTGGATGGCGACCGCCTACGTCCCGGGCCCCTCGCTGCGCGAGGCCGCGCCCTTGGACGTCGCCGGGGTCCGCGCGCTCGGTGTCGCGCTGGCGGAAGGGCTGGCGGCGATCCACGCGTGCGGGCTGGTGCACCGTGACCTCAAGCCCGGCAACGTCATCATGTCGCGGGACGGCCCGCGCATCATCGACTTCGGCATCGCCCGCGCGGCCGAGGCCACCGCGCTGACGTCCACTGGCGCGGTCGTCGGCACGTACGCCTTCATGTCGCCCGAGCAGGTTCGCGCGGACACGGCGGGCCCCGCGTCGGACGTGTTCTCCCTCGGCTGCGTCCTGGCCTTCGCCGCGACCGGGCGCGGGCCGTTCGACGCCGCCGAGGTGCCCGGGATCGTCCACCGCATCGTCAGCGCCCCGCCGGACCTGACCGGAGTTCCCGCCGAGCTGCGGCCCGCGATCGCCGCGTGCCTGGCCAAGGAACCGCAGCGGCGGCCGTCGCCCGGCGAGGCGGCCCGGCTGCTGGCGGCGTCGCCCCGCGGGACGGGACGCCGCGCCGTCCTGGCCGGCGGAGCGGCGGTGGGGGCCGCGGCCGTCCTCGGGGTGCCCGCGCTGCTGTGGTGGTGGCCCGGCGACGCCGGAGGGGAGGGCGCCACACCGCTGAAGACGCCCCGGCCGGTCGTGCTCGCCGGTGGACCGGTCGCGACGGTCCGGCTCGCGTTCACTCCCGACTCGGCGACACTGGTCTGCGCGGGGGCCGGGCAGATCTGGCGGTGGACCGTCGCGACCGGCCGGGGAACCGCGCACGAGCTGGGCGGCGAGGGCGCCGACCAGCTCACGGCCCTCAGCGGGGACGGTCGGCTGCTGGCGACCCTGCGCGGGAACGGCCCGATCCAGCTCTGGGACGCGGCCACCGGCTCCCGCCGCCGGACGATCATGCCCGAGGGCAGGATGTTCACCAAGGCGTTCAGCGCCGACGGCCGCACGTTGGCCACCGTCGGCGCCAATGGCATCGAACTCTGGGACACCGCGACCGGCCGCCGCACCGGCACGTTCGCGCCACGGAGCGGTGGCACCTTCCACCTGGCCTTCGACGCGACCGGTGAGCGGATCGCCGCGGTCGGCAGCCGCGGCCACGTCCAGATCCACGATCTGCGGCCGGGCCGGGACATCGAGAACGCCGTGGCCGGGCCCGTCAATGTGCTGTTCACGTTCGCCCCGGACGGACGGACCGCCGCGACCGACGTCGTGGACACGACGGGCCGCGACGCGTACACGATCCGGATACTGGACCTGCGAGCGGGGACGCCGCGCCGGGATCTGGTGGGACACGAGGGAACCGTGCAGGCACTCGCGTTCAGCCCCGACGGCCGGGTCCTGGCCAGCGCGGCCGGGGACGGGACGATCCGGCTGTGGGAGACGGGCACCGGCGATCACTTCGCGACGCTGGAGTGGGAGAAGTCGGACGGGACGGCCCTGGCGTTCAGTCCGGACGGCCGCCTGCTGGCCGCCGGAGCGGGCAGCTCCAACGGAAGGGTGCGCCTCTGGCGCTTCTCGTAGCGCCCGGGGAATGTCGGAGCCGGCGCGTACGGTCGGCGCGTGAACCGCACCGACCGCTTGTACGCCTTGGTGGAGGAGTTGCGCGCGTGCGCCCCGCGCCGGGTCAGCGCGCGGGAACTGGCCGCGCGGTACGAGGTGAGCGTCCGCACGATCGAGCGCGACATCGGCGCGCTCCAGCAGGCCGGTGTGCCGATCTTCGCGGACGTGGGCCGCGGAGGCGGCTACACCCTCGACAAGAGCCGGACGCTGCCGCCGCTGAACTTCACCCCCGCCGAGGCGGTGGCCCTCGCGATCACCCTGTCCCGGGCCGGCGGCTCGCCCTACTCCCGGGCCGCACGCACCGCCCTGCACAAGATCGTCGCCGCGATGTCGGCCGCCGACAGTGCCTCGGCCCGCGAACTGGCCCAGCGCGTCCGCTTCCTGACCCCCGCCGAGGTCGACGATCCGGCGTCCGTGCCGGCCGTGCTGGAAGAGGCCATCCGGACCCGCCGGGTGGTCCGCCTCACCTACGTCGACCGGACGGGCACCGAGACCGAACGCGACGTGGAGCCCGTCACGTTCACCGCGTCCGGCAACGGCTGGTACCTGACCGCCTGGTGCCGCATGCGAGACGGAAGCCGCATCTTCCGCACCGACCGCGTCCGCCGCGCCGCCCTCCTGGAGGAGACCGCCCCCGACCGCCCCGTCGAGGCCATGCACGACGACATCCCGTCCGACTACACCGTCCGCCCCCTGGAGTTCATCTGAGAACACCGGCCCAGGGCCGTCGCGGCGCTTCCACGGCGGCAGGCCCGCACGACGGGAGACGTGCGGGCCTGCTGTCACGGTCAGCCGGTGTAGTTCGGCACCCTGGGGATGGCATTGCCGGGAGGCATGGCGGTCGGCGGCTCGCTGGGCCTCGGCAGGTTGCCGCCGGGGCGCTGGGGCGGGGTCGGGACGCCGGGGCGCTGGGGTGCCGGAGAGCCGGGGTGCTGGGGCGGGTTCGAGGCGCCGGGGTGCTGGGGCGGGGTCGGGACGCCGGGTGAGGTGGTCGGGTGGGGGGTGGCGGTGGCGGCCTCGGCGGCGGCCATCCCGGTGCCGGCCAGGCCGATGCCCAGCGCGACGGCCGCGATGAGGGACTTCAGATGCATCGATGTTCCTTTCGGTGTTGTTTCACTTCTTGACGACGACAGGCGTGCCGATCGCCAGGTTCTTGGCCATCCAGGTGATGTCGTCGTTGCCGACCCGCACGCAGCCGTGGCTGACCTTGCCGCCCAGCGCCGACGCCTTGTTCGTGCCGTGCACGGCGAGCTGCCCTGGGCCGCCGGCGAACGTCTTCAGCGTCGGCGAGAAACCGCTCAGCCCGAAGGCGTACGCGCCGTAGTCACCGTTGGGGTTCGGCGGTCGGACCAGCTCGGTGAAGTAGAAGCGACCGGCCGGGGTCGGGGTGCCGCCCTCGCCGGTGGCGACCTTGCCGGTGCGCAGCACCTTGTCGCCGTCGAAGACGGTGAACGTGAACGCCTTCGGGTCGATCTCCACGCGGTGGGGCGTCGACGACAGCTTCACGTCGGACGCCCTGACCCAGCCGGTGCTGCCGTTCGGCCGGATCGGCAGCAGCACCTTGAGCCACTCGCCGTCCTTGGCGTCGACGAGGAAGACCCGGGTGGCGCCCATCTCGTTGGGGCTGGACAGCTTCTTCCAAGTCGCGCCGTCGCCCTTCTGCTTGTGCACGGCGATCTGGCGGCCGCGCACGGTCGCTATCTCGGCACCGCCCTGCCGCCCTGACCGCTGTGGCTCGGCGGCGGCCGCCGGTCGGTCCGCATCGGACGGGCCGTCCCCTGATCTGCGGTTGTCCGACGAGCCGCAGCCGGCCAGCCCGGCGATCAGGCCGGCGGCGAGCAGGACGCCGGTGTGGATCTTGACTTGGCGCATGCCGCGAGATGCTGGCCGAGGAGTGTGAAGAACCTGTGAGGCCGATGTGATGATCCCGTGGTGCCGGGATCGGCTTGGCTACGCTCAGGCCCCATGTGCGCGAATGTCCTGGTCGCGGAGGACGACCCCAAACAGGCGGAGCTGCTGCGCCTCTATCTCCAGCGCGAGGGGCACTCCGTGGTCGTCGTCCACGACGGGCGGGCCGCGATCGACGAGGCTCGCGCGCGCCGCCCCGACATCGTGCTGCTGGACGTGATGATGCCGGGGGTCGACGGCCTCGACGTGTGCCGCGGGCTGCGCGCCGAGTCCGACGTCCCGGTGCTCATGCTGACCGCCCGCTCGACGGAGGACGACCTGCTGCGCGGCCTCGACCTCGGCGCCGACGACTACGTCACCAAGCCCTACAGCCCGCGCGAGCTGATGGCCCGGGTGCGCACGCTGCTGCGGCGGACCGGGCGGGGGAGCGGCGAGCAGGTGTACCGGGTCGGCGGCATCACGGTGGACCCCGAACGGCACACGGTCCTCGCGGACGGGCGCGAGGTCGAGTGCACGCCCGCGGAGTTCCGCCTCCTGGAGGCGCTGGCCGAGCGGCCGGGCCGGGTGCTCACCCGGGTGCAGCTCCTGGAGCACCTGCACGGCTTCGACCGCTTCATCACCGAGCGCACCGTCGATGTGCACGTGAAGAACCTGCGCAAGAAGATCGAGCCGCAGCCGCGGCGGCCGGTCCGGCTGTGCACCGTGTACGGCGTCGGATACAAGCTGGTCGGCGACCGTGCGCCATAGCCTGCTCGTGCGACTGGTCGCCAGCTCGGTACTGATCGCGGTGTGCTCGATCGTTGCGACCGCGTGGCTGGCGGCGCGCAGCACGTCCGGCGAGATCCGGCAGCGGCAGGGCCGGACGCTCGCTCGCGACGCCCGGATCAACGACGCGCTGCTCGGCTACGCGGCGAGCCACCCGCATTGGGACGGCGTCGGGGAGACCGTGCGCGGGCTGGCCCGGCAGAGCGACCAGCGGGTCGCGCTGGCGACCGAGGACGGCACCCGGATCGCGGACTCGGCGGCAGGCCGGCCGCCGCTGCCGGCGCGCCCCTCGGCCGTCGTCGACCCGCTCGCCGTCGACGTCTCGCTGGGGCCCGGTGCGGCCACCGACCGGATCGACGCGCGTGCGGCCGGCCCGTTCCGGCTGCCGGATCCCGAGCGGGTGCGGCTGCGGCGGGAGGTCGACGCGCAGGCGGCGTGCCTGCGCCGCGAGGGCCAGCGCGCCACGGTCGTCGTCGGGCCCGGCGGCCGCCCGTACCTCCGCCGCGAGGGCGGTCCGACCAGCCCGGCACCGGGCACGAACCCTCCGGGCGCGCCCGTCGGCGCACCATCCGGACACGGTCCTTCAACATCGCGAGCCGCGCTTGCGCGACCGTCCGGTGGCGGAGCGTTTCGGCTCGCCGAAGTCGCCGAGACGCCGTCGGCCGCGGTCCCGCCGACGCCGAGACCTTCCTCGCCGACCGAGCCCGTGGAGAAGTCGCAGCAGCCGGGGAACACGCCCGGCGCGCCGCCCGGCGTGCCGACCCGGGCGCCCGGCGCGCAGACCGTCGCGCCCGGCGGCAGGCCGGCGGACCGGCCCACCGCGGAGCCGGAGCCCGCGGTGCCGCCCGCGTCGTGCTCGCCGGACGCACCCGGGCCGACCACGACCGAGAAGCGCGCGCTCACCCAGCTCGCCGCCCTGGTCCGGCAGTGCCGCGGAAGCCAGGTCGACGTGTGGCTGGACGAGACCGGCACGCCGGCCGCTCCGGCGTCGGCCGCCGAGTGCCTGGCCACCGCGCGCCGCACCCAGCTGAAGTCCTACGTCGCGCCGGCCGCGCTGCTCTACATCGGCTCGTCGGAGGACCGCACGCCCGCCATCGACCCGTACGGCATCGCGGGGGTCACCGCGGTGATCCTCGTCCTGGCGGTCGGGATCAGCGTCCTCGTCGCCACCCGGCTGGCGCGGCCGGTGCGGGCGGTCACCGCGGCGGCCCGGCGGATGCGGGCCGGCGACGGCTCGGCGCGGGTCGCGATGCGCGCCAAGGGCGAGGTCGGCGAGCTGGGCGCCGCGTTCAACGAGATGTCCGAGCACCTGGACCGCATGGAGCGGCAGCGCAAGGCGATGGTCAGCGATGTGTCGCACGAGCTGCGCACGCCGCTGAGCAACATCCGGGGCTGGCTGGAGGCCGCCCAGGACGGCGTGGCCGACCTGGGCCCGGCGCTGACCGCTTCGCTGGTCGAGGAGGCCACGCTGCTGCAGCACATCGTCGACGACCTCCAGCAACTCGCGCTCGCCGACGTGGGCAAGCTGCGGCTGCACCCCGAGCCGGTCGACGTGGCCGATCTGGTCGAGCAGATCGCGACCGTCTACCGGGCCGCGGCCGAGGCCGCCGAGCTGGTGCTGACCGCCGAGGTGACCGGTCGGCCGCACCTGGACGCCGATCCGGTACGGCTGCGGCAGGCGGTCGGCAACCTGCTCGCCAACGCGGTCCGCTACACGCCGGCCGGCGGACGGGTGGGCCTGAGCGCGCACGCCGACGGCGACGACGTGCTGATCGAGGTCGCCGACACCGGGCCGGGCATCGCGCCCGAGCACCTGCCGCACCTCTTCGACCGGTTCTGGCGGGCCGAGAAGTCGCGCAGCCGGCAGACGGGCGGCAGCGGACTGGGCCTGGCCATCGTGCGGCAGCTGGCCGAGGCGCACGGAGGCTCCGCCGCGGTGCGCAGCGCGCCGGGCCAAGGCGCGACGTTCACCCTGCGACTGCCCCGCGCACCGGACCACGCCTAGCCACCCGCCGCTCCCCGAGGCGCGTCTCCACAGGTCAGCGCCTCGGGGTCCGGTGCGGAGGAGGGTCAGGAGGGAGGGACGCGATCCGGCCCCTGGCCGGTGGTGCTCAGCACTCGCGGAGCGAGTAGGGGTTGAGGCCGCCGCCCCACAGCCAGGCGTGCCCCTCCCAGCCGTACCGGATCTTGACCCAGTCCGACCTGGTCCGGCCCCAGGAGGTCATCTGCGAGCCGTCGGTGATGTGGCACAGGGCGCTGGCCTCCGCGGGCGGCATGATCGAGCCGATGATCCTGCCCGGCGGGACTCCCGGAGCCCCCGGATCTTCCCGCACGTGCAGGGGCCTGGCCCAGTCGCCGACGGTGACCCGGTCCGCGCGAGCGCGGGCCGGAGAGTCGGCGACCGCGGCCGAGGGCGCCGCCACGGCCGACAGCGCCAGCGCCGCGACCATTCCGGCCCCGGTTCGCCAGGGGTTCATTGACCCTCCTCGCGTTCCCGGCAGCCGCAGGTCTTGCCGTCCGCGCCGCGGTCGGTCTTGATCCTCGGGCACCCGCAGAGGCACGGGCGGATGACTTCGTGGGGGTTGAGCCCGGGGTCCCACAGCCAGGCGGTGCGCTCCCCACCTAGGTCGATCTTGACCCAGGTCGAGCCGGTCCTGCCCTCGAAGGCGGTGATCGTGGCGCCCTCGGCCGCGCAGAGGGCCATGGCGCCGTCCCCCGGATGCTTCGCCCCGATGATATTTCCGGGCTGGCCGCCCGGCCAGCCCGGATGATCCCGGATGTTGAGACGGGGTTTCGCCCACTGGGCCACCTTGACGCGGTACACGGGGGGCGCCGCCGACACGCCGGACGGGACGCTCCCGGCCGCCGCTTCCGGCGGGGCCGCTGACCGGTTCACCGAGCCACCGGCGGCGGAGGCGGCCTGGCCGCTCGCGCCGAACGGGGCCGCCGCGAGCAGGCCCACCGCCGCCGTCAGGGTCGCCGCCCTGGTCAGAGGACGTTGTTTCCTCATGTGTGCACTCCTGCCTCGAAAGTGGCTCTCGGACCGGAGCCGCGAGAACCGTTCGAGTCCAGAGTCACCTTGCGTGCGGGGGAAAGCACAGAAGGTGGCACGCGCACGCCACTCCTTGAAGCGTCAATCGCCGTCCCGCCGGCCATCGAGCGCCGGCGCATCCATCGTGGACGGTCAGCCTTGAGGCAAGGCGCGTCTACCCGGCCGTCCAGGCAGGACGCCGCGCGCCCGTTGCCGTGGCGCGATCGCCGAAGGACTTCCGGGCCCGCGAGGTAATCCGCCGTGGCCTTCTCGGACTTCTCGGCGTACCGGCTCCGAGAAGAGAGGAGGTGGCGTGGACGAGCAAGAGGCCCGATTCACCCGCCTCTACGAGACGTACTACCGCAACGTGTTCGGCTACGTCGTGCTGCGGGTCTCCTCCCAGGCCGCCGAGGACCTGACGGGCGAGGTGTTCACCGTCGCGTGGCGGAAGATCGACGAGATCCCCGACCAGGCGCTGCCGTGGCTGCTGGGCGTGGCCAGGAACCTGGTCCGCCAGTCGCACGGCGCGGCGGGCAGGGCGCGCGGCCTGGTCGACCGGCTGGCCGGCCTCACCACCGACGCCGACCTGCACGCCTGGGACGTCGCCGACCACCTCATAGCCCGCGACCAAGCGCTGACCGCCCTGCGGGCCCTTTCCGCCAAGGAGGCCGAAGCGGTCACCCTGACCGCCTGGCACGGGCTCGAACCCGCGGAGGCGGCCCGTGTCGCGGGCTGCTCCCGCACCGCGTTCGTCGTCCGGTTGCACCGGGGGCGCCGGCGGCTGGCCAAGGCGATCGAGGCGTCCCAGGAGAGCACCGCGCGAGCGCACGGACGCGCCCCGCGCCCGCGAGTCATCCAGGAGAAGCAATGAAGCAGGACGAACTCGACGATCTGATCGTCGCCCTGAAGCCCGCGGCGGTCGCCGAACTGGCCGACGACGCCTACGCGCGTCGTCCCGACGCGGCGCGGGTCCGTGCGAGCGCCGGCGCCTCGACCGTGAACCGGGGCGTGGTCCCGGCGCGACGACCGGTCCGGCGGCTGGCCATCGCCGCCGGCGTGACCGCCGTGGCGGCGGCCGCGGCGGCGCTGGTCGTCGGCCTGCCGTCAGACGGCCCCGGCCCCGGCCCCGGCCCCGGCCCCGGCGCTCGACACGACGAGACGATCGACACCCGCGCATTCCTGCTGGCCAGCGCGAAGACGGCCGCCGAGCAGCCCGCCGCCCGCGGGGCCTGTTGGTACAAACGGACCCGCATGTGGCAGGACATCATGCCCTTCAAACCCGGCCCGGGCGTACCGACACCTCTGGGCAAGCCCCAAAGGTTCCAGGCGCGGACCGCGAGCAGCGCCGAGGACTGGGCGTGCACTGGGGGCGGGACCGGCATGCGCTTCCGTTCACACGGACCGCTGGACATCAAGGTCACCTTCCCCACGAAGAAGGACGAGGCCGCCTGGAAGGCGGCGGGCTCGCCCCCGCTCGACGTCAACGGCGGCACGACCGCCTCGAAACCGCTCACGGTCACCTACGGCAAGCGCTCGCACCTGGTGAACCCCACCATCGGGTCCCACGAGATCGAATGGAAGACGATCGCGAAGCTGCCGGCGACCGAGAGCGCCCTGGAGAGCCACCTGCGCAAGCTGTGGCGGCAGGACCGCCGGGGCGGCGCGAACGGCTACACCGCCCCGGCCGACTTCGGCCAGTACGTCTTCGTCAGCGCCTGGGACCTGTTCATGGCCCCGACCACGCCCGGCACCCGGGCGGCCCTCTACCGGATCCTGGCGCGCACCCCGTCCGTCCGCGTCACCGGCCAGGTCAAGGACCGACTGGGCAGGCCCGGCGTGGCCATCACCGCCCAGGGCACCAGCGTGCGGCTGGTCGTGGACCGTACGAGCGCCCAGCTCCTCGACTTCGAGGACCAGTACGCCGCCCTCCCCGGCAAGCCGGCTGGCAGTGAGTACCTGGCCTTCGAGAGCCAGGGGTGGGTGAACAAGATCGGAGCCGCCCCCGCCCGCTGACCGGCGACGACCGCGGGGACGCCGCACACCGCGGCGTCCCCGCCCCTCGCCTCCGTCCGCCCACCCGGGGCCGGCTGCCCCGGGTGGGCGGGTCACTCCGAGCGCAGGGCCGCAGCCGTCTTGATCCGGGACGCCCGGCCCGCCGGGATCAGGGCGCCGAGCAGGGCGATCGCGATGCCTGCCAGGACGGACAGGAGCATCAGCGGCCAGGGGAAGGTCTCCATGAGGCCATAGGGGAGGATCAGGCCGCCTGTGTCGGCCATGGCCGGCAGCACCACATGGTGGGCGGCCAGCCCCAGCGGCAGTCCGATGAGTCCGCCGACCAGGCCGAGCACGGCCATGGAGGCGAGCACGACCGTCAGGACCTGCCGCGGTGTCGCGCCCAGCGATTTCAGGACGCCGAAGTCGCGCGCCCGATCCTGGGTGTTGAGGATCACCGTGTTGAACACCCCGAGCCCGGCGACCGTGGTCAGCCCCAGGGTCAGCAGGGTGAGGAGCCCGAGGAGGATCACCTGGCCGGATTCGATGCCCTCGGCGGCCGGCTCGGCCGGGACCCCGTCCGCCCTGAGCGCGGCGGCGTAGTGCTCCGGGGAGGTGCCGGGGGTGAGGGTGACCTCCAGAAGAGAGGTCACCATGCCGGAGCGCGGGCCGGAGGATCTCGGGGACGCCGCAGGCTTCCCGCGGTCGACGAGCGAGGTGAGGGACGCCCAGTCCGTGAGGACGGTGTCGCCGCCGTCCACGAGCGCCGTCCCGACGATCCGCAGTGCGGCCTTCCTGCCGTCCGCGGTCACGACGACGGTGTCGCCGACCTTCTTGCCGCCGGTCTTCAGGAACGGGTCGCCCACGACGGCCTCACCCGGCCCGCCGAGCCAGCGGCCGTGCACCATCCGGTAGCCGTGCCGGTCGGTGACGTCCCCCTGGTAGGCCTTGACCTGCACCGGCCGGTCGAACCCCGGCACGTGGACCTGCTCGAAGCGCGTGACCGCGACCTTGGCGGTTCCGGGCCGCCCGGCCAGTGAGACCGGCCGTCCGCCGTCGACGGGGACCAGGACGTGGACGGTCTCGGTGAGCTCCGCGTCGGCGAGGTAGGCGCTGAGGGACCGGTTGAGGCCGGCGGCGAACGTCACCGCCGCCACTCCGAACGCGACGGCGGTGACGGTCAGCGCGGTACGGCCCGGCCGGGCGAACGGCAGGCCCAGGCCCAGGCTGACCGGGCGCGACAGCCGCGTCCGGGCCAGCGCCCGCTGCACCCGCAGGGCCCGGCCCCGCCGCGTCGCGGCGCCCGCGCTGACCGCGACCGCCGTCGGGATCCGCCCGGCCCGGACGGCCGGCACCAGCGCGGTGACGACGGCGACCGCGAGCACGCCCGTGAAGGCCAGGACGTCCACCCAGGGCGAGACGCCGGTGGCGGTCGGCAGGTCGAACGAGTCGCCCAGCGTGGTGGTGACCGTCCCCGCCAGGACGTTGCCCGCGGCGATTCCGATCAGGCTTCCCAGCACCCCGGGTATCGCGATCATCACCAGGTAGACGCCGGTGACCTGCGCGGGGGTGAAGCCGAGGGACTTGAGGACGCCGATGTGCCGGAACCCCGACACGACGGCGCCGCTGACCACGTTGGCGATGACGAGCACCGCGACGAGCAGCCCGGCGATCCCGAACGCGATCAGGAACGGGATGACGGTCGTTCCGGCCTCGGTGGCCTGCTGCCGGGAGACGAGATAGCTCTGGCTCGCGGTCGCCGGCAGCCCGGCGGTGACCGCGCCGGGCGGGGTGGCCGGGTCGGCGAGCCGGTAGAGCATCTGGAGGCCGTCCGGGGCGGTCAGCTGCCCGGGCGCCACCCACGCCTGGGAGGACCGGGTGATCGACCGGCCGATTCCGACGATGGTGAAGGTCCGCCCGTCGCCGAAGGTCACCTTTTTCCCGATCGGGTCGAACGGGAACCGCGCGTAGTCGGTGCCCAGCACGATCTCGCCGGGCGCGCCGGCCCAGCGGCCGCTCCTGAGCGTCAGGCGGTCGACCGGGTCGTCGGCGCGGCCGGTCCGCTCGGTGACCGTGAAGGGGCCGGGCGGGAGCAGCCCCGGACGCGTCCGGTCGGTCTCCTCCGGGATGTTGACGACCTGCGAGCGGTACGGGCCGCCCGCCGCCGTCACGCCCGGCCGGGACGCCGACGCCGCGACCTGCGCGGCCGTCGCCTTCGCGGGGTCGTAGGAGACCGTCAGATGTGCGCCGTGCTGCCGCGCGAACGCCTTGTCGTACGGGCCGTCCACGGTGGCGAGCAGGCCCAGCGCGAGCACGACCGTCCCGGTCGACACCAGCAGCACCAGCGTGATGATGGTCGTCTGCAGCCTGCGCCGCCGCACCGCGAACCGCGCGGCCTGCCACACCGCCCTCACCGGGTCACCTCGGCGGCCACGCGGCCGTCCTCGAACGCGACGACCCGGTCGGCGACCCGGGTGGCCAGCCGCTCGTCGTGGGTGACGATGAGCAGGGTCTGGCCGATCTGGTTGAGGTCCAGCAGCAGGTCCATGACCTGTTCGCCGGCCCGCGAGTCGAGCGCGCCCGTCGGCTCGTCGGCCAGCAGCAGGGCGGGCCGGTTCATCAGCGCGCGGGCGACGCCGACCCGCTGCCGTTCCCCGCCCGACAGCACCACCGGGTAGGCGTTGCGGCGATCGGCGATGCCCAGCTCGTCGAGCAGCTCCATCGCGCGGGCCTGCGCCTGCTTGCGCGCGGTGCCGAGCAGCTGGGCGGCCAGCATCACGTTCTCCAGCACCGGCAGGTCGTCGAGCAGGTTGAAGAACTGGAAGACCATGCCGATGCGGCGGCGCCGGTACCGGGCCAGCTCGGCCTCGCCCATGTCCGTGATGTCCTCCCCGCGCACCACCACCGTGCCCGACGTGGGCCGGTCCAGGCCGGCGATCATGTTGAGGAGGGTCGACTTGCCCGACCCCGACGGGCCCATCACCGCGACGGCCTGACCGGCCTGGATGTCGAGGCTCACCCCGGCGAGCGCGGCGGTCTCGCCGTACTCCTTGCGTACGTCCATCAGCTGGACCATCGGCTCCATGACCGTGACGGTACGAGCCGCGCCACCGCCCGCGCGTCGGGTCCTGGATGTAAGTACGGGGCCGGGTCATCCGAGGGATGTACGGTCGTGGGCCGCCAGAATGATGCGTTCCGCCCGGGTCTGGCGGCAGGATGGGCGGATGCTGCCCGCGTGGCTCGTGCCCCTCCTCGCCGCGGTTCCGTGCACATGGGCTCTGTGGGAGCGGCGCAGGCGCCGCGCCGAGCTCGGGGCGCGAACCTGGCTGCTGGAACGTGAACGCGAGGGCGCCGCGCGCCGGGCCGTCGATGAGGAGCGGGCCCGGGTGGCCCGGGACCTGCACGACATCGTCAGCCACAGCGTCAGCGTCATGGTCGTGCAGGCGGGCGCCGCCCGGCACGGTGTCGACGGCGAGGCCGAGGACGCGCTGCTGGCCGTCGAGCGGACCGGTCGGGAGGCGATGACCGAGCTGCGGCACCTGCTCGGTGTGCTCGCGCCCGCCCCGGACGGCGACGGTGAGGCGTTCACCCCACAGCCGTCGCTGGCGCACCTGGGGACCCTGGTCGACCGGATCGCGTTCGCGGGCCTGCCCGTCGATGTGCGGGTGACGGGCGAACCGTGCCCGCTGCCCGCCGGGATCGACGCGACCGGATACCGCATCGTCCAGGAGGCGCTCACCAACGCGCTGAAACACGGCACCCCGGGGGCGACGGCGGAGGTGACGGTGAGTTACGGGAGGCGGAACCTGCGGCTGGAGGTCCTCAACACCGGCCCGAGCGTGCTCACCGGGACGGGCCAGGCCCCGACCGAGAGCAGGGGCGGCCGGGGCCTGTCCGGGCTGCGCGAACGGGTCGCGGTGTACGGCGGCGACCTCGACGCGCGGCGGCGGCTGGGCGGCGGCTACCGGGTGCGGGCGCGGATCCCCCTGGAGCGGCCGTGACGCGGGTGCTGATCGCCGACGACCAGACACTGGTGCGCGGCGGGTTCCGGATGATCCTCAGCAGGTCCGGGATCGAGGTGGTCGGGGAGGCCGCCGACGGGCTGGAGGCGGTGTCCGCCGCGCGGCGGCTGCGGCCGGACGTGGTGCTGATGGACATCCGCATGCCCGGGATGGACGGTCTGGAGGCCACCCGCCGGGTCCTCGCCGACGACCCGGCGTGCCGGGTGCTGATCCTGACGACCTTCGACCTCGACCGGTACGTGTACTCCGCGCTCGCCGCGGGCGCGAGCGGTTTCCTGCTGAAGGACGTCACCCCCGAACACCTCGTGGCGTCGGTCAAGCTGGTCGAGACCGGGGACGCGCTGCTCGCCCCCTCCATCACCCGCCGCCTCGTCGAGCGATTCGCCCGCCCCGCGCCTGCGCCCCAGGGCCTGGACGTCCTGACCCCGCGCGAGAAGGAAGTGCTCCGCCTGGTCGGCGGCGGCCTGTCCAACACCGAACTGGCCGCCCACCTCCACCTCAGCGAGGCGACGGTCAAGACCCACGTGACCCGCATCTTCGCCAAGCTCGGCCTGCGCGACCGAGCCCAGGCGGTCGTGGTCGCCTACGAGTCGGGCCTGGTCGTCCCCGGCCCTCCCGAGTGACCGAACATGATGCACCGACGTGTACCGGATTCTGAAGGGTTCCCGGAATGGCGCAGCCGGTCGTCGTGAATCGGTACGGGTCAGGAGCGGGGCCTTGTGCTCAGGGGATCTTGGTCGGCAGGGTGGCCGGGGTGTGTGCTGATCTCGGTCCGGGCGACTTGTGAGGCGGGTGTCTCGCCGCTCCCGAATGGCATGCCGGCAGCGGTGACGACAGCAGGCGACGGGTTCGACAACCTTGGGGAATGGAATGCTGACCGGGATCGTGATCGACGCGCTGGATGTCGCGCGTATGGAACGCTTCTGGCAGGACGCGACGCGGGGCCGGACGGACGGCCTGCGGCTGCGGTTCGTGCCGACGGCGAAGCCGAAGGCGGGCAAGAACCGGCTCCACCTCGACCTGGCCGGAGGGCCGGACTGGGAGGCCGAGGTGACGCGCCTGCTCACACTCGGTGCGACCCGGGTCGACATCGGGCAGGGGGACGTTCCCTGGGATGTGCTGGCTGATCCAGAGGGAAACGAGTTCTGCGTGCTGCGTCCCGGGCACCCCGGAGTGCTTGCAGATTCCGGCCTCGTCGCGATCTGCCTTGACGTGGCCGAGGAGGACCGCTGCGCGCAGCCGTCCTTCTGGGAGTCCCAGGCCGACTGGCACGCGGTCGAATCCCACGACTGGGGCGTCCGGCTTCGACGGAGGCCCACCAGCACGGTCTCGCTGGTGATGGGGCCGCCTGCGGCGCCGAAAGCGGCGCGGAACAGGCTGCGACTGGAGGTCGCCCATCGCGACCGCCGACCCGGCGAGTTCCTCGACGCCGGCGGTAACGAATTCCACGTCACAGACTGATCCCCGGCTACCCCGTCGTACGTGCTGTGCTCGGCGTGGTGACGCTGCCGGGCGTTCAGGGTCGGGAGCGAGACCGTCTGCAACGTCATCACCCCCACGACCTCGGGTGACGGCGGCTGGGTGACGGTTAGCCTGCCGGCCGGGGCGGGTATTCCCTCACGTCAAGGGGGAAGACGGCACCGAGACCGGGCGCGGGATGCGGATCGTCGAAGCTCTCTCGAAGCGCCGGGGGTTCCGGGCGGACGGGGACCGCACGGTCGTGTGGGCGGAGTTCCGCTTCGAGAACTCGTTCGGAAACTCCGACAGGGGGCTGTCGCGGGACTCTTCCACGCTGGTGCCAGCAGCGTTCGAAGGAGAGGCTCAATGACTGTTCCCGCGTTCAACACCGTCACGTGGTTCCAGGTCGGCACCGACGCGCCGGAGGAGGCCCGCCGCTTCTACGGCGACATGTTCGGCTGGAAGTTCGCGATCGACCCGGACGGCGACGGCTACGACCTGGTCAGCTACCCGGGCGCCGACGCGCCGTCCGGCGGCGTCTCCTACGAGCCGGACGCGTCCCGCAACCACGCGATGTTCCTGGTCCTCGTGGAGGACGTCGGCGCCGTCTGCGACCAGACCGTGAAGTCCGGCGGCAAGGTGGCCATGCCCGCCATGACCAACAGCAACGGCCTCACGTTCGCCTACTTGCAGGACCCGTCGGGCAACACCTTCGGCGTCTTCACGCCTCCGTCGTCCTGACGTCGGACGTGAAAGGGCCCCGGGGAGGCGAGAACCTCCCCGGGGCCCTTTCGCGCGAGCCGGTGATCGCGGCCTACACCTCCGCGATCACCGTGCTCAAGCGTCGCCGCCGGTGTTGCTCTCGGCGCTGCCGACGCCGCCCGCGAAGACGTCGCTGACGGCGGAGTTCAGCTGGTAGCGCTGGATCGCCTCCGCCAGGGTCTCCGGCTTGACCTCGCCGTGGCGGGCGAGGCGGGTGAGCACCGCGAGGACGATCGACGCGGCGTCCACGTTGAAGAAGCGGCGGGCGGCGGCGCGGGTGTCGGAGAATCCGAACCCGTCCGTGCCGAGCGAGGTGTAGTCCCCGTGCACCCAGGGCGCGATCTGGTCGGGTACGGCGCGCATGTAGTCCGACACCGCGACGATCGGCCCGGCGACGTTGTCGAGCGTCCGGCTGACGTACGGGACGCGCTGCTCGGCGTCGGGGTTCAGCAGGTTCCAGTCGTCGCACTCGCGGGCCTCGCGGGCCAGCTCGTTCCACGACGTGGCCGACCACACGTCCGCGGCGACGCCCCAGTCCTCGGCGAGCAGCCGCTGTGCTTCGAGGGCCCACCGGCCGCCGACGCCGGAGGCGAGGATCTGCGCGCGCGGGGCCTGGCCGTTCCCGGAGGAGACCTCCGGGGCGGCCCGGTGCCGGTACAGGCCCTTGAGGAGCCCGTCGACGTCGAGGTCCTCGGGTTCGGCGGGCTGCTGGTACGGCTCGTTGTAGACGGTGAGGTAGTAGAAGACGTCCTCGCCGTTCGGGTGCTCCTCGGACGACCCGTACATGCGGCGCAGGGCGTCCTTGACGATGTGGGCCAGCTCGAAGGCCCACGTCGGGTCGTAGTGGACGCACGCGGGGTTGGACGCCGCGAGCAGGGGGGAGTGGCCGTCGGCGTGCTGGAGGCCCTCACCGGTGAGCGTGGTGCGGCCGGCGGTCGCGCCGAGCAGGAACCCGCGGCCCATCTGGTCGCCGAGCGCCCACATCTGGTCGCCGGTCCGCTGGAACCCGAACATCGAGTAGAAGATGTAGACCGGGATCATGTGCTCGCCGTGCGTGGCGTAGGCGGTGGCGGCCGCGATGGTGGAGGCCATCGAGCCCGCCTCGCTGATGCCCTCGTGGAGCATCTGGCCGCTTTCGGCCTCCTTGTACGACAGCAGCAGCTTGCGGTCCACGGCGTCGTAGGTCTGCCCGTGCGGCGAGTAGATCTTGGACGTGGGGAACAGCGAGTCCATGCCGAACGTGCGGTACTCGTCCGGGGCGATCGGGACGAACCGGGCGCCGATGTTCTCGTCCTTGATCAGGTCCTTGAGCAGCCGGACGAACGCCATGGTCGTCGCGATGTTCTGCTTGCCGGACCCCTTCTTCAGCTCGCTGTAGACGGGGTCGCCGGGCAGCTTGAGCGTCTTGGCCCGCACGACCCGCTTCGGCAGGAACCCGCCGAGGGCGGCGCGCCGCTCGCGCATGTACTGGATCTCTTCGGAGTCCTCGCCCGGGTGGTAGTAGGGCGGCAGCGGCGCCTCCAGTGCCGAGTCCGGGATGTCCAGGTAGAGGCGGTCCCGGAACTCCTTCAGCTCGGCCTTGGTGAGCTTCTTCATCTGGTGGGTGGCGTTGCGGGCCTCGAAGTCCGAGCCGAGCGTCCAGCCCTTGATGGTGTGCGCGAGGATCACGGTCGGCTGCCCGACGTGCTCGCGGGCCGACTTGAACGCCGCGTACACCTTGCGGTAGTCGTGCCCGCCGCGCGACAGCTTGCGCAGGTCGTCGTCCGACAGATGCTGGACGATCTTGCGCAGCCGGGGGTCGTCGCCGAAGAACTTCTCCCGGATGTACTCGCCGGACTCGACGGAGAACGTCTGGAACTGGCCGTCGGGGGTGGTGTTCATCTGGTTGACCAGGACGCCGTCGACGTCCTGCGCGAGCAGCGGGTCCCAGTCGCGGCCCCAGATGACCTTGATGACGTTCCAGCCGGCGCCGCGGAAGAACGACTCCAGCTCCTGGATGATCTTCCCGTTGCCGCGCACCGGGCCGTCGAGCTGCTGGAGGTTGCAGTTGACGACGAAGGTGAGGTTGTCGAGCTCCTCGCGGGCGGCGAGGCCGATCGCGCCGAGCGACTCCGGCTCGCCCATCTCGCCGTCGCCGAGGAACGCCCACACGTGCGAGCGGGACGTGTCCTTGATCTTGCGGTTGTACAGGTACCGGTTGAACCGGGCCTGGTACACCGAGTCGATCGCGGTCAGGCCCATGGAGACCGTGGGGAACTCCCAGAAGTCCGGCATGAGCCGCGGGTGCGGGTAGGACGACAGGCCGCCGCCGGGGTGCGAGTGCTCCTGACGGAACCCGTCGAGCTTGTCCTCGGGCAGCCGTCCCTCGAGGAACGCGCGCGCGTAGATGCCGGGCGCCGCGTGGCCCTGGATGAACACCTGGTCGCCGGACTCGCCGTGGTCCTTGCCGCGGAAGAAGTGGTTGAAGCCCACCTCGTAGAGCGAGGCCGCGGAGGCGTAGGTGGCGATGTGGCCGCCGACGCCGAGTTCGGGGCGGTTCGCCCGCGACACCATGATCGCGGCATTCCACCGGATGTAGGCGCGGATGCGCCGCTCCACGTGCTCGTCGCCGGGGAACCAGGGCTCGGATTCCGGCGGGATCGTGTTGATGAAGTCGGTGCTGCGCAGGCCGGGCACCCCGACCTGCAGTTCTCGCGCCCTCTCCAGCAGCCGCAGCATCACGTAGCGCGCCCTGCCGCGGCCCTCGGTCTTGATGACCGTGTCCAGCGACTCCAGCCACTCCCGGGTCTCGTCCGGGTTGATGTCGGGCAGCTGGCTCGGCAGCCCGTCGCTGATGATCGAAAAGCGTTGACGTCCGGAAGCCACGGGGTCCCCTCTGTCCTTACCGTCTGTGCTGGTCAGACCTGGGCCGCCGCGCGGGAGGCCGCCGGTCCCGGCAGACTGTTCGTCGCCATGGTTCGTGATCCATCGTCGCCGGTTATCACGGCTAACGCATCTCTACCAACCAGTAACCATCCTCCCCGGTCAGGACGTGAACCGACCCGGCGGAACCACCTTTTTCACTCGGCCGGGAGATTCCCTCGGGCGGAGTGCGGGGAACGTAGGAGACGGGGAGTCAACGGGTGCTGACATGCCCGGCCCGGTCCGCCCCGGCGGCGGGCGAACGAGCTTGGGGGTGGGGGATGAACGGAAAGATCGGAGACCGGCTGCACGTCCACGGGAACGTGGTGGGGCAGCCCGACCGGACCGGCGAGATCGTCGAGGTGCGGGGCCCGGACGGCGGCCCGCCCTTCCTGGTCCGCTTCGACGACGGCCACGAGGGGCTGGTGTACCCGGGGCCGGACGCGGTCATCGAGCCGCGTGCGAAGGCGTCCCGCTAGCCGTGCGGCGCCGGCCGCGGATCCGACCGGGCGCGGATGCGTCCGGGGCCGCGGATGGGGTACACACGGGATCATGGAGAGCACCGTGGTCCGGGTGGCCACCGGTACCGGCGAGGCCGTGCACGACATCACGGCGGAATGCGAGCGTTTCGCCGCGTCGGCGGGCGGCGACGGGCTGCTGCACGTCTTCGTCCCGCACGCCACCGCCGGCGTGGCGATCATCGAGCTGGGCTCCGGCAGCGACGACGACCTGCTCGCGGCCCTGCGGGACCTGCTGCCGGCGGACGACCGCTGGCGGCACGCGCACGGGTCGCGGGGGCACGGGCGCTCGCACGTGCTGCCCGCGCTCGTGCCGCCGTTCGCGACCCTCCCGGTCACGGGCGGGCGGCTCGCACTGGGGACCTGGCAGTCGGTCGCCCTGGTCGACCTCAATGTGGACAACCCCGACAGGCAGGTGCGGTTGTCGTTCCTCAAAGGATGAACAGCGTGGACCCGGGGGCACGGGAGGTCGTTCCCCAACAGGGCGCAGGTATGAGTAGCGTGGACCAGGGGATATCGGGGGCCGTCTTCCCGCAGGGTGCGGGAATGAGCAGCGTGAACCCTCCGGGGGGTCACCGTGGGTGGGCGTCCTGTGACGGGGATCTTCGTAATCGGGCCAATGGGGCCACCAAAAGCCGGGAAGACACTTGCGCAAGGGGCCCACACTTGTGTGGACTGTCCCGCAAACACCGCACAGGTGCGGACGGGCCGCCCGTCCCGGGGGGCCGAGAGCCATACGGGCACGGACCGTGCGGACTGACGACAATGGGAGGACTTTCGTGAGCGCGACCGCGGGTCAGGCGCAGTCTGAGCGCAGCCTGGCCGAACGGCTCGGCCTGAAGGCGGGCCAGGTGGTGCAGGAGATCGGCTACGACGAGGACGTCGACGAGGAGCTCCGCCGCTCCGTCGAGCAACTCACGGGGAACGAGCTGGTCGACGAGGACTACGAGGACGTGGTCGACATCGTGCTGCTGTGGTGGCGCGAGGAGGACGGTGACCTGTTCGAGGGCCTGACCGACGCCATGATCCCCCTCACCGGCGGCGGCAACATCTGGCTGCTGACGCCGAAGGCGGGCCGCGACGGGCACGTCGAGCCGAGCGACATCGGCGAGGCCGCGCAGACCGCCGGCCTGTCGCAGACCAGCAGCGTCAGCGCCGCCAGGGAGTGGTCCGGCACGCGGCTGGTCGCGCCCAAGGTCCGCAAGTAGCGCCGGGGCTGGAGACACCTTTGCCGGTCAACGTAGGCGACGCCGCCCCGGACTTCGAGCTGAAGGACCAGCATGGCGCCCCGGTGAGACTGTCGGGTTTCCGCGGCGACAAGAACGTCGTGCTGGTGTTCTACCCGCTGGCGTTCAGCGGCGTCTGCACGGGCGAGCTGTGCGCGCTGCGCGACGATCTGTCCAGCCTCGTCGCAGGGGCGGGCGCGGACGTGCAGGTGCTCGCGGTCTCGGTCGACTCGATGTTCGCGCTGCGGGCCTGGTCCGACCAGGAGGGCTTCCGCTTCCCGCTGCTGGCCGACTTCTGGCCGCACGGCGGTACGGCGCAGCGCTACGGCGTGTTCGACGAGGCCAAGGGCGTCGCGCTGCGCGGCACCTTCATCATCGACACCGAGGGCGTGGTCCGCTGGAAGGTCGTGAACGCGATCCCGGACGCACGTGACATCGACGAGTACCGCAAGGCGCTCGCCGGGCTCTGAGCGAAACGGACCGGTTCCGGCACACCCCAAGGCCATCCGGTCCGGGTGGCCGGAACCGGCCCCCGCACCCTTGGAGGTGTGATGCCCTGCTTCCGCTGCGGGGCGCGGCAGACCGACCCCGTGCGCGGCGCGAGCCCGTGGAAGCGCGGGGTCCGGGCGGACCACCAGGTCCTGATCTGCCCCCGGTGCCAGGCCGTCCACGACTGGGCGGACGCCCTGGACCACTGCCCGGAGTGCGGCTCGGCCGCGCTGGTGTGCCGGCTCGGCGAGGTGGAGTGCCGCGACTGCGGCCATACCCGCGATGCCGTCCGGGACGAGCCGGGCACGGCCGGTCTCGTGCACTCGGGCGCCCAGCCTCCCGCCGACGGCGGCCTCTCCGAGGAGGTCGCGGCGGCGCTGTCGCGCGTCCTGAAACGGGGCCCGGTCGCCTGAGGGCCCGGCCGTCCCCGGACGGCGGCCCTGACCTGGCCTGACCAGGCCCTTCACCGGGCGATGCGGGCTTGACGCGGCATTTTGCCCGGTGCCACGCTTCGCGGATGCCGATCGTGCTGATGCGCCTGGTGCACCGGATCACCGGGCGGACGTGGCGTGCGCCCGCGCTCGTCCTCCTCACGGCCTTCGTGGTGGGCTGGCTGCTCATCGCGGTGTTCGAGGACCCGGGCGCCGACATCAAGAAGCCGCACGAGTACATCTGGTACTTCCTGGTCAGCGGCACGACCACCGGCTACGGCGATCTGTCCCCGACCACGGTCGGCGGCCGGATCGGCGGTGTGCTCATCATGATCGCCGGGCTCACCGCCGGGCTGGTGATGTTCGCCGAGCTGACGCTCTGGATGGGGAAGGGACGCATGATGAGGGCCAACGGCCAGGCGCGGCTGCACCGGCGACGGCACGTCGTGATCGTCGGCTACGAGCGGGACGGGCTGGTCGCCATCATCCGGCAGCTGCGCGCCGACCCGCAGTTCGCGAAGACGCCGGTCGTGACCGTCTTCTGGCCCGGTGAGCTGGCGGGGGAGAACCCGGACCCGGAGCTGTACGACGTGGTCGCGTTCGACGCGACCGCCTTCGAGCGGGCGTGCATGGAGCAGGCGCGGACGGTCCTGGTGGTCGGCCGCAGCGACGACGAGACGGTGCGGGTGATGCTGACCGTCGAGGCCTACCTGCGGCGCAACGGCGACCCGGCCGTCCACCTGCTGGCCGGGGTGCGCGACGGCGGCCGGCGGGCCGAGATCACCGAGGCCCTCCGGCTGGTCGGCGAGAACATCGAGCCTGTCGACATCGACGATCCCGCGGTGACCGCGGTCGCGATCCGCAACCCGGGCATCGCCGCGATCTACCACAACCTGGCCAGCACGCTCGACAGCGACGGCACCCTCTACCGCGTGGACATTCCCGAGGACGCCGGCGAGTGGGCCCGCCTCGACGTGGCGATCTCCCTTCTCCGCCGGGGGAGCACGCTCCTCGCGGTGGGCGACTCGCACCGCCCGGACGCCCGCTTCCGCCTGGCGCCCGCCCCCGACGAGAGGATCCGCGGCGGCCAGTCGCTGGCGGTCGTCGCCACCCACCGCCCCGAGATCCCCTGGGACGAGCTGTAGGGGCCGGGAGGGCGCCCCTCGCGCCCGCTGAGGGCGCCCTCCCGGCGACCGCGGACGCGCGGCCCGGGGCACAGGTCCAGGCCCCGGGGCCTCCCCGCACGCCAGCGGAGTCTCAGGTGTATCCCGTGTGGGAGAAACCTCCAACACTCTCCGGTTCGCTCCGCGCTCATGCTGCCTGGCGCTTGTCGGCGTCGAGCAGGTGGTACAGCAGCAGCAGTTGGGTGATGGCGAGCGGGTCGCTGGAGCCGGCGTCGCCGATGCGGCCGAGGGCGTCCGGATCGGGCAGCGCGGTACCGGCGCGGGGGCCGAGGCGCTCCCAGATGGCCTTCTTGACGACCTTCGACTCCTCGGGCGAGACGTACCCGTGGACGTGCAGCGCGTCCACCGGGCGGCCGTCGGTGTCGCGGTGGAGGCGCAGGTGCATGGCGGTCTCGGTGTCGCCGGGGCCGCTCTCCAGGACGTCGGCGAGCTCGGGGTGGTCGATGGTGGGGCGCAGCAGCAGCTCGGCCGACAGCGGGGTGCCGGGCGGATCGAGGCGGCCGGCGACGGGCGCGAACCGGACGACGATGTCGGCGTGCTTGCGCTGCGGGCGGATGTAGGCGGCGCTCTCGGGCTCGCGGCGGGTGAGCTCCGCCATCACCTGCTCGGGGCTGTATCCGCGCTTGTCGCAGTCGCGCCGGACCTTCCAGGAGTGGCGCAGCGGCTCGGGCGGGTCGAGGTAGACGGTGATGTCGAAGCAGGCCCGCGCGAGCCGGGTGTGCAGCGGGAGCAGTCCCTCGACGATCACGAAGTCGCGGGGCTCGACCAGTTCCGGCCGGACGAGCTCGCCGGTCGCGTGGTCGTAGACCGGTTTCAGGATCGGCTCGCCCATCGACAGCAGCTGGAGGTGCTGCTCCATGATGTCGATGTGGTTGCAGTCCGGGTGCAGCGCCGTGAACGGCTTCCCGGCCCGCTCGGCACGGTCGTAGCGGTGGTAGTCGTCCACGCAGACCGCCGTCATCCGGTCCGCCCCCAGGCACCGCACAAGCCCCCTGGTCAGGGTGGTCTTGCCCGCCGCGCTGTCCCCCGCGATGGCGAGCATGACGGGGCGGCGGCCCGACCCGCGCGCCCGCAGCATGTGCACGATCCGATGGGGCACTGATTCCTCCGTCCTGCGGAATTCGGTTTTCGCTGTGCAGCGTAGGCAGGTTCGCGCGGCGGCTCGTCCCCCATTCAGGGGAGAGCGGGGGTGAAGTCGCGGAAGGCCTTTCCCGGTGGGGGCTACTGGCGAGTAGCTTGCGGTTGTTATCGTGCCGGGATGGGTGTCCCCGTACGCGTCGTCCTGGTCGACGACCACGAGATGATCCTCGCCGGGCTGACCGCGATGCTGGCCGGGTTCTCCGGCCGGGTGCGCGTCGTCGGGCAGGCGGGGACGGGGGACGAGGCGGCCCGGCTGGTCACCGCGCTGCGCCCCGATGTCGTCCTGCTGGACGTGCGGCTCGGTCCCGAGAGCGGCCTGGACCTGTGCCGCCTGATCACCGGGCGCGTCCCGGAGTCCCGGGTGGTGTTCCTGTCGGTCTACGACGACGAGCAGTACGTCTTCGAGGCACTGCGCGCGGGGGCGGGCGGCTACCTGCTCAAGCGGGTGGACGGCCCGGAGCTGGTCCGCCGGCTGGAGGAGGTGGCGCAGGGCGAGACGGTCGTCGATCCGACGCTCGCCGGGCGGATGGCGGTGACCGCGGCGCGGCTCACCCGCGGCGAGTTCTGGCCGGGCGCCAACCGCGGCCTCACCCAGCGCGAGAGCGAGGTGCTGTCGCTGCTGGTGGGCGGCCTGTCGAACAAGGCGATCGCCGCGCGGCTCGTGCTCAGCGAGGAGACGGTCAAGAGCCACCTGCGCGCCCTGTACCGCAAGCTGGAGGTGGCCGACCGGTCGGCGGCGATCGCCGTCGCGCTCCGCGAGGGGCTGTTCCGGTGACCGGCGTGCCGCCGCTCGAACTGCTCGCCGGGCGCGGCAGCGACCTGCTCGTGCGCGTCGCGGGCGTGGCCTGCTCCGACCGCGAGCTGCCGCGGATGGCCGAGAACCTGGCCGAGCTGGTCGTGCGGTCCGCGCGGGCGCTGACGTTCTGCGACGTGTACGTCCTGGACGAGGAGGAGCGCGTGCTGGAATGGCGGGGCGCGCCCGTCCCGCTGGGGGAGGGCGAGGCCGGCCGGGTCGCCGCGCACGGCCGCGCCCGCACGCACCCGGACGGGCGGGGCGCCGCGGTCCCCGTGCACGGCGACGGGATCGTGATCGCCGTCGTGGACGTCCGGTCCGCCGGGCCGTGCCCGCCCGACGACCTCGCGCTCGTCACCGCGCTCGCCGGGCTGTTCGCGCCGGTGCTGTCGTCGTGCCGCCGGCTGCGGACGGCCCGTGAGCGCGAGCACGCGGCCGAGCGGTTCGCCGAGCGGGCCGTCGAGGCGCAGGAGGCGGAACGGTCGCGGCTGAGCCGGGAGATCCACGACGGCATCGCCCAGCGGCTCGCCAGCCTCGGCTTCCACCTGTCGGCGGCCGAGCGGGCGCTGCCCGAGCACCATCCCGAGGGGCTGGCGCAGATCATGATGGCGCGGCGGCTGTGCGAGCTGGCCGCCGCCGAGACCCGCGCGGCGATCGGGGGCCTGCGCCCGCCCGTCCTGGACGACCTCGGCCTGTCGGCGGCGCTCGCCACCCTGGCCAGGGAGGCCGGGGACGGTTCCGGCGCGCCCGGCGCGCTCGACGTGACGGTGACCGTCGAGGGCGAGCTGGAGGAGGAGCTGCCCGACCACGTGCAGACGGCGCTGTACCGGATCGCGCAGGAGGCGGTCGGCAACAGCCTGCGGCACGCGTCGGCGGACCGCGTCGACCTGCTCCTGGAGCACTCCAGCGACCGGGTTCGGCTCAAGGTGGCCGACGACGGGTCCGGCTTCTCGATGCGGGACGTCCTCGCGCGCGGCGGCCGGGGCCGCCGCCCGGACTCCTACGGGCTGCGCGGCATGCGGGAGCGCGCCGAGCTGCTCGGCGGGCGGGTCGCGGTGACGAGCCGGCCCGGCGTCGGCACGACCGTCGAGGCCGTCATCCCCATCCCCGGCCGCCGCCGTTCCTGAACTGCGGAGCCTTGACCTGCACGCCCACCGCTGCTAGCTTTTGCCGCATCCTGGAACTGTATTCCGTATCGCGGAAATATCGCGGAAATCCAGAGCAGCGGAGGGATCCCGTTGAAGAACCTCGTCCCGATCCTCGCGGCCGTGCTGCTCGGCGCCGCCGCCTGCTCCTCGTCCGGAGGCGGGGACTCCGGCGGCCCCGTCGAGCTCGTCATGTGGCACGGCCAGGAGGACAGCGCGGCCAAGTCGCTGGAGAAGCTGGTCGGCGCGTTCAACCGGAGCCACCCGGGGATCAGGGTGAAGATGGACTCCGGCGGCGCCACGGCCGACACGATGCTGCCCAAGGTCACCGCCGGGTTCGCCGCCGATACCTATCCCGACATCGCCTACATGTACGGGTCGTGGGGCGCCGCGCTCGCGCGCAGCCCGAAGGTGCCCGACCTGAAGAAGTACGTCGGCGGCCCCAAGACCGGCTGGAACGACTTCTGGCCCAACGCCCGGCAGACGGCGACCGTCCACGGCAAGGTGATCGGGTTCCCGGCCGTGGTGGACGACCTGACCGTCCTCTACAACAAGAAGCTGCTGGCCAAGGCCGGGCTGGAGCCCCCCTCGCCGGACTGGACGTGGGAGGAGTTCCGGTCGATGGCGCGCAGGCTCACCGACGCCGGGTCCAAGACCTACGGGACGACCTGGGCGGTCAGCGGCGGCGAGGAGACGACCTGGAGCCTGTGGCCGCTGCTCTGGCAGCACGGCGGCTCGATCCTGTCGGCGGACGGCAGGAAGGCCGCCTTCAACTCGCCGCAGGGGGTGCAGGCCCTGACGCTGGTGCAGCAGATGGCCGTCCAGGACAAGTCCGTCTACCTGGACTCGACCCCCGCCGAGAAGGGCCAGAAGCTGTTCGAGTCCGGCCGCCTCGGGCTGTTCCTGTCCGGCCCGTGGGTGCTCAGCGACGTCAAGGCCGCGGGGATCGACTACGGCATCGCGCAGCTGCCCGGGACCAACGGCGACCACCAGACGGTCTCCGGCCCCGACAACTGGGCGGTGTTCGACCACGGCGACCGCCGGGTGAAGGCCGCCGTCGAGTTCCTGACCTGGCTGACCCAGCCCGAGCAGCAGCTCGTCTGGATGATGGGCACCGGCTCGCTCCCGACTCGCCAGTCGGTCACCAGGCTGCCCGGCTACCAGGACTTCGTCCGCAGGTACCCGGGAATCGGCGTCGTCACCGACAATCTCGCCAACGCCAAGCAGATCAGGCCGGTGACGGCCAAGTACCCGCGCGTCTCCGGCCTCGTCGCCGACGCCATCGCGGCGGTCCTGCTCGGCCGGTCCGACCCGAAGAGCGCGCTGGACGACGCGGCCCGCAAGTCCGACGCTCTCCTCGCGGTGCCCGGCCAATGAGCGCGGCGACCGTCACCCGGCGCGCCGGGCGCCGGACCCCCGCCGATCCGGGCGGGCCCCCCGGCGGCGGCCGGAAGGGACGGCGGCGGCTCGCCGACCAGGCCGCCGCGTGGTCGTTCGCGGGCCCCTCCACGCTGCTGGTCCTCGGCTTCTCGCTGCTGCCGATGGGCTGGGCGTTCCGGCTCTCGCTCACCGACTCCGACCTGGTGTCGGAGGGGCAGGGCGTGGGGTTCGCCAACTACCGGACCCTGGCGCACGACCCGGTGTTCTGGAAGTCGATCCGCAACACGCTGGAGCTCGTCGGCCTCTACATCCCGGTCTCGCTGCTGCTCGGGCTCGCGGTCGCGCTCCTGCTGAACAAGCCCATCCGGGGCATCGGGTTCTACCGCGCGTGCTTCCTCGTGCCGTTCGTCGCCTCGGCCGCGGCCGAGGGACTGCTGATGGCCTTCGTGTTCGACAAGGACTTCGGCGTGGTGAACGGCCTGCTGACGCGGACCGGGCTGCCCGCCCAGGGCTTCCTGGACGACCCGTCCCAGGCGATGGTCGTCATCACCGGCATCTTCATCTGGACCCAGTTCGGCTTCAACGTCGTGATCTACCTGGCCGCGCTGCAGGAGATCCCCAGGGAGGTCATGGAGGCCGCGTCCATCGACGGCGCGGGCCCGTGGCGGACGTTCCGGCACATCGTCGTCCCCTCGGTGCGGCCGATCTCGCTGTTCCTCGCCGTCTGGGGCCTCATCGACTGCCTGCAGTTCTTCGACCTGCTGCTCACCACGACCAAGGGCGGCCCCGTCAACTCGACGATCACGATCGTCTACTACGTCTGGCAGCTGGCCTTCGAGTACTTCACCGCCGGGTACGGCGCCGCCGTAGCGTACACGCTGTTCGCGGGCAGCCTGGCGGCCATCGTCATCGGCCTGGTCTTCGGCCGCCGGAAGGGGTTCCTGCTGTGACCGCCGCACCCGTCACCACCGCGCCCCCGCCCGCCGGGCCCGCGCCCGCGCCCGCCGCACGGCGCGCCGGGCGGCGGCGGCCGAGCGCCCGGCACCTGGCCCTGGCCCCGCTGTCGCTGCTGATGGTGCTGCCGTTCCTCTACATGCTGGGCGCGTCGGTGATGACCAGGGCGCAGCTCAACCGGTTCCCGCCGCCGCTCGTCCCGCCGGGCGTGGACCTCACCGGGTACCGGGAGCTGCTGGCCGACTCCGAGTTCCCGCGCTGGTTCCTCAACAGCGTGGTCGTGTCCCTGGCGATCGTGGCGTCGCAGGTCGTGCTGTGCAGCATGGCGGGGTACGCGTTCGCGCGGCTCCGGTTCGCGGGCCGGCGCGTCACGCTGGCGCTGGTGATCGCCACGACGCTGATCCCCTTCCAGCTCACCGTGATCCCCACCTTCCTGATCTTCAACGAGCTGCACCTGATCAACACGCTGGGAGCGCTGATCGCGCCGCAGCTCGCCTCGGCGCTCGGCGTCTACCTGATGACCTCGTTCTTCCAGAACTTCCCGCGCGAGCTGGAGGAGGCCGCCCGGATCGACGGCTGCTCGCGCTGGGGCGTGTTCTTCCGGGTCGTGCTGCCGGTCGCGCGCCCGGCGCTGGCCGCCCTCGCGGTCATCACCTTCATCTACGCGTGGAACGACCTCTTCTGGCCGATGGTGGCGATCTCGTCCAAGGAGAACTACACCGTGCAGGCCGGGCTCGCCACCTTCCAGGGGCAGCACCGCGCCGACTGGCCGCAGATCATGGCCGGGACGGTGCTGACCACCGTCCCGGTCCTGATCGTGTTCCTCGTCGGCCAGCGGCGGTTCGTCCAGGCGCTGGCCGGGGCGGTCAAGGGGTGAGCCGGCCGGAGTGAGCCGGCCCCCGGCCGCTCGGGCGCGGGGGCGCCGCTCGCCTCCTCAGATGCCGAGGAGGCGAGCGGCATTGCCGGCGTAGACCGACGCGAGGACGTGCTCGGGGAGGTCGAGCCCGCTGATGCGCCAGCGGCCCATCAGCGGCGGGTCCTCCGCGGAGTGCGGGAAATGCTCGTCGGGCGTTTCGAGGAACCGGAAGTGGGTGGCGTAGGTCTCCGCGTCCGGCGGGAACTCGTCGGTGCCGAACAGCACCCGGCCTGGGAACCGCAGGATGAGCGCGCGGGCGGCGCGCGGCTGCCGGCCGAGTTCGGCGATGCGGGCCGCGATGTCGATGTGCAGGTTCGGGTGGGCGTCGAGCATCCGCCCGACCCGTCCGAGGTCCTCGGCCTGGCACCCGGCGTGGACGGCGACGAACGTCGTCCGGGGATGCGCGGCGACGAGCGCCTCCAGGGCGTCCACCAGGCGCTCGAAGCTCGGGAAGCGCTCCCGGTCGGCGAAGGACCAGTCGGGGTGCGCGAGCAGCTGCTCGTACCGCTCGTTGCGCTCGTCGACCGGGTCGAAGAACGCGATCGGGTCGGCGGTGTGGATCGCGACGGGGACGCCGAGGTCGGCCGCGGTCTCCCACAGCTCGTCGAGGCGCGGGTCGTCGGGCAGGACGAGCCGCCCCTCGCCGTCCCGGACGTGCAGGCCGAGGTCCTTCCAGACCTTCAGCCCGCGCGCCCCCGCCGCCACCGACCGCCGCAGGCTCGGCGCGAGCCCCCGGCCGCCGGTGCGGGCGAGGTCGTCCCAGTCCACGTGGCAGAACGTCGCGAACCGGCCCGGGTGGGCGCGATCGTAGCGTTCGAGGTTGGCCTCCAGCTCCTCGCCCCAGCGGCCGTCGAGATTGACGATCGCGCGGACGCCGCAGTCCTGCATAAGGGCCAGCAGCCGGCCGACGTCGGGCACCGACCAGCCGCCGGTCAGCCAGCGGCCGAGGTGGTTGTGGGCGTCGACCGCGGGGAAGGCGGCGCGGGGAACGCGCGACCCCGGCACGCGCAGGCGCGGCCGGGGCCGGTACTCGCTCAGCTCCATCGGGCTAGCGGATCCCCTCGGGGAGCGCGTCCCCATGGGCCTCGATCATGTCCTCGACCAGGTCGTGGATCTGGGCGAGCGTGAGGGTCGCCGCGGCGTTCGGGTCGAGCATGGCCGCGTGGTGGACGTGGTCGCGCCGTCCCTCCAGCGCGGCCCGGACGGTCAGCTCGCCGACGTTGAGGAACGTGCGGTTGAGCGCGGCGAGCTGCGGCGGCATCGCGCCGACCCGCGTCGGCCGCACGCCCGCCCGGTCGACCACGCACGGGACCTCGACGAACGCGTCCGCGGGCAGGTTGGTGATCAGGCCGTCGTTGCGGACGTTGCCGTGCACGATCCTGCGCTCGCCCGTCTCGACCGAGTGGATGATCTCCGAGGCCAGTTCCGACATCGGCTCGATCTCCACGCCCTCGCCCGCGGCGAGGCGGCGGCGGGTCTCCTCGTAGGTGCCGAGGTTCTCCCGCGACCACTCCAGGTAGGCGCCGACCTGGACGCCGAAGTGCTCGACCTGGTCGTCGTGCCGCAGGAACCAGGGCAGGTACTCCGAGCCGTGCACGCTGGACTCGGTCGGGAAGTGCCCGAACCGCGTGAAGATCTCGGCCCGGACGGTGCGCCGCAGCGCGGGGTCGGCCCCGATCGCCGCCGCCAGCCTCGGGTAGAGATCCTCGCCGTGCCGTTCGAACCTCAGCACGAACGCCTGGTGGTTGACCCCGGCGGTGACGAAGCCGATCTCCTCCTCCGGGACGCCGACCAGCCGCGCCAGCCGGGCCTCGGTGTCGCGGACGGAGTGGCAGATGCCGACGACGTTGCGGAACGGCGTCCCCTCGTACACCGCGCGGGGGACCATCGACATCGGGTTGGTGTAGTTGAGCAGCAGCGCGTGCGGGGCCAGTTCCGCCAGGTCGTCGCCGAGCGCCACCATGACCGGGATGGTGCGCAGCGCCCGGAAGATGCCGCCGATGCCGAGCGTGTCGCCGATCGTCTGGCGCAGCCCGTACCGGGCGGGGACCTCGAAGTCGATCCGGGTGGCCGCGTACCCGCCGACCGCGATCTCGTTGATCACGTAGTCGGCGCCGTCGACCGCGGCGCGCCGGTCGGTGTGCGCCTCGACCTTGGCGGGCAACCCCAGGTGCTGCACCATCCAGTGGGCCATGGCCTCCGCGGTGGCCAGCCGCCCGGCGTCGATGTCGTGCAGGACCAGGGTGGACGCGCCGAGCCCGGGGAGGGTGAGGATGTCGGACAGGACGTTCTTGGTGAACTCGACGCTGCCGGCGCCGATGAAGACGATGCGTGCCATGGGTTCCCTTACATGATCGCGAGCTGGCCGCCGTCGATGACCAGCTCGGCTCCGTGGACGAAGGAGGCGTCGTCGGAGGCCAGGAAGGCGTAGGCGGCGGCGACCTCCTCCGCCCGCCCGGCCCGGCCGAGGGGGATGTGGTCGCGCTGGTAGGCGGCGACGAACCCGGGGTCGAGGCCCGCCTCGATGGAGGCGTTGAGCGGGGTCCTGATGTAGCCGGGGCAGAGCGCGTTGACCCGGATGCCGTGCGCGCCCAGCTCGACGGCCATCGTCCTGGTCAGCTGGAGCACACCGCCCTTGGAGGCGTTGTAGTGGGCGTAGTCCGCCTCGCCGCCGAGCGCGTTCGTGGAGGCCATGTTGACGATCGAGCCGCGCGTGCCGCGGGCGACCATCGCCCGGCTGACGGCCTGGCCGACGAGGAACATCCCGCGCAGGTTCACCGCGATGACGGTGTCCCAGTGCCCGGCGGTGATCTCCAGGAACGGCTCGCGCCGGCTGGTCCCGGCGTTGTTCAGCAGCACGTCGATCCCGCCGAGCGCGGACTCGGCCTCGGCGAGGAGCCGGGCGACCTCGTCCTCCCGGCTGACGTCGCACACCGTCCCGCCGATCTCGCCGAGCGCGCCCAGCTCCTCGACCGTCTCCCCGACCCCGTCGAGGCCGCAGACGAAGACGCGCGAGCCCTCCTCCAGGAAGCGCCGCGCCGCGGCCGCCCCGATCCCGCTGGTGCCGCCGGTGATCAGGACGTTCTTTCCGGTCAGCCCGCGCATGGCGGCTCCTCTTCGCGCGCGGTGGCGTTCTGGCTGGTCGTGGAAGGGCACATGCGGAAAGGACCTCTCAGACTCCGAGCACGACCGCTCGTCCGACCTTGGGCACGAGGTACTCCTGGTCGGAGAACCGGCGGTCGAGCGTGTCGACGAACGTGGTGACCGATTCGGCGTTGACGGCGAACAGGTCGTGGTGGCTCGGGACCAGCCAGCGCGCGTCCGCCCGGGCGGCGAGGTGCGCCGCCTCCCGGACGGTCAGGTTGCCGACGATCCCCATCTCCTCGCGGATCCGGTCGCGGCCGTTGACGGGCAGCAGCGCGACCCGCGGCCGCAGCCCGTCGAGGGCCCGGTCGATCTCGGGGTGCGGGACGGTGTCGCCCGCGTGGTAGACGGTCACGCCGGGATCGACCTCGACGACGTACCCGAGGAACCGGTGCGCGCCGTCCTGCACCATGACGTCGTAGCAGTCCGGGCCCGTGTACTCGGGGGAGTGCGCGGCCGGGACCGGATGGACGAGGACTCCGCCCAGCTCCTGCGGCCGTCCCGCGTGCGCCGGAGCGAACCGGGCGCCGAGCGCCTCCACCTCGTCCCGCAGGACGGGCGGCGCGACGACCGTGAACGGGCGGCGCGCGAGGGCCGGCGCCAGCGTCGCCGGGTCGAAGTGGTCGGCGTGCTCGTGGGTGACGAGCACGACGTCGGCGTCCAGGTCGGCCGGGGCGAAGGGCGGCGGGAAGCGGCGCGCCCACCGTCCGGGCGGCCCGAACTCCGAGTCGCGGGCGAGCCGGTCCGACAGGTAGGGGTCGACGGCCACGACCGTCCCGCCCGCGCCCTTGACCAGGAAGCCCGCCTGGCCGAGGGCGCACAGCGCGACCATGCCCGGCGGGACGGCCAGCTCGCGGAAGCCGGCGCTGACGTTCATGAGCGTCTCCCTTCGCTCGGGATGTTCCCCGCGCGGACCGCCCTCACGGCGTGAGCAGGGCCTTGACGGGCTGGGTGCCGCCGTTCATCAGGTCGGTGAAGACCCGGGCGCCGTCGGCGAGGGGGAAGGTGTCCACCCAGCTGAGGTCCCACTCGGCCGCGAGGGTCACGGCGGCGGCGAACTCGCCGGGGGTGTAGCCGAACGAGCCGAGCACCCGCTTCTCGGACCGGACGAGGTCCGCGCCGTCGAAGCCGCTCTCGGGGCTGAGCAGGCCCAGCCACACGGCCGTGCCGCCGGGCGCGAGCCGGGCGAGCGCGTCGGCGCGGGTGGCGGGCAGGCCCACCGCGTCGAACACCACGTCGAACTCGCCGGTCAGCGCGGGACCCGCGACGTCGGCGCCGACCCGCTCGGCGATGGCCGCGCGGCGCTGCGAGACATCGGCGGCGGCCACGGCGGCGGCGCCCCGGGCGCGGGCGAGCTGCACGCACAGCAGCCCGATCGAGCCGCAGCCGATCACACCGATCCGCGCCCCCTCGGGGACCTGTGCAACGTTCCAGGTGTGGACGGCGTAGGCGATCGGCTCGATCAGGCCCGCCGCCGTCCACGCCATGCCGGGCGGCAGGACGTGCACGGCCGAGGCGGGCACGGCCGCCCGCTCGGCGAACCCCCCGGGGCGGTGCACCCCGATCAGGGCCCGGCGCCGGCACAGGTGCCCGCGCCCCCTGCCGCACAGGTCGCAGCGCCCGCAGGACAGAATGGGGTTGACCGCCACCCGGCGCCCGTCCGGGGTCGTCCCGGCGAACTCGTGGCCCATCACCAGCGGAGGGGTGCGGAACCCCGGGGTGCGCACGCCGTGCAGCTCGCTGCCGCAGATGCCGGCGGCGGCCACCTCGACGAGGATCTCATCGGCTCGGACGAACGGTTCGTCGACGTCGTGCAGTTCCACCACACTCGGAGCGGTGAAAACGAGTGCCTTCATCACGCCGCGAATGTAGCAGGCATCCGCATCGTGGGCTAGCATTCCGTATGACGGAAACTGAAGGGTGGACAGATGGCGAAGAGCGAGTCCCCGGTCGGCAGCGTCGACCGGGCGCTGCGCATCATCCAGCTGCTGTCGGAGAGCGGGCGCGGCGTGACCCTGGAGGACCTCGCGGTCCGCTCCGGGATCCCGCGCAGCTCCCTGCACCGGCTGCTCGGCGCGCTGCGGCACCGCGGGTTCGCCGCGCAGCCGGAGCCGAACGGCCCGTACTTCCTCGGCACCGAGCTGCTCGCGGCGGCGTTCCGCTTCTACGACCGGATCGACCTGCGCTCCCTCGTGCACCCCGTGCTGCTGCGGCTGCGCGAGGAGCTGAACGAGACCACCCACATGGCCGTCCTGGAGGGCGCCGAGATCGTCTACGTCGACAAGGTCGAGGCCATCCACCCGATCACCATGACCTCGGTCATCGGCGGGCGGAACCCCGCGCACTGCACCGGGGTCGGCAAGGCCCTGCTGGCCTGGACGTACCCGACCGACGAGGCGATCCGGCTGTGGGCCTCGGCGCACGAGCTGCGGGCCGTCACCCGGCACTCGATCACCTCCCCGGCGCGGCTCGCCGAGGAGATGGCCGAGATCCGCGAGCGCGGCTACGCCCTGGACCTGGAGGAGAACGAGGAGGGGGTGCGCTGCGCGGCCGTCCCGGTCTTCCTCGGCCGGGCCACGCCCTCGGCCGGCATCAGCGTCACGGCCCCGAAGGACCGCTTCCCCAAGGCGCGGCTGACCGAGGTCGCCACCCGCCTCCGCACGATCCTCGCCGACGAGCTGGACCGCCCCGCAGCTCCCTGACGGCGACCCGGCGGTGCGGAGACCCCGTGAGCCGCGGCCCGTGCCGGGTGGCGGCCGGCCGGTGGTGGCGGCTCGTGGGGCGTGGCAGCCCCGTGGGGTGTACAGCGGTCGGTAGGTGTGGTGACCCCGGTGGGTTGCTGGTTGACAGCGATGGCGCTGTCTTGCTTGTCTGTATTGCGGAATGTCGTTCCGTATTATGGAAATGGAGAGTGGCGTGCGACTTCTGACCTTTCGAGGTGAGGGCGGTACCCGGGCGGGGCGGCTGGACGGGGATGCCGTCACTCCGCTCGACGCGCCGGACGTGGGGGCGTTGCTCGGGGCCGGGCCCGACTGGCGGGACCGGGCCGCGTCCGCCGCCGGACGTCCCGTCCCGCTCGCGGACCTGGACCTCGCCCCGGTGGTTCCGCGCCCCAGCAAGATCATCTGCGTGGGACTGAACTACACGCCGCACATCGCCGAGACCGGGCTCGACACTCCCGAGTACCCGACGCTGTTCGCCAAGTTCGCGCGCTCGCTCGTCGGCCCGGCCGACCCGATCGTGCTGCCCGCCGCCTCCACGGCGATGGACTGGGAGGCGGAACTGGCCGTCGTCGTCGGCCGGACGGTCCGCGGCGCGGACCGCGCCGGGGCCCGCGCGGCGATCGCCGGCTACACCGTGGCCAACGACGTCAGCGCCCGCGACTTCCAGCGCCGCACCACGCAGTGGCTGCAGGGCAAGACGTTCGACTCCACGACCCCGCTCGGGCCCGCCCTGGTCACCGGCGACGAGGTGGGCGACGCCGCCGACCTGGAGGTCACCTGCTCCGTGGACGGCGAGGTCATGCAGCGCGGCCGGACGTCCACCATGCTGTTCCCGCCGGAGGAGATCGTCTCCTACGTCAGCGGCATCGTGACGCTCGACCCCGGCGACGTGCTGCTCACCGGAACGCCGGCCGGGATCGGCGACAGCCGGGTCCCGCCGGTGCGGCTGCGTCCCGGGCACGTCGTGACGACCGAGATCGAGGGGCTCGGCGTCCTGCGCAACCGGTGCTCGAAGTGACCGCCGGACGGGAGCCCGCCGAGGCGTTGCGCGCCCTGCTCCCCGCGGGGCGCGTCCTCACCGACCCGGACGCGATGGACGCCTACACGCGGGACCAGACCTACGCGGTCCCCGGCGCGCCCCTCGCGGTCGTCCGCGCCCGCGACACCTCCGACGTGGCCGCGACCATGGCGTGGGCGCAGGAGGAACGGGTCCCGGTCGTCCCGCGCGGCGCGGGCACCGGGCTGGCCGGAGGGGCCACCGCCGTGGACGGCTGCGTCGTGCTGTCGCTGGCCGCGATGACCGCGATCCGGGAGATCTCCCCGCGGGACCACGTCGCCGTCGTCGAACCCGGTGTGATCACCGCGGACCTCGACCGCGCGGCCCGCGCCCACGGCCTGATGTACGCGCCGGACCCCTCCAGCCACGAGATCTCCACGATCGGCGGGAACCTCGCCACCAACGCGGGCGGGCTGCGCTGCGTGAAGTACGGCGTGACCCGCCACTCCACGCTCGGACTGGAGGTCGTCCTCGCGGGCGGGACGGTGATCCGGACCGGCGGGCGGACGGTCAAGGGCGTCACCGGCTACGACCTCACCGGGCTGTTCGTCGGGTCCGAGGGCACCCTCGGGGTGATCACCGCGGCGACCGTCCGGCTGTTCCCGGCGCCCGCGCGGCCGCCCGCCACCGTGCTCGCGACGTTCCCGTCCCTGACGGCGGCCGGCGCGGCGGCGGCCGCGATCATGGGCGCCGGGCTGCGGCCGAGCCTGCTGGAGCTGGTCGACCGGGCCACGCTCCGCGCGATCGACGAGTGGCGCCGGATCGACCTCGACCCCGGCGCCGCCGCCGTGGTCATCGCGCAGACCGACGGGCCGGAGTGCCCGGCGGACGCGCTGGTCCGCGAGTGCGAGGGGGCCGGCGCCGCGTTCGCCGCCGCGTCCTGCGACGAGGCGGAGGCCGACGCGCTGCTGGAGGTGCGGAGGCTGGCCTACCCCGCCGCCGAGAGGCTCGGCAAGTGCCTCGTCGAGGACGTGTGCGTCCCGCGCTCGCGGCTCCCGGAGATGGTGGAGCGCATCGAGCGGGCGTCGGAGCGGCACGGCGTCCGGATCCTCACCGTCGCGCACGCCGGGGACGGCAACCTGCACCCGCTGTTCGTCTTCGACCGCGGCCTCCCCGGCCCCCCGCCGCCCGTCCTGGCGGCGGCCGACGAGGTGTTCTCCGCCGCGATCGACCTCGGCGGCACCCTCACCGGTGAGCACGGCGTCGGCGTCCTGAAGAGGCCCTGGCTGGACGCGGAGATGGGACCCGACGTCCGCGACGTCCACCGGCGGATCAAGCGGGCCCTGGACCCGGACGGCGTGCTGAACCCCGGGAAGGCGATCTGACCGGCGCTCAGCCCGCGTCGAGGACCCGGAAGGAGATCCCGGCCTTGACGAGCCGCTCGATGAGCGCGTCGCCCATCGCGGCGGCCGTCGTGACCTGCCCGGACGTCGCTGGCAGATCGTCGTGGGCCAGGCACAGCGCCGACTCGGCGAGCATCTTCGCCGTCTCGGTGTACCCGGGGTCGCCGCCCGCGACCTCGGTCACGACGCGCCTGCCGCCGCCCTCCCCGACGAACTTCACGCTGAACCAGTTGCGGGCGCGCCGCTCCTCGGACGGCCCGTCGCCGGGCGTCCGGAGCCGCAGCAGGAGGCTGCGGGTCGGGGGGAGCGTGGCGAGGGCCAGCAGGGCGCCGGAGCCCGCCGCCATCCCCGCCGCGGTGGCGAGCCGCTTGACCGCCACGTAGTGGCCGTAGGAGAAGTCGGGCCCGTACCGGTCCAGGGCCGCGGCCGACCGGACCACGATCCGCGGGTCGATGGTGGGCAGCGGGAGCGTCCAGCCTCCCCCGATGCGGGCCTTCGGCGCCGGGCGCCGCGAGATCCGCACGGTGCGCCCGGCCGGAGGGGCCTCCACCTTGCGGCGCTCGCGCTCGGCGCGCACCATCCCGGCGGCGTCGCCGAAGATCCCGACGGCCGAGTGCAGGGTGCCGCCGGAGGCGTCCCCGCGCACCCGCAGGAATCCCTCGACGTGCAGGGGGACGCCCTCCGGGAGCTGCTTGACGGTGAAGTAGGCGCCGAGGTCGTGCGGGATCGAGTCGAATCCGCAGGCGTGCACGATCCGGGCCCCGCTGCGCACCGCGGTGTCGTGGTGCTTCACGTACATCCGGTCCACGAACGTGGGCTCGCCGGTGAGGTCGACGTAGTCCGTGCCCGCGCGCGCACACGCCGCCACCAGGGGCTCGCCGTACCTGACGTAGGGGCCGACCGTCGTGATGACGACCCGCGCCGACTCCGCGATCTCCTGGATCGACGCCGCGTCGGTGGTGTCGGCGTGCAGCAGCGGCAGCCCGGCGCACGCAGGGTCCAGCTCCACCAGCCGGTCGCGCACGGCCGCCAGCTTCGCCTGGTTGCGCCCCGCCAGCGCCCAGCGCGTGCCGGGACCGGCGTGCCGGGCGAGGTACTCGGCGGTGAGCGCGCCGGTGAAGCCGGTGGCGCCGAACAGGACGACGTCGTACGGGCGGTCGGCGGTCATGGAGGGCCCCTTTCACGGTTCCGAACACGATTCTGTCGCTTTCGGTGCCGTTCATGCGCGCCGGCCCGCCGATGTGAGGGACCGCACTCCTCTAGGGTTGCTCCGATGATGCGGATGGTGAGGGTGTGACGGGGCTCGCCGTGGCGATGGACGTCGTCGCCGCCGGCTTCCTCGTGAGCTTCGTGGTCCTGCTGACGCGCCGGGGCGCCGCCCCGTCCGGCGAGGGCGGGCGGTCGGTCGCGATGATCCTGATCGCCGTCAGCCTGGGCCTGCTGTCGGTGTCGCTGTGGAGCCTGCCCTAGCCGCCGCGGGACCCGCCGTGGCGGGCCGCCAGCCGGGCGCCTCCAGCAGGTGCCGGACGAACAGCAGCGTCGTCGCGGTCGGCGCCGCGCCCCCGACCGCGTGCCACGGCCGGTCCAGGGGCATCCCCGGCGCGTCGACCACCACGAGCCGCCCGGTGTCCAGCTCCGCGCCGACGGCGTCCCGCGAGACCAGCGCGACGCCGAGCCCCGCCGCCGCGCCCGCGATCACCGCGCCGTTGGAGCCGAGCACGAGCCGCGGCGGCGCCGCCTCCCGCTCGACGAGGTAGGCGTCCGCGCTCGCCCGCGTCCCCGACCCGGGCTCGCGCATCACCCACGGCGTGCGGGCCAGGGCGAACCCGGCCGCGAGATCCGGCGCCCCCACGACGACCAGCTCGTTCGGCCGCCTGGCCAGCACGGTCGCCGCGACGTCGGCGGGCGGGCGGCCCGCCAGCACGAGGTCGGCCTCGTGCGCGGCGAGGCTGCTCCACACCTGGCGGCGCGGACCCACCTCCAGTGCCAGCTCGACTTCCGGCCAGCGCGCCCGGAACGAGGCCAGCAGCTCGGGAAGGATCTGGTCGGCGGCCGTCGTCACCGCCGCCAGCCGCAACGGCCCCCGCCCCGGATCGGCCGCGCCGCGCGCCGCCGCCCGCCCCTCCTCCAGCAGCCCGAGCACCTGCCGCGCGTACCCGGCGTAGACCGCCCCCGCGCCGGTCAGCCGGACGCCGCGCCCCTCCCGCCGGACGAGCGGGACGCCGAGCTCCCGGGTCAGCGCCGCGACCGCCGCCGACACCGCCGACTCGGTCACGTACAGCCGCCGCGCCGCCGACCGCACCGACCCGGTGTCGGCGAGCGCGACGAGCGCCCGGAGCCGCGCCTCCGTCACGCCCCGCCTCCTCGTTCAAGCGAATGCTTGACGGTCACCGTAGAACACTTGATGGACATTGCAAGTGTCGGGAGGCGATTCTCGGACGCGTCACGGTTCCACGTGGCGGGACGCGGCGCTCCACCCCGATCCCCTGGGACATGCCGTCCTCCACCGGGGCGGCGCGCCGCGGCCCGCCACATCCAGGCTTCGGCTGAAGGAGAGCGGCGATGAGCGCGGGCAGATGGTCGGCGGGCGTGATCCCCTACGCGGAGATGGGCTACTGGCGTCCGGACTACGAGCCGAAGGACAGCGACATCCTCGCCGCCTTCCGCATCACGCCCCAGCAGGGCGTGCCGCCGGAGGAGGCGGGCGCGGCCGTCGCGGGCGAGTCGTCCACCGCCACCTGGACGGTCGTGTGGACCGACCGGCTCACCTCCTACGAGAACTACCAGGGCAAGTGCTACAAGGTGGAGCCCGTCCCCGGGCAGGGCGACCAGTTCATCGCCTACATCGCCTACGACCTCGACCTGTTCGAGGAGGGCTCGATCGCCAACCTGACGTCGTCCATCATCGGGAACGTCTTCGGGTTCAAGGCGCTGAAGGCCCTGCGCCTGGAGGACATGCGGATCCCGACCCACTACGTGAAGACGTTCCAGGGCCCGGCGCACGGCATCGTCATGGAACGCGAGTACCTCGGCAAGTTCGGCCGCCCCCTGCTGGGCGCGACCGTCAAGCCGAAGCTCGGCCTGTCGGCCCGCAACTACGGGCGCGTCGTCTACGAGGCCCTCCGCGGCGGCCTGGACTTCACCAAGGACGACGAGAACATCAACTCCCAGCCGTTCATGCGCTGGCGCGACCGCTTCCTGTACTGCATGGAGGGCGTGAACCGGGCGCAGGCCGCGACGGGCGAGGTCAAGGGCCACTACCTCAACGTCACCGCCGCGACGATGGAGGACATGTACGAGCGCGCCGAGTTCGCCAAGGAGCTCGGCAGCGTCATCGTGATGATCGACCTCACCATCGGCTACACGGCGATCCAGTCGATGGCCAACTGGGCGCGCAGGAACGGCGTCATCCTGCACCTGCACCGCGCGGGCCACTCCACGTACACGCGGCAGAAGACCCACGGCGTGAACTTCCGCGTCATCGCCAAGTGGATGCGCCTCGCCGGCGTCGACCACATCCACGCCGGGACGGTCGTCGGCAAGCTCGAAGGCGACCCGAACAGCGTCCGCGGCTACTATGACACCCTCCGCCTCGACCGCGTGGAGGCCGACCCGGTGAAGGGCCTGTACTTCGACCAGGAGTGGGCGTCGATGCCGGGCACGATGCCCGTCGCGTCCGGCGGCATCCACGCCGGGCAGATGCACCAGCTCCTGCACTACCTCGGCGAGGACTCGATCCTGCAGTTCGGCGGCGGGACCATCGGCCACCCGATGGGAATCGCCGCCGGCGCCGCCGCCAACCGCGTCGCGCTGGAGGCGATGATCAAGGCGCGCAACGAGGGCCGCGACTACCTCGCCGAGGGCCCGGGCATCCTGCGCGCCGCCGCCAAGCACAGCCGCGAGCTGGACGTCGCCCTGTCCACCTGGGGCGACATCACCTTCACCTACGACTCCACCGACACCCCCGACGCCGCCCCGACCCCCGTGAGCGTGTGACATGCGGATCACCCAGGGCACCTTCTCCTCCCTGCCCGACCTCACCGACGAGGAGATCGCCAAGCAGATCGCCTACGCCCTGGACCAGGGCTGGCCCTGCTCGGTCGAGTTCACCGACGACCCCCACCCGCGCAACTCCTACTGGGAGATGTGGGGCCTGCCGATGTTCGACCTCACCGACCCGGCCGGCGTCCTGTACGAGGTCAACGAGTGCCGCAAGGCCTATCCGGACCACTACGTCCGGCTGAACGCCTACGACGCCCGCTACGGGCGGCAGACGACGGCGCTGTCGTTCATCGTCCAGCGCCCGGCCGAGGAGCCCGGATTCCGGCTCGACCGCACGGAGACCGCCGACCGGCGCGTCCGCTACGCGATGCACCCCTACGCCCTCGACCGTCCCGAGGGGGACCGTTACGGGGCGGGACGTTGAGCGAACGCCCCGGCTTCGGGATGCGGCAGAACGGCTCCCCGGTGGTGGACGCTCCAGAACCCGCGACCGGGGAGCCGCTCCCCGCCGACGCCCGCGTCGACCTCGCCAAGGAGCGCGCAGACTCCCAGGTCGACACCGTCCTCTCCGCCCTGGACGCCGAACTCGTCGGCCTCGCCCCGGTGAAGACCCGCATCCAGGAGATCGCCGCGCTGCTGCTCGTCGACCGCGTACGGGCCCGGTTCGGCATCGAGTCGGGACGTCCCAACCTGCACATGTGCTTCACCGGCAGCCCCGGGACCGGCAAGACGTCCGTGGCCGTCCGGCTCGCCGAGCTCCTGCACCGCCTCGGCTACGTCCGCCGGGGCCACCTGGTCTCCGTCACCCGCGACGACCTCGTCGGCCAGTACGTCGGCCACACCGCGCCCAAGACCAAGGAGGTCCTGAAGCGCGCCATGGGCGGCGTCCTGTTCATCGACGAGGCGTACTACCTGTACCGGGCCGAGAACGAGCGCGACTACGGGCAGGAGGCCATCGAGATCCTCCTCCAGGTCATGGAGAACCAGCGCGACGACCTGGTGGTCGTCCTCGCCGGCTACAAGGACCGCATGGACTCCTTCTTCACGTCCAACCCCGGCATGAGCTCCCGCATCGCCCACCACATCGACTTCCCCGACTACGAGCCCGGCGAGCTGGAGTCCATCGGCCGTCTGATGATGGACCGCGAGGGCTACACCCTCGCCCCCGAGACCGAGCCGGTCTTCCGCGACTACCTGGCCCGCCGCCGCGCACAGCCCCGCTTCGCCAACGCCCGCTCCGTCCGCAACGCCATAGAACGCGCCCGATTGCGCCACGCCAACCGCCTCCTGGCCCACCCGGGCGAGGTGGACCGCGAGGCCCTCACCACCCTCCACCCCGAAGACTTCCTGACCAGCCGAGTCTTCAGGGAGGCCCGTCCGAGCTGACGGCGGCCCCCACCTGCGGCCCGGGGTGCGGCGGGTGCCGAGGCCCCGAGGCATCGGCACCCGCCTCACCCCAATGGATACTCTTGGGCTGAGGACAGTAGAGGTGGGGGAGAAGTTGCTTAACCCAGAGGATCTGTACGAGCTCGACTCCGACCTGCCGGAGATGACGGGTCCGGTGCTGCTGCACAGCCTGGACGGCTTCGTGGACGCGGGGACCACCGGGCAGCTCGTGCGGGAGCACCTCCTGGAGGCACTGGATCACCGGGTCATCGCCCGGTTCGACGTCGACTCCCTGATCGACTACCGGGCTCGCCGCCCGCCGATGACCTTCGACCGCGACCACTGGGCCACCTACGAGGCGCCCGAGCTGGTCGTCCGACTGCTGCACGACGAGGCCGGCAGCCCGTTCCTGATGCTGTCCGGCCCGGAGCCCGACCGGCTGTGGGAGGGCTTCACCACGTCCGTCCTGCATCTGGTGGAGCGGCTCGGCGTCGGGCTGGTCGTCGGTTTCCACGGCATCCCGATGGGCGTCCCGCACACCCGCCCGGTCGGTACCACCTCGCACGCGACCCGGCCCGAGCTGATCACCCGCAACTCCTGGTTCGACAAGGTGCAGGTGCCGGGCAGCGCCGCGGGACTGCTGGAGCTGCGGCTCGGCGAGGCGGGCCACGACGCCGTCGGGTTCGCCGTGCACGTCCCGCACTATCTGGCGCAGTCGGCCTATCCGGCCGCGGCGGTCGCCGCGATGGAGGCCGTCATCTCCGCGACGGGGCTGGTGCTGCCGGTCGACCGGCTGCGGGAGGCGGCCGCCGCCACCGACGCCGACATCGCCGAGCAGGTGGAAGGCAACGACGAGGTCGAGAAGGTCGTGCGGGCCCTGGAGCAGCAGTACGACGCGTTCGCGGGCGCCGCCGAGCGCGACAACCTCCTCGCCGAGTCGCAGGACATGCCGACCGCCGACGAGCTCGGCGCGCAGTTCGAGCGGTTCCTCGCCGAGCAGGAGGGCCCCGACTCGCCCGGGTAGACATATCCCGTCCGCCGCTGGGTACGCGAGGCCTGAGGGAGGTCTCGCATGGGCCAGAAGGTGAACGAAGTGATGACGCCCGCGCCCGTGGCGGTGTCCCCGGACACGAACCTGGTCGAGGTCGGGGACCTCATGCGCCGGCACGGCATCGGCGACGTCCTGGTGGTCCACGAGGGGCGGCTGCGCGGCCTGGTCACCGACCGCGACATCGTCGTCCGCGCCGTGGCCGAACACCGGGACATGTCCCGCACGACCGTCGCCGACATCTGCAGCACCAACATGATCACGATCGGGCCCGGGGCGGACGCCGAAGAGGCGGTGCGGCTGATGCGGGCGCACACCGTCCGCCGGCTCCCGGTCGTGGACGGCGACCGCCCGATCGGCATGGTGTCCATCGGCGACCTCGCCGTCCAGCGCGACGAGCGCTCGGCCCTCGCCGACATCAGCGCGGAGCCGCCCAACACATGATCACGCTGAGGCTGCCGGACGCCGAGCTGGCGGGCGACCTGGACATACCGGACGGCGCGCGGGGCGTCGTCCTTTTCGCGCACGGCAGCGGCAGCTCGCGGCACAGCCCCCGCAACCGCGCGGTCGCGGGCGGCCTGAACGCCGCCGGGATCGGGACGCTCCTCATCGACCTGCTCACCGGCCCCGAGGAGGAGGCCGACCGGGTCACCGCGGCCCTCCGCTTCGACATCGACCTGCTCACCCGCCGGCTCGTCGGCGCGGTCGACGGCCTCGCCGAAGGGCTCGAATCCGCCCCCCACACGGCGGGCCTCCCCATCGGCCTGTTCGGGGCGAGCACCGGCGCGGCCGCCGCGCTCGGCGCCGCCGCGGCCCGTCCCCCGATCGCCGCGGTCGTCTCGCGCGGCGGGCGTCCCGACCTGGCGGGCCCGTCCCTCGCGCGGGTCGGGGCCCCCGTCCTGCTGATCGTCGGCGGGCGCGACACGGAGGTGCTGGAGCTGAACGAGCGGGCGCACCGGAGCCTCGCCACGTCCGAGGTGCATGTGATCTCCGGCGCGGGCCACCTGTTCGAGGAGCCCGGGGCGCTGGAAGAGGTCACCGCGCAGGCCGCCGACTGGTTCAACCGGTACCTGTGATGCACGACGTCATCGTGGTGGGAGCGGGCCCCGCCGGCTCGGCGGCCGCGAACCACCTCGCCCGCTCCGGCCTGGACGTCCTGGTGCTGGAGAAGAACTCGTTCCCGCGCGAGAAGGTCTGCGGGGACGGCCTGACGCCGCGGGCCGTCCGGGAGCTGAAGGCCCTCGGCGTCGACACCGCCGGACCGGGCTGGTTCCCGAACAAGGGCGTCCGCCTCATCGGCGCCGACCGCCGCGTGGAGCTCCCCTGGCCGGACGGCCCGGGCCTCACCCGTACACGGGCCGGCCTCGACGAGCTCCTCGCCCGCCAGGCCGTCCGCGCCGGCGCGGCCCTGCGGGAGAACACCAGGTGCACCGCGCCGCTGACGGCGAACGGGCGGGTCAGGGGCGTCCGGACGTCCGGCGGGACCCACGAGGCTCGCCTGGTCATCGCGGCGGACGGGGCCTCGTCCCGCCTGTCGGTCGCGCTCGGCCTGCGTCCGGCACGCGACCGGCCCCTCGGCATCGCCGGCCGCCGCTACTTCCGCAGCCCCCGCCACGACGACGAGTACCTCGAGATCTGGCTCGACCTCGCACCCGCCGCGTACGGCTGGGTCTTCGGCATGGGCGACGGCACCTGCAACGTCGGCGTCGCGCTGCTGCGCACCGGGCATCCCGACTACCACCGGCTGTGCTCCCGCTGGCTCGCCTCGCTGCCGGCGTCCTGGGGCTTCACGGAGGGCAACGCCGTCGGCCCGCTGCGCGGCGCGGCCCTGCCGATGGGGTTCGGCCGCCGGCCCCACTACCTGCCGGGCGTCCTCCTGGCCGGGGACTCCGGCGGCATGGTCAACCCGTCCACTGGCGAGGGGATCGGCTACGCGCTGGAAGCGGGCCGCCTCGCCGCCGAAGTGATCACGCTGGCCTCCCGCTCCCCGTTCCCCGAACGCGTTCTGCGGACGTACCCGGACGCGGTCAGGCGCGCCAACGGCGGCCCCTTCACCCTCGGCCGCGCCTTCACCCGCGCCCTCGACGACCCGCGCGTCATGCGCCTCGCGACCCGCCACGGCCTCGCCCACCCGGCCCTGATGCGCTTCGCGCTCCGCCTCCTCGACGGCCTGCCCGCGCCGGCCTCGCCCACCGCCGCCGACCGGCTCGCCGCCGCGCTGACCCGTCTCACCCCGGCGTCCTGACCGTGCCGCACAGGTTCGAGCAAATCTGAGACGCTGGACTTGCTCCTAGACACCCGGAGGGCAGCACCTTGAGCGAGGCGCACGACATCGTCAAGGCCCACTACGCGGCCGCGGAACGCGGCGACCTGGACGGCATGGTCGAGAAGTTCGCCGACACCGTGGCGTGGACCGAGATGGCCGGGTTCCCCTACGCGGGCACCTACGTCGGGACGGACGCCATCAAGGCCGGAGTGTTCGGCCGGCTGGTCGCGGACTGGAAGGGCTTCCGCGCCGCCCCCGACGAGTTGATCGACGGCGGCGACGGGACCGTCGTGGCGCTCGGCCACTACGAGGGCACCTACCGCGCGACCGGCAAGGGGATGCGCGTCCGCTTCGTCCACGTGTGGCGGGTGCAGGACGGGCTGATCACCGGCTTCGAGCAGTTCACCGACACCCACCTCCTCCGCGAGGCCATGGCGTGAGCGCCCCCCCGTCCGGGCCCGGCACGGCTCGGCCGGGGGCACCCTGGACCGCAGAAGCCCGACCCGGGGAGCAACCGTCCCCGACCGGTTCGAGCACCGCCGACCCGCCACAGAGGCCCCCTCCGGACCCGTGACCTGCCCACCGCCCACACAGACGGCCGGATCCCCTGATCCCGCCGCTTCGCGATCGCCCCCACGAACCAGGTACGCTTTCCCGGCAACGCGGGCGCGTAGCTCAGGGGTAGAGCACTCGCCTTACAAGCGAGTGGCCGCAGGTTCGAAACCTGCCGCGCCCACCCACGTCAAGGCCATGATCCGCTCCCGCGGATCATGGCCTTCGGTGCTCTGAGTGACTGATTGAGTGACTACGGCTCTTGAGCTGTTGCGCCACCGGCGTCGCTGAAGATGCCGTCCATGGCGGTGGCGCCATGCTCCATCACCGGCCGGATCTGGAGCCGGTAGACGGTCTCGGTGACCGTCGTGCTCCGATGGCCGACCAGCCGCGAGATGTCCTCGATGGGGATGCCGTGATCAGACAGCACCGACACGAAGCTGTGCCGCATCTCCCGCGGAGCCCACTCGGCCCCGACGAGGCCGGCCTTGTCGAGCACCTTGCGGAAGTCGCGCCGCACGTTGCCGGCCGACAGCGGGCGGCCGCTCTGGGTGCAGAAGACCAGCTCGTGTTCGGCTGGTGCGTCGCCGGCGTTGTCGCCCTGGTGCTCCTGGAGCCGCTTGAGCGCGTCGACGCAGATCTGGGGGAGCTTGAGGGTGCGGCGGGATCTCCTGGTCTTGGTGTCGCCCTTCTTGCGGACAGACCGCCAGACGTACATCGCGTAGGCGTCGTGCTCCCATCCCGCCTCCCGGACGGGGACCCATCGTGAGGCGCTCTCCACGTAGGCGACGACGTGGTCCCATGTGAGCGCGCGCATTTCCTCCGTGCGGGCTCCGGTGGTCAGGGAAAGGGCTATGTAGGCGGCGATTCGCGGTTCGGCTTTCCGGGCCACGTCGAGCACTGCCTTGGCTTGCCGGACCTCCTCAAAGGAGCTTGCGTGATGTCCGACAGTCGCCACTCCGTCAGCGTGGCGGACGTCGTCGTCGACGACCAGGGCCGCGCCCTCCTGATCCAGCGCCGAGACAACGGCCACTGGGAAGCACCCGGCGGCATCCTGGAGCAAGACGAGGACTTCACCGGCCTCCGCCGCGAGGTCGAAGAGGAGACCGGACTAGATGTATCGCCGATCGCCCTGACCGGCGTCTACAAGAACATGCCCCGCGGCATCGTGGCTTTGGTCTTCCGCTGCAAGGCCGACGCCGGCTCTCTACGAGAGTCCGACGAAACCTCCGCCTTCCGCTGGGTCACCACCCCCTCAATCGTCCCCATCCGCCAACACGACGGCGTTCGAGTGCTTGGTCGATAACCCCCGGTCGCAGCAACTGTTCGAAAGAAACCGCGAAACAGCCATCACCGCAGGCAGGCCCGCGTGTGCTCGGTCGCCGACGCCATCAGTCATAAGCCCCTGTTCCCGGTACTTCCGTGCTGTACTGCGACCCGTCGCTTCACGGCCTTCGCCGGCTTGGGAGTCCTTGACGCCTTACGGCGCCGAACGGTCGTGCGTCTGGCAGACGGATCTACAGTCCCACCGCCCAACTCTCCCGACCTGCGCCTACGCCACCCACCAGACGAACTTCGGCTGGCATTCGGCATGGCGACCTTCCCTAAGCTCTACGTTCTACAGCCGACGCGGTCTAGCGTGAGCCTCGAAGCGGCCAACCTGCTGAGGGACGCACCATGGCACAGATCGAAGTCAAGGGGTGAAGCGCCGACCACTACACACCGAGGGCAGAGAAGAGCCGGGCGCGCAAGTGTGCCCAGGGAGGTTCTGAGGTCTGCCGGCATGATGCGGAGTTCACGATCGTCTAGCCAAACGGTGAGTCGATCGCCACCTGTCCAGATCACCTCATCACGTACGTGCGTAGGAGAATCAAGGACGACGGCTGGAAGAGGTATTGTCAAATCCTGTGGACTGACCCGACAGCCCAATGGCCGGTCGATCGAGCAAGCGGCTTGCGGTAACGGGCGTACTCGTTCCGCCGCCGGAACCCCACACTCTCGTAAAGGTCGTAGGACCGGTGTGGATTTGCCGTGCCCGTGAACAGCCGAGCGGTCGTTGCACCCTGCTCGCGAAGGCTCCGCAGCCCGTCCAGCAGCAGGACCCGGCCGATTCCGAGGCGTCGCTGGTCCGTCCGGACACTCAGCTCTTCCACCTCGCCCGCGGTGTGGTCGTGACGGCGGATGGAGCACAGGGCGACGCCGACCATGTCCTGCCCGTTCCAGGCAGCCCTCCAGCATGCCGGGTCGGCGGTGTCGACGAAGTCCTGGAAAGGCCATCTCTGAGTGAAACCGCGGTCCGCGTACGAATCGACGACCGTCCTCCAGGCCGCACGGTAGTGGCTTGTCCCGATCGGCCCTGTCCGTATCCCGGCCGGCAGCTCGCTGCCCGGCTCGGGCACCTGCTGCAGATCGCCCAGCTCCAGCTCGACCAGGCTGAAGACATGTCGGTAGCCGGCTGCGCGCAGAAGTGTCGTGGCGTCCTGCTCGGAGGCCATGGCGTTCGCGCCGATCACTGCCGTCCGCGCCGTTCCATGCTGTTTGACGAGCTGGCGGATCCGCTCTTCGGCCCAGCTCAGCATGGCTGAGCCGATGCCCTGGCCGCGATGCTCGGGCAAGAGGTAGCCGCGGTGCAGGTACAGCCACGTATCGTCCCGCTCTTGCCACCACCGGATCGTCGCGTAGCCGACGACGCTCTCGTCGAGCACCACCAGGATCTGGTTCTTGGACGGCTCCTCCAACTTGGCAGAAGCTTCGGCGATCTCGGCCGCTGTCGGGAGCCCTTCCACTACCGAATGGACATCGACCCGGTCCCGTTCAACACACCCCAGCCGCACCGCGGCCATGGCGCCGTGGTCTTCGTCGCCGCGATATGGCCGGAACCCGAGGCCGACCGGAAGGTCCTGTCCTGCCGTGCCATCCAACATGACCGGATGTTCTCGAACTTCGAGGCAGGTCCGCCACCCTATTCACGCCGCGGTCGTCTGCGACCGTTCAAGGAGCTGGCCGCGTTCAAAGCGGGCCCCAGCGCGGACGAGGGCAACGAGGTGGGGTGCATTCACGGCTCGCCAGCGGGCCTGGGCGGACTCGACGAGCTTGAAGACCATCGCCAGGGCGGCGGCCCGGGATCCGGCGCCCTTGGTGACCTTGGTCCGCAGACGGACGGTCGCGAAGGTCGACTCGATGGGGTTGGTTGTCCGCAGGTGGATCCAGTGCTCGGCGGGGAAGTCGTAGAACGCCAGCAGCTCATCCTCGTCATCGACGATCTTCTTGACGGCCTTGGGGAACTTCGCGCTGTACTGCTTGGCGAACGCCTTGACCGCGGCGGCCGCGTGCTCCTTGTCCTCGGCGTTGTAGATGTCCTGGATGGCCTTCTTTGCCGCGGGCTGAGCTGACTTCGGGAGGCTGTCGAGGCAGTTGGCCGTCTTGTGAACCCAGCACCTTTGGTGGCGGGTTTCGGGGAAGACCTCGTTCAACGCGTTCCAGAAGCCCAGGGCTCCGTCGCCGACGGCGAGGACGGGAGCGCGCATGCCGCGCCGCTGGCAGTCCCGCAGCAGGCTCGCCCAGGACTCCGAGGACTCGCGGTAGCCGTCGGCCATCGCGATCAGCTCCTTGGTTCCGTCAGCGCGGACGCCCATGACGACCAGGACCGCGGCCTTCGCCTCCTCCAGCCGTATGCGCAGGTGGATACCGTCGGCCCAGACGTAGACGTAGTCCGTGGTGGACAGGTCGCGCTCGCTGAACGCCTTGTGGTCGGCCTGCCACTGGGCGGTCAGCCGGATGACCGTGGCCGGCGACAGGCCGGCCGAGGAGCCGAGGAACTGCTCGAGCGCGGGCACGAAGTCCCCGCTGGACAGGCCGTGGAGGTAGAGGAGCGGCAGCACCTCGCTGATCTTCGGGGACTTGCGGCACCACGGCGGCAGGATCACCGAGGAGAACCGCTTGCGCTCGCCGGTTGCCTCGTTGATGCGCTTGTCGTTGATGCGTGGGGCCTTCACCTCGATCACCCCGGCCGCGGTCGCGACCTTCCTGGTCTGGTGATAGCCGTTGCGGACCACCAGGCGGCGCCCACTCTCGTCTCGCTGGTCGGCCAACTCGGCGATGTAGGAGTTGACTTCAGCCTCCAGAGCAGCGGCCAGCATCCGCCTCGCGCCCTCGCGGACGATGTCGTCGATCAGAGAGCCGGTCTCGGTCGTTCCATCGGCATTCACTACGCTCAGCACGGGCGTGCCTTCCCAACCGACGGTGCAAGGTCGGCCTACTCGATGACCAGAAGTCGATCACTCGGGAAGGTACGCCCTTCGCGTCCAACCCGAGGCCGATCCACAGGTCATGAGCATTGCTCCGGCTGGAATCCGTACCTTCAGCTTGGGAATCAGACCGATCCATCCCATCACGCATGTCGACCTGGCCGGATGCCACTCCACGAGTTACCGTGATTGACCGCTGTCCACCCTGACTAATTGCGCTCTAATTGCCCGTCCGCCGCCGTCTCTGTAAGGCAATGCGCCGCACCATAGGGACTTTGGGGAGCCTCAGCCAGTCCTTCAAGCATCACTTGGTGCGGGGCGTGGACGGACAGAAGACGGACCCAGGGAACATCCCGGCTTGCCCTCGACTCCAAGGCTGGCGCTCTGCAGGCCGTGGCCGAGTGCTTCGTGTAGGGCGAACTGGCGGGCAATGGCCTGGGCGAACTCCGTGTTGCGGAGGTCAGCCCTCCTCCCAGGAGCGATCGTGAGCACCACTTTTCGCCCGGCGTAAGGCGGCCTGTTGGGCTGGCGAATATCCACCTGGCCTGCCAGTGAACGGGAGCGCCTGTTCAGTAATGTTCCGAACATGGCCGAACCGGGCCATTGCTTGACAAGGCGGACTTCCACATGCGATCGTCCAAGCAGAATCCATCCAGCACTACACCGAGCCGACATGGACGTCCCACAATAGAGGGAAAACAAGAAAGAGATCAGGTATGCGGCGTGCACAAAAGTTCATCACGATCCCGGCCCTGACGACCTCAGCAATGCTGGGCCTCCTTCAGTCTCCAGCCAGCGCCGAGGTTTCATACTTCATTTCTGGCGAAAGCGACAACGTTGCCACCTCAGCCGGCGCAGACTACTCCTATTCACCAATCCGATCTTCGTGCAGCGGAACCGCCTACGAGGCGACTTTCGGACCTGGAACCATTACGGACAACCTGCGCAATGACAGCTACGGAGGGGCCGTCGTCGCAAGGTGGGAGTACTGCGACAACTCCGGAACATGGAGGACGAGGCAGCAGTGGGGTCTGGTCGTATACGAAGCAGGATATAACCATCTTTCATACAGCCGTTTCACGTTCGGTCATGACAATGACCCGGTGCTGGGGTACCCCGTGCGCAATCTCCACTTCTATGTCTGCAATGTCGGACCCACTGGCAACATCGGCACTTGCGGCGACCAGATGCACAAGGTGCCCTAAGGCGCTCATGCATGGCTGGTAGCGGGATATTGGCAGCCACGAAGTAGCCCGTGTGTCATGTGGCCGCAGACGTTCGCAACCAGGTCTGAGGCCGAGCGGGCTCGGTGGAGGCAGTTGAGGGCGGGCTCGCGGACACGAGCGAAAGCCACCGGTTCAGCGTCCGTCCTGTGGCCGCGTTCGCGAGCCCGCGTACCGTCTCCATCCCCGCCCTGATTGCGCTGACCTGGCCGCACACCTGGAGAAGCACACCGGCAAGGGCTCCGACACCCTGGTGTTCACGAGGGGAACTCACCCCGAAAGATGCACGTCGTCAACGCCACGGGTGCCCCAGGCCGCCACCTTCACGACCTCTCCACACCGGCAACACCTTGGCCGCCTGCACGGGCGCCTCGCTGGCCAACCTCATGGCGTGGACGGCCACTACAACGAACGGGCCGTACTGCCCTACCAGCACCAGCCCACAAACGCTGACCGCGCCATCGCCGATAGCCTTGACGCCCTCGTTCAGGCCCACCAGCCCCGGGGAGGACGAGGACGGAGCGGCTGGCAAGCTCGTGCCCGTGGCTTGGTGGCACGCTAATTGCGCGCCTCCGTAGCCACTGAGCTGCGCGTCCTCGGCCGATCAGCCGGCGACAGCACCCCGGTCACCTGAGGGCAAGCGGACCCGGAGCGCAGGGCCTGCCACGGGCCCAAGCACCGGAAGCCGCGCGGCAGCGATCGCCCCCAACCACGCAACGCACCTCAACTGCGCTGTGGCGATTGTGGGGCTGGAATTGCAGAGCGGCTCATTACGAGTCTCACGAGCAAGATCTACACCCGTCCAGATCCGTCCCCTGACCTGCTCCGGAGCCCTTCCGCGCGTCCTCCGATCCCACACGTGTCCAAGGCTTGTCCAGGACCGCTGTTAGCACCCGTGTTAGCAATCCCCCGCAAACCTCCGCCAGTGACAGACCGTCTCGCGCGATCGTGTGCTCCGGCCCGCGGGGGGCTGGGGGCTGCGAAGCCCCCGCTTCAGGCGCGTCCAACCAACTTGAGCGCTTACGCGGCACCTCTTCGTCCCGAACTATCGGCGGCCCCGAGATCGAGTGCTCGCCGCGCTTGTGGAGGCTCGTGGTGGCGTACGGACCGGTGAGGCGATGTGCGACGATGTTGCTGTACTTCCTGCTGTACAACTGTCGCTTCGATCTGCGACAGAACCCCGGCATTTCGAGGGCAACTCCGACCCGTACCGCAGGGCCGGCCACAGCCCGAGGAACGGAAGCGGGGGCGGCAGCGAGAGCCCCCGACCCTGAAGCCTGCCCAGCCACTCGCGGCGATCGGCTTGAGCATGAGCTTGGGAAGCTGCGGCGCTTTAGGCCTGACCGGCGCTATCGGATACCGCATTTTCGGGCTCGGGGATGCGCCAGACGATTTGTACCTGCTCGTCGAGAGGTAGCGAGGGGTCGAAGATGTAGACGCGTTTGATCAGGTAGAGGATGGCCAACCGAAATGCCTCCGGCTCGGTTTCGTTCACCGTCGCCCGGCTTAGCTTGGTCACCTGGCGGACAATACGTGAGTTAGCTTCGAGCGGGCCAAGCTCGGCGATGATCCCGGGTTCGAGTTCTCCTTCCTCACGCATGACCAGGATCGACCGGTGCAGCAGGTCTGGTTCGGCCTCGACCCGGTCGATGATGCGGGCAATGACGTATGCATCGGCTATGTCCGCAGCGATGTTGGCGTGCTCCACCCGTTCCTCACCTGTGCAGCTCGGGCACCCTTCACACTCGGTGGGCCCCTCAGTCCATTCGTCGGCCTGCTCAGTGGAAATGAAGCACGAGGCTACCCACATAGTCTCGGACCGACTCAGCTCCAGTTCTTCGGCGGTCGCGAGGTCGGGGTCGCCCCGCTGGTCCTTCTGTCTGCCTTCTTCTCCGACATCTGGTATTGGAAGCTCGGAGCGGATCAGAGATTCCAGGCTAACGAGATACGGTTCCCAGTCTTGGGCGCTGAGGAGCAATGTCGCGAACGCGGCCCCCGGGCGCTTCCAGAAGATGAGGTCTTCGTCGTCGCCATTGACGAAGTGCAGAACGTGGTCCGTCGGATCGAAGTCGACTCCGGACATCTCTCCCAGGTGGGTGAGGACGGCCTGTCGGCCTCGGTAGCGGCCGACGTAGCGGCGGGCCTGGGTGACGAAGGAGGCCATGGTCGTGTCATTCAGCACCGCGTTGGGGCTAACACCGATGACACGTGGGCGATTAAGGGGGCCGGACCGGCGGAGTTGTTGGGTGGCGTTCGCCCAGTACAACCTCTTGGTGTCGGGGTCGTACACCACGCAGTAGACGGGGATGTTCCCGTTCGCCCAGGTGTCGCCGTGCTGGTCGACAGGCACCGCGTAGCCGTTGGCTCGGCGCCACGAGTTCCCACCCTTGACCTGGACCTTGATCACGTCGCTCGTCACACGCCCGTTATCGGCGAAGGTGACATAGAGGTCCTCGCCGAAGTCGTTCTGGCCAGATATCTCTTGAACGATATGGTCGTGCTCTTCGAGCAGGGCGCGCACCGCGTTCACGGCGGCTTGTGCCACGCGCCGTCCCGTCGGGATTCTCGGCATGCCACCCTCTCCAGTGATTTCTCGCCTGCCCGGGCCGATCCAGCTTCGGATCTCGTCGCAGTGTCGACTTTGGTCTGAGACAGGACCCGCTCAATCGAGGGCAAGCGGACCCGGAGCGCAGGGCCGGCCACGGCCTGAGCACCGGAAGCCGTGCGGCAGCCGATCGCCCCAGCCTCGAACGGCGCCCAACCACTTTGGCGATCGTCACGGCCTGGCTCCGAGCATCTGATCCGCAGCAAGATAAGGTACGTCCAGGCCCGTCCCCGCCGGTCCCCTGACCAGCGCCGCACGCTCCCGTGCTTCCACACCCGTCCAGGGTCATCCATCCTCGCTGTTTGCACTGCCGCTAGCACTTACACCCGTCCCGTGGGGTGCTCCCGCGTGAGCGGCGAGGGGGTGTGACAGTCCGTTTCGCGCGGGACTGGCCTGCGGCTCACGGGGGGCTGGGGGCGCGAGCCCCCCGTTCGTGCTCGCCCATATGCCAATGCGACTCAACCAAGGCAGCCAACGTTTCGTTCAACACTCCGATCATCCCCTTGCCACAGAGCGGAAAGCCAGACTAATACTGCACCCTTCAAACATCGATGAAGACTGCCACATTGAAGACAGGCATCCGATAAAGCCCAACACGAATACGGAAAAGGCATCGACCAATACTCCGGAGATGGTCACTGAAGGTAAGGCCACCTCTCACCCTGCTGAGGCGGTCGGTCGAAGCGGCGCGGCGGGACCGGACGGGAGAGGCCGCATGCCCGGCGCGCCGGGCATGCGGCCGCCGGCGGCGCGGAGCGGGCGCCCTTGAGCACGTGGCGATGGTCCTCACCGTGACCTTGACGTTCGAGGGTTGGCTGCCTGGGGTGGTTCGGCGGAGGACCACGACGCTGGCAGAAGCCGGTCGCGTGCGTGATGAGGGACTGTCGTCTGGCATGCAGGGGGGCGCGGGATGAGTGTCTAACTGAGTGACAGTCGGGACGGACGCGGGTGGACGTCGATGGTCCGTTAGGTACCGCTGTGCAGGGCGGGGGGTCGCGTTAACCCCGGGTGAGCTTGGCTTGCAAGCGAGTGGCCGCAGGTTCGAAACCTGCCGCGCCCACCAGCCAGAAGACCCCGTTTCCAAGACCGGAAACGGGGTCTCGTGCCATTAGCCCACGATCGCGAGCGCTCCGGCCGCTCGTCATCGTCATCAAGATCGACATTGTTGATCTTGTCGTTCATCGCTCGGGTCCGCCGGAAGTTCGCCGGCCGCGGGACGCCGCCGGCTTGCCGGTGAAGATCAGCGCTTCGGGTCCGGGCCGGTGAGGTTGCCGGGATGCCGCCGCAGGTCCGGGATGATCGCCTGGGGGAGTGTCACCGTCCGTGACTTGGGCGGCCCGGTGACCAGCTCACCCGTGTCCAACTCCACTTGCGCTTGCCGGACGGTGACCGTCCCGGCGATGACGTCGAGGTCCATACGAGGCAGATCTTGCGCCCCCAGAGGCACGTCGGACGGTCTTCTGTGGTTCCGGTCAGGCCGGAACCACCCGCTCCTGTGCGGGTCACGCGATGAGAAGGTGAGACTGAAATGCGCGGTGAAAGCAGCATCCCCACCCACGTCGGCGGGTCTTCCGTGGTCTTCGACCGTCCTGACGGCGAGTACATCGAAGATGCCGACCTGCCCAGCGCCGGCGACGGTGCTGGTGAAGGCACAGAGACGCTCATAGGACTGCAAGGTGAGGCGCAGCGCCTCATCGACAGCCAGTAGCGACCAACTCCGTGTCCCTCACAAGGGACGCGAGATCGGCTGATCTGCACGGCACCGCCCCAGTCAGCCGATGGTCCACTTGTTGGCCCCCGCAGAGCGCGGGGGTCAACTTCCCATTTCAGAGGGCGACGCCGGCGGACGAACGGCTCCGGGCGGTCGCGTGCCTGATGAGGGACTGTTGTCCGGCATGGAGGATCGCGCTGGCCTACAAGCGAGTGGCCGCAGGTTCGCAACCTGCCGCGCCCACCAGCGAGAGACCCTGTTTCCAAGCCCACGAGCACGTGCGTTGCGGCCGCCCCGTCGTCTTCGTCCGAACGGCGTTGTTGATCTTGTTGTCCATCGCTCGGACGGTCGCACCGGTCACCGCACGGCGTCCGGTGATGGTAGATCGTCAGCATTTGGTGTCGCTCAGACGATCTCCTTGATGACGGCGTTGCCTGCGGCGGCGGCGCGGGTGTAGAAGTCGCGGACGGTGTCGAGGGTCTTTCTGAGGACGCCGTGTTCCACCATGTCCCCGCCTCGCCGCTTTGCAGCCGTCCCCAGCCCTCGAACGAGTAGGGCTGGACCTCCTTCAGGTAAGCGTGGCGCTCGCGGATCAGTGCGTCGGGGTCGAGGGCGCGGAGGAAGGCGTCCACGGCGCGGACCTGGGCGGGACGCAGGAGGCGCGGGACGTGCAGGAGGGATCCTTCCCCGGTCTCGTTCATGACGATGCCGCCCATCACCGCGTCGCAGGCGGGCGGATCTCCGGAGACGCGGTCGTAGTCCTCGTTCGGCAGGCCGGTCAGCAGGACGTGCAGGGCGTCCCAGGCCCGGTGGGTGTCCACCTCCTCCAGTTTGCGCAGGGAGCCGGACGGGTCGTATCCGAGCTCGATGGGCAGGTCGGCCCAGGTCTCCCGCAGCCGCCCGAGGCCCGCGTGCAGGCCGTGGGGGTGATCGAGCAAGGCCGCGACCTCGGCGTCGTCGTACCTGGTCAGCCACATCCAGTAACCCATGGTCCTCCGGCTTCCGCCTGCCGTCGGCCAGTCTCACACGTCAGGACACCGGAGATTCGGGTTCATCCCCTGCCGTCGTCCGGGCCGTAGTGGGCGGCTATGTCCTTGGAGTCGGGCCAGCGGGTGTAGGTGGGGGACTGGGGCCAGCCTTCGGGGACGTCCTGCCACTCTTCCTGGCGGCCGTAGGGGAGCAGGTCGACCAGGGGGAAGGTGTGGGTGAGCTGTTCGGTGCCCCGGCCGGTGGTGTGCCAGGTGCGGTAGACGGTGTCGCCGTCGCGGAGGAAGACGTTGACTGCGAAGCCGCCGCCGAGAGGGGCTCCCACGTCGGCGCCGAAGGGGCTGTTCGCGGTGGAGTACCAGGTCATCTTGTTGCCGACCCGCTTCTTGTAGGCCAGGGCCTCGTCGATCGGGCCCTGGGTGACGATGACGAACCTGGCGTCGTAGGCGTCCAGGAACTCCAGCCGGGTGAACTGGGATGTGAAGCCCGTGCAGCCCGGGCACTGCCACTCTTCGCCGGGGAACCACATGTGGTTGTAGACGATCAGCTGGGACCGGCCGTCGAAGACCTCGGCCAGGCTGACCGGGCCGTCCTCGCCTTCGAGGGTGTAGTCGGGCATCTCGACCATCGGCAGGCGGCGGCGCTGGGCGGCGATCGCGTCGAGTTCGCGGGTCGCGGCCTTCTCGCGTGCGCGCAGCTCGTCGAGGTGGCGTTGCCAGGTGTCGATGTCCACGACGGGCGGTACAGCCTTGGTGTCCATGGCTCCTCCAGAGTTCGTTTTACGTGTGGACTCTGCTCGGCCGCCAAACTCATCGCACAGAGGCCATGGTCCGTGCGCGGACCATGGCCTCTGTGGTCAGGGGCGCAGGTACTGGCCCGGGTGGTAGGGGGTGAAGGACGGGGTCGAGGGCTGCAGGCCGGGCTCGGGGTCTGTGTCGAACACCGTCTGGTAGCCGGGGGTGAGGGTGGCGGCGGAACGGTTGAGTGCCGCCGGTCGCGTGTCCGGCCAGCGGTGGGTGTTCATGCGGGTGAGGAGGGTCTGGAGGGTCGCGATCTCTTCGGATGCGGTGAAGGAGCAGTGGTAGCCGCGGTCGACGTAGAGCTGCCTCAGGTTCGCCGGGTTGCGTACTTGGGCGGTGTACCAGCGCTGGTTCTCCGGCGGGACGTTGCCGTCGCCCGTGGAATGCAGGGTGACGACCGGCCAGGGTGTCCGGCCGGTGGGGGTGCCGTAGCGGTTGAGGTGGCGCACGGCGCCCGGGTCCGCCTGGATGCGCGGTGCCGCGTTCAAGCGCCTGAGGTCGTCGCGGAGGCTCAGACCGGCCTCACGGTAGGCGCGCTTCACCAGGGCCTTCTGGCTGGAGCGGGCGAAAAGGGTCCGATAGTCGACACCGGTGTTCCAGGACGGGTTCCCGCCTGCGAGCTTCTCGATGTCGGTGCGGTTGGCGCCCCAGAAGGCCCCTCGGTCGTAGGCGGCGTAGTACACCTGCTGTTCCACCTGGCCGGCGACCGTGTCCGGTGCGGGGGCCCGTGACGTGTAGCGGCCGGGGACGTCCGCGAGGGCGGCGGCGAGGGCGAGGCGGGCGCGTCCGGCGGGGTCGTCCAGGGCGGCTCCGAGGGCGCGGCGGGCGCTGGTGGTGTTGGCCTGGGGGTCCTTGATGCGCACCAGTTCCAGGTCGGGTGCCAGGAGCGTCTTGACCGCGTAGTTGGTGTCGAGGGCGCTGTTGAAGTGGCCCGTCGTGCCGCCGAGCACTCCGCAGAGGGAGGCCACGCCGGAGAAGCGGCCGGGGGCGCGTTCCGCCAGGAGCACCGAGGTCAGTCCGCCGGCGGACGAGCCGGCCGAGACGGTGCGCTCGGGCTTTCCGACGTTCGCGGTGAACCAGTCGAGCAGGTCCATCTGGTCTTTCAGCCCGGATTCGACCACCCCCCAGCCGCGCGACACGCGGAACTGCGAGGCCGCCAGCGCGTACCCGTGGTCGAGCAGCCACTGCCGGGTGGCCGGGTGGTTCGTCAGCGAGATCTCCGAAGGAGCCGGATACTCCAGGCTGTACGCGCCGTGGCTCCACAGCAGCAGTGTCCCGTTCCAGCGGGCGGGGACCTCGACGCGGTAGGGGACTCCGTCGATGTCGCCCTCGCGGACGCCCGTGCCGTCGTCGGCGCGGACGGGAAGGGCGACCGCGGTCAACGCGGCGAGCACCATCAGCGGAACGGTGCGGCAGAACAGGCGGAGTCGATTCATGACCCGCACCTTCCACGACGTTCCACGCCGGGTGCAATCATTTCAGAAATAGGTTAAATGTCGTATTCTCCGATCCATGCTCCGGCTCTGGCTCGACTATGAGGACCTGACCCGGATTCGCATCACCCCCGGCCTCTCGCCGCTCGCCCAGACCGTTCTCGGCGCCCAGTCCCTGCGCGGCGTGGGGCCGGAGCCGCTTCCCGGCGCCTGGCGGTCGCGGACGCGCGCCGGGCTCACCGGCCCGTCCCGCCTGCTGCTCGATCTGGTGCCGCCCGGGCGCTGGGTCCCCGACTTCCTGACGCCGTACACGCTCGTGCCGGGGTTCGAACCGGAGGTGGACGCCGTCGCGTCGACGCCCGTCCGGCGGATCCGCGACGAACTGGAGCGCTCGTACGGCCCGCGGCCGGTCCCGTGGCTGCGCCGCCTCGCCGGCGGCGATGGGGAGACCATGCGGACGCTGGTCCGCGGGCTTCGCGACTTCCACCGGGTCGCGCTGGCGGACTCCTGGTCCGGCCTCGGCGACCACCTGTGCGCCGAGGCGTCCCGTCATGCCCGGACGATGGCGCGCGACGGGATCGGCGGCCTGCTGGGGAGTCTGCACCCCGCGATCCGGTGGACGTCCCCGGTCCTGGAGATCGAGACGTTGCGCGACGGCGACGTCCATCTCGACGGGCGCGGGCTCCTGCTGATGCCCTCGGTGTTCGTCGCCGGACCGCGCGTCCTGGTCGCGGGCGAGGGCCCGGCGACCGTGGTGGTCCCCTCGTCCCGGCCGATCGGCGGGACGGGCGACACCCTGCCGCAGGTGTTCGGCCGGACCCGTGCCGCAGTGATCCGGCTGGTCGGCGCGGACGGGGAACTCACGACGGGGACGCTGGCGGCCCGGCTCGGGGTCAGTGCGGCGTCCGCCTCCCAGCACGCCACCGCTCTGCGCGGCGCGGGCCTGCTCACGAGCGAGCGCCGGGGCAAGACGGTGCACCACGCGCTGACGCCGCTCGGGGAACGGTTCCTGCGCGGCGGAGAGTCGCCGGAGTGAGCGGACCCCGCTCCCGGATCCGGGAGCGGGGTCTTCGCGGTGTCGTCAGCAGAGACCGCGCGGGTAGGAGGTGCGGCACTTGTTGTCGCGGAAGCGGTTGGTGTTGCTGCCGCTCCTGTCGACCAGGTCGAACGGCGCGTTGTCCTTGGCGAGGTTGAACTTGATCAGGTTGTGGCGGGCGGGCTCACCCTTCGGGCTCGGGAACAGGACGATGCCGCCGGAGTAGGGCAGCGTGCCCCGGTTCCAGAGCACGGCGTTCTTCTCGATCGTGTTGTGGTCGCCGCCGAAGACGAGGATGCCGGTGCCGCCGAGGGCCGGGACCTCCTCGTGCTGCGGGCAGGAGCGGTTGTTCTTCCAGACCTTGTTCTTCCAGAGCTTGGTGTCGCCCTGGCCGCCCCTCTGGTCGTCGTTGACGAGCGCGGCCCCCACGCAGTTGCCGACGAGCTCGTTCTCCCAGGCGTAGACGTGGCGTGCGTGCCGGACCAGCAGGCCGAGCGTGTTGCCCGAAGCGTGGTTGTAGGCGACGACGGTGCCGCGCGCGTTCCTGATGTCGCCGACGTAGAGCCCCGCATCGGCGGAATTGTCGACGGCCCGGTTCTTGACGAAGCGGCCGCGGGTCGAGTTGAACTCCGCGATGCCGTACTCGCCGTTCTGCTTCGCCAGGACGTGTTCGACGGTCAGGCGGTCGGTGTACCTGCCGTACACGCCGGTCTCCTTGAAGCCCCGGACGGTCAGGCTCAGGATCGACACGCCTCTGACCGGGTGCTTCCGGTGGCCGATCACGCAGATGCCCATGCCCGCCGCCCCGGCCTTGGCGCAGTGGTCCTTGCGGCCCGGGTGGAGGACGGTCCTGTCGCCCTCCCCCTTGATGGTCAGGCGCTTGCGGACGAGGACGCCGCCGTCGTAGGCCCCGGCCTTGAGCCGGATGACGTCGCCGGGCCGCGCCCGGTCGACGGCTTTCTGGATCGAGTGACCCGGCCACACGATGTGGATCCGCTTGCCCTTGCCACCGTCGGCCGCGTGCCCGGCCGGCGCGAAGGATGCCAGCCCCGCCAGCGCGACGGCCGTACCGAGCGAGGCCGCGAGAGTCCGCCTCATCCTTTTCCCCCGTTCTGTGTTCCATGGAGGACGCGCCGAAGTGGCGCGTCCCTCGCTCATCTTGAACAGAAGAGAGGGCGCGGCCGGGTGTGGCAGGAGTAAAGAAACATCCGAGGTTTTCGGATGGTGGGGGTAATGCGTCTGATAAATAATGGCACGGGCTTTTATTGGCTGTTAAATATTGATTTGGGGCGGTTGGAGGTGAGTCGGCGCGGTGTGAGCAACGTCTCAGCAGCTCATCTCGCGTGTTACACGGCGTTCACAAACGGGCAACAGATGCGAAATGCCCGGTTGGCACGTTCTGTGAGGCCGAACCCGCAAGGCCCGGCAGCGAACGAAGGGACCGACGTTGAGCTACAAGGCCGAGTACATCTGGATCGACGGCACCGAGCCGACCGCGCGGCTGCGGTCGAAGACGAGGATCCTCGCCGACGGGGCCGACCTGCCGGACTGGGGCTTCGACGGGTCCAGCACGAACCAGGCGCCCGGCGACCACTCGGACTGCGTGCTGAAGCCGGTCTTCTCCTGTCCGGACCCGATCCGGGGCGGCGAGAACAAGCTGGTGCTGTGCGAGGTCTACCTCGTGGACGGTACGCCCCACGAGACCAACACCCGGGCCAAGCTGCGGCCCGTGGCCGAGCAGTACGAGGCGCAGGACTCCTGGTACGGCATCGAGCAGGAGTACACCTTCTACAAGGACGGTCGCCCGCTCGGCTTCCCGGAGCGCGGCTACCCGGCGCCGCAGGGCTTCTACTACTGCGGCGTGGGCTCGGACGAGGTGTTCGGCCGTGACATCGTCGAGCAGCACCTGGACGCCTGCCTGGAGGCGGGGCTGAAGATCTCCGGCATCAACGCCGAGGTCATGCCCGGCCAGTGGGAGTTCCAGATCGGCCCGGCGGGGACGATCGAGGTGGGCGACCACCTGTGGATCGCCCGGTGGCTGCTCTACCGCATCGCCGAGGAGCACGACGTGTCCGCCACCCTCGACCCGAAGCCGGTCGAGGGCGACTGGAACGGCGCCGGCGCGCACACCAACTTCTCGACCAAGGCCATGCGCGAGGGCTACGACGCGATCATCGCGGCGTGCGAGGCGCTGGCCGAGAAGGCGCAGGAGCACGTCACCGGGTACGGCGCCGACATCGAGCGGCGGCTGACCGGCATGCACGAGACCGCCCCGTGGAGCGAGTTCAGCTACGGCGTGTCGAACCGCGGCGCGTCGGTGCGGATCCCGTGGCAGGTCGAGGTGGAGAAGAAGGGCTACATCGAGGACCGCCGCCCGAACGCCAACGTCGACCCGTACGTGGTGACCCGCCTGATCACGGGTACCTGCTGCGCGGCGCTGGAGAAGGCCGGCCTGGTCTGACAAAGCGTGACCGATCCCCGGGGAGCACCGCTCCCCGGGGATTCGTCGTGTTCTGCCATACAGGGGAACACGGCCAAACATCTGCAAAATGGTGAGGTTGGGCGAGTTCCTCCCTTCGGCGCCGGGTAGCACACCTACGTTCGCACCGGGGGAGGGAACATGCCCGACTCATCCTTTGGGCGGAACTCCGGTGGCCTGCCGGGCAGGCACGCCGGCCGCCCGGCGCCGAGGCCGTGGGAACGTTCGTTCCGCTGCCCTTCCACGGCGCGACGGCGGCCGATGGAGGCACCGCCCAGACGCTACGAGGACTTCGTCGCGTTGCACGAGGAGATCTCCAGGGAGGGCTCCGGCGCGCCGCTGCGCCCGCTGTGGTGGACGGGGGTCTCCGCCGCGCTGGTCGGCGGCGGGCTCGCGTTCGCGGTGACGATCGGCCTGCGGTCGGCGTTCGGCGTCGAGGTGCCGGTGTTCGCGGGCGGGCACACCGCAGCGGCGCCCGCCGCGACGAGCTACGCGCTGTGCGCCTCGGCCGCGACGATCCAGGCCACCGCGCTGATGCACCTGCTGCTGTCGTCGGCGGCGCGCCCGGTCCGGGCGTTCGCCTGGATCGGCGGGATCGCGGTCGCGCTGCTGGCGATCCTGCCGCTCACCCTGCACGCCCGGCTCGACGCGGCGCTCGCCACGTCGGCGATCAACCTGGCCGGCGGGTCGGCCGTGGTGGCGCTGCTGTGCGCGGTGGTCGCCGCGACGTCCCGGCAGTCCCCGTGGGACGGCTCGTTCAGACGCGGCCGACCGTGATCGTCAGCGGGCCGGGCGCCGCCGAGGAGACGACCCGGACGTGCCGCAGCCGCCGCCACACCTGAACGTCCACCGGCTCGTCCGGCGCCAGCAGCAGCAGCTCGCGGTGCATCCCGGAGAAGCCGAGGCACAGCGAGACGTCCCAGGTCCCGCGCGGCAGCGGATTGTCGATGAACGCCCGCGTCGCGGGCACCACGGCCCGGTAGCCGAGCCGGTACGGACGCTCCTCCAGCATCGCGATGACCTCGTAGACGTGCCGCGAGCCGCGCTCGGTCATGAGCAGCGTCCCGGAGATCGGCCTGCCGTTACGCCGCAGGTCGAGATGCCCGGTGACGACGACCTCCTCGCGCTCCTCGTTCCAGCTCAGCGTGTCCGCGGCGACGGATCCGGCGACGTGCGGGCGGCCGCCGACGTCGATCACGAGGGCGCCGCCGGCGCCGAAGTAGGTGATCACCGTGCAGGAGTCGGGCAGGAACCGCCGCAGGGGCGAGGCGTCCAGGCCGGGCGCGCGTCCCGGGCCGAGCGGGACGACCGAGATCTCCATCGGCGCGCCGACCGACAGGCTCACGTCCCAGAGCCCGCCGGGCAGCGGCTGCCCGCCGGCGAGGGTCGCGACGTCGACCTCGGCCTCGAACGCGACGCGCCCTCCCCGCTTCGAGGCCGAGGCGGGCACGCGAACCAGGCCGTCGCCGTCGCGCTCGCGCAGGAGCAGTTCGATCTCGCAGACGGCCCCGTCGGGTTCGAGGGTGCCGGCCAGCCGGAGCGCGGACCCCGCCCAGCTGATCTCCGTCAGAAGGGGAACTGGCATCGGCGCCTCCGCCTCGTCCGTCGCCGTCCTCCCACGCCCTTCCCTGCGAGCGGGCGCCGAACCAGGGGGTCAGGGCACGACGGTCACCGGCCACCGCCCCGCTTTCACCAGCCGGACGGCGACGGACCCGATCAGCCGGTGCCCGGCCTGCGCCGAGGCGCCGACGACCACGGCGTCCGCGCGGGACTCGTCGGCGACCCGGGCGAGGACGGTGTAGGCGTCGCCCAGCTCGGTGACGAGGTCGTAGCGGACCTGCTCGCGCCCGGCGGCGGCCTCCAGCTCGCGGCGGATCTGCGCGGAGATCTCCTCGGCGGTCTCGCGCAGCGCGGCGGCGCCGCCCGGGGTGAGGCTGCCCATCGAGGCGACCGGCGCGACGTGCACGACGACGAGGCGGGCGCCCGCGCGGCGCGCGAGCCCCCACGCGTAGGCGCCGGCGCGCAGCGACGTCTCGGAGCCGTCCACCCCCGCCACGATCACCTTCGGCCCGTCGACGCCGTACTCGAACGGTCTCATGCGATCACCACGGGACCAGCGTAATCGGCGGTTCAGGGCCGGACGAACCGGGCCAGAAGGTCGTCGAGGCCGAGGGCGCCGGTGGCGAGCGCCGCGTACATCGCGTCGACGTCGCCGTAGCCGAGGTCGCGGGCGACGGCCAGGGAGTCGCCGCGCGCCTCGGCGGCGAGCAGGTCGACCTCGCGCGCCGCCAGCGCCTGGACGAGGCGGCGCCGGCCGGCCTCGGCGTCCTCCTCGGCGCGGCGCAGCGCGAGCCGCTGCTGGATGTGGACGCGGGCGGGCACCGACACGACGAAGCCGAGCCAGTCCTCGGACGGGGATCCGGCCGGGTCGGTGAGGATCTGCACGACGTTGCCGCTGCGGATCTGCACCGACATGGGCGCGAGCCGGCCGTTGACGACGGCGCCGATGCAGCGGTCGCCGGTGCCGGCGCCGAGCGCGTAGGCGAAGTCGAGCGCGGTCGCGCCCGCGGGCAGCGGGACGATGTCGCCGCGGGTGGTGAACGCGGCGACGTTGCCGGCGGCGAGGTCCGCGCGCAGCCGGTCCAGGAACACGGCGGACGGCGAGTCGGACTGCCAGGCCAGCAGCCGGCTCAGCCACACCAGGTCGCGGCGCTCGGCGACGGTGGGGCCGGTGTCGCGGCCCGCGTCCCTGATGTGCGCGACGATGCCGTACTCGGCGACCGGGTGCATCGCCTCGCTGCGGATGATCACCTCGAACGGATCGCCGTCCGGGCTGATCACCCGGGTGTGCAGCGACCGGTACAGGTTGTCCTTCGGCGTCGCGATGAAGTCGCGGACCCGCCCGGCCACCGGGTGCAGCGCGGCGTGCACGGCCCCGAGCGCGATGTAGCAGTCGCTCTCGGCGCCGTCCACCACCAGCAGGAGCCGCGCCGCCTCGCACGGCCGGAGCCCGGCCAGGCCGCCGCCGAACGACTGGTGCACCGCGTACAGGTGCGACGGCCTGACCTCCACCCGCGCCCTGACCCGGTGCTCGGCGAGCGAGGGGCGCAGCAGCGCCGTCGCGGGCCCGAACGTCCGCCCCGCCCCGCTCAGCGCCGCCCGGACGGCGCGCCGCGTCGCCTCGTGCGCCCGCGGGTCGCTGGCGGCGAAGGCGAGATCGTCCATCTCCCGCTTCAGGACGTGGATGCCGAGCCGCTCGGCGAACGGGACCAGCAGCTCGTGGGACGCCTGGGCGTAGGGGGCGCGCTTGTGCTCGGGCTGGTGGCGCAGCGTCCGCAGGTTGTGCAGCCGGTCCGCCAGCTTGATCACCAGGACGCGCAGGTCGGCCGCCGCGGCCAGCACGATCTTGCGGAACGTCTCGGCCTCGGCGCGGTCGCCCCAGCGGCTGCCGTCCAGCTTGGTGACGCCGTCCACCAGCACCGCGATCTCGTCGCCGAAGTCGGCGCGGACCTCCCCGAGCGTGTACGGGGTGTCCTCGACGGTGTCGTGCAGGAGCGCGGCGACCAGGGTCGTGGTGTCCAGCCCCATGCCGGCGAGGATCAGCGCGACGGCCAGCGGATGGGTGATGTACGGGGCGCCGGACTTGCGGAGCTGCCCGCGGTGCATGCGCTCGGCCACCGCGTACCCGCGCAGCAGTTCGGCCTCGGCGGCCCCCGGGAGGGGGCCGCCCGGGTGGGCGGCGCGATGGGCGGCGAGCAGGGGGGCGAGGGCGGCCCGCACGGGGTCCGGGCCGCCTCCCGCCTCCTCCCGCCGCCGCGCCGGGAGGCGGAACCGTCCCGTCGCCGGATTCAGCGTCGCCATCGCGCCCCCGCCTGGCCCGTCCGCGGCACACCGCCACGGACTGTGATCGCCATTATGCGCGATGTGGCCGCGCCGGGGCGAGACCCGGGCCGGGGCCACCTCCGGACCCCGCCGCGCGTCAAGGGACGTTCCAATCTCCTTAGCCGTGCCGCCATCAACGCGTTCCCGGGTGTGTCGCCTCCGTGATCCCGGCGTCGCCGACCGTAGTGTTGCGCACCGTTGCTGCGAGCCGCGCCGGTCACGCGCCGGGCCGCGCGGGACGTCGGGGGGCTGTGCATGGCGGTCAGGAGCGGGCGGGACGGAGGCCGGTTCGAGCGGCCCCCGATCGAGATCATCGGGGTCGCCCCGTTCGGCCGGCCGGCGCCCCATCTCGCCGTCGCCGTCGCCCGCGCGGGCGGCACCGGCGTGCTCGACCTCGGCGCCGACCGGGCGCCCGCGCTCGCCGCCCTCGCCGACGTCGGCCGCTGGTGGGCGGGCCCGTTCGGCGTCCGCGTGCCCGCCGGATGCCGGATCCGGCCGGACGAGCTCCCCGGTGCCGCCGCGACCGTCCTGGTCGACGCGCCCGTCCTGGGAACCGGCGTCGCCGGGTTCGCCCGCGGGCGCCGCCTGCTGGTGGAGGTCGTGGGCCCGGACGAGGCCGCCGCCGCGATCGCCGCCGCCCGGGAGATCACCGACGACGTGGGGCTCGTCGCACGGGGCCGCGAGGCGGGCGGGCGCGTCGGCGAGCTGACCACGTTCGTGCTGCTGCAGCACCTCCTTGGGGACATGGATCTCCTGGCGGACAGGGCCGTCCCGGTGTACGCGGCGGGCGGGATCGGGCCGCACTCCGCCGCGGCGGCGGTGGCCGGGGGCGCGGCCGGGGTCGTCCTGGACGTCCAGCTCGCGCTGGTCCGGGAGACGGAGACGCCGGCCGACATCGCGGCCAGGCTGGCGGCGATGGACGGCACCGAGACGGCGGTCGTCGACGGGCACCGCGTCCACCAGGGGCCCGGCGCACCGGAGGACGGGCGGCCTCCGCTGCCCGTCGGGCAGGACGCGCCGCTCGCCGCCGCGCTCGCCGGGCGGTACAAGACCGCCGGGGGAGTGGTGCGGGCCGTCCGGGAGCAGATCGACCTGCACCTGCGGGCCGCCGTGCGGTCCGAGCCGCTCGCGCCGCGTTCCGAACCGGCCGTCGTGCAGGGCCCCATGACGCAGGTCAGCGACACCTCCGCGTTCGCCGGCGCGGTCGCGCAGGACGGCGGCCTGCCGTTCCTCGCGCTCGCCCTGACCGACCCCGGCCGGGTGCGGGAGATGCTGCGCGAGACGGCCGACCGGCTCGGCGGGCGCCCCTGGGGCGTCGGCGTCCTCGGGATCGCCCCGCCCGAGCTGCGCGAGGCCCAGCTCGCCGCGATCCGCGAGGCCGCCCCGCCCTACGCGATCGTCGCGGGCGGCGGCCCGGCGCAGGCCGAGCCGCTGGAGGCCGCCGGGATCAGTACGTACCTGCACGTCCGGTCCCCGGAGCTGCTGGACCGGTTCCTGGCCGAGGGCGCCCGCAGGTTCGTGTTCGAGGGCGGGGAGTGCGGCGGACATGTCGGGCCGCGCGCGAGCTTCCCCCTCTGGGACGCGCAGGTCGAGCGGCTGGCGGCGTTCGGCGGCGACCCGCGCGAGCTGTCGGTGATGTTCGCGGGCGGCGTGCACGACGCGCGGTCCGCCGCGATGGTCGCCGCGCTCGCCGGGCCGCTGGCCGAGCGCGGCGCAGACGTCCGCGTGCTGATGGGCACCGCGTACCTGTTCACCGCCGAGGCGGTCGCGGCCGGGGCGATCCTGCCGGGCTTCCAGGACGTCGCGCTCGGCTGCGCCGGGACGGCCCTGCTGGAGACCGCGCCCGGCCTCGCGACCCGCTGCGCCCGCACCCCCTACGTCCGGACGTTCGAGGAGACCCGCCGCGAGCTGGAGCAGGTCGGCACGCCGCGGCGGGAGGTGTGGCGCCGCCTGGAGAAGCTGAACCTCGGGCGCCTGCGCGTCGCGAGCAAGGGCCTGCGCCGCGGCGCCCCGGTGGACGCCGACGTCCAGCGCGCCGACGGCCTCTTCATGATCGGGCAGGTCGCCGCGCTGCGGTCGGCCACGACCCGCATCGCCGACCTGCACGAGCAGGTCACCTCCGGCGCGACCGCCTTCCTGGCCGCCCGCGCGGCCGAGCTGGGCGCGGCCGGATCCGCGGCGGCCGCGGGCGGTGCCCGCCCGGCCGACATCGCGGTCGTCGGCATGGGCTGCGTCTTCCCGGGGGCCCGCGACGCCGGGCGGTACTGGGCGAACATCATCGGCGGCGTCGACGCGGTCACCGAGGTCACCCGCTGGGACGCGGAGATCCACTACTCGCCGTCCGGGGAGGGCGCGACGCCGTCGAAGTGGGGCGGCTTCATCCCCGACGTCCCGTTCGACGCGCTCGCCCACGGCATCCCGCCCGGCGCGCTCGGCGGCGTCGACCCCGTCCAGCTGCTGTCACTGGAGGTCGCGTCCCGTGCGCTGGCGGACGCCGGGTACGCCGACCGCCCGTTCGACCGCTCACGGACGTCGGTGGTCTTCGGCGCGGCCGGTGGCGGCGATCTCGGCGCCGCCTACGCGATGCGCGCGACGCTCCCGTCCTACTACGGCGAGGTGCCCCCGGGGCTGGACGAACGGCTGCCGCGCCCGGCCGGGGGCTCCCTTCCCGGCGTCCTCACCAACGTCATCGCCGGCCGGATCGCGGACCGGCTCGACCTCGGCGGCGCGCACCACACGGTGGACGCCGCGGGCGCCTCGTCGCTGGCCGCGCTCGACGCCGCCTGCAAGGAGCTCGCCGCCGGGACCAGCGACATGGTGCTGTGCGGCGGCGCCGACCTGCGCGCCGGCGTCCAGGACCACCTGCTGCTCGCCTCGGCGGGGGCGCTGTCCCCGTCCGGGCGCTGCGCGGCGTTCGACTCGTCCGCCGACGGCGTCGCGCTCGGCGAGGGCGTCGGATGCGTGGTCCTCAAGCGCCTCGCGGACGCCGAACGCGACGGCGACCGGATCTACGCGGTGGTCAAGTCGGTCGCCGGGGCCGGCGACGGCCGCACCCCCGACCTCGCCTCGCCCCGTTCCGAAGGGCAGCGCCGCGCCCTGGAACGCGCCTACGAGCGCGCGGGCGTGTCACCCGCCTCCGTGGGGCTCGTCGAGGCGCACGGCGCCGGAGCCGAGGCGGACGACAGGACGGAGCTGGCGACCCTCGCGTCGGTGTTCGCCGGGGCCGCGCCGGGGAGCGTCGCGCTCGGGTCGGTGAAGTCGCAGATCGGGCACACCAGGTGCGCCGCGGGCGTCGCCGGCCTCATCAAGACCGCGTACGCGCTGCACACGGGCGTGCTCCCGGGGACGCTGCACCTCGCCCGGCCGAACGCGGAGTGGACGCCGGACGGCCCGTTCGCGTTCGGCGGCGGCGCCCGGCCGTGGGCCGCCGAACCGGGCGAACGGTATGCGGGGCTGAGCGGCTTCGGCGTCGGCGGCGCGAACTTCCACGCCGTCCTGTCCGGCTACGACGGCGCTCCCGAGCCGGTGTCCGGGCTCGACGAATGGCCGGCCGAGCTGTTCCTGGTCCGCGGAGCCGACCGTTCCGCCGCCCGCGCCGGGATCGACCGGCTTTCGGCGCTGCTGCCCGGCGAGCCCCGGTTGCGTGACCTCGCCAGGACCGCCGCCTCGTTCGAAGGCCCGGTGCAGGTGGCACTGGTGGCCTCGGACCTGGACGACCTCAGGGGCAAACTCGCGCAGGCGGCCGCGTTCCGCCCGGCGCCGGGCGTCTTCCCGGCCTCCGGCGAGCCGGGGCAGGTCGCGTTCCTCTTCCCGGGCCAGGGCAGTCAGCGACCGGGCATGCTCGCGGACCTCTTCGTCGCCTTCCCCCGCCTCCAGCGCCTGCTGCGGCACGCCGGCGGACGGTACGCGGGCGCGATGTTCCCGCCCGCGGCGTTCACCCGGTCGGAGTCCCGCCGCCACCGGGCGGAGATCGCCGACACGCGGGCCGCGCAGCCCGCCCTCGGCATCGCCGGGCTGGCCGTCCACCGGCTGCTGACCGCGGTCGGCGTGCACCCGGACCTCGCCGCCGGGCACGGCTGCGGCGAGCTCGTCGCGCTCTGCGCCGCCGGCGTGTTCGACGACGCCGACATGATCGGCCTGAGCGCCGCGCGCGCAGAGGCGATCCTGTCGGCGGCCGGGGCCGACCCGGGCGCGATGGCGGCGGTGGGCGCGACGCCGGACCGGGTGCGCGCCGCGCTGGCCGAGATCGGCGACGTCACCGTGACCCACCACGACGCGCCCCGCCACGTCATGATCGCCGGGACCTCCGCGGGCGTGGACCGCGCGCTGGGCGTCCTGGCGGAGGCGGGCCTGCGCGCCGAGCGGATCCCGGCCGCGTGCGCGTTCCACAGCCCGCTCGTCGCCGCCGCGTCGGCGGGCCTGCGCGCGGAACTGCTCGGCCGCGACCTGCGCTCGCCCGCGTTCCCCGTCTGGTCGAACGCGACGGCGGCGCCCTACGACACCGACCCGTCCGAGCTGGCCGCCACCCTCGCGGGGCAGCTCGCCGCGCCCGTCCGGTTCGTCGAGCAGATCGAGGCGATGTACGCGGCGGGTGCCCGAACCTTCGTCGAGGCGGGCCCGGGACGGGTCCTCGCCGGCCACGTCGCGGCGATCCTCGGAGACCGCCCGCACACCGCCGTGAGTTGCGACGCGCCCGGCGGCAACGCCCTGGCGGGGCTGCTGCGCGCCCTCGCCGAACTGGCCGCCGCGGGCGTCCCGGTCGACCCGCTGCCCCTGTTCGCCGGGCGCGACGCGCGCCTGCTCCCAGGCGAGCCCGCCCCGGCGCCCGGGTGGATCGTCAACGGCCATCGCGTCCGCACCGCCGACGGCGGGTATCCGGCGGGCGCGCTCCGGCCCGCCGAGCGCATCGAGGGCCCCGGCCCGGGCGGCTCGGAGGCCGCCGTCCTGGAGTACCTGCGCGCGAGCCGCGAGGTGATCGCCGCGCAGCGCGAGGTGGTGCTGCGGCACCTCGCGGCCCCGGCCCCGGCGGGACGGGACGCGGCGGCGCGGTCCGTCCCCGCGCCCCGTCCCGTCCTGCCGGGCGAGACTCTGCGGAGCGGCGAGCCGCCGGTGGAGCGGCCGGCCGGCGACGACCCGCGGGACGCGCACGCCGCCCACGCCGTGATCCGCGCCCGCACCGGCGACCGCCGCGAGGACGTCCCCGCGGAGCCGCCGCGCCCCACCGTCCCCGAGCCCGCCGTCCCGGAACCCGCCGTCCCGGAGCCCGCCGTTCCCGAACCCGCCGTGCCGCGGGCCACCGCCCACGTCGGGGCCGCGGAGCTGTCCGGCGGCCGTCCCGCACCGCGGGTGGCACGGCAGGTCCCGAGGATCGTGGAGCTGGACGCGCTGCCCGTGCCGCCGGAGTCCGGGGCGGCGTTCGCGGGCAGGCGGTTCCTGATCGTGGACGACGCGTGCGGCGTCGCGCTCGAACTGGCCGACCTGCTGGAGCGGCACGGCGCGCAGGTGCGCGTCCCGCCGGACGTCGACGGGCCCTGCGACGGGCTCGTCCATCTGGCGGCGCTGCGGCCGGGAGCCGTGCGGGTGCTGCCGGAGGCGTTCGGGGGCGTCCGGCAGGCGCTGGCCGGCGGGTTGCGGTGGCTGGTCTTCGCGAGCGGCGCCGGCGGGACGTTCGGGCGCCGGTTCGACGGGGGCGCCGTCGGGGACCCGGGACCGGGAGCGGGCCTCGGAGGGCTGGCCCGGACCATCGCGCGGGAGTACCCGGAGGCGCTCGTCCGGGCGCTGGACGTCGACACCAAGGACACCCCGCGCGCGATCGCGCAGCGGATCCTGGCCGAGCTGCTGACCGCCGAGGCGCCGGTCGTGGTCGGGCACGAGGGCGGCCGGCGCAACGCCCTGGACCTGATCCCCGCCGGACCGCCCGGCGGGGACGCGGCGAGCGTCCCGGACCTCGGACCCGACGGCGTCGTCCTGCTGACCGGTGGCGCGCGGGGCATCACCGCGCGGGTCGCGTTGGAGTTCGCCCGGACGAGCGGCTGCCACATCGAGCTGGTGGGCCGCACCCCCGAGCCGGTGGGGGAGCCGGAGTTCCCCGACGCCGATGACGAGGCCGGGCTGCGCCGGGCGCTCGTGGCGCACGGCGAGGAGCAGCCCGCCGAGATCGAGGCGACGGTCCGCAGGCTGCTCGCCGAGCGCGAGATCCGCCGGACCCTCGCGGCCCTGGGCGGGCACGCCGCCTCCGTGCGGTACCACGCGGCGGACGTGCGGAAGCCGGGCTCCGTGCGGGCCGTGGTGGACGACGTCTACCGGAGGCACCGGCGGCTGGACGGCGTCGTCCACGGCGCCGGTCTCGCCGAGGACCGCCTCATCCGCGACACCTCGCCCGAGTCGTTCGCGCGGGCGTACCGGACGAAGGTGGACGGCGCCGCCGCGCTCGTCCAGGCGGTCCGCCCCGGCCTCGGGTTCTTCGTCGTCTTCGGCGGCATCGCCGGCCTGCACGGTGACCGCGGGCAGGCCGGCGGCGCGGCGGCCGGCGACGCGTGCGGCACGCTCGCGCACGTGTGGCGGAGGCGGCTGCGCGGGCGGGTGCTCGTCGCGGAGTGGGGCCCCTGGGCGGGCGGCGGCGCGGTGCCGTCCGAGCAGGCGCGCGAGTACGCGCGGCGCGGCGCCCTGCCGATCGACCCGGACGCCGGGGCGGCCGCCCTGCTCAGGGAGATCGCGCACGGGGACGAGACACGGCTCGTGCTGACCGGGGCCGTCCGGTGAGCGGGGCGGCGGAGCCGATCGCGATCGTCGGGGCCGGAGCGGTGTTCCCCGGCGCGGGCTCGGCGGCCGAGCTGTGGCGCAACGTCCTCGACGGGGTCGACGCGATCGGCGACGTGCCGCCCGGCCGCTGGGATCCGGCGCTCTACTACGACCCCGGCGCGTACGGGCGGGAGCCGGAGAGCGACCGGTTCTACTGCCGGCGCGGCGGATTCGTCGACGAGCTGGCCACCATCGACCCGGCCAGGTTCGGGATCGTGCCGGCGGCGGTGCGGGGCATGGAGCCCGACCACCTGCTGGCACTGCGCGCGGCCGGGGACGCGATCGCGGACGGGGGCGGCGCCGAGCGGCTGCCCGACCGGTCCCGGATCGGCGTCGTCATCGGGCGCGGCGGTTACCTCACCTCGGGCGTGGCGCGGTTCGACCAGCGGGTCAGGACCTCCCACCAGGTCGCCGGGATCATCGGCGAGCTGGTGCCCGAGCTCGGGCCGCGGCGCCTGGCGGAGATCCGCCGGGCGTTCTGCGACCGGCTGGGCCCGGACGAGCCGGACGCCTCGGCCGGGCTGCTGCCGAGCTTCGCCGCGGCCCGCATCGCCGACCGGTTCGACCTGCGCGGCCCCGCCTACACGCTGGACGCGGCGTGCGCGTCGTCGCTGCTCGCGGTCGAGCACGCCGTGCGGGCGCTGCGCGGCGGGCAGGCCGACGCGATGCTGGCGGGCGGCGTCCACCACGCGCACCACGCCACCGTGTGGAGCGTCTTCAACCGGCTCCGCGCGCTGAGCCCGACCGAGACGATCCGGCCGTTCGACCGGGAGGCCGACGGGACGCTCCTGTCGGAGGGGACGGGCGTCGTCCTGCTCAAGCGGCTGTCGGATGCCCGGCGGGCCGGGGACCGCGTCCACGCGGTGATCCTGGGCGCCGGATCGTCCAGCGACGGCCGCGCCGCGAGCATCATGAGCCCGCTGGTGGACGGGCAGATCCTCGCGGTCGAGCGGGCATGGCGGGACGCGGGCCTGGACCCGGCCGCGCCCGGCGCGGTGGGGCTGATCGAGGCGCACGGCACCGGTGCTCCGGCGGGCGACGAGGCGGAGCTGGCGACGCTGCGCCGGGTCTTCGGCACGGCCGGCCCGCCGATCGGCCTCGGCACGGTCAAGTCGATGATCGGGCACGCGATGCCGGCCGCCGGGATCGCCGGGCTGCTCAAGGCCGCGTTCGCGCTGCGCGACGGCGTCCTGCCGCCGACGCTGCACGTCGACGACCCGCATCCGGCCCTGGACGGCGGGAGGCTGAGGCTCGTCCGGGAGGCCGCGGAGTGGGCCCGGGAAGGCGGCCCCCGCAGGGCGGCGGTCAACGCGTTCGGGTTCGGCGGCGCCAACGCGCACGTGGTCATGGAGGAGCCGCCCGCCGCCCGCAGGCCCCGGCGGCGCAGGCTCGACGCGCCGCCGTCGGACGAGGGCGTCCTGCGGCTGGCCGCACGCACGACCGAGGAACTGTCCGAGGCCCTGGCCGCCTCCGACGAGGAGCTTCTCGCCAGGGTCCGCGACGACGTCCCCGACCTTCCGTGCCGTCTCGCCATCGTCGGCCCCACGCCGCGCAGGCTCGACCTGGCGCGCGCCCTCGTCCAGCGCGGAACCGCCTGGCGGGGCCGCAGCGACGTGTGGTTCTCGCCCCGCCCCCTCCTCGCGGACGGCGGGCGGCTGGCGTTCCTGTACCCCGGGTTCGAGGCCGCCTTCGACCCGCACGTGGACGACGTCGCCGCGCACTTCGGCATGCCGGCGCCCGAGCTGACCGGCCGCACGGACCTGGTCGGGCACGCCGCCGACGTGCTCCGCGCCGGGCGGCTGCTGACCGCGGCCCTCGGCCGGCTCGGCGTCGAGCCCGACGTCGCGGCGGGACACAGCCTCGGCGAGTGGACGGCGATGACCGCCGCCGGGGTCTGCGACCCGGACGCGGTCGAGGCGCTCCTCGGCGCCCTCGACGGCGAGGCGCTGGACGTCCCCGACGTCGCGTACGCGGCGCTCGGCTGCGGCGCGGCCCGGGCGCGGGAGGCGTTGGGCGCGCGGTCCGGCGTCGTCGTCAGCCACGACAACTGCCCGCACCAGTCGGTGGTCTGCGGTCCGGCCGGGGAGGTCCGCGAGGTCCTGGGCCGGCTCGCCTCCGAAGGGGTGCTCGGCCGGGAACTGCCGTTCCGGTCGGGGTTCCACACCCCGCTCGCCGAGGCGTACGAGAAGCAGGTGCGGCGCTCGTTCGAGGCGCTGGAGATCCGCGAGCCGCGCGTCCCGCTGTGGTCGGCGACGACGGTCGCGCCGTTCCCGCGCGGCCCCGCCGAGGTGCGCGAGCTGGTCGCGCGCCACCTGCTCGAACCCGTCCGGTTCAGCGAGCTGGTCGAGGAGCTGTACGGCGCGGCGCACGTGCGGGCGTTCGTGCAGGTCGGGCCGGGGGGCCTCACCGAGTTCGTCGCCGACCGCCTCGGCGGCCGCGAGCATCTCGCGATGGCCGTCAACGTGCCGAAGCGCGACGGGATGGCCCAGCTCCGCCGTGTCGTCGCCGCGCTGTGGACCGAGGGCTACGGCGCGTCCTCGCCGTCCCCGCCCTCCGCGGCGGGCATGCGCCTGGACCTCGGGACGCCGCTGGTCCGGCTGGACGGGGCCGTGGAGCCCCTCCGGCTCGGCCGGGGACTGCCGCCGCTGCCGACGGACGACCCCGTGCTGGCCGAGCTGGAGGCCCTGCTCGACGACGCGACGAGCGGGGCGCAGTCGGTCCTGGAGGCGCTCGGCGGCGGATCCCCGCTCCCGCCCGTCCCGGGCGAGGACGTCTCGCCGGTGGCCGCCGAGCTGAACGTCTCCCGCGTCTTCTCGGTCGAGTCGATGCCGTGGCTCCGCGACCACTGCCTCGTCCCGCAGCCACCCGACTGGCCGGACATGTCGGACAGATTCCCGATCGTTCCGCTGGCGGGGCTGCTGGAGGTCATGGCCGACACGGCGCGCGAGCTGCTGCCCGACATGGTGGTCGTCGGGTTCGAGAACGTCCGCGCGGTCCGCTGGCTCGTCGCGGCTCCGGCGACCGGCGCCGACATCCGCGCCTACCTCATCGAGTCGGCCGGACGGCCGCGCAAGGTGAAGGTCGTCGTCAACGGCCACGCCGACGGGACGGTCCTGCTCGCCGAGCGCTACCCGGCGCCGCCCCTGCCGGACCGCACGCCGCTGAGCATCGAGGGGCCGCCCATCGTCACCGCAGAACGGCTCTACGAGGAACGCTGGATGCACCACGGCCCGCTCTTCCGCGGCGTCACTGGGATCACTGCGCTCGCGGAGGACGGCGTGCGAGCCGTCCTGACCTCGCTGCCCACGCCGGGCGCGCTCATGGACGGCGCGGGGCAGCTCTGCGCCCACTGGATCCAGGTGTACGGCGACACCAACCAGACCGTCTTCCCCGTAGGGATCGAACGGGTCGCGCTCTACGGGCCCACGCCGTCTCCTGGGGAAGACCTGGACACGACGATCTGGAACCAGTCCCTCACCGACACCACCATGCGCTGCTCAGCGGAGATGGTGACGGAGAACGGAACGGTGTGGGGGCGCGTCGACGGATGGACGACCCACCGCTTCTACACCGACGAGGCGCTCTGGCGGATGAAGTTCACCCCCGAGGTGTCCGGAACGGGGGAGCCGCAACCCGGCGGCTGGTGCCTGGCCCGCAAACGGTGGGACGGAACGGCGTCCCGCGACCTGCTGATGCGCCAGTACCTCTGCGCCGCCGAGCGCGCCGAGTACGAGGCCCTGCCGCCGTTCGCGCAGGGGCCGTGGCTGCTCGGACGGATCGCGGCCAAGGACGCCGTCCGCGACCACCTGTGGCGCGAAGGGCAGGGGCCGCTGTTCCCCGCCGAACTCGCCGTCCGGGACGGGCCGGTCGTGACGGGGCCGTTCGAGGAGCCGCTCACCCTCTCGATCGCCTCGGACGCCGACCTGGGCGTGGCCCTGGTCAGACCCGGCCGCGAACCGGCCGGCATCGGGCTCGCCCCGAACGGGGAGGGCGCGCGGATCCGCGCGGCCAAGCAGGCGGTGTTGCAGGCGGTGCTGCGGGGAAAGGGCACCGGATCCGCCCGCCTCGAACTGGTCGTGACCGTCGCCGACGCCGAACGGCTCCTGATCGCGGCGGACGGCACGGTCACCACGGTGGAGACCCGCGAACTCGAAGGACACGTCGTGGCCTGGACGGCCGCGTCCGGTACGGCGGACATGGAGGAGGCCCGAGCATGAACGACGTCGCTCACACCGGCGCCCTGCGGCCGGCGGGAGCCGCCCGGTGAGCGCCCGCCGCGTCCGGGTCCCGTCCCTGCTGGGCGACCCCGGGGTCGCGCGGGCGTGCACCCCGTCGCGCCGCTTCCTGTTCGCGGTCCCGCCGCTCGCCGGGCACGTCGCCGCGGTCGCCGCGGTCGCCGCCGAGCTCGCCCGCCGCGACCACAAGGTCGCCTGGACGGGCCACCGCGCGTCCCTCGAACCCCTGCTGCGCCCCCGCTCGCGGATCTTCAGCGCCCTGGCCGACGAGGACGCGGCGCGCCTGCGCGACGACCGCCTCCGGACGCGCGGCCCCGCCGACCCCACCTTCTGGGAGGAGTTCCTCGTCCCGCTCGGCCACGCCATGCTGCCCGGCGTCGAGACGGCGGTCGACCGGTTCCGCCCGGACGTGGTGGTCGGCGACCAGTTCGTCCTCGCCGCGCCCGTCGCGGCCCGCCGCCGCGAGATCCCCTGGGCCACGTCCGCGGCGACGCCGGCCGAGTTCACCCGCCCCCTCGCCGACCGGCCGGACGACGAGCGGCGGGTGCGCGAGCGGATCGGCGGGTTCCAGCTCGACCACGGCATCGACGACCTGCTCGACCTGCGCTTCTCCGACCACCTCGTGCTGGTCTTCTCCACCGGGGCGCTGCTCGGCGACGTCTCGTTCTTCCCCGACCACTTCGCCTTCGTGGGGCCCGTCCTCGGCCGTCCGGCGCCGAGCGCGTTCCCGTGGGACCGGCTGGACGGCCGTCCCGCCGTGCTCGTCTCGCTCGGCACCGCCGACCCTTCCCACGAGCGGTTCTTCCGGGTCGCCGCCGAGGCCGTCCGCGAGCTGGACGTCCAGGCGGTCTTCGCGGCCCCGCCCGGGACGGTGGGGGACGTGCCGCCGAACGTCCTCGTCCGCCGGCAGGTCCCTCGCCCGAAGCTCCTCGAACGGATGTCGGCGGTCGTCTGCGACGGCGGCTACGGCGCCGTGTGCGAGTCGCTGGCCCACGGCCTCCCGCTGGTGGCCGCGCCGATCCGGGACGACCAGCCGATCATCGCGAGGCTGGTGGAGAGGGCGGGCGCGGGGACCGCCGTTCCGTTCGACGGCGTCCGGCCGGACGAGCTGCGGACCGCCCTCGCGACCGTCCTGGCCGACGGCCCGCACCGCGCCGCCGCCGGGCGCGTCCGGGACTCCTTCGCCGCGGCGGGAGGCGCCGCCGAGGCCGCCGACCGCCTGGAGAAACTGGCGTGACCCGCGGCGCGGTGGCGTGCGCCGCCCGACCCCGCGAACGGTCGGGAGACCGGGGCGCTCCATACTCTCGACCATGACGGAACGACGCGCGATCCTCAGCGGTTCGACGTTCGAGGAACAGATCGGCTACGCCCGCGCCGTGGTGGACGGCGACCGGGTGCACGTCTCGGGCACGACCGGGTTCGACTACGCCACCATGACGATCTCCGACGACGTGGTGGAGCAGGCCGAGCAGTGCCTGCGCAACATCGAGGCCGCGCTCGCGGAGGCGGACTGCACGTTCGCCGACGTGGTGCGCGTCCGGTACCTGCTGCCCGACCGCGCCGACTTCGAGCCCTGCTGGCCCGTGCTGCGGCGCCGCTTCGGCGAGGTGCGGCCGGCCGCGACGATGCAGGTGTGCGGGCTCGCCGACCCCCGCATGAAGATCGAGATCGAGGTCGACGCGCGGAGGACGCGGAACGGGCGCGGCTAGCCGGCGGTGGTGAAGGAGCCGAGGAGGCCGCCGAGGTCGCCGAGGCCGGACGTCGCCTCGCGGAGGCGGTCGGGCCAGTCGGGATCGGTGCGCAGGGCGCCCACCGCGGTCTCCAGCGCCTGCGAGGACCCCCACACCGCGAAGTCGCGGGCGGCGAGGTCGCGCTGGTCGCGGTCCCACCAGGCGTTGACGGTGCGGAGCTGCTCGGCGAGCGTTTCGCCGGGAACCGCGCGCCCGTAGCGGCTCTCCCACTCCCCGCTCAGTGGATGGCGTCCGCCGCCGGAGGTCGTCCGCTGCGCCTCGCCGAGCTCCTCCAGGACGAGGCACCAGCGGTACGGGGCGGCCAAGAACTCCATCTCGTCGGCGGAGCACGCGTCGCCGCGCAGGATCGTGACCAGATGGGCCGCCAGACCGGCGGGGGCGGCGCGGGACGCGACCGCCGCGTCCACCGCGTGCGAGACGGTGCAGTCGCGGATCCGTTGCGGCAGCCCGTCCAGGACGGAGGGGGCCGGGCGCGGGGAGCCCCAGCCGGTCAGGTGGGCGGCGGCGGCGAGCTCCGCCCACACCACCAGGTCGGGACGGTCGGACAGGGCGCGCTGGGCGGTGCGCATGTCCCGCAGCGTGCAGGGGGAGTCGTGGCAGTCCGCGCCGCACGTCCCGCTGCGGGGGGTCACCAGCACGCGGGCCGAGGCCGTCGGCGGCGCGGCCTCCTCCAGGTGCGAGCCGTCCGGCATCCGGACCAGGTGCGGGTAGTCCATGCCGTCGGTGAACACCGCGCCCTCGCCCGGCGTGAGCGTGACGAGGAACTGCGACTGGGCCTCGGTGATGTTCATCGTGGCGCCGACCGCGTCCCGGTCGTCCTTCGCTGGCAGCCGGTGGACGATCTTGACGGCGGTGTTCTTGATGACGTCCGGGACGAGCTTGGACGGGATCTGCTCCGCCACGATCAGCCCCTCGCCGTACGCGCGGATCTCCGCCAGCAGGCTCGCGAACGTCTCCACGGCGTGGGAGGCGGGCCCGGCCTGCTCGCTGCGGCGCAGCAGCCGGTGCGCCTCCTCGAACACGCTGAGGTGGCGCAGCCCGGACGGGGCGCCCCGCCGCTGCCGCAGCCGCAGGTGCTCGACCAGCCGGACCAGGACGGTGCCCATCAGGAACGCCTTGTCGCGGTCGTCCCCCACGTCCTCGATCTCCAGGACGACGTTGCGGGCGAGCAGCGCGTCGAAGTCGATGGGGTGGCCGCCCTCGAAGAACCGCCCGGTGGTGCCGAGCCGCAGGCTGGACAGCCGGACCCGGATGAAGCCGCGCACGTTGTCGGTGATCTCCTGGCCGTAGCCGATCTCCTCGACGACCTGCTCGGCGGTGGCCTGCAGGTCGGCCAGCGTCGGGTAGCGCGGCGCGGTGCCCGGCGCGGTCGGCTCCCCGAGCGCGAGGTCCCAGCCGAGCCGCTCGTAGCAGCGGGTCAGCGCCGCCGCGAGCACCTGCGGGAACGGCTCGTCGGCCTCGAACGCCGCGAGGAACAGGGCGCGGACGAGGTCGGCGTGCGTCTGCAGCGGGAACGGCCGCCCGTCCGGTCCGGTCGCCGGTTCGAGCGGGTTGATCCCGGCCGCGATCGCCTCCGCGTCCCCCGGGCGGATCGTGACGACCTCCGCGTCGGGGAGCCGCGCCGCCATCAGCCGGTACTCCGCCTTCGCGGGCTCGACCACCAGCCACGGCAGCCCCGCCGCGGACGCGGCCGCCAGCAGCGACCGGACGGTCTGCGACTTGCCGGAACCGGTCGCGCCGCACACGAACGTGTGCCGGTTCAGGCTGGACAGCGGCAGCGAGATCGGGCCCACGTCGCGGCGGTTGCGGTCCAGGACCCGTCCCAGCCCGACCCCGGTGTCCGGCGACTCGGGCGTGACGTCGAACTCCGGCCGCATCACGAACCGGACCCCGGCGATCTCCCGGACGGGCGGCCGGGCCAGCGCCGCGACGAGCTGCGTGCTCGCCTCGAACGGCCCCGCCGCGCCCGGGACCAGCGCGTACGGCAGGCGGCCGAGGTCCGCCGACGCGCACACGAGCGCCGCGACCCGCGCGGCGGCCCGGGGCGTCGCCGCCCCGGCCGCCAGGTGCACCCGCCAGAGGCCGGACGTGGCCGCCTGGCGCAGCTCGCGGTGCCGCCTGTCCATCCGGACGGCCGTGACGGAGTCCTCCGGCGACAGCTCCGCCATCGACCGGGCGCGCTGCTGCCGGTCGGCCAGGTCGTCGGCGAGACGCCGCGCCTCGTCCGGGGCGACGGGCTCGGCGACCAGCATCCAGGCGAACGGCTGCATCCACACCGAGAGCAGGCCGTCCTCCAGGGACGGCCGCGCGGGCTCCTCCGGCGGGGGATCCTCCACGAGCAGGCCGTCGGCGATGCCGCCGATGCTTACCCAGTGGGCCATCGAGTCCTCGCCGACGCCCTGGGGCAGCAGGGTGCCGCGCCCGCCCGCGGGGAGGCTGAGGGTCGCGGCGGGCCCGTCGCGGTCGGCGACGAGCCCGTCCCCGCCGACGAACACCTCCGTCGGGCCGAACGCCTCCGCGCGCCGCCAGCCGACGAGCACCGGGTCCCTGCCCGCGTGGTACGCCGACACCAGCGCCGCGAGCCGCTGGTCGCGCCACTCGTCCCGTCCGTCCGTCTCGTCCGGGCGGGGGACCTCCGTCAGCCGGCACACCGGAAGACCGCGCACGACGTCCCACATGGTCAGCCGCGCCGGCGGGCCGGGCCGGAAATTTTCGCGATCTCGCCTCGGTCCAAGGTCATGAGCAGTCAGGCTATTGAGCAAGGACCCCTTTGGGAAGGCCGATTCCTTACGGAGGGCCTGACAAGTCACATGTCAATCTGCTTGGGTTATTTGCGGCATACCGAGCGGGACGGGACGGGCGTGGCGATAACGCCGGCACCCGGACGGGGACGGGGGTTCAGATCGTGAGGGCCGGTCCGGTCGACCATGGGGGGCTGCTGTCACGCCGGGAACGGCTCTTCACCCCCGATCCCCGTCTCGGCTGGGTGTTCCGCGACCGCTGGTGGTTCCTGCACCCCTTCCCGGACGCGCCGCCCCGGCAGCAGGCGCTGCCCGACTACCTGGCGCGCCGGGTCGTGCAGACCGAGCAGCTCGCGCAGCGCAGGCTGAGCCGGACGCTCCCGGTCAGCGCGGCGATCGCGACGATCCTCGTGCTCTTCGCCGCCTGCTCGGCCGGCGGCTCCCAGGACGTCTCGATCGGCTCGCTCCTGCTGGCCGCCGTCGCCCTGGCCCCCGGCGCGGCGCTGACATGGTGGGCCGTGCGGCAGCGGCAGAGCGCCCGGCAGGCCCACGAGCTGGCCCAGCAACAGATCATCGGCGGCTACCAGGACCAGGCGCGGCAGTGGCACGCGCGCAAGCAGGCTCACGACGCCGCGGAGCGCGCGCGGCTGGACGGCCTGCCCGAGTGGGGCGCCGCCCAGCGCCCCGGCCGCCGCCTGGACGTGTTCGGCGGGACGCTGTGGGCGTGGGAGGCGCTGCTCACCACCTACGGGACGTCCACCCTCGCCGTCCAGCCGCTGCTCGTGCTCGATCTGTCCCGCGAGGTCGTCAGCCGCGAACTGGTCGAGCTGGCGCAGGCGGCGTGGATGGGCGTGGACGCGCAACTGCTGCCCAGCCGCCAGGCCTCGTCCAGCCTGCTGGCCGACATGTCGCCCCGCGACCTCGTGGACGCGATCGTCGAGTCCATGCACGGCGGCACGCCCGACGCCGCGCGCGCCGACCGCAGCATGGACGACCGGATCCTGAGCAAGGTCTGCGACGCGCTCGGCGGCGACGTCACGCTCGGCCGGATCGCCGCGGCCCTGCGCGCCCTGATGGGCGAGCCCGACGACGGCGACGCGCTGACCCGCGAGGAGCGGAGGCGCATCGCCGGCGAGCTGTTCACCGTGGAGTACCGGCGGCAGGCCCACGCGAACCTGTCGCGGATCGAGTCCTACGTCCATCCGCTGGAGGACCTCGGGACGGCGCCCGCCGAGAAGGAGGGCGCCGGCTACCTGACCTGCGTCGCGCTCGACAGCCAGGCCCGCAACGTCCGCTCCGAGCTGCTGACCGACCTCATCGTCCAGTGGGTGACGCACCGCATCACCGCGTCGCGGGCCTCCACGCCCGCCCTCGTCGTCGCCGGCGCGGACGAGCTGGCCCGCCGCCACCTGGAGCGGCTCTCGGACGCCTGCGAGCGGCGCGGCGTCCCGCTGACCCTGCTGTTCCGGCGGCTGCGGGAGACGTCCGCGGAGATGATCGGCGGCGGCGCCGTCGCGTTCATGCGGCTCGGCAACCACGAGGACGCGGCCCGCGCGGCCGACTTCATCGGTCGCGACCACCGGTTCGTCCTGTCGCAGATCACCAAGAACGTCGGCGGGAACGAGTCCCACACCACCACCGACACCGAGGGCACGGGCGACTCGGAGACCTACAGCACCAGCCGCACGACCGGGACGTCCAGCAGCTGGGGGACGAACCGCTCGTCCGGCACCAGCTACTCGGGCGGCGAGATGTTCGGCCTGTTCCCCGACCGCTCGACGTCCTACCAGCGCGGCAGCAACCGGGGCGGCTCCACCAGCCTCAGCGACACCGAGGGCACCTCCACCTCCACGTCCCGGAACTGGTCGGCCGCCTACTCCTTCGCCGAGGGGACCAACTGGAGCGACGCCGACACCACGCAGCGCGTGTACGAGTACGTCGTCGAACCCGTCACCCTCCAGCACCTGCCCGACCACGCCCTGCTGCTGGTCGAGTCGGCGCCCGGCGGCGGCCGCACGATCACGCCCGTCGAATGCGACCCGGCCATCATCACACTGGACCGCGTCACCACCGGCCCCCTCCCGGACCCGCCGCCCCCGCAGCCGGCGCTCCCCGCCCCTGGCGCGGCGCTGACCTCGCCCGGACCGGCGCCGCAGCCCCAGCAGTGGGGCGCGCCGTCCGCCCCGCAATGGGCCGGCCCGACCACGCCGCCCCCGCCGCGGGCGCCCCTGTCGACCCGGCCGGGCCCGCCGCCCGGCCAGCAGACCGGCCCGCGGCCACCCGACGATCCCGGTCAGGGGCCGCCGCCGCTGTTCGGCGGGAGGACCTGAGGGGCTCGGCCGAGCCGTCGGCGGAGCGCCTGCGCCCGCCGCACGAGGGGCAGCGGAAGCCCGTCGGGCTGGTGCTCGATGCGGTGCTCCACGGCCGCGACCAGGTCCGCGCCGAACCCCATGCGCACCGCCGCCGCGTCCGCCCGCGCCTCGCCGCCGGCGCTCAGCAGCCGCGCGCCCAGCGACGCGGCGTAGGCGAGCGCGGCGGGCACCGCCACCAGCACCGTCACCACCGCGGCGACGACGGCCAGCAGCAACACCCCCAGGAAGCCGATCGGCCGGTGCCACTCGACGGCCCGCTTCCACATCGGGCCGATCGGGGACCACGCCGTGCGCAGCGCCCACTGCAGGGTCCGGTTCGGCAGCGTCACCTGCGCGTGGACGAACGCCGGCACCGCCCGCCACCCCTGGAGATGCCCCAGCTCATGGGCGAGGACGGCGGCGAGGTGTTCGGGCGTCAACGAGCGGGCCGAACGCGACGTGACCGCCACCGTGCGCGCCGACGGCCTGCACGCGTTCAGCCCCTCCGACTCGACGATCACGAGCCGGTAGCCGCTGACACCGGCGTGCTGCTGCACGTAGCGCCACACGTGCTCCAGCCGCGCGCGCTCGTCGGCCTCCGGTTCCCGGTACCCGTACGAGCGCGGGGCGCTGAGGGGCGCCAGCAGCAGGAGCGTCCACACGGCGAGCACCGGGACAGCGCCCCAGAAGGGCCAGACGGACCCCGCCCCGAACGCGACGGCGGCGACCACACCCCCTTCGGCCGCCACGACCAGCCCGATCGCGAAACCGGCCCGCCCGGCCGGCGTGCCCTGCGGCCGCCCCGGCGGAAGATGACGCGGCACCGGAACGTCCGCCTGGCGCGGCACCTCCGCCGCCCGTCGCTCCGGCACCGGCGGCCGACGCACCGGCCGGGCGGGCCGCGGCGCCGGAGGCCGCGGAGCATGGGGCTTCCGTAGACCCGGCGTAGGGGGCGCCGACGTCTCCATCCGGGCCTCCTGCAAGGACGGCGGCCGGCCGGCCAGCGGCGGCGCCCCAGGCCGCGGCGGCGATGCGGGCGGCCGCGGTGCCCGAGACCCGCCGAGCCCCCGCGGCGGCGGAGGCGCGGGCGATTCGAGCCGAGCCTCCTCCCGAGGCGGCGTCTGCGCGGGCCGTGGTGGCGGAGGCGCAGCAGGTCGCGCCGGTTCCGGACGCGGCGGTTCCGGGTGTTGGGACGGTGCGGGTGGGTGCGGCGGGCGCGGGGCGCCGAGGCTCGGCGGGGGAGGCGTGGGTGGTTCGGGGCGAGCCTCTTGCAAGGGCGGCTGCGACGCGGGCGGCGTCTCCACCACAGAGGGCGGGGCGGGCTGGGGCGCGGGGTGAGGCGGCTCGGGCTCTGGCGGCGATGGTGAGGCCGGTGTCGGTGGTGCTTGTGGTGAGGGCCCGGGCCGTTGTGGACGTGGGGCGGGGGCCGGCGGGGGGTCGGCGCTCAGGGAGGCGCGGCGGCGGGCGCGGGAGTCGTAGCGGCGCGACTGGTCGGTCCAGGTCTGGCCGTCCCAGTAGCGCTCGCGTCCCATCCGCTCTGGATCTGGGTACCACCCAGGTGGTGCGCTCACCGGAACCCCGCCTCCCGTAAAGAACAGATCAAGGCTTGCGCACGCCGCGACACAGCGTCAACACGGTGGTCACAGCTTGGGGGTGAAGGGGCGGCGATGGGCGGGATCGTCCGGCTCGGCGAGGCCGCGCAGGGCCGTCTCGACGAGTTCGATCCCCTGGAGGAGGGAGACGAGGCGGGCGCCCTCGCGGCGGTAGGCGTCCAGGACCGACTCGACGCCGTGCGGGGGGACGACGTCCCCGAGATCGACGCGAGCGGTCCGGAAGCCCTCCCGGGCCGCCTCCACGGACGCGTGGACGTGGTGGCGGGCCATGCGGGCGAGGGCGATGGGGTAGCGGCGCAGGACGCCGTAGCGCCGGTACTCGGGCGGGACGAGTTCCAGCAGCCAGGCGAGCGCCGTCTCCACGAAGCGTTCGGTGCCCGGTGGATGCACCTGCGAGGGCCAGCCGGGCGGAACGTAGGTGCTCACGAGGGCAGGATAACCCGGACTCGAACTTATGTTCGAGAGTGCGCCGGCGCGGTCATTCGGACGGCGGGGTGCGGCGGATCCGGATCTTGCCGGATTCCAGGTCGTCGCGGGCGTTGCCGGATCCGGTCTGCTCGTGGTCGTCCTGGCGCAGCACCTTCTGCCGCTCCTGCTCCTCCTGCTTGACCTTCTTGGAGCCCTCGAAGGCGGAGGCGAGGTCCTCGAACATGCCGCCGCCGAAGCCGGCGCCGGTCTCGCCATCGCCCCGGATGGCCCCCATCAGGGACGACTTGCCCGTCCCCTCGCGGGGCCACTCGATGGTCTCCGGCTCGGCCGCCTCCGGGCGGTTGCCCATCGGGCGGCCCTTGACGCGCTTGCGGCGGCGAAAGGGTGGCTTCACACACTCTCCAACGCGATGAGTCTCCAGAATGATCCCAGCGGACCTTCAGGTTACGAACGACCACCGGGTGGGAGAACCGGTGAAATCTCCCTGGCGGAGCCCGAACACCGACTGTGGCCGCACCGCGACGGTGGCGTTCACCTCCGGATCCAGGAAATCGACACGATAGCGCGTGGCGTACTTGGAGTTGACCAGGTCGATGAACCGCTGTAGTTCCCGCTGTTCGGTGACGATCTCGGCTCGCCCCTCGATGACCACCGGGTTCTCGGCCTCCTCGGTGGTGACCACGACCTGCGGGTTCCCCCGCAGGTTCACCATCTTGCGGGACGGCACCGCGCTGCTGAACAGCAGTGCCTCCCCTGACCAGGCGCCCCAGACCGGCATGGCGTGCGGTCGTCCGTCCGGCCGCACCGTGCACACCCAGAAGTTCCGGGCGGCCCGGAGCCGCTCCACGGCCCAGGACCACGGGAGCAGGCCGCTCCCCTCGTGCGGTCCCTGGATGCCGTAACCCGGCATGTACGGACGTTCCGCCTTAGGTTCGACGGGCTGGACGGGCTGGATGGGCTCCGGTTCCGCAGCGGCGCCGGCGGCCGACATGGCGTTCCTCCCTCGGTCGTGCACTGTCCCGTCCCATATCGTTACAGACCTTGGCGTCTCGGGGTGACGCTCGGTGGCTCGTTGGGAGCGCCCAGGCGCGGTAGCCTGCGGGACGTGCGCCTATCCCATGTCATCTCCGCTTTGGAGGAGCTCTATCCACCCGCGTGGGCGGAGTCCTGGGACGCCGTCGGCCTCGTCTGCGGCGACCCGGGCCAGGACGTGGGACGGGTGCTGTTCGCGGTCGACCCCGTCGCCGCCGTGGTCGACGAGGCGCTGGAGTGGGAGGCCGACCTCGTGGTCACCCACCATCCGCTGCTGTTGCGCGGGGTGCATTCGGTCGCCGCCACCACGCCCAAGGGCCGCCTCGTCCACCGCATGATCACGAACGGGATCGCGCTGCACACCGCGCACACCAACGCCGACCGGGCCGTCCCGGGCGTGTCGGACGCGCTGGCGCGGGCCGTCGGCCTCACCGGCGGGCTGCGCCCGATGGTCCCCGCCGACGACGACCCACGCCGCGGCCTAGGCCGGATCGGCGAACTGGACGAGCCGGTCGCGCTGCGGGAGTTCACCCGGCGCGCCGCCGCCGGGCTGCCGTCCACCGCGTGGGGCGTGCGGGCGGCCGGCGACCCGGACCGTCCCGTCCGCACCGTCGCCGTCTGCGGCGGCGCCGGCGACTCCCTGCTCGGCACCGCCCAGGCGGCCGGTGTCGACGTCTACCTCACCGCCGACCTGCGGCACCACCCCGCGTCGGAGTTCGCCGAACAGGGCGGCCCGGCCCTGGTGGACGCGGCGCACTGGGCGACCGAATGGCCCTGGCTCGCCGACGCCGAGCGGCGCCTGGCCGGGTCGTCCCCGGAAGCGGGCAAGTTGGAGACCCGGGTGTCCACGCTCGTCACCGACGCGTGGACACTCCACGACGAAGGAGCACAGTGAAAGCCGCACCGCAAGCCCAGCTTCGCCTGATCGACCTGCAGGACCTCGACAGCTCCCTCGACCGGTTGGCGCACCGCCGCCGCACGCTGCCCGAGCTGGCGGAGATCGAGCGGCTGGAGGGCCGGCTGACCGAGCTGCGCGACGCGATCGTGGCGGCCGAGACGGAGGTCGGCGACCTGCGGCGGGAGCAGAAGAAGGCCGAGCAGGACGTCGACCAGGTCCGCACCCGCGCCGACCGCGACCAGAAGCGGCTCGACTCGGGGCAGGTGACCTCGGCCAAGGACCTCAGCAGCCTGCAGACCGAGATCGAGTCGCTGCACCGCCGCCAGTCCGACCTGGAGGAGGTCGTACTGGAGATCATGGAGCGGACCGAGGAGGCCGAGGGCCGGGTCGCCGCGCTGAACGCGGAGCGGTCCGGCGCGCAGGACGAGCTGGCCGGGCTCACCGAGCGCCGCGACGCCGCCCAGCGCGAGATCGACGACGAGGCCGGGACGTCGAGCGCCGCGCGCACCGCCGTCGCCAAGGACGTCCCGGACGACCTGCTCGCCCTCTACGAGAAGCTGCGCGGCCAGTTCGGCGGCGTCGGCGCGGCCAAGCTGTACCGCGGCGCCTGCCAGGGCTGCCACCTCGCGCTGAACACGGTCGACCTGAACCGCATCCGGGCCGCCGCCGAGGACGAGGTCATCCGCTGCGAGGAGTGCCGCCGCGTCCTCGTCCGGACGCCCGAGTCGGGTCTGTGAGCGCCGGCAGGAAGCTGGTCGTCGAGGCGGACGGCGGTTCGCGCGGGAACCCCGGTCCCGCCGGGTACGGCGCGCTCGTCCGCGACGCGCTGACCGGCGAGGTGCTCGCGGAGGTCGCCGAGTCGATCGGGCACGCCACCAACAACGTCGCCGAGTACCGGGGACTGATCGCCGGGCTCGCGGCGGCCGCCGGGGTCGACCCGTCCGCCCGCGTCGAGGTCCGGATGGACTCCAAGCTCGTCGTGGAGCAGATGTCGGGCCGCTGGAAGATCAAGCATCCGGACATGGTGCCGCTGGCGCTGGAGGCCCGCGAGCTGGCGACCGCGCTGGGCTCGGTGTCCTACAGCTGGATCCCGCGCAACCGCAACGCGCACGCCGACCGGCTCGCCAACGAGGCCATGGACGCCGCCGCCCGCGGGGAGCACTGGACGCGCAAGGTCGAGGAGGCGACGGAGGAGCCCGAGCCGCCCCGGCCCGCCTCGTCCACCCCGACGACCACGCTCCTGCTACGGCACGGCGAGACGCCCCTGTCGATCGAGAAGCGCTTCGCCGGGATCGGCGACGCCCCCCTGACGCCGCACGGCCTCGCCCAGGCCCGCGCCGCCGCCCTCGCCCTCAAGGACCGGGGGATCGACGCGATCGTCACCTCCCCCCTGTCCCGCTGCCGCGACACCGCCGCCGAGGTCGCCGCCGTCACCGGCCTGGAGGTCCGGGTCGAGGACGGCTTCCGGGAGACCGACTTCGGCGACTGGGAAGGGCTCACGTTCGCCGAGGCGGGCAAGGGCTGGCCCGCCGAGCTGAAGGCGTGGCTGGCCGACCCGGACGCCGCCCCGCCCGGCGGGGAGAGCTTCGCCCAGGTGTCCCGCCGCGTCCGCACGGCGCTGGACAAGCTGAAGGTCCGCTACCGCGAGCAGACGGTCCTGGTCGTCTCGCACGTCACCCCGATCAAGCTCCTCGTCAAGGACGCCCTGGGCGCCCCCATGCCGTCCCTGTACCGGATGCACCTCGACGTGGCGGCGCTGACGTCCATCGACTGGTACGCCGACGGCCCGGCGACCCTGCGTGCCTTCAACGACACCCACCACCTACCCGCCTGACCCTGGTCTCCTCGATCCCGGCCACCTACCCTGCGACCAGGGAGGGACCGTGGCCACGAAGATCATGCTGGACGAGTCGAGGCTTCCGCGCCGCTGGTACAACGTCGTTCCCGACCTGCCCGCGCCGCCGCCCCCGCCGCTGCACCCGGGGACGCGCGAGCCGGTCGGGCCGGACGACCTGGCGCCGCTGTTCCCCTCGGACCTCATCGCCCAGGAGGTCACCGGGGAGCGGTTCGTCGACATACCCGAGGACGTCCGCGACGTCTACCGGCTCTGGCGGCCGACACCGCTCATCCGGGCGCACCGCCTCGAACGCGCTCTCGGCACCCCGGCCCGCATCTACGTCAAGTACGAGGGCGTCTCGCCCGTGGGCTCGCACAAGCCGAACGCGGCCGTCCCGCAGGCGTACTACAACGCGCGCCAGGGCGTCCGCCGGCTGACGAGCGAGACCGGCGCGGGCCAGTGGGGGAGCGCCCTCGCCTTCGCCTGCGCCCAGTTCTCCCTGGACTGCGAGATCTGGATGGTGCGCGCCTCCTATGACCAGAAGCCCTACCGCCGCTCGATGATGGAGCTGTACGGCGCCCGCGTGCACGCCAGCCCGTCGCCGCTCACCTCTACCGGCGCGAAGACCCTCGCGGACGACCCGGAATCGCCCGGCTCCCTCGGCATCGCGATCAGCGAGGCCGTCGAGTCCGCCGCGCCCGAGGACACCCGCTACGCCCTCGGCAGCGTCCTCAACCACGTCCTCATGCACCAGACCGTCATCGGCGAGGAGGCGCTCGAACAGCTGGCCCTCGCCGGCGACACCCCCGACCTGATCGTCGGCTGCACCGGCGGCGGCTCCAACTTCGCCGGCCTGTTCCTCCCCTTCCTCCGCGAGAAGCTCCAGGGCCGCATGGACCCCGCCATCCGAGCGGTGGAGCCCGCCGCGTGCCCGTCCTTCACCCGCGGCCGCTACGCCTACGACTTCGGCGACACCGCCGGCCTCACGCCCCTCCTCAAGATGCACACCCTCGGGCACGACTTCGTCCCCGACCCCATCCACGCGGGCGGCCTCCGCTACCACGGCATGGCGCCGCTGCTCTCCCACATGTACGACCTGGGCGTCTTCGAGGCCACCGCCAAACCCCAGCGGGAATGCTTCGAGGCCGGCGTCCTGTTCGCCCGCACGGAGGGCATCGTCCCGGCCCCCGAACCCACCCACGCCCTGGCCGCCGCCGTCGAGGAGGCCCGCCGCTGCGCCGAGACCGGCGAACCCAAGGTCATCCTGACCGCCCTGTGCGGTCACGGCCACCTCGACATGGCCGCCTACGACCGCTATCTCTCCGGCCGGATGCAGGACCACGCCCTCCCCGAAACCCGCCTCGACGAAGCCCTGAACGCCCTCCCTTAGCCTCGTGCGCAAGCCGCCTTCGCACCCGCTAACCTTGTTGGACGGCGGACGAGCCGGCCGGACGGCCGCGTCGGGGAGCGATCCCCGTCGAGGAAAGTCCGGGCTCCGCAGGGCAGGGTGGTCGGTAACGCCGACCCGGGGTGACCCGCGGGACAGTGCCACAGAAAGCAGACCGCCACCGGTCCGCCGGTGGTAAGGGTGAAACGGTGAGGTAAGAGCTCACCAGCGCCCACGGTGACGTGGGCGGCTAGGTAAACCCCACCCGGAGCAAGGTCAAGAAGGGGCCCCGCAAGAGGCCCCGCGCAGGTGCCTGAGGGCGGCCCGCCCGAGCCTGCGGGTAGACCGCTGGAGGCCGCCGGCAACGGCGGCCCGAGATGGATGGCCGTCACCCGCCGCCCCGCAAGGGACGGCGGACACAGAACCCGGCTTACAGGCCGACTCGTCCGCCCCCAACGCCAGAGAGATGTCTCTCGGTCAGTTGGTCTGCTGCGGTGGTCAGGGTCACCGGATGGCCGCTGATACGAATCCGTCGGCGTGACGTCGGCCGACGACCCGAACTCTGCGCGGGCTTTCCGAAGGCGATCGGGCACCGTCGTACGCGCCGCCGGATCTGCGTCCGGCTCTCCCATTCTGCTGGAGCCTCGGGCAAGAAGGCCGAGAGACTCCGCGCGGGAACGTGCCATGCCGGCGGTCGGAGGTGGGGCCCGGTGATGGCCGGGCCCCTGATGGTGCTGGAGTGGGACGCTGTTTCGGACTCGCCTTTCGACGTGACCCGCGCGGTGTCCCCTGGTCGATTCGCTCCCTACGGCCGGATGGTCTTCGATCCGTCGAGGTGCGTGATCGTCTTGCCGTCGGTGCTGACGTGGACCCGCTCGCCGTCGGGGCTGTTGCTGTAGCTGACGGCGTTCGGCTTCACGGGGGCGGGCGACGCGCCGTCCTGCGGCCGGACGTGCTTCGTTCCGTCCTGGTACGTGGTCGTCTTGCCGTCCTCGCTGAGGGTGACCTCCTCGCCGCCGGCGGTGCGCCGGAAGCTGATCGCCTTCCTCGCGGTCATGACAGGACCTCCTTCGTTGTGATCGGGCCACGGACCTTGACCGCGGCCGTTTCTTGATCGCAACCGTCCGGGGTCGCCGGTCTTCGGCAACCGCCGGACGGTGCCGGCCGCCAGGCGGCGGGAGGGTTTGGGGATAGAGACTCTCTCGAAACAGGTCATGGGACACAGAGGGCTTCATACGGGACGTTTACCGTCCTTGTATGAGCTGATCGCCCTGATCGGTGACGGCGGCGGGACCGGGGTGCTGGAGTCCCGTGGAGAGGAGCGACGATGATCGTCATCGTGTTCGTGGCCCTTGTGCTCGCCGGGGTGCTGGGGAGCCTCGTGTACCTGTGGGACTTCTCGCGGGCCAGCCGGCGCGACGCGCTGTTCCTGCCGGCGACGGATCGGCGCTCGCGCCGGGCGCGCAAGGTCACGGGGATGTACGTACGCGGCTCCACGCGCGGCGAGGACGAGCTCGTCGGGCGCTGGTAGACCGGGAGCGCGGGCCGTCCCGCCGGGGGACGACCCGCGCCTTTCAGGTGAGGGCCTGCGGCGCCGCGTCCGGGACGGGGACGAAAACGCCGCCGGACTGGTCGAAGACCTCGACGGTGGCGGTCCCGAGGTCCAGGTAGAGGCCCACGAGTTCGATGTCGCCGGACTCGACCCGCTCCCGGAGCCACGGGTAGGTCAGCAGGTTGTCGAGCTGCTGCATCACGTTGATCTTGCAGAGGCGGGCGAGGGGCGGCTCGTCGCCGGACGGGTCCTCGCCGAGGAAGCGGGCGAGGCTGTGGTTGCCGTGCTTCAGCCAGCGCGACAGGCCCTCCAGGTGCTCGACCTCGGTGCCGCCGGCGAGCAGCGCGGCCATCGCGCCGCAGTTGGAGTGGCCGCAGACAGTGATCGTCTTGATGTCCAGGACGTTGACGGCGTACTCGACGGTGGCCGCCACGGAGTCGTCGGGCGTCCGGGAGCCGTGCCGGGGGACGAGGGCGCCGACGTTGCGGTTGATGAACAGGTCGCCGGGGCCGCTCGCGGTGATGATGTTGGGCACGATGCGCGAGTCGACACAGGTGATGAACAGGTGCTGGGGTTTCTGCTCCATCGCCAGTTCGGCCATGATCGGGCGGACGAGCGGGGCCGTGCGCCCGTGGTACTCGCGGACGCCGTTCAACAGGACGTCCGCGGGGGACATCTCGGGTGCGTCCAGCTCGGCCTCGGACCGCCGCCGCCGGTTGGACCAGGGGGCCCACCAGCGAGCCGGGGGCGGAGTCTTGGCCGGTTGGGACATATCGCCTGTCACAGCTCTTTCATACCAAGCCTCATGAACCTCGTCGATGTCGACCCTCCCCCCTTGGCGTTCGTGGGCGAGTCGCCACCGGTGGACGGCGTCGAACGCGGCGTGGTCCATGAAGTCGACGTTGAGGTCAAGGTCGACGCTGCCGTCCGCCGGGATCCGCTGCAGAGCGCGCGACACGCGGGGGACGCCGAGGAAGGTGAACGTGCCCTCGACGACCACGTGCCAGCGGTCCGGGGCGGGGGCGTCATCGGGGGCCGGCACGAGTCGCTCCGTCCGGACCGTGAGCCGGGTGAGCCGCCGTAGGGCCAGCACCGCCATGAGCCCGATGCCGAGCAGGACGCCCTCGCCGAGCCCGAACAGCACGACGCCGCCGAGGGTGACGAAGTAGGCGGACGCCTCCCGGTGGTGGCGCAGGGCGCGGACCCGGGACAGGTCGGCCAGCCGGACGCCGAGCACGACCAGCAGCGCGGCGAGCGCCGCCAGCGGGACCTGTTCGATGAGCGGTCCGCAGGCCAGGGCGAGGATGAGGACCCAGATGCCGTGCAGGACGGGGGACAGCCGCGTGCGGCCGCCCGCCTCGATGTTGGCGGTGCTGCGGACGATCACGCCGGTGATCGGCAGCCCGCCCAGCACGCCGGAGACGGCGTTCGCGGCGCCCTGCCCGAGCAGGTCCCGGTCGAGGTCGGCGGACGGGACGCCGGCCGGGCGGGAGCGGTCGACCGCGACGCTGCACAGCAGGGACTCGACCGCGGCCACGAGCGCCACGGAGATGACCGCTCCGGTGATACCGAACAGTGTCCCCTGCGGCATGACGGGGAGGCTCCAGCCGTCCAGCAGCGAGGACGGCAGGTCGACGCGCGGCACCCGCCAGTCGAGGGCCCAGGCGAGGGCGGTGGCCAGGGCGACGGCGGGCAGCGGGCCCGGAACGAGGCGGAGCGCCCCGCTCTTGGGCAGCCGGGACCAGCCCAGCACGACGAGTACGGTCAGCCCCGCCACCAGCGCGGAATGCGTGTGCGGCTGCGCGAGCTGGCCCGGCAGTTCCCGCAGGTTCGCGACGGCCGACTGCTGGGGGCTGCCGCCCAGGACCACGTGGACCTGGGCGAGGACGATGACGACGCCGACCCCCGCGAGCATGCCGTGCACGACGGCGGGGGAGACGGCGAGGGCGGCGCGCGCGACCCGGCTCGCGCCCAGCACGATCTGCACGAGTCCGGCGAGCAGGGTGATCGTGCAGGTGGCGCGCCAGCCGTAGGTCTGCACGAGGCCGGCGACGAGGACGGTGAGCCCGGCGGCGGGCCCGCTGACCTGGAGCGGCGAGCCGCCGATCAGGCCCGCGACGACGCCGCCGACGACGGCGGCGATCAGCCCGGCCGCGATGGGTGCGCCGGAGGCGACGGCGATGCCCAGCGAGAGCGGGATCGCGACGAGGAACACGACGAACGAGGCGAGCAGGTCGCGCCGGAGCGTGGATACGTTCGGTGGCTTAAAAGTCACGCAACGTATTCAATCACGTACGTGGTGCCTCCCTTCGGACACGACGAGGGCCGCCGGACGAATCCGGCGGCCCTCGGCCGAGTGCGCGCTGGTCAGCGGCGGTAGTTCTCCCAGTCGTCGGTGGGCTGGTTGGAGCCGTACGGGGGGTTGTTGTCGTTCTGCTGGCCGCCCTGCGGATAGCCGCCCTGCTGCTGTTGCTGCGGCGCGCCGCCGTAGTAGCCGGACCCGTAAGCCTGCGTGGCGTTCGGGTCGGCGTAGCCGCCGGTGCCCTGGTCGTGCGGCGCGGCCAGGGGGTCGCCGCCGCCGTTGTAGCTGCTGCCGCTGAAGTCGCCGTAGCCCCCGGGGCCTCCGGGGCCGCCCTCGGCTCCGCCGCCGCCGAATCCGCCGAGCGGGTCGTCGTAGCGCTGGGAGTCGCCGTAGGCGGGGGCGGACGGGTAGCCGTCGTTCTGCTGGCCCTGCCCGTACCCGGGCGGCCCGCCGATCCCGGAGTCGTAGCCCTGGCCCGAGCCGGCGCCCGTGTCGTAGCCGCCGCCCTGCTGTCCGCCGGACGGCCACGGGCCGGTGTTGCCGGTGTTCGGCGCGCCGGACGAGGTCGTCCCGTACGAGCCGGTGCCGAGAGGGTCGTTCAGCGGGTCGTTCAGGGAGCCGCCGTAGGACCCGCCCGTGTCGGACGGCGAGGGCGGGCCCGACGACCGCTGCCGGTCGGACTGGATGCGCTGGAGCAGCTCGTCCACGGTCGGGAGCTTGTGGCCGTCGGTGTCGGAGCCGCCGCCGTGCGCCGCCGGGGCAGCGGGCGCGGCGGGAGCGGGCGGCGCGGGCGGCTCCTCGGGGCGGCCGAGGGGCAGCCCGAGCGGGTCGCTGCCGAGGACTCCGCCGGGGCCGGACGAGCCGAGCGGCATGTCGTAGTCCTGGCGGCCTCCGGGAGGCGGTCCGGCGGCCGGACGGCTGCCGAGCGGGTCGGAGGTGTAGTCGCCGTAGGACGGCTCCTGGGAGCCGTACTGGGGTTGATCGGGGATGCCGTACTGGGGCTGTTCGGGGATGCCGTACTGCGGCTGGTCGCTGCCGTACTGGTCTTGACCCCCGCCGTACTGGTCCTGGCCTCCCCCGTACGGGTCATGGCCTCCGCCGTACTGGTCCTGGCCCCCGTAGGACGGGTCGCCGGAGCCGTAGTCGGCGGCGCCGTACGCGGGCTGCGGCTCCTGGCCGCCGTACACCGGCTGGTCGGGCGCGCCGGGGCCGCCGTAGGGGCTCTGCGAGCCGGGGCCGCCGGGGGCGCCCGGTCCGGCGAGGTCGGCCGGGATGGGGTCGAGCGACGTCGCGCCCGGGTCGTTGCCCGCGAACGGGGAGCCGCCCTGGAACCCGCCGGGGCCCTGGGGGGGCTGCTGCGGACCGGTCCCGGCGCCGAGGCCGTTGAGGACGGTGCCGTCGGCGCCGAGGGAGACGGGCTGGGTCAGGCCGGGCGGCTCGATGGACGGCTGCTCGGGCGGGGGCGGCTGCGCGTTGAGCGGATCGGCGGCCGGGTCGGAGTCGGGCCGCGCGCCGCCCTCGTGCTGCCAGGGGAACTTGGGCTTGTCGAAGGTGATCGTCGCCCAGTAGTCGTCGTCCTCCATCTCGTCCGACGCCTGGCCCGGAGGCGGGGGCGGCGGGGCGGACGGGCCCGGGGCGGAGGTGGGAGCGGCGAGCGGGCCACCGCCACCGCCGGTGCCGGCGACGCGGCGGTCGGGAGCGGGATCGGGGGCGCGGTCGTAGCCGCCGTCGTAGCCCTCGTCGTAGCCGGGGCCGTAGTCCTCCGGGCCGCTCATCTGCTCCTGCGGTGGAGGGATTCCCCGGCGGCCGCGCGGCTGCTTCTGCGGCTCGTCGTCCATCCAGTCGTCGTCGTCATCGCCTCCCGCCCTGCTGGCCCGCAGGCCGAGGGCCACGAGGACGACCACGAGGACGACGACCACAATGAGGCCGAAGACCACGATGTAAGAAGTCATGCCACCACCCAATGCCTTGGCCCGGCGAGAGTCGCCAGCGCGGACCGCGGGTCCGTCCCGATTGTCGCCAGCGTCCGGATAGTCACGGGTTTCCGCCGCCTTGGCTTAACCCGATTCTCTCCGACCGCTATGACCGTTGTCACACCCTTCGCGCACATTTACCCTCACACGGCGCGTGCCGATCGGCCAACTCCGCCGATCCGCACACCCCTGACAGCTCCGGCCCCCACGGGGGTCCGCCCTGACCGTGTGCTCTCAGGCTCCACGGTCAACGCGCCTGCTCGCCGCCGAAGTTCCCGGTGATCCGGCCGCGTCCCACCGTGTGCTCGGCGATCGCGGGGAGCGAGTCCTTCAAGGCCGCGCCGTTCTGGAACGGTGCCGGATCGTCCAGTGCGTAGATGGTGAACCGGTACCGATGCTTGTCTCCCTTGGGCGGGCACGGGGGCGCGTAACCCGCCTTCTTGCCTGTGGTCAACCCTTCGACGGTCCGGTCCAGCCGGGCGCCTTCGACCAGCTCGTTCACGGTTCCGTCGATGCCCGCGATCACCCAGTGGACCTTGGCGCCGCCGGAGGCGTCCGGGTCGTCCATCACGATCGCGAACGACCGGGTGCCGGCCGGCGTGCCCGACCACCGGAGCGGCGGGGTCTTGCCCTGACCGCCAGGGTACGTCGTGCAGCCGTATCTCGGGGGCAACTCGCGCCCATCGCGGAAGACCGGGCTGGTCACGGTGAACCACTCCGACAGTTCCGCGCTCTTGTTCTGGGGCTGGCCGATCAGCCCGCAGCCGCTCAGCGCCCCGGCGAGCGCGAGCGCGCCCGCCGCGGCCATGACCGGACGCCGCTCTCTGCTCATCATCGATACGCTCCCGGGCGAGATCGTACGCCGTGCGCCGCCGGATCGCCGTCATCTCGGGATCCGCTTCTCGGCCGCGTGCGTCCCGCCGTCGGCGCCCCCTTCCTCGTCCGCCCCAACCTTAGGGGTTTTCCGAGGGTGGGACGGGCGGTTCGCGTCCCCTGCGGGGGGCGCCGCCCGGCGTGGCGTCCTGTGATGTTGGTCATGCGTGCATTGCCGCGATCCATCCCGCTTTGAGGAAGGAGTGGCGGGTTTCACACCCTTATCCGGGCCATCCTTTGCCGTAACGGGAAGTTCGTCGGTTCTTTCCTGGTTCCTGATTGGTGAACGGCACGTTCCATCCGCTAGTTTGTGAATGTCTTCACAAGCCGACCGTGACATTGGAGGGCCGCAATGGCCAGGACCGCCCAGGGGACCCCCGGCGCTCCCCACATCCTCATCGTGGGTGGCGGCTATGTGGGCATGTACACCGCTCTTCGCCTGCAGAAGAAGCTGAAGCGGGAGCTGAGGAGGGGCGAGGTCAGGGTCACCGTCGTCGACCCCAACTCGTACATGACGTACCAGCCGTTCCTGCCCGAGGCCGCCGCCGGGAACATCTCCCCGCGGCACGTCGTCGTCCCGCTGCGCCGGGTGCTGCCGAAGTGCACCGTCCGCAAGGCGCGCGTGACCGAGCTGAACCACGACGAGCGATGGGCGATCGTCCAGCCGCTGGCCGGGCCGCCGGAGCGGATCACCTACGACTACCTGGTCATGGCGGCCGGCGCGGTGCCGCGGCTGCTGCCCATCCCCGGGCTGGCCGAGAACGGCATCAGCCTCAAGACCGTCGGCGAGGCCATCCACCTGCGCAACCACGTCCTGGAGCAGCTGGAGATCGCCGAGTCGACCGACGACGTGGAGCTGCGCCGCAAGGCGCTGACCTTCGTGTTCGTCGGCGGCGGGTTCGCCGGCGTCGAGGCGGTCGCCGAGCTTGAGGACATGACCCGCGACGCCACCAAGTACATGCGCAAGGTCACGCCGCAGGACCTGCGCTTCGTCCTGGTCGAGGCGACCGACCGCATCCTGCCGGAGGTCGGCCCCGACATGGGCAAGTGGACCGCCGAGCAGCTGCGCGGCCGCGGCATCGCGGTGAAGATGAGCACCTTCCTGCAGTCGGCGGTGGACGGCCAGATCGAGCTGTCGGACGGCAGCAGCTTCCCGGCCGGCACCCTCGTGTGGAACGCGGGCGTCAAGCCGTCGCCGGTCGTGCGCAACGGCGATCTGCCGGTGGACGAGCGCGGCCGCGTGAAGGGCACCGAGTACCTCACCATCGAGGGCCTCGTCCGCGCGTTCACCGCGGGCGACAACGCCGCGATCCCGGACCTCACCGAGGACGGCATGTTCTGCCCGCCCAACGCCCAGCACGCCGTCCGCCAGGCCAAGCTGCTCGGCGACAACATCGTCAGGTCGATGCGCGGCAAGACGCTCAAGCCCTACGTGCACGGCAACCTCGGCGCCGTCGCGGGCCTCGGCCTGCACAAGGGCGTGGCCAACCCCCTCGGCATCAAGCTCAAGGGCTGGCCCGCGTGGTTCTTCCACCGCAGCTACCACGGCGCGATGGTCCCGACCTTCAACCGCAAGATCCGCGTCATCGCGGACTGGACGCTCGCGCTGTTCCTCAAGCGCGAGACCGTCTCGCTCGCGACCATCGAGCAGCCGCGCGCCGACTTCGAGCTCGCGGCCCTCGACGACGGCAAGGCGAAGGCCAAGGCCGACCAGAACGCGGCCTGACCCGTTCCGCGCGAAACGCCCCGGCGGTCACCCGACCGCCGGGGCGTTCCCCTTCCCGGGCGCGGTTCTCAGGCGCGCTGCTTGAAGGCGCGGAGCGACAGGGGCGCGAAGACCAGCGAGATGCCGACGCCCCACGCGAGCGCGATCCAGGCGTGCTCCAGGACGGGACCGCCGACCAGCAGGCCGCGCATCGCCTCCACCAGCTGCGTGACCGGGCTGTTGTCCATGCAGAACGCCAGCCAGCCGGGGATGCCCTTCGTGGACGGGATGAACGCGGTGCTGAGGAAGCTCAGCGGGAAGATCACCACGAAGCCGAAGATCTGCACCTTCTCCGGCTCGTTGACCTTCATCGCGATGAAGACCGACGTCCAGGAGAACAGGACCGCGAAGGCCAGCAGCAGCAGGAACGCGCCGATCACGGCCAGCACGTTCGTCTCCACCCGGAAGCCGATCGCGAACCCGACCAGCAGCAGGATCGCCATCGACCACGCCTGCTTGACGGTGTCGGCGATGATCCGCCCGGCGAGCGGGGCGCTGCGCGCGATCGGCAGGCTCCGGAACCGGTCGAACACGCCCTTGGTGATGTCGGTGTTCAGCCCGAACCCGGTGCTCATCCCGGCGAACAGGGCGTTCTGGGCGATGATGCCGGGGATCACGATCGGCAGGTACGCCTCGACGCTGCCCGCCATCGGCGGGCCGAACACGTAGGCGAACAGCAGTACGAACATGATGGGCTGGATCGACAGGTCGAGCAGTTCCATCGGGTTGTGCTTGATCTGGACCAGGTTGCGCCAGGCCAGCGTGACCGTGTTGCGCAGGGCCGTGCCCGGCGCGACCCGCTTCGACAGGTCCTGCGGCGCGAGCGTCGCGGTGGTCATGCGGAGGCACCTTCCTTGTCGGCCTGCTTCTGCAGCTCGCCGGCCTCGGCGTCGATGTCGTCGGTGTGGTGGCCGGTGAGGGCGAAGAACACCTCGTCCAGGCTGGACTTGCGCAGTGACAGCTCGCCGACGGCGACGCCCGCCTCGTCGAGGCGGCGGACCACGGCCGGCATCAGCTGCGGGTCGGTGATCGGCGCGCTGACCATGTCGTCGCGGACCTCCGGGACGGCCTCGGCCAGCTCGCCGACGATGCGCTCCACCGCCGCCACGTCGGCCGCGTCGACCGGCCTGACCTCCAGCACCTGCCCGCCGACCTGGGCCTTCAGCATGTCGGACGTGCCGTGCGCGATGGCCTGGCCGCGGTCGATGACGATGATGTCGTCGGCCAGCTGGTCGGCCTCCTCCAGGTACTGCGTGGTGAGCAGCACGGTGACGCCGTCGTCGGTGAGGCCGCGGACGATGTCCCAGAGGCCGTTCCGGCTGCGCGGGTCGAGGCCCGTGGTCGGCTCGTCCAGGAACAGGATCTGCGGGCGCCCCACGAGGCTCGCGGCCAGGTCGAGGCGGCGGCGCATCCCGCCCGAGTAGGTCTTGGCGGCGCGCTCGGCGGCGTCGGTCAGCTGGAAGCGCTCCAGCAGTTCGGCGGCGCGCGCCCTGGACTCACGGCGCGGCAGCCCGAGCAGCCGCCCGATCAGGACGAGGTTCTCGGTGCCGGTCAGCATCTCGTCGACCCCGGCGTACTGGCCGGTGAGCCCGATCAGCTGCCGCACCTTGTGCGCGTCCTTCACCACGTCGAACCCGCCGACCCGGGCGGTGCCGCCGGTCGGCTCGATCAGCGTGGCGAGGATCCGGGTCATGGTCGTCTTGCCGGCGCCGTTCGGCCCCAGCACGCCGAGCACCGTTCCGGCCTCGGCGGTGAGGGAGACGCCGTCCAGCGCCCGGGTCTCACCGAACCGCTTCTCCAGGCCGTCCGCCTGGATCGCGTGGGTCATGGGATCTCCTAGGACTCGGTTGCCGGACGCCGGGGCCCCGACCAGGGGGGACCAGCCAAAATAGGCGGAGTCCGGGTCAAGTGCATCCAAATTTTCTGCCGCCGCCCCAGGCAGGGCGCCGTCGGTGGCGTGAACCACGCCACAACCTCGCACGCGCCACCGACAATCTCGCATGCGCCAACGGCAAATCTCGCACGCACCACTGACAGAAACGAGGAAGCGCCCGCGATCGTGCCGCCGGTTCCCAGGCCGTTCCCGCCGCGCGGGGCGGCGGGAGGGCGCCTCCGGCGCTCTAGACTCGCGGTGTGACGTCGGTGCGGCGCGGTCGCCGGAGGGACGGCGGGCGGCCGCACCCGCCGCGTCTGCGGCCGCCCGAACACCGGGTCTCGCCCCGCGCGATCGCGCAGTGGGCCATCGAGTACCTGCTGCTGTGGGGCCTGGCGTTCGGCCTCGCCCTCGGCGTGGCCGCCTGGGTCGGAGACGCCGGCCTGGACGCGCTGCCCGCCTGGCTGACCGGCCGGATCGGCTGGCTCCCCTACATCGTCGGCGCCGCGGGGCTGCTCATGGTCACGGTCGCGCCCGTGTGGCGGTACCGCGTCCACCGCTGGGAGGTCAGCTCCGACGTCGTCTACACGCGGACGGGCTGGTTCAGCCGCGAATGGCTGCTGGTGCCCGTCGGGCGGATCCAGACGGTCGACAGCAAGCAGGGCCTGATCGAACGGATGCTCGGCCTCGCCACCATCGAGGTGAACACCGCCTCCCACACCGGTTCCTCGGAGCTCTCGGGCCTGCCCGTCTCCGCGGCGACGCGCCTCGCCGAAGACCTCGCGCACCGCGCGCACGACCTCCGCGACGACGCCACGTGACCGCACGCCTGCATCCGCTCACCTTCGTGGTCGGCGCCGTCCGCGAGCTCCTAGCGCTCCTCGCCGCCGGCGCGACGGGCCTGCTCGTGGGCGGGCTTTCCACCGCGTTCTACTTCACGCTCGTGGGGTTGGCCTTCGGGCTGCTCTTCCACGCCGCGAACTGGGTGACGTTCACCTACGTCCTGCACGAGGACCGCATCGAGTTCCGGCGCGCGCTCATCGGGCGGTCGGTCAAGAGCATCCCGCGCGACCGGATCCGGGGCGTGGACATCAGCGCGTCCCTCCCGCACCGCCTGCTCGGGCTGGCGATCGTGCACATCGACGCCGGAGCGGACGGCGGCGAGGGGGAGCTGAACGCGGTCTCCCGCACCGAGGCCGAACGGCTGCGCGGCGTCCTGCTCGCCCGGGACGCCCCGGCTCCGCCCCGGCGCGCCCTCGGCCGCATGCGGCGCCGCTGGTACCTGTACGCCCCGCTCAGCGGCGCCTACCTGCTGACGCCGTTCGCGCTGGCGGGCAGCCTCCTCGGCACCGTCTACAACCTCGGCGACGACCTCGGGCTCATCACGCGGGAGCGCGTGGAGAGCCTCGGCCACGACGTGGTGGGCCTGCCCACCGTCGTGGTCCTGGCGCTGGCCATCCTCACCCTGATCGCCATGCCCGTCATGTCAGTGATCGCCTTCACCCTCTTCAACTGGGACTTCACCGTGCACGAGCGGGACGGGTCCGTCGTCGCCGAGCGCGGGCTGCTCACCCGCCGCAGCGTCTCCCTCGAACGCCGCCGGCTGCGGGGCGTCGAGCTCGCCGACAACCCGTTCGAGCGCGCGGCGGGCGTGACGCGCCTCGGCGCCCTCATCACCGGGCTGGGGGACGCCGCCCAGCGGGGACGGCTGCTGCCCGCCGCGCCCCGGGCGGCGGCCGAGGCCCTCGCCGCGCGCGTCGTCGGGAACGTCCCCGGGCCGCTGACCGCGCACCCGCCGGCCGCGCGGAGCCGCCGCGTCGTCCGCGCGGTGGCGCCCCCGGCGGGCGTCGCCGTCCTGGCGGTCCTCGCGGGGCAGCCCTGGGTGGCGGTGGCGTGCGCCGTGATCGCCGTCCTCGCGGTGCCGCTGGGGCTGGACCGCTACCGCCAGCTGGGCCACGCCAGCGACGGGGAGCGCCTCACCGTCCGGTCGGGCTCCCTGCGCCGCCGCCAGGTCGTCGTCGAGCACTCGGCCGTCATCGGCTGGCGGGTCCGCCAGACGCTCTTCCAGCGCAGGCTGGGCCTCGCCAGCCTCTTCGCGGCGGTGGGCGCGGGCGACGGGGGCTGCTCGGCGACGGACATGTCCGAGGAGGACGCCGTGGCCCTCGCCGCCGCCATCACCCCCGCGTGGCTGGCCCCGTTCCTGGACGGGCCGCCCGGTGCGGGCGCCGAGCCTATTCAGGCCGGCGGGCACCGAACATGATCTCGTCCCAGGACGGGACGGAGGCGCGCTTGCCCTTGGCCTTGCGGCGCCGGGCCGGACGCTGCGCGCCCGCGGGCTCTCCGGCCGCCGCGGCGGCGGCGGGAGAGCCGGTGGCCGGCTTGTCCTGAGCGGCGGCGGGCATGGTGGGCCGGGCCGCCGGCTTCTTCTTGGCGGGCGGCCGCGCGGGCTGCCGCGGCGGAGCCACGGGCTTGCCCTCCGCTGCGGCCTCACGGGACGCGGCGGGCGCGCGGGACGGGGCGGGCGCGCGGACGGGTGCGGTGTCCTGCTCGGCCTCCGGGACGCGGGGCGCGTCGGCCTCGACCCGCGGCCGGGCGGCGGCCGGGGCCTGCGGCGTCTCGGCGGGCTCGGCCGGCTCCTCCGGCTCCGCCGCGGGGGCGGCCTGGACAGGTTCGGGCGCCTTCGCGACCTCCGGTGCCTCGCCGACCGCTTCGCGCGCTTCGTCGACCTCGTGCGCTTCGTCCGCCTCGTGGTCGGCGCCCGCCTGCTCTGGGAGAGCCGGCTCGGCCGGTTCGGCGGCCGCGTGCTCCTCCTCCCGGAGCGCTTCCGGGTCGTCGGCGTCGAGCGCTTCGATCTCCTCGGGAGCCGGAGCCTCGTCCTCCGGCTCCTCGGCGGCCTCGGCAGGCCGCGCTTCGTCCGTGACAGCGGCCGTGTCGTCGTTCCCGGCGGCCGTCTCGCTCGCCAGGTCGCCCACGTCCTCGCCGGAGGAGTCGGCGGGTTCCGCCGGCTCGGGCCCGGCCGCAGCGCCGTGCGGCTCCTCGCTCTGGACGGGCAGGGCGGCCTCGTCGGCGCGCGGCTCGGCGAAGGGCGCCTCCGGAGCCGCCTCCTCGACCGGCGGGCCGGGACGGGGCGGCTCGGGGGCGTGCGCGGCCGGACGGGGCGGGGCGGCCTCGCGCAGGGAAGGCGGCTCGGACGCCTCCCGGAAGGCGGGCCGCGGGTCGACCATGCGGCCGCGTTCGACGATGTAGGCGCGGGGCTCCGCGGCGCGCAGCGGCTCGGGGGCGCCCTGCTCGGGCTCGGCGGGCAGGCCGCGCGCGGGCAGCCCGCGGCCGCCGGGAAGGGCGTCGCGGTCGCTGGAGACGACCTTCATGGCGGGACGGCGCGGGACGAGCGGCGTGACGGTGTCGGAGAGCGCGTCGTCGTCGTCCCACTCGACGGAGGTGAGCCGGGCGGCGACCTCGTCCAGCGGGGAGACGTGCCGGCGGCGCGGGTCGAACGTCCACTCGGCCGCGTGCGGGCGGCCGCCCTCGAAGAAGGACAGCCGGACGCGCCAGGTGTTGTCCTCGCACTTCCAGGAGTCCCACTCGACCTCTTCCAGGTCGACGCCGCCGCGGCCGAGGCGCTCCTCGACGGTCTCGCCGAGCGGCGGGCCGGGCGTGGACTCGCCTGGGCGGCGGACGGTGACGCGCTGCGCCTGCTGGGCCATGTATTCGCGTTCCTGCAGGACCGGACCCTCGAACCAGCGGACCCGTTCGACCGGGATGCCCGCCGACTCGGCGATCTCCTCCGCGGTCTCCCCGGACCGGATGCGGGTCTGGATCTCCTTGGGGCGCAAGGGACTCTCCACTTCGATCTCGAACTGGCCGAGGCGGGAGAAGTGCCCACGGACCGCGGCGCGGAGCCGGTCGTCGACGGGCAGGGTGAACCGGGTGCCTCGGCCCGCGGTGGCCAGGACGAGGTACGTACCGTCCTCGCTGACCGCGACGAGGCGCAGCTCCTGCATGCGTGTCCTTCCTGCCCTGTCCAGACGGCACGGAGGACGCCGGACCGCGCGACCGTGCTCTTCACCGGTCGGCCGTCCGATGCCCACCGAGGGCGCATGCGTGCCCTTCCCCCGGGTTCCCGAGTCTCTCTTTCGGACACACCTGCTGCCAGCACCGTACCCGGCATGTCCGAACATCGCCGCTCTCGAAGCCCTCTTCACGAGGTCGAAGAGGGCACCTGACCAAGCTTGCCGGTGCCGCGACCGGCGGGGGGCCGCTCTGCTCGATTCTTGTCCATCCTTTTCCACACCGTTCCTGACGAGGCCGCGAACGTCCCGCCGCTTCGACGTTGCGAGTGTCACGTCTTGGGCAGGAACACCCGCGTCCTCCCGATCAGTTCACTTTCGGGGGTGTTCGTGGCGACAGACAGGGGTGAATCAGGCGATGCCGCGCAAGCTGCCGGACGTGAGCACGACGCAGCTGATCGCGAGTGCGGTGGCGACGGCGGTCGCCGCCCTGGGCGCGTCCTTCCTGGGCGTGTACGGGACGATCATCGGCGCGGCGCTGATGAGCGTGATCTCGACGGCGGGGTCGGCGGTCGGCAAGCACTACCTCGACCAGGGCCGTGAGCAGATCAAGGAGCTGACGCACCTGCAGTCGGCGGTCCGGCGGCGGGACATGGCCGAGGGCGCGGCCGACGAGGCGACGAGCGCCGACCCGACCCGGACCGTCGTGTGGTCCGGCGACCCCGGCGCCACGCGCCTGGACCCCGTCTTCGGCGGGGGCGACCCGAACGCCACGCGGCTCGACCCCGGCGGGGATCCCGGCGCCACGCGCCTGGACCCGGCGCAGGCGGTCGCCGCCGCGTTCGCCGAGGAGGCCGGCGAGGACGCGGTGCGCCAGGTCGTCCGCCGCTCGGCGTGGCGGAGCACGGTCGAGTGGGCCAAGGCGCACTGGGTGACGCTGGTGGTCTCCTCGGCGGCGGTGTTCGCGGTCGTCATCGGCGGGATCACCATCTACGAGGCGAGCACCGGCAAGCCGGTCGGCGGCGGGGGCGGCAAGGGTCTGACGGTCACCAAGGTCCTCGACGGCGGGGGCGGCGGGCGGCCGGCCGACACGCCTTCGCAGAACCCCTCCGGAGGCACCGGCGAGGAGCCCGGCTCCTCGCCGAGCGGCACGCCGACGGGCGAGGCGCCCACCGGTGGAACGGGCTCGCCGGCACCGCAGCCGTCGTCGGAGCCGGCCGAGCGGCCGACGCAGGAGCCCACGACCGCGCCGCCGACGACGGCGCCGACGACGCCGGAGCCGCCGGCGACCACCGGGGGCCCGCAGGACGGCGGCCAGGACGTCCCCGACCCGCGGGGGGCCACCCCCGGCGGCTGAGCACGGCCGCCGACGAGTCGGGCACGGCTAGTCGCCGAAGACCTGCCTCGTGTAGGGGTTGGCGAAGCGGCGGTCGGGGTCCAGTTCGTCCCGCAGGGCGCGGAAGTCGCCGAACCGGGGGTACACCTTCTCCAGGTAGGCGGCGTCGCGGGTGTGGAGCTTGCCCCAGTGCGGGCGGCCGTCGAGCCCGGTCAGAAGGTCCTCGACGCCGCGGAAGTAGTCCTCGTGCGGATCGCGGTGGTAGACGTGCACGGCGATGAACGCGCTCTGCCGCCCGTGCGCCATCGACAGCCAGGCGTCCTCGGAGGGAAGCAGCCGGACCTCGATGGGGAAGCTGATCCGCCAGTCCCGCCTGGCGAACAGGGCACGGAGTTCGCGCAGCGCGGGGACGAGCGCCTCGCGCGGGATCGCGTACTCCTGCTCCTTGAAGCGGACCGTGCGCGGGCTGGTGAAGATCTTGTACGAGGTGTCGCTGTAGGTGCGGGCCCCGAGCGCCTTGGCGGAGACGCCGTTCACGAAGGGCGACGCGGCGGGCGCCCGGTGGGTGACCCTGTTGACGGCCCCGAAGACCGTGTTCGACAGGAACCGGTCGTCCAGCCAGTGCCTGAACTTCGACAGCGGCTGCGCGGGGCCCTCGACGCGGTTGTTGCGCTTGGTCAGGCAGCCCTCGGTGTGCGGGAACCAGTAGAACTCGAAGTGCTCGTTGGCGGCGTCGAACTCGTCCACGCGCGCGAGGACCTCGTCCCACTTCATGGGCGCCTCCTGCGCGCGCAGCAGGAACGCCGGGACGGTCCGCCAGGTGATGGCGGTGACGACGCCGAGCGCGCCGAGCCCGGCGAGGGCCGCGGCGAACAGGTCGGGACGCTCCTCGCGTGAGCAGCTCGCCACGGTGCCGTCGGCGAGGACGAGCTCCAGGGCGGCGACCTGGGAGGCGAGCCCGGCGGCGTCGCGGCCCGTTCCGTGCGTGGCGGTCTGCAACGCGCCCGCGACGGTCTGCTCCTGGATGTCGCCCATGTTGGCCAGCGCGAGGCCGTGGTCTTCCAGAAGGCGGTTGAGCGCGTGCAGCGGCAGGCCCGCCTCGACGGTGACGAGCCCCGTCGCGGTGTCGACGGAGCGGACCGCGGTGAGCGCGGTGGGGCGGAGCAGGACGCCCTCGGCGACGGCGGCGCCGGTGAAGGAGTGCCCTGTGCCGGTCATGCGGATCGTGAGGCCGTCGCCGGCGGCCGACCGGACCGCGGCGGCCACCTCGTCTGCGGTGCGCGGCGTGGCGACGCGGTGCGGCGTGGCCTGCTGGTTTCCCGCCCAGTTCTGCCACGTCCGGTTGGTCACTGGGGACATGCGGTGACTCTACTCAGGATTCGATCGTGAGGAAAGTTCACATTTTTGGACGGCCCGAACGGGGGCACAGAGTCGGCGATACCGTACGATCCGGTAACCACGGCAGGCTAACCGTCCGTAGCGAGACTCGTGGGGAAATGTTGTGGCTCCTCCTTCAACTCCGCGCACCGGCGTGATCGGCGGTGATGAGTCGCCCGCCACCCGTCCGCACCGGTCGCGACCCGAGAAGAAGCAGCGGAATCCGCGGGGGAGGAACGCGGGACCGCGGCGGGGCGGCCGGGCGCTGCCGTTCCTCATCGGCGGTATCGCCGTCCTGGCCGTCGCCAGCACCTCCGGTGGCGTCTACGCGGCGCTGACCACGGAGAAGGCGGATCCGGCCGGGGCCGACTCGCCGCAGGAGGCGGCCCCTCCGAGCGTGCGGCCCGGCGACCCCGTCAACGTGGCCACCGGCGGCCAGGTCGCGCCGCTGCGCCGCGTCGTGCCGCCGGACGTGCTCGCCGTCGGCACCGCCTCGATCCCCGCCGCCAAGATCGACCGGATCGCGAAACTCGGCAGGGTCGGGGACGTGGCGGCCGTCGCGGGCGGCGCGGTCCAGCTCCAGGGCCGCCAGGTGAACGCGCTCGCCGTGGACCCGTCGGCGTTCCGCTCCTGGACACCGCCCGCGACGGCGAAGAAGACCGACCTGTGGGCCGCCCTGGCCGGGAACCAGTTCGTGGTGTCGCCCGCCGCCGCCCAGCAGCTCCAGCTCAACCGCGGCTACCAGTACCCCGTGGTGGCGCGGACGATGCCGAAGCTGACCATGGGCGGCTCCGGGCCGCTCGGCCTGCCCGGGATCGACATGCTCGTCAGCAGGAAGTCCGGGGAGGAGATGGGGCTCGTCCCCAACGTGGCCGTCCTCGTCAACGCCCCCGGGGTGGACCCCGACAAGGTCGTCAAGGCCGTCGGCAAGGTCCTCGGCCCCGGCACGAGCGTGCTGAACCTGCACGAGGGCAAGTACCAGACGCCGGCGGACGGCGGCCGCCCGGGCAGCTACCTGGACCTCTACAATCAGGCGGCCAGGAGCTGCCGCGGCCTGTCCTGGACGGTCCTCGCCGCGATCGGCCAGGTCGAGAGCGACCACGGGCGCAACGCCGGCCGCTCCAGCGCGGGCGCCCTCGGCCCGATGCAGTTCCTGCCCTCGACGTGGAAGGCGTACGGGGTGGACGGCGACGGCGACGGCGAGGCCGACATCATGAACCCCTACGACGCCATCCCGGGAGCGGCCAAGTACCTGTGCGCGAACGGAGCCGGCCGGGGCGGGCAGCAGCTCTACCGGGCCGTCTGGCAGTACAACCACGCCGACTGGTACGTGCAGAAAGTCCTTAACCTGGCGAAGGCCTACTCGGCGCGCTACGAGTGAGCGCACCCCTGGCCGGGAGTCGGGCCCCGGGCTGATTGGATGGACGCATGACGTCGTATGACGCGTTGCTTCTGCTGTCCTTCGGAGGGCCGGAAGGGCCCGAAGAGGTGATCCCGTTCCTGGAGAACGTCACCAGGGGCCGCAACATCCCCAAGGAGCGCCTGGAGGAGGTGGGGGAGCACTACTTCCTGTTCGGCGGGGTCAGCCCGATCAACCAGCAGTGCCGGGACCTCAAGGCCGCGATCGAGGCGGACTTCGCCGCCAACGGCGTGGACCTGCCCGTGTACTGGGGCAACCGGAACTGGGACCCCTATCTCGCCGACACCCTCCGGCAGATGGAGGAGGACGGGATCCGGCGCGCGGCCGCGTTCGTCACGTCCGCCTACAGCGGCTACTCGACGAACGACCAGTACCTCGAGGACATCGCGCGCGCCCGCGAGGAGGTGCCGGGCGCCCCCGAGATCGACAAGCTCCCGGTCTACGCGGACCGCCCCGGTTTCGTCGAGCCGTTCGTGGACGCGACCAAGGACGCGCTGAGCCGCCTCCCCGAGGGCGCGCGGCTGGTCTTCACCGCCCACAGCGTGCCGCTGTCCCAGCCCAACCAGGAGCTGTACGCCGCGGAGCTGCACACCGCCGCGCAGACGGTCGCGCGGCGGGCCGCCCCGGGGGCGCCCTGGGACCTGGTGTACCAGAGCCGGAGCGGGCCGCCGAGCCAGCCGTGGCTGGATCCGCAGATCACCGATCACCTGGAGGAGCTGCACGGCCGGGGCGTCCGCGCCGTGGCGGTCGTGCCGATCGGGTTCGTCTCCGACCACATGGAGGTCAGGTACGACCTCGACGTCGAGGCCGCGGACCTGGCCGCCGAGCTCGGACTCGCCTTCGAGCGCGCCGCCACGCCCGCGACCGACCCGCGCTTCGCCGCCCTGCCCCGCCACCTCCTGGAAGGGGCCTCATGAGCCTGGCCGAGGAGCTGCTGGAGCTGGCCGTGGCGACCGCCCGCGAGGCCGGCCGGATGCTGGTCGACCAGCGCCCCGCGGGCGGCCCGGACGTCGTCCAGACCAAGTCGTCCCCGACCGACGTCGTCACCCAGATGGACCGCGCCGCCGAAAAGCTGATCATCGAGCGGATCAGGGCGGTGCGCCCCGGCGACGGGTTCCTCGGCGAGGAGGGCGGCACCCAGGCCGGCGCCAGCGGCGTGCGCTGGGTGGTCGACCCCATCGACGGGACCGTCAACTACCTCTACGACCTGCCCGACTGGGCGGTCAGCATCGCCGCCGAGGTGGACGGCGAGGCCGTCGTCGGGGTGGTGGAGATCCCGCGCCGCGGCGAGACCTGCACTGCGGTGCTCGGCGGCGGCGCCGTCCAGCACACGGCGGCGGGCACCCGCGAGCTCCGCGTGAACGCGCACGTACCGCTCGGCCGCGCGCTGGTGTCCACCGGGTTCGGCTACGAGGCGGGACGGCGGGCGAGGCAGGCGGAGGTCCTCACCGGGGTGCTGCCGAACATCCGCGACATCCGCCGGGGCGGGTCGTGCTGCGTCGACCTGTGCTCCCTCGCGGCCGGGCGCGCGGACGCCTACTACGAGCGCGGCGTCCAGGCGTGGGACATCGCCGCCGGCGGGCTGATCGTCCGGGAGGCGGGCGGGCGCGTCGAGGGGCTGCACGGCGCGGCCCCCGGCCCGGAGCTGACCATCGCCGCCGGCCCGGGCACGTTCGAGGCCCTGCACGACCTGCTGGCCCCGCTCGACCCGGCCAGGGACTGACGCGAGCGGGGGAAACCGGAACGGGGAGCCCGGGACCAGGTCCCGGGCTCCCCGTCACGGACAGCGCCTTGCGACGGCGGGGTCAGTCGCAGCGGGGCGGTTCGACGCCGATGTCGTTGTTCGCTGCGATCCGGCGCAGGTCGTCGATCTCCTCCTGGCGGATGTCCGCCAGGTAGGTGTCCCCATCCTGGTGGGCGCTCCGCAGCGACGCGTACGCGTCGTCGAGCCGCTGCTGGATCATGCGTGTCAACTCGCCCATGGGCCTCCTCCCGGATCGTGCCCATGCCTACCCAGGCCTAGGCTGAAGGTAAACCTGACTTGCGATGCAATTTTCGCAGATCCTTGCGTCCGCGAGATCGCGATCTGGCGTACCGGGAGAGGAACAGCTGCTTACGGGCGTCTTACGGCCTCCATGGCATATGTGAAGCGGGCAATGTTCCGGGTGCGGGGCCGGCCGCGCCCGACGAGAAGGGGGACCCTTTGCGTGTTCTAGTCGTCGAGGACGAGCGCGTGCTCGCCGACGCGATCGCCACCGGTCTGCGCAGGGAGACGCTGGCCGTGGACGTGGCCTACGACGGCGCGGGCGCGCTGGAGCGGGCGAGCGTCAACGAGTACGACGTGATCGTGCTGGACCGGGACCTGCCCAAGGTGCACGGCGACGACGTCTGCAAGCAGCTCGTGGCGCAGCGCTACCCGGCGCGGATCATCATGCTGACGGCGGCGGGGGAGCTGGACGACCGGGTCGAGGGCCTGTCCATCGGGGCCGACGACTACCTGGCCAAGCCGTTCGCGTTCGCCGAGCTGATCGCCCGGGTGCGCGCCCTCGGCCGGCGCGCCGCCGCGCCGCTGCCGCCCGTCCTGGAGCGCGCCGGGATCACCCTCGATCCGGCCCGCCGCGAGGTCGCGCGCGACGGCCGCCCGGTGGAGCTGACCCGCAAGGAGTTCGCGGTGCTGGAGGTGCTGCTCAGCGCCGACGGCGCCGTCGTCAGCTCCGAGCACCTGCTGGAGAAGGCGTGGGACGAGCACATCGACCCCTTCACCAACGTGGTCCGGGTCACGATGATGACGCTGCGCAAGAAGCTCGGCGACCCCCCGGTGATCGAGACCGTGCCCGGCGTGGGATACCGCCTGTGACCGAGGAGACCGCACCCCAGGACCGCCCGGACGGGCCGGACGGCGAGGCCGCCCGCTCGAACCCGCCCCAGGAGGGCGGCCCGCAGGCCACGCAACCGACCGCGCTTCCCGGCGACCCCGGCGACGCCGGGGGCCGGCGCGGCGGGCGGTGGCGCCGCCCCGGCCCGCAGCAGGTCCCCCAGCCGCACCCGGCCGCGAAGGGCATGTGGCGCGGCGAGGGCGGCGGGCCGTTCGCCCAGATGACCGTGATGCCGGGCCGGATGAGCGTGCGGCTGCGCCTCACCCTGCTGTACGGGCTGCTGTTCTTCATGGCGGGCGCGCTGCTGCTGTTCGTGATGTCGGTCCTGATGGCCAACATCCTCGGCAACGTCAAGGTGATCGGCTTCGGCATCTCCGACGCGGAGGCGGCCGAGCTGCAGCGCCAGTTCGTCGAGCAGACGATGCGCCAGCTCGTCGGCCGGTCGCTGCTCGCGCTCGGCGGAGTGGGCGTCATCACGCTGGTGCTCGGCTGGTTCGTCGCCGACCGGGCGCTCAGCCCCCTGCAGCGGGTCACCACCACCGCGCGCCGGCTGTCGGAGAGCACGCTGCACGAGCGGATCGCGCTGGAGGGCCCGGACGACGAGATCAAGGAGCTGGCCGACACGTTCGACGCGATGCTGGAGCGGCTCGGGCAGGCGTTCGACACCCAGCGCCGGTTCGTCGCGAACGCCTCGCACGAGCTGCGCACCCCGCTCGCGATCAACCGGACGCTGCTGGAGGTCGCGCTCGGCGACCCGGAGGTCTCCGACGACCTGCGCGCCGTCGGCCGGACGCTGCTGGCGACCAACGCCCGGCACGAGCGGCTCATCGAGGGGCTGCTGCTGCTCGCCCGCAGCGAGCGGGAGCTGACCGCCCGCACGCCGGTCGACCTGGCGGAGGTGGCGGCGACGGTGCTGGAGCAGTCGGCCCGCCGCGACCACGACCACGACGTCGCCGTCCACCCGGAGCTGACCTCCGGGACGGCGCTCGGCGACCCGGTCCTGCTGGAGCACCTGGTGTCCAACCTCGTCGAGAACGCGATCAAGCACAACGTCGAGGACGGCGGCGAGCTGTGGATCCGCACCGGCATGCTGGAGGGCTACGCCACCGTCCAGGTCGAGAACACCGGGCCCGTCGTGCCCGCCTACGAGGTGGAGCGGCTGTTCGAGCCGTTCCGGCGGCTGAACGCCGACCGCGTCGAGTCCGCCAAGGGCGCGGGGCTCGGCCTGTCGATCGTCCGCTCGGTGGTGCTGGCGCACCGCGGCGCCGTCTACGCGGCGCCGCGGCCGGGCGGCGGGCTGATCGTCACCGTCCGCCTCCCCCCGGGCCTGCCGGCCGCGTGAGCCCGGCGGCCGCCGCGGCTACTTGAGCGCGGCGGTCGCCACCGCTACTTGAGCGCGGCGGTCGCCACGGTGGGGTCGCCGTCGTAGTCGGGCTCCAGCCCGACGTACCTGCCGGGCCGGACCATGGCGACGCGAGTGTCGTTGAGCAGCGGGATGAGGGCCATGTCGTCCAGCGCCACCTTCTCCGCCTGCCTGAACAGGCCGGTCCGGTCGTCCGGCGCCGTCGTCCTGAGCGCCCTGGAGACCGTTTGGTCGAAGGTGTCGTTCCTCCACTTGCCCAGGTTGTAGAAGCCCGTGTCGCTCGCCTCGCCGCCGCCCAGCAGGGGCCACAGCATCGTGTAGGCGCCCGGGTAGTCCGGACCGTAGGGGAGGAAGGCCAGCCCGGACGAGTCCTTGGACATGACGTCGTCGCGGTACTTCGTGAACTCGGAGACGGGGTAGGACTTCATCTCGACCTCCAGGCCCAGCGCCGACTTCAGCTGCGAACTGACGACCGTGGCGAGGCTCTGGTCGACGGGCGACTGGCGGTAGTACAGCCGGACGGGCGTGTCCGTCCCCAACCCGGCCTGCGTGGCCAGCATCTTGGCCTTCTCGGGGTCCGTCGCGTCGCAGGACGGGCAGACACCGCGCCCGCCGAACCCGGGAACCGGAACCGGGACGATGCCGTGTGCGGGCTCGTGGAACCCGCCGAGAGCCAGGCTGAGCTTGCTCCGGTCGAGGGCGTAGGAGACGGCCTGCCGGGCCTCCTTCGACTTCATCGGGCCCCGGGCGGTGATCGGGACGAGCATCCGGGTGAACGGCGCGGGATGGGAGACCAGGCCCGTCCTCGGAGTCGAGGCCAGATTCTCGGTGCCCACCGCGTACCAGTCGGTCTGCCCGGCCGTGTAGGCGGCGCGCCCCTTGGCGGAATCGTCGGTCAGCGTCACGGTGACGCCGTCCAGCCTGGTCTTGCCGAACGCCCAGCGGTCGTTGCGGACGAGCGAGACCGACGCACCCTTGCGGTAGTCCTGCAGCTTGAACGGGCCGTTGCCGATGGGACGGGTGTTGAACGCCGCGTTGTCGACCTTGCCCGCCTCCTCCGGGACGGGCATGAACGCCGGTTCGGACAGCCGGGCCGCGAAGTCGCAGTTGGGGGAGGTGAGCTCGACTTCGAGCGCGGTGCCCGAGACCACCGTGACCCCGGACAGCAGCCCGGTCCCGCTTCCCGACACCGAGGAGTACCCCTCGATGTCGGTCATCAGGTAGGACGCGGGGCCGGTCTTGTCCGCCGCGCTGCGCGCCCAGCCGCGGGCGAACGCGTGCGCGTCGACGGCCTCGCCGTTGGTGAAGGTCGTCCCGTACTTGAGCGAGATGGTCCACGTGCGGCATTCGGCGTCCGGCGTGATCGCCGTCGCGAGCCGGGGGCGGGCGGTGCCGTCGGCGCCGACCTCGGTGAGGCCGGTGAACAGCTGCTTGCTGAGGAACCGCTCGGTGCCGCCGAGGGCGCGGGAGGGGTCGAAGCCGCCGTCGGTGGCGGTCGGCGTCGACATCGCGATGGGCAGCGTCCCGCCGACCCGTCCGCGCGTGGCCGTCGAGCCATGGTCGCCGTCCCCGCGGAGCTGGACCCAGGCCACGCCGGAGGCGAGAACCAGCACGGCCAGCGCGGCGCCCCCCACGCTGGCGAGAACGCCGATGCGGGGCCCCTTTCCGCCTCCGGACGGCTTGGTGAAGTCGACCCCCGGAGCGGAGACGGACGGCCACGTCGCGGGTGTGTCGCCGTTGGGCGGCGGGGCCGGTGAGGGCCACCCCGCGCCGGGCATGGGCGGCGGCGCGTGCGGAGGCGTGTGCGGTGAGGTGTGCGGGGGCGTGTACGGCGGCGTCTGCGGCACCGGAGGGCCGGCCTGGAAGGGCTGCGGTGTCTGCGTCCGCAGCCGTGCGGACTCGGTGGCCGCCGTCTGGGCGCCCTGGGTGAGCATCAGGGCGTCGTTCTGCTGGGCGCCCGGCTGGGGGAGGCTGCCCGCCAGCGCCAGCAGGTGCGCCAGGACCATCTGGGAGGCGGGACGCAGCGCCGGGTCCTTGCTGAGGCAGTTCGCCACGATGCCGCGCAGCGGCTCGGGAAGGTCGCCGAGCTCGGGCGGCAGGTTCAGGATGCGGTGCATCACCGCGGGGATGGAGTCCTGCCCGAACGCCGGCCGCCCGCTCGCCGCGTACGCCATCGTGGCGCCCCACGCGAACACGTCGGCGGGCGGCCCGACCCGCGCCCCGGAGATCTGCTCGGGCGCCATGTAGGCGGGGGTGCCGACCGCCGTGCTCGACATGGTCCCGGTGGCGTCCAGCGCCCGCGCGATACCGAAGTCGATCACCCGCGGGCCGTCCGGCGCGAGCAGGACGTTGGCGGGCTTGAAGTCGCGGTGCACGACCCCCGCCTGGTGGATCGCGGCGAGCGCCGTCATCGTCCCGATCGCCAGCCGGTCCAGGTCGGCGCCGCGCCGCGGACCGTCCTGCGCCAGGACCCGCGACAGCGCCGGCCCGTCGATGTACTCGCTGACGATGTAGGGGCGGTCGCCCTCGACGTCGGAGTCCAGGACGCGGGCCGTGCAGAACGCCGACACCCGCTTGGCGACCGCGACCTCGGCCGCGAACCGCGAGCGGGCCTTCGGGTCGCCGCTGAAGCGCGCGTGCAGCAGCTTCACGGCGACCCGGTGGCCCGGTTCGTCCTCCCCGAGGTAGACGGCGCCCTGCCCGCCCTCGCCGAGGAGGCCGGTCAGCCGGTACGCGCCGAGCCGGGAGGGGTCGCCCTTGCGGAGGGGGGCGACCTCGGTCATGCCTTGGACACGGTCCCGTAGGCGGTCGCGCTCGTCTCGGACTGGCTCTGGCGCCACTCCCACCGCATCGAGGTGCCGCCGGAGGACGGGATGAACGTGACGTACCCGGACGCGCACTCCTTCGGGTCCATCCCCGCCATCGGCGTCTCCCGGTACTCGACCTTCGAGCTGTTCTCGTCGCCGGACAGCAGCGACAGCCGGGTGTAGCAGTTGTCCTGGGCACCGGACGGATAGGTGTACGTCGCGACGCCGCTGGAGTACAGCAGGGAGAACTTGACGCTGAAGGAGGTGTGGCCGGATCCGGCGCCCGGCTGGTACCCGTTGCCGGTGAAGTTGCCGAGCAGCCCGCCCGTGGTGCTGCTGGTCGGCGTCTCGCTCGGCGTGTAGGTGTTCGGCGGCGAGTAGACCGGCGGCGTCGGCGGGTCGTCGTCGCTGTTGGCGCCGATGATGGCGAGCACCACGACCACCAGGATCACGATCAGCGCGAGCGCGCCGCACCCGATCGCGATGATCGGCCCGGCGGAGCTCGACTGCTTCGGCGGCGGCCCGTACTGCGGACCGGGCGGTCCGGGGGGCATCGGCATCCGCGGCTGCGTCTGCGGCGGCATCCCCCCGCCCTGGTACATCGGCATGGGCGGCGGCGTGATCGGCTGCGGCGGCGGCGTGGCCGGGCCGGGCATCCCGCCCTGGTGCAGCGGCATCGGCGGCGGGGTGATCGGCTGGTGCTGCGGCCGGGGCCGCGGCGCCGGCGGCACCGGGGGCGGCGGCGGAAGCTGCGAGGCGATCCGGGTGCCCTGGTTGAGCAGGTCCTCCTGCCCGGCGCCCTGGTTCGCGGGCGCGGCGCCGACGTGGCCGAGCAGGTTCAGCAGCAGTTGCGCCGCCGGGGGCCGCAGACCCGCGTCCTTGGACAGGCAGCGTCCGATCAGGTCGCGCAGCGGACCCGCGGGCAGCGCCGACAGGTCGGGCTCCTCGTTGAGGATCCGGTTGATGATGACCGGCAGCGTGTCGGCCTCGAACGGCGACTGCCCGGTGGCGGCGAACACCATGGTCGCCGCCCAGGCGAAGATGTCCACCGCCGGGGTGAGCGGCGCGCCGGTCAGCTGCTCGGGCGCCAGGTAGCCGGGCGTGCCCACCACCATGCCGGTCGCGGTGACGGCGCTCTCCTGCGAGTTCACCGTCCGCGCGATGCCGAAGTCGACGACGCGCGGGCCGTCGGAGGCCAGCATGACGTTGTTCGGCTTGAAGTCGCGGTGCACGATCCCGGCCTCGTGGATGGCCGCGAGCGCGGTCACCGTGCCGATCGCGAGCCGCTCCAGCTCCGCCGCGCTCCGCGGGCCGTCGTGCGCGACCACGTCGTGCAGGGACGGACCGTCGATGAACTCGCTGACGACGTAGGGCTGGTCGCCCTGGACGTCGGCCTCCAGCACCCGGGCCGTGCAGAAGGGCTCGACCTTCTGCGCCGCCGCGACCTCGCGGGTGAACCGGGCGCGTGCGGCCGGATCGTTGGCCATCTGCGCGTGCAGCAGTTTGACGGCGACGTACCCGCCGCCCGGCGCCCTGCCCAAAAAGACGGCGCCCTGGCCCCCGGCGCCCAACCGTCCGATGACCTCGTACCGTCCGAGTGCCCTAGGATCGCCCGGCTCCAGCGGAGCGGCATCCGGCATCTGACCCTCCAGTGACCCGCAGTGATGTCCGCGACATTGTGCGCCGGACCCGCTCGCGGGGCCCCGTGCCGGCGATCGCCGGGCTGACCCCCGCAGGGGATCCGCCCCCAACCTCAGGCGGGCACGATATCGCGTTAGTTCTGACGTTTCACCGATGTATCCGGTTCGGTGTTCCAGCTGCCGGATCGGGCCATCCCGCCGCGCCGGGGCGATCGGTGCGCACAACGCCTCCGGGACCGATATGATCCCCGCCGCCGCGGGAACCCCGGCAGGCGCCACGGTCCCCGGAACGGGGCGGTGTCGTTCGCCGGGTATGTGATGGATGGCACAGTGCGAGGAAAGAGTCGGGTGATGGGTGTCACTCGTGGGAACGGTCGCGCCTCGTGTGTCGCAGGTCACCAACCGTGACAGAATTTCCCGCCCGGATCGGGCACAAGAACGGTCCCCCGAGCGTTAGATCCGCGCGACGGGGCGCATAAAGCACTGAGGGGGATGGAGATAGAAGATGGCGACCGACTACGACAGCCCACGCAAGACAGACGACGACCTGAGCGAGGACAGCCTCCAGGAGCTCCAGGCCCGGCGCGCCGACAAGGCGGCCAGCATCATCGACGAGGACCTGGACGCCGGCGAGGTCGCCGAGCTGCCGGGCGCCGACCTGTCGAACGAGGAGCTCACCTTCCGGGTGGTGCCTCGGCAGGCCGACGAGTTCACCTGCACGCGCTGCTTCCTGGTGCACCATCGCAGCCAGCTGGCCACCGAGAAGAACGGCCGGCCGGTCTGCCGCGAGTGCGCCGCCTGACCGGCGGCGGACACCGGGTGACGGGAAGAGGGCGCGTGACGGGAGAGGCGGGGTGACGGAAGAGATCGAACCGCGTCATGGCGAGGTGGGGCCGGCGCGCGGCGACGGCTCCGCGGAGCTGGGCGAGCTGATCGGCCGGCTCGCCTCCGACGAGGACATGGACCGCGAGACCCGCGGCCGCCTGCTCGGGCGACTGGCCAGACTGCTCGGCCAGAGCGCCCGCAAGGTGGGGGCCGCGGGCTTCGCGCGCGGCAGGTGGCTCGCCGACCTGCTCCTCGCGACCGCGCCGCACATCCCGATCCGCGATCTGGAGACCCTGCAGGCCCACCACCACGGGCTGATGGGCGAGGAGCTCGCCGACCGGATCGTCAAGGCGGCGGGCAACGCCACGACCGCCGTCGGCGCCGCGGGAGGCGCGCTGGCCGCGGTGGAGTTCGCCGCCCCGCCGCTGCTGCTGACGGCGCCCGCCCAGCTCGCCGCCGAGACGCTCGTCGTCGCGGCCATCGAGGTGAAGATGATCGCCGAGCTGCACGAGGTGTACGGCGTCAGCGTCCAGGGCACCGGCACCGCGCGCGGTGCCGCGTTCGTCACGTCCTGGGCCCGGCAGCGCGGCATCAACCCCCTGGAGGGCGGCACCCTCACCAGCGCTCTCGGCACGGCCGCCAAGAGCGCGCTGCGCAGGCGCATGCTCCGCGTCTTCGGCCGGAGCATGTCCACGATGGGCCCCCTGCTCACCGGCGCCGCGGCCGGCGCCGCCCTCAACCGCTCCGCGACCAAGGGGCTGGCCCTGAAGGTCCGGGCCGACCTGCGGGAGATCGCCGGCTCCCTGCCCCCGCTCCCCGGCGACCAGCCCCGTCGCCTGGACCCGTAGCGGGCCGCCCACCCCCTGGCGGCACACGCGGGTGTCGAGGAGGCGGCGCGTCCCACGAGGCGAAGCCGTTTCCGGGCCCCCGGCTCGACGAGAACGCGTCGCGGCCGGTCCCTCCGATCATCGGAGGGACCGGCCGCGACGCGCATGGGCGCAGACCGGGGGTCAGGCCCCCGGCGCGGGACGTCTCAGACGTCGGCCTTGAGGTTCTGCGGGAGCTGGCCGGTGCCCTTGGCCCACTGGTGGGCGGCGGCGCGGGTGGCGAGCAGCCGCGCGACCTCCATGCCGACGCCCATCACCACGGCCCATCCGATCGCCTCGGCCAGCGCCACGTCGGGGGACTCGGGGTTGGTCGGGGGCTCCTTGCCGGTGCTCTTCTTCCAGGCCAGCGTGATGACTTTCTTCGCGACGAAGCCGCCCGCGAATGCGGCCGCGCCGGCCATCACCCGCCAGCCGATGTCGCCCTTGTCCGCCATGTTGGTCCTCTCTCGTCCTGTCGTCTCCGACGCTACCGGAACGGCCCGCCCCCGGCGGGGAAGGTGATCGCCGCGTCGGCGCCGGCAATCGGCATGCGACCCGGGCCGGTATCAATACGATTGGCCTCATGACAGAGCAGCCGCGTACTTCGAACGTCCCTCCGAAGCCCTCCCTGGACGGCCTGGAGGACAGATGGGTACGCGTCTGGGAGGACGAGGGCGTCCACCGCTTCGACCGCACCCGGCCGCGCGGCGAGGTCTACTCGATCGACACCCCGCCGCCCACCGTGAGCGGCTCCCTCCACGTCGGCCACGTCTTCTCCTACACCCACACCGACACCGTCGCCCGGTATCACCGCATGCGCGGTCGGGCGGTCTTCTACCCGATGGGGTGGGACGATAACGGCCTGCCGACCGAGCGCCGCGTGCAGAACCACTTCGGCGTCCGGTGCGACCCGTCCCTTCCCTACGATCCGGACTTCGAGCCCCCGGCCAAGCCCGACCCGAAACGCCAGCAGCCGGTGTCGCGGCGCAATTTCATCGAGCTGTGCGAGCGGCTCACCGAGGTCGACGAGAAGGCCTTCGAGGAGATGTGGCGGCGCGTCGGCCTGTCGGTCGACTGGAGCCACCTCTACACCACCATCGGCGACACCGCCCGGACGGCGTCCCAGCGCGCGTTCCTGCGCAACCTGGCCCGCGGTGAGGCCTACGTTTCCGAGGCGCCGACGCTGTGGGACGTCACGTTCCGCACCGCCGTCGCGCAGGCCGAGCTGGAGGACCGCGAGCACCCCGGCGCGTTCTACCGGATCCGGTTCCACGGCGACCAGCGCCCCGTCTACATCGAGACGACGCGGCCGGAGCTGCTGCCCGCCTGCGTCGCGCTGGTCGCGCACCCCGACGACGAGCGGTACCAGGAGCTGTTCGGCACGACCGTGCGCACGCCGCTGTTCGGCGTGGACGTCCCGGTCGTCGCGCACCGGCTGGCCGAGCCCGACAAGGGCTCCGGCATCGCGATGATCTGCACGTTCGGCGACGTCACGGACGTCACCTGGTGGCGCGAGCTGGACCTGCCCACCCGCGCGGTCATCGACTGGGACGGGCGTCTCGCCGCCGACCCGCCGCCGGGCGTCCCCGCGCGACCGTACGGTGAGCTGGCGGGCAAGACGGTGTTCTCGGCCAAGGAGCGCGTCGTCGAGCTGCTGCGCGAGTCCGGCGACCTGGACGGCGAGCCCCGGAAGATCAGCCGGCCGGTGAAGTTCTACGAGAAGGGCAGCAAGCCCCTGGAGATCGTCACGACCCGGCAGTGGTACATCCGCAACGGCGGCCGCGACGAGGGCGTCCGCGCGGAGCTGCTCGCCCGCGGGCGGGAGCTGGAATGGCATCCCGGCTACATGCGGGCCCGCTACGAGAACTGGGTCGAGGGCCTGAACGGCGACTGGCTGATCTCGCGGCAGCGGTTCTTCGGGGTGCCGATCCCCGTGTGGTACCGGCTGGACGACTCCGGCGAGCCCGTGTACGCCGACCCGATCGTGCCGGCCGAGGACGCCCTGCCGGTCGACCCGTCGTCCGACGTCCCGCCGGGCTTCACCGAGGACCAGCGCGGCCGGCCGGGCGGTTTCGCGGGCGACCCCGACGTGATGGACACCTGGGCGACCTCGTCGCTGACCCCGCAGATCGCGGGCGGCTGGGAGCGCGACGCCGACCTGTTCGCCCGGGTCTTCCCCTTCGACCTCCGGCCGCAGGCGCACGACATCATCCGCACGTGGCTGTTCTCCACGGTCGTGCGCTCGCATCTGGAGCACGGCTCGCTGCCGTGGAAGGGCACCGCCCTGTCCGGGTGGATCCTCGACCCGGACCGCAAGAAGATGTCGAAGTCCAAGGGGAACGTCGTCACGCCGATCGACCTGCTGCGCGAGTACGGCTCCGACGCCGTCCGGTACTGGGCGGCCGGCGGGCGCCCCGGCACCGACACCGCGTTCGACACCGGCCAGATCAAGGTCGGCCGCCGCCTGGCCATCAAGATCCTCAACGCGTCGAAGTTCGTGCTCGGGCTCGGTGCGGCGGCCCCGGACGCTCCGGTCACCGAGCCGCTGGACAAGGCGATGCTGGCGGCGTTGGCCGGGGTCGTCGAGGAGGCGACGGAGGCGTTCGAGGGCTACGACTACGCGCGCGCTCTGGAGCGCACCGAGCGGTTCTTCTGGGAGTTCTGCGACGACTACCTGGAGCTGGTCAAGGCCCGCGCCTACGGGGACGGGCCGCAGGCGCTGTCCGCGCGTGCGGCGCTGCGCGCCGCGCTGTCGGTGCTGCTGCGCCTGTTCGCGCCCGTCCTGCCGTTCGTGACCGAGGAGGTCTGGTCGTGGTGGCGGCACGGGTCGGTGCACACGGCCTCGTGGCCGTCGGCCGCCGAACTGCCGCCGGGCGGCGACCCTGCCGTTCTCGCGGCGACGGGCGAGGCGCTCCGGCAGGTCCGCAAGGCCAAGTCGGAGGCCAGGGCGTCGATGCGCGCCGACGTGACCAGCGCGGTCGTGCGCGGCTCGCAGGTGACGCGGATCGCGCGCCCGGACCTGGCCGCGGCCGGGCGGATCGCCGACCTGACCCTGGAGGACGCCCCCGCCGCGCTCACCGTCGACGTCGTCCTGGCCCCCGCGACGTAGATCACCCCGGCCGGGCCTTGACGGGGGTCCGGCGCACTCCACATATTAGATTTCCAGTCTAATTAGCTGTCGCCGCGGGACGCGTCCGGTCCGGCGCGGCGCGGGAGGAGACGGGTTGAGCGACATCGACGAGCGGCACCCCGTGATCGCCCCCCGCCGGGTGCGGTTCGACTGGGCGGACACGCCGCTGCACTGGATCCCGGACGAGCCGGTCGCCACGCACTTCATCAACGTCCTGCACCTGCTGCTGCCCGCGGGCGAACGGTGGTTCGTGCACGTCTACAAGGAGGCGCTCCCGCTCGTGCGGGACGACGAGCGCCTCTACCACGAGGTCAAGGGCTTCATGGGTCAGGAGGCCGTGCACGCCTACTCCCACCAGGGCGTCCTGGACCGGCAGATGCGGGAGCAGGGCCTCGACCCGGGCCCCCTCACCGACCGGATCGAGTGGGTGTTCCGGCGGATCCTCGGCGACCGGTGCCCGGTGCCGCTCCTGCCGCGCAAGCGCTGGCTGTTCGTCCGGATCGGCGTCATCGCGGGCATCGAGCACTACACGGCGGTGCTCGGGCAGTGGATCCTGGACGCCCGTGAGCTGGACGAGGCCGGCGCCGATCCGACGATGATGGACCTGCTGCGCTGGCACGGCGCCGAGGAGGTCGAGCACCGGTCCGTCGCGTTCGACGTCTACCAGCACGTGGCCGGGCGGTACTGGATGCGGTTCATCGCGTTCTTCATCGGCGTCCTCGCGCTGCCGCTGATGGTGTACGCCGGGGCCGTGTTCCTGTGCCGGGCCGACCCGACGCTGAGGGGCGTCCGCCCGCGGATCCGCGACTACCGGCGGGCCGTGCGGCGCGGGCTGTTCCCCGGCAACCGGTTCATGATCTCCGCCGGCCGCGCGTACCTGCGGCGCGACTACCACCCGTCCCGCGCATGCTCGACGCAGCGGGCGCTCGACTACCTCGCGGTGTCGCCCGCGGCGCGGGACGCCGGCCGCCGGGCGTCCTGAACCGCGCCGCTCACAGCGTGCAGGGCAGGTGCTTGATGCCGTTGATGAAGTTGGAGTAGAGCATCTTCGGCTCGCCGCTCGCCCGGATGTCCGGGACGCGGGTGAACAGCTCCCGGAACATCACCGTGATCTCCTGCCGGGCCAGGTTCGCGCCCAGGCAGAAGTGCGGGCCGGGGCCGCCGAAGCCGACGTGCGGGTTGGGGGAGCGGGTGATGTCGAAGACGTCCGGGTCCGTGAACACCTCCGCGTCGCGGTTCGCGGAGTTGTAGAACAGCAGGACCTTGTCACCGGCCTTGTACCGCTGACCGTGCATCTCGTGGTCGCGGGTCACGGTCCGGCGGAACTGGATGACCGGTGTCGCCATCCGGACGATCTCCTCGACCGCCCCCGGGACGCGCGCGTCGAAGTCCTCCATCAGCAGCGCCCGCTGCTCGGGGTTGTCGGTGAACAGCTTCAGCCCGTGCGTCATGGCGTTGCGGGTCGTCTCGTTGCCGGCCACGACGAGCAGGATGAAGAACGAGCCGATCTCCTGGTCGGTCAGGGACTCGCCGTCGACGTTGGCCGAGACCAGCCGCGACACGAGGTCGTCGCCGGGGTGCCGGCGGCGCCTGCGGGCGAGCTTCATCGCCAGGTGGTTGAGCTCGTACCCCGCGGACATCGCCATGAGCAGCCCGTACAGGACGCCGATCCGGGTGATGCCCTCGCGGGTCACGTCCTTGCCGCCGGTGTACTCGGGGTCGCCGAGCCCCAGGATGGTGTTCGTCCGGTCGTACACCATCGGGCGCACCCGCTCGGGGATGCCCATCATGTCGCAGATGACCTGCACGGGCAGCCGCGCCGCGACGTCGGTGACGAAGTCGGCCGACCCCTTGCGCTCCAGGTCGTCGACGATCCGCGTCGCGGTCGCCTGCAGGTCGGTCTCCAGCTTGGCGAGGACGCGCGGGGTGAACGCCCGCGAGACGATCCGGCGGATCTTGGCGTGCCGCGGGTCGTCCATGTTGATCATCGAGCCGAAGTAGCGGGCCATGTACCGGGGCAGGTCGGCGATGCTGTTCGAGCACGGCTCGCTGCTGAACACCTCCGGCGTCCGGCTGGCCTCCACCACGTCCGCGTGCCGGGTGAGCGCGTAGTAGCCGGGCCCGGTCCGGATGAACGGCAGCTTGAGCTCCGGGAAGAACGCCGGATGCTCGCGCTCGCGCAGCCGCGCGAACGCCGCCAGCCGCCGGTCCGGGGGCAGCGACCAGAAGGCCAGATCGGACAGGTCGTCCTGGGTCGCCCGTGCCGTCGTCGTCACCGCACACCGTCCTCAGAAGTCAGAACGCCGTTCGGTTCCATCGAACCGAGCCTTCCGGACATCCGTCAAGCCCGAGCGCCCTCCGGTCACAGCAGCAGGAGGGCGAGGGCGGCGAGGGACGCGAGGGCGGTGGCGTTCTTCACGGGCGGCATGCGGGCGGCCATCGCGGCGTCCCGTCGATCGTCGCGGGCCAGGTAGGTGAGGAGGGCGCTCAGCGCGCGCCCGGCGCCGAAGGCCGTGCCCGTCAGGACGGTGGTGAGCGGGTCCTCGTGGACGAGGAGCAGGCCCAGCGCCAGGACATAGGGGGCCGTGGCGGAGACGTAGGTGCGGACGCCGGTTCCGAGTTCGAAGCCGAACTGGAGGGCGCCCTTGCGGAGGCGGGTTTGCAGGACGTCCTGGGGGATCTGGCGGGCGTTCTGGGGGAGCGGGACGCGGACCAGCCCGGCCTCCCTCGCGGCTCCCAGCCCGGCGACGGCGAGGACCGCGGCGGTCCGGACGGACGCCGGGAGCGGCGCGGAGAGGCCGGACGACAGCCAGATCACCGTCGCGGTGAGCGTGCCTCCGAGCAGGAGCCCGAGGGTGAAGACGGCCAGGACCTCGCCCTGCCGTACGGGGGCCCGCCAACCTGGCGAGAACAGCACGGATTCGCTGTTGCGCGTTCAGACACTGCCCGACAGGGAGAACCCGGCGAGCGCGCCGATCGACGCCCAGCACAGGACGGCGGCGTCCAGGGCGGCGGCCGACACCGCCAGGAGCGCGAGGGCGGCGACGGGCAGGAGCGGGTCGGTCGTGCCCCGCCGCAGCCGCCCGGCGGTCAGTTCTTGCACGCCATCGCCTTGCGGCAGATGGTCTTGTACCAGTTGCCCTTCTTGGATTTCTTCCAGCCGTCATGACAGCGCCAGGTGACGCCCTTCTTGCAGCTGCCGCAGCTCTTGGCGTAGGCCCAGAGCCACCCGTCGTAGCCGCCGCCGTAGCACTGGCTGGGGCGCAGCTTGTAGCGGCCCGGGTCCGACACGCCGGACTTGTGGAAGCCCTTGTACTTCCCGCTCGTGCGGCAGCACACGCTGCACACCAGGCTGGGCCCGCAGCCGGGGGAGCAGTTGTGGTTGGCCGCGTACGAGGGGCAGCGCGGATAGATGTCGTAGTAGCCGACCAGCTGGAAGCCCGATGCGAGCGCCTCCCGCGCGGGAGGGAAGACGCCGAGGGCCTTCAGGCCGGCGGTGGCGCCCGCGGCGGCGAGCCCGGTGAGGACGCTGCGCCGCACCGGGCGGAACCGCCGCTCGTCCGCGGGCACCGGGCGCCGCCGGACGCGCTGCGCCCCGGCCGGGCGGGGGCCGCGCAGCGGCGGGACGTCTTCCAGTTCGATCATCGTGCCGCCTCCAGGGTGAGGGCGCGGAGGGCTTCGGGAGAGCCGACGGGCTCGGCGGCCCGCACGCGCCCGTCGGCGCCGACCAGCACGGCGAACGGGGTCGCGGGGACGCGGTAGTCGGCGAACAGGCCGTCCTGCTCGCCGGCCAGCACGGTCACACCGGGACGCGGCGCCTCGTCGGGCGGCGGCCCCGCGAAGATCGCGTGCAGCGGCCGTCCGATCGGGACGGCGGCGAGGACGTCCGCGCACACGCCGCACTCGCGGTCCAGGAAGAGCAGCAGGCCGGGCCCGAGGCGGTCGAAGGCGGGCGCGGGCGCGCCCGCGGCGGGGCCGAGCCCGGCGGGCCGTGAGGCCCCCCGGCCGAGCGCGTGGACCTGCCGGACGAGTCCGGCGACCACCAGGGCGAGCAGCAGGATCGCCGCCCATGACAGCAGGAGCGCGCTGTTCTGGAAGCTCATCCGGCCGTCCTCCTCTCCTCGGTCATGGCGTGCGGGAGCGTCCAGAGGAGCACGGCGAACCCCAGCCCCGCCGCGACCTCCACGGACGACTCGTACAAGGTGGAGCCGGCCGGAAGCCCGTGCAGGGCGCCGGTGAGGGCGAGCGCGCAGAGCGCGGCGGCCCGTCCCGCGACCCAGCCGTTCATCGGCGTGCCGCCGCCGCCGCATCCGCAGGGGACACCGTGCCGGGTACGGGCCACGTGCGCCGCGTAGGCCGCGTACAGGGCCAGCAGGACGGCCGCCGCCCCGCCGGCCGCGCGCACCGGACCGTCCAGCCGGAGCAGCAGCGCCGCCGCTCCGGTGACGCCGATCAGCGCCTCCGCGGCGATCACGGCCGCCGCGGTCGCGCCGGCGAGGGCGGCCGGGAGCACCCGGTGCGCCCGCAGCGCGGCGGCCAGCGCCGCCGGGCGCCTGACCTGCCCGGCCAGCGACGCCAGCAGGACGAGCGGGACCGTGACGGCGGCGATCCCGGCGAGCAGCCCGGTCACCGGACCGCCTCGACCGCCAGCCCCGCGAGCCGCCGCGGGACGTCGCGGACCCGGTCCTCCTCGGGCAGCACGGTCACCAGCAGCGACGTCAGCGCCAGCAGGAAGTAGGGGCCCTGGCCCTCCACGGTGTCCCGGAACAGCTCGCCGCCCGCGACCGAGGCGCCGCGCCACGGCGGGAGCCGCCGGCGCGTGACCGTGGTCAGCGCGGTGATCTCCAGCAGGCCGATCCCCGGCACCTCCTTGACCATCTCCGCCGGCTCGGGGCGCCTGGCCCGGCCGCGCGGGACGGCGGTGACCCCGTCCTCGTGCTCGGTCAGGCGCACGGTGTCGAAGAAGGCCACCGCGTCCGCGGGGCGCCCGTGGTAGAGGTGCGTGAACACCGCGTGACGGCGTCCCTCCCACACGGCCGCCAGGACGGGGTCGCTGAGGCCCGTCTCGGCGTCGCGGGTCGCCGTCCCGCCGACCCGCAGCCGCCCGCCCTGGGTGCGGAATTCCTGCTCGAAGCGATCGACCCCGATGTCGGCGGCCCAGGCCAGCGCGTCCTCGCGGGTGCCGCTGGAGATCTCGTGGAGCCGCCCGCCCTCGGCGATCCGCGCCACCGACGTGCACGGCCGCCGCAGGTCGTGGTCGCCGGCGAGCCGGACCCGCACGCCGTCCAGCGACCGGTGGGTGACGTGGTGCCCGCGCGTGCCCATGCCGTCCCCTTCCTGTGGGAACGAATCCCACAGAAGTGCCGCGGGTAACAATTGCGACGCTACGCGTGATACTTCATTTCTGGGTCAAACCTTCCGGAAGTGGTCACGCCTGGGACCGGGTAGGGTCAACTGCCGGACTCGCGCGGCGGCGGCGTTTCAGCGGCGGCCGTCCCCGGCGCCCTGGGTAGGGTCGTGTGGTTCTCCGGCAGGTAGGCGCGTGAGGTGGAGCCCGTGAGCAAGGTCGATGTGCTGATCCAGCGGCTGGATCCGGAGCTGCCCCTGCCGCAGTACGCCCACGCGGGCGACGCGGGCGCCGATCTGGTCGCCGCCGCCGACGTGGAACTGCCGCCGGGGGAGCGCGCCGTCGTTCCCACCGGGATGGCGATCGCGCTGCCGGACGGCTACGCCGCTTTCATTCACCCGCGGTCCGGATTGAGCGCTAAGTTGGGGGTGACCATCGTTAATGCACCCGGTACGGTCGACGCCGGCTATCGGGGTGAGATCAAGGTGACCCTGCTGAACACCGACCCCCGCGCCACGGTGAGACTGCGGCGCGGAGACCGCATCGCGCAGATGGTCGTCCAGCGGGTCGAGCACGCGGTGTTCCACGAGGTCACCGAGCTTCCCGGATCGGCGCGCGGAGACGGCGGGTTCGGCTCCACCGGCGGATTCGGCCCGGCCCCGCGATCCGGGGACAATGAGCACAGTCGAGAAGGAGCGTGAGTCGTGGCTTTTGGACGTCGCCGGCAGGCCGAGGAGCCCGCGGAGGGTCCCGAGGTGACCGAGGAGCCGGCGGAGACCGCCGAGGAGGCTCCCGCCGAGGCGGGGGCGGCCAAGGCAGAATCGGCGGCGGGCGGCCCGTGGGATTCCGAGGAGTCCTTCCCCGAGTTGCAGCGGCTGGATTTCGGTGCCCTCCAGGTTCCGGTCGCGCCGGGGCTGGGCTTCCAGGTGAACTTCGAGGCGACCCAGGTCGACGAGGAGGGCAACCCGCTCGACGGGCGCCCCGTCGCCGTGCTGGTGCAGTACGAGGAGAGCGCCATGCAGCTCCAGGTGTTCGCCGCGCCGAAGCGCAGCGGCATCTGGGACGACGTGCGCCGTGAGACCGCCAAGGACATCCAGGAGGAGGCGCAGGGCCAGACCCAGGAGGGCGAGGGCCCGTTCGGCTCCGAGCTGCTGGCGATGGTCCCGGCTGCGCTGACCGAGGAGGTCCTCGCCGAGATGCCGCCGGAGGTCCGCGAGCAGATCCCGGCGGAGTTCGTCGAGCAGGGCTGGGCGCCGCAGATCATTCGTTTCCTCGGTGTGGACGGCCCCCGCTGGTTCCTGCAGGCCGTGGTCCAGGGCGCCGCGATCGAGGACGAGGAGCAGTGGCAGGTCCTGGAGGACGTGCTGCGCGGCGTGGTCGTGCACCGCGGCGACGCCCCGATGCCGCCCCGCGAGCTGCTGGAACTGCAGATCCCGCAGGAGTTCAGCGAGGCCGGCGAGGACGGGCAGGAGGAGGGCGTGGAGACCTTCGACCCGTTCGAGCGCGGCCCGGAGATCACCGAGGTCCGCTGACCGCACGAGCACCGGACCCGTCCGGCCGCACGCTTTTCGGGCGTGCGCCCGGGCGGGTTCGTGCCGTCTGCGCCCGGCCGATCGCTTGCCTTGGACCGGTCCGCGGGCGGTCAATCGGGGCATGTCCAAGAAGACGCGCAAACGCCGGGCCCGCAAGCGGAGCAAGCACAACAAGGGCAAGCGGCCCAACGCCCGCCACTAGCCCTCGATCATCTCGAACGTCATCGCGTGCTCGACGCCCGCCTGCCTCCCGCCCGTCTCGGCCATGCCGGTGAGGAACGCCTCGGCGTCGAACCCGGCGCCCAGTTCGGCGAAGTAGACGCGGTGCGCGAGCAGCGAGTCGATGCCGGCCCGCAGATGGCCGGTGACGTCCACGTAGTGGGTGGGCTGCGGCGATCCGCCGAACAGCGCGAACCGGACGCCCTGCCACGGCTCCAGGCCGAGGTCGCGGAACACCCACCGGTTCGCCGCGTCCCGGACCGCGTCCGCGACCGCGAGGCCGAGCACCCGGTGGTCGGCCATGTTGAAGCCGCCGCCGGGGAAGGTCTCGCGGAAGTTCACCGACAGCACCACCTCGGGCCGGTGCCGCCGGATCGCCGCGGCGAGCATCCGGCGCAGCGGCAGGCCGTACTCCAGCGTGCCGTCCGGCAGGTCGAGGAACTCGACGGCGCGGGCGCCGACGATCCGCGCCGCCTCGACCTGCTCGGCGCTGCGGATCCGCCGGACCTCACCGGGGTCCATCGAGTCGATCCCGGCCTCCCCGCGGGTGGCCAGCACCTCCGTCACGGTCTTCCCCTGGCCCGTCCACTTGGCCACCGCCGCCGACGTCCCGTACTCCAGGTCGTCGGGGTGCGCCACGATCGCGAGCGCGCGTTCCCAGTCCTCAGGCACCTCGTCCATCCCCCCATCCTCCCGGATGCGGGGAAGATCGTCACAGGTAGCGGAGCCAGAGGTACGGGGTCGCCAGGGCGACCGTCACGAGCGTGACGACGATGCCGTAGCGGGTGAAGCGCCAGAAGCTGATGGGCGTGCCGTTGCGGGCGGCGATGCCGAGCACGACCACGTTGGCGCTGGCCCCGATGGCGGTGGCGTTGCCGCCGAGGTCGGCGCCGAGGGCGAGGGCCCACCACAGCACGTGCCCGTCGGTGCCGGGGTGCTGCCGGACGAGGTCGGAGACGATCGGGCTCATCGTCGCCACGTAGGGGATGTTGTCCACGATCGCCGACAGCCCGGCGGACGCCCACAGCAGCAGCATCGCGGCGGCGCCGAGGCGGCCCTCGGTGGCGTCCGCCGCGGCCCTGGAGACGTCGCCGATGACGCCGGTCTCGACGAGGCCGCCGACCATCACGAACAGGCCGGCGAAGAACACCAGCGTGGGCCACTCGACCTCGCTGAGAGCCTCCTCGATGGTCACCCTGGTCGCGGCGACGAGCAGCCCGGCGCCGAGCAGCGCCACCACGGACGGCTCGTAGTGCAGGACGGGGTGCAGCACGAACGCCGCGATCACGACGGCGAGGACGGCGAGCCCCTGCGCGAGCAGGCGGCGGTCGGTGACGGCCTCCCGCTCCTCCAGTTCCATGACCTCGGCGGCGAGGTCCGGGTCGTAGCGGAACGCGGAGCGGAACAGCCACCGGCACAGCAGGCAGAACACGATCATCAGCACCACGACCAGGGGGGCCAGGTGGGCCAGGAAGTCGTTGAACGTCAGGCCGCCCCGGCTGGCGATGATGATGTTGGGCGGGTCGCCGACCAGGGTCGCGGTGCCGCCGATGTTGGACGCCATGACCTCGGCGATGAGGTACGGCTCGGGCGCGAGGGCGAGCCGCTCGCAGACGAGGAACGTGACGGGCACGACCAGCAGGACGGTGGTGACGTTGTCCAGCAGCGCGGACGCTCCCGCCGTGAGCACGACCAGCATCACCATGAGCCGGTAGGGGCGCCCCCGCGCGCGTTTGGCGGCCCAGATCGCCACGTACTCGAACACGCCCGTCCGGCGCAGCACCGAGACGATGACCATCATGCCGAGCAGCAGGAAGATGACGTTCCAGTCGATCCCGGACTCGGAGGAGAAGAACGCGCCCCGGGCGTCGGTGATGTGCAGCAGGAGCATCAGCCCCGCGCCGCCGAGCGCCACCGCCGTCCGGTGCACCTTCTCCGACGCGATCAGCACGTACGCGCCGACGAAGATGACGATCGCGGCGGTGGCCTGCACAGGACCTCCCGGACGGCATGCGGATGCTGGGACCTGCCGACCAGACTTCCCGGCGCACCTCGGGCGACTCTAACCGGCCCGGCACGCCGCGGGGGAGACCGGGCCCGGGCGATGGTGGGGTTTTGCCTACCCCGATCGGCGTGCTGGACCCATCCTCGGCGGCCCCGCGCGTCCGTAGCTTCGTGTTCCGGAGGCGCCCCGCGAGGGGGCGCCGGGCGGAGGTGAGGACGATGTTCGGACGCAGGGGACCGGAGCCCGAGCGCCAGGCGCCGGGTGAGGCGCTCCGGCTGGAGAACGTGCGCCGGGTGTTCGGCCCTGAGGGCAACCAGGTCGTCGCGCTCGACGGGGTGTCGCTGTCGCTGCCGACCGGGTCGTTCACGGCGGTCATGGGCCCGTCCGGGTCCGGCAAGAGCACGCTGCTCCAGTGCGCCGCGGGCCTGGACCGTCCCACCGGGGGCCGCGTCTTCGTCGACGGCGCGGAGCTGACGGGCGACGGGGAGGCGGAGCTGACGAAGTTCCGGCGGGAGCGGATCGGTTTCGTCTTCCAGCAGTTCAACCTGCTGCCGACGCTGTCGGTCATGCAGAACGTGGTGCTCCCCCTCAGGCTCGCCGGCCGCAGGGCGGACAAGGGCCGGGCGAGGGCCGTCCTGGAGCGGGTGGGCCTCGGCGAGCGGCTCGGCCACCTGCCTTCGGAGCTGTCAGGCGGGCAGCAGCAGCGGGTGGCGATCGCGCGGGCGCTGCTCACCCGGCCGCGGGTGCTGTTCGCGGACGAGCCGACCGGTGCGCTCGACACCCGCAGTGCCCGGGACGTGCTCGGCCTGCTGCGCGAGTCGGTGGGGGCGTTCGGGCAGACCGTGGTGATGGTGACCCACGACCCGGTCGCCGCGTCCTTCGCCGACGCCGTGCTGTACCTGGCGGACGGGCGGATCGTCGGCCACCAGTCCGCGCCGACCGCCGAGGCGGTCGCGGAGCGGATGACGCACCTGGCCGACGAGGTCGAGCGCCAGCGCACGACGGCGGGGGCGTGAGATGTTCGCACTGGCGATCCGCTCCCTGCGCCGGCGCGCGGGCGCGTTCACGGCGAGCTTCCTCGCACTGTTCCTCGGCTCCACGATCATCATGGCGTTCGCCTCGATGCTGGACACCGCCGCGGCGAGCGGCGCGACCGGGGAGGCCCGGGACACGCTGGTCATCATGGCCAACGTCGTCGGCGGATGGGGCCTGCTGCTCGTGGTGTTCGCGGTCACCTCGACGCTCACCCTGTCGGTGCGCCAGCGCGCGTCGGAGATCGCGCTGCTCAAGAGCGTCGGCGCGACCCCGGCGCAGCTCGCCCGGATGATCGTCGGCGAGGCGGCCGGGCTGGCCGTGGCCGCGGCGCTGCTCGCCGTCGTCCCCGGGATGCTGGCGGGCCGGGGTGTGCTCGGCCTGCTGCACGGCACGGGCCAGGTGCCCGCGGAGATCGGCCATCACTTCGGCCCGGTCGCGCTGTCGATGGGGATCGGCATCACGACCGTCTCCGCGACCGTCGCCGCGCTGATCACCGCCCGGCGCGCCACCCGCGCCGGGGTCGCCGACTCGATGCGGTCCGCGGCGGTGGACACCGGGAGGCCGAGCAGGAGGCGCATCGTCTTCGCGGTGCTGTTCCTGCTGCTGGCGCTGGACGAGGCGGTCATCACCGTCACGCTGATGGACGGCAAGGGCAGCGACGTGATGGCGACGTCCGGGCAGGCCGACATCCTCGCCGCGATCGGGCTGGCGCTGCTGGCTCCGACGATCATGCGGCGGGCGACCTCCCTGCTGTCCCGGCCGCTGCGCGCGTTCGGCGCGGCCGGCGAACTGGCGGCCGCCACCATGCGCCGCCGGACGGGCGCGCTGGCGTCCGCGGTCTCCCCGGTCATCCTGTTCGTCGGCACCGCCGTCGGGACGCTGTACCTCCAGGCCACCGAGAACGCGGCGACGGAGGCCGCCGGGCTGGCCAAGACGGCCGAGCAGAAGAGCATCGAGACGCTCAACTTCGTCGTCATCGGCATGGTGGTGCTGTTCACGGCGATCATGCTGGTCAACACGCTGGTCGCGGCGACCGCGCACCGGCGCCGCGAGTTCGGGCAGACCCGGCTCGCCGGCGCGACCCCGCGCCAGGTGCTCGCCGGGGTCGCGCTGGAGTCGGCGGTGCTGACGGTCACCGGCGTGGCCTGCGGAACGGTCGCCTCGGTCTTCACGATCGTCCCCTTCGGGCTGGCCCGCCGCGACTCCGCCGTCCCGGCCGGGGACGCGTGGACCTACCTCGCGGTCGTCGCCCTCGCCGCCGCCCTGACCGGCGCCACGACCTGGGCCGCCACCCGCCGCGCGATCCGCGTCCCCGCCGTGGAGGCCGCCCTCCGCTGACCGCCCGGCTTGTCTTCGCGTGGGTGCTCATCCATACTGGGTGAGCACTCACTCATTTCAGGGAGCGGACATGGCGGGATCGATGCGGGCCTCGCGCGGAGGGTTTCCGGTGGCGGCCGCCGTCCAGGGCCTCGGGGCGTCCTGGACGAGCGGTCGCCGGGTCGAGCGCGCCTCCTACGCCGTCGGCGCGGCGCTCATGGCCTCGGGGCTGCTGCACCTGGTCGTGTTCGCGGTGGACGGCGGCCCGTGGACGGGACCGGTGTCGTGGCGCAAGCCGGTCACCTTCGGGATCTCGTTCGGCCTGACCCTCCTCACGATCGCGTGGGTCAGCGCGTTCGTCCGGCTCGGCGACCGCGCGCGGACCGCGGTCCTCGGCGTGTTCGCGGCCGACTGCGTCGCGGAGGTCTCCCTCATCACCCTGCAGGCGTGGCGCAGGGCGCCGTCCCACTTCAACGAGGAGACGGCGTTCGACACGGTCGTCACCCGGATGCTCGCGGCGGGCGGCGGCGTCCTGGTCGTCACGCTGGTCGCGCTCGCGGTCGCCTCCTTCCGCCGTAACGAGGAGGTCGCGCCGAGCATGCGGCTGGCCGTCCGGTCCGGCTTCGCCGCGCTGATGCTCGCGCTGGCCTCCGGCGCGGCGATGATCGCCCGCGGCGTCGCGACGGTGGAGTCCGGCGACCAGCAGGCCGCCTACCACGTCGTCGCCGCGCTGAAGCCGGCGCACTTCGTGACCATGCACGCGATCCTCGTCCTGCCGCTGCTGGCCTGGCTGCTCACCTTCACCGGCCTGCCCGAGACCCGCCGCGTCCGGGCCGTCGCCCTCGCCTCCGGCGCCTACTGGGCGGTGGCGGCGGTGGTCATCGCGGTCTCCGCCGTCCGCTTCGCGACCGCCTGAACCGGTCCGCCCGCGGCCTTCGCCCCGACCTCGTCGGCCGTCACCTCGATCAGCGGTTCCGGCCGGAGGGCGGAGCCCACCGGTCCCGCATACGCCGGCGCGCCGTCCGTGACGGACGGCGCGCCGGGTTCGGCACCGGACGGGGGTCAGTGCGCGCGGGCGCGGCGGGGGAGGAGGAAGGCGACGAGGAACGCGGCGGCGGTGAGGGCGGCGGTCAGGGCGGTGACCTGCTTCGCGGCCTCCAGCGCGGCCGGCGCGGCGAACCGTCCGGCCACCGGGGCGCCGATCGCCCCGAAGAAGACCGTGCCGAGGACCGCGACGCCGAGCGACGCGCCGAGCTGCTGGACCGACTCCAGCGCGGCCGAGCCGGAGCCCACCTCGTGGTCGGCGATGCCCGCGACGATGACGTCGAACAGCGGGACGAAGATCATGCCCATGCCGGCGCCGAACAGCAGCAGCGGCGCGGCCAGGTGCCAGCCGCCGACGCCCGTCCCGGCCGCCTCGAACACCGCGTACAGGGCGGCCAGCCCGGCGATCATGAGAACCAGGCCGAGGTGCAGGATCCTGCGGCCCAGCCGGGTCATCGTCATGCCGCTGAACGCCGACCCGGCGAACGCCCCGATCGCCCAGGACGACATCGCCAGGCTCGCGGCCAGCGGCGTGTAGCCGAGACCGAGCTGGAGGAACAGGCCGGTGGCCAGGGAGAACCCGGCGATCGCTCCGAAGAAGACGACGACGAACAGGACACCGGAGCCGTAGGCGCGGTTGGCGAACACGCTCAGCCTGACCAGCGGCGTCCGGCCCCGGCGGGTGCGGCGCAGCTGGTGCAGGGCGAACAGGGCGAGGACGGGGACCGAGCCCGCGAGCAGCGCGAGCGACCAGGCGGGCCAGCCGAGCTCGCGGCCCTGGACGAGGGGGTAGACCAGCATGCTCATGCCGAGGCCGCCGAGCAGCATCCCGGCGACGTCCAGGCCGCCCGAGCGGTCGGCGGCCGTCGGCGCGGGCAGCGCCCGGGCGCCCACGACCAGCGCGTAGACGCCGACCGGCACGTTCACCAGGAAGATCGCGCGCCAGCCGGTGCCGAGCGGGTCGGCGTCGATCAGCAGGCCCGCGACCACCGGGCCGAGGATCGTGGCCAGCCCGATCACCGGCCCGAACAGCGCGAACGCCTTGCCGGTGTGCCGGCCGAACAGGTCGCGGATCAGTCCGAAGCCCTGCGGGATCATCACGGCGGCGCACAGGCCCTGCGCGACCCGGGCGGCGATCAGGCTCTCCGGCGACCAGGCGAACGCGCACGCCACCGACATCGCCGTGAACGCGGCCGCGCCCGCCAGCAGGACGGGCCGCCGTCCGAACATGTCGCCGAGCCGCCCGCCGGTCAGCAGCGCCACCGCGAGGGCGAGCGTGTAGCCGGCGGCCGTCCACTGCAGCGCGGAGTACGAGCCGCCGAGGTCCGCGCGGATCGCGGGCGCGGCCACGTTCACCACGGTGGAGTCGAGCAGGTTCAGCAGCGTGGCGGCCAGGATCGCCGACAGGCCGAGCCAGCGGCGCGGGGCGGGCGCGGCGCCGTCGGCCGGGCGCGTCCCGGTCGCGGGGACCGGGGTTTCGAGGGTGGCGGTCATGATCCGTCCTTCCAGGGTGGAGCGGAATGCTCTGTTCCGATAATAGCAGAACGGAATGCTTCATTCCACACATGTCCCGGCTTCGTTCCGGCGGTGGGCAAGGGGTCCGCTTCGTCCCGGGATGCCATACGCTTCGAGGTATGGACGAGGTTTCGGCCAGCACCGCGCCGGGGGCGGAGCCCCGCGGGCGCGAGCGCGGCAAGGGCGGGCTGCGGCGCTTCCTGCGGCGCATGGCGTCCACCAAGGCCGAGCTGGAGGCCGAGGAGCTCCAGAAGACCACCGGCGACGAGGGCGCGACACCGATCACCGACTGCGGCGCGCGCAAGCGGCACTGCGTGGCGGGTACGCTACGTACCGTGACGCTCCGTCCCCGGGGCGGCGCCCCCGCCCTGGAGGCCGAGCTCTACGACGGCACCGACGTGATCAACCTGGTCTGGCTCGGCCGCCGCAGGATCGCCGGGATCGACCCCGGGCGCCGGCTGCGCGCCGAGGGACTCGTGAGCGAGCAGGACGGGCGCAAGGTCATGTTCAATCCGCGATACGAGTTGCGCGGCGGCGTGTGAGGCCGCGGCGATCCGCCGGGAGAGCGACGTGAGCGAAACGGAAACGGGCACCGCGCGGGAGACCGCCGCGCACGACACCGTGGAGGCGGCCGTCCGCGCCCAGCTCACCAAGGCGCTCGGCGGCGTGCGCGGCATGGTCGAGGCGGCGGTGCCGACGATCGCCTTCACCGCCACCTACGTCGCCGCGAAGGACGTCAAGCTCGCCGTCGGCGCCGGTGTCGGCGCCGCGGTGGTGCTGCTCCTGGTCCGGATCGCGCAGCGCTCCAGCCCGCAGTTCGTCCTCAACAGCCTGTTCGGCATCGCCATCGCCGCGTTCTTCGCGCTGCGCTCGGGCAAGGCCGAGAACGCCTTCCTGCCCGGCATCATGCTGAACGCCGGCTACGCCGCCGCGATGATCTTCTCGATCGCGGTGCGCTGGCCGGTCGTCGGCTTCATCATCGGATCGGTCACCGGCGACCCGACCGCCTGGCGGGCCGACCCCGGGATCGTCCGGCTGTGCTCCCGCCTCACCTGGCTGCTCGTGCTGCCCTGCATCCTGCGCGTCGGCGTCCAGTACCCGATCTACCTCGCGGACGGCGACCAGAGCGGCCTGCTCGGCCCCGCCAAGATCGTGATGGGCTGGCCCCTGCAGGTCGCCGCGCTGGCCGCCATGGTCTGGCTCCTCGCCCGCGGCCGCACCCCCATCCAGCGCGGAGATCCGGCCGAGAGCGAGAAACCCGCCTAGCGCTACCGGCCGCCGAGGAGTTCGGCGAGTTCGTCCTCCACGTCCTGGCTGGCCACGAACATCAGCTCGTCGCCCGGCTCCAGGGTGTCGTCGGACGTCGGGACCAGCACCCGGCCCTCGCGCAGGATCGCCACCAGGGCGGTGTCGCGCGGCCAGGCCACCGAGCCGACGCGCTCGCCGCCGAGGGGGGCGTCGTCGGGCAGCGTCAGCTCCACCAGGTTGGCCTCGCCCTGCCGGAACGTCATCAGCCGGACGAGGTCGCCGACGCTGACGGCCTCCTCGACCAGCGCCGACAGCAGCCGCGGCGTGGAGACCGCCACGTCCACGCCCCACGACTCGTTGAACAGCCACTCGTTGTTCGGGTGGTTGATCCGCGCCACCACGCGCGGGACCCCGTACTCGGTCTTGGCCAGCAGCGAGACCACCAGGTTGACCTTGTCGTCGCCGGAGGAGGCGACCACCACCTGGCAGCGCTCCAGCGCCGCGTCGTCCAGGGCGGCGATCTCGCACGCGTCGGCCAGCAGCCACTCCGCGCGCGGCACCAGCTCCACCTTGATGGCCTTCGGGCTCTTGTCGATCAGGAGCACCTCGTGGCCGTTCTCCAGCAGTTCCTGGGCGATGGACCGGCCCACCGCGCCGGCCCCCGCGATCGCGACCCGCATCAAGCGTCCTCTCCGTTCCGCGCCGCGACCGCGGCGTTGACGCGCTCCAGGTCGTCGGCCCCCGCCATGATGTGCACGATGTCGCCGTCCTGGATCACGGTGTCCCGCTCGGGGACGAGCGCCTCGCCCATCCGGGACAGGAACGCCACCCGGGTCCCCGCGTGCTCCTCCAGCTCGCCGACCTTCTCGCCCACCCACAGGTGGCCGGAGTCCAGCTCGGCGAGGACGACCGCGCCGGTCGGGTCGCGCCACAGCGGCTCGGCGCCCTCGGGGAGCAGCCGGCGCAGGATCTGGTCGGCCGTCCACCGGACGGTCGCGACCGTGGGAATGCCGAGGCGCTGGTAGACCTCCGCCCGGCGCGGGTCGTAGATCCGGGCCACCACGTTGTCGACCCCGAACGTCTCGCGCGCCACCCGCGCGGAGATGATGTTGGAGTTGTCGCCGCTGCTGACGGCCACGAACGCCGACGCGCGCTCGATGCCCGCCTCGGCGATGACCTCGCGGTCGAACCCGAACCCGGTGATGCGGCGGCCCCGGAACCCGCTGCGCAGCCGGCGGAACGCCTCCGGGCTCTGGTCAATGATGGCCACCGAGTGACCCTTGTCCTCCAGGATGTGGGCGAGCGTCGAGCCGACCCGCCCGCATCCCATGATCACGATATGCACGGCCGTTCCCTCTTCCGTCCAGGGGGATGCTCCCCCTGTACCCCCCGCGCCGGGCACGGCATTCGCCGCCGACACCGCGCCGCACCCGAGGACCGTTTCCTGTGAATGATCCCTGCCGGGCTGCAAACCTACACATCCGCCCAGGCGAGTACTACTCAACCAGCAATCCGTCGGGGCGGCGAGGCGGTCGCGCGGCGCCCGCGGGACAGGGGCGGCCGGGCGCCAGGGCGGCGGTCCGCAGGGGCTAGAGTCTCGTTGCGTGTCAAAGGTTCCGGACCTCGCGAAGCGGCTCCTCCTCGGCCGCGCGCTGAGCAGCGCCCAGCAGCACGAGCAGCTGCTGAAGAAGCGCATCGCGCTGCCCGTCTTCGCGAGCGACGCGCTGTCGTCGGTCGCCTACGCCCCCCAGGAGATCCTCCTCGCGCTCGGCGCGGGCGGCCTCGTGATGTACCACTACACCCCGTGGATCGCCGCGGCCGTCGTGATCATCCTGCTGACCGTGGTCGCCTCCTACCGGCAGAACGTCCGGGCCTACCAGAGCGGCGGCGGCGACTTCGAGGTCGCCACCACCAACCTCGGCGACAACTGGGGCGTCGTGGTGGCCAGCGCGCTGCTGGTCGACTACGTCCTCACCGTGGCGGTGTCGGTGTCGTCGGGGGTGGAGAACCTCGGCGCCCTGCTGAAGTTCATGCAGCCGCACGAGGTCGCCGTCGCGATCGTCATCGTCGTGCTGCTCACCCTCGGCAACCTGCGGGGCCTCAAGGAGGCCGGGGCCGCCTTCGCGATCCCCACCTACCTGTTCATGTTTGCGGTCTTCAGCATGCTGGCGTGGGGCCTGGTCCGGATGGTCTCGGGCACCGAACTGCAGGCCGAGACGGCGCACTACGAGGTCCGCGGCGACGAGACGGGCATCGCCGGGTTCGCGCTGGTGTTCCTGCTGCTGCGGGCCTTCTCCTCCGGCTGCGCCGCGCTGACCGGGGTCGAGGCGATCAGCAACGGCGTGCCCGCGTTCCGCAAGCCCAAGGGCGAGAACGCCGCCACCACCCTGCTGATGCTCGGGCTCGTCGCGATGACGATGTTCGGCGGCGTGAGCGCGTTCGCCTACATCACCGACGCCAAGTTCGCCGAGCCCGACCAGGGCAGCCAGCTGATCGACCCGTCCACCGGCAAGCCCGTGACCGACGCCGACCCGGTGATCGCGCAGGTGGCGCACACGGTGTTCAGCAACTTCACCCCCGGGTTCGCGCTGGTCACCGCGATGACCGCGCTGATCCTCTTCCTCGCCGCCAACACCGCGTTCAACGGGTTCCCGGTGCTCGGCTCCGTTCTCGCGCAGAACCGCTACCTGCCGCGCCAGCTGCACACCCGCGGAGACCGGCTCGCCTACAGCAACGGCATCATCATCCTGGCCACCATGGCCGGGCTGCTGATCTACGCCTACGACGCGTCCGTCAGCCGGCTGATCCCGCTCTACACCGTCGGCGTCTTCGTGTCGTTCACCGTCAGCCAGGTCGGCATGGTCCGGCACTGGAACCGGCTCCTGTCCACCGAGTCGGACCCGGCGCAGCGCCGCCGGATGCGCACCTCCCGCGGCATCAACGCCTTCGGCGCCACCCTCACCGGCATCGTCCTGGTCGTCGTGCTGATCACCAAGTTCGCGCTCGGCGCCTACATCGTCTGCATCGCGATGCCGCTGCTGTTCCTGCTGATGAAGGGGATCAGGCGGCACTACGACCGGGTCGCCGCGGAGCTGGTGCCCTCCGGCGAGGACGTCGTGCTGCCCGCCCGCAACCACGGCATCGTGCTCGTCTCCAAGATCCACAAGCCGACGCTGCGGGCCCTGGCCTACGCCCGCGCCACCCGCCCGTCCACGCTGGAGGCGGTGACCGTGGCGGTGGACGCCGAGGAGTCGCAGCGGCTCCAGCAGGAGTGGGACGCCCTCGACATCCCCGTCCCGCTGAAGATCCTCGACTCGCCGTACCGGGAGATCACGCGCCCGGTCCTGTCCTACGTCAAGAGCGTCCGCCGCAAGAGCCCCCGCGATGTCGTCACCGTGTTCATCCCCGAGTACGTCGTCGGCCACTGGTGGGAGCAGCTCCTGCACAACCAGAGCGCGCTGCGGCTGAAGGGCCGGCTGCTGTTCCAGCCGGGCGTGATGGTGACGAGCGTCGCGTGGCAGCTGCAGTCCTCCGACCGGCTCAAGGGGCGGACCGAGCCGCCCGGGCCCGGCTCGTCCCGGCGCCCGCCGCGGACCGGGGCACACCCCGGTGCCGGTAGTGTTTCGGACCGTGACTGAACTCGAACCCGACGTCCTCGAACTGGAGGTCGGCAACGTCGCCAACGGCGGTTTCTGCGTCGCCCGGCACGAGGGGCGCGTGGTCTTCGTCCGGCACGCCCTGCCCGGCGAACGGGTGAGGGCCCGCGTCACCGACCGAACCAAGAACTTCCTCCGCGCCGACGCCGTGGAGATCATCGAGGCGTCCCCCGACCGGGTGCAGCCGCCGTGCCCGTTCGCCGGTCCCGGGCGGTGCGGCGGCTGCGACTGGCAGCACGCCTCCCTGCCCGCCCAGCGGGCGCTCAAGGCCGCGGTCGTGCAGGAGCAGCTGGAGCGGCTCGCCGGGATCACCCGCACGGTCGTCGTGGAGGAGGTCCCGTACCCGGTCGACGGCGAGGTGACGCCGCCGCCGGGGCTCGGCTGGCGCACCCGCGTCCAGTTCTCGGTCTCCTCCGGCGCCGTCGGCCTGCGCAAGCACCGGTCGCACGACATCGAGCCCGTGGACGAGTGCCTGATCGCCCACCCCGGCGTGGAGCTGATGGGCATCGAGCGCAAGCGCTGGCCGGGCGCGACCGGCGTCGAGGGCGTGGTGTCGGCGAGCACCGGCGACCGCCTGGTGGTGCTGCGCGGCCGCGACCGCCGCAAGATCCGGGTCCCGCGGCTGGACGTGCCGGTCCGGCTCGTGCGCGGCAAGCCCGAACCGGGCGCCGGGCTCCCGTACGTGCGCGAGGAGGTCTCCGGGCGGCTCTACCAGGTCAGCGGCAGCGGCTTCTGGCAGGTGCACCCGGGGGCCGCGCAGCTGCTCGCCGACGCCGTCCTGGACGCCCTCGAACCGAAGCCCGGCGACATCGCCCTCGACCTGTACTGCGGCGTCGGCCTGTTCGCCGGCGTCCTCGCCGACCGCGTCGGCGACGAGGGCCTCGTCGTCGGCATCGAGTCGGACGGCCAGGCCGTCCGCGACGCCCGCTTCAACCTGCGCGACCTGCCGAACGTCTCGATCGAGCGCGGCTCCGTCGAGGAGGTCATCACCGACCTGGAGTTCGGCCGCGCGTCCTCGGGGTCCCGGACGCAGAACAAGCGCGGCACCGGCCACCACGGCGGCTCCCGGGTCCGGAAGGCCGACCTCGTCGTCCTCGACCCGCCCCGCACCGGCGCGGGCCGCGAGGTCGTCGACCACATCACCCGCATCGCCGGCCGCAAGATCGCCTACGTCTCCTGCGACCCGGCGACCCTGGCCCGCGACCTCGCCTACTTCAGCGAACGCGGCTGGACCCTGGAGTCCCTCCGCGCCTTCGACGCCTTCCCCATGACCCACCACGTAGAGTGCCTCGCCACCCTCGTCAGAGGTTGATCAGCGCCCTGAGCAGCCAGATTGTCGGTCTGTGAGGGATTGGACGGGACGCCGAGGGACGTAGATTCCCACCCCTCATGACGCACCAACGACGCATGCGCGAGGTGCGTGAACGTCGCGCACGATCATGACCGCATGCGTCAGCGCCGCGCCAATTTCGCGGCCCCAATCCCAGCGAAACGGGCTGCGCCGACAGGAAGAGCGCGGCCGGATAGTGACAGAGGGCTACCCTGCGTGAACCGTTCACGGAAGGTGAAGCGTCCAACACGCGTCCCTCCGCCGTCGGCAGATCACGACAGGACCGTCCATGCGCAGACTCACCATCCATGCCGCACTTCTCGCGGCCGCCCTGGCCCTCACCGCGTGCGGAGGCACCGCGGAGAATGCCGCCCCCGCCAAGACCGTGACCGTCGCACCGCCCAGCGCCACCGCGCCCGTGAGTACGCCGACCGTCTCCCCGAGCAGCACGAAAGTCCCGGCCGCGAAGAAGGTCCGCGTCCCGAACGTGGTCGGGAAGAACCACCAGACCGCTCAAAACATCATGCAGGCAGCCGGACTCTGGATGCTGCAGGAGGAGGACGCGACCGGACAGGGGCGAATGCTCATCCTGGACCGCAACTGGCAGGTGGTCCGCCAGAAGCCGAAGGCTGGGACGAGCGTGGCGCCGGAGGCGACGATCACCCTGTACTCGAAGAAGATCGGGGAGTAGCCCGGCACATCACCGCCCGTCGGCCAGCCGGTCGACGGGCGGTCGTCATTCCACCGGGAGGACGTACTCCGCCTCGTACCGGTCCGTGGGGACGATGATGTCGGCCGTCTCCACCGGACGCTCCGCCGTGCGATAGGTACGCCGGATCACCAGCACGACCGACCCGAGTGCCTCGCCGAGCAGCTCCGCCTCCGACTGCAGCACGGGCCGCGCCGTCACGACCTCCTGCACCGACTCGATGTGCTGCCCGATCGCCCGCATCCGCGCGACCACTCCGGCGCCGGCGTGCGGGCCTTCCTCCGGAAACATGATGGGTGTGCCGCCGGTGAGGGCGAGCGGCTCCCAGCTCGTGGACAGCATCACGGGTCGCTCGTCGGCCAGGAAGGTGTATCGGCTCGTCATGACCGGGTCACCCGCCGCGATGTCGAGCCGCTCGGCGATCTGTGGGGTGGCGGAGCCGGTCTCGGACGAGACGCGCCACGTGCCTTCGCGGCCCTGCCTGGCCATCTCTGACCGGAACGGCGAGCCGTCCCGGTCCGACGTGCCGTACCAGTAGCGGGCAAGGCGCTTCAGCTCCGGCTTGCGTCGCACGTACGTACCCGAGCCGGAGCGCGCTTCGAGGAAGCCCTCGGAGGTCAGCAGACGGACGGCGCCGATGGCGACCTGATCGGACACTTCGTACTGCTCACGGATCTGGGTTCGCGACAGAACCCGCTCACCCGGCGCGAGTCGACCGTCGATGATCTGCTGCCGTAGATCGTCGGCTATGCGCTGGTATGCGGGCTGGGTCACGGCGTCTCCGATTGCCGGGTGCGAGTGCTCGGACACAGCTTGACAACCTGTGCGCACTGCTTGCAAGCTGTGCGCACAGGTTGTTCCTGTGACGACACGATCACAGACCGTAGGAGGTTTTCCGTGGAGTGGAGCCAGACCTACCCCGGCTGCACGTCCATGGTGCCGGCCGCCCGGGCCTTCGTACGTGGGATGCTCGGCGACTCCCCGCGCCGGCACGACGCCGAACTCGTCACCGCCGAGCTCGTCGCCAACTCGCTGCGCCACACGCCGAGCGGCGACGGCGGCGAGGTCACCGTCACCGTGGCGGTGGCGCCCGGCCACGCCCGCATCGCCGTCCGCGACTCCGGCGACGGGACGCGCTGGCAGCCTCTCTCCGGCCTCCCGGTGGACGAGGACGACCACGGCCGCGGCCTGTTCATCGTCTTCGCCCACGCCGACAAGGTCGGCCACGACGCCGATGCCGACGGGCAAACCATGTGGGCCGAGCTGACCTGGAGCGAGCAATGAGCAACGTTCACGATCTCATGGCCGCGACGGCGGACGACATCGTCGACCAGCTTGCCGAGATGAGCAAGGAGTTCCCGAACTGGACGATCAAGCTGGTCGATTCCTTCGCCCCGTATCAGGCGGTCCGGGACGATACGGAGCCGATGATGCTGGGTGCGCGCTCCTGCGCGGGCTTGCGCGCCCTGCTGGAGAAGACCGACGTGGCCGGCCTCGCCGCATTGCGCGAGCACATGGCGGTCCGTGGGTTCGAGGCGGGGTTCGACGGCTCCAGCCTCACCGTGAAGGCGGCGCTCGACGGCGCCGGCGTGCCTCGCGCCGTGAAGATCACGTGCAAGGCGCGGGGAGACGACGGCGGACGGCTCTGGTTCTGGACGCACTGGGGAGACGCGCTGGCCGAGGCGGGCGACATCACCGGCGCGGAGGTCGCCCTCGTCGGCTGCTGGCAGCCCGACCATGAGCCGGGCCCACCCGCGCCACGGCCGGTCGAGCGGAAGTCGGCACAGTCCGGCCCGGCACATGCCCGCCAAGGCGAATCGGGCGGGCTGTTCGCACGGAGATCACCGGCATTTCTGGTATGACGAAACGCCCCCGCTTTCGGGAGGCCGGAAGGCGGGGGCGTTCGCACGGTCTTGCGGGTCGACGTCCGGAAAGGGCTTGGCAGATGGTCAGTATCCGAGAGTGCAGGGAGGAAGACCTTGAGCTGCTGGAGTCCCGGATCCCCTCGCCCGGCCGGACCAGGAGGCACGCGGCACGGTTCGAGCAGCAGCAGCGCGGTCTCACCACGTTCCTGATCGCCTGGGCCGAGACCGTTCCCGTCGGAACGGCGCAGATCCTGTGGCACGGCTGCGCCGCTCCCGAAGTGAGGCAGCGGCATCCGGATTGCCCCGAGCTCAACGGTCTGGGCGTCTGGCCGCCCGAACTGAGGTCCCAGGGCATCGGGCGCGCCATCATCGACGCGGCAGAAGCCCTCGTCCGCCAATGCGGCCACGACCGGATCGGGCTGGGTGTGGACGACGACAACCAGCGCGCAGCCGCTCTCTACCTGCGACTCGGCTACCAGGAAACCGGCTGCCGCTACTTCGACCGTTACCACTACATCGACGACCATGGGACCCGTCATGAAGTGGTCGATCCCGCGCGATTCCTGGTCAAGCGACTTGGCGGAGTCACGTGACATCCCACATCCGTGAAGTGCCGCGACGCTCGTACGCTGTCGGGCGGCCTCTCAGGCTGGTCGTAGGCAGAAGCGGTGTCCGGCTGGGCCTGCGTAGATCTGGCTGCTGTTGTGGGTCTCCGGCTGGACGTCGTCTGGGGGGCGCAGCCTGGTGCATCGGCTTCGGTCGCCATGCGGTCGGCGGTCGCGAGGTCGTCGACGGTGAAGTCGAGGTGCATCTGCTGGGAGGTGCCGTCCGGCCAGTTCGGGCCGGGGTCGGGTGTCCTGTCCGACTCCCGCGGTGCGCGGCTGACCTCGGATAATCGGTTGCGCCCACGGGTTAGCGTGGTTGTGTGATCGAGATCAGGGACGTGCCGGAGGCCGATGCCGGGCTGATGGTCGACTTCGCCGGGATGGTGTTCCACGTTCCCGTGGAGGAGATCGACCGCGAGCGGGACGGGTGGCCGGCCGTGCGTGCCGAGCGGATCGGCGCCTTCGACGGGGAGACCAAGGTCGGGCAGTTGGCGGCCCTGCCGATGCGGCTCGCGGTGCCGGGTGCGCTGCTCGACTGCTCGGCGGTCACGTTCGTCGGGGTGCTGCCCACGCACCGCCGCCGGGGGATCCTGACGTCCATGATGGACCGGATGGTCGCCGACGCGATCGCCGCGGGGCGTCCGGTGGCCGCGCTCTGGGCCTCCCAAGGCGCGATCTACGGCCGGTACGGGTTCGGTCTTGCCACGCGGGCGATCGGGCTGGAGGTCGACACGTCGCGGCCGCTGGAACTGCGCACGGCTCCGGATGACCGGCCGTTGCGGCTCGTCGAGGCCGGCTCCGCGTTCGAGGTGGTCGATCCGATCCACCGGCGGGCCCTGTCGGTGCGGCCGGGCGGGCTCGTCCGCGACCCCGAGTGGTGGGCCAAGGGGATCCTGCGGCCGGTCGACCGGGACGCCCCCGGGTACACCGCGCCGCGCATCGTCGTGCATCCTGCCGGATACGCGGTCTACCGTGTTCGGCCGGGGACCGTGAGGGTCGTCGACCTCGTCGCCGACACCCCGTCGGTCGAGGCGGCGCTCTGGGGGTTCCTGGCTTCGATCGACCTGACGTCCCGCGTCGAGGCGCCGGGCCGTCCGGTGGACGATCTTCTGCCGCACATGGTCGCCGACCCCGACAGGGTCACGATCAAGAGCGACTACGGCGCGCTCTGGCTCCGTCTGATCGACCTGCCGGCCGCTCTCCGGGCCCGGTCCTGGGCAGCGGAGGACGCCTTCGTCCTGGAGGTCGACGACCCTCGCATCCCGGCGAACGCGGGCCGCTGGCTGCTCAAGACCGGCGGGGCGCCTGTCTGCGACCCGGCCTCCGGGCCGCCGGACCTGAGTCTGAGCGCGGCCGACCTCGCGGCCGTCTACCTGGGCGGCCAGAGTCCGGTCACGCTGGTCCGGATCGGCGCCGTCGCCGAGCACACGCCCGGCGCGGCGGCCCGTCTGGAGGCCGCCTTGTCCGTCCCTCTGTCGCCCTACATCAACGACGACTTCTGAGTCAGCGCCAGAAGAAGACCTTGGCGCTGGCCTTGGCGATGGTCGCGGCGGCGGCGCCCTGGTGGAGCAGCTGGAAGCGCACGCGCTTGCCCGCCTCGACGGTGTCGGCGGCGAGGCCGTAGACGAGGTTGGTGGTGTCGCCGACGGAGATGAAGTCCTGGACGGGGCCGACCTGGTAGTCGGAGGCGTTGCCGTCCGTCACCTCGATCACCCGGGCCTGGATGAGCGTGCCCGCGGGGACGCCGCTCAGCGCCGCGCTCACCGACAGGCTGTAGCGGGCCGATCCGGTCAGCAGGCTGGGGCCGCCCGGGTCGTTGTGCTGGTGCTCCTTGTCGGAGTACTCCTTGCTCCAGGTGACCTCGGTCCACTTGCCGGGAGGAAGCTCCTGGTGGTCGCCACCGGTGCCGACGGACACGTAGTCGGGCATGTCGTCCTCTCCCTGGGGCGAGACGCCGACGCGCCACTGCCCGTAGTCGCTCTTGACGCCGCGGTCGTAGTCGACGCCGACGCCGTTGATCGTGTGGTCGTTGGAGTACTGCTGGAGCTGGGCGCGGGCGTCCCACCTGCCGCCCGACCAGGCGTACGTCTGCCAGCCGAAGGTGATCTTCTTGGCGTCGAAGGCGCGCTTGACCGGGCCGTACCCGCCGTAGAGGCCGACCCGGCCGCGGCCGAGGACGCTCGCCGCGCCGTCCAGGTAGGCGTTGATCTCGTCCTGCTGCCCGGAGGTGGCGTCCCAGTCGGCGGCGAAGTAGACGGGCCGGTCGTCCGGCATGCCGCACGCCTCGGCCTGGGCGGCGGCGTCGCGGGCGTCGGCCGCGCCGGCGGACCGCCCGTCGAGAGGGCGCTTGGCGGTCGACTCCCACACGACGACCAGCCAGATGCCCGCGGCCGACAGCTCGTCGGCCTCCTTGCGGGTCAGGTTCTTGCCGGTCGTGTCGTGCGACAGGTAGCGGCACGCGAACTCGGCCCCGGCGCGTTCCAGCGCGGGCGCACCGGGGCGGCCCCACGCGTAGTCGACGCCGAAGACAGCCATGTCAGCTCCATGTGTCGGGGATTGTCACGGTCTTGGCGATTTAACAGGCTTTGTGCTTTGGGGCGCAGGAGATTGCGGAGGTTGACCGTCCTGAAGGGGTGGGCGGTCAAGAGTCGCCGTGTGTGACGACACGCCGACGCCGCGTTGGCGAGCGCGCCTCCTGATCACTAGAACGGACGGTGACCGGTAAGAAAACCGCAGGCCACGGGGGGTTCGTAGTGATCCGGACGTTGAGGGTGCAGGGCATGGTGCTGGCGCTCGCCGCACCGCTGCTGGGGGGCGTGCTCGCGCCGGCCGCGGCGCGGGCCGACGGTCCCGGCCCGAGGGCGAGACCCAAGCCGCACGGCGTGCACGCCGCGGGCGTGGCGCTTCGCACGAGCAGCCCCGCGAGCGCCGTGGTCCCGGGGCGCACCTACGAGTGGACGTTCAAGCTGACCGCCAGGGGGCCGCGGAAGTCCGGCAAGGCGGTGTTCAGGGCGAGGCTGCCGAGATCGCTGGCGTTCGTCTCGGGGAACAGGGACTGCGCGGCCGCGGGGTGGACGGTCGAATGCGACCTCGGCGCCGTGCGGAAGGGGCAGACGGTGACCGGCGCCCTCAAGGCCAAGGTGTCCAGGGGCGCCAGGCCCGGCCAGAAGATCCACCTGCGCGGGACGGTGAGGTGGGGGAGGGCGCACGCGTCCCGCACGTTCCCGGCCGTCCGCGTCGCCGGGGCCGCCCACCTCGGCCACTCCAAGGCGGCACCCAAGAAGCCGGCCGCGAAGAAGCCGGCCGCGAAGAAGCCGGCGGCGGTGCGGAGGATCTCTTCTGCGCGATGACACCGGCGGGCGTCGACCCGCCGCGCGACGGCCGCCGGGTTCGTACGAGGATGGGGACATGCGACTTCGAATCTTCACCGAGCCCCAGCAGGGGGCGACGTATGAGACACAGCTCGCCGTGGCCAGGGCGGCCGAGGACCTCGGCTTCGACGCGTTCTTCCGGTCCGACCACTTTCTCAAGATGGGGGACATGACGGGCGAGCCGGGCCCGACCGATTCCTGGATCACCCTGGGCGCGCTGGCCCGGGAGACGAGCCGGATCAGGCTCGGCACGCTGGTGACCGCCGGGACGTTCCGCTACCCGGGGCCGCTGGCGATCTCCGTCGCGCAGGTCGACCAGATGAGCGGCGGGCGCGTCGACCTGGGGCTCGGGACGGGGTGGTATGAGGAGGAGCACGCCGCCTACGGCATCCCGTTCCCGAGCCTGGGCGAGCGGTTCGAGCGGCTTGAGGAGCAGTTGCAGATCCTCACCGGGCTGTGGGGGACGCCGTCCGGCGAGACCTTCTCCTTCAGCGGGGAGCACTACACCCTGAGCGGGTCGCCCGCGCTGCCCAAGCCCGTGCGGCCGGGCGGTCCGCCGATCATCATCGGCGGGGCCGGGGCGAAGCGGACGCCGCGGCTCGCCGCGCGCTACGCCGACGAGTACAACGTGCCGTTCCACCAGCTCAAGGACACCGGCGGCGCGTTCGACCGGGTCCGCGCGGCGTGCGCGGAGGCGGGCCGGACCAGGCCGCTGGTGTACTCGGCCGCGCAGGTCGTCTGCTGCGGGCGGGACGAGGCGGAGGTGAAGCGGCGCGCCGACGCCATCGGGCGGAAGGTGCCCGAGCTGCGCGAGAACGGTCTGGCCGGGACTCCGCAGGAGCTGGTCGACAAGCTCGGCCGGTTCGGTGAGCTGGGCGCGGAGTGCCTCTACCTCCAGGTCCTCGACATGAGCGACCTGGATCACCTGGAGCTGCTGGCCTCCGAGGTGATGGGCAAGGTCTGACGACGAGACAGGGCCCGCGCCCGGGGAGCTCCCCTGGCGCGGGCCCTTTGCGTTACGTCAGGCGGCTTCCTCTTCCGGGCGCGCGTGCATCGGCAGCAGGAACGTCGCGAGGAAAGTCAGGCCGAGGAGCCCAACCTCGACCCACAGCGTGATCTTCATGGCGTCGCCGAACCCGACCTTGGCCGCGTGCTCCCCGGCCTCGGCGACCGCCTTCTGGACGGCCGGCGCCGACTGCGGCGCCGCGGTGACGGCGGCGACGGTGGCCTCTTCAAGCCGGTGGCAGGACGCGGGCACGGCGGCGGCGTCCTTTGCGGTGGCGCGGTCGCGGCCGCAGCCGCGCAGACCGTCCACGACGCGGTCGCGCTGCGGGGCCGGGACGGACGCGGCGGCGAGGTCGCGGCGCAGGGCGGCGGCGCCGTCGTCGGCGGCGGTCGCGACGTGCCCGCCGAGCAGCCCGAAGAAGACCGTGCCGAGGACGGCGGCGCCGAGCGCGCTGCCGAGCTGCTGGACGGCGGTGAGCGTGCCGCCCGCCGAGCCGGTCTCCTCGGGCTCGACGCCCGCGAGCACGGTGTCGAAGAAGGGCCCCATCAGCAGGCCCATGCCGATCCCGGTGACGGTCAGCGCGGGGACGAGCTGCCAGGGGGTGACGTCGATCCCGGCGTACCGGAGGGTGAAGTACAGCCCGGCGATCCCGGCGGCCATGATGACGGCGCCCGCGTGGATCACCTTGCGGCCGAGGCTCTGCACGGCCTGCATGACGCCGAACCCGATGACGATGCCGACCGACCACGGGATCTGCGCGAGGCCCGCCTTGAGCGGGGAGTAGCCCAGCCCGAGCTGGAAGAACAGCGCCAGCACCAGGCCGAGGCCGGCGACGCCGGAGAAGAACACCAGGCCGACGACGAGGCCGCCGGTGAAGCCCCGCTTGCGGAACAGGCTCGGCACGATCAGCGGGTCACCGCCGCGGCGCTGCTTGCGGGTCTCGTACCAGGCGAACGCGCCCCACACGACGAGGGAGGCGGCCATCATGGCGAACGTCCAGGCGGGCCAGTCGTGCTCGCGGCCCTGGACGAGGGGGTAGACCAGCAGCCCGGCGCCGAGGGAGGCCAGGGCGGCGCCGGTGAGGTCGAGGCGGGAGGCGTGCTCGGCGCGCCCTTCGGGCAGGAACTTCAGCCCGGCCAGCACGGCGGCGGCGCCCAGCGGCAGGTTGATCAGGAAGATCATCCGCCAGCCGGTGCCGAACAGGTCGGCGTCGATCAGCCAGCCGGCCAGCACCGGGCCGCCGACCGACGACAGCCCCATGACGGGCCCGAACATGGCGAACGCCGCGCCCATCTCCTTCGCCGAGAACATCTGCTTGATCATTCCGATGCCCTGCGGCAGCATCAGCGCGCCGAACAGGCCCTGCATGCCGCGGGCGCCGACCAGCATCCCGGGGGAGCCGGCGATGCCGCACAGCAGCGAGCCGACCGTGAAGCCGGCCGCGCCGATGAGGAACATCCGCTTGCGTCCGTAGAGGTCGCCGAGGCGGCCGCCGGTGATGAGCCCGACGGCCATGGCGAGGGTGTAGGCGGCGGCGAGCCACTGGATGGTGGCCGCCGACCCACCGAGCTCGGCGCGGATCGTGGGGGCCGCGATGGCCGTGATCAGGGCGTCCAGCATGTCCATGACCTCGCCGGCGAGGATCACGAACAGGGCGACCCAGCGCCAGCGGTAGCCGCCGTCAGCGGTGCCCCGGGCAGGGGAGGTCAGTGTGTCGGTCATGGTCACTCCGGGGGGAACAGTGTTCGTTGGTTACGAACAACGTTCTAAGGGCGAACGCTGTTCGTGTCAAGTACGATGTTCGTGTTTCGAAGAATTCTCTCCGCAGTAGAGAAGATATATCGCGATTCGCGATAGTCAAGATGTATCGCGAGATTGGGAGGTCCCGACGTGGCCGAAGCCGACCGAGGCGCACGCCCGGACATGCCGACGCCGCCCGGCCGCAGGCCGCGCAAGGCCGCGCCCGCCCGGCAGCCGCTCACGCAGGAGCTGGTCGTCGACACGGCGATCCGCGTCCTGGACGCCGAGGGGCTGGAGGCCGTCACCATGCGCCGCGTCGCCCAGGAGCTCGGCACGGGCCCGGCGTCCCTCTACGCCCACGTCTCGGGCAAGGAGGAACTGCGCGAGCTGATGCTCGACCGGGTGGCCGCCGAGATCCGGCTCCCCGTCCCGGACCCGGCGCGCTGGCAGGAGCAGCTGAAGGAGCTGGCGCGCGAGATCCGCCGCGTCTACACCTCGCACCGCGACATCGCGGTGGTGTCGATGGCGCTCATCCCCACCGGACCCCATCTGCTGGACGTCGCAGAGGCGCAGCTCGCCCTCATGCACGCCGGCGGCGTCCCGAAGCGGATCGCCGGGCTCGCCGTCAGCACCCTCGGCATGTTCCTCGACGCCGACGCCATCGAGGACACGCTTCACCACGCCAAGACGCCCGCTGGGGCGGGGGACCCGTGGACGTACTTCCAGGAGTACCTCAACCAGATCCGCGAGTACTTCGCCGCCCTGCCCAAGGACCGCTACCCGACGGTCTCCGGCATGGTGGACGAGCTCACCGCGGAGGACGGCGACGGGCGCTTCGAGTTCGGCCTCGACATGCTCGTCCGGGGGATCGCCTCGTACGCCGCGGAGGCGTCCCGCCCCGCGGGGGACGGCTAGGCGAAGGCGCGCTCGAAGGCCGCGTGCCTGGGAGCGCCTGCGGCGGTGTCCCAGACGGCGAAGACCACGTGCTCGAACCGGTCCGCGAACCCTCCGCCCGGACGCAGCGCTTCGGCGAACACTTCGGCGACCTCGGCCGGGTCGTTGCGGAACACTCCGCAGCCCCAGGCGCCGAGCACGAGCCGGGTGTGGCCGTTGGCCAGCGCCACGGCGAGGACCTTGCGCGCACGCAGCCGCAGCACCTCGGGAACCTGCCCGGCCTTGCCCGCGTCCCGGATCGCGCCGCGGTTCGGGGCGGGCGACGTCAGGAACGTGACGCCGTACGGTTCCTCCAGGAGCCGTCCGGAGTCCTCCCGGAACACCGGCACGTCCGGTGAGTAGATCATGTGGTCGCTGTAGAGGAGATCTCCCTGCGCGCGGTGGAAGTCGTAGTACTCCCTGGCCGAGAGCAGCGACTTGTACAGGCCCGACGAGCGCGCCAGCCCTTCCTCCTGGGCGTGGGCGCCGTTCAGGAAACCGCCGCCCGGGTTCTTCGCGGAGGCGAAGTTGAGCGCGAACGGGGTCGTCCCGGGGGCGCACAGCCGTCGCGCGGCGGCGAGCGTGGTCTCGCCGGTCACCTCGATCCGCGTCCGCGTGTCAGGGTCGGCCGGTGGGAGCCGCTTCAGCATCGTGTCCAGCTCGCCCGGCCGGTAGAGGACGGTGCGCCGGACGGCCTCGGCCAGGCCGTCCGCGATCGAGACGGCGCGGCCGGACGGCGCCGTGTAGTCGCCGCGTTCGAGGATGGCCACGGTCTCCTGCGCGGTCATGCGGCGGGGGTGTCTGCTCATGTCCCCCCGGATTCTGCTGGCCTGCCGACCCTGGGCGCAAACCGTTTAAGACCGGCGTTCCGGAAAAATGGATGGGGGCGTTCGGCGCGTTCGGCCACACTTGGGGCGTGCTTCTGACGATCACCACGACGATGAGCCAGGCGACCGACCTGGGGTTCCTCCTGCACAAGCATCCCGACCGGGTGCAGCGCTTCGAGCAGTCCTACGGCACGGCGCACGTCTTCTACCCGGACGCGGAGGAGCAGCGCTGCACGGCGGCCCTGCTGCTGGACGTCGACCCGGTCCAGCTCGTGCGCACGCGCGGCAGAGGCACGCCCGACTTCTCTCTCGGCCAGTACGTGAACGACCGTCCGTACGCGGCGTCGTCGCTCCTGGCGTCGGCCATGGCGAACGTGTTCCGCACCGCCATGCGCGGACGCTGCGACCTGCGTCCCGAGCTGGTGGAGACGCCCGTCCCGCTGGAAATCGTCCTTCCCGCGCTCCCGTGCCGGGGCGGGCCCGGCCAGGCCGAGCGCTTCTTCGCGCCGCTCGGCTGGGACGTGTCGGCCGCGCCCGTGCCGCTCGACCCGGACTTCCCCGAGTGGGGCGACTCCCGGTACGTGACGCTCACGCTGACCGGGACGCTGCGGCTCGCGGACGCCCTCAACCAGCTGTACGTGCTGCTGCCCGTCCTGGACGACGCCAAGCACTACTGGATGGCGCCCGACGAGGTCGACAAGCTGATCCGGGCGGGGGAGGGCTGGCTCGCCGCACACCCCGACCGCGGCGCCATCACGCGCCGGTACCTGGCCAACCGGCGCAGCCTCGTGCAGTCCGCGCTGGGCCGCCTCGCCGACGCCGAGGACGCGCCCGACGAGGAGCTCGACCCGGTGGAGGTCGAGGAGGAGGGGCCCGCCGCCGAGGAAGGCCAGGAGGCGGCGCCCGAAGAGGCGTCCGTCTCGCTCGCGGAACTGCGTCTCCGGTCGGTGGTGCAGGCGCTGCACGACGAGGACGCCCGCCGGGTCATCGACCTCGGCTGCGGCTCGGGGAAGCTGCTGGCGCGGCTGGCCAAGGACGAGTTCTTCAGCGAGATCTCCGGGTCGGACGTGTCGTACCGGGCCCTCGGCCACGCTTCGCGGCGCCTGCGCCTGGACAAGCAGCCGCGCCGCGAGAACGACCGCGTCCAGGACGTCTTCCAGGGCGCGCTGACCTATGCCGACGAACGGTTCCGCGGGTACGAGGCGGCCGTGCTGATGGAGGTCATCGAGCACGTCGACCCGCCGCGCCTCGGCGCCGTCGAGCGGGTCGTGTTCGGCCACGCCTCGCCCCGCGTGGTGGTCGTCACGACCCCGAACGCCGAGCACAACGTCCGCTACGAGGGGCTGGCCCCCGGGGCGATGCGCCACCCCGACCACCGTTTCGAATGGACGCGGCCGGAGTTCCGCGCCTGGGCGGACCGGGTCGCCGCCGAGCACGGCTACCGCGTCCGCCACGTGCCCGTGGGCGACGACGACCCCGAGGTCGGCGCGCCGACGCAGATGGGAGTGTTCACCCGATGACCGAGATCAGGGTTCCCGAGATGGGCCTTGTCGTGCTCGTCGGCGTGTCCGGATCGGGCAAGTCGCATTTCGCGCGCAAGCATTTCAAGGCGACGCAGGTGGTGTCGTCGGACTTCTGCCGCGGGGTCGTGTCGGACGACGAGAACGACCAGGCGGCCACCGGCGACGCGTTCGACCTGCTGCACTACATCGTGGGCAAGCGCCTGCGGCGCGGCCTGCTGACCGTGGTGGACGCGACCAACGTGCAGAGCAAGGCGCGGGAGTCGCTGCGCCGGCTGGCCAAGGAGCACGACGTCCTGTCGGTCGCGATCGTGCTGGACGTCACCGAGGGCCTCGCCGCCGAGCGCAACGCCGGTCGTCCGGACCGGGACCTCGCCCCGCACGTCATCCCGCGCCAGCGTCGCGAGCTGAGGCGCAGCATGAAGTCGCTGGGCCGCGAGTTCCGGCGCGTCCACGTCCTGACCGGTCCCGACGAGATCGACGCCGCGACGATCCGGTACGAGAAGGCGTGGAACGACAGGCGCGAGCTGACCGGCCCGTTCGACGTCATCGGCGACGTGCACGGCTGCCGCGCGGAGCTGGAGGACCTCCTCGCCGACCTCGGCTACGAGATCCTCCGGGACGCGCGGGGACGCGCAGTCGGCGCGAACCACCCCGGCGGGCGGTCCGCCGTCTTCGTCGGCGACCTGGTCGACCGCGGGCCCGACTCGCCGGGCGTGCTGCGCCTGGTGATGGGCATGGTGGCCGCCGGCGACGCCCTGTGCGTCTCGGGCAACCACGAGGCCAAGCTCGTCCGCGCCCTGCGCGGGCGCAAGGTGCGCCTGGCGCACGGGCTCGCCGAGTCGATGGAGCAGCTCGCCGCCGAGGACGAGGGCTTCCGCGACGGCGCGCTGCGGTTCATGGACGGCCTCATCAGCCACTACGTCCTGGACGGCGGACGCCTGGTCGTGGCCCACGCCGGACTCAAGGAGGACTACCACGGCCGCGCGTCCGGACGGGTCCGCTCGTTCGCGCTCTACGGCGACACGACCGGGGAGACCGACGAGTACGGCCTGCCGGTGCGTTACCCGTGGGCGCGCGACTACCGGGGCAAGGCGATGGTCGTGTACGGCCACACGCCCGTCCCGGAGGCGGAATGGGTGAACAACACCATCTGCCTGGACACCGGCGCGGTGTTCGGCGGGAAGCTGACCGCGCTGCGGTATCCGGAGCGCGAGCTGGTGTCGGTTCCGGCGCGGCAGGTCTGGTACGAGCCGACGCGTCCGCTGGAGGCGCCGGCCGGGGGGAGCGCGGGCGGCCACCGGGAGAACGACGTCCTCAACATCGGGGACGTCCTCGGGAACCAGGGCGTCGAGACCCGCCTGATGGGCCGCGTCTCGGTCCGGGAGGAGAACGCGCTGGCCGCGCTGGAGGTGATGAGCCGGTTCGCCGTGGACCCGCGCTGGCTCGTCTACCTGCCGCCCACCATGGCCCCCGCCGAGACGTCGTCCCTGCCGGGGTACCTGGAGCATCCGGCCGAGGCCCTCGCCGCGTACCGGGGCAAGGGCGTCCTGCGCGCGGTGTGCGAGGAGAAGCACATGGGCTCGCGCGCCGTGGCGGTCGTGTGCCGCGACGCCTCGGTGGCCGTGGAGCGCTTCGGCGTGGACGACGGGACGACCGGCGCCGTCTACACGCGCACCGGGCGCTCCTTCTTCCGCGACCCGTCCCGCACGGCCGAGGTCCTGGACCGGCTGCGCGCCGCCATCGGCGCGGCGGGACTCTGGGACGAACTGGACACCGGCTGGCTCGTCCTCGACGGCGAGCTGCTGCCGTGGTCGGCGAAGGCGATGGACCTCATCCGCACCCAGTACGCGGCGACCGGCGCGGCGGCCCGCGCGGCCCTGCCCGTGGCGGCCGACGTGCTCGCGCGGGCGGACGGGCGGGGGCTCGACCTCGGCGGCCTGCGCGAGCGCATCGACCGGCGGGCCGCGAACGCGTTCCGCTTCCGCGACGCGTACGCGCGCTACTGCTGGACGGTGGACGGGCTGGCCGGCGTGCGCTTCGCGCCGTTCCAGGTCCTCGCCGGGGAAGGCCGCTCCTGGGCGGTCCTGCGCGACCACGAGTGGCACATGTCCGTGGCCGAGCGGCTCGCGGAGGGCGACGCGAGCGGGCTCGTCCAGCGGACGGGGTCGATGACCGTCGACCTGGGGTCGCCGGAGTCGGAGGCCGCGGCCACCGAGTGGTGGGAGAAGCTCACCGCGGCGGGCGGCGAAGGCATGGTCGTCAAGCCGCTGGGGTCGCTTCCGGAGGACGCCAAGGTCCAGCCCGGGATCAAGTGCCGCGGACCGGAATACCTGCGCATCATCTACGGGCCCGACTACCGCGAGCCGGAGCACCTCGACCGGCTGCGCCGCAGGTCGCTCGGGCGCAAGCGGTCCCTGGCGATGCGGGAGCACGCGCTCGGCGCCGAGGCCCTCGACCGGCTCGCGGGCCGGGAGCCGCTGTGGCGCGTCCACCAGGCGGTCTTCGCCGTCCTGGCGCTGGAGTCCGAGCCGGTGGACCCGCGCCTCTGACCGGCCGCGCGCGCCACGGCCCGCCTCTCTCGGGGGCGGGCCGTGACCGCTCGGTCAGGTTGAGAAGAGCATGTGGAACACGCCGCCGCCGTGGTGCGGGCGGTGGTGACCGTGGTGATGGTGGTGGACCGACGCCCCCGGTGCTCCCCAGCCGGGCGCCGCGGCGGGCGGGGGCGCCGCCCGGTACTGCGACTCCATCTGGCCCAGGGCCTCAAGCTCGCCGTAGTCGAGGAAGATGCCCCGGCAGCTGTCACATTGCTCGATGTGGACGCCGCTGCGGGTGTAGGTCCGCATCACGCCACGACACTTAGGGCAGTGCATCGCCTTGTCGTCCTTCCGGTATGGATCCCCAGATAGAGGCTAAATGTAGGACAGGTTCGGCGCCACGTCATGCCGCGTCCCCCGCCGCGGATATTCTCACGCAGGCGTCGACCATCGCCTGCTCCGCACCGTCGAGTGGCCGATCCTTCCTCCCGGCGGATATGACGCACGTGGCCGCGATCTGGATCGCAAGACTTCGGGCGGGAACGTCCAGGGCCGTCCAAGGGTCGTCCTGCGCGGGCACGGCCGGGCCGCCGGCCTCCCTGTACGCGCCCAGGAAACGCTCCCAGTCCCGCGGTGGGAGGACCCCGGCGGAGTAGAGCGCCGCAGGCCGCGCGAGGTCCCATGCGGGGTCGCCCCTGCCGAGGTCCTCGATGTCGATGAGCCGCCATCGCCCGCCCGGCGCGCGGACCATCTGCCCCAGATGCCAGTCGCCGTGGATGAGGCGGCGGCTTCGTCCCGCGGGTTCCTCCTCCTCGCCGCGAATCCAGGCCGGGAGAGTGGTGAACGCGCGCCGCACCGCGTCCTCGGCGGGGCCGTCCTCCAAGCGGGAGACCAGGCGCGCCACCCGTGCCGGACGTCCCCACGACGGTGCGTCGGCCGGGACGGGTGCCGAGTGCAGGGCGGCCAGAAGCCGGGCGCCTTCCTCCCAGGGGAGTTCCTGGGCCGGATCCACGGGCTCACCGAACGTCGCGAGCGTGACCGTGCGGCCGTCCACGGTGAGCGGGGGCCCCAGGGCGCCGATGACCAGATCGGGCAGCGCGCCCGCCAGCCGTATCCGTTCGAGGAAGGGGGCTCCGTGCTCCCGGTCGGCCTGGTGTGCCTTCACGACCACGTCGCCGACGCGGACGACGAGCACGCCGTGCCGGTCGTACAGGGTCTCAGGCGGTCCGTCCTGCGTGGCCCTCTGACGCCCGATCTGCGCGAGCCGCGTGAAGAGCCCTGGCTGGACGGTCTCGGTGTGCACCCGACCAGTCAACCACTCCGTGCCGGGCCCATCCGCTCCGCGGCCGAGGCGGCGAACTCGTCACGCAGCCGCTGCCGGACGACTTTGCCCAGCATGTTCCGGGGCAGCTCCGTCCGGGGCAGGAACTCGGAGGGCACCTTGTAGTGCGACAGATAGCGTTCGCAGTGCCGGCGCAGCTCTTCCGCCGAGAACGGGTAGGCGGGATGTTCCACCACGTGGGCGATGATGCGCTCGCCGCGCCGGGCGTCGGGCACGCCGACCACGGCGCAGTCGTGCACGGCGGAATGGCGGCGCAGCACCTTCTCCACCTCGGACGGGGACACGGTGAAGCCGCTCACTTTGATCATGTCTCGCTGGCGGTCCACGATGGTGATGAAACCCTTCTCGTCCATCACCCCTATGTCCCCGGTGCGAAGCCATCCCTTCGACAGGGTCTGCGCGGTGGCGAGCGGCGCGTTCCAGTAGCCCGCGAACACCTGTGGCCCGCGCACGACGACCTCCCCCGTCCCGCCCGGCGGCAGGACCTTCGTCGGCTCGTCCTGGTCGACGATGACGGCGTCGGTCATGGGCAGCGGCAGCCCGACCGTCAGGTTCCGCGCCCCGCCGCCCAGCGGGTTCGCGGTGACGGCCGGGGACGCCTCGGTCAGCCCGTAGCAGTTGATCAGCCCCCTGGCCCCGACCTTGGCGAGCCGGTCGATCGTGCTCTGCGACAACCCCATCGCCCCGGAGATGAAGATGCGCAGCGAGCGCAGGTCGTCCGGCCGGAAGCGCGGGCTGTCGAGCACCTGTTCGTACAGCGTCGACACCCCGGGGAAGATGGTCGGCCGGTACTTGCGGATCGCGCGGACCACGCGGTCGCCGTCGTAGCGGGGGAGCAGGACCACCGCCCCGGCCGTCAGCACGGGCGCGACCAGGCAGCTCATCAGGCCGAACGAGTGGAACAGCGGCAGGACCGCCAGCGTCACCTCTTCGCCGGGGCGCCCGTCGAGGTCCCACGCCTGCTGCTGGTAGGCGTTCGCGACGAGATTGCGGTGCGTCAGCATCGCGCCCTTGGGACGTCCCTCCGTCCCGCCGGTGTACACGATGGCCGCCAGATGCCTCGACGGGTCCAGGGGCAGTTGGCTCACGCGCTGCCTGGGCGCCTTCTGCAACTCCTTGAACGGGACGACGCCGGGGTCGTGCGGCACGTCCGCGGTGATGGCGGCGCGCCGCCGCTGCATCTGCACGAGCGGGAGCCGCAGGGCGATCCGCCTGGTGGCCGGGAGGAAGTCGGCCAGGGACGTCACGATGACGTGCTCCAGCCCCAGCCGGGCCCGCAGGGCCTTCACCGTCTTGTAGGAACGATCCAGCACGACGGCCACGCGCGCGCCGCAGTCCGCGAGCTGCCGGTGCATCTCCTCCTCGGTGTAGAGGGGGTTGTGCTGGACCGCGATCGCGCCCCTGCGCAGCACGCCGAAGAACGCGATGACCTGCTGCGGGCAGTTCGGGAGGATCAGCGCCACCCGGTCGCCGGGCTGCACTCCCAGCCGGTGCAGGCCGTCGGCGAACCGGTCCACGGCCTCGCGCAGGTCGCGGTAGCAGATCCGCCGGCCGAAGAAGATCAGCGCATGGTTGCGCGGGTACCGGTCCGCGGCGTCGTCGAGCAGGCGCGTGACGGGGACGTCCGGGATGTCGAGCTCCCGGGGAACGCCCGGCTGATACCACTGCCGCCCGGACGAGGAGCGCAGTGACGAGTGCCACATAACGCCCGATTGAATCATCTCCGGCACCTTCGCGCGGCGCGAAGAAACGCGAATCCGCACGGGCGCCCGGGTCCGGGCGGCTCAGCGCGTCCAGCCCTCCGAGCGGGTGACCGTGCGGGTCCCGGGGGCGGGCGGCTCCACCGCGCGGCCCTCGTAGGCGGTCGACAGGACGATGTGCGAGTTCATCTCGCCGTGTTCCCCGAGGCGTTCCAGGAGCCCTTCCAGATGCGGCATCGAGGCGACCCGCACCTTCAGCATCGAGCACCAGTTGCCGCTCAGCTTGTGGACCTCGGTGACCTCGGGCAGGTCCTCGGCGGTGGACGTCTTGAGCAGGCAGCGGCCTAGGGCGCACCGCATCTGCACGAAGGCCGTCAGCGGCTGGCCGACCCTGGCCGGATCGACGCGCGCCTGGTAGCCGGTGATCACCCCGGACTCCTCAAGGCGCCGCACCCGCTCGGCGACCGCCGGGGGCGACAGGTTCACCAGGGCCGCGAGCCGGTTGAACGACAGGCGGCCGTCCCGCTGGAGCTCGGTGAGGATGCTCCAGTCCGTCTGATCCATCTGGAAAGTCCTTTCGCGATCCCGCTTTGCAAACTATAAGCGGAAAGGGGGAGATGCCAGGGATCATCCATTCCGATCGAGAATCGACGTTTCTAGCGTTAAGGCATGGAGAAACGATCCCGGCCGATGGCGGCCCTCTGCTCGGGCGTCGCCCTGATGAACGCGTCCATGGCGGTGGCGAGCGCGACCGCGACCCTCGTCGCCGCGGACCGGCTCGGCGCCGCGTGGGGAGGCGTGCCGAACACCGCCGGCATCGTCGGGACGGGCGCCGGCGCCCTGGCGCTGACCCGGTTCGTGCGGACGAGCCGGCGCCGCGCCTTCGCCCTCGGCTACACCGCCGCGGCGGCCGGCGCCTGTCTGGCCGCCGCGGCGGTCGCGAACGGCGACGTCGCCGGGCTGTGCCTCGGGATGCTGCTGCTCGGCCTCGGCAACGCGGGGGCCCAGCTCTCGCGGTACGCGGCGGCCGACCTGCACCCGGCGGGACGGCGCGGCTTCGCCATCGGCCTCGTGGTGTGGTGCGCGGCGGCCGGTGCGGTCGGCGGGCCGCTGCTGCTCGACCCGTCCGGCGCGGCGGCCGCGGACGCCGGCCTCCCCGTGTTCACCGGCCCGTTCCTGCTGGCCGTCCTGACCTGCGCGGTCGCCGCCGGCGCCGCGACCGGCGGGCCGGGCGGCCGGGCGGGGACGCAGGGCTCGCCGCCGCCGCTGCGCCGGCTGGCCCGGACCCAGGCCGCCCGCTCCGCGCTGGCGGTGATGGTCACGGCCCAGGTCGTGATGGTCGCCGTCATGACGGCGGCGCCGCTGGACATGCACCTGCACGGCCACGGCCTCGGGATGGTCGGCATGACGCTGTCCGCGCACACGCTCGGCATGTTCGCCCTCTCGCCGCTGACGGGCCGGATGACCGACCGGTACGGCGCGCACCCGGTGATCCTCGCGGGCCTGGCCACCCTCGCCCTGTCCACGGCGCTCGCGGCGGTCGCGACCGGGTCGCCCGGGCGCGTCGCGGCGCTCTTCCTGCTCGGCTACGGCTGGAACCTGTGCTTCGTCGGCGGCAGCGCCCGCCTCGCCCGCGACCTGCCCGAGGCGGAACGCCCGCACGTCGAGGGGGCCGTCGACGCGGCCGTCTGGACGGTCGCCGCGGCCGCGAGCCTGCTGTCCACGGCCGTCCTGTCGGCGGGCGGGTACGCCGTCCTGGCCTGGGCGTCGTGCGCCGGGGCCCTCGCCGTCGCGGCCGGCCAGGCCCGCCGCCGCGCGCCCGGAGCGCGTCTGGAGCCCGCCGAGCGGGGGAGCGGACGGCCGTGACCGGGCTCAGATGCGGCCGGTGCCTCGGCAGACGTTGCATCGCTCGTGGGTGGCGGTGCTGGTTCCGGTGCCGTTGCAACCGGGGCACGACCGCGTCGCCGGTTTGTTGTGCTTGCCCAAGTCCGCCACCCCCGGGGGTTCATCCTAAGGGCTCGGCGGTCGCATGCCGTGCCCGCTTATCAGTTCGCCGACAGGGCGCTCCGGGTTCACCGGCCCGCGTCACCGCCCGCGCGCCCGGGACGCGGGTCCGACCCGCCCGCCGGCCGGAGAACGCCGCGGCGCGGTCGGCCCGAGTCGCGTTCGCCTTCGGCTCCGGCGCTTGTACGCTGTCCCTCACGCGCGCCGTCGTCCGGTCACGGTGCCCCGAGCAAGGAGATCGCGCAGGTTGGTGCCATTGCCGCTGACCACCGCGATCCGTCCCTACGACTGGGGATCGCGGACCGCCCTGGCCGAGCTGCTCGGCGTCGAGCCGACCGGGCGCCCGCAGGCCGAGCTGTGGGCGGGCGCACACCCCGGCGCCCCCTCCCGCGTCCACGGGACGCCCCTCGGCGTCCTCATCGACCGCGACCCGATCGGGATGCTCGGCGCCCCGTGCGTGGACCGGTTCGGGCCGACGCTGCCCTACCTGCTCAAGGTGCTGGCCGTCGAGAAGCCGCTGTCGCTCCAGGTGCATCCGACCATGGCGCAGGCCGAGGCCGGGTTCGCCCGCGAGGAGGCGCAGGGCATCCCCGTCGACGACCCCGCCCGCACGTACAAGGACCCCTTCCACAAGCCCGAGATGGTCTGCGCCCTCACCGAGTTCCACGGCCTGTGCGGCTTCCGCGACCCCGCCGAGACCGCCGGCCTGCTCGAAAGCCTGAAGGTCCCCGAACTGGACCCGTGGATCGGGACGCTCCGCGCCGAGCCGCCCGCCGAGGCACTGCGGACCGTCCTCACCCAGATGCTGGACGAGGGCTCCCGGCCCCTCCAGGCCGCGGTCGAACCGGCCCTGACCGGCGTCTACGCCGACATCGCCCGCGCCCACCCCGGCGACCCCGGGGTCCTCGCCGCGCTCCTGCTCGACCACGTCGAGCTCAAGCCCGGCCAGGCTCTCTTCCTGGACGCCGGAGTGCCCCACTCCTACCTGGGCGGCCTCGCGATCGAGGTCATGGCGAACTCCGACAACGTCGTGCGCTGCGGGCTCACCGCCAAGCACATCGACGTCCCCGAGCTGATGCGCGTCGTCGAGTTCGCCCCGTCCAGGCCCCACCGCGTGGAGCCCACGGCGGACTGCCGGTACCGCACGGCCGCCGAGGAGTTCACCCTCGTCCGCCACGACCTCGCGGAGGTCCCCGAGGACCTGCCCGCCGGCCTTCCGCAGACGCTCCTCTGCCTGGAGGGCGAGGCCCGCCTCACCGCGGAGCCGCCCCTGACGCTCGCCCGAGGCGAAGCCGCCTTCGTCCCCGCCGGCGCCCCGGCCACCCGCCTCACCGGACACGGCACGCTCTACCGCGTGCTCCCGGGGATCGGGTCATGACCGTCCTCGCCCTCGACATCGGCGGCACCAAGTTCGCCGTCGCCCGCGTCGGCGCCGCCGGTGAGCTGCTCGACCGCGCCGAGCACCCCGTCGGCCAGGCGCCCACCGCCACCCTGCGCGGCCTCGTCGCCGACTTCGCCGGACCCGGCCTGACCGGCGTCGGCATCGGCTCGGCCGGCCCGATCGACGCGGCCGCCGGCACCGTCAGCCCGATCAACATCCCCCGCTGGCGCGGCTACCGCCTCGTCGCCGCCGTCCAGCGCCTCGTCCCCGGGCTTCCCGTCACCCTCGCGGGCGACGCCCAGTGCATGGCGCTCGGCGAGTGGTGGCGCGGCGGCCACGGCTGCGGGTCCCTGCTCGGCGTCGTGGTGTCGACCGGCGTCGGAGGCGGCCTCGTCATCGACGGCCGCCCCTGGACGGGACGCACCGGCAACGCGGGCCACATCGGCCACGTCATCGTCGACCTCGACGGCGAGGCCTGCGTCTGCGGCGCCCGCGGCTGCCTGGAGACGATCGCCGGCGGCCCCAGCATGGTCCGCTGGGCGCTCGCCCAGGGCTGGACGCTCGCCCCCGCGACGGGCCGCCCCGACGCCCGTGCCCTGGCCGCCGCCGCCCGCGCCGGCGCCCCCATCCCGCTGGCGGCCTTCCAGCGCGCCGCCGGCGCCCTCGCCACCGCGATCGTCAACACCGCCTCCGTCCTCGACGTCCGCGACGTCGTCATCGGCGGCGGTGTGGCGGCCGCGGGCGATCTGCTCCTCGACCCCCTGCGCGCCGCGATCGCCGCCCGCGCCGGCATGCCGCACCTGCGCGACCTGCGCGTGTCCTCCACGACCCTGGAACGCGACGCCGGCCTCTACGGTGCCGCCGCCCTCGCCCTCCTCGCCTCCGGCGCACCTCTGCGCCCCGCCCCCTGAATCAGAGCCTCAACGCTTCCTTAAAGACGCCATAAGGAGGGCGGCGGGGCGGGAGAAGGGTGCCAAATTCGTCGTGTGGCACTGCGAATGGGCAAAGACACCGGTTCGTTCGCCCCCGGTTCGCCGGGGGAGCGGATGCGCCCCGCGGTGGTCGCCCGGGCCTTCCAGGGGCTGCCGCCCGCGCACCGCGAGATCCTCACCGAGACGGTCTTCCGGGACCGATCGGTCAACGAGGCCGCCGCCTCGCTGGGGGTGCCGGTCGACGTGGTCAAGGTCCGCGTCTACCAGGCGCTCCGGGCGCTCAGCGCGGCCGTGGAGGCGCCGCGGACGTACGCCTGACGCCCGCGAGCGCGCGGACGACCGCGGCGAACGCCTCGACGAGCGGGCCTCCGTCCGCCCAGGCGAGCGCGACGCGCAGCGGCTCCACGTCCGTGAGCGGCACCCAGGACAGTCCGGGGCGCGCGTAGTACAGCGCCATGCTGGACGGCGCGAAGCAGATGGCCGTGCCCTCGGCGACCTGTTCGAGCATCTCCTCGACGTTGTCGTTGGTGGGGCCCCAGCGCGGGGCGGACCCGTCCGGCCTGGGGTTGACCGCCCACCAGTCCACCCACTCGCGGGGTGCGCGCTCGGTCCACATGAGGGGCTCGTCCTTGACGTCCATGATGGACACGCCCTCGGCGGAGGCGAGCGGATGGCCCGCCGGGAGGCCCACGACGCGCGGCTCGGTGTGGACGATCTCCGAGTGGAGGCCGCCGAGGTCGGCGGGCAGCCACACGAACGCCACGTCCACCTGCCCGGCGCGGAGCGCGGCGGTCTCGCCGCCCCAGTCGAAGCGCTTGGGCTCGACGCGGACGCCGGGGTGGGCGCCGGCGAACTCGGCGCGGGCCCGGGTCGTCAGCTCGCCCGCGCCGCTGGCCTCGAACCCGACGCGCAGGACGCCGGTCTGCCCGCGCCGGTGCCGCTCGGCCGCGGCGACGACGCGGTCGGCCTGCCGGACGGTGCGGCGCGCCTCGGCGATCACGTCGCGGCCGGCCGGGGTGGGGGTCACGCCGCCCGGGTGCCGGTCGAACAGCCGGACGCCGAGCTCGGCTTCGAGCCTGCGCAGCGCGTAGGAGAGCGCGGGCTGGCTGACGTAGAGGGCCTCGGCGGCCCGGCCGAGATTGCCCGCGTCCGCGATCGCGGCGAGGTAGCGCAACTGGCGCAGCTCCATACGGGGATCATAAACGCTCTTTATCGACCGGAAGGATCTCTGTCTTGGACGGCGCGGCCGGTGGTCTGCGATAACTACGGGCATGACGAACACCACTGAGCACGGACGGGTCTGGCTGATCACCGGGGCGAACTCGGGTTTCGGGAGGGCGATCGCGGAGGCGGCGCTGGCCGCCGGGGACACGGTCGTCGCGGCGGCGCGGCGCCCGGAGGCGCTGGACGATCTGGTGGCGCGCCACCCGGGCCGGGTCAGCGCGGTCGAGCTGGACGTCACCGACCAGTCGAGGGTCGCGGACGTGGTCGCGGACGCGGTGCTGTGGCACGGACGGATCGACGTGCTGGTCAACAACGCCGGGCGCGGTGTCGTCGGCGCCGTGGAGGAGACCACCGACCGCGAGTTGCGCGAGTTGATGGATCTGCACTTCTTCGGCCCGGCGGCGCTGACCCGGGCGGTGCTGCCGCACATGCGCCGCCAGCGGAGCGGCGCCGTCGTGCAGATGTCGAGCATGGGCGGCCGGTTCTCCTTCCCCGGCGTGGGCGCCTACTCGGCGACCAAGTTCGCCCTGGAGGGCCTGTCGGAGGCGCTGGCGCAGGAGGTCGCACCGTTCGGGATCAAGGTCCTGGTGGTCGAGCCGGGCGCGTTCCGGACGTCGTTCGCCGGCGGCGGACTGCACCAGACGGCCGCGATGCCGGAGTACGCCGGCAGCGTCGGGCCGGTCCGGGCGAACCTGCCGGGCAGCGACGGCAAGCAGCCGGGCGATCCGGCCAGGGCCGCCGCGGCGATCCTGAAGGCACTGGACGCCGACGACACGCCGCTCCGGCTGCCGCTGGGCAACGACGCCGCGGACGCCGTCGACGCCGCCCTCGCCGGAGCGCGGAAGGAGTTCGCGGCCTGGGAGCCGACCTCCCGGAGCACTGATTTCGACGAATGAGGCGATAAATGGGTTGCCCGGGGCGGAACCGCCCCGGCACCATGGACGTCGTAGGTGAGAACGCCGGAAAGACGGGATCGGAAAGGGGAGCGGCGATGCGACGTCATCGAATGCGCAGCAGCCATTCCGGTCTCGGGAGCCGCCGACGGACGTGACCCGCACGTCCTGAAGCCGACCGCCCGAAGACCACGGGCGGTCTTTTTCGTTTCCGGAGGGTTGGCCGAGCGGAAAGGCAGCGGCTTGCTAAGCCGTCGTCAGGGTCACCCCTGCGCGAGTTCGAGTCTCGCACCCTCCGCGCTGAGCAGGGACGCTGGTGCGTCCGGCGGTCTCATAAACCGCAGCAGGCAGGTTCGATTCCTGCGCTCAGCACGCAAGAACACGTCTCCGTGGCGCAGTGGAGAGCGCGCCGGGTTGCGGACCCGGAGGTCGCAGGTTCGATTCCTGCCGGAGATACGGCTTTCGTGGTGTAGTGGTCTGCACACCAGGTTGTGGTCCTGGTGGTGTCGGTTCGATCCCGACCGAGAGCCCTGTGAACTTTGTCCGGCCGTGACCGGCAGATATTGCTCAGGTGCTGGTATCCGGTTGCGTTGCGTTTGATCGAACCTGGAAAAACCTTCCGCATGTGCTGTTCCTCCCCGCGGGCGTTGCGGTTCCGCGCTGTCGGCCTGAGCCTGCTCGCCGCATTGGTGCTGACCGTCCACGGCGGTCTCGCCCGGGCCGCCTCGGGCCCCGCGCCCTACCTCGACCCGCAGCTGTCGGTGGAGGACCGCGTCGACGACCTGCTCGACCGGATGAGCCTCGCCGACAAGCTCGGCCAGATGACGCAGCCGGAGCGGCGGTACGTGACGCCGGAGGACGTCACCCGGTACCGGATCGGATCGGTCCTGTCGAGCGGAGGGTCGGCGCCCAGCCCGAACACGCCGGAGAGCTGGGCGGACATGTACGACGGTCTCCAGCGGGCCGCGCTCGCCGCGCCGCTGCGCGTCCCGATGATGTACGGGGTGGACGCGGTGCACGGCCACGGCAACGTGGTCGGTGCGACGATCTTCCCGCACGACATCGGGCTCGGCGCGGCCCGCGACCCGGCCCTCGTCCGCAGGATCGGCGCGGCGACCGCGGCGGAGATGACGGGGACGGGAGTGGACTGGAACTTCGCGCCCTGCCTTTGCGTGGCCCGCGACGACCGCTGGGGCCGGACGTACGAGTCGTTCGGCGAGGTGCCCGAGCTGCCCGCGACCATGACGACGCTCATCGACGGACTGCAGGGGGACGAGCTGGGCGGCCCCACGTCCGTCCTGGCCACGGCGAAGCACTACCTCGGGGACGGCGGCACGGAGCGCGGCGACGACCGCGGCGACACCAAGGTCTCGGAGAAGGAGCTGCGCGCGGTCCACCTGCCGCCGTTCCGGGAGGCCGTGAGGCGCGGCGTCGGCGCGGTGATGGTCTCCTACAGCTCGTGGAACGGGCTGAAGATGCATCAGAACACCTACCTGATCAGCGACGTCCTCAAGCGTGAGCTGGGCTTCACCGGCTTCGTCGTGTCCGACTACAACGGCATCGACCAGATCGACGGCGAGCGGGGGTTCACCAAGGACGAGGTCGCGGCCGCGGTCAACGCCGGGATCGACATGGTCATGGTGCCGACCGAGTGGCGCCGGTTCATCGACCACCTGCGCGACGCGGTGAAGGACGGCGCCGTCCCGATGTCCCGCGTCGACGACGCGAACCGCCGCATCCTGACCAGGAAGTTCCAGCTGGGCCTGTTCGAGCGGCCGATGGCCGACCGTACGTACCTGAGGACGGTCGGGAGCGCCGAGCACCGCGCGCTCGCCCGGCGCGCGGCCGCCGAGTCGCAGGTGCTGCTGAAGAACGCGGACGGCGTCCTGCCGCTGGACGGCGGCGACAAGGTCTTCGTCGCGGGCCGCAGCGCCGACGACATAGGCATGCAGTCCGGCGGCTGGACGATCAGCTGGCAGGGCGCGCCGGGCCCGACCACGAAGGGCACCACGATCCTGCAGGGCATCCGCAAGGCCGCGGAGCCGTCCGCGACCGTCACCTACGACAGGGACGGGACGGGCATCGACAGGTCCTACGACGCGGCGATCGCGGTCGTCGGCGAAAAGCCGTACGCCGAGTACCACGGCGACCTCACCGGTGACATGGGCCTCGACGAGGCCGACCTGAAGACCATCGAGCGGTTGCGGGCGTCCCGGGTCCCGGTGGTGGTGGTGCTGGTGTCGGGACGGCCGCTGGACATCGCCTCGGAGCTGCCCGGGTGGAGCGCGCTCGTCGAGGCGTGGCTGCCGGGCAGCGAGGGGGCGGGCGTCGCCGACGTCCTGTACGGGGCCACCGCCCCCACCGGCAGGCTCCCGGTGACGTGGATGCGCTCGGCCTCCCAGCAGCCCATCAACAGGGGTGACGGCAAGAAGCCGCTGTTCCCCTTCGGATACGGCCTCACCTACGAGTGAGCGGCCTCCCGGAGAGCCTTCAGTCGGCCAGCGCCGCCAGCGCTTTCTGGAGGTCCTCGGCCGCGCGGTCCACCGGCTTCCTCCCGGTTAGCGCCGCAGTGACGTGCTCCTGCACTGCGGCGCTGACCTCGTTGTACCGCACGACAACGGGGCGCGGCCGCGCCTTGTCCATGCCCTGCCTGAGCACCGGCAGGTAGGGGTACCGCTTGATCATTTCAGGGTCGCCGTAGAGGGCGGCGAGGGACAGCGGGAACGACTGTGCGCGGCCGTACTCGTGCTGGACGGCCGGGCCGACGATGTGGGCGATGAAGTCGCGGGCGGTGGCCTGGTGCTTGGAGAACGCCGACACGGCCAGGTTGTTTCCGCCGAGGGTGCCGGAGCCCGGCCCTCCCTCGCCCGGGATCGGCGCGACGCCGAACTTCCCGGCCACCTTCGAGCCGTCCTTCTCGGCGGCGAGCGCGTAGGCATAGGCCCAGTTGCGGTGGAAGACGAGGTGCCCCTCCTGGAAGGCGCGGCGGCCCTCCTCCTCCTTGAACGTGATGGCCTTCTGCGGGATGGTGCCGTTCTCGAACGCGTCCACGAGGAACCTGAGCCCGGCCTTGGCCTGCGGGGTGTTCACCCGCGGCCTGCCCGAGGAGTCGAAGACCTCGCCGCCCGCGGACTGGACGGCCTCGGAGTAGTTGACCGTGAGCCCCTCGTACTTGCCGTACTGGCCCGCGTAGCAGTCGACGCCCTCGCCGTCCGCTGTCCGGCGGACCTTCGCGCAGGCGTCGCGCAGCTCGGCCCACGTCTTCGGCGGGCTCTTCACCCCGGCCTTGGCGAGGAGGTCCTCGCGGTAGTAGAGGACGCCGGTCCCGGTCAGCCACGGCGCCGCGTACAGCCTGCCGCGGTACTTGCCGGTCTCCAGGGCCGCCGGGACGAACGAGGAGGCGTCCACCAGCCCGTCCGGCAGCGGCAGGATCCAGCGGCGCGCGGCGAACTCCGCCGTCCACACCGCGTCCAGCCGGACGACGTCGTAGGCGTCCGACTTGATCTGCATGTTCTGGACGAGCTGCTGCCGCGCCTGGTCGCCGTCCTCGGGCAGCTCGACGAGCCGGACCCTCTCCTTCGGATGGCCGTCGTTCCACGCGGCGACGAGCCGCTGCACGGTCTGGGTGAGGTCCTTGCCGGTGGCGACGGTGACGGGCCCCCGGCCGTCGTTGCCGGCGGGCGACGACGGCCCGCCGGACGAGTCGCCGCAGGCGGCCGACGCGAGGAGCAGGGACAGCGCGGCGGCGGCCGGCAGGAGTCTGATGGTCACGGGCGCACCGTGCCTTTCGCCAGAAGTGACTGCGGGTCCAGGTCGATGACGGTGCCGTCCAGCCGGGCCCGTTCGGCGGCCCACACGACGCGGTGCGAGGCCAGGCTCTCCCTGGGGCCGGAGCTGAGCGGGGCGGGGTCGCCCGCGGCAAGCGCAGCGACGAAGGCGTCGGCCAGCGCGTCGTCGGCGTGGTCGTGGCGACCGTCGGACGCGCCCCCGGGAGGGACGGCGCCGGGCTCGACGGTCTCGGTCTCGCCGGTGACGAAGTCGCGGACCGTGATGCGGACGCCGTCGCCCTCCAGGCAGCCCGACGTCCCGAAGACGCGCGTCTGGCGCGGGGCGGCCGCCGCGAACGCGGTCATGGTGAACACGCCGGTCGCGCCGGACGGGAACTCCATGTTCACGACCTGGTGGTCGACCACGTCGTTGTCGCACGCGTAGACGCAGCGGCCGTACGGACCCTCGCGCAGCGCCCGCAGGACGCCCGCCTCGGTGCGGTCGTCGGTGACCGCGCCGAGCGGCCACCTCTCGCGGCCGGGATCGCCGAGGCACGACAGGTACAGCCGGGTCGCGGAGTAGGGGCAGCGGGCCTCCACGGCGCAGTCGACGCAGCGGTCGGCGGCGCCGGGCGGCCGCTCCTGCGGGCGGAAGTGCGACAGCCGCCCGAACGAGGACACCCGCGCGGGGGCCTCGCCCATCACGTGGATCAGCCAGTCGACGTCGTGGCACGACTTCGTCATCAGCATCGGGCCGGACTCGTCCGCCCGCCGCCAGTTGCCGCGCACGTAGGAATGGGCGTGGTGCCACCAGCCGACCGGTTCGAGGTGCTGGACGCTGACCGGCGCGCCGATCCGGCCGTCCTCGATCAGCCTCCGGAAAGCGCGGGTGTACTCGGTGTAGCGCATCACATGGCAGACGGCGAGCATCACCCCGGCCCGCTCGACGGCGTCCACGATGCGCAGCGCGTCCGCCTCGGACGTCGCCATCGGCTTCTCCAGCAGGATGTGGCAGCCGAGGCCGGCGAACCGGACCGCGGGCTCGGCGTGCTCGGCGTCCTGCGTCGCGATGATCACCCCGTCGGCGGGGCGGCCCCGCGCGGCCATCTCGCGCCAGCCGGAGAACGTCCGCTCCGGCGGAAGGCCGTGCTCGGCCGCGAACCGGGCGCGCCGCGCCGGGTCGGGCTCGGCGACCGCGACGATCCGGCCGGCCCCGGCCTCCCGGATCCGCGCGGCGTAGCCCCGACCGCGCAGCCCCGCCCCGGCCACGGCGATCGTTGGCCCCGTCCGCTGCATCGCGCACCCTTCCGACCTGGCCGTCCGCCCCGCCCCGGAACCGGCGGCCGATTTATGCAAGGTGTTTTCATAAGTAGTCTGGCAATAATGTCGTCCGTCCGCCGAACGCTGTCAAGGGGTACCCGTGCCGCACCACTCTCTCCACGGAGGCGACCCCTCGGTGCTCCGCCGGCTCAACTCCGCCGCGACGCTGCGCGCACTGCGCGACGGCGGCGAGGCCACGCTGTCGGAGCTGGCCCGGCGCGTCGGGCTGTCCCGGCCCACCACCGAGGGCGTGCTGGGCGAGCTGATCGACCGCGGCCTGGCCGCCGAGGACGCGCCGCGCCCTGGCGGCGGGCTCGGCCGGCCCGCACGCCGCTACCGGTTCCGCGCGGAGGCCGGCCACGCCCTCGGCATCGACGTCGACGCGCACCGGGTGAGGCTGCTCGTCGCCGACCTCGCCGGCGAGGTCGTCGGCGGGCACCGCGCCGCCCTCGCCGGCCGCGCCGCCCCCGGCGAGCGGATCACGGCGGTGCGCGCCGCGGTCAGGGCGTGCCTGGCCGGGGCGGGCGTCGTCCGGCGGTCGCTGCGGGCCGTCGCGGCCGGCACCCCCGGCGTCGTCGCCCCGGACGGGACGGTCACGTCCTGCACGGTCGTGCCCGGGTGGGAGGGCGTCCATCTGGCGCGCGAGCTGGGCCGCTCGTTCTCCTGCCCCGTCCTCGTCGAGAACGACGCCAACCTCGCCGCCATGGCCGAGCGGTGGCGCGGCGCCGCCCGCGACGCCGACGACGTCGTCTGCGTCCACGCCGCCCTGCACACCGGCATGGGCGCGATCATCGGCGGCCGCCTGCACCGGGGCCGCTGGGGGGCCGCGGGCGAGATCGGCATGCTGGACGAGCTGGGCCTGCGGGACACGACCGCCTCCCTGGTGCCGGAGGCCGGTTCCGGCCCCCTCTTCGAGGAGGCGGAACGCGTCCTGGACGCGGCCGGGCGCGGGTCCGCCGAGGCGCGGGACCGGGTGGAGCGGCTCGCCGCCCGGATGGCGCGCGGCGTCGCGGCGATGGCCCTCGCCCTCGACCCGGAGATGATCGTGGTCGGCGGCCCCCTGGTCGGGAGCGGCGCGCCGCTGGTCGCCGCGCTGCGCGAACACGTCGCGCCGCTGTCCCTGAGCCCCGTCCGGATCGAGGGATCCGAACTCGGAGAGGAGTCGGTCGCCCTCGGCGCCGTGCGGCTCGCCCTCGACCGGATCGACGAGGACCTGTTCCGCCTCGACCAGCCGGCCGGGCGCCCGCTCCTCACCGGGCCGGCCGAGCAGCATCGAGGACGCCCGCCCGCATCGGCTTGAAGCCTCACATTCTCAGCTCGCTGGCGCGGGTGAAATGGGGACACGCCCGACCCTGTCCGAAGGCCAATCCGTCGCGGAACGCACTTGTGCCTTCACAAGGCCTTTGTGGCCCCTGGTCCGGAGGTCATCAATACGCTGCGTGCCGCCAAATGGCCCTCTGTGCTGTCTGTGGGGCCCGGTATGGTCTCGTTGCACGGACGAGAGGGGACCGAACCAGACGGACGGGAGCGACATGAGCGCACAACCGCTAGAACCACTCCTCCCGGGGCAGGTCCACCGGGTCCCAAGGACGATCAAGGGCATCGCCGACTGGCTGACGGAGGAGAAGCGCACCAGGTTCCTCGAAGAGGTCATGGCGGCCAAGGAAGAGGACGACTACAGGCGGGTCATGGACGACTGGTGGGCCGAGGCCCATCTGGCCCAGATCCCCGACCGCGCGGAGCGACGTGCCAGGGCGCGCAGGGCGGACCGGAGCGAGCTGGTCTCGCTCGAAGAGCTCAAACGGCGGTTCCTGTCGGAGGAAGACGCGGAGAAGTGACCGCGGGCCGGAGCGGCTGGACGGTCTTCTGCGAGAAAGAGGCCTCCGACGTGATCGAGGCCATGCCCCCGGCGCTGAAGAACTCGGTGATCCGCTTCTTCTGCGACTTCGCGGTGGCGGGCGGGCTGGCCATCGACACCGGAGGCGGTCCCCCCGGAAGGCCTTTGGATGACGCCGATCTCGAATTTCGTCTGGTGGTCGACGGCACCTCGATGTTCTTCGACTACCTCGTCCTTGCCGACATCAAGGAGTTCCGCGTGACGAACATGATCTGGCTGGGCTGACCCGGGCGGCCGGGGCTAGGGGGTCAGCGGGGTGCTGAAGTGCCAGCCCTCGGCCAGCAGGGCGTCGGTCGCCTCGACGGCGGCGGCCAGGCGCCGCTCGTGGGGGCCCGTCACGGTGAGGTGCGGAAGACCCTGCTTCTCCAGTTCCTCCCGGAAGCGTCCCGACATCCACGACCTGATCAGCTCGCCGTCGCGCCAGCCGTCCTGCTCGAAGGGGACGCCCTCGGGATCGGTCAGGATCCACAGATGGTGCGGGGTCCGCCCGTGGACGGCCTCGACCTCGGGGGCCGGTGCGCCGAGGTAGCGCTCGTGCCAGATCGCCGTGGCGAACGCGTCGGTGTCGCAGACCAGCAGCGGCGAGCCCGAGCGGGCCGCCGCGTCCTCCAGCGCCGCGTGGCGTTCGGCGATCTCGGTGAACTCGGCCGACTCCCACACCAGGTCGTCCAGCCACAGGGACGGGTCGCCCGCCCGCCGCCGCGCGGCGGCCAGCTTCTCCTCGGTGAACGTCCGCCCGTACTCCGGGACCCACCGGGTCGCCTCCCACACTCCGGCCCGCCGGGCGTAGTGGGCGGCGAGCGCGCGGGCCAGCGTGGTCGTGCCGGTCGACTCGGCGCCGACGACCACGACTCGTCGCGCCAGGTACGCCCGAACGGGCGGCGAGAGGTGCTCCCAGTTCCCCACGGGGTCCTCGCGCACGGCGGTGCCGCTCACCGGGAAGCGCTCGCGCGGCGGGTCGACCGGGACGTGCACGGCCGAGAAGCGCTCCGCCAGCTCCGGCCCGTACGCCTCCGAGCTGAACACCGCGTCCACCGGCGGGACGGACGCGCCGAGCCCCGACCGCATCGCCAGGCCCGCCCGGAACGCCGCGACGTGCGCCGACCAGACCTCGTCGGACTCGTAGTCGATCTCCACGTCGTCCACCACCGGGACGATCTCCACGTGCGGCTGCCGGTGCGCCTCGCGCAGCCACGCCGTCCGCAGCGCGAGCGGGATGCTCTCCGCGGTGGACGCCGCGACGACGACGCTCACCCGGGCGCAGGACGCGGCGGCCGTGTCGATCAGATGGCGGTGCCCGGCGTGCGGCGGATAGAACTTGCCGATGACCAGGCCGTGCTCGTGCGTCATACGGCCGCCGCCGGGGCGAGGGGCCGCGCGCGCAGATCGCGGCGCCAGGCCAGCAGCCCGGACACGCACAGCGCCAGGAAGACGAGGTAGAGGGCGCTGGTGAGCTTGAGGTCCTTGGCGAAGTACAGCGGGATGTAGACGAGGTCGGCGGTGATCCACAGCCACCACGACTCCAGCAGCTTGCGCGACTGCCCGTAGGTCGCCATGAGGGAAAGCGCGGTGGTGAGGGCGTCCCAGAACGGCACGGTCGAGTCCGTCCACGCCGACAGCGCCCAGGTCAGCAGGGCGGTGCCGGCGGCGCCCGCGGTGATCAGGGCCGCCCACTCGGCGCCCCGCGTGCGCCGCACCGGGAGTCGGTCGCGGCCGTCCCCGCCGTACAGCCACACCCACCAGCCGTAGAGCTGGAGCGCGACGTAGACGACCTGGAGTCCGGCGTCGGCGTAGAGGCCGCCGTCCAGGAACACCAGGCCGAGCAGGATCACGTTCGCGATGCCGATCGGCCAGTTGGCGATGTTCTGCCGGACGACGAGCCACACGTTGACCGCGCCGGTCGCGAAGCCGAGCAGCTCCGCCCACGTGGTGGGGACCGACCCGAGATGGAAGGCGGGGTCGAGCAGCGGGCCGAGCGGGACGTTCACCGACATGCCCGCAATGATCACATATCGTCAGTCAGACGACAAGTGGATCAGGTGACGTCCAGCAGGACGAGCGGCGACGTCGTCGGACGCGCGGACCCGCCGGCGGGCTCCACGGTCACGCCGACCTTGTCCCGCGGCCGCCACGTCCCGGCGACGACCGGGCGATCCGGGTCGCCGGGCAGCAGGCCCGCCGAGCGGGGGCCGTCCGCGCCGATCAGCCACAGCTGGTAGGCCTTCGAGGACGGCAGCGCCCGCAGCCCGGACGAGGCCACGACCACCCCGCCGCGCGACGCGGACACGACGATCGTGACCGTCCCGCCGCCCGCGGCGCGCCCCGTCGCTGAGCGCGCGTCCGGCGCCGACAGTACCGACGCCACGTCCCGGTAGGCGGTCTCCGCGCGCTCCACGCGCTGCCGTTCGTGGACGGCCACTCCGACGGAGGCGGCCGTCACGAGGCACGCGGCCGCGGCAAGCCCTGCCGCGGCGGCGCGCCGCCACCGCCTCGGCCGGATCGGCCGCACGTCCGCGTCCCGGCCCGGGGGCGCGGGCGGCAGCTGCCGGACGTTCCGGACGTCGGCCAGCACCCGGGCGCGCAGCCGCGGCGGCGGGGCCTCGGCGACCGCCATGCCCAGCCGGGCCGTCGTCGCCCGGAACTCGCGCAGCTCGGTCGCGCACGTCTCGCACCCCGCCAGATGCTCTTCGAACGACCGCCGCTCCCCGGCGTCGTCGATCGCGTCCAGCGCGTACGCGCCGGCGAGGGCGTGCAGATCGTTCGTCACCGTTCCACCCCCAGGCAGTCGCGCAGCCGGATGATGCCGTCGCGCATCCGGGTCCGCACCGTGTTCGGCGGCGCGCCCACCAGCGCGGCCACCTCACGATAGGAGTGCCCGCCGTAGTAGGCGAGCGTCACCGACTCGTGCTGCAGGTGCGTGAGCGTCCCGAGGCAGCGCCGCACCCGCTCGTGCTCCAGCCGGGCCTCGACCCGCTCGCCCACCGGGTCGTGCGCGCCGCCCGCCCCGGGGTGGACGGTTCTCGCCTCGCGCTCGCCCGCGGCCTGCTCGCGCCGGACGCGGTCCACGGCCCGGCGGTGCGCGATCGTCAGGATCCACGCCATCGCGCCGCCGCGGCCCGGGTCGTAGCGGGCGGCGGACCGCCACACCTCGATCATCACCTCCTGCGTCACCTCCTCCGCCATCGCCGGATCGCGGACGACCCGTCGCACCAGCCCGTGCACGGGCGCCGCGGTCACGTCGTACAGCAGCTCGAACGCGCGCTCGTCGCCGCGCGCCGTCCGGCCGAGCAGCGCGTCCGCGTCATGCCCGGACACCGTGCCGCCGTGCGGCGGTCCCGTCTCTGCCGGCATGCCGCGCTCCCCTCCGTGGGCCGTCCATACGGCACTACGCATCCGGGAGCGCCCAGGGTCGGAACTCACAGGACCAGGCTCCGCAACGTGAGCCCCAGCCCGAGGGCGACCACCGTCGCGGACGTCCCTATCGGCATCATTCCGCCGGGAAGCCGGATCCGCATGGCCGGAATGCGCCGCGCCAGGGCGCGCGCGGAGCCGGCGACGAGGAGGCCGGCCGCCATGAGCGCGGCGGCGAGGCCGAGCCCGTAGGCCAGGACGAGCACGACCCCGAACCAGGCACGGCCGATCGCCGCGCCCCCGACCAGCACCACGACCGCCGACGGGCTCGGCACCATGCCGCCCGCCAGCCCCATCAGCACGACCCCGCCGCGCCGCGAACGCACGGGCCCGTGTCCGTCTCCGTGCCCGTGGCCGTGGCCGTGCCCGTGCCCGTGCCCGTGGCCGTGACCGTGGTGCCGGTTGCGCAGGGCGCGCCGCAGCAGCAGCGCCCCCGCCGCCGTCACGAGGACGCCGCCCGCCGCGCCGAGCCAGGGGAACAGCGCCTCGGGCGCCAGCAGGGCCCCGGACGTCACGAGGAGGCCGAGGGCCAGGACGCCGGCCGTGTGGGTGAGGGTGACCGTCAGGCCGAGCGCGAGGACGTCCCGCGTCCGGCGCCGCGCGTCCCCCATCGCGTGCGCCGCCATGATCGTCTTGCCGTGGCCGGGGGCGAGCGCGTGCAGGGCGCCGAGCAGCAGCGCGATCAGGAACGCCAGGGCCGCGAAGCCGGGAGTGAGGTCGTGCCGCGCGACCAGCGACGTGAACTTCTGCGTCAGCCCGTCGGCGCCGCGCGGCAGCAGCGCTCCGGGCCCGCCGACGGGCGCGGGGGCCGCGAGCGGCGGCCCGCCCGCCCGCACGTCGAGGGACGCCGACCGCTGGTCGAGCGGGGAGGCGAGCATGTCCGCCGGGTAGGCGGTGAGGCGGCGGCTGCGCGACGACCCGGGCACGTCGGACGCGGCGAGCGTCATCCGGTCGCCCCGCGCGCTGACCTCCCGCCAGCCGATCCGGCCGTCGGCGTCGCCGGCCCGGAAGGAGACGCTCCCCGGCCCGGCGGGTGCGGTGATCCGGCATTCGAGCCGCAGCGTCGGCAGTCCCGCCTGCCCGCGCGGAGCCGACGCCGCGGCGGAGGCGACCGTCGCGGTGACGGGGCGCCCGCCCACCGTGATGCGCAAGGACGAGGCCGCCCGCGCACAGGCCCCGCCCGCCCAGGTCGCGAGCTCGCCGCCCGACGGGCGCCCGTCGTGGTCGGCGTCGAGCCCCGGCATCGCCTGCGCGGCGGGGATCTCGGCGAGGTCCTCGACGTGGTCGATCCGCAGCTCGTGCGGCGCCGCGACCAGCCCGTCGTAGTGGTTGACGGTGAAGTTGCCCAGGGGATGCGCGGCGAGCATCCCGGCGGCGAGGGCGAGAACGATCACGACGCACCTTCCAGGTCGTCCAGGGCCGCCTTGGCGCGCGGCGCCCACAGCGGTGAGAAGCCCGGGTTGCGGCGCAGCGACCCGGCCAGGTCGCGCCGCGCCGCGGCCCGCTCGCCGAGGGCCTTCTCGATGACGCCGAGATGGAACCGGAAGGACGCGCGGCGGTATCCGGTGGCCGTCGCCTGCCGGGCGTAGCGGAGGGCCTCGCCGTCCCGCCCGTTGACGTGCAGCGCCCAGGCCAGGGCGTCGGCCGCGTGCACGCCGCACTGCCGCACGCCCGCGCCCGGGCAGCGCCGCCGGTACTCGGCCCGCGCCGCCCGCAGCGCGTCCCCGGCGTCGCCGTGGTCGCTCTCGGACAGCGCGGTCTCCAGGTCGGCGTCGACTCCGTTGGCCCTGGCGATCCGCGCCCACGCCGCCGCGACCGCGTACTGCCGTCCCGCCTCGTCCCGGCGTCCGGCCGACTCCAGCAGCTCCCCGTACTCGGTGAGGTACTGCGGCAGCGGGAGCCGCCGGACGATCTCGGCCCGCTCGGCGAGCGCCCCGGCCGTGTCGCCCCGCGCGGCCCTGACGCGGGCCTCGCCGTCCATGGCGGGCAGGTGGCCGGGGGACAGGCGCAGCGCCTCGGCGTACTCGCGCCGCGCCCGGCCGAGGTCGCCGTCGTTCCAGGCCAGCTCGCCGAGCTGCACCGCGATGTAGGCCAGGTCGCCGCGGTCGGTGGCCGAGGCCCGCGCGAGCCCCAGCACCCGGCGCGCCTCCGCGACCTCCCCGCGCAGCTCCCGCACGTACGCGAGCCGGGTGAAGACCGGGATCCCCGGGCGGACGGCGTCCGCCCGGCGGGCGGCGGCCAGGGCGCCGTCGTAGCGGCCGAGCTCCACCAGCGCGTCCACCCGGACGGCCGCGGCGCGCTGCCCGTAGGGGTTCGCCTTGAGCGCCCCGTCCGCGTACCGCAGCGCCCCGTGGAAGTCGTGGCGCGCCGCCGCGAGTGCGCCGAGCCCCGCCAGCGCGCCGTCGTTCCCGGGCGCCTCCCGGAGGGACCGGTGGAGCACCTCGTCCGCCTTCGGGTAGTACGTCGGGTCCGCGGTCACCCGGGCCTGCTCCACGTACGCGATTCCGAGGGACGCCCAGCCCGCGGCGTCGCGGGGCTGCTCGCGCAGCCTCTTCTGCAGGCCGGCGATGCCCGGGGCCGGGGCCCCGGCCGGGGCCGCCGCGGCGCGCTCCCCGGACGGGCGGCCGAACGCGACCGCCGATCCGAGGGTGAGCGCCGCGACGAGCCCCGCCGCCGAGGCCCCGGTGATGAGGGGACGCATCAGTTCTCGTGCCGTCCCGTCTCGGGACGCCGGCGCCGCAGCCACAGCAGCCCGCCGACCAGCACGAACGCTCCCGCGCCCGCCACCGCCGCGACCGGTGCCAGCGGGATCGTCCCGCCCTCGCCGTCCGATGTGGTCTCCGTGGCGCCCGCGTTGAGGAAGTTCACGGGCCCGCCGTCGCCCTTGCCCGCCGCGCCCGCGGCCTTCGTCCCCGGCTTCGTCGCGCCGCGCACGTCCGACCCCGAGTGGGGCTGCGCGACGTACGGGAAGCTCTTGCCGAACCCGGCGTCGTTGACGTTGACCGCGTCGCCGAGGTCGTTCTTCTTGCCGAGCAGCTCGCCCTCGACGGCCTGCAGCTCGATGTCGACGACGTCGTCGGTGAGCCGTCGCCCGTTCGGGAAGCCCGCCTTGTCGCCGCCTAGCACACCCAGCCGGTCCGGGGTCGCGGTCGGCTTGACCGAGGTGTTCAGCCGCAGCAGCTCCGCCGGCCGCACGTGCGCCGGCTGGTTCAGCCCCGGCACCCCGGTGAGGAACGCCTGGACGAGGTCCTTGCGCGGCCCGGGCGGCGCCGGGATCTTGTAGATCTTCTCGATGAGCTTCGGCAGCTCGGGGTCGGTGACGAACCCGGCGAACTGTGCGTCCTGCCACGGGGTGGACGCGTTGAAGGCGTCCTTCCTGCCGCGCGGAATGACCACCTCGTTCACCAGCGGGCTCCCGAGCCGCGACACCTGCGCGTACGCGCCGGACGCGGAGAGCCGCGCCACGGTCGAGTTCACCCCGATCACCGGGTCGTGCCCCGTGACGAGGTGGCGCGTCGGGACCTGCAGCGCGACCGTGTTGACGTTGTAGCCGCTCAGCGTGTCGTTCCCGACCTCCTTCAGGTTCGCGCCGTACAGCAGGTCGAACACCCGCAGGTCGAGGAAGAACGGGTCGTCGGCCTGCCCGGCGAACGACGTCGTCCCGTCGCCGAGCGGCCTGACCGCCTGGGTGCGCAGCTTTGCGTAGTCCGGCATGGACGCCTTGCCCACGTTGGACGGCGCGACGGGCGCGTTCTCGGCGAGCGTGCGCACGCTCCGGACCTGGCCGTCGACCCGCCGGACCAGCGTCAGGTCGTAGGTCTGCGTGAAGTTGAGGTCGGGGTCGTCCAGGCCCGTCACCGGCCCGGTGTTGTAGAGGAAGGTGTTCGCGTTCTTCAGCCGGTCGTGGAAGCGGAACCGGTAGGTGAGGTCGGGCAGCGAGTCGCCGTCGTTGTCGACGTTGAGGTCGTACCTGGCGTCCCGCGCGAACTTGTAGAAGTTCGGCCCGCCCGCCGGGTCCTGGAACGGAACGAAGTTCGCGATCAGTGTGGTGGTGTCCGGCCTGTCCGGACTGACGAACGCGTACACGTCGGTGTTGTCGTACTGCGGCTGCCCCGAGATGAGCGGCGCCTCGCGGTGGCTGGACGCGGTGCCCTGCCGCGGCGCGAGTCCGGCGAACCCGCCCGCGAGAAGCAGGCCCCCGGCGGCGACCATCGCGACGACCCGCGCCCTGGACGTTCCCCCGGCTGGATGGAGTGTCGGCATCGTGGAACCCTCGCCGGTCTCCGGGTGCTCGCCGCGGCGGCGCCGTTCCGTGGCGCTGGGCTACGTTGCCGCGACGCCGGATCGACCGGTCTCTTCGCCATGCCCGCGGATACTTCGCGGCCCCCGCCGGATCTGATTGGTCGAACCCGGCCGGTGGCCGGATACGGCCACCACCGCGCCGCTCCCGCTTGACAATGAGTGAGCGCTCACTCAGAATCAGGAAGGCAGGCACCTGACCAGGAGGCATTGATGTATTCCGAGCTCAACGGCATGGTCGCGGTCATCACCGGCGGCTCGCGCGGCATCGGCGCCGCCACGGCACGCGCGTTCGCCGCCGAGGGCGCCAGGGTCGCCGTCATCGGACGCGACCGGGCGGCGCTCGACCAGGTGGCCGGGGAGACCGGCGGGATCGGCGTCGCGGCCGACGTCACCGACCTGGCCGCCGTCGAGTCCGCGCGCCTGCGGATCGAGGACGAGCTCGGCCCGGCCAGCGTCCTGTGCGCCTTCGCCGGCGGCGGGATCGCGCGGCCCGGCCCGACCGCGGCCATGACCGAGCAGGAGTGGCGGTCGGTCCTCGACGGCAACCTCACCGCGACCTTCCTCACCCTGAAGGCGTTCCTGCCCGGCATGCAGGAGCGGAAGGCCGGATCGATCATCACGATGTCGTCGTCGGCCGGGCGCCTGCCGACGAACCTGCCGGGGGGCGGCGGCCGGGAACTGGGCAACCCGTGGGGCGCCCCCGTCGCCTACGAGGCCGCCAAGGCGGGCGTCCAGGCCCTCACCCGCCACGCCGCCGCCGAGGCCGGACAGGACGGGGTCCGCGTCAACTGCGTCGCCCCCGGCACGATCCGCACCGAGCGCACCGCCCGGTTCATGCCGCCGGAGACCCAGGACGCCGTGGCCGCCTCCCACCCGCTCGCCCGTCTCGGCGAACCGGGCGACGTGGCGGCCGCCGCGCTCTTCCTGGCCTCGTCCCAGTCCACCTGGCTGACGGGCCTCACCCTCGACGTCACCGGCGGCCGCGTCATGCTCTGAACCCCTGACGGAACGCGGAAGGGCCCTCGCCGCCGGCGGCGAGGGCCCTTCCGCGTTCCGTGCGGGGGTTCCGTGCGGGGCTACGCGACGATGAGCAGCGGGTTCTGCAGCAGCTCGGCGAGGCGGGCCAGGAACTTCGCGGCCGTCGCGCCGTCGGTGGCGCGGTGGTCGACCGAGAGGGTGACCGTCATGCGCTTGCCGGGGACGACCTGGCCGTCGCGGACGACGGGTTCCTCGCGGACGGCGCCCACGGCGAGGATGGCGGCCTCCGGCGGGTTGATCACCGCGGAGAACGAGTCCACGCCGAACATGCCGAGGTTGCTGACGCTGAACGTGCCGCCGCTCATCTCCCGGGCGGACAGCTTGCCGTCGCGGGCCTTGGCGGCGAGCTCGCGGGTCTCCCGGCCGATCTGCGAGACGCTCATGCGGTCGGCGTCGCGGACGACCGGGACGACGAGGCCGTCCTCGACCGCCACCGCCACGCCGACGTGCACCCGCTTGTGGAAGAGCAGGTTCTCCTCGGTGTAGGAGACGTTCACCGCCGGGTGCTCGCGCAGCGCCGTCGCCACCGCCTTCACGACCAGGTCGTTCACGCTGACCTTCGCCGGGGCGAGGGCCTCGTTGAGCGTCGCGCGGAACGCCAGCAGGGCGCCCGCGTCCACCTCGCGGTTCAGGTAGAAGTGCGGTGCCTCGCGCTTGCTCTCGGTCAGCCGCCTGGCCGCGACCTTGCGGAAGCGGTTGAGCGGGACGGCCTCCACGTCCGGGTCGTCGGCCCGGGCCTGGACGGCGGGCGCCGACGGTGCGGAGGCCCCGTTGACGGCGGCGCGAGCGGTGGCGGCCTCGGCGGCGGCCGGGGCGGGCGTCGCCGGGCCGGCGGCGCGCACGGCGGCCTCGATGTCGGCGCGGACGATGCGCCCGCCCGGGCCGGAGCCGGTGAGGGCGGCCAGGTCGATGCCGTGGTCGCGGGCCAGCCGGCGCGCCAGCGGCGACGACGGCGGGCGGGAGGCGGTCGGGCGTCCCGCGGCCCGCGGGGCGGCCGTGGCGACCGGCGCCGCCTCGGGCGCGGCCTCGGGCTCGGGCGAGGCCTTGGCGGCGGGCGCCTGCTCCGGCTCGGCCGCGGGCCGCGCCTCGGCGGCGGGCGCGGGCTCGGGACGGGCGCCGCCGGCGGGGGCGATCACCGCGATCGGGGCGCCGATCGCGGCGGTCTCGCCCTCGGCGACGAGGATCTTCTCCAGCACGCCGGCCTCGTAGGCCTCGTACTCCATGACCGCCTTGTCGGTCTCGATGTCGACGATGACGTCGCCGACCGCGACCTCGTCTCCCGGCTGCTTCTGCCAGGAGCTGATGACGCCCTCCTCCATCGTGTCGGAGAGGCGGGGCATGAGGATCTCGGTCATCGCACGGGCTCCAGAGCGGGTCGCGGGGACGTGGCGTCCGTCCCCGGCGTGATGCGGCCGGTCGCGCGGAGCGTGGCGCGCACGGCGGTCAGCAGGGACTCGGCGGACGGCAGCGCCGCCGTCTCCAGGGACTTGGCGTAGGGGAGCGGCACCTCGGCCATCGCGACGCGCCGGACCGGGGCGTCCAGCCAGTCGAACGCCCCCTCCTGGATCGTCGCGGCGATCTCGGCGCCGATGCCGTAGGTCAGCCAGTCGTCCTCGGCCACGACGGCGCAGCCGGTCCGGCGGACGGAGTCGACGACGGTCTGCCGGTCGAGCGGGCGCAGGCTGCGCAGGTCCACGACCTCGGCGGAGACGCCCTCCGCGGCGAGGGTCTCGGCCACCTCCGAGGCGACGCGGGCCATCCGGGAGTAGCCGATGATCGTGATGTCGGTGCCCGGACGGGTCACGGCGGCGCGGCCGATCTCGGCGGGCTCGACGTCCTCGACCGCGGCGGGCAGTTCGCCCTTGGTGTTGTAGAGGGCGAGGTTCTCCAGGAACAGCACCGGGTCGTCGTCGCGGATCGCGGCCTTCAGCATCGCCGACGCCTCGGCGGGCGTGCTCGGCGCGAGCACCTTCAGGCCGGGGATGAACGAGTAGAACAGCTCGACGTTCTGCGAGTGGGTGGCGCCGAGCTGCTGGCCGCCGCCGCCCGGCGTGCGGATCACCATCGGCACGCTGGCCTGCCCGCCGAACATGCCGTAGATCTTCGCGGCGTGGTTGACGATCTGGTCCAGCGCCAGCAGCGAGAAGTTGATCGTCATGATCTCCACGACGGGGCGCAGGCCGAGCATCGCGGCACCGATCGCGGCGCCGACGAAGCCCTCCTCGGCGATCGGGGTGTCGCGTACGCGGCGCGGCCCGAACTCCTTCAGCAGCCCCTCGGTGATCTTGTAGGAGCCCTCGAAGAGCCCGATCTCCTCGCCCATCAGGAAGACGTTCTCGTCGCGGAGCATCTCGGCGCGGAGCGTGTCCCGGAGGGCCTGGCGGTAGGTCACGGTTGCCATGGGTGCCTCTCAGGAACCGAATACGGGGTCGGCGGGGAGCCGGCGCAGCTCGCCCGGGACCGGGGTGGCGTAGGTGTAGTCGAACAGCGTGGACACGTCGGGCGCGGGGCTGTCGTCGGCGAACGCGGCGGCGGCATCGATCTCCGCCGTCACCTCGGCGTCCAGCCGGTCGCGGTCGTCGGCGGACAGGATCCCGGCGTCCTCCAGGTCCAGCGCCATCCGGGCGAGGGGGTCGGCGGCCTTCAGGGCCTCCTTCTCCTCCTTGGACCGGTAGCGGGCGGGGTCGACGACCGAGTGGCCCTTCAGCCGGGGGCTGACGGTCTCCAGCAGGTACGGCCTGCTCTCGGCGCGGGCGCGCTCGACGGCGGTACGCGCGGCGTCGCGCACCGCGAGCACGTCGGTGCCGTCCACCCGCAGGCTCTCCGTCCGGTACGCGGCGCCGCGCCGGTACAGCTCCGGCTCGGCCGCGGAGTTCTCCACGGTGGTGCCCATGCCGAGACCGTTGTTGATCACGACGAAGACGACCGGGAGGTTCCAGAGGGCGGCGATGTTCAGCGACTCGTGGAACGCTCCGATCGCGGTCGTCCCGTCGCCCATCTGGCACATGACGACCTCGTCGCCGCCCTTGTAGGAGACGGCGAGCGCCGCGCCGGCCGCGAGGGGCACCTGCCCGCCGACGATCCCGTACCCGCCGAGCAGCCGGGCCTCGGCGTCGAACAGGTGCATCGACCCGCCCCAGCCCTTGGACACGCCCGTGGACCGCCCGTACAACTCGGCCATGACGCGCTCCGCGCCGATGCCCTTGGCGAGGGCGTAGCCGTGCTCGCGGTAGTTGGTGAACAGGTAGTCGGTGGGGCGCAGCGCGGCCATCAGCCCGACGACCGTGGCCTCCTCGCCGAGGTTCAGGTGGCAGTAGCCGCCGATCTTGGCCTCGGTGTAGGCGCGGGCGGCCCGCTCCTCGAACCGCCTGATCAGCAGCATCTGCCGGTAGTAGCCGACGAGAGTGCCGGCGTCGGCCGCCGGGGACGCCGCCTCCGGCGCCGCCGCGTCGGTCTTCGGCCCGGGAGCCTTGGCGCCGCGCGCCCGCCGGCTCCGCGCCGGTGCGGCCTGAACGGTCTCAGCCATCGGCGACCTTCCTCTGTCCGGGGCAGCGCCGTAGGATCGCCACGACACTCCCGATCATCATTGATCTATGATCGATCATATTGTATCTCGCACGAACCGCTCACCCGTCAAGAGGCACTTACCGGCCGTGGCGCTACGATCCAGTTTCGTGAAGACCTCCGACCAGCTGCTCCGCACCGGGCTCGCCGACCAGATCCGCGAGTTCATCGTGGAGGGCATCAGCTCCGGGCGATGGGAGCCGGGGGAGCGCATCGTCGAGCGCCGCATCGCGACCGAGCTGGGCGTGAGCCAGGGGCCCGTCCGGGAGGCGCTGCGCCAGCTGGAGGCGCAGCGGCTGATCGAGACGCTGCCGAACCGGGGCGCCCGGGTCCGCGACTTCACCGAGCAGGACCTGGCCGAGATCTTCCCCGTCCGCGCCGGCCTGGAGCGGACGGCCGTGGAGCTGGCGCTGCCCCGGCTCGCCGACTGCCTGGACGCGCTGGAGGCGCACAACCGCCGGCTCGGCGAGGCCGCCCGGGAAGGCGACCTGCACGAGCAGATGCGGCTGAGCATCGCCTTCCACCGCGAGATCGTCGAGACGGCCGGCAACCGGCTGCTCGTCTCGGTGTGGGAGGGGCTCGGCATCGAGCTGTGGACGACACTGTCCCTGCGCCTGCACCACACGGAGATCTACTCCAAGTCGGCCGAGCACGCCGAGCTGATCGAGGCGTTCCGCCGCGCCGACCCGGCCGCGCCGCAGCTGCTGCACGACCACGTCATGAACTACGCCCCGTGACCCCGCCTCCTCAGGGGGCCTCCGCGCGATACGCGTTCGTGAGCTGCTTCTCGGCGTCGTCGAGGTAGGAGCGCAGCTCCCGCTCCGCCCCGGCGAGGTCGCCGCCCGCCATCAGGTCGTGGATCCGCCGGTTGCGGGCCAGGTAGGGCTCGTGGAACTTGCGCGGCGAGCCCATCTCGTGGAAGACCAGGCGCATCTCGGCCAGCAGGTGCTGGATCATCTCGTCCACCCGCGGGCTGCCCACCAGTGCGGCGATGGCCTGGTGGAAGCGTATGTCGGCGGTGCCGACGTCCGGCCAGCGCCCGGCGGCGGCGGCGCGCTCGCCGTCCAGGACCGCGGCCTCCACCCGGCCGAACGACCCCGCGGGGGCCTCCCGCGCGCACCGTACGCCCTCGCACTCCAGGATCCGACGGACCCGGTAGAGGTCGGCGAGGCCGTCGGCGGTGACCCGGCGCACGAACACGCCCCGGTTGAACTCGTGGACGAGCAGCCGCTCCTGCGCGAGCAGCCGGAACGCCTCGCGCACGGTGTTGCGCGAGACCTTCAGGGCCTCGCCCAGCTCCTCCTCGCGGACGCGCTCGCCGGGGGCGAGCCGCCCGTCGGTGATCTGCTCGCGCAGCAGGCCGGCGATCCGCGCGGCGGTGCTGGTGCGGTCGAGGTCGTGCCGGGCGGCCGCGATGCCGGCCAGCCACGAGCCCTGCGCCGGCACGGGCATCAGCCACCTTCCGGGGGTAGGCGCGGGAGGACGCGCGAAGGTTCGGGGAGGCCAGCCTATCCCCGAGGACGGGAGAATGCATCAACAGGTCTCTTGATGGATTGTTGAACAATCCCTACGCTTGCGGAAAGTCGAACCCCCTGGAAGGGCCCCGCCATGACGGACCCAGCGACCCTCGACACCACCACGGAACCGGCCGCCCGCTCGCGTCGCGCCGCGCTCACCGGCGCCATGTTCCTGATGGCGACCAGCGCCATCGGACCCGGCTTCATCACCCAGACCACCGTCTTCACCGCCGAGCTCGGCGCCGCGTTCGCGTTCGCGATCCTCGTGTCCGTGCTGGTGGACGTCGCGATCCAGTTGAACGTGTGGCGCGTCGTCGGCGTCTCGAGGATGCGCGCCCAGGAGCTCGGCAACCGCGTCCTGCCCGGCGCCGGGTACGGCCTCGCCGCGCTGGACGTGTTCGGCGGGCTGGTGTTCAACATCGGCAACGTCGCCGGCGCCGCGCTCGGGCTGAACGCGCTGCTCGGCCTGGACGTCAAGATCGGCGGCACGCTCTCCGCGCTGGCCGCCATCGCGATCTTCCTGGTCCGGCGGGCCGGCGTCGCCATGGACCGGATCGTCGTCGTGCTCGGCGCCGTGATGATCCTGCTGACCCTGTACGTGGCGTTCGTGTCCGAGCCGCCCGTCGGGGACGCGCTCCGGCAGAGCGTGGCGCCGGAGACCGTCGACTTCCTGGTCATCACCACGCTCATCGGCGGGACGGTCGGCGGCTACATCACCTACGCGGGCGCGCACCGCATGATCGAGTCCGGGGTGACCGGACCGGACAACGTCAAGGAGATCAACCGCAGCGCCGTCACCGGCGTCCTCGTCACCGGCCTCATGCGCGTGCTGCTGTTCCTCGCCGTCCTCGGCGTCGTCGCCGGCGGGGTGACCCTCGCCAAGGAGAACGCCCCCGCCTCGGCCTTCGAGAACGCTGCGGGAGAGGCCGGCCTGCGCGTCTTCGGCCTGATCATGTGGTCGGCCGCGATCACCTCGGTCATCGGCGCGTCCTACACCTCGGTGTCCTTCCTCGTGTCGTTCTCCTCCTTCGTCGAGCGGCACCGCAACCGGCTGGTCGTCGCGTTCATCCTCGTCTCCGCCGCCATCTACCTCGTGATCGGCACCGCCCCGGCGAAGCTGCTCGTCCTCGCGGGCGCGCTGAACGGGCTGATCCTGCCGTTCGGGCTCGCCGTGCTGCTGTGGGCGGCCGCCCGCCGCCGGGACCTGCTCGGCGGCCACCGCTACCCGGTCTGGCTCCTCGCCATCGGCGTGGCGGCCTGGCTGCTGTCGCTCTACCTGGGCTGGAACAGCCTGTCCGGGCTCGACGACCTCTGGAAGTGAGGGCGGGGTGCGGATCCTCCCGAACGGCGACGCGGCGCTGCTGGTCGAACTGCCGGACCTGCCGGAGATGCTCGGCCTGTACGCGGCGCTCGCCGCGTCCCCGCCGCCCGGCGTCGCCGACCTCGTCCCGGCGGCCCGCACCCTGACCCTGCTGCTGGACCCGTCCGCCGACCCGGCCGCGGTTGCCGCCGCGGTGCGCGCCACCCGGCCGGGCACTGCGGACGGAGGCGCCGGCGAGGCCGAGATCCCCGTCGTCTACGACGGCGACGACCTCGCCGAGGTCGCCCGCCTCACCGGGCTCGCCCCGGACGAGGTCGTCGCCGCGCACACCGGGACCCCGTGGCGGGTCGCGTTCACCGGGTTCGCGCCCGGGTTCGGCTACCTGGAGGGCGGTGACCCGCGTTTGGACGTCCCGCGCCGCGCGACGCCCCGCGTCCGCGTCCCCGCGGGCGCGGTCGGTCTCGCCGGGCGCTTCAGCGGCGTCTACCCGGTCGAGTCCCCCGGCGGCTGGCGCCTCATCGGACGCACGGAGGCCGTCCTGTGGGACCTCGAACGCGATCCGCCCGCCCTGCTCCGCCCGGGGACCCGGGTCCGCTTCGTCCGGAGGGAACTGTGAGGCGCCGTCTGGACGTTCTCCGCACAGGACCCCTGGCGACAGTCCAGGACCTGGGCCGCTCGGGTCACGCGGCGCTCGGCGTGGGGGTGTCGGGCGCCGCGGACCCGGGCTCGTTCCGACTCGCCAACCGGCTGCTCGGCAACCCCGAGGAGGAGGCCGCGGTCGAGGTCACCTTCGGCGGCCTGCACGTGCGCTGCCGCGGCGGCGTGTTCGCCGCGGTGACCGGTGCGCCCGCCCCGCTGCTCGTGGAGGGCCGCTCCGAGGCCCCCTACTCGGTCCTCCACGTCCCGGACGGCGCCGAACTGCGGATGGGCGCCCCGCCCTCCGGACTGCGCAGCTACCTGGCCGTGCGCGGCGGCGTCGCCGTCCCGCCCGTCCTCGGGTCCCGCTCCACCGACACCCTCTCCGGCCTCGGCCCGGCCCCGCTCGAACCCGGCGACCTGCTTCCCGTCGGCGCGCCGCCCGCCGCCGCGCCGCTCCTGGACGCCGCGCCCGTCCGCGCGCCGGGCGGCGGCGACATCGAGCTGCGCGCGATGCCCGGCCCCCGCCACGACCGGTTCGCCCCCGGCGCGCTGGACGCCCTCTTCTCCGCCGCCTACACGGTGACCAGCGAGATCGACCGCGTCGGCATGCGCCTGGACGGGCCGGGACTGGAGCACGCCGGGCGCGGCGAGCTGCCCAGCGAGGGGACGGTCACCGGGGCGCTGCAGGTCCCGCCGTCCGGGCGGCCGGTGCTGTTCCTCGCCGACCACCCGCTCACCGGCGGCTACCCCGTGATCGCGGTGGTCGCCTCCGCCGACATCGGACGCGCCGCCCAGGCCCGTCCCGGGCAGCGGCTCCGGTTCCGGCCGCACCCCGCACCGAACCTCCGGGAGGACAGACCATGACCGCACCCCTCGACCCGGGCGCGCTCTCGCCGGACCAGGCGAGGTCCCTGTTCCGGGCCGGCCTGCGCGTTCCCACGTCCGGCTGGTGCTCCGGCTGGACGCAGGCGAACCTCATCGCCGTCCCGCGCGAGTACGCCTTCGACCTGCTGCTGTTCGCGCAGCGCAACCCCGGGCCGTGCCCCGTCCTGGACGTCACCGAGCCCGGCGAGACAGCCGCCCCGCTGTTCGCCGGGGACCTGCGCACCGACCTGCCCGGCTACGTCGTCTACGAGCACGGGGAGCCAGTCGCCGAGGTGGGCGACGTGACCGCCTACTGGCGCGAGGACCTCGTCTCGTTCCTCATCGGGTGCAGCTTCACCTTCGAGGACGCGCTCCGCGAGGCCGGCGTCCCCGTCCGGCACATCGAGCAGGGCTGCAACGTCCCGATGTACCGGACGAACCGGATGTGCCGCCGCGCGGGCGAGTTCGGCGGCCCGCTCGTCGTCTCGATGCGCCCGATCCCGGCGGCGCAGGTGGCCGACGCCGTGCGCGTGACGGCCCGGTACCCCTCCGTCCACGGCGCGCCCGTGCACGTCGGCGACCCCGTCGAGCTCGGCATCGACGACCTGTCCGCCCCGGACTTCGGCGACCCGGTCGAGATCCGGGTCGACGAGATCCCGGTGTTCTGGGCCTGCGGCGTGACCCCGCAGGCGGCGGTGATGGCCTCCCGCCCCAAGCTCGCCATCGGGCACGCCCCCGGACACATGGCGATCACCGACGCCCGCGACAGCCGGTACCTCGTTCCCTGAGTCCGGCATAGAGTTCGTCCATGCCCGAGATCATCGCCCCGGGCGAACGCCTCGGGGGGCGCTACCGCATCGAGCGGCCTCTCGGCGCCGGCGGCATGGCGACCGTCTGGCGCGCGGTCGACACCGTGCTCGACCGCGCCGTCGCGGTCAAGGTCCCCAAGGACGGCGGGCCCGAGGAGTTCGCGCGGCGCCTGCGCCAGGAGGCTCAGGCCGCCGCGGCCCTCACCCACCCCGGCATCACCGGCGTCTACGACTACGGCGAGCACCGGATCGGCTCGCAGGGGTCCGCGCGGCGCGAGTCCCGCCGGATCCCGTACGTGGTCATGGAGTTGCTGGACGGCGAGAGCCTGGCCGTGCGCCTGTCGCGCGGCCCGCTGCCCTGGCGCGAGGCGGCCGGAATCTGCGCCCAGGTCGCCGACGCCCTGTCCGCGGCCCACGACGCCGGCATCGTGCACCGCGACATCAAGCCCGGGAACGTCTACCTCACCCCGGTCGAGGTGAAGGTCCTCGACTTCGGCATCGCGTTCACCGGCACGACGGGCGGACCGGTGATGGGCACGCCCGCCTACATGGCGCCCGAACTGGTGAGCGGGACGCCCCCGACACCGGCGGCCGACGTCTACTCCCTGGGCGTCGTCCTGCACGAGTGCCTGACCGGTGCCCCGCCCACGCCCTCGTCGGCCTTCCGGAAGGACACGCCGGACGAGGTCGCCGCCCTCTGCCGCGACTGCCTGTCCCCGGACCCGGGCGCGCGCCCCACCGCCGCCGGAGCGGCCCGCCTCCTGGCCGGCGCCGCGGGCGTCCAGCTCCACGTCCCCGGCGCCGCCGCGCCCGCCGGCCTTCCGCCTCCGGATCGGCCCCGCAACCCGACCCGCGTCCTGGACGACCCCGGGCCTCACCGGCGAGGGGCCGGGCGGCGCCCGCTGCTGATCGCCGGGGTCGCGGCCGGGGCCCTGGTCGCGCTGGCCGCGCTGCTGGCCGCCCTCGCGCCCGACTCCTCCGATCAGGCCGGCGCGAAACCGCCGGCGCCGTCCCCGCCGGCGGGCCGGACGACGGCCGCGGCGGCCGCGTGCTCGGTGTCGTACCGCGTCGACGGGACGTGGCCGCGGGGCTTCCAGGCGACCGTCCGCATCACCAACCTCGGAAACGGCGCGATCGACGGCTGGACGCTGGGCTTCGCGTTCCCCGACGGGCAGGCGATCACCCAGCTGTGGAACGGCGGCCGATCGCAGGACGGGGCGTCCGTCACGGTGACGGCGGCGGAGTGGAACCGGTCGATCCCGCCGCACGGGACGGCCGAGTTCGGGTTCCTCGGGAGCCAGGACGGCGCCAACGGCGCGCCCTCGCGGTTCACGCTGAACGGCACGGAGTGCAGCCGCTGAGCCTGCTCATGGGAGCGCTCCCAGATGATCGTCGCAGGTCAGCGGGCTCGTGGCCTAATTGAGGTGGGTCGTCCTATTGTGTCGCGCCTGATCGAGGGCTTAGCATCCCGGCAATCGAAGCGCTTCGACAGGCGCTCGGTCCCACCCCGGAGGAAGACCCATGATCAAGGCAGGCAGGAGCGCGGCGGTGCTCGCCGCCCTTGCCGCGGCGGCGCTGTCGCTCACGGCGTGCGGCGGCGACGACGGCGGTTCCGGCGGCAAGGAGCTGAAGCTCTGGCACTACGAGGCCCCCGACAGCGCCATGGGCAAGGCGTGGGACGAGGCGATCAAGGAGTTCGAGGCCACCCACCCCGGCGTCAAGGTGACGTTCGAGGAGAAGGGCTTCGAGCAGATCCAGAAGACTGCGCCCATGGTGCTGAACTCCAAGGACGCCCCCGACGTCATGGAGTACAACAAGGGCAACGCGACCGCCGGCATGCTCTCCAGGCAGGGCCTGCTCACCGATCTCACCCCCGAGGTCACCAAGCGGGGCTGGGACAAGCTGATCAGCCCGAACGTCCAGGTCACCGCCAAGTACGACGCCAAGGGCACGATGGGCGGTGACACATGGTACGGCGTCCCTGACTATGCGGAGTACCTGCAGGTCTACTACAACAAGGACCTGTTCGAGAAGAACGACGTCAAGATCCCGACGACGTTCGCCGAGCTGACCGCCGCGATGGACGCGTTCGTCGCCAAGGGCGTCACGCCGCTGACCAACGCGGGCGCCGAGTACATGGCGCACCAGTTCGTCTACCAGCTCGCCCTGGACAAGGCCGACCGCGCCTGGGTGGACGCCTTCCAGCGCTACACCGGCAAGACGAACTTCAACGACGCCGCATGGACCTACGGGGCGACCACCTTCGCCGACTGGGTGAAGAAGGGCTACATCGCCAAGAAGTCCGTCAGCCTCAAGGCGGAGGACGCCGGCGTCGCGTTCATGAGCGGCAAGTTCCCCATGATGTTCTCCGGGAGCTGGTGGTTCGGCCGGGTCGCCGCGGAGGCGAAGTTCGACTGGGAGACGGCCGTCTGGCCCGGCGCCAAGATGACGCTCGGCTCGGGCGGGAACCTCTGGGTCGTCCCCAAGGGGTCGGAGAACAAGCAGCTCGCCTACGACTTCATCGACATCACGATGAAGAAGCAGGCGCAGGCCACGCTCGGCAACGCGGGAGGCGTGCCGGTCGCGGCGGACCCGTCCGCGATCACCGATGCCAAGGCCAAGAAGCTCATCGCCGACTTCGACGGGCTGACCCGGTCCGACGGGCTCGCCTACTACCCCGACTGGCCGGTCGCCGGCTTCTACGACGCCTGGGTGGCGCAGACGCAGAAGCTCATGAACGGCACCGCGCCGGGTGAGGTCCTCGGCGGCATCCAGAAGACCTACGACGGCGGCCTGCCGAAGTGACGACGCCAGGCCGCGGCCGGTCGCGGGAGCAGTGGGGCTACCTGCCCTACCTGCTCCCCGGCCTGCTCCTCTTCACCGCCGTCATCGGGGTGCCGTTCCTGATGAACATCGGGACGAGCTTCACCGAGTGGACGGGCGTCGGCGCCCCCGAGTGGATCGGGCTCGGCAACTACCGCGAGCTCGTCCGGGACGGGGAGTTCTGGGCCTCGTTCCGGCACAACGTCCTGATCATCTTCGGGATGGCGATCGTCCCGACGATGATCGGGCTGGTGCTGGCCGCGGCACTGACCGACCTGGTCGACCGGCACTTCGGCCCGCGCACCGCGAGCGTCCTGCGCGCCTGCGTCTACCTGCCGCAGGTGCTGCCGGTCGTCATCGCGGGCGTGGTGTGGAGCTGGCTGCTGGCCCCGGAGAACGGCGCGGTCAACGCGCTCCTGGACGCCGTGGGCCTCGGCTCCCTCGCGCACGACTGGCTCGGCGACCCGGCCACCGCCCTGTGGAGCGTCGTCGGCGTCATGGTCTGGATGCAGATCGGCTTCCCGTTGGTGATCTTCATGTCGGGGCTGCAGCGGGTCGACCCGTCGCTGTACGAGGCGGCGGAGATCGACGGCGCCTCGTGGGGCCGCCGGTTCCGGCACGTCACCGTCCCGCAGATCCGGCCGGAGATCTTCGTCGTGCTGCTGTGGACGACGATCGCCGCGCTGAAGGCCTTCCCGCAGATCTTCGTGCTCACCAAGGGCGGCCCGGGCGGGGCGACGAACGTGCCGTCCTACTACTCCTGGGTCAACTTCTTCGAGAAGTCCGACGTCGGCTACGGCTCGGCGATCGCGACCGTGCTGACGCTGGTCATCCTCGCGCTGACCGTCGTCTTCCTGCGCCTGCAGGCACGCGACCTGGAGGAGGGGCGATGACCGCGACGCTGACGAGGAAGGCGGGCGCGCCGCCGCGCGACCGCCGGGGCGCGGCCCGCCGCGCCCGCCGCCGCGGCCCGTCCGCCTACGCGGTGCTGGTGGCGCTGGTCGCGCTCGCCGGCGTGATGCTGCTCCCGTTCGTCGTGGTGGTCTTCAACGCGCTGAAGACGCCGCAGGAGTACTCCTCGAACGGCCCATTGTCGCCGCCGGACGGGTTCCACCTGGACGGCGTCCGGCAGTTCTGGGAGCGCGTCGACTTCGGGCACGTCCTGCTGAACAGCGCGATCGTCAGCGGCTCCGTCGCCGTCCTCGCCGTGCTGCTGTCGGTGCTCAACGCCTACGCGCTCGGCATCGGCCGGATCAAGGGGCGGATGTGGGTGCTCGCCCTGCTCCTCCTGGCGAACACGCTGCCGCAGGAGGCGCTCGTCTACCCGCTGTACTACATGGCGAAGCAGGTCGGCCTGTACGACACCAGGATCAGCGTGATCATCGTGTTCACGGTCATCCAGAGCGCGTTCGGCACCTACCTGCTGTCGTCGGTGATGGCGGCGTTCCCGCGCCCGCTGCTGGAGGCGGCGCGGATCGACGGCGCCGGCCGGTGGCAGGTGCTGTGGCGGGTCGTCGTCCCGGTCGTCCGGCCGACGCTGTCGGTCCTGCTCGTGTTCTTCTTCGTGTGGACCTGGAACGAGTTCCTGATCCCCATGGTCTTCCTCATCTCCAACGAGAACCAGACGGTCTCGGTCGCCCTCGGCGTCCTGCAGGGCCAGCGCCTCATGGACGCCACCATGTCCAGCGCCGCGTCGCTCCTCGGCCTCCTGCCGACCGTCGCGTTCTTCCTCATCTTCCAGCGCACCCTTGCGCGCGGACTCACGGCGGGGGCAATCAAGTAATGAAGTTCAGTGACGGCTACTGGATGCTGCGCGAGGGTGTGCGGGCGTCGCATCCGGTGGAGGTCCTCGACGTGGACGCCGGGCCGGGCGCTTTCACGGTGCACGCGCCGGTGCAGCGGATCCGGCACCGGGGCGACCTGCTCAAGGGTCCGGTGGTGACGGTGACGTGCGAGTCGCCGATGCCGGACGTCATCGGCGTCACCCTCACCCATTTCGCGGGGGAGCGGCGGCGCGGTCCCGATTTCGAGCTGGCCGCCGACCCGACGGGGGAGGTGTCCGTGGACGAGGAGGCGGCGACGCTGACGTCAGGCGCCCTGTCGGTCCGGGTCGGGCGCGAGGGGGAGTGGGGCCTGGACTTCCTCGCGGGCGGGCGCCGTCTGACCGGGAGCGCGCCCAAGGCGCAGGCCGTCATCGACACCGACGACGGCCGCCACTACGTGCGGGAACAGCTCGACCTCGGCGTCGACCACTTCGTCTACGGGCTCGGTGAACGGTTCGGGCCGCTGGTGAAGAACGGCCAGGCCGTGGACGTGTGGAACGCCGACGGCGGAACGGCGAGCGAGCAGGCGTACAAGAACGTGCCGTTCTACCTGACCAACGCGGGCTACGGCGTTTTCGTCGACCATCCCGGGCGGGTCTCGTTCGAGGTGGCGTCGGAGGCCGTCGCCCGGACGCAGTTCAGCGTCGAGGGCCAGTCGATGCGGTACTTCGTCATCTACGGGCCGTCTCCGAAGGAGATCCTCCGCAAGTACACGGCGCTCACCGGACGGCCCGCGCGGCTGCCCGACTGGTCTTTCGGGCTGTGGCTGTCCACCTCCTTCACGACGTCCTATGACGAGGAGACCGTCACCTCGTTCATCGAGGGGATGGCGTCGCGCGACCTGCCGCTCAGCGTCTTCCATTTCGACTGCTTCTGGATGCGCGAGTTCCAGTGGTGCGATTTCGAGTGGGACCCGCGGGTGTTCCCCGACCCGGAGGGGATGCTGCGCCGGCTGCGGGACCGCGGGCTGCGGGTCTGCGTCTGGATCAACCCCTACATCGGGCAGCGCTCGCCGCTGTTCGAGGAGGGGCGTTCGCGCGGCTACCTGCTGAACCGGCCGGACGGGGACGTGTGGCAGTGGGACAAGTGGCAGCCCGGCCTGGCCGTCGTCGACTTCACCAATCCCGAGGCGCGGGAATGGTATGCGGCGAAGCTGGAAGCGCTGCTCGACATGGGCGTGGACTGCTTCAAGACCGACTTCGGCGAACGCATCCCCACCGACGTCGTCTACCACGACGGTTCGGACCCGGACCGGGCGCACAACTACTACACCTTCCTCTACAACCAGACCGTCTTCGACCTGCTCCGCAAGAAGCGCGGTGAGGGCGAGGCGGTGGTCTTCGCCCGGTCCGCCACGACCGGCGGGCAGCGCTTTCCCGTGCACTGGGGAGGCGACGCCGAATCGAGCTTCGAGGCGATGGGGGAGAGCCTTCGCGGCGGCCTCTCCCTGGGCATGTCAGGGTTCGGCTACTGGAGCCACGACATCGGCGGTTTCGAGGGCACGCCCGATCCGGCGCTGTTCAAGCGGTGGATCGCGTTCGGTCTGCTGTCCTCGCACAGCCGCCTGCACGGCAGCCATTCCTACCGGGTGCCGTGGCTGTTCGACGAAGAGTCGGTGGACGTCCTGCGGCACTTCACCCGCCTGAAGATGCGCCTGATGCCCTATCTGGCCGGCGCGGCCCGCCAGGCGTACGGGGAAGGGCTGCCGATGATGCGCGCGATGGTCGTCGACTTCCCGGACGACCCCGCCTGCACGCATCTGGAACGCCAGTACATGCTGGGCGACGACCTGCTCGTCGCGCCGGTGTTCTCGTCCGGCGGGGAGGTCGCCTACTACGTGCCGGAGGGCGTGTGGACGCACTACCTCACCGGCGAGCGGGTCGAGGGCGGCCGTTGGGTTCGTGAACGGCACGGGTTCGACGGCGTGCCGCTGCTCGTCCGCCCAGGTGCGGTCCTTCCGGAGGGCGCGGTGGACGACCGTCCCGACTACGACCATGCCGACGGCGTCACGTTGCGCGTGTACGAGCCCGCAGACGGCACCACCGTCGTCACCCAGGTCGGTGACAGCACATTCACGACGGTGAGAAATGGTGAAAACCTGCGCGTGACAGGCGAGGGGAACTGGAACGTCCTCTTCGTCAACGCGCGCGTGGCCGCGGTCGAGGGCGGAGAGCCGTCAGACCATCCGTACGGTGTCCTCGTCAAGGCGACCAGTGGCGAAGTGGTCGTCACCATGGAAGAGGAGAGCTGATGGGGTTCCCGGAAGGTTTCCTGTGGGGAGCGGCCACCGCCGCCTACCAGATCGAGGGCGCGGCCCAGGACGACGGTCGCGCACCGTCCATCTGGGACACCTTCAGCCACACCCCCGGCAAGGTCCTGAACGGCGACACCGGCGACGTCGCCACGGACCACTACCACCGCTGGGAGGAGGACGTCGCGACGATGGCCGAGCTCGGTCTCGGCGCCTACCGGTTCTCCATCTCATGGTCGCGGGTCATGCCGGACGGGGCGCCCAGCCCCAAGGGCATGGACTTCTACTCCCGCCTGGTCGACGGGCTGCTCGACCACGGCATCGCCCCGGTCGCGACGCTCTACCACTGGGACCTGCCGCAGGCGCTGGAGGACGCCGGCGGCTGGCCGGACCGCGACACGCCCCGCCGGTTCGCCGACTACGCCGAGCGCGTCGGGCGCGTCCTCGGCGACCGAGTCCACACCTGGACGACGCTGAACGAGCCGTGGTGCTCGGCGTTCCTCGGCCACGCGTCCGGCGTGCACGCCCCCGGGCGCGCCGACCCGGTCGCCGCGCTCACCGCCGCGCACCACCTGAACCTCGCGCACGGCCTGGCGGTCCGCGCGCTGCGCGGCGTGGTGTCGCCGTCCGCGCGGCACTCGGTCACGCTCAACCTGCACCACCTGCGCGGCGACGCGGAGGCGGTCCGGCGGGTGGACGCCGTCGCCAACCGCGTGTTCCTCGACCCGATGGTCGGCAACGGCTACCCCGCCGACCTCCTGGAGGACACGGCGCACCTCACCGACTGGGGCTTCCTGCGCGACGGGGACGCGGACATCATCGCCGCGCCGCTCGACGTCCTGGGCGTCAACTACTACTCGCCCACCCTCGTCCGGGACTGGGACGGCGCCACCCCGCGCGCCCACGCGGACGGCCACCGCAGGGGCGCGGCCAGTCCGTTCGTCGGCTGCGACGCCGTCGAGTTCGCCGGGCAGCCCGGCCCCCGCACCGAGATGGGCTGGCCGATCGACGCCACCGGCATGGAGGAGCTCCTCCTGCGGCTGCACCGCGAGTACCCGGACACGCCGCTCATGGTCACCGAGAACGGCGCCGCGTTCGCCGACGCGGTGGACGCCGACGGCCGCGTCCGGGACGAGCGGCGCATCGCCTACCTGCGCGACCACATCGCCGCCGTCGAGCGGGCGTGCGAGGCGGGGGCCGACGTCCGCGGCTACTTCGCCTGGTCGCTGCTCGACAACTTCGAATGGGCCTACGGCTACTCCAAGCGGTTCGGCCTCGTCCGCGTCGACTACGCCACCGGCGACCGCACCTGGAAGGACAGCGCCCACTGGTACCGCGACGCCATCGCCGGCGGCCCGTCGTGACGCCCGCGCGCGGGGTTACGATCATTCGCACTCTCCACCGCTTCGAGGACGACGGGACGGTCCGTGGTCAAGATCACTGATGTGGCACGGCACGCGGGGGTGTCGCCGAGCACGGTCTCCTACGTGCTGAGCGGGAAGCGCTCGATCTCCGAGGAGACCCGGCGGCGCGTCCGGGCGAGCATCCGCGAGCTCGGCTACCGGCCGCACGCGGGCGCCCGCGCGCTCGCCAGCAGCCGCTCCAACGTGCTGGCGCTGATGATCCCGCTGCGCTCCGGCATCGCCGTGCCCGTGGTCATGCAGTTCGCCGTCTCCGTCGTCACCGCCGCGCGCCGCCACGACCACGACGTCCTGCTGCTCACCCAGGAGGAGGGCGAGGACGGCCTGCGGCGCGTGGCCGACAGCGCCCTGGTCGACGCGCTGATCGTCATGGACGTCCAGATGAGGGATCCGCGGCTGCCGCTGCTGCGCTCCCTGGACCGGCCGAGCGTGCTCATCGGCTTCCCCGCCGACGCGGGCGACCTCACCTGCATCGACCTCGACTTCCACGCCGCCGGCGCGGTCTGCGTCCAGCACCTCGCCGGGCTCGGCCACCGGGAGATCGCGCTGATCGGCTCGCCGCCCGAGGTGTACGCGCGGCAGACCGGCTACGCCCAGCGGGTCGCCGACGGGTTCGCCGCCGCGGTCGGCGCGCACGGCCTGGCCGGGGAGGTCCACCCGTGCGAGGCGACCGCGGACGCGGCCCGCGCTCTCGTCGCCCGGCTGCTCGCCGAGCGTCCCGGCCTCACCGGCGTCCTCGTCCACAACGAGCCGGTCGTCGGCCCCGTGGTGCGGGCTCTGCGCGCCGCCGGCCGGCGCGTCCCCGAGGACGTGTCCGTCGTCGCGCTGTGCCCGGACGAGATGGCCGAGCACGCCGAGCCGCCCCTGACGTCGGTGGCGATCCCCGCCGAGGAGGTCGGCGGCCGCGCCGTGGAACTGCTGATGTCCAAGCTCGACGGCGTGCCCGTGCCCGCCGCGACCCTGCTCCCGCCCACGCTGACCCGGCGCGCCAGCAGCGCGCCCGCGCCCAGCTGAGAGGCCGGTCCCCCACACCGACGAAGGAGGAGAGGGGCCCTTCCCGCCCGTTATCGAAGCGCTTCGACACACGATTGCTCGGGGGACGTTCCAGAAGGAGAACCGTTGCACAGAACCCGTCGCGACCCCCGTTCCCCCGGCCGGCGCAGCCGGTCGCTGACCCTCGTCCTCGCCGCCGCGCTGGCGGCCCCCCTCGCGTGGACGGCGCCCGCCGCCGCCCGCGAGGCCCACCCGTTCCGCGACCCGCGGCTGCCCGTCCAGGCCCGGGTGGACGACCTCGTCGGACGCCTCACGCTCGACGAGAAGATCTCGCTGCTGCACCAGTACCAGCCCGCGATCCCGCGGCTCGGCATCGGCCGGTTCAAGACCGGAACCGAAGCGCTGCACGGGGTCGCCTGGTCCACCGACGTCCACAACGGCGGCGCCGTCGTGACCGCGAAGGGGACGGTGTTCCCGCAGTCGGTCGGGCTCGGCGCGACCTGGGACCCGGCCCTGATGAAGAGGATCGGCTCGGCCGTCGGCGACGAGGCCCGCGGTTACAACAGCGAGAACCCCGACGTCTGGGGCCTGCAGCTGTGGGCTCCGGTCGTGAACCTGCTCCGCGACCCGCGCTGGGGGCGCAACGAGGAGGGCTACTCCGAGGACCCGCTGCTCACCGGCCTGCTCGCCACCGCCTACGGCCGCGGCATGCAGGGCGACGACCCCGAGCGGCTCAAGGCGGCGCCGGTCCTCAAGCACTACATGGCCAACAACAACGAGATCCGCCGCGACCAGACGTCCTCCAGCCTGCGGCCCCGGGTGCGCGAGGAGTACGACGAGGTCCCGTTCCGGATGCCGCTCGCCCGCGACGCCGCGACCGGGATCATGACGTCCTACAACCTCGTCAACGGCCGTCCCGCCACGGTCACCCCCGACGCCGGCGGGCTCGTCCGCTCCTGGTCGGACCGGACGCTGTTCAACGTCACCGACGCGGGCGCCCCCAACAACCTCGTCGGCTCCCAGAAGTACCACCCCGACCTCCCCACCGGCGACGCGGCGATCCTCAAGGCGGGCGTGGACAGCTTCACCACCGACGACACGAACTCCTCCATCACCGTGAACGCTGTCAAGGAGGCGCTGTCGCGCGGGCTGCTCGCCGTGTCCGACATCGACCGGGCGGTGGGGCACATCATGAGCGTGCGGGTGCGGCTCGGCGAGTTCGACCCGGGCGGCGGCCCCTACGGCAAGATCACCAAGGACGCGGTGGACAGCCCCGCGCACCGCGCCCTGGCCCGCACGGCCGCGGCGGAGCAGATGGTGCTGCTGAAGAACCGGCGCGGAACCCTGCCGCTCTCGCACCAGAAGGTCGCGGTCGTGGGACCGCTGTCCGACACCCTCTACACCGACTGGTACTCCGGCTCGCTGCCCTACGCGGTCACGCCGCTGGACGGCATCAGGAAGCGCGCCGGCGCGGTGGCCTCCAGCGAGGGCGTCGACCGCATCGCGCTCAAGGACGTGAAGACCGGCAGGTACATCGCCGGCGGAACGGGCCCCGGCGCGGTTCTGAAGACCGGACCCGCCTCGTCCTCCGACGCCACGACGCAGTTCGACGTGTTCGACTGGGGCCAGGGCATCGTGACCTTGCGCAGCGCCGCCAACGGAAAGACGGTCGGCCGCTACAACTGGGGCGACACCTTCGCCAATGACCAGGACCAGCCGAACGGCTGGTTCGTCCAGCAGATGTTCGGGCTGGAGAAGCAGGACGGCGGCGACTACCTGCTCCGCTACGCCGGTTACGAGAAGGCCTACGACTGGGCCGACCCGGCGAAGACCTATGTGAAGGCGCAGGACGACGGAACGCTCGCCCTCACCACGAAGGCCGAGGCGTCGCGTTTCTCCAAGGACGTCGTCAGCAGCGGCGTGGATTCCGCGGTCAAGGCCGTGACCGGCGCCGGCGCCGCCGTCGTCGTGGTCGGCAGCATGCCGTTCATCAACGGCCGCGAGGACCACGACCGCACCACGATGGCGCTCGCCGAAGGGCAGTCGGAACTCGTCGAGGCCGTCCGCAAGGCGAACCCGAACACGGTCGTCGTGGTGGAGAACAGCTACCCCACCACGCTCGGCCGGGAGCAGGAGAACGTCCCGGCGATCCTGTGGACGAGCCACGCCGGAGCCGAGACGGGCAACGCCCTGGCGTCCCTGCTGTTCGGCGACGAGAGCCCCTCGGGCAAGCTGCCGCAGACCTGGTACCGCTCCGACGCCGACCTGCCCGACATCCTCGACTACGACATCATCAAGTCGGACCGGACGTACCAGTACTTCAAGGGCAAGCCGCTCTACCCGTTCGGGCACGGCCTCTCCTACACCACGTTCCGGTACGGCAAGCCGCGGCTCAGCGCCCGTTCCATCGGACGCGACGGGACGGTCACCGTGTCGGTCCCGGTGACCAACACCGGTGAGAGGGCCGGGGACGAGGTCGTCCAGCTCTACACCCACCAGCAGAAGTCGAGGGTGAAGCAGCCGGCGAAGAGGCTGCGCGCCTTCGCCAAGGTTCACGTGGCCCCCGGGCGGACGGTGACGGCGAACCTCCGGCTGAACGCGTCGGACCTCGCCTTCTGGGACGTCACGCGCAACCGGTGGGCGGTCGAGAAGTCGAAGCACGACCTGCTCATCGGCTCCTCGTCCACCGACATCCGGCAGCGCGCGGCCCTCGACGTTCGCGGCGAGACGATCCCCGCCCGCGACCTCGCGAAGCCGACCCGCGCCGCCGACTTCGACGACCAGAACGGCATCCGGCTGGTCGACGAGACGAAGACGTCCGGTGACGCGGTGACCGGTGCGCCCGGCTCCTGGCTGAAGTTCGCCGACGCCGCCCTCGGCTCGTCCACCGGCAGGATCACCGCTCGCGTCGCGGGCACGTCCGCGACCACCGTCGAAGTCCGCCTGGACCGTCCGGACGGCCCCCGCGCCGGAACCCTCACCGTCCCGCCCACCGCCGACGACTACACCTACAAGGAGATCACCGCGCCACTGGCCGGAACCCACGGCGACCACGACGTCTACCTGGTCTTCAAGGGCGAGACCCGCCTGAGCACCTTCTCCCTGTCCCACTGACCTTCCGGGCCGAGGGGCGCGGCCTCACAGGTTCGCGCCCCTCAGCGCCTGGAGCGCGTCGGAGGTGGGGGACCCGGGGGCCGCGGTGTAGAAGACGGTCCACTGGTCGCGGGCTGGGTCGTGCAGGGCCTCGCACTGGAGGTCGAGCAGGCCCGCGACCGGGTGCCGGATGAGCTTGCGCGTCGAGCGCCGGAGGCGGACGTCGCCGTCGGCCCACAGCGTCCGGAACTCGGGGCTCGCGGCCAGCAGCCGCTCGACGAGGGAGCGGACGCCGGGGTCGCGCGGGTACCGGGCGGTCACCGCGCGCAGGTCGGCCACGGCCTCGCGAGCGAACCGGCGGGCGTCGCCGGGATCGAGGCGGTCACGGGCCTGCGGCCGGGCGAAGAAGCGCCAGACGACGTTGCGCTCGTCCTCGGGAACGGCGGAGAAGTCCCCGAACAGGGCGGCGGCCATGGGGTTCCAGGCGAGGACGTCGTACTTGGCGTCGCAGACGAGCGCGGGAGTGTCGACGAGCCTCTCCAGCAGGTGCAGGAGGCCCGGCCGCACCTCGCGCACCGGCGCCGCCGGCGGCGCGGGCACCTCCCCGGCCAGGTAGTGGAGATGGGACCGCTCGTCGTCGGTCAACCGCAGCGCCCGCCCGAGCGCGGCGAGCGTCTGCCGCGACGGCCGCGGCCCCCGGCCCTGTTCGAGCCGGACGTAGTAGTCCACCGACATCCCGGCGAGGGTCGCGACCTCCTGGCGGCGAAGGCCGGGCGTGCGGCGTCGTCCCCGCTCCAGCCCGACCTCGGACGGCTGCACCCGCGCCCGCCATCGCCGCAGGAAGGCGGCAAGTTCCGCCCGGTCCCCGTGCTGCATGGCTCCAGTGTGACCGCCCGGCCGCGCGGCCACCATGGGACCGCCGGTACCAGCCTCGGCAGTGCTCTCCCGCCCGCGTGGCCGAGCGGGCAGGGTTCCGTCCCATGACAACGAAGCTGATCGTTCTCATCACGGGCGCCAACAAGGGCATCGGCCTGGCGACGGCCCGCGCCATGGCGCGGGCCGGACACACGGTGCTGCTCGGTGCGAGGGACCCGGGCCGCGGGACGGCCGCCGCCGCGAGCCTGGCCGAGCAGGGGCTGGACGTCCGGTTCGTCAGGCTGGACGTGACGGATCCGGCGACGATCGCGGCCGCCGCCGAGCTGGTCGACGCCGACTACGGCCGCCTCGACGTCCTGGTGAACAACGCGGTCACCACCCGGGACGGGTCGCGGCCGCCGGGCGAGATGCCCGTCGACGACCTGCGCGCGGTCTACGAGACCAACGTGTTCGGCGTCGTCGCCGTCACCAACGCCATGCTGCCGCTGTTGCGCAGGTCGCCGTCCGGCTACGTCGGGAACGTCTCCAGCGGGCTCGGGACCTTCGCCTTCCTGAGCGATCCGGACGCGGAGTTCGCCCGGTTCGCGACCCTGCTGGGCTACAACTCGTCGAAGGCGGCGCTCAACGCCGTCACGCTCATCTACGCCAACGCCCTCCGGGACTCCGGTATCCGGGTCAACGCGCTGTCGCCCGGCTTCTGCGCCACCGACCTCAACGGTCACACCGGCGTCCTGAGCGCTGATGAGGGCGGAGCCCACATAGCCAGGCAGCTCGCCGAGGACGCGACCGGGGTCTTCCTCAACGAGAACGGCGGCACCTACCCCTGGTGAGGTGACGGCGCGCGGGGCGGGAGGTTCTCGGGGCGGCGGAGGTGGTGGGTCAGGTCGCCGGCCAGGTCGAGGGTGATGCGGCGTGCGGGGTCCCGGTGGACGGGACGACGCGAATAGCACAGTCGGCGGGCAATTCGCCACATATTGGCATTGCACATTCGGGTAGATGTGATTTAAGAATGAACGGGTGGCCGACTTGGGACGAATAATGGCCTTGTTTGGGGCAGTTTGTGGCACCTAATGTCTGGATGCGGCGGGACATCCACCACCATCGGGTGCCCCGCCGGCCATTGCCGCAGATCGCGGCGGGCGATCCAGGGAGGAAGACATGCACATGTCGCGTGCCCGTTTCCGGTGGGCGGCCGTTCTGGCCGGAATGGCGATGCTCGCCCCGGCGGTGCCGGCCCGGGCGGACGGCCCGGTCGGCGCCTACCTGCTCACGGTGATACCGCAGAACGGTCCCGCCACCACGCGGACCCTGTGGTGCGACCCGGACGGAGGGGCGCACGGTGCCGCGTCCCGGGCCTGTGACCAGCTCGAAGCCGCCGGCGGCGAGGTCGGGCGCGTCCCCGCGCGGCCGGAGCCGTGCACGCTGGAGCACGCGCCCGTCACGGTGATCGCCAACGGCGTCTGGCGCGGAACCGCCCGGCATTTCGCGCGGACGTATCCGAACCGGTGCGTCGCCGTGCGCGCCACCGGCGGAATCATTTTCGGCGAGTAACCCACGATCTGCGGGCCGCCGGAATGGGGAGCGGGGTGCTGTCCGGCGGCCCGCGCACAAAGGAGATGCCATGCTCGCTTACACCGGACCGGATGTGCTGGTCACCTACGAGCGTTCCGGGGGATTCGCCGGAATTCACCAGAAGGTGGCCGTGGATGTGTCGGGAACGGCGCTCGTCAATGACGAGAAGGTCGCGCTCGGCGCGCAGGAGATGCGCGGCCTGAAGGACGCGCTGAGCCGCGTCGTCACCACCGGGTCCTCGTCCGAGGGCTGCCAGGTGGCCGACCACTTCACCTACACGCTCACCTACCGCGGGCACCGGGCGACCCGGTGCTGGCTGCCGTCCGACTGGCGCGACGCCGTCGAGCGGCTGGAGGCGCTGACCGGGAGGTGAGCCCCGGACCCGCCGCCCTCAGGCGCCGGCGCGCGTGTGCAGCTCGCGCATCGTCGCTTCGAGGGCGGCGACCGGGCCGTCCACCGGGACGCCCGGCGCCACCTCCTGGATCGGAATGGCGCGCACCGGCCCGGCAGGGGAGCCCAGTTCGGTGCGCAGGGCCACGAGCTGCCGGGAGGACATGATGTACACGATCCGGCCGAGGCCGACCCAGCCGTGCGCGGCCGAGCACATGGGGCAGTGCTCGCCGGAGGTGAACACGGTGGCCGAGGCGCGCTCGTCCGGCGTCATGTTGACCGCCGCCCACCGCGCGATCTCGAACTCGGGGTGGCGGGTCTGGTCGCCGTCCGCCGTGCGGTTGCGGTCCTCGAACAGGACCTTGCCGGACGCCGACACCAGCACGGACCCGAACGGCTCGTCGGCCGACTCCAGCGCCTCCCTCGCGAGCTCGACGCAGCGGTCGAGGAAGACGCGCTCGGCGGCGGTCGGTTCGTAGGCCATGGCTCAGCTCCTTGCCGCGGGACGACTCGAATGATCATATGCGCGGGCCGTCCTCACGCGGAGTCGCGCAGCACCAGGTGGGGGCGCAGGATGACGACCGGGTCCGCGACGGTCTCGCCGCGGATCCGCGAGACCAGCAGCCGGGCCATCTCCCGGCCCATCTCCTCCGGCGACTGGTGGACGGTGCTGAGCGGCGGGTCGGCCAGCGGCGCGGCGGCCGAGTCGTCGAAGCCGATCACCGCGACGTCGTCGGGGACGCAGCGCCCGCTGCGGTGCAGCACCCGCAGCGCGCCGAGCGCCATCGGGTCGTCGGCGGCGAACACCGCGTCCAGGGACGGCTCGGCGGTCAGCAGCCGCTCCGCGGCGGTGATGCCGCTGGCCTCGCCGAAGTCGCCGTACTCGACGTACTCGGGCAGCCCCGCCTCGGCGAGCGCCTCCCGGTAGCCGGCCAGCCGGTCGATGCCGACCCCCATGTCCTGCGGGCCGGCGATGGTCGCGATGCGCCGCCGGCCGCCCGCGATCAGGTGGCCGACGGCCTCGCGGGCGCCGCTGCGGTTGTCGACGTCGACGTAGCTGACCGGGTGCAGGCCGGGCGGACGGCCGCCGAGGACGGTCGGCACCCCGTTGGCCTCCAGCTTCGCGGGCAGCGGGTCCTCGGCGTGCAGGGAGGTGAGGAGCACCCCGTCCACGTGCTGGGTGGTGAGGTAGTCCTCCAGCCGGCCGTACTCGGCGGGGGAACGGGCGAGGGCGAGCAGGAGCTGCAGGCCGGTGTCGCCGAGGCCGTTGCTGATCCCGCGGATGATCCCGGCGAAGTACGGCTCGCCGAACAGCCGCTGGTCGGACTCGGCGACGACCAGGGCCACGGTGTCGGTGCGGCGGGTGACGAGGGTGCGGGCCGCGCGGTTCGGCACGTACCCGAGCTCCTCGATCGCCTTGCGCACCGCCTCGCGGGCCTGCGGGCTGACCCGCGGCGAGCCGTTGACCACCCGGGACACCGTGCCGCGGCCCACGCCGGCCCGCGCCGCGACCTCCTCCAGGGTCGGGCGCGTGCTCCTGCCCGTCATCTGGCCCCCCTTCGTCCGTGCCGTCGCCCCGGGTCAGCCCCGCTCGGGCAGCCCGCCCCGCCGGATCACTCCGGCGTACCACCGTGCGCTGGCCTTGGGCACCCGGCGCTGCGTGGCGTAATCGACGTGGACCAGCCCGAAACGCTTGGAGTAGCCCCAAGCCCATTCGAAATTATCCAGCAGTGACCATGTGAAATAGCCGTGCAGCGGGACCCCTTCGGAAATGGCGTCGTGGCAGGCCCGCAGGTGCGCGTCGAGGTAGGCGATGCGGCCCGCGTCTTGGACCGTGCCATCCCCGTCAGGGACCTCGTCGTAGCCGGCGCCGTTCTCGGTGATGTACAGCGGGACGGACGGGTACTCGCGGTGCAGCCGGGTCAGCACCTCGTGCAGGCCGCTCTCGTCGATCTCCCAGCCCATCCCGGTGACCGGGCGCCCGGCCGGCACGAACCGGACGTGGCCGCTGCCGGGCCAGGGGGAGTTCGTCGCGAACGGCGACGACGCGGTCTGCGCCGCCTCGCCGGGCGTCCCCGCGACGGTGTGCCGCGAGTAGTAGTTGATGCCCAGCTGGTCGAGCGGCTGGTTGATGACCGCGAGGTCCGCGTCGGGCGGGGTGAACCCGTAGCGGGAGGTGTCGGCGAGGACGTCCTCGGGGTAGCGGCCGAGCAGCAGCGGGTCGAGGAACAGCCGGTTCTGCAGCCCGTCGATCCGGCGCGCAGCGTCGGCGTCGGCGGGGTCGCCGGTCGCGGGGGAGACCGCGTAGAGGTTGACGGCGGCGCCGAAGCGGTTGTCCGGGCGGCGGGCGCGCATCGCCTCGACGGCCAGGCCGTGGCCGAGCATCAGGTGGTGCGCGGCCAGCAGGGACCCCGGCGGGTCGACGCGCCCGGGGGCGTGGTCGCCGGAGGCGTAGCCGAGGAACGCCGCGCACCACGGCTCGTTCACCGTCATCCAGTGCGCGACGCGGTCGCCGAGCGCGGCGTGCACGTGGTCGGCGTACTCGGCGAACCGGTGGGCGGTCTCCCGCTCGGGCCAGCCGCCCTTGTCCTCCAGCGGCTGCGGGAGGTCCCAGTGGTAGAGCGTCGGCCACGGCTCGATGCCCGCCTCCAGCAGCGCGTCCACCAGCCGCCGGTAGAAGTCGAGGCCCTCGGTGTTGAAGGCCCCGGCCCCGGCCGGCTGCACCCGCGGCCAGGAGATCGAGAACCGGTACGCGGTGAGCCCGAGGTCGGCCATGAGCGCCACGTCCTCGGGGAAGCGGTGGTAGTGGTCCACCGCGACGTCGCCCGTCTCGCCGCGCAGGACCTTGCCCGGCGTGCGGCAGAAGGTGTCCCAGATGGACGGTCCGCGCCCGTCCTCGCCCGCGGCGCCCTCGATCTGGTAGGCGGCGGTGGCGGCCCCCCAGCGGAACCCGGTCGGGAAGGGTGCGGCGGGAGCCGCGCTGGTGTCGTCCTTGAGGGAGGTCACGCCTTCACTGCACCTTCCATGATCCCGCCGATGATCTGGCGGCCGAAAACGATGAACACCACGAGCAGTGGCAGGATCGCCACGCTGGTCCCGGCGAACATGAGCGTGTAGTCCTTGAAGTAGGCGTTCGCCAGGTTGTTGATGGACAGCTGCACCGTCGGGTTGTCCGGGCTCAGCACCGCCAGCGGCCACATGAACTCGTTCCAGGTCTGCATGAACGTGAACAGCCCGAGGACGCCCGCGGCGGGGCGCAGCGCGGGGAGCACGACCCGCCAGTAGATGCCGAACGTGGTGCACCCGTCGACGCGGGCCGCCTCGATCAGCTCGTCCGGGACGGCCTGGTCGGCGTACTGCCGCATCATGAACACCCCGAACCCGGTGACCAGGAACGGGACGATGACCGCCTGCAGGTGGTTCTGCCAGCCCAGCTTCACCATGATCATGTAGAGCGGGATGATGCCCATCTGCACCGGGATCATCATCGTGGCGATGATGGTGAGCAGCAGCCCGTTCTTGCCGCGGAAGCGCAGCTTGGCGAACGCGAACCCGGCCAGCGAGGCGAAGAACACCGTGGAGACCGTCACCGCCGCGGAGGCGAGCGCCGAGTTCAGCAGGCCCTTGGCGAAGTAGGCCTCCGGGTTGTCGAACAGCCGGCCGACGTTGTCGCCGCCGTGGCCGCCCGGCAGCAGCGGCGGCGGGACGTCGGCGACCACGCTGTTCGTGCGGGTCGCCACGATGATCATCCAGTAGATCGGGAAGACCGACAGGGCCAGCGCGACGACCAGCGTGAGGTAGGTCAGCGGGCTGGCGTTCCACAGGCCGCGGTAGCGCCCGGGGTGCGCGGCGGCGCGCCTGCCGCCGGGGTTCCGGCCGCCGGGGCCGGCGAGGAGCGTGGTCACTTGGTGCCTCCCGTGCGGCGCACGGCCAGGAAGTTGATCAGGGAGAACACGATGATCATCACGAACAGCGCCCAGGCGACCGTCGCGCCGTAGCCGTAGCGGTCATGGCCGAACGCGTTGTCGTACATGTACATCGTGATCGTCTGGAACTGGTGCATCGGGCCGCCGTCCATCTTGTTCGGCGTGCCGACGCTGAACAGCACGGGCTCGGTGAACAGCTGGAGCCCGCCGATCGTCGAGATGATCACGGTGAAGATGATGGTGGGGCGCAGCATCGGCACCGTGATCTGCCAGAACTGCCGGATCCGGGACGCGCCGTCGATCGCGGCGGCCTCGTAGAGGTCCTTCGGGATCGCCTGCATGGCGGCCAGGTAGATGAGCGCGTTGTAGCCGGTCCAGCGCCAGTCCACCATCATCGCGATGGCGACCCAGGACCAGCCGCGGCTGCTCGACCAGTGGATCGGGTCGATGCCGACCAGCCCGATCGCCCAGTTGACCATGCCCCAGTCCTTGTCGAACATCTGGGTGAACACGATCGCGACGGCGGCGGTCGAGGTGACCAGCGGGGCGACCATCCCGATCCGGAACAGCGTCGGCAGCCGCATCCGGCGGTTCAGGGTGTTGGCGATCAGCAGCGCGACCAGCAGTTGCGGGACGGTCGAGACGGCGAAGATCCCGAGGGTGTTGACCGTCGCGTGCCAGAAGTCGGCGTCGGTCAGCAGGTAGTCGTAGTTGTCGAGCCCCACGAACTCGCGCGTCCCCGACGCCAGCTCCCAGTCGTGCAGGGAGACCCAGAGCGTGTAGACGAGGGGGAACGCGCCGAAGACCAGGAAGACGAGGTAGAACGGCGAGATGAAGGCGTAGGGCGCGCCCTTCACGTCGAGCCGGGCCAGCCGGGCGCGCCAGGTGCGGCGCGGATCCGGCCGCGCCGCCGCGGGCGAGGCCGGCGGCGGGCCGTTCCGGCTGGGGCGCAGATCGGTGGTCACGTCGTGCGCCTCCTTTCCGAGGACGGGACGAAGCGGGGAGAGGGACGGCGGCGGCGCCGGCGGGGAGGTACGGCACGGCGCCGCCGCCGCGGTCGGGGGCCGCCGGCTACCTGGCGGCCTTCTTCGCCTCGTCGACGGACTTCGTCCAGGCCTGGTCGGGCTTCTGCTTGCCCTGGCCCACGGAGATCAGGACGTTCTCCACCGCGGCGCGCACGTCCTCGTTCTTCGGCCCGAGGTGCACCGGCTTCACCGCGGCGACCAGCTGCCCGAAGATCTGCCCGATCGGGGCGTCGTTGAAGTACGCGCTCTTGGCGCCCGCGACCGCCGGGTCCTGGGCGGCCTGCGGCGAGGACGGGAAGACGTTCGCGGCCTTGAACGCGCCGACCTGGCCCTCGGGGGAGGTCAGGTACTTGGCGAGCTCGGCGGCGGCCTTGGCGTGCTTGGTCTGCTTGGGCACCGCGAGCCACGAGCCGCCCCAGTAGCCGGAGCCGCCGGGCGTGGTCGCCACGTCCCACTTGCCCTTGCCGGCCTTGCCGGAGAACTCCTCGATCCCGCCGAGCATCCAGGACGGGCACGGCAGGGTCGCGAAGGTGTCCCGCTTGAGGGCGGTCTGCCACGGCGGCGTGAAGATCGACATATCGGCGGTGAGCTTGCTCTGCTCGAACTTCATCGTCGTGTCGAACGCCTGCCGGACCGGCGGGTTGCTGTCGAAGACGAGGTTGTCGCTCTTGTCGAAGAAGCTGTAGCCCGGGCCGCTGCCGGCATTCTGCAGGACGGTGGCGCGGAAGACGGCGGTGGGGCCGTCCAGCCACTTGCTGCCGGGCACCTTGTCCTGGAACTTCTGGCCCGTGGACAGGAACGCGTCCCACGTCGGCCAGAGCTTGCCGACCTCGGCGCGGTCGGTGGGCAGGCCGGCCTTCTTGAACAGGTCCGTGCGGTAGCACATGGCGAGGGGGCCGACGTCGGTGCCGAGGCCGATGAGCTGCTTGCCGTCCGCGGTGAGGCCCGCCTGCCACTTCCACGGCAGGAAGTTCTTCTCCAGGTCCTTGCCGCCGTAGTCGAACAGGTCGAGGAACTTGGCCTTCTGCTGCATGTAGAGCGGCAGGATGCCCTCCTCCAGCATGACGACGTCGCCCGCGCCGCTGCCGGTGGCCATCCACTGCTGGATGCGCGGCTTGTACTCGTCCAGGGTGGAGACCTTGCGCTGCTTGATCTTCACGTTGGGGTGGGACTGCTCGTACTGCTTGTAGAGCGCGTCGTAACCCGGCTCGCCGAAGACGTCGACGGTCAGCTCGACCGGCCCGTTGTCGGAGCCCCCCTTGTCGTCGCCGTCGTCGCCGCCGCACGCGACGGCGAGGCCGCCGACGAGTACCGCCGCCATCGCCGTACTCAGTCCGCGCCGCATGATGGCCCTCATGGCGGACCCCTCTCAGGTTGTGGTGGTGCATCGGTGTGGGAGCGCTCCCACGGATGAAAGACCGTGACCCGGCTCACTGTCAATGTGCCGAAACACAACCGTTACAAGAACCTGGCCGCCGCGCCGGCGGGTCAGGCCTGGTCCGACACCCCGTCAGGGCGGGGTCAGCCCTCCCTTGACGCGGGTCAGCCGGGCCGCCGCCGGGGCCGGGGCCGTGGACCGCCGGACGACGAGTTCGGGCCGGTAGAGCAGCTCGGTGCGGGGCGCGCGGGTGCCGCGGATCTCGTCCAGGACGGTGCTCACCGCGGCCATCGACATCTCCCGCACCGACTGCCGGACCGTGGTCAGCGGGGGGTCGAGGTAGGCCGTGAGCAGCGAGTCGTCCATGCCGGTCACCGAAACGTCATCGGGGACCTGGAGGCCGCGCGCCCGGGCGGCCCGGATCGCGCCGAGCGCCATGATGTCGTTGCCGCCGCAGATCGCCGTGCAGCCCGCGTCGAGCAGCTTTGCGGCCGCCGCCTGCCCGCCCTCGACCGTGTACATGGTGTTGACGACCAGCTCGTCCACCTCGTCCGGGGCGAGCCCGGTGTGCGCGGCCATCCCGCGCCGGAACCCCTCGGTCTTGCGCCGCGTCGGTACGTACACGTCCTGGCCGATCGCGAGGCCGATCCGGCGGTGGCCCATTGCGGCCAGGTGCGCGACCACCGCCTCCATCGACGCCACGTCGTCGTTGGAGACGTACGGCGCGTCGATGTCGGGACGGTGGCCGTTGACCAGGACGATCGGCAGGGCCTGTTCGAGCAGCCGCGCGTAGCGGGCCCGGTCGGAGTTGGCGTTGGCGTGCAGGCCGTTGACGAAGATGATCCCGGCGACGCCGCGCTCCAGCAGCATCTCGATGTAGTCGTCCTCCGCGACGCCGCCCGGCGCCTGCGAGCACAGCACCGCCATGTACCCGTGCCGGGCCAGCGCGCTCTCGATGACCTCGGCGAACGCCGGGAAGATCGGGTTGGTCAGCTCGGGGATGATCAGCCCGATCAGCCCGGCCCGCTGCTGGCGCAGCCGGGCCGGGCGCTCGTATCCGAGCACGTCCAGGGCGGTCAGCACCGCCTGGCGCGTGGTCGGGGACACGCCCGGCTTGCCGTTGAGCACGCGGCTCACCGTCGCCTCGCTCACCCCGGCGTGTGCCGCGATGTCCGCCAGGCGCGTCGTCATAGGTTTCAAGTCATCCCTCCTCGACGTCCCACCACAGTGCGGTGTCCGGGGGCAGGTCGACGTCTCCGCCGTTCACGGAGCCGTCGGCGCGGACCGGCCCGCTCGCCAGGAGCGGGGTCCCCCGCACGCGGACGCGCGCGGTGGCGTCGCCCATGTTGACCGCGCACGCGAGCCGCCCGTTCCCGCCCCCGGCCGCACGCACGAAGACCAGTGTGCCGGGTGGACCCGCGATCCAGGACAAATCTCCGTCGCCGAGCGCCGGATGCTCGCGGCGGACGCGCAGTGCCTCACGGTAGAGAGCCAGCATGGAGCCGGGGTCGCCGTCCTGCGCGGCGACGGTCAGGTCGCGCCACGCGGTGGGGATCGGGAGCCAGGACGCGGTGCCCGCGCCGAACCCGAACGGGGGCTCCTCGCCCTCCCACGGCATCGGGACGCGGCAGCCGTCGCGGCCCGCGCCCTCGCCGCGCAGCCGCTGCGGGTCCTGCTGGAACTCCTCCGGGAGGTCCAGGACCTCCGGCAGGCCGAGCTCCTCGCCCTGGTAGACGTAGGACGAGCCGGGCAGTGCGAGCGTCAGCAGCGCGGCCGCGCGGGCGCGCCGCAGGCCGGTCTCGCCGTCGCCGTACCGGGTGACGTGGCGTTTCACGTCGTGGTTGGACAGCACCCAGGTCGCGGGTGCGCCGACGCCCCCGGCGGTGCGCAGCGACTCCTCGATCACCCTCCGCATCCCGGCCGCCTCCCAGGGCGCGGTCAGGTAGTGGAAGTTGAACGCCTGGTGCAGCTCGTCGGGACGGGTGTAGTCGGCGAGTCGCTGCGGCGTGGGGGCCCACGCCTCGGCGACGGCGATCCGCTCCGCGCCGTAGGAGTCGAGCAGGCGGCGCCACGCGCGGTGGATGTCGTGGACGGCGTCCTGGTCGAAGTAGGGCAGGACGGCCGTGCCGAGCATCTCCGTCTGGTTCGGGTGGCCCACGTCGGGCAGGCCCGGCGCCTTGGCCATGCCGTGTGCGACGTCCACGCGGAAACCGTCCACCCCGAGGTCCAGCCAGAACCTCAGGACGTCGGCGAACTCGGCGTGGACCTCGGGGTTCTCCCAGTCGAGGTCGGGCTGCTCGGACGCGAAGAGGTGCAGGTACCACTGGCCGTCCGGTGCCCGCGTCCAGGCGGGGCCACCGAACACCGACTCCCAGTCGTTCGGGGGTTCGACGCCGCCCGGTCCCCTCCCGTCCCGGAAGATGTAGCGGTCGCGCTCGGCGGATCCGGGGGCCGCGGCGAGCGCGGTCCGGAACCAGGCGTGCCGGTCGGAGGTGTGGTTCGGCACGACGTCCACGATGATCCGCAGCCCGTGCGCGTGTGCGTCCGCGATGAGGTCGCGGGCGTCGGCGAGGGTGCCGAACAGCGGGTCGACGTCGCGGTAGTCCGCCACGTCGTAGCCGAAGTCCGCCATCGGCGAGACGTAGAACGGCGTCAGCCACAGGGCGTCGACGCCGAGGCCGGCCAGGTAGGGCAGCCGGGACCGGATGCCCGGGAGGTCGCCGACACCGTCGCCGTCGGAGTCGGCGAAGCTGCGCACGTACACCTGGTAGATGACGGCGTCGCGCCACCAGCCTCCGCCCTCGGCGCGGTCGCCGGCGGTGTGGACGAGCAGGGTGTCCTGGGTCATGAACATCCTTCTTGTCGGGAGCTGTCGGGTGCTACTTGACGCCGCCGGCGGTGAGCCCGGCGACGATCCGGCGCTGGAAGACCAGCACCACGGCGATGAGCGGGACGGTCACGACCACCCCGGCCGCCATCTGGGTGCCGAACGGCTGGTCGAACCCGGAGACGCCGGTGAACTTGGAGATCGCGACGGTCGCGGTCTGCATCTCCTTCTTGTTGACCATGGACAGTGCGATGAGGAACTCGTTCCACGCGGCGATGAAGGTCAGGATCGCCGTGGTGAACACCCCGGGCGCCGCCAGCGGGATGATGATCTTGCGGAACGCCTGGCCGCGGGTGCAGCCGTCCACCATCGCCGCCTGCTCCAGCTCGAACGGCAGCTGCCGGAAGAACGCGGTGAGCAGCCACACCGACAGCGGCAGCGCGAACCCGAGGCTGGGCAGCACCATCGCCTGGTAGGTGTTGATCCACTTGATGTCGGTGAAGAGCTTCAGCAACGGGACCAGCTGCGAGATTCCCGGGAACATCGTCGTCGCGACGATCAGTCCGAGCACCGCGTTCTTGAACCGGAAGTCCAGCCGGGCCAGCGCGTACGCGGTGAACGTGCCGATCAGCAGGGTGAGCACGGTGGTGGCGCCCGCCACGATGACGCTGTTCAGCAGGGCCCGGCCGAATCCGTTGTCGCCGGAGAACACCGCGGAGAAGTTCTCCCACGACCACCGCGAAGGGACGAGCGTGTTGTCGAACTGGTCCTGCGGGCGGCGGAACGCCGAGATCGCCATCCAGTAGAACGGCGCGAGGCAGTACACCGCGACGGCGGCGAACCCGAGGGTGGACAGTGCCCGCTTCACCGCTGAGCCGGTCATGCCGCCGCCCTCCTTCTGCCGCGCGCCGTCCGTACGGGGCGTGCGCGCCTGGTGCGCCCGCGGGCCTCGCCGATGATGTCGGCGCCGAGCAGCTTCACGAACAGGTACGCGATCAGCGCGACGTACAGGAACAGGACGGTCGCGTACGCCGCCGCCGACCCGTACCGCAGGTTGGACGCCTCGAACCAGGCGATCATCGTCAGCGTCTCCACGGACCTCTGGTTGACGCCGATCAGCACGGCGGGCAGGTCGAACATCCGCAGCACGTCCAGCATCCGGAACAGCACGGCGACCAGCAGCGCGGGCTTGACCAGCGGCAGCGTGATGCGGAAGAACTGCTGGACCGGGCCGGCTCCGTCCACCCGGGCGGCCTCGTAGACGTCCCGGGGGATCATCTGCAGCCCGGCGAGGACGAGCAGCCCGATGAACGGGGAGGTCTTCCACACCTCGGCGATGACGACGGCCGCCTTGGCGGGGAAGCCGTCGGCGGTCCACAGGATCTCCTGGCGCAGCACCGCGTTCGCGGCGCCGTCGGCCTGGAAGATCCACCGCCACAGCAGCCCGGAGATCGCGGTCGGGATCGCCCACGGGACGAGGATGCTCGCGCGCACCAGCGCCCGCCCGCGGAACGCCTGCTGCATGATCAGCGCCATCGCGACGCCGATCACCGTCTCCAGGACGACCGTGGTGAGGGTGAAGAACGTGGTGTTGGAGAAGGCGTTCCAGAAGGCGTCGGCGCGGTCGCCCTGGAAGATCGCGGTGTAGTTGTCGAGGCCGACGAAGCGGTCGCCCTCCACGACGAACCCGTCGGCGTCCAGTCCCTCGCCGCGCGCGTACAGCGACTCGCGGAACCCGGCGAGGACCGGGTAGCCGATGACGAGGGCGAGCACGAGCAGGGTGGGCGACAGCAGGAGCGCCGCGAGCCGCCGCGTCCCCTGCACGTCGCCCTTCCCGCGTCCGCGGGGCGCGCCCGCCGCGGCGGTGCCGGCGGCGGGCGCGCTCTCGGTGGTGGTCATCCCGCTCACTGCGCGGTCAGCGGCTGGAGCTTGGACTGCAGGTCGGCCAGGGCCTGGTCGACGGGCTTCTTCCCGGTCACCGCGTCGTACATCTCGCCCTGGACGGCGGCGGTGACGTCGCCGTACTTGACCGCGACCGGGCGGGGCCTGGCGCCCGCGATGGCCTGCTTGAGGACGGGCAGGTACGGGAACTTCTTCACCATCTCGGGGTCGTCGTACAGCGCCGCGACCGTGGGCGCCTGCGAGGTCGCGAGGAGGTTGGCGCGCTGGGCCTGCTCGCCGGTGAGGTAGCGGATGAAGTCGAGCGAGGTCGCCTTGTTCTTGGCGAACGCGGAGATCGCGAGGTTGTGGCCGCCGAGGTTGGCGACGCCGGGGCCGTTCGGGCCGGGCAGCGGCGCGACCGCGAACCTGCCCGCCACCTTGGACGAGCCGTCGCCCGAGTCGGCCAGCCCGTACTGGTAGGGCCACTGCCGCTGGAAGATCAGCTTGCCGGACTGGAAGGAGCGGCGGCCGCCCTCGGTGTCGAGGGTGACGGCCTCCTTCGGCATGTGGTCCTTCTTGGCGGCGACGAGGAACTCGACGCCCTGCTTGGCCTGCGGGGTGTTCAGCGTGGGCCTGCCGTCGGGGCCGATGATGGAGCCGCCGGCGCTCTCGATCGCCTCGACCGCGCTGATCGTCATGCTCTCGGTCTTGTTGACCTCGGTGAAGAAGCAGTCGGCGTCCTTCGCCTCGGGCAGTTTCTTGACCTTCGCGCAGTCGTCCCACATCTCGGTGTAGGTCTTCGGCGGGCCGGTGATGCCGGCCTTCTCCAGCAGGTCCCTGCGGAAGTAGAGCATCCCGGCGTCGGACGTGGACGGCACGGCGTACAGCTTGTCGCGGTACTGCCCGGTGGTGATGGTCGCGGGCAGCATCTTCGAGAGGTCGATCTGGTCCTTGGGCAGCTGGGCCAGCCACCGGTTGGCGGCGAACTCGGCCGTCCACACCACGTCGAGGTTCAGCACCGCGTAGGCGTCGGACTTGGTCGTGGCGTTCTGGATCATCTGCTGCCGCTGGTCGTTCGGCTCGTCCGGCAGCTCGATGACGCGGACCTGCTCCTTCGGGTGCTCGGCGTTCCAGCCGTCGAGCTGCTTCTGCAGGTAGCCCGAGCGGTCCTTGCCGGTCACGAAGGTGATCGGACCGCGGCCCTGCAGGCTTGCCGCGCCCGCGCCGCCCTTCGAGCCGCCGTCGTCATCGCCGCCGCAGGCGGAGAGCGAGAGCGCGAGGGCGGCGCAGACGACGGTGCCGCCGATCAGGGGGGTGCGCCGCATGGTGTCCTCCTTCGCGGGACGTCCCTCGCCGGGGAGCCGTCCCGCAGGTCAAGAGATGGGGGTGGCTGGACGTTAGCAACGCGTTTCAGTCTCGTAAACCGCTTGCAGAAAGTTTCAGCAAGTCCGTGGCCGATCTGTAACCGTTTTCCACAAGTGGGACAATCCGGTCGACATGTCCGTCGACCCTGCGCCAGGCTTCCCGCGTGACGAAACCCGACTCCTCCGGCGCGCTCGACCTCGTCCGCGACCACACGATCCTGTCGGTCGTGGTCGGGTCGCGCGCCTACGGGCTGGCGACAGGCGAAAGCGACGTCGACCGGCGCGGCGTCTACGCGGCCCCCGCGCCCCTGTTCTGGCGTTTCGTGAAGCCGCCCACGCATCTGGACGGCCCGCTGCCCGAGCAGTTCTCCTGGGAGCTGGAGCGCTTCTGCGAACTGGCACTGAGCGCGAATCCGACCGTGCTCGAGTGCCTGTGGTCGCCGCTGGTCGAGCGGGTCACGCCGGTGGGAGAGGAGTTGCTGGCCGTGCGGCCTGCGTTCCTGTCCCGGCACGCGCACCGCACGTTCCTCCGTTACGCCGAAGCCCAGTTCCGCAAGCTGGACGGTGACTTGCGCAACGGCGGCGTGCCGCGCTGGAAGCACGTCATGCACATGCTGCGGCTCCTGGAGAGCGGCCTGCACCTGGTCCGGCACGGCGTGTTGCGGGTGGAGGTCGGCGACCTGCGCGAGCGGCTCCTCGCCGTCCGCCGCGGCGAGGTCGGCTGGGACGAGATCGGCGCGTGGCGCGCCTCCCTCGCGGCCGCGATGGAGGAGGCCCTGGACCGCAGCCCGCTGCCGCCCGAACCCGACCGCGCGGTGGTCGAGGAACTGCTGGTCTCCGTCCGGCGCAGGAGCGTGACCTGGTGAACCTCCCCGAGGGCATGGCCGACCGCCTCGCCGCCGACCACCCGTATCCCCGCGCGTTCCTCACCGTCAGCGGCGCGCACCTGTACGGGTTCCCCTCGCAGGACTCCGACGTCGACCTGCGGGGCGTCCACCTGCTGCCGCTGGAGGAGATCGTCGGTCTGGAGACGGGCGAGGAGACCGTCACGCTGATGTGGGACCACGCCGGAGTGGAGGCCGACGCGGTCACCCACGACCTGGCCAAGTTCTGCGCGCTGCTCCTGCGGCGCAACGGCTACGTCCTGGAGCAGGTCATGTCTCCGCTGGTCGTGGCCACCTCGCCCGTGCACGCCGAGCTGAAGTCACTCGTCCCCGGGTTGGTCACCTTCAACCACGCGCACCACTACCTGGGGTTCGCGCGGTCCCAGTGGAAGCTCTTCGCGCGGTCACGAGAGCTCAAACCGCTCCTCTACACCTTCCGGGTGCTGCTGACGGGCGTCCACCTGATGCGGACCGGCGAGGTCGAGGCCGACCTGGGACGGCTCGCCGGGGACGGGCCGTCCTACCTGCCCGACCTCATCGAGGCGAAGCGGGCCGCCGAGCACGGCGCGCTGCCCGAGGACGCGCCGGACACGTCCCGGCTCCAGGACGACATCGCCGCGCTCACCGTCCTTCTCGAGGGCGAACGCGAGCGCAGCGCCCTCCCCGAAGCGCCCGCGAACCGCCGCGCCCTCCACGACTTGGTGGTCCGCGTCCGACTGGGCTGAACCCTGAGGCGCCTCCCCTGCGTGCCATCGGTTGTACAGACCGTTTTGGGACACAACCACCTAGGGCGTTCGCGACGTATCAGGGGTGGTTGTGCAGCCAGGGAAGGGGAGCGATGGACGAGGGCATCGACCAGAAGGACATCGCGGAGGCGGACCTCAGGACCCGGCGCGGCGTGTTCCGCGCCGTCGCGTTCCGGGACCCGGTCGACGGGCACGAGCACTTGGCGCTGGTGCGGGGCGACGTGCGCGGACGTGACGACGTCCTCGTCCGGATGCACTCCGAGTGCATGACGGGCGACATCTTCGGCGCGACGCGCTGCGAGTGCGGGGACCAGCTCGGCGCCGCCCTGGACGCCATCGCCCGCGAGGGCGCCGGCGTGCTGGTCTACCTGCGCGGCCACGAGGGCCGCGGGATCGGCCTGGTGGCGAAGGTCCGGACCCACATCCTGCAGGACGACCAGGGTCTGGACACCGTCGACTCCGCCACGGCCATCGGGCTGCCGGTGGACGTGCGCGACTACGGCCCGGCCGCCCGGATCCTGCGGCATCTCGGCGTCCGGTCGGTGCGGTTGATGTCCAACAACCCGGTCAAGGTCAGCGCGCTGGAGTCCTACGGCGTCGCCGTCGCGGCACGCGTCCCGCTGCTGGTCCCGGTCAGCGCCGACAACGTCCGCTACCTCACCGCCAAGCGCGACCGGCTCGGCCACGACCTCCCGCAGCTCGACCCGCCCGCCGGGGCGCTCGGCGAGGCGCCGTTCCGGGAGGCCCACCGATGACAAGGCCGATGACGCTCCCGCGGCCGGCGCCGGTACGGCTCCCGGCGCCGCGCCGCCCCCGCCTGACGAGGGGCCCGGAGCTGGCCGCGGCCGTCGCGGTCCAGCTCGCACTGCTGGCGCTGCTCCGTCCCGGCCACGCGGGCCTGGCCGTGGGCGTGGGGTACGCGCTGGCCTCGTGGGCACTGCTGACCGCCGCGTTCCGGCGGCGGCGGGCGCTGGGGCCGGCCGATCACGTGACGCTGGCGCGCGTGGTGCTCACCGGGGGTGCCGCGGCGCTGGTCGCGGGGCATCTCACCGGTGACGGCCGCGTCTGGCCGCTCGTCGCGGCCGCGTCGGCGGCCCTCGTCCTGGACGGCGTGGACGGGAAGGTCGCCCGGCGCACCGGGACGGTGTCCAGGCTCGGGGCGCGGTTCGACATGGAGACCGACGCGGTGCTGGTGATGGTGCTGAGCGTCGAGGTCGCGCGGTCGGCGGGCCTGTGGGTGCTGGCGATCGGGGCGATGCGGTACGCGTTCGGCGCGGCGGCCTGGGCGGCGCCGTGGCTCCGCGCCGACCTGCGGCCGAGCGTCGCGCGCAAGGCCGTCGCCGTGGTGCAGGGAGTGGCGCTGGTCGTCGCGGCTTCGGGCCTCGTCCCGCATCCGGGTGCGCTCGTGGCGGCGGCGCTCGCGCTTCTGGTGTGGTCGTTCGGACGGGACGTGGTGTGGCTGGCGAGGCGGCGGCACACGGACCGCCGTGGGGCCCATGGGACCGGTGAGGCCGAAGGTGCTCAGGGGATTCGGGGGAGGGGCACGGATGGAGCGCGACGCGCGCGCCTTCTGGATCCGGTCGCCAGGTGAGGGCGAGATCCGCGATGTCGTCCTTCCCGAGCCGGGACCGGGGGAGGTGCTCGTCCGGACGCTGTTCTCGGGCGTGAGCCGCGGCACCGAGGCGATCGTGTTCCGCGGCGGCGTCCCGCCGAACCAGCACGCCATCATGCGGGCGCCGTTCCAGGACGGGGCGTTCCCCGGGCCCGTCAAGTACGGGTACCTGAACGTCGGCGTGGTCGAGCACGGCCCCGCCGAGCTGGCCGGGCGCACGGTGTTCTGCCTCTACCCGCACCAGACCCGCTACGTCGTCCCGGCGAGCGCGGTCAGCGCCGTCCCGGAGGACGTGCCGCCGGAGCGGGCGATCCTCGCCGGGACGGTGGAGACGGCCGTGAACGCGCTGTGGGACGCGGCGCCGCTCGTCGGCGACCGCATCGCGGTGGTCGGAGGCGGGATGGTCGGCTGCTCGGTCGCGGGCGTCCTCGCGGGGTTCCCGGGGTGCCGCGTCCAGCTGGTCGACACCGACCCGTCCCGCGCGGACGTCGCGCGGGCGCTCGGCGTCGGGTTCGCCCATCCCGACCAGGCCGAGGGCGGCTGCGACCTCGTCGTCCACGCGAGCGCGTCCGAGGCCGGGCTCGCCCGGTCGCTGGAGCTGCTCGCACCGGAGGGGGAGGTGATCGAGCTGAGCTGGTACGGCGACCGGCAGGTCCGCGTCCCGCTGGGGGAGTTCTTCCACTCGCGGCGCCTGACCATCCGGGGCAGCCAGGTCGGCGCCGTTCCGCCGTCCCGCCGGTCGCGCCGCGGCTTCGCCGACCGGATCGCGCTCGCGCTGCGGCTGCTCGCCGACCCCGCGTTCGGCGAGCTGATCACCGGGGAGAGCCCGTTCGCCGAGCTGCCGCGGCTGATGCCGCGCCTCGCGGGCGGCGCGTTGCCCGCCCTGTGCCATCGGATCGCCTACTGAGGCGTAACGCCCACTGAGATCCCTACTGAGGAGGACGTTCGTTGTTCGCCATCACCGTCCGCGACCACGTCATGATCGCGCACAGCTTCCGCGGCGAGGTCTTCGGACCCGCGCAGCACCTGCACGGCGCGACGTTCGTGGTGGACGCGACGTTCCGCCGGGCGGACCTCGACCCGGACGGCATCGTCGTCGACATCGGGCTCGCCACCCGCGAGCTCGGCGAGGTCCTGGGCGCGCTGAACTACCGCAACCTGGACGAGGAGCCGGACTTCGCCGGGGTCAACACCTCGACGGAGTTCCTCGCCAAGGTCATCGCCGACCGGCTCGCGGACCGGGTGCGCGCCGGGGCGCTCGGCGCGAACGCCGCCGGCCTGGCCGGCATCACGGTGACGCTGCACGAGTCGCACGTCGCCTGGGCCAGTTACGAGCGTGAGCTGTGACCTCCCGCGAGGTGTGGGTGGTCGTCCCGGACGGTGTCGACGACGCCGCCGCCCCGAGCGGAGGCAACCGGTACGACCGGCGGCTGTGCGAGGAGCTCGCGGCGGCCGGGCGTCCCGTCCGGGAGCTGGCGGTGGCCGGCGCGTGGCCGCGGCCGGGCGAGGCGGCCCGCGCCGAGCTGGGACGCGCGCTGGCCGCGCTGCCCGGCGGGTCCGTCGTCCTGATGGACGGCCTGGTGGCGTGCGGCGTCCCGGAGATCGTCGTCCCGGAGGCGGGGCGGCTGCGGCTCGCCGTCCTCGTCCACCTCCCACTGGCGGACGAACCCGGACAGGCCGACCTGAACGCGGGCGAACGCAAGGTACTGGAGGCGGCCGGGGCCGTCGTCGCGACGAGCCCGTGGGCCCGGGACCACCTGATCGCCCACCACGGCCTGGAGCCGTCCCGCGTCCACGCCGTCGCCCCCGGCACCGACCCGGCGCCGCTCGCGCCCGGCACCGACGGGGCGGCGCGCCTGCTGTGCGTGGCGTCGGTGACCCCGCGCAAGGGGCACGACGTCCTCGTCGAGGCGCTCGCCACCGTCGCGCACCTGTCCTGGGACTGCGAGTGCGCCGGGCCGCCGGGCCGCGACGCGGAGCACGTCGCGCGGGTGCGCCGGCTGATCGGCGCCCACCGCCTCGACGGGCGCGTCGAGCTGGCGGGGCCGCTCACCGGCAAGCGTCTGGACGACGCCTACGCCGGAGCCGACCTGCTCGTCCTGGCGTCCCGCGCGGAGACGTTCGGGATGGTCGTGACCGAGGCGCTGGCGCGCGGCATCCCGGTGCTCGCGACCTCGGTGGACGGGATCCCCGACACGCTCGGCTGGGACCCGTCGGGGGGCGTCCCCGGCATGCTCGTCCCGCCGGACGACCCGGCCGCGCTGGGCGCCGCGCTGCGCCGCTGGCTCGTCGAACCGGAGCTGCGCGACCGGCTGCGCGCCTCCGCCCGGTCGCGGCGCGGCATGCTGCCGGGCTGGGACGACACGGCCCGTCGCATGGCGGTCGTCCTGTCGAAACTACGGAGGGAGTCGCTGTGACGGGGGTCGAGGCGCGGGGAGGCGCTGTGCCGGGGTTCGATCCGTCCTGGCTGGAGCTGCGCGAGGGCGCGGACGCGACGGCGCGCGCCGCGGAGCTGCTCGACCCGCTCAGCGCCGCGCTCCCGCCCGACGGGCCGCTCGTCATCTGGGACCTCGGGTGCGGCACCGGCTCCCAGGGGCGCTGGCTGTCCGGGCGGCTGCGCGGCCCGCAGCACTGGATCCTGCACGACGGCGATCCGCGCCTGCTCGACCGCGCCCGCGCGAGCGAGTACGTCACCGCCGACGGGACGCCCGCGACGGTCGAGACGCGCGCGGGCGACATCGGCGCGCTCCGCGCGTCCGACCTGGCGGGCGCCTCGCTGGTCACGGCGTCCGCGCTGCTGGACGTGCTCACCGCCGCCGAGGTCGAGGCGATCGCCGCCGCGGCCGCCTGCCCGGCGCTGCTCACCCTGTCGGTCGTCGGGCGCGTCCGGCTCTCCCCGTCCGAGCCGCTCGACGCCGAGTTCGCCGCCGCCTTCGACGCCCACCAGCGGCGCGACGGGCTCCTCGGACCGGGCGCCGTCGCCGCCGCGACCCGGGCGTTCGGGCGCCGCGGCGCGTCGGTCCAGGCGCGTCCGAGCCCGTGGCGGCTCGGCCCCGGCCAGGCCGCGCTGACCGCCGAGTGGCTGCGCGGCTGGGTCGCCGCCGCCGTCGAGCAGCAGCCGGACCTGGCCCCCTTCGCCGAGGACTACCTCGGCCGCCGCCTCACCGAGTGCGCCGCCGGGCGCCTCACCGCCGAGGTCCACCACGTCGACCTGCTCGTCCTTCCCGGGAGCGCATCGTGACGAAGTTCCTGCCCTGGCTGCGCCTGCTCGGCGGGCTGGGCATCCTCCTGACGCTGCTGTGGTGGCACAGCACGGACGCGTTCGTGGACGCGCTCCGCGCCGTCGACGCCGACGCCGTGGCCGTCGCGCTCGCCCTGGGCCTGCTGACCACCGTGCTCAGTGCGGCCCGCTGGTGGCTGGTCGCGCGGCGGCTCGGCCTCCACCTGCCGCTGGGCGGTGCCGTCACGGACTACTACCGGTCCCAGTTCCTCAACTCCGTGCTGCCCGCGGGCGTGCTCGGAGACGTCCACCGCGCGGTGAGCCACGGGCATCGGTCGGGCGATGTCGCGCGCGGGGTGCGGGCCGTCTTCCTCGAACGCGTCGCGGGGCAGGGCGTCGCGATCGTCGCGGGCGTCGCCGCGCTGCTCGCCCACCCCGCGCTGCTGTCGGCGATGGCGCCCGCCCTGGCCCCGGCCGGGGGCGTCCTGGTGCTGGTGCTGGTCCTCGCCCGGTGGCGGCGCCGCGCGCTGGCGCCCGCGTTCGCGGACGTGCGCGCCGCCCTGCGCGCCTGGCCCGCGATCGTGGGCCTGTCGGCCGCGGCCCTGGCCGGGCACCTGGCCCTGTTCGTCGTCGCCGCCCGCCTCGTCGGTGCGACGGCCCCGCTGCTCACCCTCCTGCCGCTGCTCCTGCTGGCGCTCCTGGTGATGGTGCTGCCGGTGAACGTCGGCGGCTGGGGGCCGCGCGAGGCCGTGCTCGCCCTGGCGTTCGGCGCGGCCGGGCTCGGCTCAGCGCAGGGCCTGACCGTCTCCGTCGTGTACGGAGTGCTCACCTTCATCGCGTCCCTGCCCGGTGCGGCCGCCCTGCTGCTGAAGCACCGCGAGGACGTCCCCGAACGACGCGACGAGACTCCGCAGCGTCTCCCGGCCCTTGTCGGCGCCGGCCAGTGACGGCCGCCCGACGACGCCGGACGTCGTGTAGGCCGCCATCCCCGTCGTCAGGAGGTGCCGCCGGTCGTCGGCCAGATGGTCGGCGGTCCGGTACCCGTCCCGCACCAGCTCCGGATGGGCGTGCAGCAGGATGGAGGTCTCCAGCTCCCCGGCGTGCATGTCGCTGACGGCGGACGTCTCGGCGCCGGACGCCTTCTCCGCCGCCTGCCAGTGCTCCGGCGCGGGGAACAGGGCCATGTCGCCGTGCGCCTCCTGGACGACGTTGCCGAGCACGTAGTTGCCCCCGTGCCCGTTGACCAGAACGAGCTTGGGGACACCGGCCCGGCGCAGCGACTCGGCGACGTCCCTGACCACCGCGTACAGGGTCGCCGCCGAGATGCTCACCGTCCCGGGCCAGTCCGCGTGCTCATGCGAGCACGAGATCGTCACTGGCGGGAGCGTCCGCACCGGGTACGCCTTCGCGATCTCCGCCGCGATCGTGCACGCGATCACCGTGTCCGTCGCGAGGGGCAGGAACGGGCCGTGCTGCTCGTGGCTCCCGATCGGCAGGACCGCCACGGGGGCGTCCGGAACCTCGCGACTCGTGTGCGTCGGCAGCATGCCCCACAGCTTGCCTCATCCGCCCGGCCAGGGAAACCAGGGCCATGGCGCCGGCCAGCAGGAGCGCGGCGACGATCCCGTCCGTCCAGTAGTGGTTGGCCGTCACGACCACCACGAGGACCGTGAGCGGCGCGTGCAGCGCGACGACCCACCGCCACCGGCTCCGCGACACCCGCAGCACCGCCACGGCCACCAGGATCGCCCACCCGATGTGCAGGGACGGCATGGCCGCGTACTGGTTGGCGATCCCGTCGGCCGCCGCCGGATAGGCCGACGGGCCCACGGTCAGCATCGTGTCGACGGCCCCGATCCCCGCCAACCGGGGCGGCGCCAGCGGGAACATCGTGTGCACCACGAGGCCGGCCGCCGTCAGCGCCACCAATTCGTTCCGCACCCGCGCGTAGGCCGTCCTGTGCCGCACATAGAGCCAGATCAGCAGCAATGCCGTTCCGGGGAAATGGACGCTCACGTAATAGACATTGGCGAGGAACGCCGCGTGGTCCCATCCGAGCGCCCAATGCTGGAGTCCGACCTCGCTCGGCAGCCATTCCCGCTCGAACCGCCACAGCACGTGCGCGTTCGCCATCGCCTGCCCGGGACCGCTCTCGATCAGCGTCCGGCCCCATTTGTAGAAGGCGAACAGGACCGCCAGCAGCCCCACCTCGACGAGCAGCGGCCGCATCCTGCCCCGCACCATCCCGCCCACTGCCGTTCCGCTCACCATCGTGCCCTCCCAGCCCGGTCGTCCCCGTCCAATGACAACCTTCGCGTCTGACATTTCCGGAGACACTGGGTTCAGCTACCCGATCATGGGAGGTAAAACCCACCCCTGGTGGTGGGGCTGACTCCACCCCCTGACGTGGATTCCCGGCCTGTGATCATCGGCGAATGGCTCGACCCGCCCCCGTCCGCGACACCGGGGCCCCGCCCTTCTCGTCACCGCGGCCGGGGGCGGCGACTTCTGGCGCACGACGTCCTACGACCGCGGCGTCGTGGCCGCGGCGGGCATCATTTGCAGTCGAACTCCTTGGTGGGCCCGGTGCTCAGAGCGCAGTCCTGCGGCCATGCCTGCCCGGAGACTCCATGGAAGGTGAGATGCCACTGACCGCCCGTGTCGCGCAGGAGCGCGTAGCCGTGAACACCCCGTGAAACCGAGTGCTGGACGATCTCGCCGTCGACGGTCTTGCCCTCCACCTTGGTGTCGTCCGGCGGGGTGTCGAGCGTCGTCCCGGACGAGCCCACGGTCAGCTGCGGAGGCCGCGTGCTCTTCAGGAAGTCGAGCATCTGGTACATGTGCAGGTGCCCGGACAGCACCAGGTCGATGTTGTCGGCCAGCGCCCCCTTCGCCGTCCGCCTGACCGCGCTCGCCAGCGTCGGGTTGATCCACGTCACGCCGGCGGACGAGGCCTGCTTGACCATCCACAGCGGCTTGTGGGTGATGAGGAAGTAGTCGTGCTTCGGATGGTTGGCGGCCAGGTCGTTCACTTCGTTGAACCATTTCGCGAACCGGGCGGCCTGCACCTGGTTCGGCTGGTTGCTCTCGCTCGCCGAGCTGGAGTCGAACAGGACGAAATGCAGCGTGCCCGCATTGATCTGGACGGGCTCCGTCTGAACCTGCGGCAACGAGTAGCATTCGTTGTTCTTTCGGGGAACCGTGGCGAAATAGCGGAACCATTCGGCGCCCCGCCCCACTTTCGAAGGCGTGCAGTCCTCATGGTTGCCCCGCGCGAAGACGAAGGGCGCCTCGGCGAGAAAGGCCTGCGCCGGCCGCAGGAAGTCCTTGATGAGGCACGCCCAGTCGGCCGCCTGCCCCTGGGAGTCGCACCCCGGTGTGGCGTCGTTCGCTCCTTCCGGCGCCTCCCGGTACACGTAGTCGCCGACGTGGACGACGAGGTCCGGGTGGGACTGCACGGCCGCGTGCGCGGAGAGCGGCTCCAGCGGCCAGTCGTTCTGGCAGTCCTGGTTCTGCGTGGAGCCGACCGTGGACGAGGGGACCTCGCACCCCGCGTCACCGATCACCGCGATGCTCCGGGGGCGTCCGTTCACGGGCCATTCGGGCAGCGGAGGCTGGAGATTTCCCGGATACACGGTGGCCGCGACGGTCGTGGTCGGCTCGATCAGCGCGTCCCTCGCTCCGTCGGGCACCGGCGCCACGCAGAAGGTCGTCGGAAACTGCTGGAGCCCGCCACCGGTGACGAAGGGATCGCTGGCCTTCCTCAGCACCGCGGTCTGCATCTTGCCCCCCACGGTGTACTTCAGGGTGGGGCAGTGCCCGGCGGGCTTCTCGGTGGTGGCGAACCGGACCTCGGTCGTGTGGCTCTTGCCGTTCACCAGCTGCGTCCAGGCCCACGCCTCGCCGTTCTTCAGCGCGCCGGGCGGCGAGGGCTTGGCGGACGGGCTCGGGTCGGACGGGCTCGGGGCGGACTGCGCGAGCCCGGACATCACGGCGACCAGCAATCCCACGACGGCCACCACCGCCGCAGCTATTCGCGACATAGAACCAGGTTTCCCATCAGATCAAGAGAAATGGATCAATCGGGCTCCTGAGAGCCGGTGCCCGACGCCGGTCGATCTGCCCTGGTTGTCCGCCGCCATGTCAGCCGCTGCGTGCGGTGTTGTTCAAGTTATCTCCGCCGAAACCAAATCCGCCGCCCGCGCTTCCAGGCATACCGTCGATCGGCTTACGGGCGGGGAATGGCGACCGCGTTGTACGAGATGCCGGGGGTCGGCCCCGTGGCGAAGAACTGGATGTTGGGGAGGTACAGCCGCGAGCCGAAGGCGGCCACGGTCGTCGGCAGGGCGAACCGGGCGTCCTTCACCCGCCGGACGACGCGGCCGTCGGTTCCCGCCGCGTCCAGCCGCAGGACGGCCACGGTGTCGAGCCGGTTCTGCACCGCGTACAACGTCCGGCCCCGCAGCAGCAGGCCGTCGCCTTCCGGCAGCGACTCGCCGTGCAGGTTCACACGGCGGGTCCTGCCCGTCGGGTCGACGCGGAACAGCCCGCCGGTGTTCGACTGCACGACGATCAGGCCCCGGCCGTCCGGTGTCGGCGTGATGCCGTTGGCGTTGAACCCGGCGCTGCCGGGGCTGTCGGGACCGCCCTGGTAGACGAGGTCGCCGGTCAGCGGTATCCGGACCGCGACGGAGGGCAGGCGCCCGCCGTCGAGCGGCAGCTTGTAGAGCACCGGATTGGTGGAGTCGGTGAACCACGCGGCGCCCTGCGTGAGGATGACGTCGTTGACGAACGACGGGCCGGTGGCCAGCCGGTAGGACGCCAGTACCCGGCCGGTACGGGCATCGAGGACGCGAGCGTCGCCACCCGCACCGCCGGCCACGAACACCCGTCCGCGCGCGTCGGTCTTCAGTCCGAGGGCCTGCGTGCCCGGCCCCCGGCTGAGGACCGCCCCGGCTCCGGTGCGCAGGTCGGCGCGGTAGACCGAGCCGTCGGCCATGGATCCGACATAGGCGACCGGCCCGGGGCCGATCGCGATGCCCTCGGGCTGGAACCCGTTCGGCAGCCGGATCGTGGTCGGGTACACCGCCGCACCGGCCCGCCGGCCCACCGCCGCCTGCGCCGGGGCGCTCATCGCGGCGGCCAGCCCGAACACCAGAACAGCAGAGATCGTCCGACGTCGCATGGCACTACCTTTCAGCGTTGAAATGTTTAACGCTGAGGACGCTAGGCCGAGTGCTACCTTGATGTCAAACAGTTCAACGTTGAGAGGTACTCCGTGGAGCGTGACGCCGTCGACCTCATCGTGGAGCAGTGGGCTCGCGCCCGCCCTGACCTCGACGCGTCCCCCATGAGGGTCCTCGGCCGCCTCTCCCGGCTGACCCGGATCGCCGAGCGCGAACTCAAGGCGCTCTTCGCCGAGTTCGGGCTGGAACGAGGCGAGTTCGACGTCCTGGCCACCCTCCGCCGCGCCGGCTCGCCCGACGGCCTGACCGCGGGCATGCTGGCCCGCTCCTCCATGGTGACCTCGGGCGCCGTCACCAACCGCCTGGACCGCCTCGTCGCCAAGGGCTATGTCACGCGCGACCTCGACCCCGCCAACCGCCGCACCGTCATCGTCGCCCTCACCCCCACCGGCCGCGACCTCATCGACCGCGCCGTCTCCGCCCACCTCGAAAACGAACGCCGCCTCCTGGCCGCACTCGACCAGCACCAGCAGGACGCCCTGGCCGCAACCCTGCGCACCCTCCTGCTCAGCCTCGGCGACCAGGCAGGCAGCCCTCACATCTCCCCGCCCATCACGAAGGACGGAACACGGCCCTAGACCCCGCGGAAGTGTTCGACGAGCCGCGAGTAGCTGTCGTCTCCATGGCCCCGTTCGATCGCCGCTGCCACGAGCGCGCGGGAGTACTCGGGGAACCCGTCGTCGATGCCCCGCGCCCGGCTCTCCCGCGCGAGATCCTCGATCGACGGCAGATGGTGACGCAGCGCCCCGAACGGCGTCGCGAACCGGCTCTGGTCCACCTCCTCCGCGATCGACGGCAGGAACATCGAAAGCGCCGCGAGCGGGCCCTCGGCCTCCTTCAGGAACCGGCCGACCTCGACACCCGCGTCCGACAGCGCCGCGGCCGCGTGCAGGAACCCGTTGAGGAGCCCCCACATCGTCCCGTGGACGGCCATGCCGTAGAGGACCGCGACACCGGGGTCGTCGGACACCAGCGGCGCGTGCCCGCTGAGAAGCCGCAGCACCGCCCGATGACGCTCGTGAGCGTCCGCGGAGCCGCCGTAGAAGACCGTCGCGTCCGGATGCCCGACACCCGGCGCGATGGTCATGATCTGCCCGTGCAGGTACTCCCCGCCACGTTCGGCGACCGCCGCGGCCACCTCCCTGACCTCGTCCGACGTCCCGTCCGTCAGGTTGACGACGACACGTCCGCGCAGGTCGTCTCCTGCCGTCTCCAGCAGTTCACGAGCTACGGAGTTGCCCTTCACGTTGACCACCACGACCCGCCCGGCGGCAACGGCCTTACGGACGCCGGCGACCCGGCCCGCCCCCTTCGCGACCAGCGCGTCGCCCTTCCCCGCAGTGCGGTTCCACACGGTGGTCGGATGCCCGCCGTCCAGAATCGCGCCCGCCAGCGCGGCCCCCATCTCACCAAGCCCGAGCACCGCCACGTCGACCCGCGCAGACCCGTCACCAGAACCCATCACAACGTCCCCCTCAGAACACCAGGAGCCCGCCACGCTAAAACCCCAACCACACTTGAGGTCAACCACGCTCACGTCGCTGGGATCGTGCAGGCTCGGAGGACTCAGCGAGACCTGTCCCGCGCCGGCTCAACCAGGGGAGCGGCGGCGGGCGATGGCCCGGCGGACGACACCACCCGCGGCCAGAACGCCCACCGCCGACCCGGCGAAGAGCATCCAGGGCCGTCGTGGACGCGGGCGTCCCGGTGAGGGAACGGGCGCCAGGTGGTACTCCTCGTCCAGAATCTCGTGGAACCGACGCGCTCGCCTGCTCCCGGCGGTGCCCATGCGGACCTGACGCGCCTCCTCCCAGAAAGCCCTGCCAGGACGGCCCGAGAACATCTCACGCGAAATGGCGCGCAGCCTCTTCTCAGGAAGGGCCTTTGTCTCGAAGGACATCTGCCACTCGGAGATGATCATGTTGATGTACATGAGCTGCCGTCTGGCCTTGGGGTCCGCATCCGCCGGAACCGGTCCCCATGCCTCGTCGAGGGCGGGGTCGTCCATGGCCATCTTGAGCAACTCCGCGATCGCGATGCGCCTGGCCTCCTCTCGCGCGATCTTCGTGTCGTGCGCCTGGAAGATCAGGGTGGCCGCGATGCCGATCAGCGCGAGGGCGGCCAGGAGCGCCGACGCGGCGCCGTATGTCTGACCGATGAAACTCAACCGTTCCCAGCGGGCCGTCGGGCCGCCGAAAGCGCGCAAGGCCCACGGTGAAGCTGCGATAAGGGCGATGACGACAAGCGTGAGGAGGCAGAGGGAGAACGTCCTCGCCCTGCTTCGGCCCAAGCGAACGGATGGCATCTGCGAACGATAGTTCAGACGGCCGGTGCGGGAAGCGGGGCTACTTCCCGTTCGAAGAAGCGGAGCAAGGGCTCGCCCCTGCGGTACAGGCGGCCGATCTCGGACGCGGCGGTACGGATCACGTCCGGCGTCCTGATGCGGCGGGCACCGCACGGCGTCCAATCCGGCAGATATCGGACCTCATAGAGGACGCGTTCGCCAACGACGACGACTTCGGGCAACTGGCCCTGTTCTTCCAGGTCGGCGAGGTCGTCGGCGGAGAGGACACTCAGTTCGAAGCCTTCTTCCGCCAGCATCCGGAGCGCGTGAAGCTCCCATTGAACGTAGGGACTCAAGGGGCGCTCGACCACGCGAACCCGCCTGATCTTCAAGCCTTGGCGCCGGTTGCTGTCGGCCTCGGCCTGGACGGCCTTGCGATCCTCTTCCAACAGTTCGAGGGCGCGTCGCCAGTCGCCGGAACTGAACGCCTGCCAGCTGGGATCGTCCAGCTCGCGGAAGACCTGGGAGCGTTCGAGCTTCCAGATGGTCCCGCGCAGGTCTTCGCACTGGCGAGCGAAATCCCGATGGTAGGTCGCGTGGTCCAGCACGTCCCCACGAAAACGGGCGATTCGGTCAAGCATCGCGGATATCCGGTTTGGCGGCCGAAAGCAGTCTTCCGGAGATGATCACGAGACGTTCGTCGGAGCCGATGCTCACCCCTGGCGGCAGGCGGTCACGGTAGGCGCCGGTGGCGTCACGGCCGATGACGGCAATGTCGCCGTTGTCTAACTCCCAGATCTCCGGACAGTCCTGGGTCGTGCGACTGTCGCCCACCTCGGCCGCCGTCTTCCCTAACCTCCGCTGGAACCCTGCGCCATGATCGGCTTCCCATGGCCTGGTCATGATGCCGCTCACTTCCAGTAGTCGGTACCTGAGCGAATTCTCTCACTGTCGTTCATGCGCGCCAAGTGTCGTCCAAAAGGTCCATTTGATGCTGAGCAGCAGTACATATCGAGTCATTGTGCGCCTCGTGGCGTCCAGGCGAGACCGGGTTCATCTGACTCCGCGAGCCTGGGACGTACGGCGTCCCCTCCTGGAGGCCGGCGGTCGGCTTGCCTCCTGACATGCGGAGGCTCGGCGACAGCCCAGCAGGTTGGGAGGTGGGTGAATCCTTTGCACAGGTTCGTTCCTCTCATGGGGGTGCCGACCACAGCGTCGGACACGGGAACTCGACCGGGAGGTTGTCATGATCGTTGGTGCCGTCGTGATCGGCGTGGCCGTGCTCGTGTGCGCGTGCAGTGTCACCGTGCTGCGCAGGCGGGGTCGTTCGCGTGGCTGAGGGGAGCTGGCCCGGTGAGCGGCTGATCGACGCCGCGCAGGGCGGTGATCTCGAGTCGATCGCCGCGCTGGTGTCCGGCTCGCACCCGCACGTGCGCAGATTCGCCCGGACGCTGTGCGCGTCGCCCGAGGACGCCGAGGACGCCGCGCAGGAGGCGTTGATCATCTTGTATCGCAAGATCGGGACGCTGCGGGCCTCCGGTGCGCTGGCATCGTGGATGTTCCGCATCGTGCGCAACGAGTGCCTGCGGCGGGCGCGACTGAGGCCGCGGCACTACGAGGTTCCGGACGTCAGCGTGGTCTCGGCCGAGGACGAGGTCCTGCAACGCCTGGAGGCGGGCCGGGTCGCGGCGGCGATCGCCGCTCTGCCGGCTGACCAGCGACACGTCCTCATCATGCGGGACATCCAGGGGTACAGCGGGCGCATGGTCGCCGACGCGCTCGGCCTCAGCCTCCCCGCGATGAAGTCGCGGCTGCATCGCGCCCGCGCGTCGGTCCAACGAACGCTGCAGGGCGCATCCGAATCGGTTCCAGGAGACGGCAATGACTGACAAGCAGGGCTTTGCGAGCACGTCACTTCCCCGGCACCTGCTACGCGGTGCGACGGGCTTCGGGGCATTGATCGGTTCGTTCGCGCTTCTACCGGTGCTCGGACTCGGCAGCCTCCTGCTCGCACCGATCGGCCTGATCGCGCTGCGCGGCTGTCCGGCCTGCTGGGCGATCGGGCTGGTGCAGACCATCTCCATGGGCCGATTGGAACGCTCTTGCAAGGACGGGATATGCGAACTGACGGTCGCCCGCCCTGCTCGCTCGCATGAGCACCGCGAAAGCCAGCCCAGTGATTCGCTCACTTCTAGCTAGGGCGGACCCCCGTCTACGCCGTCCGCCGGGCCCCGGGGCGGGCGTGCTGCGCCTTGAGCCGGTTTTGGCGCGTTCTTCGATCGGCGGGTGAGCACGTTGTTGTCAGGTGTGCCAGTGGCCTACTAGGTCTGCGTAGGTTCGGCTGCGGGTCTGGAGGGTCTCGTGGGTGCCGAGGAGGGGGACGGGGCCGTCCAGTAGGAGGACCTGGTGGGCTCGTTCGGCCGAGGTGATGCGGTGGGCTATGACGATCAGGGTGCCGCCGCGGGTCGCCAGGGCTTGTTCGGCGCGGGCCTCGGTGGCGGGGTCCAGGTGGCTGGTGGCCTCGTCCAGGACGATGACCGCGGCCGGGGACAGGTAGGCGCGGGCCAGGGTGATGAGCTGGCGTTCGCCCTGGGAGAGGTCGCCGCCGCCGGGGGGGATGTCCGTCTCGTAGCCGCCGAGGCGTTGGACGAGTTCCAGGAGTCCGACGGCGGCCGCGGCTTCGTCCAGGTCGGGTTCGGTGGCCTCGGGGTTCAGGTAGGCGAGGTTGTCGCGGAGGGTGCCGGCGAAGACGTAGCTCTCCTGCGGGATCAGCGTGATCGTTGAGCGCAGGTGCGCCGGGTCCAGGTGGAGGAGGGGGGCCTTGCCCAGCGTGATCTTGCCCTTCTGGGGTTCCAGGAGGCCGGTGAGCAGGTTCGCGAGGGTGGACTTGCCGGTGCCGCTGGGGCCGACGACGGCCAGGTGCGTTCCCTCGGGGACGTGGAGCGACAGGTCCTCGATGACGGGGGCGGCGTGCGGGGAGTAGGCGAAGGTGATGTGGTCGGCCTCGATGCCGGACGATTCGGCCGTCGCCGTGCCGGGCGGGGGTGCCGCGGGGGTGGTGCAGACCTCGGCGAGGCGGCCCAGGACCACCGCGAGGCTGAGCAGGAGGGTGCCGCCCGCGTCGACGAGGACGGTGATGCCCGGCTGGAGTCCGGTCACCAGGTAGCCGGCGCCGCCCGCGACCTGGCCGGCGGTGAGGCCGTGGTGCGCGGTCAGGTAGGGCGCCAGGAGGAGCAGGGCGAGCAGCGGGAGGTGCACGCCGAGGGCCAGGACGGGGAGGCGGACCCAGCGGGTGCGGGCGTAGGCGCGCAGGGCCTCCGCCTGGGTGTCCACGACCTCGCCCACCGTGGCGGCGGCGCGGTCCTCGGCGGCGCAGGCGGCGACGTCCCGGACGCCGTGCACGACGGTGGCGGCGGCCTCCCCGATGCGCTCGGCCTGGCGGATGACGGCCCGGTAGCGGCGGATCTGCAGGCGCACGAAGGCCGCGTACACCCCCAGGGCCAGGGCCACCGACAGGGTGATGACGAGGGCCAGCGGCGGGGACAGCAAGGCCAGGCCCACGAGCGCGGCGGCGCCGGCGGAGACCAGTTGGCGGACGTTGCGCAGCGAGGTGCCTACCAGGGCCCGGACGGCCTCGGCCTGCTCGGTGACCTGGGAGACGCCCGCGCCGGCGGCGTCCGGGGTCCGGCCGGCCATCCGGCGGAGGGCGGCGGCGACGACCTCGGTGACCAGCGAGTCGCGTAGCGGTTCGACGGTCGCGGCGAGCCACGGGTAGACCCGTCCGGTCGCGACCGCGCCGATGGCGTACAGGGCCGCGAGGACGGCCAGCCAGCCGAGGCCGGTCAGGGTGCGGCCGGCGAGGAACCCGTGGTCGACGGCACGGGCCAGGACCAGCCCGGACGCGAACATCGGCAGGGACTCCACGACCGACCAGGCGAAGAGGCGGCGCATCGCGGGCCACTGCCCACGCAGGTGGCGGTGCAGCAGGCGCGCGGCGGGCGGGGCCGTCATGAGGCCGCCCGGGTGGAGAAGACGGCGCGGTAGGCCGGGTCGGCCCACAGCTCCGCGTGGGGGGCGAGCGCCCGCACGCGTCCGGCGTCCAGCCAGGCGACGAGGTCGGCGCGGGCGGCCGTCGCCGGACGGCGCGCCACCACCAGGCTGGTCCGCCCGGCCAGGATCTGCCGGAGCGCCTGGGTCACCTTCATCTCCGTGGCGGTGTCGAGGCTGCTGGTGGCGTCGTCGAGGAGGACGATCCGGGCGTCGGCGAGCGCGGCGCGGGCCAGTCCGAGCCGCTGCAACTCGCCGCCGGACAGCGGGGCGCGGTCGAGAGGGGTGTCGTAACCGCCGGGAAGGGCCCGGATGAAGGCGTCGGCGACGGCGTCGCGGGCGGCGCGGTGCACCTCGGCGCGGGTCGCGCCGGGGCGGGCGTAGGCGATCGTCTCGCGGACGGTCGCGCCGAGCAGCGCGGGACGTTCGAAGGCGTAGGCGACGGCGCGCCGCAGCTCCGCGAGAGGGACGGCGGTGACGGGGACGCCGTCGAGTTCGACCACTCCCTCGTCCGGGTCGAGGAGCCGCCCGATGGTCGACATGAGCACGCTCTTGCCCGTCCCGGAGGTGCCGACGACCGCGACGGTCGTCCCGGGCGGAACGTCGAGGTCGAGGCCGTCGAGGACGGCGCGGCCGCCGAGCCGGACGGTGACGCCGCGCAGCCGCAGCTCGCCGGGCCCGTCCGGCAGCCGCACCGGACGCGCGGGGGGGCTCACCGCCGGGACGGCCGTCAGGATCTCGTTGATCCGCCCGGCGCCGACCTGGCAGTTGAGCAGCGCGACGACGGTGTCGAACACCGACGCCGACGCGACGGCCATGGCGGCGTAGGACAGGGCGCCCACGAGCTGACCGGTGGTGATCTCTCCGGCGGCCAGGCGGGCGCCCGCGACGCCGACGACCAGGACCTGGGTGAGGGGGGCCAGCAGCGCGAGCCGCCGGCTGACCTTGCCCTGCACGGCCCATGTCTCCCGGCCGGCCCGGCCGAGGCCCGGAAGCGGCGCGAGGATGCGCCGCACCTCGGCGGCGGCGGTGCCGCTCGCCCGGATCGTCCGGATCCCCTGCCGCGCGTCGAGCAGCCGCGTCGCGATCGCCGCCTGGCAGGCCTGGTACCGGGCGAACGGCTCGGTGGCCCGGACGACGAACACGCGCAGCGCGACCAGCAGCGGCGGCAGCCCGGCCGCGAACGCGGCGGCGAGCCACCAGTCGATCAGGGCCAGTCCGGCCAGCGCGCCCACGGTGGTGGCCAGCGTGGCGGCGGCCGACAGCAGCAGGACGGGGAACGCCGCCGGGCCCGACGCGGACTCGGTGAGCCGGGACAGCACGTCCCCCGCGGGGAAGCGGCGGCGCCCCTCGGGCCCGAGGGCCAGCACGTGCCCGAGCAGGCGGTGCCGGAGCCAGGCGGTGATGTCGCTGCCGCAGTAGGAGCCGAGCACGTCCTCGCCCGTGGTGGCGACGGCCGCCGCGGCCAGGACGAGCGCGAGCCACGCGGCGGAGGCGCCGGCGTCCTGCTGGGCGCGGGCCGCGTCGACCGCCCGGGCCAGCATGATCGGCGTCGCCAGCGTCGCGGCGACGCGGACGGCCGTGAGCAGGACGAGCACCGCCATGGCCGGCCGGAAGCGGGCCATGGCGCCGCGCAGCAGCCGCCTGCCGCCGGCGCGCAGCGCCGCGGAGTCGCCCGATGTGCCGGTGAGCGCCACGCGCCACGACTCCGTTCACGGTCGGGGGAAGTCTTCTACACTCGCAAGTGGGTCCGGTCACGGACCGGCTCGTGGCCGGTCCGTGACCGGGGTTCTGCGGGCCGGGGTTCTCTTCAGGGGTCCCGGGTTCCGCATGGGTTGCGCGGCATCAGGCGCAGGAGATGCCGATGCACACGGTGTTCAGCAGCGTGAGCAGACCGACGCAGTTGCAGGTACCGCCGAGCTGGATGCCGTCGATCTCCACGGGGTCGGTCTCGGGCAGCTCCTGCAGAGCGGCCACGAGGTCACCGTCAAACGTGTTCATGCAATTCACCTCCTTTCCTTGTCGAGGGCCAAGGTCCGTCCTGCCGTGAGGCAGAAGCGGACCACCGCTTGGCGGAGGACCGGGGACCATGCCTGGACGACCCCGTTGTGGTCGTCGGCGGTCTCCAGGTAGTCGAAGTCGACTCCTTCGGTCCTGCCGAGTTCGAGGAGGCGCCGGCGCAGCGCCCTGGACTGCTCCACCGGGATGACGTCGTCCCGGACGCCGTGCGCCACCAGCAGCGGCGCCGCCAGCGCCTCGCACGCCCGCAGGACGTCGCGCCGGGCGCTCTGCTCGTCGCGGACGTCAGAGAGGCCGAGCCGCGAGATGCGGTCCCTGACGATCCCGGTGGCGGTGCGGTGGAGGCCGGACGCCGAGGTGAAGGGCGCGAGCGCGACGCATCCCGACCACAGGTCGGGGGTGCGGCAGGCCGCGAGCAGCGCCAGGAACCCGCCGTAGCTGGCGCCGAGCACGACGGGGCGCGGCAGCGCGGTGTCGCGGCCGTGGGCGATCGCGTTCCCGAGGTGGACGACGTCGTCCAGGTCGGGGCCGCCCCAGTCGCCGAGGACGGGCCGCAGGTGCTCGTCGCCGTAACCGGTGCTGCCCCGGTAGTTGGGGGCCACGACGGAGACGCCCGCGGCGGCCAGGTACTGGAAGAGCGGCTCGAACTCGTAGTGCCACGCCGCCAGCGGGCCGCCGTGCAGGGCCAGCACCAGCCGGGGCCGGCCGCGCCAGCCGGGGCCGCCGTAGACGATCGCCTCGATGGGTCCCGCCGGGCCGGAGAGTTCGACGAGTTCGGCGTGCCGCCAGTTCGCCGCGCCGTCGCAGGGATGCGCGGCCATGTCCCAGCCGGTGCGCGCGGGGCGCCGTACCGTGGCGAGGGTCGGCGGCTGGTGCGGGGCCGAGAATCGGACGTGGATCCGTCCGTCGCCGGCCCAGTGGGCGGGCGCCCAGAGCATGCCCGCCGGGCCGGGGACCGGCGTGATCCGGTCGTTCTCGGTGGCGTACACGGCCAGGCGGGCGGTGGCGCCGGCGATCTCCCGGACGAGCAGGTGCTCGCCCGCGGCGTCGAAGGTCAGCGGGGTCCGGTACGCGGCCGAGCGGTTGAGGATCTCGGGGAACCGGACGGTACCGCCGCCGGGGAGGCGAAGCCCGATCTGCGGCGCGCCCCTCTGCTGCGCGCCCGGCGTGGTGGTGGTCACCGCGAGGGCGCCCGAGCGCGGGCTGTAGGCCGCGATCCGGTCGCTGGTGGTGTCGGAGACCGACCAGAAGGGCCGCCAAGCGCGTTCGCGCAGGTCGACCAGGATTCCCTCGGTCCGGTGCCCGGCGCCGTCATGGTCGAGGGCGAGGGTGCGGCCCTCGTCGGCCCAGACGCCCCCCGACAGCACGCCGGGGATCCGCAGCACCGGCTCCAGGACGGGGGACGGGGGCGTGACCCGCCAGATCCGCGAGTGCCGTTCGTTCTCGACGACCACGAGGACCGCGGTCTGCGCCTGTCCCGGAGCGGCCAGCAGGAACCCGGCGAGCATCCGCGGCACCGCCCACGACCGGGTGATCCTCAGCCCGGTGGGGGTCGCCTCGGCGGCGACGAGGGTCCCGTGGCCCGCGGGCTCCCCGCGGTCGTCGACCGCGGGCCGCACGACCAGGACGCGGCCGTCGTTCAGCGGCAGCGCCCCGCTGCGGCGGTCGACGATCCGGTCACCCGTCTCGTCCCCGTCCGGGAGGCCTGCGTCGTCGAGCGTCCGCAGGGTCGGGCGCGGCCAGGTCAGGTCCCAGCGCTCCAGGACGACGCTGTCCTGCGCGGACCGCAGGCAGGTGGCCCAGCGGCCGTCGGCGGAGAAGGCGAAGCCGAAGCGGCTCGGCATGGGCGGAAGATCCGGCAGGGGCTCTGTCATGACGCCCGCCCGGCGATCGACGGTTCGGCGGCGGCGGCGCCACTCGCCGCGAACTCGGCGGCCTCGTCGGCCATCCACAGCCGCGACGTCCCGTGCTGGAGGCGCACCAGGAAACCGAGGACGCCACCCAGGCCGTCGCCCCAGGAGGGCGAGACACCGCCCTGCTCGTCGGGGAACACCACCCGCCCGCCGCGGTGCGCCCGGTTGGCCAGGATGATCTGGGCCAGCCGCCACGCGTCGTCACGGTGCCGCTCGGTGCCGGTGAGCGCGGCCATGTCGAGCAGGAAGTCGCCGTTGCCGGCCAGGCCGTGGCACTGGCCCAGGATCGCGCGCCAGCGGTTGTCCATGACGGCGCGGACGGACATCTCGGCGGCGCGCTGGAAGCGCCCGTCGCCGGTGGCCTGGCCGAGGCGGCCGAGGAAGCCGCCGATGCCGGCCGAGCCGTGGCACCAGAACGGCGCGGTGGCGATGTCTCCCGAGCTCGCCGCCCACATCGCCGACCGCCCAGTGTCGATCATGGTGTCGAGCAGCGTCTCCCCGACGCCGGCGGCGAGCGTCCGGTGGGCGTCGCCGCCGACCGACTCGGCGCAGGCGAGCAGGAAGCAGCCGACGCCCGAGACGCCGTGCGCGAACCCGTAGTAGCGCGCGCCGGCGAGCTTGGACTCGATCTCGGCGGGCGTGCTCCAGTCGAGCCCGCCCTCCCGTTCCTCGACGGTCTCGGCGAGGGCGTCGGCGGCGGCGAGGGCGCGCTCGGCGAACCGCGCCTGACCGGTGCGGGACCACAGGTGCAGGGCCGTGAGCCCGAGGCCCGCCGTCCCGTGCGTCACGTCCGGGCTGGGGACCGACTCCGGAAGGCGGTCGGCGACGGCGAGCGCGCCCTCGACCAGGCCGCCGTCGTCCAGGGCCAGGCCGGCGTCCAGCACCGCCCACGCGGCGCCCGCCGTGCCGAAGTACAGCCCGGGAGGACGGTCGCCGTCCTTTTCCAGCCGCCGCAGGATCCAGTGGCCCGCGTCGGCGATCGTCTCGGCGAGGCGCGGGTCGGCGCCGACCTCGAACCATCGGGTCAGGGCGCCCAGGGTCCCCGCGGCGCCGTGCTGGAGGCTGCAGGGGTCGGGAGCGCCGTAGACGCACGAGGCGGGCCAGAGCGTCTCGGCCGACTCCGGGTTCATGGTGGTGATCAGCTGGTCGACGATCCCGGTGATGGACAGCCGGCACTGCCTCTCCAGCGAGGGGGCGGGACCGGACTGCGGAGGGTTCTCGTGGCTCTCCGCTGGAACGTCCCGCGCTCCGCGGCTCTCGGCCGCCCGGTCCGGGCCCATCCGTGCCAGCGCCTCCCGCGCCCGGTGCGGCGTCCAGCGATGGCCGGGCTCGTCGGCCATCAGGCCGAGCAGCAGCGAGGCCAGCGAGCCGGGCAGGTCGAGGTCCAGGGTGCGGGCGGCCAGCCATTCCGCCAGGCGCTCGCTCAGGGGCCTGGCCGCGGGGCTCTCGTCCAGGAAGTAGGGGGGCCCGCCGGTGAGGACGTGGCAGAGGGTCGCGCCGAGGGCGAAATGGTCCGCCGTCCGGTCCGGCGCGGCGCCGGCCATCTGCTCCGGCGCGCTGTAGCCGGGGGTGCCCACCCGCATCCCCTCCGCCTCGGTGTCGTCGGGGGTGAGGGCCAGTTCCAGGTCGATCATCACCGGGGTGCCGTCCGGGCGCACCATGATGTTGCTCGGGTTGAAGTCGCGCACGATGAGCCCGGCGTCGTGCGCCTTCGCCAGCAGGTCGGCCAGGCGCCCGCCCATCTCCAGGACGGGGGTCACGTGCGGGCCCCACCCCGCGTCGCCGACCACGTCCGCGATCCACTGCCGCAGCGAGGTGCCCGGGATCATCTCCTGTGCCAGGAAGAGGTGGCCGGCCTGGGCGAAGAGCGCCACCGGGCGCGGGGCGATGCCCAGGGTCTCGACCGCCTCCAGCACGCGGGCCTCGGTCCGCAGCCGGTCGCGGGTGTCCCGCCCCTTCGCGTCGACGTCCACGTGCGGGCGGCCCTCCTTGATGACGATCGCCTCGCCGGTCTCGGTGTCCGTCGCCCGGTACACGCCGCCCTTGTTGGTGTGGCGGATCGCCTCGTGCACGGCGAACCGCGACCCGATCCGGATCCCTTTTCGGTTCTCGGCACCATTCTGGCCGAAGCTCTTTTGGGCGCCTCCGGACCCGTCGGCCCCCTCCGTGCCGTTCTGGCCTTCCGCAGGCGGGACGTCTTGGGGGAAAGGGCAGACGGCCCATGAGGGCGGGGTGTACTTTGCGCCGCGGCGGTCTTCCACGGGTTTGCCGTCAGGGTCGAGAATTACCCACGCGTAGAATCCGTCGTTGGTGATCCGGCGCACCTCGACGAACGCTCCATAGCGGTAATGAACGAGGCTGCCCGGCCCGTAGGGGCGGTCGGACAGAATGCGCGGCCCGGGGAGGCCGGCGGTCGCCACGTGCAGTTCGGCCGCGAGGCGGACGGCCTCGTCGTCGTCGACCGGGTAGACGGTGATGAACTTCCCGGAATGGCCGCGCGAGGTGTTGCGCGCGTTCATGGCCGCGACGTGGTCGCGGGTGGCGGCGAACTTGAACATGGAACGGCCCGCCAGCAGCACGGGCAGCGAGCGGGCCAGCACGTCCTGGGCCGAGGCCGGCGTCGCGGAGACGTGCAGCTTCCAGCCCTGCTGGGGACACTCGCCGTTCTCCAGGCGGACGTGGGTCCACATCCCGCTGCGCAGCGCCTTCCAGTGAAGCGGGCCGTCCGCCGCGTCGAGCGCCCGGTCGAGGACGTCGAGCAGACGGGTGTCCCCGCTGTCCGCGGCCACCGCCCCGGACAGGACACTGAAATGGAAGTCCGCCATCCCCGCTCGCCCTCTCCTTTTCCGCTCGACCACCCGGGTCGCCCGGCCCTAGGTTATTGATCGTTTTGTCTTTTGGGGTCAAAAGTCAAAGAACGATCGGATGTTGCTTTCGTTGAGCAAGGACACGGTAACCACGAATCCTCCGGAAACGCCAGTCAGTCTCATTCGTCCGACCTCTTCGGGGCGGTATAAAAGTCTTACCTGGCGGGGGATGGGAGTTCCGGAGCGTATGCAGAGAGTGACTTCGATCATCGATGGCCATTGCATAATGGGGGGATATGTCGAGTTTATCGTCACCGGAATCGATGATCGATTTGCCCATTGAGTTGCGGCGCGGTTTCGTGCGCGTCATGACCGATGGCTGCCACGTCGCCCGGTGGCGACCCGCCGCCCGGGTGTGCTAAAGCCGCGTCGCGCACGAAAGCGCGGGCGCGCTTCCCGCGCGGCCTTCGCTTCTCAGGCGCGGGCCGCGGCGTCGACGGCGTCGGGGGACAGGATGCGGTCCAGGACCATGGCGGCGCAGCCGGTCAGGCCCGCGCTCTCGCCCAGGCGGCTCGGTTCGATGCGCAGGTCGCGGGTCGCCAGCGCCGTGGCGCGCTGGTAGACGATCTCGCGCACGCCCGCGATCAGGGGCTGGTTCGCGCCCGCCAGGTCGCCGCCCAGGACGACGACCGCGGGGTTGAGGAGGTTGACGGCGGTGGCGACGACCTCGCCGATGCGGCGGCCGGCGTCGCGGAGCAGGGCGACGGTCGCGGGGTCGCCGGAGCGGGCGAGCGCCGCCAGGGCGGGCAGGTCTTCGGCGGGGGAGCGGGCCAGCAGGGCGGTGCCGCCGGCCACGGCCTCGACGCAGTTCACGTTGCCGCAGCGGCAGGGGGCCTCGCCGGGGACGGGCACGGGGATGTGGCCGATCTCCCCGGCCGCGCCGAGGGCGCCGCGCTGGATGCGGCCGCCCGCGATGATGCCGGCGCCGATCCCGGTCGAGACCTTGACGAACAGGAGGTCTCCGACGCCGGGGTGGGCCTGGTGCTCGCCGAGGGCGGCGGCGTTGACCTCGTTGTCGAGGTAGGCCGGGACGCCGAAGCGCTCGGAGATGGGGGCGCCGATCTCCATGGCGTCCCAGCTCCCGGCCACGTGCTCGACGGCGTCGGGGACGCCGAGGCCGACGCCGCGGACGCTCGACGGGTCGGTGCCGGACGCGGCGAGGAGGGACTCCCACCGCTCGAACAGGCGCGGGAGAGTCGTGTCCGGGCTGACTTCCGCCGGGGGCCCGTCGGCGCGGGCCAGGGTCGTGCCGGCGAGGTCGCAGACGGCGAGCTGGCCGCGGGACTGGCCGAGGTTGGCGAGCAGGACGGCGCCGCCCGCCGCGTTGAACTCCAGCCGGGCCGGGGGACGCCCGCCCGTGGAGGGCCCGTCGGCGCGCTCGACCACCAGGCCGCGCGAGATCAGGGCCGCGATGCGGGAGGCGACGGCGGGCCGGGACAGCCCGGTGATGCGGCCCAGCTCGGCACGGGTGGCCACGCCGCCCTCGCGGATGAGGCGCAGCATGTCGCCGCCGGTGGCCGGACGGGTGACGGGGCGGGGCATCCGGCCAGTCAAGCACTCGGGGCTTTGGTGCGTCCAGTTCGAAGAACATCCTTACTTTTGTCATCCAAAGTTCATAAGTACGGTTGAACAGATGACCGATGTCTCGCTAGTTTGGTGATCCTGCGAACCCCCTGGTCTTGGAGCATCTGATGGCTGTGCATCCCGTGCTGGCGGCAGTGACCCGGCGCGTCGTCGAGCGGAGCGCCGGATCCCGCGGCGCGTACCTGGACCGGATCCGTGAGGCCCGGTCACAGGGCCCGGTCCGCGGCGGGATGGGGTGCGCGAACCTCGCGCACGGCTTCGCGGCCTGCGGCGTCCAGGACAAGCTGTGGCTGCGCGGCGACGTCACGCCGAACATCGCGATCGTGTCGGCGTACAACGACATGCTGTCCGCGCACCAGCCGCTCCAGGACTACCCCGAGATCCTGAAGTCCGCGATCCGCGCGGGAGGCGGCACGGCGCAGTTCGCCGGGGGCGTCCCCGCCATGTGCGACGGCATCACCCAGGGCCGGGCCGGCATGGAGCTGTCCCTGTTCAGCCGGGACGTGGTGGCGATGGCGACGGCCGTGGCGCTGTCGCACGACATGTTCGACGGCGCTCTGCTGCTCGGCGTGTGCGACAAGATCGTGCCGGGGCTGGTGATCGGGGCGCTGTCGTTCGGGCACCTGCCCGCGATCCTGGTCCCCGCCGGGCCGATGGCGTCGGGGCTGCCGAACGGCGAGAAGGCCAAGGTCCGCAAGCGGTTCGCGGCGGGCGAGATCGGGCGCGAGCAGCTGCTCGCCGCCGAGGCCGCGTCCTACCACTCGCCCGGCACCTGCACCTTCTACGGGACGGCCAACTCCAACCAGCTGCTCATGGAGGTCATGGGGCTGCACCTGCCGGGTGCGAGCTTCGTCCCGCCGGGCACCAAACTGCGCGACGGCCTCACCGAGGCGGCGGGCAGGCGCATCCTCAAGATCACGGACCTGGGCGACGGCTACACCCCGATCGGGGAGCTGCTCGACGAGCGCGCGTTCGTCAACGGTGTCGTCGCGCTGCTCGCGACGGGCGGCTCGACCAACCACACGCTGCACCTGGTGGCCATGGCGGCCGCGGCGGGCATCGAGCTGACCTGGGACGACTTCGACGAGCTGTCCAAGGTCACGCCGCTGCTCACCCGTCTCTACCCGAACGGGACCGCCGATGTGAACCACTTCCACGCGGCGGGCGGCACCGCGTTCCTCATCGGCGAGCTGATCGACGCGGGGCTCCTGCACGAGGACGCGCGGACGGTCGGCGGCGACACCCTCGCGGCCTACCGGAAGGTCCCGGAGGTCGTCGGCGGCAAGGTCGAGTGGCGGGTGGCGCCCGGTCAGTCCGGCGACACCGAGGTCCTGCGCCCGGCCGCCGAGCCGTTCGACACGCACGGCGGTCTGCACACCGTGCGCGGCAACCTCGGACGGGCGGTCGTCAAGGTGTCGGCGGTCAGGCCGGAGCACCGGATCATCGAGGCCCCCGCCCGCGTGTTCGACTCGCAGGAGGCGCTCCAGGAGGCGTTCGCCGCCGGGGAGCTGGACCGGGACGTGGTGGCGGTCGTCCGCAACCAGGGGCCGCGCGCGAACGGCATGCCGGAGCTGCACCGGCTCACCCCGCCGCTGTCGGTGCTCCAGGACCGGGGGCACCGCGTCGCGCTGGTGACCGACGGCCGCATGTCGGGCGCCTCCGGTGCGGTGCCGGCCGCGATCCACGTGTCGCCGGAGGCCGCGGCGGGCGGGCCGCTCGCCCGCGTCCGCGACGGCGACGTCGTCCGGCTCGACGCGGACGCCGGGGTGCTGGAGGTCCTCGTCTCCGCCGAGGAGTTCGCAGCCCGCGAGCCCGCCGCGGGGCCGCCCGACCAGACCTACGGCACGGGGCGGGAGCTGTTCCAGGCGTTCCGGCATGCCGTGGGCCCGGCGGAACGGGGCGCGGGGGTCTTTTCGTGAGCGGAGCGCCCCCACAGCAGGCACCGAGCGGAACGTGGCTGGTCGCGGACGTGGGCGGGACCAACGCCCGGTTCGCGCTGGTCGAGGGCCCGGACGGTGTCCTCTCCGAGGTCAGGGCGCTGCCGACCCGCGACCATCCGGGCCTCGCGGAGGCCGCGGCCGCCTATCTCGACACGGTCGGCGTGCGCCCGGTGGCGGCGTGCCTGGCCGTGGCGGGCCCCGTCACGAATGGCACGTTCCATTTGACCAACGCGGGCTGGCCCAAGGGCGACCCGGAGGTCGTGCGCGCCCATCTCGGCCTGGCGCATCTGGACGTCATCAACGACTTCGAGGCGCTCGCCCTGGCCCTGCCCCGCCTCGGTGACGACGACCTCGTCTCCATCGGGCGAGGGCGCCCGGACCCCGGCGCGCCCCTCGCGGTGGTCGGGCCCGGCACGGGCCTCGGCGTCGCCGGGCTCGTCCGGACGCCGTCGGGCTACGTGCCGCTGCCCGGCGAGGGCGGCCAGGTCGACGTCCCGGCCGCCACCGACCGCGAGCTCCTGGTGGCGCGGCTCCTGCGCGCGGAGAAGGGCGCGTCCACCGCGGAGTACCTGCTGTCGGGTGCGGGCCTGGCCCGCATCCGCCGGTACCTCGCCGCGATCGACGGCCGGCCCGCGCTGAACCTGACCCCGCGGCAGATCAGCGAGGACCGCGACGACCCGCTGTGCCGCGAGGCCGTGGAGATGTTCTGCGCGCTGCTCGGGTCGCTCGCGGGCAACGTCGCCCTCACCCTCGGCGCGCGGGGCGGCGTCTATCTCGGCGGCGGGATCCTGCCGCGGATCGCGGACGTGCTGCAGGGCAGCGCGTTCCGTGCCCGTTTCGAAGGGAAGCCTCCCGTCGAGGACTACATGCGCGCCATCCCGACCGCCCTCATCGTCCATCCCGGCCCGGCCCTCGTCGGCGCCGCCGCCCGGCTCGCGCAGAGCCTGCCCGACCTGGAGCCCGCATGATCGCCGAAGACCTGTTCGACCTCGCGCCCGTCATCCCCGTGGTGGTGCTGGACGACGTCGAGGCCGCCGTCCCGCTGGCCCGCGCCCTGGTGGAGGGCGGCCTCCCGGTGATCGAGGTGACGCTGCGCACCCCGTCCGCGCCGGCGGCGATCGCCCGGATCGCCGCCGAGGTCCCGGACGCCGTGGTGGGCGCGGGGACCGTCGTGCGCCCCGAGGACGCCGAGCGCTCGGCCGCCGCCGGGGCGAAGTTCCTGGTCAGCCCCGGTTGCACGGCCCGCCTCCAGGCGGCGATGGTCGCGACCGGGCTGCCGTTCCTGCCGGGCGTCGCGACCGCTTCGGAGGCCATCGCCCTGCTGGAGAGCGGGATCACGGCGATGAAGTTCTTCCCGGCCGAGGCGGCGGGCGGCGCCGCCTACCTCAAGGCGCTGGGCGGGCCGCTGCCGCAGATCCGGTTCTGCCCGACGGGCGGGATCGGCCTGCGCAACGCCGCCGAGTACCTCGCGCTCGGCAATGTCGGCTGCGTCGGCGGCTCCTGGCTCACCCCCGCGGACGCCCTCCGTGACGGCGACTGGGACCGCGTCGCAAAGCTCGCCTCCGAGGCGGCGGCACTGCGCACCACCTGACGCCGGGGCGCGGTCATGTCACATCCGGGCGCGGGCGTCACGTCTCCCGGGCATGGACACCACATCGACGCTTGAGAAGCTGAGGAAGCAGCGCACCGTCCTGCTGACGAGCTACCGCAAGGACGGGACGCCGGTCGGGACGCCGGTGAACATCGTCGTCCGCGGCGACCGCGCCTACTTCCGCACCTACGACAAGGCGTTCAAGGCCAGGCGGCTGGAGCGCAACCCGGAGGTGGAGATCGCGCCGAGCACCTTCCGGGGCGAGGTACGGGGGCCCGGGGCACACGGCCGCGCCCGCCTCCTCACCGAGGAGGAGGCGCGGCCGATCCGCAGGCTGCTCGCCCGCAAGCACCCGTTCCTGCAGGGGTTCGCGGTGCCGCTGGCCCACAAGCTGAAGGGCTACCGGACGCTGCACTACGAGCTCACGCTCCCCGGGGACTGACCGCGCGGTGCGGGCACGGGCCGGCGGCGAGGCCCCGTCCTCCGCCGGCGGGGACGAGGTCCATCCGCAGCCGCCCGCAGGCGCAGCGCGTCCAGGTGACGACGCCGTCGCTGGTGAGGTGCCGGGACACGAGAGTGGTCGGTTCGCTCATGACAGCAGTCTGCGACCGGCGGAACGTTCTCGTCCATTTCAGATTTCCGCAGGGGATCGTGCAAAATGTATGCATGATCGACCTGCGCCGGCTCCACATGCTGAGGCTCGTCCACCAGTACGGGACCGTCACGTCCGCGGCGGAGGCGATGCACCTGACGCCGTCGGCGGTCTCCCACCACCTGCGCGAGCTGGCGCGGGAGTTGAAGGTGCCGCTGCTGGAGCCGCAGGGCCGCAAGGTGCGGCTGACCCCGGCGGCGCACCTGCTGATCGGGCACGCCGACGGCCTCCTCGCCCGATGGGAGGAGGCCCTGGCCGATCTGGAGTCGCACCGCGTCGGGGCGGCGGGGCCGCTGCGCATGTGCGGGTTCACCACGGCGGTCTCGGGGCTCGTCGCGCCCGCCGCCGGCGCCCTGCTGCGGCAGGATCCGGACCTCGCGATCGAGGTCCGGGAGTGCGACACCGACGAGGCCGTCGGGCTGCTCGCGGCGGGCGAGACCGACATCGCGGTGATCGAGCCGACGCCCGCCGCTCCGCCGCCGGGCGACCCGCGCTTCGACCGCGAGCCGCTGCTGGAGGAGGCGCTCGATCTCATCGTCCCGGCCGGGCATCCGCTGGCGCTGCGCGACCGCGTCCGGCTGGACGACGCCGCGGGGGAGCCGTGGATCAGCGTTCAGCCCGAGGTCTGCGCCCACCACCAGCAGGTCATGGCCTACTGCGCCGCCGCCGGGTTCACGCCGCGGATCGCGCACAACGCCACCACCTGGTCGGTGATCTGGGCCCTCGTCGCCAACGGCCTCGGGGTGTCCCTCGTGCCGCGGCTGGCCGGCGGGCCGGCCGACCAGACGGTCGTGCGGGTGCCGCTCGGCGGGGACGGCGTCCCGAAGCGGCGCGTGCTGACCTGCGTACGGCGCGGCGGCCGAGGCCACCCCGTGATCGCGCGCGGCCTGCAGGCCCTCCGCGACGCCGTCCCCGACCGCTGCGTCCTGGCGGCCGCCTGAGGCGTCCCCGGTCAGGAGCCGGGGGCGTGGCGCCGGGCCCGGCGGATCCCGAACGCCAGCAGGACCGCGCGCACGACCCAGACGGCCAGCGCGATCTGCAGGACGACGAGGAGCCCCGTGCCGGGCCCTGCCGTGAAGGCGAGCACCAGGAACGCCGCGAACAGCAGGGGGAAGACCGGGAAGACCGGCCCGTGCCGGTGGCGGTGGGCCATGTGCCGGTGGCGACGGGCCATGTGCCGGTGGCGGCGGTCCCAGGCGGGGTGCCCGGGCCCGCCGAACATGACCGCCATCCCCGGCTCCCACGCCGACCCGGGCGGGGACCGCCACGGGGCTTCCTCCGCGGGTTCGGGCAGTCCGGTCGGGGACGGCAGGTCCCGGACGAGGGGGCGCAGGTCACCGCGCGTCTTGGCGGCGAGCACGGCCTCCAGCCGCTCGTCGAGCTCGGGGCGGTCCAGCCGGCCCTCGGCGAAGTGGTCGTGCAGGGCGACCATGACGGCGTCGCGTTCGGCGTCGCCGATGCGGATCTCGTCCCGCGGTGCCATGGTCACTCCTCGGTGTCGTCGGCCGTCGGCCCGGCGTCGTCCAGGTCGTCGGCCAGGATGCGGTACAGGCTGCGGCGGGCCTCCGACAGGACGTCCTTCGCCTGGCCGACCTGCTCGGGCGAGCCGGAATGGACGATCTGCATCACCGCGGCGCCCGTCTGCGCGGCCTGCTTGAACAGCTCCGGGACGCCCTCGCCGAACTCGGGCGTCATCTCCGCCCAAGGCTCGGCCAGCCGCTCGGCGTTCTCCTCCACGTGGGCGCGGCCCTCGTCGGTGAGATGGAAGGTGCGGCGGCCTCCGGACTCGTCGCCCGCGATCAGCCCCTCGTCCGCGAGCTGCTGCAGTGCCGGGTAGACCGCGCCGGGGCTCGGCTTCCAGGCCCCGTCGCTGCGCTCGTTGATCTCCTGGATGATCTGGTAGCCGTTGCGCGGCTCCTCGGCCAGCAGGACGAGGATCGCCGCCCGGACATTGCCCTTGCGGGCCTTGGCGCCCCGGCCCCACGGACCGCCGCGCCCCCTCGCCCACGGCGGGCGCGGGCCGGGCCCGTGGCCGAACCCGCCGGGCGGGCCGAAGGGGCCCGGTCCGCCGCCGAACAGGGCGCCGAAGTTCGGGAAGTCGCCGCGGCCCCACGGGCCGCGGCCGTGCATGTGCCCCATGTTCTACACCACCTTCTGAGAGCTCTCTCTGACCTCTCGCGATACGACAACGATATATCGAAGACGTACGGATCGGCCAGATGGTTCCCCTGATTCCGGATCCATGGGGCGGCCGGTTGTGGCGACAAACCGGGCATCGCCTCCGAATGCGGCCAACGCCGTCTGATTACGTGCGTCTGTGGGTACCACCGTGGGCGAGGGGGACGATGGGCACACAGGAAGCGGTCGCCGCGCAGGACGCGGTCTTCACCCCGGGCGTCACGGGCACGAGGCTCCGCGCCAGGAACGAGCTCGTGCTCGGCCTGGCGCTGTTCGCGCTCTACTCGCTGGTGGCGATGCTGCCCGAGCAGGCGAGGGCGGCGGCGGCCCGCGGGCACGGGGAGTCGCTGTACGCGCTGGAGCGGGCCCTGCACATCGACGTGGAACCCGCCCTCAACGGCTGGCTGGCTGACCAGCCGGTCCTGCGGGTCCTGGCCAACTACGAGTACGCCGTCACCTACGTCGCCAGCGCCCTCGCCCTCCTGGTCTGGCTGTTCCTGCGCCACCCCGAGCGGTACCGCACGGCCCGCAACGCGTTCGTCATGCTCAACCTCGCCGGCCTGGCGTGCTTCGCGCTGTACCCCGTCATGCCGCCCAGACTGATGCCGCCCGGCCACGGCTTCGTCGACACCGTCACCAACGGCCGCACCTGGGGGTCGTGGGGGTCGCCGCTGGTGAAGCACGCCGACGAGTTCGCCGCCGTCCCGTCCCTGCACATGGCCTGGACGCTGTGGGTCGGCGTGGAGCTCGCGCGCGTGAAGGCCAAGCGCTGGGTGCAGGGGCTGAACACCGTGCACATCCTGGTCACGCTCTACGTCATCCTGGCGACCGCGAACCACTACCTGCTGGACGCCCTGGCCGCCGTCCCGTTCGTCGTCGTGCCGGTCTACCTCGCCGAGCGCCTCGCGCGGCCGCCCGCGCGGCGCGTCCAGGGGCCGGACGCGTTCTTCCTCGCGGTGGAGACGCCCGAGGCGCCGCAGCAGGCCGGCGGCGTCATCATGCTCGACACCTCGCAGACGGACGTCGGACGCGCCGACCTCGTCCGGGTGATCGAGGAGCGCCTCGACGGGCTGCCCCGCTTCCGGCAGCGGCTCGTCCGCAGGGGCCGCTGGCGCCGCCCCGTCTGGCGCGACCAGGACCGGGTCGACTGGGAGTGGCACGTCGCCGAGAAGCGGGTCGGCGGCATGGCCGGGCTGCGCGCCGAGGTGGCCCGGCTCCAGTCCGAGACCCTGCCGCTGGACCGCCCGCCCTGGCGGATGGTCGTGCTGAAGGGCGCCGAGCCCGGCCGTACGGCGGTCGTCTACCTGATGCACCACGTGGTCGCCGACGGCGTCGGCATCGTGGCGCAGGCCGTCTACCTGATGGAGCCGCCGCCCGAGCCGGTCGCCGGGCCTCCCCGGGCGCCGCTGCGCAAGGCGCTCGCGACCGTGGTCGGGCTCGGCCAGCTCGCCGCCGCCGTCGGCAGGCCGGAGCCGCTGCCCGCCGCCGGGACGCGCGAGCGCCGGTTCGGCACCATGATCCTTCCGCTCGGCACCGTGCGGGACGTGGCCCGCCGCCACGGCACCCGCGTCACCGACGTCGTGCTGTGCGCGGTCGCGGGCGCCCTGAACCGGAGCGTCAGCGAGGAGGACGGCCGGCCCGGCACGTGCCGCGTCGCGGTCCCGCTGATGATGCGGCCGCCGGGCAGCGCGATGGTGGGCAACCACACCACCGCCGTGATGGTGGACCTGCCGATCGGGAAGATGGCCGAGACCGACCGGCTCGCGCTGATCGCCAGGCGCAGCCGGGTGCTGCGGTCCGGGACGCGGGCGCAGGCGGCGTGGTTCGTGATGTGGCAGGCGGGACGGCTGATGCCGCCCCCGCTGCACGCCCGTTTCGCGCGCATGTCCTACAGCGGACGGTTCCTGCAGGGCACTGTGTCCAGCCTTCCGGGGCCGGACAGGCTTCTGCGGCTGTGCGGCGCCCCGCTCACCGCCGTCTACCCGATCGTCCCGCTCGCCCCCGGCACGCCCCTGGCGATCGCCGGGCTCGGCGTCCACCGCGACCTGTGCTTCGGCCTCTCCGCCGATCCCGGTCTGGCGGACGACGCCGACGCGCTGATGGACGCCGTCCACGACGTCTTCGAGGAACTGCGGAAAGAGCCGGAGTGATCAGACGCTCCGTGGTCGGACGCTCCGTGGTCGGATGCTCCGTGGTCAGATGCTCCGCATGGCGCGCAGCGACTCCTTGAGCGAGCCCATGGTCGCGAACACGGCGGTGGGCTCGTAGCCGCAGTGCGCCATGCAGTTCGCGCAGCGCTCGTCGCGTCCCCGCCCGTAGGCGCCCCAGTCGGTGGTGTCGAGGAGCTCCTGGTAGGTCGCGGTGTAGCCGTCGTCCATCAGGTAGCAGGGCCGCTGCCAGCCCTTCAGCGAGTACGACGGGATGGCCCACGCCGTGCACGGGAAGTCGACCTTCCCCTCCAGGAAGTCCAGGAACAGCGGCGAGTGGTTGAACCGCCACCGCTCGCGGCGCCCGTCCGCGAACGTCTTGCGGAACAGGCCGCGGGTCTCCTGCACGCCGAGGAAGTGGTCCTGGTCGGGCGCCTTCTCGTAGGCGTACGCGGGCGAGATCATCATCTGGTCGACGCGGAGCTCGTCGTTGAGGTAGTCGAGGACGTCGATGACGGTCTGCGGGGTGTCGGTGTTGAACACGGTCGTGTTCGTCGTGACCCGGAACCCACGCTCCTGGCACATCCTGATCGCGGCCACCGCCTCGTCGAACACGCCCTCCTTGCAGACGGACGCGTCGTGCCGCTCGCGCAGCCCGTCGACGTGCACCGCCCAGGCGAAGTAGCGGGACGGCCGGAACAGGTCGATCTTCTTCGGGATCAGTGCGGCGTTCGTGCACAGGAACACGTACCGCTTCATGCGCACCAGCTCGGCGACCAGCTCGCCGATCCGCGGGTGCATCAGCGGCTCGCCGCCCGCGATCGACACCATGGGGGCGCCGCACTCGCGGACCGCCGCGACCGCCTGCTCGACCGGCATCCGCTGCTTGAGCACGTCCGCCGGATGCTGGATCTTCCCGCAGCCCGCGCACGCCAGGTTGCACGCGAACAGCGGCTCCAGCTCCATGATCAGGGGGTATTTCGTCCGCCCCGCCAGTTTGTTGCGCAGGACGTAGCCCCCGACGCGCAGGCTCTGGCGCAGTGGCATCGCCATTTAAGAGATCTCCTTCAGGTACCGGCCGAGCGCCGAGAGCGGGAACACGAGCCGGTAGAGGTGGTAGTTGATGTAGAAGTCGCCAGGGAAGCCGGTCCCCGTGAAGTGGTCCTCGTCCCATGTGCCGTCCGGGCGCTGGTGCTCGACGAGCCAGCGGATTCCGCGCTCGACGGCCGGTCCGCGCTCGCCGGCGGCCAGCAGGGCGAGCAGCGCCCACGCGGTCTGCGACGGCGTGGAGGCGCCGTGCCCGATCCACGTCCGGTCCCGGTAGGAGCGCAGGTCCTCGCCCCAGCCTCCGTCGTCGCGCTGGTGGCGCTCCAGCCAGCCGACCGCGTCGCGGATCGCGGGCTTGCCCGGCCGGACGCCCGCCGCGATGAGGGCGGGCACGACGCTGCCCGTCCCGTACACGTGGTTGGCGCCCCAGCGGCCGAACCAGGACCCGTCCGGCTCCTGCGCCTTCAGCAGCCACACGACGGCCCGCTTGACCACCAGCGAGTCGGCCATGCCGCGGTGGGACATCGCCTCCACCACGTGCGCGGTGACGTCGGCGGACGGCGGGTCGATGACCTCGCCGAAGTCGCAGAACGGCAGCCTGCGGCACAGGGCGCGGGTGTTGTCGGCGTCGAACGCGCCGAACCCGCCGTCCCGGGAGGCCATCCCCGCCATCCAGCGCACCCCCCGCTCGATCGCCGGCTCGGCCTGCGGGAGCCGGGCGCGGCCGAGCGCGAGGACCACCTCGGCGGTGTCGTCGGTGTCGGGGTAGCAGTCGTTGTCGAACTCGAACGCCCAGCCGCCGGGGGGCAGGTCGGGGCGCCGCACCGACCAGTCGCCGGGGCCCCGCACCTCCTCGCCGATCAGCCACTCGGCGGCCCGCTCCAGGGCGGGGTGCCCGGCGGGCAGGCCCGCGTCGGCCAGGGCGTTCACCGCGAGCGCGGTGTCCCAGACGGGGGACTGGCACGCCTCCAGGCGCCGCCCCCGGTCGTCGCGGATCGTGAACCGCTCCAGCCCGTCCAGGCCCCGCCGGACGATCGGGTGGTCGAGGCCGTGGCCGAGCAGGTGCAGCGCGAGGAGCGAGTACACCCAGGGCGGCTGGATCCCGCCCCAGGACCCGTCCCGCTCCTGCCGCGCGATGATCCACTCGGCGGCGCGGCGCAGCGCGGCCCTGCGCACCCCCTTCGCCGGGTGCCGCTCGTACACGTGCAGGGCCTTGTCGAGCGCCCCGAACGCCGCGTCCCACCCGGACAGGCCCCGGCGGCGGGCCGGGGGGACGTCGTAACCGGGGTACAGCTCGTCCAGCGCGAACGGGAGCGGCCGGACGGGCCGCAGCGCGGCCACCACCGTCAGCGGGACGATCGTCTGCCGCGCCCAGCACGCCCAGTCGTAGACGTTCAGCGGGAACCAGCGCGGCAGGAACATCATCTCCGGTGGCAGCACCGGCAGGTCGTCCCACGACCAGCGGCCGAACATCGCCAGCCAGAACCGCGTGAAGACGCGCGTCGCCGGGATGCCGCCGCCGCCGCGGACGAAGGCGGCGGCGCGGATCATGTGGCCCGCGTCGGGCGGGTCGCCCGCGAGCCGCAGCGCGACGTAGGCCTCGACGGTCGTGGACAGGTCCGGCGGGCCGTCGTGGAAGTTCGCCCAGGTGCCGTCCGCGGCCTGCTGGGACCTGATCCAGCGCGCGGTCTCGGTGGTGTCCGCGTCGTCGCGGATGCCGAGGAACTCGCGCAGCAGCAGGTCCTCCGCGTCCATCGTCACGTTGGTCTGCAGCTCGCCCTTCCACCAGCCCTCCGGCGACTGGAGCAGGAGCAGGTGGTCGCGGGCGGCCTTCAGCGCCTGGGCGGCCGTCCTGATCCGGCCCGCCCCGCCGGGGCCCGGCGGTTCCGCGACGACCGGCGATCCCGGGGCGGGCGTCGGTCCCGGGGCGGGCGGCGGTGCTGTGGCGGGCGTCGTCCCGGTGGTGGGCTCTGTCGTCGTCATCAGTGGTCCCGGCGGGTGACGAAGTCGGCGATGTGCAGGAACTCGGCGCGGACGGGGTCCGGCAGCCGCGCGGTGAGCAGGTGCTCGGCGGCGCGCTGGATGCGGCCCTCGGCCTCCATCTCGGCCCAGGCGCGCCCGCCCGCGGCCTCCACCAGCTCGGCGGCCTCGGCCAGTTCCTCCCCGGCCGCCTCCTCCTCGGCCGGCAGGGGCCGCGCGTACAGCTCGGCCAACCGCGCGGCCTCCGGTGTCCCGGAGTTCAGCGCCGCGACGACCGGCAGCGACATCTTGCGGGACCGCAGGTCCGACAGCGCGGGCTTGCCGGTGGTCGCCGGGTCGCCCCAGATGCCGAGCAGGTCGTCCACGAGCTGGAAGGCGATGCCGAGGTCCTCGCCGAACGCCTCCAGCGCCTCGCACAGCCGCTCCGGCGCACCGTCCAGGACGGCCCCGATCGCGCACGAGCACGCGAGCAGCGCGGCGGTCTTGCCGGACGCCATCGTGAGGCACTCGTCCACGCCGATCTGCCTGCGCGTCTCGAAGTCCATGTCGAGGGACTGCCCGGCGACGAGGCGGCGGACGGCGGCCGCCAGCGCGCGGGCCGCCCGCGCCGAGCCCTGGCCCGGCGCCTCCAGCAGGACCTCTCCCGAAAGGGCGAGGAGGGCGTCGCCCGCCAGGATCGCGGACGCGTCGCCGAACACCGTCCACGCCGCCGGGCGGTGCCTGCGCGTCCGGTCGCGGTCCATGATGTCGTCGTGCAGGAGCGAGAACGCGTGGGCCAGCTCGACGGCGACGGCGCCCGGCAGCCCGCTCTCCGCGGGAGCCAGGGCGGCCCGTGCGGACAGCAGCGCCAGCGCCGGGCGCAGCGCCTTGCCCGCGGGGGCCCTGCGCGGGCGGCCCTCCTCGTCGGTCCAGCCGAGGTGGTAGGCCGCGACGCGGTAGGTGCGCGGGTCGAGCCGCCCGACCGCGGCGCGCAGCGCGCCGTCGACCAGCTCACGGACATCGGTCAGCGAAACGGGCACGGCCGTCATCGGTCCTTCACCTTCTCCAGGTGGCGGCGGACCAGGCGGGCGGCGGTGAGACCACTGCGCACTGCTCCCTCCATGGTGTCGGGCCAGCCCGTGTCGGTCCACGCGCCGGCCAGGAACAGGCCCGGCGCGCGCGTCGCCGCGCCGGGGCGGGCGGCCGCGCTGCCGGGGCGCTGCCGGAACGTCGCGCGCCGCTCCCGCGTCACGAACACCTCCCGGACCTGCGCACCCCACGCGGCGGGCAGCAGCCGCCGCAGCTCGGGGACGAACCGCGAGCGCAGCTCGGCGGTCGGCATGTCGATCCACGGGTCGGCGGCCGACAAGGACACCGCGAGGTACTGGCCGCCGCCCAGCCCGCTGACCGCCGTCCGGTCGAACACCCACTGGACGGGCGAGCCGACCGCGGCGGCGAACGGCGCGTCCATGACCCTGCGGTCGTAGACGACGTGCACGTTCACGATCGGGCTGGCGTCCAGCTCGGTCCAGCGCAGCGGCTCCGGCAGCGCCTCGGCGGGCAGCAGCCGCGCCGCCGCCTCGTGCGGCACCGCGATGACGACCGCGTCGGCGGCGATCGGCATCCCGTCCACGACCACCTTCGGGTCGGCGGTGACGGCCTCCACCCTGGCCTTCAGCCTGACGGTCCCGCCCATCTCCGCGATGCGCCGCAGCGCCGGGCCGCCGTGCAGCTCCTCCAGCGGGACGAGCGGCAGCCCGATGTCGGCCGCGTCGGGACGTCCGAACAGCGCCCGCCGGCACACCATCGCCGACAGGCCGAGCGCGGCGTCGTCCACCTCGGCGTTCAGCGCGGACGTGAGGAACAGGCCCCACAGCGCCTCCCGCGCCCACGGCCGCTGCCCGCGCTGCGCCAGCCACGCCCCGGCGGAGACCTGGTCGAGCACGGGGTCGGCGGGGTCGAGGCGCGCCAGCCCCAGCGCGGCGCGCACGGCCCTCAGCCGGTCGGCGGCCGACAGCGGCGCGTACCCGGCCAGCGCGGGCAGCAGGTGCAGCGGGCTCGGCAGGCCCGACCTGCGCAGCCGCGCCGGCGGCGCGCCCGCCCGCAGGACGGGGACGTCGAACCGGTCCTGCACCTCGACGAGGTGGTCGGCGCGCAGCCGGTGCAGCAGCCCCTGGTAGGCCGTGCAGCACCGCAGGAAGACGTGCTGGCCGTTGTCGACGCTCAGCTCGCCCCGCCCGAACGAGTGCGTGGCGCCGCCCAGCCACGGCCGGGACTCCAGCAGAGTGACCGGAACGCCCGACTCCTGGAGCGCGATCGCCGCGCTGATGCCCGCGAGCCCCCCGCCGACGACGACGACGCTCACCGCTCCACCCCCGACAGCGCGCGCGCCGCCACCACGGCCTTCTGCCAGGTCGGCAGCGACACCCGCGCGTCCAGCGCGATCTGCGGGCGCGCGGCGATGTTCTCCAGCAGCCGCCGGTAGATGCCGGCCATCGCCGCCGTGCACGCCGCGCTGCGCCGGTCCAGCAGCGGCAGCAGCCGCAGCCCCTCGGCGTACCAGGCCCGCGCCCGCTCGGCCTGGAAGCCGATCAGCTCGTTCAGCCGCCACGGCGGGTCGATGAACGCGCCCGACTCGTCCAGCTTCAGCGTGCACCCGAACCGCGCCAGGTCCTCGGCCGGGATGTAGGTGCGCCCGGCCAGCCTGTCCTCGCGCAGGTCGCGCAGGATGTTGGTGAGCTGCAGCGCGACGCCGAGCGAGTCGGCGAGGCCCTCGGCCCGCTGCCGGCCGTCCGACCCGAACACCCCGAGCGACAGCCGCCCGACCGAGCCCGCGACCCGCTGGCAGTAGCGCAGCAGGTCGTCGAAGGTCTCGTAGTCGGCGCCGCGCACGTCGTCCTCGCAGCCGTCGATGAGCTCCTCGAACGCCTCCAGGGGGATCGGGAACCGCCCCGCCGCGTCCGCCAGCGCGGTCAGCACCGGATGCCCCTCCAGCGCCCGGACGTCCACCCGCCGCCGCAGCACCTCCTGCACGGTCATCAGCCGCTGCCGCGACCGGTCGAGCAGGTCGAGCCGGACGCACGCCGGCTCCGGGCCGTCGCCGATGTCGTCGATGCCCCGCGCGAACGCGTAGACCGAGCTCATCGCCCGCCGCTTCGGGGCCGGCATCAGCCGGATCCCGTAGGAGAAGTTGCGGGCCTCCTCGCGCACCACCCGCTCGCAGTGCCGGTACGCCTCGACCACCCGCTCGGAACCCTCGCACGTCTCCGAAACCGTCATCGCCCCCTCCTTCCAAGGGCGCGCGCCCACCCGGCCGGCAGCGTGGCCCGCCGTGGACGCAGCGCATGAGCGAGCACGTCGTACCGCCCGCGCTCCAGAGCCGACAGCGCGGCGCGCCCGCCGGCCACGTAGCCCGCCACGGCGATGCGCGCCCATCCCGTCAGGTCGGCCAGCAGCGGCGCGGCGCCCCCGTCCAGCAGTTCGCGCGCACGGCCGGCCTGGAGCGCCAGGACGCCGCGCAACCGGGTCGGCGTGACCGGGCGCGCGAGGTCGTCCTCGGCGCAGCCGAACCGCCGCAGGTCCTCGCCCGGCAGGTAGATCCGGCCGACCCGGTAGTCCTGCCCGGCGTCCTGGCAGTGCTCGACGATCTGCAGGGCCGTGCAGACGTCGTCGGACGCGGCCGCGAGGCGCGGCGTGTGCGCGCGGAACAGGCACAGGACGATCCGTCCCACCGGCGCGGCGGACAGCGCGCAGTACTCCTTCAGGTCGGCGAACGTCTCGTATCGGTGGACGGTCTGGTCCTGCCGGTTCGCCTGCACGAGGTCGCGGAACGGCTCCTCGGGGATGCGGTGCGCGTGCACCGTCTCCGCCAGCCTTCGCAACTGCGGCAGGGCGGGCGTCCGCCCGGCGAACACGCGGTCCAGGTCGTCGTCCACGAGTCCGAGCAGCTTGGGCCGCTGCTCCGGCGGAGCCTCGTCGCCGATGTCGTCGACGAGCCGCGCGAAGCCGTAGACGGCCCGCAGGGCGGCGCGGTGCCGGGCGGGCAGGACCCGCGCCGCCACCGGAAAGTTCTCCCGGGAGGCGAGCCGGTCCAGCGCGCGATCGTGCTCCTCGGCGCTCCAGGGCGGTTCAATGATCACCTAGAGGAGATCGACCGGTCCGGCACGAGAGAAACTCTGGCCAAGGTATGGACTTATTTAAACGGGTCGTGTCCGGGGCTGAACCGTTCCAGGGGGCACGGCGTCGCGCGGCCCGCTCGGTAGCCTCGGGGCATGCCGACCCATGAGCGCGAGATCACCGAGCCCGTCGACCTGTGCACGCCGGACGGGCGCCTCGATCCGCGGGCGGTCGGCTGGACGCGGCGCCCGCTGCACCGGGCGAACCTGCGCGGCTGGGGACGGGCCAAGCGCTGGGAGTACTGGGGCATCGTCACGCCCCGGCACGTCATCGGGCTGGTCGCCTCGTCGCTCGACTACGCTGCGGTGCACGGCGTGTACGTGCTGGACCGCGACACCGGCGAGGAGACCTCCCGGGACGGCGTGGTCCCCTTCGCGCGCGGTGCGGTGTTCCCCGACCGCAGCGGATCCGGAGAGGCGTCGGTGCGCGGGGCGGGGGTCGCGGTCGGCGTCCGGCAGGGGCCGTCCGGCTCGCGGGTGCGCGCGCTGGTCCCCGGGCTGGTGGACCTGGACGTCCGGGTCCCGCTGCCGGACGGCCACGAGTCGCTCGGCGTGGTGGTCCCCTGGAGCGCCCGGCGCTTCCAGTACACGGTCAAGGACGTCGGGCGTCCCGTGCACGGGCGGCTGCGGCTCCCGTCAGGCGACCACGAGATCGGGGACGGCGCGTTCGCCGTCCTCGACCACGGGCGCGGCAAGTGGCCGTACCGGATGACGTGGAACTGGGCGGCGGCGAGCGGCCCCGGCCTGGCCCTGCAACTCGGCGGCAAGTGGACCGACGGCACCGGCATGACCGAGAACGCGCTGTTCGCCGGCGGCCGGCTGCACAAGATCGGCGAGGAGCTCGACTGGTCCTACGACCGCGGCGACTGGCTGCGCCCCTGGACGATCCGCGGGCCGCGCGTCGAGGCCGAGTTCCGGCCGTTCCACGAGAAGGTCGCGCGGACGGAGCTCGGCGTCGTCGGCACGGAGACCCACCAGTGCTTCGGTCATTTCAGCGGTCGCGCCCAGGCCGACGACGGCACGTGGCTCGACTTCGACGGCCTCACCGGCTGGGCGGAGGAGTCCCGCCAACGCTGGTGAGCCGTCGCCGCGGGCGTCGTGCTCGAATCTGCCGATCGTGTCGTAGACGAACACGTTGGCCGCTCGCGTCTTTTTTGAGATCAGGGACTGGTGTGATGCGAAGAGATCGACCGCTCGGGGAGTGCCAGGAGATGTCACGCTGATAGGGGACCCTGTGAGGCTCACCGCAATCTCACTGCTCGCATCCGCCCTCCTCTTAGGAGGGGCGGCTCCGGCCGCGGCCCAGCACCAGGCACCGGATTCGTCCGCCGTCGTCCGCACCGATCTGGGGGTGGTGCGAGGCCAGGTGCAAGAAGGCCGCCGTCTGTTCCAGGGCATTCCGTTCGCCGCACCGCCGACCGGAGACCTGCGCTTCAGGCCACCACAACCGGCGCGGCCGTGGCAGGGCGTTCGTGACGCCACCGCCCCGCGCGGCCAGTGCGCGCAACTCCCCGCGCCCTACGGCGGGGAGACGAGCTACGAGGAAGACTGCCTCTATCTGAACGTCACCACACCGGACCGCCCGCAACGCCGGCATGGATCGCCCGTCATGGTGTGGGTGCACGGCGGCGGTAACACGACCGGCACCGCGAGCATCTACAACGCGGCGAAGCTGGCCGAGGACGGCGGCGTCGTGGTCGTCACGATCAACTACCGTCTCGGCGCGTTCGGCTGGCTCGCGCACCCGGCCCTGGAGTCCGGCGCCGACCGGCGCTACCAGACGGGCAACTACGGCCTGCTCGACCAGCAGGCGGCTCTGCGCTGGGTCCAGCGCAACGCCGGGGCCTTCGGCGGGGACCCCGGGAACGTCACGCTGTTCGGCGAGTCGGCGGGTTCGTGGAACTCCTGCGCCAACCTCGTCTCACCTACCGCCGCGGGGCTGTTCCACAAGGTCATCGCGCAGAGCTACTCGTGCACCGCACCCGCGCGCACGGAGGCCTCGGCGGAGGCCGAAGGGGTGACGATCGCCCAGGCACTCGGGTGCGACAAGGACTCGGCCTCGGCCAACGCGGCGTGCCTGCGCGCGACGCCCGTCAAGACGCTGCTGGAGACCTTCGAGGCCAAGGCCACGGACGCGGGTCCGGTGGCGGGCGGCGACCAGGTCCTGCCGCTGCAGCCCGAGCAGGCGATCACTCGGGGCCGCTTCAACCGGGTGCCGGTGATGCACGGCAACACGCTCGACGAGATGCGCCTGTTCGTCTCCCTCTCCTACCCGCACCCCATCACCGCCGCGGAGTACGAGGACATCGTCCGCTCCGCCTACGGCGCCGACGCCGGCAAGGTACTGGCCCAGTACCCGGCGGCGGACTACCCGGATCCCAGGATCGCGTTGGCGACGCTCCAGACGGACTCCAACGAAGTCCTGTCGGCCTGCGTGCACCAGAACGCGTTCCGCTCGCTCAAGCGTGCGGGCGTCCCGGTGTACGCGTACCAGTTCGCCGACCGGTCCGCTCCGCCCCTGCTCGACGTCCCCGGCTTCGAGGAGGGCGCCGAGCACGCCAGCGAGCTGACGTTCCTGTTCCCGGGGCTGATCGGCACCCTGACCCCGGCGCAGCAGCGGCTCTCCGACGCCATGGTGGGCTACTGGACGTCCTTCGCCCGCGACGGCAGGCCCCAGGCGCGGCAGGCGCCGGCCTGGCCGCGCTTCCGCTCGTCGGACGACGTCCTGTCCCTGGCCCCTGACTCCATCCACCGCACCGACACCGCCACGACCGCCGGCTGCTCGTTCTGGAACTCCCTCTGACAGGACGCGCCGACCGCCCCCCGGCCGCCCCGTGCGCGCCGGGGAGCGCCATGTCGGAAGATGACCAAGGGGCGCGCCCGCTGACGGCAGGAACTCATGATCCGCGACGGGTGTGATCGGCCCTCTTGCACGGGCCGGATTCCGGGCGCATCGTGGACCCATCGCACGAAGATCGTTTCGGACGCCCCCCACAGGGAGGAAGACGCAGATGCGCCTTCGCAGGGCAGTCGTCGGCGTCGGGCTCGCCATCGCGGCGGTCTGCGGCATGAGCGTGCCCGCCCATGCCGCCGACTGGAAGGCCTACGCCCGCTACACCACCAAGTCCAAGTGCATCGACGCCGGCCAGCAGTACGTGCGTGAGGGCTTCAACGCCTACAAGTGCACGAGCGACCTCAGCTACCCGCCGTGGGTCCTCTGGCTCAGGTAGACAACGCACCACGAGGACGGGTGCGGCCGGAACCCTCCGGCCGCACCCGTCCTTTTCGTCGGGCCGGGGGCGAGGGACGGGGAGCAAGTAGCTTGATGTCGAGATAAAATGAAGATAGCTTGACGTCGAGAGAAAAGCGGCGGAAGTTAGGCGGCCCTGATTCCCGGTCAGGAGTCCGACTAAGGCAGGATCAAGGGAGACGAAGCTCCCGTCCCGCCGCGCGCCGTCCCGCGTCGGCCTCGGGGACGGGCCTTATTGAAGATCAACCCAGCGCCGCGCGCTCATGTCCCGGACCGGACGCGCGGTGGCGACGGAGGAGGAGTCCGTGTCCGCGAACAGCTTCGGCAGTCTCGACAAGCTGCAGGTCGGCGACAGGTCGTACGACATCTACCGGCTGGACTCCGTCGAGGGCTCGGCCCGTCTCCCGTACAGCCTCAAGGTGCTGCTGGAGAACCTGCTGCGCACCGAGGACGGTGCGAACGTCACCGCCGACCACATCCGCGCGCTCGCGCAGTGGGACGCGAAGGCCAAGCCCAGCAAGGAGATCCAGTTCACCCCCGCGCGGGTGATCATGCAGGACTTCACCGGCGTGCCGTGCGTGGTGGACCTGGCCACGATGCGCGAGGCGGTGCGCGACCTCGGCGGCGACCCGACCAGGATCAACCCGCTGGCGCCGGCCGAGATGGTGATCGACCACTCGGTGATCGTCGACTACTTCGGCTCGCCGGACGCCTTCGAGCGCAACGTGCAGCGCGAGTACGAGCGCAACAAGGAGCGCTACCAGTTCCTGCGCTGGGGGCAGACGGCGTTCGACGAGTTCAAGGTCGTCCCGCCCGGCACCGGCATCGTCCACCAGGTGAACATCGAGCACCTGGCCCGCGTCGTGTTCGACCGGGGCGGGGTCGCCTACCCCGACACCTGCGTCGGCACCGACTCGCACACGACGATGGAGAACGGCATCGGCGTGCTCGGCTGGGGCGTCGGCGGCATCGAGGCGGAGGCCGCCATGCTCGGCCAGCCGATCTCGATGCTCATCCCGCGCGTCGTCGGCTTCAAGCTGACCGGCGAGATGCCCGCCGGGACGACCGCGACCGACCTCGTGCTCACCATCACCGAGATGCTGCGCGAGCACGGCGTCGTCGGCAAGTTCGTGGAGTTCTACGGCGAGGGCGTGCACGCGCTCCCGCTGGCGAACCGCGCCACGATCGGCAACATGAGCCCCGAGTTCGGCTCCACCTGCGCGATCTTCCCGATCGACGACGAGACGCTGAAGTACCTGCGGCTCACCGGCCGGGACGAGGAGCAGATCGCGCTCGTCGAGGCCTACGCCAAGGCGCAGGGCCTGTGGCTCGACCCGTCGGTGGAGCCGGAGTTCTCCGAGTACATGGAGCTGGACCTCGCGACGGTCGTCCCGTCGCTGGCCGGCCCGAAGCGCCCGCAGGACCGCATCTCCCTGTCCGAGGCCAAGCAGACCTGGCGGCGGGACGTGCAGAACTACACCGAGAGCATCCAGGGCGCGGCCGACGAGGCGTCCAGCGAGTCGTTCCCGGCCTCGGACTCCCCGGCGATCGGCCACGACTCGAACGGCGACAAGCCGCGGCAGCACGGCTCCAACGGTTCCGGGCGCCCGCACAACCTCGTCCCGGTCACCCTGGAGGACGGGACGTCCTTCGAGCTCGACCACGGGCACGTCGCCGTCGCGGCCATCACCTCCTGCACCAACACCTCCAACCCGTACGTGATGATCGGGGCGGCGCTGCTGGCGAAGAACGCGGTGGAGAAGGGCCTGACCCGCAAGCCGTGGGTGAAGACCTCCCTCGCGCCCGGGTCCCAGGTCGTCACCGACTACCTGGAGCGCGCCGGCCTCACCCCGTACCTGGACAAGATCGGCTTCAACCTGGTCGGGTACGGCTGCACCACCTGCATCGGCAACACCGGCCCGCTGCAGCCGGAGATCTCCAAGGCGGTCAACGACCACGACCTCGCGGTCACCGCGGTGCTGTCGGGCAACCGCAACTTCGAGGGCCGCATCAGCCCCGACGTGAAGATGAACTACCTGGCCTCGCCGCCGCTGGTCATCGCCTACGCGCTCGCCGGGACGATGGACATCGACATCCTCAACGACCCGATCGCCGAGGGTGCTGACGGCCCGGTCCGCCTGGCCGACATCTGGCCCGCGCCGGAGGAGGTCGCCGCGATCGTCGAGTCGTCCATCGGGCAGGAGATGTTCACCCAGAGCTACGCCGACGTCTTCAAGGGCGACGACCGCTGGCGGGGCCTCGACATCCCGACCGGTCACCTGTTCGAGTGGGACGCCTCGTCCACCTACGTCCGCAAGGCGCCGTACTTCGACGGCATGGGCGCCGAGCCGGAGCCGGTCGCCGACATCCACGGCGCCCGCGTCCTGGCCAAGCTGGGCGACTCGGTCACCACCGACCACATCTCCCCGGCCGGGTCCATCAAGGCCGGCACGCCCGCCGCGCAGTACCTGGAGGACAACGGCGTCGCGGTCAAGGACTTCAACTCCTACGGCTCGCGCCGCGGCAACCACGAGGTCATGATCCGCGGGACGTTCGCCAACATCCGGCTGCGCAACCAGCTCCTGGACGGCGTGGAGGGCGGCTACACCCGCGACTTCACCCGGCAGGACGCGCCGCAGGCGTTCATCTACGACGCCGCGCAGAACTACGCGGCGCAGGACACCCCGCTCGTGGTCATCGCGGGCAAGGAGTACGGCTCCGGCTCGTCGCGCGACTGGGCGGCCAAGGGCACCGCGCTGCTCGGCGTCCGCGCCGTCATCGCCCAGTCCTACGAGCGCATCCACCGCTCGAACCTGATCGGCCTCGGCGTCCTGCCGCTGCAGTTCAAGGACGGGGAGTCGGCGGAGTCCCTCGGCCTCACCGGCACCGAGACGTTCGACATCACCGGCGTCACCGCGCTCAACGAGGGCGGGATCCCGGAGGAGGTCACCGTCAGGGCCGACGGCAAGGAGTTCGCCGCCGTCGTCCGCATCGACACCCCCGGCGAGGCGGACTACTACCGCAACGGCGGCATCCTCCAGTACGTCCTGCGGAACCTGCTCCGCAAGTAGTCCGCACGCCGAAACGGGCCGCCTCCCCGACGCGGGAGGCGGCCCGTTCCCGTGCGGTCAGCGGCCGGTGGGCAGGGTCAGGCCGCCGTTGCACTCGACGACGTTGCCGGTGATGAACCCGTTCGTCGCGGTCATCAGGATCGCCTGCGCCACGTCCTCGGGGCGCCCGACGCGCCCGACCGGCAGGGCGGCGGCGTGCTCGGCGAACATGGCGGCGCGCTGCTCGGCGGGCATGCCGTCCCACCACGGGGTCTCGATGACGCCCGGGGACACGGCGTTCACGCGCAGCGGGGCCAGCTCGGCGGCCAGGGGCGGCACCATCGCCTCCAGTGCGCCGTTGATCGCCGCGAGCCCGGCGGTGCCGGGCAGCGCGGCCCGCGCCGACGAGGCGGTGACGAACGTGACCGAGCCGCCCGCCGCCAGCCGGGGGAGCGCGGCCTGGACGAGCCGCAGGTGCAACCAGAACTTGGCCTCGAAGCCGGCGCGCAGGTCGGCCAGGTCGAGGGTGGCGACGGGGCCCGCGCCCGCTCCGCCGCTCAGCGCGAGGACGAGGTGGTCGTAGACCGTGTCCTCGGCGAAGAACGCGGCGACCTCCTCCGCGGAGGCCGCGTCCAGGCGGCGTGCGGTGAGGCCGTCCGCGGCGGCCTTGGCCAGGCGCCCGGCGTCGCGTCCGGTGACGACGGCGTCGGCCCCCCGGCGGGCGAAGAGCCGTGCGGTGGCCGCGCCGATCCCGGAGGTGCCGCCGCAGACCAGGACCCGCTCCCCGTTCAGCGTCATGATGTGCCGTCCTTCATTGTCGAGACTTTCTGTCTCGACAATGATTGCCGAGACCGGCGGTTCCGTCAAACGGTATGCTCGGGCCCATGACCGGTGAGACCCGCCGACCGCACACGGGGCGGCGCCGCAACGAGGCCGCGCGCCGGGCCATCCTGGACGTCGCCGTCGAGCTGCTCGGCGGCACCGGCGACACGCCCGTGACGATCGACACGATCGCGGCGGCGGCCGGCGTCGGGAAGCAGACGATCTACCGCTGGTGGCCGTCCAAGGGCGCCGTGCTGCTGGAGGCGGTGGCCGAGCGCGCCGGCGCGGACATCCCCGTCCCGGACACCGGCTCGCTGCTCGGCGATCTCGGGGGGTTCCTCCGCGCCACGTTCCGGGCCGTCGGGCACGAGCGCACCGTGTCGGTCCTGCGGCACGCGATGGCCGAGGCGCAGCGCGACCCGCACGCCGGCGAGCACATGCGCGCCTTCATCGCCGGACGGCGCGCGGTGCTGCGCGGGCTGCTGGAGCGTGCGCGCGACCGCGGCGAGGTCTCTCCGGGGACCGATCTCGACCTCGTCGTCGACCAGGCCTACGGGGTGCTCTGGTACCGCATCCTCGTGGGGCATGCGCCGCTCTCCGCGACCGAGGCGGATGCGCTCGCCCGCGCCCTCACCGCCCAGGTCCGCGGCTAGCACGGCCGGCACGGGGTAGTGGTCCCTGGAACCTCGTGCCGTGATCGACGAGAAGGATGCCATGCACAAGATCGGTGACCTGGACGTCTTCCCGCTCTGCCTGGGCGGCAACGTCTTCGGCTGGACCGCGGACAGGGAGCGCTCGTTCCAGATCCTGGACGCCTACGCCGGGGCTGGCGGCAACTTCCTCGACACCGCCGACTCCTACTCGGCGTGGGTGGAGGGCAACCGCGGCGGCGAGTCCGAGTCGATCATCGGGGAGTGGGCGGAGGCGCGCGGCAACCGCGACGACCTCGTGATCGCGACCAAGGGCGGCCGCCACCCCGAGCACCCGGGGCTCGCCGCGGCGACGATGAGGGCGGCCGTGGACGACTCGCTGCGCCGGCTGCGCACCGACCGCATCGACCTGTACTTCACCCACTTCGACGACCCGTCGGTGCCCGTCGAGGAGATCATGACGACGCTGGACGGGCTGGTCGCCGCCGGCAAGGTCCGGCAGATCGGGGTGTCGAACATCGAGCTGGACCGGCTCCAGGCGTCCCTGGAGTTCGGCGAGCGGGAGGGGAGGGCCCGCTACGTGGCGATCCAGCCGGAGTACAACCTCGTCTCCCGCGGCTCCTACGAGGGCCCGCGACGCGACTTGGCCGAGAAGTACGGGCTGGCCGCCGTCCCGTACTACGGCCTCGCGTCCGGCTTCCTCACCGGGAAGTACCGTCCCGGGTCCACGGTGGACAGCGCGCGCGCCGGGGGCGCGGCGCGGCACCTGGAGACCGAACGCGGACGCGCCGTCCTGGCGGCGCTCGACATCGTCGCCGAGGAGCAGGACGTCCCGGTCGCGACCGTCGCGCTCGCCTGGCTCGCCGCCCAGCCGACCGTCGCCGCGCCCATCGCCAGCGCCCGGACCCTGGAGCAGCTCCCGCCGCTCGTGGAGGCCGCCCGCACGACCCTGACCCCCGACCAGCTCACCCGCCTGACCGAAGCCTCCGCCTGACCGCCTCCGGCGGCCTCAGAACTCCGTGAGGACCTGTGGGTCGAACCGGACGGTGATGGTGGTGTCCGCCTCCACCTTCGCCTCGACGACGCTCCCCGCGCCCACCGTTTGGACCCGCCGGTAGGCGGCGGCTGCCATGTCAAGAGCGAAGATCTGGACGCTGGGACTGGGCACGAACTCGGCAAGCCAGTACTGAGGGATGCCGAGGGCCGCGTACTCCTTGAGCTTGCGCACGCGATCGGTGCGTTCACTGCCGCTGCCCGGGAAGACGACCTCGACGGCGAGCAGGACCTCGATGCCTGGAATCACGATCGGGTTGCGGTCAATGATCGAGGCGCGGGCCACGCTCTTCGGTACTGCGAAGATGTCGGGCTTGCGTATGCCCCCCCGGTGTGCTGATTTCCCATTCGCCTCCACCGGCGATGAGGACCGAGGCATTCGCGTCCGCCGCCGCCTCTTGAAGGATCTCCTGGATTTGCCTGGCAGCCCAATTGTGAGGTGCGCTCGGCGACAACTCGATCAGCCACCCGTCTTCGAGTTCCAGGCCGCGGCCTTCGTCCTCTCGGGCATGCAGGTCCTCCGCCGTGTACGGGCCGAACCCGCCATGGTCGTGCGCGACGCTCACGTTTTCGCTCCCGATGGTGGCGTGCCGAATCCATGCAGGGACACCGATACCCCGCCCGACTGCCGTGACTAAGCGTAGCGCCGCCCTAGCGTTCGGTTGGCATTGTTGGAAGAGGTGACGCGGTGTCTCCGGTACGTCCGGTATTGCTTCCGTAACCTGATCTGATGCGCCCCACCAAGGCCGACCTGGAGGCCGCCCGCGACCGCGTCATCCCCGACATCCTGCCCGAGGTCCCCGGGACGCTCCGCGTCCTGTTCTGCGGCATCAACCCGGGCCTGTACTCGGGGGCGACCGGCCGCCACTTCGCCCGCCCCGGCAACCGCTTCTGGCCCGCGCTGCACCTGTCCGGCTTCACAGACCGCCGGCTGCACCCGTCCGAGCAGGACCTCCTGCCCGGGTACGGCCTCGGCATCACCAACCTGGCGCCGCGCACCACCGCCCGCGCCGACGAGCTGACCGACGCCGAGCTCCGCGAGGGCGGGCGCCGCCTGGCCGCCCTCGTCGAACGCCACCGCCCGGCCTACCTGGCCGTCGCCGGCGTCACCGCCTACCGCACGGCCTTCGGCCGCCCCAAGACGCAGATCGGCCCGCAGGACGAGCACTTCGGCCCCGCCCGCCTGTGGGTCCTCCCCAACCCGAGCGGCCTCAACGCGAGCTGGCCCCTCGACCGCATCGCCGCCGAGTTCACCCGCCTCCGCGAAGCCGCCGAAGCCCTCAGAACTCAGTGAGCAAGCGGTCGTCCTACGCTCAGTTGGCGTTGTTGAGGGCGGCGACGGCGAACATCGTGTCCACCTCTTTGAGGAGGGTGGGGGTGGGCTGCCACAGGTCGGTGCGGCCCAGGGCGACGATGGGGCGGGGGAGGGCCCGGATGCCGGACAGGCGCCAGTGGTGGGAGGCGGAGTCGGCCCAGGGGCCGCAGTCGCAGGCGGCGCCGCGGACGGCGGCGGAGCAGACGTCGTCGAGTTCGGCGACCGCGATGACGGCGCCGATCGTGGCGAGCGGGTCGCGGGGGTCCCAGCCGGCCGCCTGGACCAGCGGGGAGTCGCACGCCTTCAGGTCGACGCGCATCGAGGCGTGGATGAGGAGCGGACCGCGGTAGGCGGTCGGAAAGCTCTGGTTCGCCACGCTCTTGCCACCACGCGCGATCGCGAACGCCCAAGGCTGCTGAACACTCATCGCCTGCACGCGGTCACCTCCGTTGTCCGCCCGGTCCGTCCGCCCCCGGGATCGCCGGGACGCCGGCGGTGGACGCCGGGTGTCGCGCGACGATGCCCGAGAGGCTAGGCGCATCCCGCAGGAATTGCCAACGTACGAGGCGAAAGGGTCGTTGTCCGTCATGGGTTGTTAGCACCGATGAGGTGCTTGATCACCCATGTGACGCGTGAGGCCGATATGCGGTTGACGTACCCGTGGAAATCTCAGCCCTTCAGCGCGCCCGCCATGAGGCCGCGCATGAAGAACCGTCCGAGGAGCAGGTAGACCAGGAGGGTCGGCAGGGACGCGAGGAGCGCCTCGGCCATCTGCTGGTTGTACTGGACGGCCACGGCCCCCGAACCGGCCGTGTTGTTCAGCATCACCGTGACCGGCCAGCTGTCGGGGGCGCCGAGGAACACCGCGAAGAGGAAGTCGTTCCACATCGAGGTGAACTGCCAGATCAGCGTCACCGCGAACGCCGGCGCCGACACGGGGAGGACGACCGACCAGTAGGTGCGGAGCATCCCGGCGCCGTCGACGCGGGCCGCCTCGATCAGCTCGCCCGGGATCGTCACGTAGTAGTTCCGGAAGATCAGCGTGCAGATCGGGATGCCGTACACGACGTGCGCGAGGACGAGGCCGCGGATCGTGCCCACCAGCTCCATGTCGGTGAGCAGGCCGGCCAGCGGGATCATCACCGCCTGGTACGGGATGAACATGCCGAACAGGAACAGCGTGAAGACCACGTCCGCACCCGGGAACCGCCACTTGGACAGCACGTAGCCGTTCAGCGAGCCGAGCACCGCCGAGATCAGCGACCCCGAGACGGCGATCTTGACGCTGTTCTCCAGGCCGGGCCGCAGCGCGTCCCACGCGGAGCTCCAGCCGGACATGCTCCACTGGCCCGGCAGGTTCCACGCGGTGCTCGGGTCCGCCTCGTCCAGCGGCTTGAAGCTCGTGACCACCAGCACGTACACGGGGATCAGGAAGAGCAGGACGAACGCCAGCAGGACGGCGAGCCGCACGGCGCGCCAGACGCCGGACGACCTCCCCGGCTCCGCCGCCGCGCCGCCTCCGCCACCGCGCAGCCCGCCCGCCAGCCGGCGCCACATCGGCGCCGGGGATGCCTCCACGCGCGTCATCGCGTCCGCTCCGAACGTACCGACCAGACCAGATAGGGGATCACCAGCACGGCCACCGCGACCAGCAGGTAGGTGGCGATCGTGGCGCCGTTCGCCGGGTCGTGCCGGTCGAAGATCTCGACGTAGGCGGCCACGGCCGGCACATAGGTGATGATCTGCTTGCCCGCGATCGCCATGATCAGGTCGAACACCTTCAGCGAGATGTGCCCGAGAATGATCAGCGCGGACAGCGTCACCGGGCGGAGCTGGGGGAACACCACGTACCGGTACACCTTCCACTCGGACGCGCCGTCCACCCGCGCCGCCTCCCGCAGCTCTTCGGGGACGCCGCGGAACCCGGCGAGGTACAGCGCCATGACGTACCCGGACATCTGCCAGATCGCGGGCAGCGCCATGGCCGCCATGCCCCAGTCCGGGTCCTGCCACCAGCTGTTCGCCAGCGCACCGAGATGCAGCTTGTCGAACAGCTGGTTGAGGCCGACCGCGCGCTCCGGCGGCGCCGGGTTCATCAGCCAGCGCCACACGACGCCGCTGGCGATGAACGACACCGCCATCGGGAACAGGTAGATGACGCGGAAGGACGCCTCGCCCCTGATGCCCTTGTCCATCAGGAAGGCCAGGAACGCGCCGAGGACCAGGGCGCCGACGACGAACACCGCCGTGAACAGCAGCGCGTGCTTCACCGCGCCGGGCCAGCTGGGCTGGTCCCACAGGTCGACGAAGTTCCTGCCCTTGTCGAACCCGTACTCGGTGACCTCGTCGTGCTTGCCGCTCACCGCGACCCGCGTGTTCCAGAAGATGAGCCCGTAGACGAACAGGCCGATCGCGACGATGGACGGCGAGACCAGCAGCAGCCCGGGCAGCCACCTGCGGCTACGGGCCCACCTGGAACCGGAGGACCTCACTGGCCGCTGTTCTTGGCCGCGCTCACCAGCCCCTGCTGCAGCTTCGCGACGTCCTTGTTCTGCAGGAAGAGGCCCACCGCCGTGTCGATGTCGGTGTGCTGCTTCTTACTGGCGTTGACGCCGTGCCAGAACGAGCCCGCCAGCTTGATGTCGGGCTTGTTCCACTGCTCGAACGCGTACTGGAGGTAGCCCTTGTAGAGGCTCTTGTCGGCGTCCTTGCGGGCGGGGACGGACCCCTTCTTCGGGTTGAACAGGTCCTGCCCCTCCTTGCTGGACACCTCCTTCAGCCATGCGAGGGCCCCGCCGCGGTGGGGTGCGCCCTTGGGCAGCGTGAAGCTGTCCGACAGCCACATGTAGGTGCCGTCGGTGCCGGGGGAGGGCGCGTACTTGAAGTCGGTGTCGAGCTTCTTGCCGAGGCCGTTGGGCGCGCTGCCGACGAAGTACCCGTACGCCCAGTCGCCCATGATGTTGAACGCGGCCTTGCCGTCCACCACGGCCTTCGCGGCGCCCTGCCAGTCGGTGGACGCGGCCTCCAGCGTCGTGTACTTCATGATCTCGGCGTAGTCGGTCAGCGCCTTGGTGACGGCCGGGCTGCTCCAGTCGGCGCCCGGCTTCCACAGCGCGTTGTAGGCGTCGGTGCCGAGGTCGCCCAGCAGGACGTTCTCCAGCAGGTGGTCGGCCGTCCACTGCGCGCCGAGCGACAGCGGGACCTTCTTCGTCTTGTCCTTGACGGCCTTCAGCGCGGTGATGAAGTCGGCGATCGTCGCGGGCGGCGCGGAGATCCCGGCGTCCTTGAGGATGCCCGGGTTGTACCAGAGCACGTTCGACCGGTGGATGTTCACCGGCACCGAGTAGATCTTGCCCTTGTAGCTGATCTGGTCGAGGAGCTGCTGGGGGTAGACCGACTTCAGGTTGTTGTCGCCGTAGAAGGAGTCCAGCGGCTCGATCTGCCCGGCCTTGATGTAGTCGAGCAGTTCGGCGCCCGCGTGGCCCTGGAAGGAGTCCGGCGGCTTGCGGTTCTGCAGCCGGCTCGCCAGGACGGCCTGGGCCTGGGTGCCGGACCCGCCGGCGATGGCCGCGTTGACGAACTTGGTACCGGAGTTCTTCTTCTCGAAGTCGGCCTGCATCGCGGCGAGCCCGTCCGCCTCACCCGGACCGGTCCACCAGGAGAAGACCTCGACCTGGGATGTGTCGTTGGAGCCCTTGTCGTCGCTGCCGCCGCAGGCCGACACGGCGAGGGCGGCCGTCATCGTCACGGTCGCGACCGCCGTCCAGCGGCGCCGGGGAGCACGTACTCGCATCGTCCGTCCCTTCGGTTACACCGAAAAACAAGCGTCTGCTTGGACGGACGGACGGTCAACACCGGACGCCGAATAGTGATCTTTCGGTGATGCGCGCCACACGCCCCCGATCCGCTCCCCGGTGGGCGCGGATCGGGACGCGGCGGTCCGCGGCTACCAGCCGAGGGCGGGCGGCAGGCCGGAACGCCCCGCGTCCGGCCAGTCGAGCGGCGAGCCGAGCGGTGCCAGTTCGGCCAGCTGGAGCCGGTACCAGGGGGAGGACTCGGGCTTGCCGGTCAGCTCCAGGCAGCGCTCCCACGTCCACCACTCGGCCCGCTCGACCTCCTCGGGATTCGGGTGGACGGCCCTGTCCGGGGGGACGACGGCGCGCACGACCGGGCAGCGCTCGTGCTCGACCGTCCCGTCCTCGGCCACGGCCCGGTAGTGGAACCGGGGCAGGACGGTGGTGAGTGTTGCGTCCTGGATGTCCAGCTCGTCCCGCAATCGCCGGAGCACGGCGTCGCGGAGCTTCTCGCCGGGGCCCGGATGGCCGCAGCAGCTGCCCGTCCAGACGCCGGGGAAGGTTCGCTTGCCGAGGGCGCGCTGAGTGATCAGAACACGACCCTCCGTGTCCGTGACATAGCAGGAGAAGGCCAGGTGGTACGGCGTGTCTCTATGGTGGCTGGCGCTCTTGGGAGCGGTTCCGACGGCCTCGTCGTCCGCGTTGAGCAGCACGATCTCTTCGACGCCCATGCTCTTTTCCTACCTCATCCCTCGCACCGGGGTCAGTCTTTTCACACCCCCCGGGCGGGTGGTCTGCGGCGCGTCGCGGGCGAACCGGGATTAAACTCGGAACGGCCCGAGCCAGGGGAGACCGAATCCCCGACGGAGGAGTTGAAACGAGTGAGCTTGCTGGAGTCGATCACAGGTCCCGACGACCTCAAGCGACTGGACGCCGCTCAGCTGTCTCGGCTCGCGGAGGAGATCCGCGAGTTCCTCGTCCAGGCGGTCTCCAGGACCGGCGGGCACCTGGGGCCCAACCTGGGAGCCGTCGAGCTGACGATCGCGCTGCACCGCGTCTTCGACTCGCCGCACGACAAGATCCTCTTCGACACCGGCCACCAGGCCTACGTGCACAAGATGCTCACCGGTCGGCACGACTTCGAGCTGCTGCGCAAGCGCGGCGGCCTGTCGGGCTACCCGAGCCGCGCCGAGTCCGAGCACGACATCATCGAGAACTCGCACGCCTCGACCGCCCTGTCCTACGCCGACGGGTTCGCCAAGGCGTTCCAGCTGCGCGGCGAGGACGACCGCGCCGTCGTCGCGGTCGTCGGTGACGGCGCGCTGACCGGCGGCATGTGCTGGGAGGCGCTGAACAACATCGCCGCCGGCGTCGACCGCCCCGTCATCATCGTCGTCAACGACAACGGCCGGTCCTACTCGCCGACGATCGGCGGCCTCGCCTCGCACCTGGCCGACCTCCGCGTCACCCAGGGCTACGAGAACGCGCTCGACCTGATCAAGAAGACGGTGCCGCGGGCGCCCGTGGTCGGCAACGTCGCCTACGAGGCGCTGCACGGCATCAAGAAGGGCCTCAAGGACGTCCTGCAGCCGCAGGCCATGTTCGAGGACCTCGGCATGAAGTACGTCGGCCCGATCGACGGCCACGACGAGGACGCCGTCGAGCGGGCGCTGCGCCGCGCCCGCGGGTTCGGCCGCCCGGTGATCGTGCACTGCATCACCACCAAGGGGCGCGGCTACGCCCCCGCCGAGAACGACACCGAGGACTGCATGCACGGCGGCGGCGCGTTCGACCCCGCCACCGGCAAGTTCGTCACCGGCAAGGGCGGACCCGCCTGGACGAAGGTCTTCGGCGAGGAGATGGTGGCGATCGGGCGGGAGCGCCGCGACGTCGTCGGCATCACCGCCGCGATGCTCTACCCGGTCGGGCTCGCGCCGTTCGCCGAGGCGTTCCCCGACCGCATCTTCGACGTGGGCATCGCCGAGCAGCACGCCGTCACCTCCGCCACCGGGCTCGCGATGGGCGGGCTGCACCCGGTCGTGGCCGTGTACGCCACGTTCCTCAACCGCGCCTTCGACCAGGTCCTGATGGACACGGCGCTGCACCGCCAGCCCGTCACCTTCGCCCTGGACCGCTCCGGCGTGACCGGTGACGACGGCGCCAGCCACAACGGCATGTGGGACATGTCGATCCTGCAGCTCGTCCCGGGCATGCGCATCGCCGTCCCGCGCGACGGTGCCCGGCTCCGCGAGCTGCTGCGCGAGTGCGTGGCGGTCTCCGACGGCCCGACCGCGATCCGCTACCCCAAGGGCCCCGCCGCCGCCGACATCGAGGCGGTCGGCAAGGCCGGCGGCATGGACGTGCTGGCCCGCCACGACGGCTCCAACGGCACCCGCGTCCTCATGGTCGCGGCCGGTTCGATGGCGGCGCCCGCGGTCGAGGCGGCGGAGCTGATCGCCGCGCAGGGCATCGGCGTCACCGTCGTCGACCCCCGGTGGGTGAAGCCGCTCGACCCGGCGCTGCTCGACCTCGCCGGCGAGCACACCCTCGTCGCCGTCGCCGAGGACAACGGCCGCACCGGCGCCGTCGGCGACGCCGTGGCCCGGCTGCTGCGCGACGCCGGCGTCGACGTGCCCCTGCGCACCTTCGGCATCCCGCAGGAGTTCCTCGACCACGCGTCCCGGAGCCAGATCCTCACCGACATCGGGCTCACGCCGCAGGCCCTGGCGCGCGACGTGACCGAGTCGGTGGCCCGCATCACGGCCGACGCCGACGAGCCCGCCGCCTCGGAGGAGCGTTCCTAGGCGCCTTCCGCGGACAGCAGCCGCCACGCGTGGGTGATGGACGCGGCGGACGTGCCGAGCTCGCGTCCCGAGTACGTCCATCGCCCGCGCAGGCACCAGGGGCGCCCCGCGCCGTCCTGGACGTAGACCTGGAGCGGGAAGCAGGCGTCGTGCGCGCGGATGACGCCCGCGGGGTCGACCGAGGGCGCGAGCCGGGGCGCGCCCTCGCACCGCACGCCCATGACGGACGTCCGCGGATCCTGGCGCAGGAGACCCAGCGTCAGGTCGTACACGAGTACGGAGACGTAGTCGGGTCCTAGCCACCTGAGGTCGGGGACCGTCTCGGGTGGGGGGAACCCGTACAGTTCAGGACCGCCGGTCACACGCGCACCGTAGCGTCCAGGTCACCTTTCCGTCACTAGTTTCCCGGCGGGGAGTTCGAGGGGATCACCCGGGACCCCGGCAGGCGGACCGCATCGCCTCCCAGCGGGCGAGCTTGACGCGCTCCCCGCGGTCGAGGCTGCGGGCGAGGGCGATCTCGGCGGCGTCCAGGTTCAGCCAGTCGTCGTAGGTGACGACGGGCAGCTCGCGCGACTCCAGCAGCTCCTCGATGGTGCGCTCGGGCGCCGTCTTGGCGTCCGCGAGGTCCTCCAGCAGGTTGCGGACGGTCTCGGCGGCGTCGGACTTGTTGGTCCCGACGACGCCGGACGGCCCGCGCTTGATCCAGCCGGCGACGTACTCGCGGGGCACGAAGGCGCCGTCCGGGCCGACGACGCGGCCGCCCTCGTTCGGGACGACGAAGGAGCGCTCGTCGAACGGGACGCCCTCCAGCGGGACGCTCTGGTAGCCGACGGACCGCAGGACCAGGCCGACCGGCAGCGTCTCGAACTCGCCGGTTCCGGTGACGCGGCCCGACTCGTCCAGCCGGGTCCTCTCCAGCCTGAGGCCCTCGACCCGGTCGGCCCCGAGGATCTCGACGGGGGCACGCCAGAACCGCACGTCGATGTGGCGGGCGCGGTCGGCGGCGGGATCGCCCGTCCAGGCGCTCAGCGCCTTGATGTTGCCGCGGACGTGCCGGTCGCTCTCGGCCAGCTCGGCGCTCGCCGGGTCGAGCTCCATGTCCCGGGGGCTGACGTGGATGCTCGCGCTGGGCAGCTCGCCCAGCTCGCGCGCCTCCTTGGTGGTGAACTTCGCCTGCGCCGGCCCGCGTCGCCCGATCATGTGGATGCGCCGGACCCGGCTGCGCGACAGCGCCTCGATCACCTGCTCGGGGACGTCGGTGGCGCGCAGCTCGGCGGCCGTCTTGGCGAGGATCCGCACGACGTCGACGGCGACGTTCCCGACGCCGACCACCGCGGCCTCCTCGACCGACAGGTCGAACTCGTGGTCGGCGGCGTCGGGGTGCCCGCAGTACCAGTTGACGAAGTCGGTGGCGGCGATGCTGCCGGGCAGGTCCTCGCCGGGGATCCGCATGTGCCGGTCGACCATCGCGCCGGTCGAGTAGACGACGGCGTCGTAGCACTCCAGCAGGTCGCCGCGGGTCACGTCGCGGCCGAGCTCGACGCACCCGAAGAACCGGACCGCCGGGTTCTCCAGCACCCGCTGCAGGTACCGGGCGATCGACTTGATCGAGGTGTGGTCGGGCGCGACGCCGTAGCGCACCAGCCCGTACGGCGTCGGGAGCCGGTCGAAGACGTCCACCCGCACGTCGTCGCCGGCCTGCTTCACCAGGGCCTCGGCGGCGTAGATCCCCGCCGGGCCCGACCCGATCACCGCGACGCGCGCTGGAGGTGCCATGCGCGCCATTGTGCACACCCGTCGGTCGAAAGGACACCGTGAGTCCCATCACGGCGGAGGAGTGTCAGGACTTGGAGGAGATGTGCTCCGCGCGCCGACCCACCTTGCTGTGCCGGTACCCGTAGCCGGCGTAGACGACACCGCCGACGACCATCCAGGCGAGGAACCGCAGCCAGGTCTCCACCGGCAGGTTGATCATCACGAACAGGCAGGCCAGCACGGACAGGATCGGGATGACCGGCACCCAGGGCGTGCGGAACGAGCGCGGCAGGTCGGGACGGGTGCGGCGCAGGATCACCACGGCGATCGAGACGACGAGGAACGCGAAGAGCGTGCCGATGTTGACCAGTTCGGCCAGCTCGGCGAGCGGGATGAAGCCGGCGAGCACCGCGACGACCACGCCCATCATGATCGTCGCGCGGTAGGGGGTGCCGAAGCGCGGGTGGACGGCCGAGAGCCAGGGCGGCACCAGGCCGTCGCGGCCCATCGCGAAGAAGATGCGGCTCTGCCCGAGCAGCAGGATCAGCACGACGGTGGTGAGCCCGACGACCGCGCCGATGCTGATGATCGTTGCGAAGGCGGGTTTGCCGACGGCCTTGAACGCGTCCGCGAGGGGTGCGGCGACGCTCAGCTCCGTGTACTTCTGCATGCCCACCACGACGGTCGACACGGCCGCGTACAGGACCGCGGTGATGACGAGGGAGCCGATGAGCCCGACCGGCAGGTCGCGCTGCGGGCGCCGCGCCTCCTCGGCCGCGGTCGCGACGATGTCGAAGCCGATGTAGGCGAAGAACACGATGGCGACGGCCGAGAAGATGCCGAGCCAGCCGTAGCTGACCGGTGCGCTGCCGAACAGGACCTGGATCAGCGGCGCCTTGAGGCCCTCCACGTCCGGCGTCGACTTGGACGGCGGGATGTACGGGTGGTAGTTGCCGCCCTTGACGAAGAACAGCCCGGCGAAGATCACCAGCAGCACGATGGCCACCTTGACCGAGACGACCACCGCGTTCACCCGCGAGGAGATCTTGACGCCGAGGACGAGCAGCGCGGTCACCGCCAGCACGAGGCAGATGGCGGGGATGTTCACCGTCCCGCCCTCGCCCGGCGGGGCGGCGAGCGCCGTCGGGATCGTGACCCCGGCGTCGTCGAGCAGCGAGGCGAAGTATCCCGACCAGCCGACCGACACCACGGCCGCGCCGAGGGCCATCTCCAGGATGAGGTCCCAGCCGATGATCCAGGCGGGGAACTCCCCGATCGTGGCGTAGGAGAAGGTGTAGGCCGATCCGGCGACCGGGACGGTCGAGGCGAACTCGGCGTAGCAGAGCGCGGCGAGGCCGCACACGACGGCGGCGAGGATGAACGACAGGGCGACCGCGGGGCCGGCCTTGTCCTTGGCGACCTGGCCGGTGAGCACGAAGATGCCGGTCCCGATGATCACGCCGACCCCGAAGACCGTCAGGTCGAACGCCGACAGGTCACGGCGGAGCCGGTGCTCGGGCTCCTCTGTGTCACTGATCGACTGCTCGACCGACTTCGTGCGCAGCACGTTCAATTTCGGCGCCCCTTCGCGTCCCGTGTCCGGCATACGGCCGTCAGCCGTATGCCCATTTGTGCGCGGGTTATGATCCGCCGAAACGCGCGCATGTCCGTGACGTGGGGGAAAGCCAGAAAAGAGGCGTTCCGAGGGTGGTTCGGAACGCCCCTTCTCCCGGGAGGACCCGTGGTCAGGAGGGCAGGGAGGCGACCCCCGGCTCCAGGAAGCGCCCGCCCGCGGCCCGCTCGGCGACGCCGGACCTGTCCAGGTACGGGGTGATGCCGCCGAGGTGGAACGGCCAGCCGGCCCCGAGGATCATGCACAGGTCGATGTCCTGCGGGGCCGCGACGACGCCCTCGTCCAGCATGATCCGGATTTCGTCGGCGAGCGCGGCGAGCGCCCGGTCGAGGACCTGCTCCTCGGTGGAGGGGCTCGTCCCGCCGGAGAAGATCTCCACGACCTCGGGGTCGAGGGTGAAGTCCGGCAGGTACACGCCGCCCTTGCCCGCCGCGACCATCGTCGCCAGGTTGTCCGACAGCGGGAAGCGGTCCGGGAACGCCGCGTGCAGGGTCTCGTTGACGTGCAGCGCGATCGCCGGGCCGACCAGCCCCATCAGCACGAACGGCGGCATCGGCAGGCCGAGCGGGGCGGCGGCGCGCTCGGCGGTCTCGATCGGCGTGCCCTCGTCCACCGTCTTGACGATCTCGGCGAGCAGCCGCAGCAGGACGCGGTTGACGACGAACGCCGGGGCGTCCTCGACCAGGACGCACGACTTCTTCAGCGCCCTGCCCGCGGCGAACGCGGTGGCGAGGGCCGCGTCGTCGGTCCGCTCGCCCCGGACGATCTCCAGCAGCGGCAGCACCGCGACCGGGTTGAAGAAGTGGAAGCCGACCACCCGCTCGGGGTGCGCGAGCCCGGAGGCCATCTCGGTGACCGAGAGCGAGGAGGTGTTGGTCGCGAGGACGCACTCGGCGGAGACGTACTCCTCGACCTCGGCGAACACCTTCTGCTTGACCGACATCTCCTCGAAGACGGCCTCGATGACGAAGTCGGCGTCGGCGAACGCGTCCTTGGTGAGCGAGCCGGTGATGAGCCCCTTGAGGCGGTTGGCCTTGTCGGGGGACAGCCGCCCCTTGCCCAGCAGCTTGTCGATCTCGCCGTGCGCGTAGCCGACGCCCTTGTCCAGGCGCTCCTGGTCGAGGTCGGTCAGCACGACCGGTACCTCCAGGCGCCGCGCGAACAGCAGGGCCAGCTGCGAGGCCATCAGTCCGGCGCCGACGACGCCGACCTTGGTGACCTTGCGGGCGAGCTCCTTGTCCGGCGCCCCGGCGGGCCGCTTCGCGCGCTTCTGGGTGAGGTCGAACGCGTACAGCCCGGCCCGCAGCTCGTCGCTCATGATGAGGTCGGCGAGGGCCTCGTCCTCGGCGGCGAAGCCCTCGTCGCGGGTGCGGTCCTTGGCGGCGGCGACCAGGTCCACCGCCCGCGTGTAGGACGGGGCCGCGCCGTGCAGCTTGCCCTCGACGTTCCAGCGGGCCATCGCGACGGCGTCGTCCCACGCCTTGCCCCTGTCGACCTCGGGGCGCCGGACGGTGATCTCGCCCTTGAGCACCCGGGCCGTCCAGGCGAGGGACTCCTCCAGGAAGTCGGCCGAGTCGAAGATCGCGTCGGCGATGCCCAGCTCGTAGGCCTGCGCGCCCTTGAGCATCCGGTTCTGGGCCATGGGGTTGTCGATGACGACCTTGAGCGCCTTCTCCGCGCCGATCAGGTTCGGCAGCAGGTAGGTGCCGCCCCAGCCGGGCACGAGGCCGAGGAACGCCTCGGGCAGCGCGAACGCCGGGACGCCGCCCGACACCGTCCGGTAGGAGCAGTGCAGGCCGATCTCGACGCCGCCGCCCATCGCCGCGCCGTTGTAGTAGGCGAAGGACGGGACGCCCATCTCGCCGAGGCGGCGGAACACGTCGTGGCCGAGCCTGCCGATGGCCGCGGCGTCCTCGCGCCGCCGGATCAGCGGGACGCCCTTGAGGTCGGCGCCGACGGCGAAGATGAACGGCTTGCCGGTGACGCCGACGGCCGCGATGTCGTCGCGGGCGGCGACCTCGTCGAGCGCGGCGTTCAGCTCGGCGAGGCCGCCCGGACCGAACGTGTTGGGCTTGGTGTGGTCGAAGCCGTTGTCGAGCGTGATGAGCGCGAGCGTGCCCGCGCCGTAGGGCAGCGTCACGTCGCGTACGCGCGCGTGCGTGACGACCTCGTCCTTGAAGATGTCGGGGTTCACTTGGCGCCCTCCCAGTTCGCGTTCTCCCAGAGGACGGTTCCGCCCATGCCCATGCCGACGCACATCGTGGTCAGCCCGAACCGGACGTCCGTGCGCTCCTCGAAAAGGCGGGACAGCTGGTTCATCAGCCGCACGCCGGACGAGGCGAGCGGGTGGCCGAGGGCGATCGCGCCGCCCCACGGGTTCACCCGCGCGTCGTCGTCGGCGATCTTGAAGTGCTCCAGGAACGCGAGCACCTGCACGGCGAAGGCCTCGTTGATCTCGATGAGGCCGATGTCGTCCATGGTCAGCGCGTTGCGGGCGAGGAGCTTCTCGGTCGCGGGGACCGGCCCGACGCCCATCACCTCCGGCTCGACGCCGGCGAACGCGAAGTCGACGAGCCGCATCCGCGGCGCGAGGCCGAGCTCGCGCGCGACGTCCTCGGCCGCGAGCAGGCAGGCGGTGGCGCCGTCGTTGAGGCCCGCGGCGTTGCCCGCCGTGACGTTGCCGTGCACGCGGAACGGCGTCTTCAGCGCGGCCAGGCTCTCCTTCGTCGTGCCGGGCCGCGGCGGCTCGTCCTCGGTGGCGAGGCCCCAGCCCTGCTCGGCGGAGCGGACCGCGGTCGGCACCAGGTCGGGCTGGATCCTGCCGGCCGCGTACGCCTCGGCGACCTTCCGCTGGCTGCGTACGGCGTAGGCGTCCGCGCGCTCCTTGGTGATGCCGGGGAACCGGTCGTGCAGGTTCTCCGCGGTCGAGCCCATGACCAGTGCGGACGGGTCGACCAGCTTGTCGGCGAGGAACCGCGGGTTCGGGTCGACGCCCTCGCCCATCGGGTGCCGGCCCATGTGCTCGACGCCGCCCGCGATGGCGACGTCGTAGGAGCCGAACGCGATGCCGGCGCCGGTGGTGGTCACGGCGGTCATGGCCCCCGCGCACATCCGGTCGACGGCGAAGCCGGGGACGCTCTTCGGCAGGCCGGCCAGCACGGCGGCGGACCGCCCGATGGTCAGGCCCTGGTCCCCGATCTGGGTGGTGGCGGCGACGGCGACCTCGTCCACCCGCTCGGGCGGGAGGGACGGGTTGCGGCGCATCAGCTCGCGGATCGCGCGGACGACCATGTCGTCGGCGCGGGTCTGCGCGTAGAGCCCCTTGGGGCCGGCCTTGCCGAACGGCGTGCGGACGCCGTCGACGAACACGACGTCGCGTGCGGTGCGAGGCACGGGTCGTCCTCCCTGCGATGGACTCGGGTGAAGGTGTCGGGCCCCGTACCGCCCCTGCCGGCGGCACGAGTACCCGCACCAGCGATGCTACTCGGTGGTAACCCTTAATGCTACTCGTCAGTAACCACTGACGCGCCGCTCGTCGTCCCGATGCCCGCCGGTCGGGGGCTTGACGCCCTTGTCCGGTTCATGACTGATGGGTAACGTGACCGGAAATCACCGGAGGAGGGCGCGGTGACGCACGCGAGGCCCGCTTACCGGCCGGGGATGCGCCGGCGGATCGGGCATATCCGCGATCTCGCCGCCCTCCTGCTCCGCACCGGCCTGCTGTTCTCCGGCGGCCCCCGCCGGCTGGTCCGCCAGCTCGGCACGCTGCGCCGCTGGGGTACGACGCTCGCCGGACTGGTCGCCTCCGCCGCCGCCCGCTCCCCGTCCCGCACCGCCCTGATCGACGACGAGGGCGAGCTGACGTTCGCCGAGCTGGACGAGCGCGCCGCCCGCCTCGCCGCCGGGCTGCCCCTGCACGGCCCCCGCCCCCGCGTCGGCGTCCTGTGCCGCAACCACCGCGGCATGGCCCTGACGCTCGTCGCGTGCTCCCGGCGCGGCGCCGAGGTCGTGCTGCTCAACACGGGCTTCGGAACGGGCCAGATCCGCGCCGTGCTCGGCGAACTGCGCCCCACCCTGCTCGTCGCGGACGCCGAGTTCGCCCCGCTGCTGGCGAACGTCCCGATCGCGCTGCGCCGGACCGTGGTGTGGGCCGATCACCGCCCGCCCGCCGCCGCCCCGCTGTCGGCCCCCGTCCCCGCCGCGACGCTGCCGCCGCCCCGCACCGCCCCGGACGCCGTCCCCGCCGACCCGGGGCCGAGCATCGAGGAGCTCATCCGATCGGCGCCGGGCGCCGCCGCCGCGCCCCCGCAGATCCAGAGCCGGACGATCATGCTGAGCTCGGGCACCACCGGCCGCCCGAAGGGCGCCCGCCGCCCGCCCCGCCCCGGCCTGTGGCCGCTGGCCTCGATGACGTCGCGGATCCCGCTGCGCGCCCGGCAGACCATGATCGTCGAAGCGCCGCTGTTCCACACCTGGGGCTACGCCGCGCTGCAGATGGCGTGGGCGCTGCGGGCGCCGGTCGTCCTGCACCGCCGGTTCGACCCGGAGCGGACGCTGCGGGCCGTCGCCTCCCACCGCGACGCCACCCTGTTCGCCGTCCCGGTCATGCTGCAGCGGGTCCTGGAACTGGCCCCCGAGGTCCGCGAGCGGTACGACACGTCCTCCCTGCGGATCGCGGCGCTGAGCGGCGCCGCGCTGCCCGGCGGCCTCGCCACCCGGTTCATGGACGCGTTCGGCGACCGGCTCTACAACGTCTACGGCTCCACCGAGGCGTCCTGGGTGTCCATCGCGACCCCGCGCGACCTGCGGCTCGACCCGCGCACCGCCGGGCGCCCGCCGCGCAACACCGCGCTGGCGATCCTCGACGAGCAGGGCCGCCGCCTCGGCCACTCCACCCGCGGGCACATCTTCGCCGCGAACGAACTGCTGTTCGAGGGCTACACCGGCGGCGAGCCGATGGAGGTCCGCGACGGGCTGCTGGCCACCGGCGACCTCGGCCACATCGACCACCGCGGCCTGCTCTTCGTGGACGGCCGCAGCGACGGCCTGGTCGTGTCCGGCGGCGAGAACATCGTCCCCGGCGACGTGGAGGACGCCCTTCTGCGGATGCCGGGGATCCGCGAGGTCGCCGTCACCGGCGTGCCCGACCCCGAGTGGGGCCAGCGCCTCGCCGCCTACGTCGTCCTGCGGCCCGGCGCCCGGCTCGACGCCGACGCCGTCCGCGCCTACGTGCACGCCCAGGTCGCCCGCTACGCGGTTCCCCGCGACGTGTTCTTCATCCCCGAGCTGCCGCGCAACGCGACCGGCAAGGTCGTGCACCGCTGGCTGACCGCCCGCCCCGACCGGGCCGAGCCCGAGGGCCGCGTCCCGTGGCCGCAGCCGCCGCCCTGGCCCCTCGGTGCGCAGCCGACCGGCTAGGCGGCGAGGGCGGGCTCGGCGGCCACCGGCAGCCGGACCGTGATCGACAGCCCGCCGTCCGGCCGCGGGACGGTGTCGATCGCGCCGCCGTGCGCCGCGACGACCGCCCGCACGATCGACAGGCCGAGCCCCGCGCCGTCCCTGGACCCCGTCCGGTCCGCGCGCAGCCGCCGGAACGGCTCGAAGATCGTCGCGACCTCGTAGGACGGGACGGGCCTCCCGGTGTTGACCACCTGCAGGAACGCCTCGCCGTCCCGGACCCCCGTGCGCACCCAGACCCGCCCGTCTCCCACGTTGTACTTCACGGCGTTCTCCAGCAGGTTCACGGCGCACCGCTCCAGCAGCACCGGGTCCCCGGTCACGGCGGCCGGGCCGAGCCGCGCCTCGACGTCCACGCCCGCCTCCTCCACCTGCGCGTCGAGCTGGTCGAGCGCGCTGCGCACCACGTCCCGCAGCGGCGTGCCGACCCGCGTGGCCAGCTCCCTCTCGGACCTCGCGAGCAGCAGCAGCCCCTCGATGAGCCGCTCGTGGCGTGCGGTGTTGCCGAGCAGGACGTCCGCGAGCGCCCTGGTCTCCGGCGGGCTCCTGCGGCTCGCGAGCGCGACCTCCAGCACCGTCCGGTTGATGGTCAGCGGCGTGCGCAGCTCGTGCGAGGCGTTCGCGACGAACCGGCGCTGGGCGTCGAACGCGCGGTTCAGCCGGTCCAGCATCCGGTCGAAGGTGTCGGCCAGATCCTTGATCTCGTCCTGCGGGCCGTCCAGCGCGATCCGCTCGTACAGGTTGCTCTCCGACAGCCGCCGCGCCGTCGCGGTCACCGTGTGCAGCGGCCGGAGCATCCGCCCCGCCACCACGTACCCGATCACCACGGCCAGGACGCCGAGGACCAGCATCGTCACCAGGGAGCTCTGCAGCAGCTGCTCCAGGACGTCGTGCTTCTGCCGCGCCAGCTCCCGATCGGCGTCGGCCTTCAACCGCACCAGATCGCTGACGTCCCCGCCCACGGCCAGCGCGCGCAGCCGGGTGATCGTCGTCGCGTCCACGTTCTGGCGCGAGGGGAACCGGTCGTCCATCGTCCTGACGGTCAGCAGGTACGTCACCGCGACCAGCGCCGCCGACGTGACGAGGAACAGCGACCCGTACACCAGCGTGAGCCGCGTCCTGACGCTCAGCCTCTTCATCGCCCCTCCAGCCTGTATCCGGACCCGGTCACCGTCTCGATCACCGGTGGCTGCCCGAGCTTGCGGCGCAGCGTCGCCATCGTGACCCGGACGATGTTGCTGAACGGGTCGATGTTCTCGTCCCACGCCCGCTCCAGCAGCCGCTCGGCGCTCACCACGCCGCCCTCCGCCCGCAGCAGCTCCTCCAGCACGGCGAACTCCTTGTTCGTCAGCCGCAGCTCCCGGCCGTCCCGCGCCGCCCTGCGCCGGTGCGGATCGAGCCGGATGCCCCGCCCCTCGAGGACGGGCGGCACCGGCGGCCCCGACCTGCGCGCCAGCGCCCGCACCCGCGCCACCAGCTCGCCGAACACGAACGGCTTCGGCAGGTAGTCGTCGGCGCCGAGCGTCAGCCCGTCCACGCGGTCGTCGACGTCGCCCGCCGCGGTCAGCATCAGGATCCGCACGGGACTCCGCCGCCCCACCAGCTCCCGGCACACGTCGTCGCCGTGCACCGTCGGCAGGTCCCGGTCGAGGACCACCACGTCGTACTCGTTGTAGGAGGCCCGCTCCAGCGCGTCGTCGCCGTCGTACACCACGTCCACGGCCATCGCCTCGTCCCGCAGGCCCTCGGCGATCGTGTCCGCGAGCACCCGCTCGTCCTCAACGATCAGTACACGCATGCCGCCGAGCATGACGCGCGAGGGGTTAAACCTTGATAAGGGCTACCGCCGCGCGGCCACCGCCACCGACCGGCCGCGCTCTCCGCCGATCCAAGAAGGAGTCGCTCAGACTCCGACAAGCCTCCAGAACCTGTCGACCGGAGCCTCCAGGAAGAGCAGCAACAGCGCGAAATACGAGATGCTGGGGAAGACCGCGACCACGGCGAGGCTCACCGCGAGCAGCACCGCGTTCGACAGCGAGGCCCGGACCGACTCGATCGTCGGCGGATCGGATTCCAGCGCGACATCCGGATCGCGGTAGGAGATCACCGCCAGCGCGGTCTGGAAGACGCCCGCGACGAGGATGTTCCCGATGTACAGCATCACGGTGAACCGGTCGTCCCCCGGATACGACGCGACCATCTCCGTGGGGAACGGCAGGAGCGCGATGGCCAGCAGCCAGCCCGTGTTCACCAGCATCAGCGCCCGCGTGTAGCCGCCGATGTGCTCGAACATCCGGTGGTGCACGAACCACAACCGGATGATCACCACGAAGCTGAGCACGAAGCTCCAGATCTGCGCCTGATGCTCGGTGATCACCTCGACCGACCGCCGATGCGCGCCCACGGCCTCCGGCACCACGTCGACCAGCGGCAGCACCAGCAGCGTCACGGCGATCGCCACGACGGCGTCGGTGAACAGAACCAGCCGATCAGGATCCCGAGACACCGCCCGTGACATGGCCACGACCCTACAGCCGCGGCCGCGTCCCGGCCTGGAACCGGACCGGCTCGACGGCCGGCCGCCGCATCAGCCGACCAGCAGGACGAGCTTGCCGCGCACGTGGCCGCCCTCTCCGGCGCGGTGCGCCTCCGCGACCTCGGCGAGCGGGAAGGTCCGTGCGACCGGGAGCGAGAAGCGCCCCGCCTCGACCAGCGCGCCGATCTCACCGAGCACGTGGACCGCGCGGCCGTCGTCCCCGCGGCTGAACCGCACCCCGTGCTCCCGGGCGCCGCCGAAGTCGGCGACCGTGACGACGTGCCCCGCGCCGCCCGCGAGCGCGATCAGCTCGGGCAGCACCCCGCTCCCGGCGACGTCGAGCGCCACGTCGACGCCGTCGGGCGCCAGCGCGCGGACCCTCTCGACGAGACCCTCGCCGTAGGTGACCGGCTCGGCCCCCAGCGAGCGCAGGTACTCCTGGTTCGCCGGCCCGGCGGTACCGATCACGCGCACGCCCCGCGCCACGGCGAGCTGGACCGCCGCGCCGCCGATGCTCCCGGAGGCGCCGTTGACGAGCAGCGTGCCGCCGTCCCCGACGCCGAGCTGGTCGAGCGCGCGCGTGGCCGTCTCGATGGCCGCCGGCAGGGCGGCGGCACCGGAGAAGCCGAGCGATGGCGGGATCGGCGCGTAGTGGGACAGCACGGCCAGCTCGGCCTGGGCCGCCCCCTCGACGCAGAAACCGAACACGCGATCGCCGACGGCGGCGTCCGCCACGCCCTCACCGAGTTCGTCGACGACCCCCGCCGCCTCGTAGCCCAGGGTCTGCGGGAGCTCCTGATCCATCAGGCCCCCGCGCTTCTTCCAGTCGCTGGCGTTCACCCCGGCCGCGCGCACCGAGATCCGGACCTGGCCGGCCCCCGGATGCGGATCGGGCAGATCCACGACCTCGAGAACCTCCGGCCCCCCGAAGCGACTGAATCCCACGGCCTTCATCACGTGCTCCCTTGCGGAGTGCTGCTCTGCCGACTCAGCGGGCGGCGAGTCTGGTCTGGAGGCCGTCGAGGAAGCGGTCGAGCCCGTAGGCGAAGCTGGTGTCGCGCACCACGCGCGGATCGGCGTCCCGGCGGGCGACGAACCCCTCACGCAGCCGGGGGTGGTCGTCCAGGGCCCGCTCGGCGGCGGGACGCAGGCCCTCGGCCCATTCCTGCTCGGTCCGGCCGCTGCGGGCGAGCACCGACAGGTACGCCGCCTCGCTGATGCTCATGCCGATCACGTACGCGAGCAGCCCGTTCATGGCCTGCTCCGCCTCGCCCGGCGGGAATCCGGCGGCATGGAACAGGGCGAGCTGGCGCTCGGACCGGTCGATCAGGTTGGGGCCGAGTTCGGCGAGCCCGACCTGGCCCAAGGCCGGCGCTACCCACGGGTGGCGCAGGATCATCGAGCGCAGGCTCTGGGCGCAGTGCTCCAGGGGGGCCCGCCAGCCGGTCGCGCCGACGGGGTCGGGCACCTCCAGCTCACCGTACAGCTCGTCGACGACCAGCTCGATCAGCTCGTCCTTGTTGGCCACGTGACGGTAGAGCGAAGTGGCCGCCGTCCCCAGGCGGACGGCGAGGCCGCGCATGCTGAGCGCCTCCATGCCCTCCTCGTCCAGGAGCCGTACGGCTTCGGCGACGATCCGCTCGCGGCTGAGCGCGGGCTGGGCGCGCCTCGCGCGAGGACGTGCCCACACCGAGGGGATGGGCGGCTTGTCGGCTGGCATGCCACCACCCTAGGGCACATCGTTCGCTGGAGCGTACGGTTAACGCGCTTGCGTACAATGATCCGCAATGCGTACAGTGTTCGCCGGACGCACCGGTGACACCGCGCTCGCCGGGGCCGCCCCGTCCTGGGACCCGATGCCCCGCTCGGTCGGACCGGCCGCCCGCCTCATCGTCTCCGCGGGCGACATGGCCCGCTTCGCCCGCACGCACCTGGAGAACGGCACGGCACCCGGCGGCGCCCGCGTCCTGTCGCCACAGGCCGTGGCGGCCATGCAGTACCGGGAGGTGGACGTCCCGGACAAATGGACCGTCAGCGCGGACGGCTGGGGCCTCGGCGGGACGCTCTACGACTGGGACGGCGTCACCGGCTACGGCCACGACGGCGCCGCCATCGGCCAGTACGCCTACCTGCGCGTCGTCCCGCAGGCGAACGTGGCCCTCGTGCTGATGACCAATGGCGGCGCGGCCCGCCTGCTGTACGCCGACCTGTTCCGCGAACTGCTCGCCGAACTCGCCGGCGTCACCATGCCCGCACCGTTCGCCCCGGCGGATCCGGCCCCCGCGGTGGACCTCGCTCCCCTCCTCGGCACCTACAGGCGCGAGGGCGTCGTCATCACCGTCTCCCGGGACCCGACGGCTCGCCCCACATGCGGTACGAGTTCGTCGACGACATGAAGGACCTGTCCCCGTCCCTGGAGATGGGGCTGGAGCCGGTCACCGGCACGGTCTTCGCCGCCTCCGGCAGGGGCCCGTCCTTCAGCGAGGACTACATGCCGGTGGTGTTCTCCACCCTCGGCGTCCGCGGCCGATGCCGCGCCTGACCGCGCCGCTCTAGCCTCAAGACATGATCGAGGCTGTGCTGTGGGACGTCGATGACACGATCTTCGACTTCACCGGCTCGGAACGGGCCGGGCTGCTGAGCCACTTCGCGGCCGAGGGACTGCCCTCCGACCAGGCCGCCCTGGACCGATGGCACCAGATCACCAGGCTCGGACACCGGCGCCTCGCGCTCGGCCTGGTGACCTACGAGCAGCAACGGCGCGCGAGAGTCCGCACGTTCGTCGACCGTCCGCTGAGCGATACCGAGGCGGACGCGTGGCACGACCGTTACGAGGCACTGTTCGAAGCTGCATGGTCGGCGTTTCCCGACGTGGCGACGGTACTGGGTGCGCTCCCTTACCGAAACGGCATCCTGTCCAACTCGAGCACCGTCCACCAAGAGCGCAGGATGGCGGCGCTGGGCCTGCGTCACCACTTCGAAGTACTCCTCTGCTCTGACCGACTCGGCTGGGCGAAACCGAACCCCCAGGCTTTCCGGGCCGCCTGCACCGCCCTCGACCTGCCTCCCGCCCAGGTCGCCTACATCGGCGACAAACTGGACGTGGACGCCGTAGGCGCCCACAACGCGGGCCTTCACGCCATCTGGCTCGACCGAGCAAGAACGGAAACCCCGGCCCCCACCGGCATACACCGGATCTCGACCCTGACCGACCTTTCCGCGCTCCTGGCCGCCTGCTGAACCCCCGGGGCGGCCGGAACCGGAGGCCGTCGCGGTCCGGTCCTCCTGACGGCTACTTCAGGGCGAGCGGGTTGATGGGCGAGCCGACGGCGCCGGTGACCTTCAGCGGCGGTGCGGCGAACAGGAACTCGTACACGCCGTCATCGGCGCAGTCCCCGGCGAGGGCCTCCAGGTCGAAGATCTCCCCGAGCGGGATCCCCACGTCGCGGAGCAGCACGCAGTGCACCGGGCTGGTGACCGCGAGGTCCTCCCCGGGCGCCACCTCGATGCCCCAGTTGTCCATGCCCAGCGCGGCGAGGTCGTGGGCGCGGATCCACCGCACGCAGTCGAGGCCGAGCCCGGGTTCGGTGCTCATCCACGCGGTGGCGTCCCGCTCGACCACGAACTTCCTCCACCATCCGGTCCGGATCAGCAGGATGTCGCCCGCCCGGATCTCGGTGCCCTGCCGTTCCGCGACGGCGTCGAGGGTCTCCGGGCCGATCACGTGGCCGCCCTCCAGCCAGTCGACCTCGGCGTGCCGGGCGACGTCGAGCAGGACGCCCCGTCCGGCGATCCCGTTGCCGAGGGCGTCGATGGAACACCGCGCCGCGCCGTGCGGGCCGACCGCGTCCTCGCCGAATCCGTTGTAGAGCAGGCCGTCGTACCAGACGTGCGCGAAGGCGTCCCACTGCGTCCCGGCCTGCAGCGGCATGACGACGTAGTCGTCCGACCACTTCGCGCCGCCGGGGTACTCCTGCCGCGCACCGGTCTCGGTCATCATGTGCAGCGGGTTGATCCGGCCGGGGAACGCCTGCGGGCCGTCGGCGCCGAGCGGGATCCCGAGGTCGAACACCGCGCCCTTGCGCACCGACCGCGCCGCCCGGACGATCTCCCGCGGCGTGATCAGGTTGGTGGTGCCGCGTTCGTCCTCGGCGCCCCAGCGACCCCAGTTGCTGACCTCGGCGCCGACCCGGCGGAAGTCCTCGGAGGTCATCGCGACGCCATATAGCGCTCGTGCACCGCGACCGCCACGGCCAGGTCCTCCCAGGCCATGCCGACGCTCTTGAACACCCGCGGTCTCGCGTCCTCCACGACGGCCCCGCCGCGTACGAGGCCCGACAGCTCGATCAGGTCGGTCTCCGCGATCGCCCCGTGGCCGAGCGCCTGGACCACGTCGCCCGCCTCGGTCGTGGCCACCGTCCGCGACTCGACCACGACCTGCGCCGCCTCCATGACGTCGTCGCCCAGCTCACGGGCGTCGGGGTGGTGCGAGCCGACCGCGACGACCAAGGTCCCCGGGGCCAGGAGATCCGCCGCGAACAGCGGTTCGCGGGCGCTGGTGCAGCAGATCACGATGTCGGCCTCGCGCACGTCGTGCGCCGAGCCGGTGCGGGCGCGCAGGCCGTCGTCGGCGCAGCGGCGGACCAGCCGCTCGGTCCGCTCGGGGTCGCGTCCGGCGACGACCACGTCGCGCAGGCCGTGCAGCGCGTGGAACGTCTCGATGTGCGCGCGTGCCTGCGGCCCGCTGCCGAACACGACGGCCGAACGGATCGGCCGGGACGCCATGTGCCGCGCCGCGAGGGCGGACACGGCCGGGGTCCGCAGCAGGGTGAGCTCACCGCCGTCCATCATGGCGAGCAGCCGGAGCGTACGGGCGTCCATCAGCAGGTACAGCCCGGAGATGGTCGGGAGTCCCCGGGCCGGATTGCCCGGTGCCAGGCCGAGCACCTTGACGCCGACGTGGCCGGTGGCCTCCGACGGCATCAGCAGCAGTTCGCCGTGGCTCGTCGGCCGCGAGACGCGTCCCTGCTCGTCCTCCGGCCGGAGGCCGCCGAGAAGCGCCCGCTCCAGCGCGTCGACCAGGTGCCGCGCGTCGCCGAGCCCGCGCATCCTCTCCCCGCCGATCCCGTCGATGCTCATCGCCGTCCCGCCTCCTCGATCCGAACCTCGGCGCTCTCGTCCGTCGCCGCCACCGTCACCGTGCCCGTGCGCGGGAGCGCGTCGAAGTCGCCGGCGGACAGCACGACGACCGGTACCTCGATCGCGTAGAGCTCACGGGCGACGATCGCCGCGAGCGCCACGATCGCGTCCGGCCGCCGGAGCAGGATGGCCGCCGGCGCCACACCGCGCCGGATCTGCTCGGCCAGCACCGTGGAGCTCGAACTCGACCCCCGGCTTCCGTCGAAGGCCAGCGCCCGGCCGGCGGCCGAGGTCCCGCGCTGCGGATGGCGGGCGTCGGTGATCTCGCCGGTCGCCACGTCGCTGCCGCCCCAGAACGACAGCGGCTCGTCCAGCAGGAGCAGGGGAGCGGTCGTGACCCCCGGGCTGAGCGGTATCCCGATCACGATGCCGCCCAGAGCGCGGGGTCGCGGACCACGCGGCCCGCGCGCGCGGACAGCACGCACTCGGCGAGCGAGGCGAACACGACGTCGATGCCGAGGTTGGTCGGCGCGTACCACGCCCACTTGGCGGAGTTCGTCATCACCACACGCGCCGACGCCCGCAGGACCGGAGCGATGTAGGTGCAGGTGTCCACAAGGATCCGCGCTCCGGCGCGACGGCAGATCGCGGCGTCGCCGACGCGTTCGGCCTCGGCGAGGACGGCCCGGCTCGTCGAGATCCAGAACTCGATGCCCGCGTCGAACGGCGGCCCGCCGGCCAGCAGCGCGGCGAGCGCGCGGAACTCGGCGGCCGAGAAGTGCGGCGTGCCGACGCTGATCGCGTCGAGCCGTCCGTCCGGCGCCGTGGTGAGCTCGCCGCACGCCGCGCGCAGGTCCGCCGCGGTCACCTCGAACCGCCGCTCGGCGGCGCGGCCGCGGAAGGCGGTCGCGGTGTCGGGGGCCTCCGGCGTCAGGCCGACGGCGTGGAACAGGGCGACGCCCCCGGCCGAGGCCGCCGCGGCGCCGAGCGCCTTCAGCCGGTCCTCGTCCGCGTCGCCGGGCAGCCCGGTCAGCACGGGGACCCGGGTCCCCGAACGGCGGCCGACGAGGTGACCGAGCGCCGCCCACGCGACGTCCGCCGCGAACGTCCCGGCGGGCACCCCCGAGCAGTCGAACAGGTCCTGACCGGCGCGGTTCTCGTCCAGGTGCAGGCCCACACGCGGGGCGAAACCGGTGACCGCGGCGCAGATGTCGGCGAAGTCGCCGTAGCGGTCGGTACGGGCGCCGAGGACCGAGTTGGCGAACACGATGGCGTTCGACTCCGCCCACGCCACGTGCCGGCCGTACGCCGGCCGCTCCGTGAGCTGGTACGGAGCGCAGGTCCACGTGGGTTCCGCGCCGAGGGCGACGTAGCCGTCCATCAGCCGCCGTGCGTCCGCACGCTCGCCGGCGTCGCCGCGCACCACGCCCGGGTGCAGCAGGTCCAGGGAGCCGACGTTGAGCGTCGTCGGGACGGCGACCCGCGCGCCCCCGGAGATCAGCCGTTCGACCAGGTCGATCCCCACCTGCCCGTGGAAGAGGCAGCCGTCGACGTGCGCCGAGTCGACCGTGATCAGCCGGTCGGCGCCGAGCGCGCGAGCGAGCCGGACGACCACCCGCATGGCCAGCGCGGCCCCGTCGCCGTGGCGGCCCGCGAGCATCGCCCGCTGCGCGCCCGTCAGCGCCGGCTCGGAGATCGCGTGCTTCATGAGGCCCTACCCACCCGTGCGTCCCCGCCCGCCCGCGCGCACCCGTGCACGATCCGGCCGTCCTTGACGACCAGCCGGATCCGCGCCAGCGCGCCGATGTCGGCCGCGGGGTCGCCCTCGACCAGCACCAGGTCGGCGAGTTTGCCCACGTCCACCGTGCCGGTGTCGTGCAGCACGTCCATGTTCTCCGCCGCGTTGCGGGTGGCCGCGCGGATCACCTCGGGCGCGCTCAGCCCGTACCGGACCATGAGCTCCAGCTCGCGGACCAGATCCGTGTGCGGGTTGAACGGGGTGCCCGCGTCGGTGCCGGCCGCGATCCTGAGGCCGGACCGGACCGCCGCGACGAAGCTCTCGCGGTGCCGTTCCGCCTCGCGCTCGGCCTTCTCGTGCACCCAGGGCGGCATGCCCGCGCCGGTTCCGGCCGTTACGATCGACGCCACCGCGAGCAGCGTCGGCACGAGGTAGGCGCCCCGCGCGACGGCCAGGTCGAGCGCCTCGTCGTCGAGCCGGATGCCGTGCTCGATCGAGTCCACGCCCGCGCGCAGGGCGTTCTTGATCCCCTGGTTGCCGATGGCGTGCACGGTGATCCGCCGTCCCGCGTTGTGCGCCTCCTGCGCCGCGACCGCCAGCTCCTCCCGGACCAGCGCGGTGTGCCCGGGGTCCACGCCGGCGGTCAGCACTCCGCCGGTCGCCATCGCCTTGATGAAGTGGGCGCCCGCCTTGAGCTCGGCGCGGGTCGCCGCCCGCACCCCGTCCACTCCGTCGGCCTCGCGCCCGATGAAGTGGCCGTGCCCGCCCGTCATCGTGATCACTCGCCCGGCGGCCCTGACGCGCGGCCCCGGGACGATGCCGTCGTCGATCCCCTTGGCCAGCTCGATCACGACTCCGTCGGCGGCGCCGCAGTCGCGGACGCTGGTCACGCCGGCCCGCAGGGTCGCCGCGGCCGTCGTCGCGCTCTTCAGCGTGGCGAGCGGCAGCGAGTCGGACTCGATCTGCCGGGTGAAGTCCGGCCCGGCGTCCGCGGACAGGTGAACGTGCGAGTTGATGAGTCCGGGCAGCAGGCTGCAGCCGGCGCCGTCGAGGATGGCGTGCGCCGGGAACGGCGGGGCGGACTCCGCCGGTCCGATCCACGCGATCCGCCGGCCGTCGACGACGACGGCGCTGCGGGGGCGGCCGCGCCCGTCGTGCCCGTCGATCAGGTTCACGTCCCGGATCAGGAAGGCCGCCGGGCCGGCGGGCACGGGCTCACTCACCGCGGCCGCCCTCGTCCGGCTTCTGCGCGGCAGGCCCGATGGGGAAATGGCATGCCGTCCTGCGCGCGTGCGGCGCGACGTCCCGGAGGATCGGAGGCTCCGCCGCGCAGCGGTCCCGGTCCCCGTGGGCCCGCGGCCCGTACCGGCACCGCGGGTGGAACACGCATCCGGACGGCGGGTTCGCCGGGTCGGCGACGTCCTCGCTCGCGAGCCCGCCGGCCGGCAGCTGCAGCGACCGGCCGCGGGGATCGGGCCGGCTGTCGCGCAGCAGTTCGGTGTAGGGGTGGCCCGGACGGGAGAGGACGTCGGTCGTCCCCTGCTCGACCAGTGTCCCGAGGTACAGCACGCTCAGGTCGGTGCACATGTACTGCGCGATCGCCAGGTCGTGGGTGATGAAGACGTAGGTCAGCCCGAGCCGTCTCTGCAGGTCGAGCAGCAGTTCCAGGATCTCGGCCTGCACCGAGGTGTCGAGCGAGGACGTCACCTCGTCGGCGATGATCACCCGCGGCTCGGCGGCCAGGGCGCGCGCGATGACGATGCGCTGGCGCTGGCCCCCGGAGAACTCGTGCGGGAGCCGCCGCGCGGCGGAGGCGTCGAGCGCGACCGAGGCGAGCAGTTCGGCGATGCGGTCCCGGTGCGCGCCGGTGCGCAGCCGCCCGCGCGGGGCGATCGCCTCGGCGAGCGCCCGACCGACCGACATCCGGGGATCCAGCGAGGAGTACGGGTCCTGCGGGACGAGCTGGATCTGCCGGCGGGCCGCGAAGCGCTCCCGGCGCGACAGCCGGTGGACGTCCGTTCCGTCAAGGCGGACCACCCCCCGCGCCGGGGCGATCTGCCCCACCAGCACTCGGGCCAGCGTGGACTTTCCGGAGCCGGACTCGCCCACGACACCCATCGTGCTGCCGCGGGCGATCGCGACGCTCACGTCGTGCAGGACGTTGCGGGAGCGCACGCCGTAGCCGGCCGACACCCCCTCGGCGCCCAGCACGATGGCGCCCGGTTCGTCGATGTGCATCATGACCAGACCTCCGTGGCCGGTGTCTCGGCGTGGCAGGCGACGGCGTTGCCCGAGGGGACGGCGACCAGCGGAGGAACGACATCGGCGCAGACGGGGGCCGCGAGCGAGCAACGGGGGGCGAAGGCGCAGCCTGTGCCTCGTGCCTCGGCGGACGGGGCCCGTCCGGGCAGCGGCACGAGCCGGACGTCGTCCCGGTCGGCCGCCGCGTCGGGGGAGGCGGCCAGGAGCGCACGCGTGTAGGGGTGCCGTACGTCGCGCCGGCGAAGGTCCTCCACCGATACCTCCTCCACGACGCGCCCCGCGTACATCACGCAGACCCGGTCGCAGAGCGCGGAGACCACGCCGATGTCGTGCGAGATGAGCAGGATCGCCGTGCCGTGCTCGGTGTTGATCTGCTTCAGCAGGCGCAGCACGTCGGCCTGCACGGTGACGTCCAGCGCGGTGGTGGGCTCGTCGGCGATGATCAGCTTCGGCTCGTGCAGCATCGCCGCCGCGATCATCGCGCGCTGCCGCATGCCGCCGGAGAGCTCGTGCGGATACTGGCGCATCCGCAGCTCGGGCGAGGACACCCGCGTCTCCACCAGCCGGGCGACCGCCAGGGCGTCGGCCTGCCGCCGGGGCGTCCTGGTGTGCGCCCGGAGGACCTCGGTGAGCTGGGTGCCGATCCGCAGTGCGGGGTTGAAGCTGCTCGACGGGTCCTGGAAGACGACCCCGAGTTCGGTGGCCAGCCGCGTGGGCGGGGCCTTCCCCGGGTCGGCCAGGTCGATGCCGTTCACGCCGAGGTGCTCCGCGGACCAGTCCAGCTCGCGAGGCAGCAGCCGCGCGAGGGCGAGCGCGGTCAGGCTCTTGCCGGAGCCGGACTCGCCGACGATGCCGACGATCTCTCCGGCGCCGACGGTCAGCGAGACCTCGTGGACCAGCTCCCGGCCGTCGGGCCTGCGGACCGACAGGCCCCGCACGGACGCCGCGGCGGCGGGTTCCCCTCCCGCGCGACCGGACGGGGCGGGGCGCGGCGGCGCGGTCGCCGGCGCGGACCGCCGCGGTCGCGACGTCCCGCGCGGATCCAGGTGACGGACGAGGCCGTCGCCCACGAGACCGGCGGCGAGTCCGGTGACCAGGATCGCCACGGCGGGGCCGAGGGCCTCGCCCGGATTGTCGTAGATGTTGCGCAGGCCGCTTGCCAGCAGGCTGCCCCAGTCGTACGACGGCGGCTGGACGCTCAGCCCGAGGAAGCTGAGCCCGGAGACCGTCAGCACGCTGGTCGCGAACCCCACCGAGATGAGCACGAGCAGCGGCGCGGCGATGTTGGGGACCACGTGCCGGGTCAGGACGCGGGCCTGGCCGACGCCCAGCAGGCGCGCGACCGTGACGTAGTCCCGCTCGTTCACCGACAGCGCGAGCCGGTTGGTGAGCCGCGCGAACTGCGGGCAGAACGCCAGGCCGAGCGCGCCGACCACGGACGCGCGTCCCGGCGAGAGGATCGCGGTGAACGTCAGCGCGATGATGATCGGGGGGAACGACAGCAGCAGGTCGATGACCCGGTCGCCCACCGCGCGGACGGCCGGCCCGGCGGCCGCGATCCCCGCGCCGAGGAGCGTGCCGAGCACCGCGGCGATCGCGGTGGCGGCCATCGCCATCTCGATCGTCAGCCGCGTCGCGACCACGGTCCGCCAGAACACGTCGCGTCCGAGCGCGTCGGTGCCCAGCCAGTGCGCGCCGGAGGGCCCCTGGCGGATGTCGGCGGTCAGCCCGTCGGCGTGCGCCCGCCAAAGGATCGGCGCCACGATGGCGACCACCACGATCAGGGCGGCCAGGACGAGGCCGGCGACGAGCGGCGCCGGGAGCCGGGTGCGCCTCATGAGCGTGTCCTCGTCAGCACCCGCGGATCGAGCAGGCCCAGCGTGACGTCGACGATCAAGTTGATCAGGACGGCGACCAGCCCGAGGACGAGGATGATCCCCTGGATCTCGGGATAGTCGCGCTTCACGATCGCGCGCACGATCTCCGCGCCGATGCCGGGCATGTTGAAGACGTTCTCGGCGACGACCGTCCCACCGAGCAGCGCGACGAGGATGAGGCCGCCGAGCGTCAGCGTGCTGGTCACGACGTTGGGCACCACGTGCCGCAGGAACAGCCGCGTGTTCGACAGCCGCTTGCTCATCGCCATCGTGATGTAGTCCTGCGACAGCACCGCCGCGGTCTCGTTGCGCACCAGGCGGGTGAGCACCGCCGCCGGCGCGATGGCGATGGACAGGGAGGGCAGGATCATCGAGGTGAACCCCGCGCCGCCCTGGACGGGCAGCCAGCGCAGCTTCAGCGCGAACACGAAGACGAGCAGGGTCCCGGCGATGTACTCCGGCATGGCGCCGAGGACCGAGGCGCCGACCCCGAACGACGACGTCGCGGCCCGGGCGCGTCCGCGCTGCTGCGCCACGCCGACCGCCGTGCCCAGCGGTATCGCCACGATCAGCACGACGACCAGCGCGCTCGTCGCCAGCGCGACCGTGAGCGGCAGCCGCTGGGAGAGCATCGACGACACCGGCTGGCCGGTGGCGAAGGAGGTGCCGAGGTCGCCGTGCGCCAGTCCGCCGAGGTAGGAGCCGAACTGCCGCCACAGGGGCTCGGTCAGCCCTAGCCGCTCGCGGACCTGCCGCACCTCCTCCTCGCCGGCGGTCAGCCCGACGATCTGCCGGGCCGGATCGCCGGGCACCAAGCGCACGATCATGAACGTCACGACGACGAGGAAGGCGAGCACGGCGGCGACTCCGCCGAGGCGCCGGGCGAGGTAGCCGGCCCATGGGGAGCCGGCCACCCGCCGGGCGAGACCGCGGCTCCCCGCCGATGCGCCGGCGGCGGTCGTCACCATCAACCGTTCGCCTTGCCGACGCGGATCGAGGCCGGCACCGCGAACCCGTTGACGACGCTGCCGCTCGTCCCGCCCGCGAACACGACGTGCACCGGCGCGGTGGCCAGCGGCAGGACGTCGACGTTGCGCAGCAGGGACTGCTGGAAGGTCTTCAGCGCGGCGCACTTCTCCTCGGGCGACCCGCTCGCGGCCTGGTCGTACGCCTGCTCCGCGGCCGGGTTCCTCGTCGCGCCGAGGTTGAGCCCCTTCGGCGGCGCGTCGTGCACGAAGAACTGCCCGACCGGCAGGAAGCTCGACAGCCGGTTGCCGTACACGAAGATCGTGACGTCCCAGTCGTTCTTGCCGCTGAACAGGTCCGACACCCACGCCTGGTTGTCCGTCGTGCGCACCGTGGCGGCGGCGCCCGCGGCCTGGAGAGCGGCCATGATCTGGTCGTTTGCCGCGCCGCCGGCCAGGATGTTCGTGCCGATGACCTGGAGCTTCACGCCCTTGAGCGCCCCGGCCGCCGCGGCCGCGTCGTGCTCGGGGACGAGGGCGTTCGAGCCGGCGTCGAAGCACTCGTAGGAGGATCGGCCGAGGCTGGAGATCAGCTCGCCGGAGCCGTAGCTCTGCACCTTGTTCAGTACGGAACGATCCAAGGCCTGGGCGATCGCGAGCCGGACGTTCCGGTCGGCGGTCGGATGACCGGCGGTCTCGTTGAAGACGACCATCGTGTCGGACTGCGGCGCCGTTCGGACGGTGATCCCGCCGGTCGACCTGAACCGGTCCCACGCGTTGGAGGTGAACGAGGGGATCTGGAGTTCGCCGGTGGAGGTCAGGTTGGCCCGGGTGTTCTCGTCGTCGACCACTTTGAGCACCAGCTTCTTCGGCGGCTCGCCCGCCGCCTGGCCCGCGTACGCGGGTCCCCACGTGTACCCGGACCGCCGGGTCACGGTGTAGCTGGAGCCGGTGACCTGGGAGTCGGAGACGAAGGCGCCCGTGCCGGCGGACGTGGTCCGCAGGCTCGACGGATTCTTCGTGCCGGACGGGCAGACGATCCCGGCGTACGGCCCCGTCATTCCGGGCACCAGGTCCGACCAGGGCTTCGCCAGCGTGATCGTCACCGAGTCGCCGGTCGACGTCGCCTTCGCCGAGTTGCCCGGGCCGATCGCCTGGCGTACGAGGGGCGCCTTGGTCGCCGGGTCGAAGAGCCGGTTCAGCGACGCCGCCACCACCGCGCCGGTCAGGGAGGTGCCGTCCGAGCAGGTGACACCGCTTCGGAGGTGGAAGGTGGCGGTCTTCGGGGTGGATTTCCACGTGTCCGACAGACCGGGGACCAGCTTGCCCGACGGATCGAAGTGCACGAGCGTGTCGTACAGCGCCGCGAGGGCGACGGCGTCCTGGAACGTGCTCGCCTGGGTCGGGTCGTAGCTGCTGACCGGGCCGTCGAGGGTCATGGACACGACGCCGTTCGTGACGTTCGGCGGCGCCTTGCCGCTGGAGTCCGACGCCCCGCCACAACCGGCGACGAGGGCCGCGCAGACGGAGACACTCGCGACGACTGCCCGATGCCCCATTCGAATTCTCATGGTGGTCCTTCGGTGATGTGCCGGATGAGAGGTGCGGTGCCCCGGTGCGGGCGCCTGGTCGCGTTCAACAAAGTGAACTTGTGTCGGCCATGGTGACGACCCGGCTATCCGATGTCAATATGTTGAACGCGCGAATCAGGCGCAGCCGGATCGGCTGCGCCAGGGCGTTCGCTAAGTCAGAACGACGGCGGCGTCATCGCGCCGACGAGCACGGCGTTGCTGTCGGTGGCGTTGCGGTACCAGTGCGACAGGCTTGAGTCGTAGGTGATCGAGTCGCCCTCGTAGAGCGTGTGCATGGTGCCCGCGATGCACACCATGAGCTCGCCCTCGGTGATCAGGATGCACTCCTCGCCGGGGTGCTCGAACGGCGTGCTCTCGTTGCTCCACCCGGCGGCGACCTGCGCCTTTATCATGCCGAGCCGGCCGTTCATGTGCGGCGTGATCAGGGTGTACTCAAGGTTCTCGTCGGCCAGCAGCAGGCGGCGGTGGGTTCCGGCGCGGACCAGCGCGCCGGCCGCGGTGTCGGCGAGGAAGAACCGGCCGACCGGTACGTCGAGCGCCTGCGCCAGCTTCACGAGCGTCGTGAACGAGGGGTTCCCCTGGCCGCGCTCGATCTGGCTCAGCAGGCCGGGACTCAGGTCGGCGGCCTGGGCGAGGGCGGCGATGCTCAGGTCGGCGGCGTGGCGCAGCTCGCGTACGAGGTTGCCCACGACGGCCATGGTCGGCGTCGGGTTGCCCGGCTTACCGGCCTCTGTCGAGCTTGCGCTGCGCGGCATGGTGACAGCCTGCCCGACTCGGGCAGGTGTCGTCAATATATTGAACAGCACGGCTGGGTCGGCGCCCTGGACGGTCGGTCCTTGACGCTCGTCTCTGCGTAAGTATAGCTTACGCCACCTAAGTGATAGTAACGATGTGGTTAACCGCCACGACAAGCGGAGGGCCGTTGACCAGCGTGTTCGAAACCTCCCTGAGCGGCCTGCTCACCGGCCGGGTCGCCCTGGTCACCGGTGCGGCCGGCGCGCTCGGCGCATCGATCTGCCACGCCTTCACCCGGGCCGGCGCCGAGGTCGTCGGCGCCGACCTGGTCGAGGGCGGCGCCTGCGACCTCGTCGCGGACGTGGCGACGGCCGAGGGCAACCGGCTCATGGTCGCCGAGGCCGTCCGCCGGCACGGGCGCCTCGACGTGCTGGTCCTCAACGCCGGCGTGCAGTTCGTCGCGCCGATCCCCGAGTTCCCCGAGGAGCAGTGGGACCGGCTCATGGACGTGATGGCCAAGGGCCCCTTCCTGGCCATGAAGGCCGCCTGGACGGAGCTGACCCGCCGGTCGGGGTCGCGCGTCCTGATCACGTCCTCCGTCTCCGGCATGGTGGCCGAGCCGTTCAAGGCCGCGTACGTCTCGGCCAAGCACGCGGTCAACGGCCTCACCAAGGTCGCCGCGCTGGAGGGGGCGCCGCACGGGCTGACCGTCAACGCGGTCGCCCCCGGCTGGATGTCGACGCCGATGGTCGAGCGCCAGTTGCCGGAGCAGATGGCCCTGCGCGGCCTCACCCGAGAGCAGGTGCTCGAGCTCATGCTCGGCCGCCAGCCCGTCAAACGCCTGATCGGCACGGACGAGGTCGCCGCCCTTTTCGCGCTGCTCGCCAGCGACCTCACCTCCGCGGTGACCGGCGTCTGCCTACCGGCGGACCTCGGCACGCTCGCGTCCTGAAGCATCACCTTTACCGAAGGGATCGGCCATGTTGCGCGACAAGTACGAGCCGTGCGTCCTCACCGCCGCGGTGACCGGCGGCGACGTCCTCCCGAGCCAGAGCCCGCACATCCCGTGCGGCCCAGAGGCCATCATCGAGGAGGCCGTCGGCGCCGCCGAGGCGGGGGCCACCTGCGTCCACCTCCACGCCCGCGAGCCCGACGGCCGGCCCTCCGGCGACCCCGCCCTGTTCCGCGACATCGTGGCCGGGATCCGCGAGCGGTCCGGTGTCGTCATCAACATCAGCACCGGCGGCACCCCGGGGATGCCCGAGGAGCAGCGCCTGGCCGGCATCCGCGCCTGCCGGCCGGAGATCGGCACGCTGAACCTCGGGACGATGAACTACGAGGGCTTCCCGAACAGGGCACGCTGGCCGAAGGTGCGGCATGCCTGGGAGCAGGAGGTCCTGGACAAGTCCGGCGAGGGCGTGTTCACCAACACGCTCGGCACCATCCGCCGCTTCGCGGCCGAGTTCCGCGACCTGGGCGTGACGCCGGAGCTGGAGGCGTACGACCTCGGGCACCTGTCCATGGTCCGCTTCCTGCTCGACGAGGGGACCCTTGAGGGGCCCGTGCGGATCCAGCTCGTGCTGGGCGTGCTCGGCGGCGCGGGCAACGCCCTCGACGACTTCTTCACGCTGTCCCAGGCGGCCGCCCGTATCCTCGGACCCGACGCTGCGAGCCTCAGCGTGGCCGCGACCGGTTTCCCGGGAGAGTTCCGGCATGTCGCGACCGCGCTGTCGTGGGGCGCCGACTGCCGGGTGGGTCTGGAGGACAACATTCGGGTCCGTCGGGACCGGCAGGCGGAGAGCAACGCGGAACTGGTCCGCGTCGCCACCGACCTCGCCGATCTGCTGGCCAGGCCGATCGCGACGCCCGACGCGCTGCGCAGCGAGCTGGGTCCCTGGTACAAGGCCACATAGAGGAGTGGAAACCAATTGGCTGCTCGCCCGCCGGCACATCACCAGAGCGGCAACAAACGCCCCGGCCACTTCGGCGGTCCGACCGCCGAGGGCGCCCGCGCCGACGAGGGGCCGGACGGTGACGCCGACGCCGTCAAGGTGCTGCTCGGCCGCAACATCAACAGCCTGCGAACCCAGCGCGGCATGGCGGTCCGCGACCTGGCCGAGCAGGCCGGAGTGTCGGCGGCGTTCATCTCGCAGGTCGAGCACGGCACGGCGTCGCCCTCGGTGCCGACGCTGGTCCGCATCGCGCAGGCGCTGCGGGCCCACATCGGCGACCTGTTCCAGGCGACGCTGTCGCGCAGCCAGATCGTCCGGCACGACGAACGCGCGGCGTACGAGTACCCGGACCGCGGCATCACCGAGGCCCAGGTCAGCTCGGACGCCAGTGGGTGCCTGGAGGTGCTGTGGGTGAAGCTCGAACCCGGCGGTGGAACCGGCCCGGAGCTGTTCGCCCACGGCGCGGACACCGAGTTCGTGTTCGTCCTCAAGGGCCAGGTCGCCATCACCGTCGGGTCGGAGGACCACCGCCTCTCCGCCGGGGACAGCCTCACCTTCCCTGGCAAGGACGTGCACGGAAGCCAGAACCTGTCCCGCGGTTCGTCGGAACTGCTCTGGGTGCAGACCCCCGCCTCGTACTAGGAGAGGTCTCGGCGCGCACCCTTCACCCTGTCACTACGGTCGTCGGGAAACGCCAGTGAACCTGTCCGAGAAGCCGACCGGCTTCGTCGCCATGCCGCAAGGCTCCGTCGCGTACTGGCGCACCGGCACCCCCGGCCGGACCCCGGTCGTGTGCCTACACGGCGGGCCCGGCCTGCCGCACTCCTACCTGGAGCCGCTCGCCCGGCTGGGCGCCGACCGGGAGGTGATCTTCTACGACCAGGCGGGCTGCGGGGAGTCCGGCCGGGGGTCGCCGGAGCCGTCGTGGTCGATCCCGTACTTCGTCGAGGAGCTGCGGGCGGTCGTGGCGGCCCTGGGCCTGGAGGAGTTCCATCTCTTCGGCAACTCCTGGGGCGGGTGGCTCGCCCTGGAGTACACGCTCGGCGACCCGCCCGCGGCGCCGGTCTCGCTCCTCCTCAACAGCTCCCCGCCGAGCGTGGCGCGCTGGATCAGCGGGGTGTGCGCGCTGCGCGCCCGGCTTCCGCGGGACGTGGTCCGGGCGATGGACGAGCACGAGCGGGCCGGCACGGTTCACTCGCGCGATTACCGGGAGGCCCTCGCCGTCTTCAACCGCCGGCACATGTGCCGGGTGCGGCCGTGGCCCGCACCGCTCAAGGCCGCGCTCGGCGGATTCGGCGACGAGGTTTACGCGGCACTGTGGGGGACGAGCGAGTTCGGGCCGGTGACCGGCGCACTCGCGGACTGGGACGTCACGCCGCGCCTGCCGGGGATACGCGTGCCCACCCTGGTCACCTGCGGGCGGCATGACGAGGCCGCGCCGGAGCACATGGCGGCGCTGGCGGACGGCATCGCGGGCGCCCGGTTCCGGGTCTTCGACGAAAGCTCGCACATGGCGTTCCTCGAAGAGCCGGACGCCTTCATCGCCGAGCTTTCGGCGTTCCTGGCCGACGTCGAGGCGCGGCGCCGGTGAACCCTCTTTCGACAAGGACGGGACGATGAGCGAAACCAAGGTCGGCCGGATCGGCCCCAAAGCGACGGCGGAGGGCCGGAACGCGGTCTGCTCCAGCGCGCATCCGCTCGTGACCGACGCGATGCTCGACATCCTGCGCGAGGGCGGCAACGCCATCGACGCGGCCATCGTCGGATGCCTGCTCAACGCGACGATCCAGCAGGACATGACGTGCCACGCGGGCACGGTCACGATGCTGTTCTGGAACGCCGAGCAGGGCCGGTGCCACGAGCTCAACAGCATGGGCACGATCGTGCCGGGGCTCGCCCCGTTCCGGCCGGTCGCCGTCTCGTCGGGGCCGTACACCGCGATCCCGGAGGGGCCGTGCGCGGTGATCCCCGGCTTCATGCCGGGGCTCAAGACGATGCACGAGCGGTTCGGGTCGCGGCCTTGGGACCGGCTCTGCGCGCCGTCGATCCACTGGGCCGAGGTGGGCCACGAGGTCGACTCCTTCGAGCACCTGGTCCTGGGCCACAGCGTCGAGCTGTACATGAACACCGCGTCCGGGCGGCGCCACTTCACCCCCGACGGGCATCTGCCGCAGGCTGGGCAGCGGTGGCCGAAGCCGGAGCTGGCCCGGACGCTGACGAAGCTGGCCGCCGAGGGGCCGGACCTGTTCATCGACGGTGAGTGGGCGCGGCTGTTCGTCGACCGCGCGAACGAGGTCGGCTGGCCGATCGAGATGCGGCACATGCGCCAGGACGAGCCCCGGTGGGGAGACGGCCTGCGCTACCGGCACGGCGACGTCGAGGTCGTCCAGCAGGCGCCGCCGGAACGCCAGGCCGTCATGTCGGCGATGGTCCTCGGCATCCTCCACGAGCTGGGCGTCGCCGAGCTCGGGCATTATGCCGAGTCGCCCCAGTCGCTGTACTACATGGCGCACGCGCTGCGCCGGGCCGCGTACGAGACCGGTTTCATCAACGACCCGGCGGTGTTCGAGGACCCCAGCAGCGTGCTGATGTCGCGGGAGTACCACCGCGCGCTCGCCGCCGTGCTCCGGATGAGCCGCACCAAGGTGGACCTCACCGAGCACGTCCGGCTCACCTCGACGCCGGGCGCGCTCGGCGAGGCGACCGGCCGGTCGGGCGAGTCCGTCGGCAGCTGCGAGCTGAGCGTCGTCGACGCCCAGGGCAATTGGGTCCAGCTCGTCAACACGGTGCAGGGGGGAGGCGTCCCGGGCCAGGTCGTCGGCGGCGTACCGATGATCGGCAGCACCATGACGAGCAGCCTCACCGCCATGCTCGGCGGCTGGCTGACCGGCGGCGGACGGATCCGCTCGGTCATCGGCAACACCCTGCTCCTGCGGGACGGCCGCCCGTGGCTCGCCCTCGGCACGCCCGGCATCCCGCACATCACGGTGCCGCAGGTCATGACGAGCATCCTCGAAAACGGCCTGGACCCGTACGCGGCGGACGACGCGCCCCGCATGCTGCCGCTCGCCGACGACTATTCGGTGATGGTCGAAAGCCGCCTGACGCCCGAAGTCGTCACCGAGGTCGCCCGCATGGGCATCCTGGTCCGGCCGATGGCGCCGTACCAGTACCAGATGGGCAGCTTCCACATGACCTGGCGCGACGACACGGGGGCCCTGCACGCCTCCGCCGGCCCCCGCCGCGCCGGCCAGGCCGCAGCCTTCTGACCGCCCCCGCCGACGCCCGCCCTCCTCACCAGACCAGCGGGCTAATCCTCGTTTAACCCCTGAGGGGCTCTTATGGGCGGGGCCGGGACAGGGTGTTCCGGGGAGAGGGTCGGCGTGAAGGTTTGGGGTTGGGGTGTTGTCGCGGTGCTCTTGCTGGGGGGCGTCGCCGGGTGTGGGGATGGCGGGGGCGGGAGTGGGGTCGCCAGTGCCGGCGGGGTTACCGCCTCGGGGTCTGCCTCGCCCGGCAAGTCGGTTTCTCCGGAGGATGCTCAGCTGAAGTTCGCGCAGTGCATGCGGGAGAACGGGGTGGACGTTCCCGATCCCGGGAGTGGGGACGAGCACGCGCTGCGGCTGGGGAAGGGCGGTGACCGCTCGAAGCTGGAGGCCGCGCTCAAGAAGTGCCAGTCGTGGCTGCAGGCGGGCGGGAAGATGCCCGATCTCAAGGATCCGAAGGTGCGCGACCAGTACGTCAAGTTCGCGCAGTGCATGCGCGAGCACGGTGTCGACATCCCGGATCCGGGGCCGGACGGGCAGATCAAGCTCCCGACCGGGCAGGTCGACCGGGGACAGGCGGAGAAGGCGCGGGAGGCGTGCAAGGCGAGCCTGCCTGGAGTCGGGAAGTGAGGCGGGCCGTGGTCGCGGGTGGGCTTGCCGTCGTGGTGGTGGTGGTGGTCGGCGGTGCCGTCGCGTGGACCAGGGACGGGAGTCAGGCACAGGGCGCGCAGGCTCCGTTGGCGACGGCGGTCGTCAGCCGGGGCGATCTCGTGGACACCGAGAAGGTGGACGGGAAGCTCACCTACGGCGATGTCCGGGACGTGTGGGCCGGGGCGTCCGGTGTCGTGACGTGGGCGCCGGAGGCGGGCGCGACCGTTGAGCGCGGCGAGACCCTGCTCTCGGTGGCGGGCAGGCCTGTGACGTTGATGTACGGCGGACGGCCCATGTACAGGACGCTGCGTGAGGGTGTCTCTGGAAAGGACGTCCGGCAGCTTGAGGAGAACCTGCGGGCTCTCGGATACGGCGGTATCACCGTGGACGGGGAGTTCACCGGGGCTACGGGGGCCGCTGTCGAGGAGTGGCAGGACGACCGGGGGCTTGAGGAGACCGGGCGCGTTGACGCTGGTCAGGTCGTCTTCCTGGGCGGGGCCGTGCGGGTCCGGGAGGTCAAGGCGCCCGAAGGGAAGCGGGTCGCCCAGGGGCAGCCCGCCCTGACGGTGGCAGGGACGAGACGGGTCGTGCACGTCGATCTGGACGCCGACAAGCAGGATCTCGCGAAGAAGGGCGCCCGGGTCTCGGTGGAGCTGCCCGGTGGGGCGACCGTCAAGGGGACGATCAGCGAGGTCGGCGGCGTCGCCCAGACGACCGGGTCGGGGCAGGACCAGAAGACCACGGTCGGCGTCGACATCTCGGTGGGGAACGCCAAGACGGGGCGGCTGGACGAGGCGCCGGTCAGTGTCGAGCTGGAGAGCGAGCGGCGGAAGGGCGTGCTCTCGGTGCCGGTCGAGGCGTTGCTGGCGCTGCGGGAGGGCGGGTTCGGCGTCGAGGTCGTGGACGGCTCCCGGCGCCTGCTGCCGGTGGAGGTCGGGGCGTTCGGCGGCGGGCGGGTCGAAGTCGCCGGGGGCGGGCTCCGCGAGGGGATGAAGGTCGGGGTGCCCGCCGAATGAAGGGCTTCGACGACGAGGGCTCGGACATCGTGGAGCTGGGCGGGGTGGTCAAGGAGTACACGGGCGGGGTCGCGGCCCTGCGGGGGGTGGATCTGGTGATCGCGTCGGGGGAGCTGGTGGCGATCGTCGGGCCGTCCGGGTCGGGGAAGTCGACGCTGCTGCACATGATCGGGACGCTGGACCGGCCGACCCGGGGGAGCGTGCGGGTCGCCGGGCACGACGTCGCGGGGCTCGCGGACCGGGAGCTGTCGGCGCTGCGGGCGCGGCACATCGGGTTCGTGTTCCAGCAGTTCCACCTGGCCGCGGGGGTGAGCGCCCTCGACAACGTCGCCGACGGCCTCCTGTACAGCGGGGTCGGGCTGCGGGAGCGTCGGGAGCGGGCGCGGGCGGCGCTCGCTCGGGTCGGGCTGGCGGAGCGGACGGCGCACCGGCCGCACCAGCTGTCGGGCGGCGAGCAGCAGCGGGTCGCGGTCGCGCGGGCGGTCGTGGGCGAGCCCGACCTGCTGCTGGCGGACGAGCCGACCGGCAACCTCGACACCGCCGCGGGCGCCGATGTGCTCGCCCTGCTGGACGAGCTGAACCGCGCCGGCACCACCGTCGTGGTGATCACGCACGACATGGAGGTGGCGGCTCGGGCGCCGCGGCGGGTGCGGGTCCGGGACGGAGTGATCGTCGCGGACGAGCGGGCGGGGGTGGGGAGCCGATGAGGCCCGCGCGGCTCGGTGCGGGCGACGTGCTGCGCGTCGGGCTCGGAGGGCTCAGGGCCCGTCCGACGCGGGTGCTGCTGTCGGCCCTCGGGATCGCGATCGGGATCGCGACCATGGTCGCCGTCATCGGGATCTCCTCCTCCAGCCGGGAGGACCTGTTGCGGCGGCTCGACAGGCTCGGCACGAACCTGCTGACGGCCAAGCCGGGCGACACGCTGTTCGGAGCCAAGGCGGAGCTGCCCGAGACGGCACCGGAGATGGTGCGGCGGATCGGGCCGGTCACGGCGGTCGGCGCGACGGGGTCGGTGGAGGCCACCGTCCGCCGCACCGACAGGATCCCGGAGGAGGTCACGCAGGGGATCGCCGTGCAGGCCGCGACGGCCGGGCTGCTCGGCACCCTCGACGTCGCGCCGGCGAGCGGGCGGCGGCCGGACGCGGCCACCGAGGGACGTCCCGTCGTCGTGCTCGGGTCGGAGGCGGCGCGGCGGCTCGGCCTGGACCGGGCGGGCGGCCAGGTCTGGATCGGCGGCCGGTGGTTCGTCGTCCTCGGCGTGCTCCGCCCGGCGGAGCTGGCCCCGGAGATCGACCGCTCCGCCCTCGTCGGCTGGGACGCCGCACGCCGGTACCTCGGCTTCGACGGGCACCCCACGACGATCTACGAGCGCTCGGCGGACGCCTCGGTCGGCGACGTCCGGGACGTCCTCGCCCGGACGGTCAACCCCGAGCGTCCCGAGGAGGTCCAGGTCAGCCGGCCCTCGGACGCCCTGGAGGCGCGGGCCGCGGCGTCCGGGGCGTTCACCGGGCTGCTGCTCGGGCTCGGCGCCGTCGCGCTGCTGGTCGGCGGGGTCGGGGTCGCCAACACGATGGTGATCTCGGTGCTGGAACGGCGCCGCGAGATCGGGCTGCGCCGGTCGCTCGGCGCCACCCGCGGCCAGGTCCGCGTCCAGTTCCTCGCCGAGTCGCTGCTGCTGTCGGCGTTCGGCGGCGCGGCCGGGGTCGTGCTCGGCGCGGTGGTGACCACCGGGTTCGCGCTGTGGAAGGGGTGGCCGCCGGTCGTGCCGGTGTGGGCGCTCGGCGGCGCGCTCGCCGCGACCCTGGCGATCGGGACGGTCGCGGGCCTGTACCCGGCGGCGCGGGCGGCGCGGCTGCCGCCGACCGCGGCGCTCGCGGCCGCGTGAGGCTGGTCACGATCTGTCCGATCGGTGCATGATTGGGCGACGTCGACCCGCCCTGGGGGAGGTGCCTCAACCACCATGCCGGTGCCACGCCCGCTCCGCGAGCGCTGCAGGGAGTTCCTCGGGATCGACGGGGAGATCCGCTACATCTTCCCCGCGATGACCTACGGCGGCGGCGCGGGCTTCCTCTTCGTGGTCACGGGCGACCAGGTCGCGGTGATCTCCACCGGCTCGCTGAGCCGCAGCACCCCGAAGAGCATCTGGGGCAGCTACCCGCGCGGCACCCGGATCGGGCCGGTGGAGACGGGTGTCGGCGCGTCGTTCGAGTTCGCGGGCGCCGTGTTCGAGCTCGACGACGAGTACGTGCCGGTCGTCAACGCGGCCGACGCCGAGGTGTTCGCCCGCGACAGCCTTCCCCGCGACCCGCTGCCCGATCTCTGACGAGGCGTCAGGACGACGGCGCCGGCTCGGTGGCCTTGGCCGGGGCGGGCTTGGACGGCGACGGGCTGCGCAGGAACAGCACCATCACCGGCACCAGGTAGGCCGCCCACATGACCAGCTGCAGCCAGGTGATCTGCGGCGTGACGTTCAGGACGCCCTGGAAGACGGTCTGCATCCAGTCGCCGGCGTCGCCGAACTTGGCGAAGAAGGCGTGCGGCTCCAGCGCGACCGAGTGCAGGCCGGGGAACACCTCGGCCTCCTGGAGGTCGTGGAAGCCGTAGCCGAACACGCCGGCGGCGACGACGATGAGCGCGGCGCCCGTCCAGGTGAAGAACCGCTTGAGGTTGATCTTGAGGCCGCCGCGGTAGAGCAGGTAGCCGAGGGCGACGGCCACGGCGAGGCCGAGGAACGCGCCGGTGATCGGCTGGGTGGACCCGCCGGAGGAGTTGGAGATGTTCGTCCACAGGAACAGCGCGGTCTCCAGCCCCTCGCGCCCGACGGCCAGGAACGCGACGGCGGCGAGGGCGAGCGGGCCGACGTCGAGCGCGCCCTCCAGCCTGCCCTCCAGCTCGGCCTTCATGAACCGGGCGGTCTTGCGCATCCAGAAGACCATCCAGGTGACCAGCCCCACCGCGATGATCGACAGGATGCCGCCGAACAGCTCCTGCGTCTTGAACTGCATCTCCGACGACGCGGCGCTCAGCGCGATCCCGAACGCGCACGCCAGGACGACGGCGGCGCCGATGCCCGTCCAGACGGGGAGCAGGGCCCGGCGGTTGCCGGTCTTCACCAGGTAGGCGATCAGGATGCTCACGACCAGGGCGGCCTCGAGCCCCTCACGCAGGCCGATGAGGAAGTTGCCCAGCAGCATCGACGCACTCCTCGGGGGATCGCACGGACGTTTTAGGCAAACCTAACCTAAGCCAGTGTGTGCCTCGCGGTCGCCCCCGTGCAAGTCCGGCCTAGAGCTCGCCCTTGCTGTCGAGGCGCAGGAAAGCCTTGGCGATCGGCTGGGCGGTGAGCTCCACCTGCCAGCCGCGGGCGCCGAGGCCGCGCAGGGCGGCGCCGATCGCGGACGCCGAAGCCTCCGCCGGGGGCGTCCACGCCAGTCGGCGGACGTAGTCGGGCTGCACGAGGTTCTCCGACGGCATCGAGTGCTCCTCGGCGAGCGCGGCGACGACGGCGCGGGCCGCGGTGAGCCGCTTGGCGGCCTCCGGGTCGCGGTCGGCCCAGCGGTGCGCGGGCGGCGGCCCGTCGCCGGGCAGGTTGGACTCGGGCAGCGCGCGCTCGCCGAGCTCGCGGGCGCGGGCGACGGCGCGCAGCCACGCCGACTGGTGCCGGCGGGCGCCGCGGCCCCGCATCGTCGGCAGGGCCTGCAGCTCGGCCGGGGTCTTCGGGGACTTCTGCGCCAGCTCGATGATCGCCGAGTCCTGGAGCACCCGGCCGGGGGACAGGTCCCGCTCCTGGGCGATCTTGTCGCGCGCCTCCCAGACCTCGCGGACGGCGGCGAGCGCCCGCCGGTTGCGCACCCGGTGGATGCCGGACGTGCGGCGCCACGGGTCGGGACGCGGCGGCTTCGGCGGCGTGGCCAGGATCGCCGCGAACTCCTCCCGCGCCCACTCCAGCTTGCCCGCCGCCTCCAGCTCCTCACGGAGCACGTCGCGCAGCTCGACCAGCAGCTCGACGTCCAGCGCGGCGTAGCGCAGCCAGTCGTCGGGAAGGGGGCGCGTCGACCAGTCGGCCGCCGAGTAGCCCTTCTCCAGCACGAAGCCGAGCACGTTCTCGACCATGGAGCCGAGCCCGACCCGGGGGTAGCCGAGCAGCCGCCCGGCCAGCTCGGTGTCGAACAGCCGGCGCGGGACGAGCCCGACCTCGGCCAGGCACGGCAGGTCCTGGTTGGCGGCGTGCAGCACCATCTCGGCGTCGGCGAGCGCGGCGTCCAGCCCGGACAGGTCGGGCAGCGCGACCGGGTCGATCAGCGCGGTGCCGGCGCCCGCGCGGCGCAGCTGGATCAGGTAGGCGCGCTGCCCGTACCGGTAGCCGGAGGCCCGCTCGGCGTCGACCGCGACGGGACCGGTGCCCGCGGCGAACGCCGCGATGACGCGTTCCAGGTCGGCGGGAGCGGTGAGCACCGGCGGGACGCCCTCGCGCGGCTCCAGCAGCGGGACGGCGGGAGGACCGGTGTCGGCCTCCGCGCTCGCCTGGTCGGGGCCCGGCCCGGCCGGCCCGGGAACGGTCCCGGGAGGGGTCGCCGCCGTCTTCTCCGCACCGGCGCCCCGTTCGGGGCCGGTGGCGCGCGTTTCGGACACTCCCACTTCTTCCGTGTTCTCCCCCGCCGCCTCGGTTTCGGACGCTGTGCTCACGCCCCCTACCGTACGTCGCTCAGCCGCCCGCGCCGCCAGGCCGGTCCGGCAGCTCGGCGACACCGGCCGGCGGGAGCCCCGCCGTGGTGCACATCACCTCGCACCAGGCCAGCACGTGACCGGCGAGATCGTCGCCGGTCGGGGACCACGAGGCGCGCAGCTCCAGCTCCGTGGTGGACGGCTCGTCGCGCTTGTCGCCGAAGCTCTCCGACACCGCGCGGGTGATCGTCCCCGACACCCCGGCGTAGCCGGCGGGCTCCAGGGCCTCCAGCAGCCAGTCCCACGCGACGGAGCCGATCAGCTCGTCGGCGGCGATGTCGGGCTCCAGGTCGGCGCGGATGTAGGCGACGACCCGGAAGCCGTTCGTCCAGCCGGCGCGGCCGTCGGGGTCGTACAGCACGATGAGGCGGCCCATGGCGACCTCGGCGTCGTCGTCGCGGTAGACGCTGCCGGACATGGCCGCCGCGTACGGCGCCAGGCTCTGCGGGGCGGGCATGTCCTCCAGGTCGAGCTCCGGCCGGAGGGCGGGCCCGCCGAGGATTTCGCGCAGCGTGTCGACGGCCCGCTGGAAGGCAGGTGGGTTCATGGGTGGACCGGCCTGATCGCGGGGAAGTGTCGGGTCGCCGGGCACCGGCTCGGGCCGGTGGCGGTGGGACGGGGCGGTGCCGCAGGGGGCGGCCGGTGGACGTGGAGGGGAGGCAGGCACGGCACAGGTTTCGTCTCGGGGGCCGGGCCGGTCAGGCCACGGCCCGCACGGTGGCGGCGCGGCCGCGCGCCCGGGCGGTCTCGGAGGCCCGGCGGGGGGCCGGGGCGGTCACGGCGGTCACGGCGGGCGGCGGGCCGACCAGGACGGCCGAACCGCAGTCGGCGCAGGCCCGCTCGGGGCACTCCTCGCCGTGCACGTCCTCGCACGGCGGCTGCTCGAACACCCGTTCATCACCGCAGGTGAAGCAGTACAAGGGGGAACCTCCCTCGGCTATGACACGCATCACGTTCGCATGCGCCGGTGACAGAATGCGGGACTTCGCTCGGCGTGTCCGGAAGTTCGTTGCGCCTCACGCGCCACTCCGGTGCTCTCCCATCGGCTTTTCGTGGGACCATCACAACGTGACCGCTGACGCAGCCCGTTCGAACGACCACTCTGCGCGCACGCCCGACGACGGCGGCCTCGCCGAGAGCCCCTTCCTGCTGGCCTGCCGGCGCCTGCCGGTGCCGCACACGCCCGTGTGGTTCATGCGCCAGGCGGGTCGCTCGCTGCCGGAGTACCTGCGGGTCCGCGAGGGCGTCCCGATGCTGGAGTCGTGCACCCGCCCGGACATGATCGTGGAGATCACGATGCAGCCGCTGCGCCGGTACGCGGTGGACGCGGCGATCTTCTACAGCGACATCATGGTGCCGCTCCGCGCGGTCGGCGTCGACCTCGACATCAAGCCCGGCGTCGGCCCGGTCATCGCCGATCCCATCCGCGACGCCGCGGGCCTGGACGTCCTGCGCCCCCTCTCGCCCGACGACGTCCCGTACGTGACCGAGGCCGTGGGGGGCCTGGTCGGCGAGCTGGGCGCGACGCCGCTCATCGGGTTCGCCGGAGGCCCCTTCACGCTCGCCTCGTACCTGATCGAGGGCGGCCCGTCCAAGAACCACGAGCGCACCAAGGCGATGATGTACGGCGAGCCGGAGCTGTGGGCCCGGCTCATGGAGCGCCTGGCCGACCTCACGATCGCGTTCCTGAAGGTGCAGGTCGCGGCCGGGGCGAGCGCCGTGCAGGTCTTCGACTCGTGGGTGGGCGCGGTCGCCGCGCAGGACTACCGCGAGTACGTCCTGCCGCACGCCCGCCGCGTGTTCGCCGAGATCGAGCCGCTCGGCGTCCCGCGCATCCACTTCGGCGTCGGGACGGGCGAGCTGCTCGGCCTGATGGGCGAGGCGGGGGCGGACGTCGTCGGCGTCGACTGGCGGGTGCCGCTGGACGAGGCCGTCAGCCGGGTGGAGCCGGGCAAGGCCCTGCAGGGCAACCTCGACCCGGCGGTCCTCTTCGCGCCGTGGGAGATCGTGGAGCGCCGCGCCCGCGACGTGCTGGCCCGCGGCCGCACCGCCGAGGGGCACATCTTCAACCTGGGCCACGGCGTCCTGCCGTCCATGGACCCGGACATGCTGGCCCGCCTCGCCGACCTCGTCCACGAGGCGAGCACCGACGACCCGCACTAGACGGGCGGCGGCGGCCCCTGCCGCGGTGCCCGCGAGGGGTCCTCGCCCGCGCCGACGGCGGCCTTCGCGTCATCCGGCTCCGGTGCCTGCTCCGGGTCCTGCGCGGGGTCGGCCGCGTCGCCGTCCGCGGACCGGGCGCGCACCCGGCGGCGCAGGGCCAGCGCCGGCAGCCCGATCACGGCGCCCGCGACGAGGAACGGCAGCAGCCAGCCGACCACGGCGGCGACGCCGCCGACGAACGCGGTGAACGCGTGCCACCCGTTCTCCAGCCCGCCGACGAATCCGCCGCGGGGCTCGTCCTTCTCGGGCGGCGGGGCCTTGCTCACGAGCGTCACGGTCACGGTCGCGAACCGCGTGCGGTGGGCGAGCGACTTCTGGCGCGCCTGGAGCGCCTCCAGGTCGGCCTCCCGCTCGGAGATCTCCTGCTCGATGCTCATGATCTCGCTGACGGAGTTCGCCCGGTCGAGCAGCTTGCGGAACGACTCCAGCGCGGCCTTCGCGGACCGCACCCGCGCGTCGACGTCGGCCACCTCGCCCGTGACGTCCTCGGCCTGCTGGCTGAGCGACAGCTTCGTGCCGAGCTCGGCGCCGAGCCGGCCCAGCACCTCGGCGTACCGGTCACCGGGGATCCTGAGCGCGATCTCCGAGCGGGCCGGGTCGCTCGACGTCGACTCCCGCTCGACGTAGCCGCCCGCCGCGGCGACCAGCTGCTTGGCCTTGGCGGCGGCGGCCTCCACGTCCCCGGCCCGCACCCGCAGGTCGGCCGTGTGGACGACCTCGCGCCCGGTGGGCAGGGGCGCCTCCGGCCGCGCGGTCCCGCTCTGCGGGGCGCCCTCGGCGCGCCGGGCGCCGCCCGGCAGGGCCGGCGCCGTGGCCATGCCCCGGGGGGCGGAGTCCGACGCTCCGGAGGAGTGGTCGCCGCCCCCGCACGCGGCCATGCCCGCGGCCAGCGGCAGGACGACCAGTGCGCAGGTGATGCTCCTGACGATCCGCATGGGGCTTGGACGGGGTGCGGCGGATCACCGTTCCCCGGGGCCGGTCGCGATCCGGGCACGAAGCGGGCACGCGGTGATCACGGGCCGTCGGTGAGGACGACCGGCCCGCCGATGTTCACGGACCCGAGCGTCCACAGGGCGCCGGTACCGGGGACGACCGCGAGCGCGGTCGCGTAGATGTTGCTCCTGTTGGGCACGGCGGTGGTCGGGACGCGCTCCCAGGTCCCGCCGCCGTAGCGGAGCAGGCCGGGCTCGGCGGGCTCGTCGAGCGAGTGCCCGAGCGCCCACAGCGTCCCGTCCTCGCCCTCGACGATCCTGGTGAGGGCGTTGAGGCCGGGCGGCGGGGTGACGCCCGTCCAGGCCGTGCCGTTCCAGTGCATCAGGACGGGTGAGGCCGGGGACGTGCGGTAACTGATGCCGGTGGCCCAGGCGTCGGTGGGGGAGAGGGCGATCATGTCGGTGAAGCCGGTCCCGGGGACGGGCTCGTGCACGGGGACGCTCCGCCAGGATCGCCCGTCCCAGTGGTGTGCGGCGAGCGTCTGGTCGGTGCGGGAGGCGGTGCCGAGGAACCAGATGTCGTCGTCGGCCCGGATGTAGGACGCGTACCGCTGCATGTCAGGGATGGCGGTGATGTGCGTCCAGGTATCGCCCGTCCGGCGGTAGACGTCGCCGTCGGTGCCGACCCAGACGCCGTCGGCCCTCGCCTGGAGGTCCGCGGCGCGGGCGCCGGACGGCAGTGCCACCTGCTCGAACCGCGACCCGGTGAAATGCGCCACGTAGGGGGTCACCGTGGCCGTGTCGCCCGAGCCGTACTTCGGGCCGGTGATCCACACGTCCTCGGGACCGGCCGCGTCGACGTCGGCGATGGTGCCGCGGGCGGACAGGTTCTGGAGGCCGTACTCGACCCAGCGGGCGTCCTTCCAGCGCCGGACGACGGGGTTTCCCGGGATGCTCTGCCCGGTGCCCGGGATCGGGCCGGGGATCACCAGTTCGCCCTGGTTCCCGGCGATCCAGACGCTGTCGGGCGAGGCGGCGTCGACGTCGTAGAGGCTGTTGTTCGGCCAGAAGAACGGCAGCGGGACCGGTGCGAACCGGCCGCGGGCCGCGGCCGACGCGGGGGACGCGAGCCCTCCGGTCGCGAGCACTCCGGCCGTGAGAGCCGCCGTGACGAGGGCGGAGGTCTTCCGAGGCATCATGGGTGCCAGTATTCACTGGCGCGGTCTTGAGGTCTTGTCATCTCCGCGACAAAAATCCGGGCGCCCGAGCGCGGCGCCGGGCCCGCCCCGGTGCGCGATCCGGCGAGGCGTCTGGGAGGCTGGAGGCATGACCACGTCCCATGCCGTTGTCGTCGGGGGCGGCATCGCGGGCCTCGCCGCCGCGCGCATGCTCGTCCGGGAGGGCGTCCGGGTGACGGTCCTGGAGGGCTCCCCCCGGATCGGCGGGAAGCTGCGGGTCAGCGAGATCGCCGGGATCCCGGTGGACGAGGGCGCCGAGTCGATGCTCGCCCGCCGTCCCGAGGGCCTGGACCTGGTGCGCGACCTCGGCCGCTCCGGCGACCTGGTGAACCCCGGCACCACGTCCTCGGGGATCCTCAGCCGCGGCGCGCTGCGGCCCATCCCGTCCGGCCAGGTGATGGGCGTCCCGTCCGACCTGAAGGCGCTGGCCGCCGCGCACGTGCTGTCGCCGTCCGGGCTCGCGCGCGTCCCCCTCGACCTCGTGCTGCCGGAGACGCCGCGCGGCGGTGACGTGTCCGTCGCCGACTACATCGGCGCCCGCCTCGGCGGCGAGGTCGTCGACCGGCTCGTGGAGCCGCTGCTCGGCGGCGTCTACGCGGGACGGGCCGAGCGGCTGTCCTTCGAGTCCACGCTGCCCGCCGTCGCCGCCGCCGCGCGCTCCCACCGGTCGCTGATCCACGCCGTCCAGGGCATCCGGGACGCCGCGCCGAAGAACCCCGGCCCGGTGTTCGCCACGCTGCCGGACGGCCTCGGCACGCTCCCGCACCTGGTCGCCGCCGACATCACCGAGGCCGGCGGGACGGTCAGGACAGGCGCCACGGTCCGCGGGCTGCGCCGCCGCGAGAACGGCTGGCGGCTGACCGTGGGCCCGGCCCGCGACCCCGAGAGCCTCGACGCCAACGCGGTGGTGGTCGCGGTGCCGGCGGCCCCGGCGTCCCGGCTGCTGGAGCCGGACGTCCCCGCCGCCGCGCGGGAGCTGGGCGGCATCGAGTACGCCAGCATGGCGATCATCACGCTCGCCTACCGGGTCACCGCGTTCCCGCGGCTCCCGGAGGGCAGCGGCTACCTCGTCCCGAACGTGGAGAGCGACACCGCCCGCGGCGGCCGCGGGGTCAAGGCCGTCACGTTCAGCTCGCTGAAGTGGCCGCACCTGCGCGAGCGCGACCCGGGCGTCGTCGCGGTGCGCTGCTCCATCGGCCGGTACGGCGAGGAGCACACGCTCCAGCGGACCGACGAGGAGCTCATCGCGACCGCGATGGCCGAGCTCGCCGCGACGTGCGGGGTCACCGAGCTGCCCGCCGAGAGCCGGGTGACCCGCTGGGGCGGCGGTCTCCCGCAGTACAACGTGGGCCACGCCGACCGCGTGGCCAAGGTCCGGGCCGCGGTCGCCGGAGCGCCGGGGCTGGCCGTCGCGGGCGCCGCCTACGACGGCCTCGGCATCCCCGCATGCATCGCCTCCGCGCGTGCGGCGGCGCTCCGCGTGCTGGACCATTTGCGCAGTCGAGAAGGAGTGGGACCATGACGGAGCAGCCGGGCAAGCCGAAGGCGCGCGAACTCAACAACGTCATCCGCTACACCATGTGGTCGGTGTTCCGGGTCGCGAACCCGGGAACCGTGGGCGAGCAGGAGGCGGCGGAGGTGCAGGACCTCCTCGACCAGGCCGCCCAGAAGGACGTCACCACGCGCGGCGCCTACGACGTCGCGGGCCTGCGGGCGGACGCCGACTACATGTTCTGGTGGCACGCGCCCACGTCCGACGACCTGCAGGAGGTCTACACCCGGTTCCGGCGGACGGCGCTGGGCCGCGCGAGCGAGCCGGTGTGGTCGCAGATGGCGCTGCACCGCCCGGCGGAGTTCAACAAGAGCCACATCCCGGCGTTCCTCGCCGACGAGGAGCCCCGCGCCTACGTGTGCGTCTACCCGTTCGTCCGCTCCTACGAGTGGTACCTGCTGCCGGACGAGGAGCGCCGCGCGATGCTCGCCGAGCACGGGAAGATGGCGCGCGACTACCCCGACGTCCGCGCCAACACGGTGTCGGCGTTCGCGCTCGGCGACTACGAGTGGATGCTGGCGTTCGAGGCCGACGAGCTGCACCGCATCGTCGACCTGATGCGGCACCTGCGGGGCGCGAGGGCCCGCCTGCACACCCGCGAGGAAGTGCCGTTCTACACGGGTCGCCGCAAGCCGGTCGCCGAACTGGTCGCCGGCCTGGCCTAGCCCGCCTCATCACTCCGAATCGCGCGTGGGGCGGGGGCGGCCGGCAGTAAAGTGCCGTCCGTGACCAAGTCTCCCGCCCGGCACACCCGCGGACGGCACGCCCGGCCGCCGTCCGAGTTCTCCACCCGCCTGCACCGCCTGATCGCGTCCCTGCGAGGCTCCCGGCGACGCCGGCTGGGCGTCGCCGGGGCGGTGACCGCCACGGTCGCGGTGCTCGCGGCCGTCGCCGTCCTGGCGCTGCCCGGCGGCTCGGGCCCCGCGCCCCGCGCCGCCGTCGCCGCCCGCACGGCGGCCGCCCCGTCCCCGAACGAGCGCGTCGGGGACCCCGACGAGATCACCGACGCGGTGCCGTACTTCGAGACGAAGGACCCCGGCGGGAAGGTCGTCAAGCACGTCACCGACGTCCGCCGCAGCGGCAGCTTCGTGCGCGTCTACACCGACCTCGGGGAGTCCGACGAGAACTCCGATCCGGCCATCGACCTGTGCAAGTGGACGACCCAGTTCCTCAAGGACGGCGGCGACGACGAGCCCCGCGTCTTCGTCCACGGCAAGAGCGACGACAACGGCAGCGTCGTGCTGGCCAACAAGCAGAGCGACAAGGACGACTGCGAGGTCCCCGAGACCCCCTAGCAGCCGCCGGGCTGCGTCAGGGCCCGGGGAGGTCGCGTCATTCGGCCGGTTCGAGGGTGAGGGAGATCGAATTGATGCAGTAGCGGTCGTCGGTCGGGGTGTCGTAGCCCTCGCCGTGGAAGACGTGCCCGAGATGCGAGTCGCACACCGCGCAGCGGACCTCGGTACGGACCATGCCGAGGGAGCCGTCCTCGATCAGCGTGACCGCGTCGGAGTCGGACGGCGCGAAGAACGACGGCCAGCCGCAGTGGCTCTCGAACTTGGTCTCCGACCGGAACAGCTCCGTCCCGCAGGCGCGGCACCGGTACACACCGATGGTCTTGGTGTCGGTGTACTCGCCGGTGAAGGGCTTCTCGGTGCCCGCCTCCCGCAGCACGTGGTACTCCTCCGGGCTGAGCCGGGCCCGCCACTCGTCCTCGCTTTTGCGGATCTTCTCCATGGTTCGACCGTACCCGGCGGCGCCGCCGGGGAGGACTGTCGTGCCCGTGGGTTACCGTGCGGTTATGGCCTCGCCCTTCATCGAGATCCCGGTCGGGGATCGCCTCGTCAAGGTGACCAATCCCGACAAGGTCTACTTCCCCGAGCACGGCTACACCAAGCGGCAGCTCGTGGAGTACTACGTGGCCGTGGGGGAGGGGATCCTTCGCGCCACCCGCGACCGCCCGACGACGCTGGAACGCTGGCCCGCCGGGGTCTTCGAGGGCGCCCGCATGGCCACCCGCGAGGACTACGCGCGCGGCCAGGCGGGCATGGGGGCCGGGAAGTCCGACGCGTTCTACCAGAAGCGCATTCCGAAGGGCGCGCCCGACTGGGTGCGGACCGCCCGGATCGCCTTCCCCAGCGGGCGCTCCGCCGACGAGGTCTGCCCGACCGAGGTCGCCGTGATCGCCTGGGCGGCCAACCTCGGGACGCTGACCTTCCACCCGTGGCCCGTCCGCAAGGGCGACGTCGACCATCCGGACGAGCTGCGCATCGACCTCGACCCGCAGCCCGGCACCGACTTCGCCGACGCCGTCCGGGTGGCGCTCGGCCCGGCCCGCGACCTGCTCGCGGAGCTGGGCTACACCGGGTACGTCAAGACGTCCGGCAAGGGCGGCGTGCACATCTACGTCCGCATCGAGCCGCGCTGGACGTTCACCGAGGTCCGCCGGGCCGCCCTCGCCTTCGGCCGCGAGGTGGAGCGCCGCGCCCCCGCCGAGGTCACCACGAAGTGGTGGAAGGAGGAGCGGGGCGAGCAGATCTTCATCGACTTCAACCAGAACGCGCGCGACCGCACGATCGCGTCCGCCTACAGCGTCCGGCCGGCCCCGCACGCCCCGGTGTCGGCGCCCGTGACCTGGGAGGAGCTGTCCGGCGTCGACCCGCGCGACTTCACGATCGCCACGATGCCCGCCCGCTTCGCCGAGCTGGGCGACCTGCACGCCTCGATCGACGACGCGTCCTTCTCCCTGGACGCCCTCCTCGACATGGCCGACCGCGACGAGAAGGACCACGGCCTCGGCGACATGCCGTACCCGCCGAACTACCCGAAGATGCCCGGCGAGCCCAAGCGCGTCCAGCCCAGCAAGGACACCGGCGACCACTAGGGAATTTCCGCCGCACGGCCTTTCTTGCACCGGGTGGCAGCCGGTCGAAGCGGAGGCGGAGCGATGTCCATATTGACCATCCGGTATCTCGGAGGGCCGAGCGCGATCCTGGAGATCGGAGGCGTGCGGCTCGTCGTCGACCCCACGTTCGACCCGCCCGGCGACTACCCGATGGGGTCGCGGAAGCTGACCAAGACCGCCGGGCCGGTGCTCGGCCCGGCGGACGTCGGCCGGGTCGACGCGGTGCTGCTGTCCCACGACCAGCACCCGGACAACCTGGACACGGGCGGCCGGGCCTACCTGGCCGGGGTTCCGCTGACCCTGACGACGGAGGCCGCCGCCGGACGCCTCGGCGGCACCGCCCGCGCGCTGCCGAACTGGGAGCACGCCGAACTGCCCCGCCCGGACGGCGGGACGCTCCGCGTCACCGGTGTCCCCGCCCAGCACGGTCCGGACGGCACCGCGCATCTGACGGGCCCGGTCACCGGCTTCGTCCTTTCCGGCGAGGGCCTGCCCACGACCTATGTGAGCGGCGACAACGCGTCCCTCGACGTGGTCCGGGCCGTCGCCGGGCGGTTCGCCCCGTTCGACGTCGCCGTGCTCTTCGCCGGTGGTGCCCAGACCCCGCTCGTCGGCGACGCCTACCTCACTTTGACCAGCGAGGGCGCGGCCGAGGCCGCCGTCATCCTGGGCGCCGCCCAGATCGTCCCGCTGCACTTCGAGGGCTGGGCGCATTTCTCCCAGGGCCGCGACACCCTGGCGCCGGCCTTCGAGCGGGCGGGGCTGACCGATCGCCTCCACCTCGTCGGAGTCGGCGAGAGCGTCGTGTTGTGACGCGGGTGAGGCCCGCCGCCTCGGGGGCGGCGGGCCTCACGGCCGGGTCTGCGTGTCAGGGGATCAGTAGAGCTTGCGCTCCTGGACGGGGAGGTTCACCTTGGCCGGGCCGCGCCAGGTCTCGGCGGGACGCGGCGGGGCGAGGAGGGTGGTCACGTCGTCCTGGGCCGCGACGACCGGGATGCTGACGGAGCTCCCGCGCAGGTCCACCGTCACCTGGGCGCCCGTCGGCGTCTCGGTGTTGTAGTCGGCGTCCGTCCCGGCGAGGACCAGGGCCAGCCGGTGGCCCTTCTTCAGCAGGTACTCCTGGCTCAGCGTCTGCCAGCGGACGCCGTAGTAGCGGCCGGGCACCAGCGGTGTCGGGCGGCTCAGCGACCGGTCGTTCTGGGCGTCGAGCCAGCCGCGGGCGATCACGTTCACCGGCGAGGTCACGGTGGTGACCTCCGTCCGCCTGTAGCAGGCGTCGTCGGCGGGCGTGCTCTCACCGTGGCAGTCCTCGGTGGTCAGCGTGCGGATGCCGGAGCCGGCGCCGAGGTAGTCCACGCGGGTGTCGTCGCCGTAGTCGACCAGCAGCGCCGTCAGGTTCGACGTCGGCCTGTCCAGCTTGATCTTCAACCGGGCGTCCGGGGTCCCGGACAGGCGCCCCGTCCCCGGCAGCGGGGCCGACACGAACGCCGCCCGGTACGGCTGCGCCGCCGTGGGGTCGGCGACCATCGCGTCCTCGGGCAGGCCCGCGCCCTGGGGGCCTGCGGCGTCGGTGAAGGCGGCGGTCGCGCCCGCCGCGGCCGGCTTCAGGCCGAGGGAGCCGCCCTCGCCGGGGCGCAGGACGACGCTGCGCGCGTCCCGGGCCGGCCAGTCCCGCTGGGTGATCCACTGGTCCGGGCCGATCTCGATGTCGGCGCGCGGCTGCCGCATGATGTCGTTGGGGATCCGCTGCAGCTCGTGGTCGAACCACTTGTGCAGGGTCGCCACCCATGCGTCCCGCCGGGTGTCGAACGGATCGACGTGGCCGCGCTGCGTCAGCCAGACCTTGCGCTGGACGCCGCGGCGCGCGAGCGCGTTCCACCATTCGGCGAAGTGGTCGTCCTTCACGTTCAGGTCGTTGACCCCGTGGGCGGCGAAGATGCTCGCGTGCACGCGGGACGCGCGGCCGATCGTCCCGTCCCGGTAGTCGGCGGTCTTCCAGTAGCCGTTGTAGTCGCCGGTGTCGTCGTCCTCCCCCTTGTCGAGGTCGGCGTTCACGGCGGCGCACTTCTCGGGCGGGTCGGTGTCGACGTAGCTCGCCAGCCACGGCTGCTCGTCGGTCCAGTACTTCACGCCGTTCATCCGGCTGTAGTCGTACCAGCTGCTGATCGCCGAGATGGGGACGATCGTCTCCAGCCCCTCGACGCCGGTGGCCGCCACGCCGTTGGCGAGCGTCCCGTCGTAGGACTTGCCGATCATGCCGGTGCGGCCGGTCGTCCAGGTCGCCTTCGCCGGGCTGCCGTCCGGCCGGTAGGCCCGGGCGCGCCCGTTGAGCCAGTCGATCACGGCCTTGCCGCCGAGGACGTCGGTCGGGCCGCCGCTGACCGGGCAGCCGTCGGAGCGGGTCGTCCCGACCATGTCCACGGCGAGGAACGCGTACCCGCGCGGCACGAAGTAGTTGTCGTAGTAGAGCGGGAACTTCACCGGGTTCCCGTTCGCGTCGTAGGTCTTGCGCTCGCTCTCGTTGCCGCGCCCCGCGTTGTCGTAGTAGGGGCTCTCATCCATGATCACCGGCACCCTCAGACCGTGCTCGGTCTCCTTCGGCCGGATGATGTCCACGTTGACGCGGTCCTTCTTGCCGTCCCGGTCGCTGTCCACGCCGGACTCGACGTAGACGTGCTCGCGGATCGCGTCCTTGTAGGAGAAGACGGGCTGGGTGACCCCGCCCCTCACCACGATCTTGGGGGACGTCCCGGCCAGCGCCGTCGCGCCGCCGCCCGTGCCCGCGAGCGCCGCGCCGGTCAGCACGGCCACCGTCATGGTCCGCCGGGTTCGTCTCAGGGATCGCCTGGCCAACCCGCACCTCCGAGTATGAAAATGATCTCCGACGGGGCACAGGCTCCTCGTCTGGAGGGCACGGGTAAAGGGCGGCGTGCGACGAAGTCGGCCCGGATGTGGTCACCTCCTGCCCTTGCCAAGGCGGAAATGTCCCTATTGCAGATTTCGGTTGTCCGGGAAAGGGTCGCGGGGATGCCCGGCGCGCCGGCCGGGCACCCCCGCCTCATGGGTTGGAGCTATAGGAAGTCACTCAGGATGGGTCCGTTCCGCCTCAACTTCTCCAAGAAGGGCGTCGGGCACAGCGTTGGAGGGCGCGGAGCCCGCTACACCCGCTCGGCCGACGGGCGCCGTCACATGACGTTGCGCATCCCCGGAACGGGCCTGTCGTGGCGACGGTCCCTGAAGTCGTCTAGCCGCTCTTCGCGCGATTGACCGCCGACAGGACGGCCTCCACCGACGCGTTGAGCACGGACGTGTCGCGGCCCGCGCCCCAGCGGGTCGCGCCGTCCACGCGGCATTCGGCGTAACCGACGGCCACGGCGTCCCGCCCGGCCCCGGCCGAGTGCTCGGCGTACTGCAGGACGTCCACCTTGATCCCGGCGGACGCCAGCGCGCCGGTCAGCGCGTCCAGCGGGCCGTTGCCCGTGCCGGTGTGCTCGCGCTCGTCGCCGTCGACCCGGACGACGCCGGTGAAGTCGTGCCGCGCCGGGCCGGTGCTGGAGGTCCGCCATCCGGTCACCTGGACCGGCCCCGGCCGGTCGAGGTACTCAGCGCGGAACAGCTCCCACAGCTCGTCCGCCGTGACCTCTTCGCCGCTGCCGTCCGTCGCCCGCTGCACGACCTGGGAGAACTCGATCTGCAGGCGGCGCGGCAGGTCGAGCCCGTGCCCCGTGCGCAGCAGGTAGGAGATGCCGCCCTTCCCGGACTGGCTGTTGACGCGGATGACCGCCTCGTACCCGCGCCCGACGTCGGCCGGGTCGATCGGCAGGTACGGCACGTCCCACGGCAGCGCCTCCGGCGGCACGCCCCGCTCCCCGGCGAGCCGCGCGTGGCGGGCCATGCCCTTGCCGATCGCGTCCTGGTGGGTGCCTGAGAACGCCGTGTACACCAGGTCGCCGCCGTACGGATGCCGCTCGTGGACGGGCAGCCGGTTGCAGTGCTCGACCGTCCGCCGGATCTCGTCGATGTCGGAGAAGTCGATCCGCGGGTCGACGCCCTGCGCGTGCAGGTTCAGCGCCAGCGTGACCAGGTCGACGTTGCCCGTCCGCTCCCCGTTGCCGAAGAGGCAGCCCTCGACCCGCTGCGCGCCGGCCAGCATCGCCAGCTCCGCGCACGCGACGCCCGTCCCGCGGTCGTTGTGCGGGTGGACCGACAGGATGACCGCGTCGCGCCTGGCCAGGTTGCGGTGCATGTACTCGATCTGGTCGGCGTACACGTTCGGAGTGGCGATCTCGACCGTGGCCGGCAGGTTCAGGATCACCGGGCGTTCGGGGGAGGCGTCCCACAGCGCGGTGACCGCGTCGCACACCTCCAGGGCGTAGTCGGGTTCGGTGACGTTGAACGTCTCGGGGGAGAACTCGAACCGCACGCCGGGCCCGGCGAGCCGCGCCACGTCGGCCGCGCCGTCCATGATCAGCCGCCGCACCCCGTCCCGGCCGGCCCCGAGCACGACGTCCCGCCACACCGGCCCCGTCGCCGTGTACAGGTGGACGACGGCCCTGGGCAGCCCCTCGATGGACGCGAACGTCCGCTCGATCAGCTCCCCGCGCGCGGGCGTGAACACCACGGGCGTCACGTCGTCCGGCACGCCGGTCTCGGCCAGGTGCCGGACGAAGTCGAAGTCGGTCCGGCTGGCCGAGGGATAGCCGACCTCGATCTCCTTGAAGCCCATCGTGACGAGCAGGTCGAACATGCGGCGCTTGCGGGCGGTGTCCATGGGCTCGGCCAGCGCCTGGTTGCCGTCCCGCAGGTCGACGGGCACCCACAGGGGCGCGCTCTCGATGCGCCCGGACGGCCAGGTGCGCTCGACGTCCGGCACGGGCGACGGCACGCGCTCGTGGGCGGACCGGTACCGGTGGAACGGCATGGAGCTGCCGCGCTGGGGGTTCCAGAAGGGCGCGCCGTCCGCCACCGGGCCGGACGGGGTGTGGAGGGTGGGGAAGTGCGTGCGCGGGGTCGGGACGTTCATGGGCCTGTTCCTCGTTCGATCGCCGGACGACCGGCAGCACCGGACCCCGCGGCGGGGTGCCGGTCCGGATCAGGCCCCGCCGCGGCGACCGAGAAGAAGGCCCTGCCACGACACGTCGCCCACCCAACCACACCTCAGCTCCTCAGACAAGCTGAGGTGGCCTAGTCTGGAGGCCCGCCGCCGTCCCCGGAGGACTCCCGATGCCGCTCGGCCCGCTCCGTCCCAGCCCGCTCGTCGAGCAGGCCGCGCAGCGGCTGCGCGACCAGATCGCCGCCGGGGCGTGGCCGGTCGGCACGCGGCTGCCCGGTGAGACGACCCTCGCCACGGAGCTGGGCGTGGGCCGCTCCACCGTCCGCGAGGCCCTGCGCGCCCTGGCCGGAGCCGGTCTCGTGCAGGCCCGGCAGGGCGCGGGCGTCTTCGTCGTCGCGACCGAGCCGGCCGAGGACTGGCCCGCCCGGCTCCGCCGCGCCTCCGTCGCCGACGTCTACGAGATCCGCGCCATGGTGGAGGTCCGTGCCGCCGAGCTGGCCGCCGAGCGCCGCACCCCGGACGACCTGGCCGCCCTCGACCGGGCGCTCGCCGACCGCGACACGGCCCTCGCCGGCCCCGGCGTCGAGGCGTTCATCGACGCCGACATCGCCCTGCACACCGCCGTCATCGCCGCCGCGCACAACCCGGTCCTCGCCGACCTGTTCGCCGGGTTCGTGCCCGTCCTGCGCGACGGCCTGCTCGACCTCGCCTCCCTCGTCGACGTCCGCGCGTCCGACCACGCCCACGGCAGGGCCGCCCACGCCGCCCTGGTCGAGGCCGTCCGCGCCCAGGACCCGGCGGCGGCGAGCGACGTCATCAGGGCCGAGCTCGACCGGACCCTGACCGGCCTACTCCAGAGCCGATAGGAGGGGCGGCAGGTCACCGTCGTGGACGACGGTCAGGCGGCGGGTGGCCCTGGTGAGCGAGACGTAGAGGTCCTGGCCGCCCTTGGCGGACTCGGCGAGGATCCCGGACGGGTCGACGACGACGACCGAGTCGAACTCCAGGCCCTTGGCCTCCTCGGCGGTCAGGACGACCACGGGCGAGTCGAGGGCCTCGGGGGTGGCGCCGACGGCGGCGTCCGGGAGAGCCCGCAGCACGCCGGCGTGGCGCGCCGCCGAGGCGATGACGGCGAGGCGGCCCTCCTTGAAGGCGCCGCCGATGTCCTCGCCGCCGGTCACGAGGACCAGCTCCGAGCGGACGAGGGACGGCAGCTCCTCGACCGGAAGCGCGACCGCGGCCGGCGGCGGCCCGTCGTCGCGGACCGGTTCGGGCGGCGTCTGGTCCGGGGCGACGGCGGCCAGGACGTCCGCGGCGACCTTCATGATGGCGGCGGGGGTGCGGTAGTTGACCATGAGCCGCTGCTCGCGCCACCGGCCCGGGACGTAGCGGTCGAGCATCTGGCCCCACGACGCCGCGCCGGCCGCGCTGCCGGTCTGGGCGATGTCGCCGACGACCGTGAGGGAGCGCGTCGGGACGCGGCGCATCACGGTCCGCCACGCCATCTCCGAGAGCTCCTGCGCCTCGTCCACGATGACGTGGCCGTAGGCCCATTCGCGGTCGGCCATGGCGCGCTGGGCGGTGGTGAGGCGCGGGCCGGCGTCGTGGTGGCGCTCGGCCAGCTCGCTCGCGGAGATCAGGTCGCTCGCCAGGATCATCTCGGTGCCGTCGGTCGTCTGCATGACCTCGCGGGCGTAGCGCTCCTCCTCGGCGAGCGCGGCCTGCGCCGCACGGGCGCGGGCCCTGTCGTCGGAGTCGTCCTTGCCGAGGAGCTCGGCGGCCTCGTCCAGCAGGGGGACGTCGGAGATCGTCCACGGTGAGCCGGGCGGGCGGTGCAGGAGCGCCCGCTCGTCAGGGGAGAGGCCGGCCTCGGCGCCCACGCGCGCCACCGCCTCGGCGGAGGCGTAGAAGTCGGTGAGGAGCCGCTCGGGGGTCAGGTCCGGCCAGAGCTCGTCCAGGGCGGACCTGACGGCCGGATCCTGCCAGAGGGCCTCCTTGGCCATGCGGAGGTCCGTCTCGTCCAGAAGGGGCTCGTCCTCGGCCTCGTCGACCAGCTCCTGGAGCCAGGCGGGCAGCCCGCCGGACTTGGCGATCTCTTCGAGCGGCTCGTCCATGATGCGGTCGAACTGCTCGGCCCGGTTGAAGGCGAGCGCCTCCAGCATGTCGTGGACGAAGCGGCGCCGCTGGATGTTGTGCGGGGCGCGCAGGGCACGGGCGCGTTCACGGATCTGCTCGCACTTGTCGGCCTCCACGACCAGGGTGAGGCCGTCGGCCTCGATGCGCAGCCCGCCGGCGGGGACGCGCTGCCGGTCGCGGACGGCCGCCTCCACGAGGCCGGCCATGCGCAGGCCGCCCTTGACGACGGCGGCCGCGGGCGTCTCGGCGGCCGCCGCCTTGAGCCCCGGGTACAGCTCGCCGACCGTGGCGAGCGCGACGTCCGTCTCGCCCAGGCCGGGGAGCACCTGCTCGATGTAGCGCAGGAACGTGGCGTTCGGGCCCACGATGAGGACGCCGCGCCGCTCCAGGACGTCGCGGTGCGTGTAGAGGAGGTAGGCGGCCCGGTGCAGCGCGGCGACCGTCTTGCCGGTGCCGGGGCCCCCCTGGACGACCAGCACCCCCTGGAGGCCGGAGCGGATGACCTGGTCCTGCTCCTCCTGGATGGTCGCGACGACGTCGCTCATCCGGCCCGTCCTGCCGCGGCGGAGGGTGGCCAGCAGGGCGGCCTCGCCGACGATGCCGCCGCGCTCGGACTCCTCCAGGCCCTCCAGGTCGAACACCTCGTCGTCCAGCCGGACGACCTCGCGGTGGCGCAGGTGCAGGTGGCGGCGGCGCGCGAGGGTGCCGGGCGCCCCCGGAGTGGCGGTGTAGAACGGCCGGGCCGCGGTGGCGCGCCAGTCGATCAGGACGGGCTCGTGGTCCTCGTCGCGCAGGCCGATGCGGCCGACGTAAAAGGTGTCGCCGGAGCCGTCCGCGTCGGCGCGGTGGTCGATGCGCCCGAAGCACAGGCCGTGCTCGACGGCGTTCAGCCGGACGAGCCGCCGGGCCGCCTCGTCGGTGGCGATGGCGCTCTCGACCCGCGCCTGGAAGGCGGCGCCGCCGCCCGCCGCCGGGCCCTCCCGCAGCGCGGTCGCGGCCCTGTCCCTTTCGGCGTCGAGCCGCGCGTACACGCGGGACACGTACTCCTGCTCGACGCGCACGGCGGCCCGCGCCGCCTTCTCTTCCCGTGCGGGGTTGACAGCGCCCGCTTGACGATGTCCCATGCCTCGACTACACTCCCTATTCATAGGGTGGAGTATCTCTATGCGCATTTGCGACTCGGAAGTCTAGCATCCTCGCACGCGCACCGCGTGATCTTCTAACGCCGTCCAAAAAGATCGTCTCTGTTGTGGCGGGCGTCATCCGCGCGGAACCCCCTGGTCATCGATCTTCGTGAGGCTGTCCGGCGAGCAGCACTGCCGGACCCCTCCGAAAGGTCACCCTCCATGGCCGACTCCGCCCGCCCGCTGAACCGGCGCGCCTTCCTCGCCTCCAGCGGGCTCGCCACCAGCGGACTCCTCACCGCCGTCGCCGTGACCGGCGCACCCGGCACCGCCCAGGCAGCCCCCCGCGGCCGCGCCCTGCCCGCCGATCCGTTCACCCTCGGCGTTGCCTCCGGCGACCCCGAACCCGACGGGTTCGTCCTCTGGACCCGCCTGGCCCTGGACCCGCACGACGAGAACGGCCTCGGCGGCATGCCCGCCCGGACCGTCCCCGTCCGCTGGGAGGTCTCCTCCGACTCGCGGTTCCGCCGCATCGACCGGCGCGGCACCGCCGCCGCCCGCCCCGACGCCGCCCACTCCGTCCACGTCGAACTGAACGGCCTGCGCCCCGGCCGCGACTACTGGTACCGCTTCCGCGTGGACGGCCACGTCTCCCCGGTCGGGCGGACGCGCACCGCTCCCCACCCGGCCACCTTCGGCCCCGCCCTCGCCATGGCCTTCGTGTCGTGCTCGCAGTTCGAGCACGGCTACTTCACCGCGTACCGGCGGCTGGCCGAGGAGCACCCCGACCTGGTCCTGCACCTGGGCGACTACCAGTACGAGTACAAGAAGGGCGTCTACACGATCCCGGGCGGCAACGTCCGCGACCACGAGGGCCCCGAGACGGTCAGGCTCGCGGACTACCGGCTGCGGCACGCCCAGTACAAGACCGATCGGGACCTGCAGGCCGCGCACCAGGCCGCCCCGTGGCTCGTCGTGTTCGACGACCACGAAGTCGAGAACAACTGGGCCGACCTCATCCCCGAGGAAGGCTCCGACACGCCCTCCGAGGACGCCTTCCGCGCCCGCCGCGCCGCCGCGTTCAAGGCCTACTACGAGAACATGCCGCTGCGCCGCCGGTCCATCCCCGCGGGCCCCGACATCCAGGTCTACCGGCGGGTGCGGTGGGGCCGCCTGGCCAACTTCCACATGCTCGACACCCGCCAGTTCCGCGACGACCAGGGCTGCGGCGACGGCTACAAGGACTGCCCCGCCGCCACCGACCCGAAGCGCTCCATCACCGGCGACGAGCAGGAGCGGTGGCTGCTCGACGGCTTCCGCCGCTCCACCGCCCGGTGGGACGTCCTCGGCCAGCAGGTGTTCTTCGCCCAGCGCGACAACACCGCCGGGCCCGTCAAGAAGACCTCGATGGACTCCTGGGACGGGTACGCCGCCTCCCGCGACCGGATCACCAAGGGCTGGCTGGACGCCGAGGTCCGCAACCCCGTCGTCCTCACCGGCGACGTCCACGCGCACTGGGCGAGCGACCTGAAGGCCGACTACGACGACCCGAACTCCAGGACGGTCGGCTCGGAGCTGGTGTGCACCTCCATCACCAGCACCGGCGACGGCGCGGACTCCGACCCCGCCGCCCACCCCTACCTCAAGATCAACCCGCACCTGCGCTTCTACAACAACCAGCGCGGCTACGTGCTGACGAGGATCGGCAAGGAGGAGATGAGGGCCGACTTCAAGACGCTCCCGACCGTCCGGACCCCGGGCGCCGACATCTCCACCAAGGCGACGTTCGTCATCGAGGACCGCGTCCCCGGCGTCCACCAGGCCTACCTGCGGCCCTACGCCTCGGCGAAGGCGGCGGCGCAGCCGGATCAGGAGCTGATCAGGCAGACCGTCCGGAACGAGACCCAGCCCTGAGGACGGGCCGCCGGGACGCGCGGGGCGTCCCGGCCGGCCCCCGCCCTCAGCGGTCCACGCGCGGGCTCGTCGCGGGGCCGTCGAAGATGTCGTCGAGGTCGTAGGCCACCGGCACCTCCAGCTGGGCGTAGGTGCAGGAGTCGGGCGTCCGGTCGGGACGCCAGTTCCGGAACCGGGCGGTGTGCCGGAACCGGTCGCCCTCCATCGCCTCGTACGCCACCTCGACCACCAGCTCCGGACGCAGCGGAACCCAGCTGAGGTCCTTCTTGCCGGTCCAGCGGGAGATCGCGCCGGGCATGCGGTCGACGGTCGCCTCCGTCTGGTTCGCCCACGCGGCCCACGGGTGCTGGGCGAGATCCTGCAGCCGGTAGGGCTCCAGCTCCTCGACCAGTTCGGCGCGGCGCTTCATCGTGAACGAGGCCGCGACGCCGACGTGCTGGAGGTTGCCGTCGGTGTTGTAGAGCCCGAGCAGCAGCGACCCCACGATGGGCCCCGACTTGTGCCAGCGGAAGCCCGCCACCACGCAGTCGGCCGTCCGCTCGTGCTTGACCTTGAACAGGACGCGCTTGTCGGGCTCGTACGGGACGTCCCGCGGCTTGGCGATGACGCCGTCCAGCCCGGCGCCCTCGAACTCGTCGAACCAGCGCAGCGCCAGCTCGTAGGAGTCGGACGCGGGCGTGACGTGGATCGGCGCCTTCGCCCCGGCCAGGGCGTCGACGAGCCGCTGCCGCCGCTCGCCGAGCGGCACCTCCATCAGCGACTCGTCCCCGAGGGCGAGCAGGTCGAACGCCACGAACGACGCCGGGGTCTGCTCCGACAGGAGCTTGATCCGTGACGCGGCCGGGTGGATGCGCTGCTGGAGGCCGTCGAAGTCGAGGCGCGTCCCCTTGGGCAGCACGATCTCGCCGTCCACCACGCACCGCTCGGGCAGCTCGCGCCGCACGGCCTCGACCAGTTCGGGAAAGTAGCGGGTGAGCGGCTTCTCGCCGCGGCTGGACAGCTCCACCTCGTCACCGTCGCGGAAGACGATGCAGCGGAACCCGTCCCACTTCGGCTCGTACAGCAGGTCGCCCTTGGGCATGGTCTTGACCGCCTTGGCCAGCATCGGCGGCAGCGGCGGGCTGATCGGCAGGTCCATCCCCCCATCTTGCGCCCCGGCACCGACAAAAGGGCATCCCGGGGGTCCGATAACGTGCAGGTCATGCGCCGTCTGCTGCCCGAGCCCGCCGCCGGCGGCGTCGATCCCTACGAGGCCTACGGGGACCCGCCCCGCCTGCGGCTCGGCATGGTCATGAGCGCGGACGGGTCCGTCACCGACGCCGAGGGCTGGACCGACGGCCTCGGCGGCGCCGCCGACTTCCGCGTCTTCCGGACCCTGCGCGCCCTGGCCGACGGGATCGTCGTCGGTGCCGGGACCGTCCGCACGGGACGCCTCGGCCCGGCGCGCCTGCGCGACGACCTGCGCGCGCGCCGCGGCGGGCCGCCCGCGCCCATCGTCGTGGTGAGCCGCTCCCTCGACCTCGACTGGACGCTCCCGCTGTTCACCGAGGCCGAAACGCCCACCATCGTCGTGACGACCCGGAACGCCAGGGCCAAGGTCCCGGGCCACCTCCAGGCCGTCGCGGAAGGCGACGGCGACGTCGACCTCCCCGCCGCCGTGAGAGCGCTGCGCGAGGACCTCGGCCTCGACCGTCTCCTCTGCGAGGGCGGCCCCTCGCTGGCCACCGCGCTCATCAGGGCGTCCCTCGTGGACGAGCTGTGCCTCAACATCGCCCCCACCCTCCTCGGAGGCGCGCTCCACACCCGCCTGCTGGAGGGCCTGGACGCCGAGGTGCCGCTCGACCCGGCCGCCCTCTACCTGGACGAGGGCGTGCTGTTCGTCCGCTACCGGCTGCTGGTGTAGCGCGGCCTCGCCCGGCTCCGCGGAGAGGATCCGCCGAGGGGATCCGCAGAGGGGATCCAGCCGCCCGGCGACCGGTCAGACCGGTGTGGTGACGGTCTGTCCTCCAATCTGTACGAATCCGTCATGCCGGAAGCGTTGGGGAGCGACACTAGGCGGCAGGGGGACGAGTGAGAATCTCACGAAAGGAGCGGGGGTGGAGTACGCCGCATTGGGCGCGTGGATCATCGCCGCCGTCGCGGGCGGGTACCTGCTGGTCGTGTGGCTGGTCAACGGGGGGCGTTCGACGAAGGTGACGCGGTTCCCGCGTCTGGTCGTGGCGGGGCATCCGCTCTCGGCCGTCGCGGGCCTGGTCGTGTGGATCGCCTACGTCGTCACGGGGAACGCCGCCTACGCCTGGGTCGCCTTCGCGGCCCTGCTCGTCGTCATCTTCCAGGGGCTGCTGCTGTTCACCCGCTGGCTCGTCGGCCGCGGCGGCCGCCACGCCAGGGGCGCCGAGCAGGCGTTTCCGGCCGCGGCGGTCGCCGTCCACGGCGCGGTGGCGGTCGTGACGTTCGTCCTGGTCTTCCTGACCGCGATGGAGGTCGGCCGGGCGTGAGCCCCGCGGCTCACGCCCCGCGCCGCAGCACGAGCAGCGCGCGGTCCCCGACCGGCACGACGTCGCGGGCCTTGAGGCGGGGACGGTCGCCGACGGCGCCGGGCTCGGCGGTGTCGAGGGCGAACTCCCAGCGCTCGCCGTACTCGGCGCCGGGCAGCGTGAACTCGACCGGCTCCGACCCGGCGTTGACCAGCAGCAGGAAGGAGTCGTCCCGGACGCGCCGGCCGCGCGGGTCGGGCTCGGTGATGGCGTCGCCGTTGAGGAACACGCCGAGGGACTTGGCGAAGCCGACGTTCCAGTCCTGGTCGGTCATGCTCTCGCCGGCCGGGGTCAGCCAGGCGATGTCGGCGGCGGCGCCGCGGCCCGTCCCGGTGAAGAAGCGGCGGCGCCGGAACACCGGGTGGTCGTGCCGCAGCCGGGACAGGAGCCGGACGAACTCCATGTCGCCCGAGTCCTCCCAGTGGACCCAGGCGATCTCGTTGTCCTGGCAGTAGGCGTTGTTGTTGCCCTGTTGCGTGCGGCCGATCTCGTCCCCGTGGGAGAGCATCGGCACGCCCTGCGACAGGAACAGCGTGGCGAGGAAGTTGCGGCGCTGCCGCGCCCGCAGGTCGAGGACCCCGGGGTCGCGGGTGGGGCCCTCGACGCCGCAGTTCCAGGACCGGTTGTCGTCGGTGCCGTCCCGGTTGTCCTCGCCGTTGGCCTCGTTGTGCTTGTGGTCGTAGGACACGAGGTCGGTGAGCGTGAACCCGTCGTGGCAGGTCACGAAGTTGATGGACGCGAACGGTCGGCGCGAGCTGTGCTCGTACAGGTCGGAGGAGCCGGTCAGCCGGGACGCGAACTCCGGCATGGTCGCGTACGAGCCGCGCCAGAAGTCGCGGACCGTGTCGCGGTACTTGCCGTTCCACTCCGTCCACAGCGGCGGGAAGTTGCCGACCTGGTAGCCGCCCTCGCCCACGTCCCACGGCTCGGCGATGAGCTTCACCTGGGACACGACGGGGTCCTGCTGGACGAGGTCGAAGAACGCGGCCAGGCGGTCGACGTCGTGCAGTTCGCGGGCCAGCGCCGAGGCGAGGTCGAAGCGGAACCCGTCGACGTGCATGTCCAGGATCCAGTAGCGCAGCGAGTCCATGATGAGCTGCAGCGCGTGCGGGTTCCGGACGTTCAGCGAGTTGCCGCAGCCGGTGTAGTCGAGGTGGTAGCGCTTGTCGTCGTCGCGCAGCCGGTAGTACGAGGCGTTGTCGATGCCCCGGAACGACAGCGTCGGGCCCAGGTGGTCGCCCTCGGCCGTGTGGTTGTAGACGACGTCCAGGATGACCTCGATGCCCGCCTCGTGCAGGGCGCGGACCATCGCCTTGAACTCCAGCACCTGCTCGCCGGACTGCCCCGAGGAGCTGTAGGAGTTGTGCGGCGCGAAGAACCCGATCGTGTTGTAGCCCCAGTAGTTGTCCAGGCCCCGCGCCACCAGGGCGTGCTCGGGGACCGACTGGTGCACCGGCATCAGCTCGACCGCCGTCACCCCGAGGTCGAGGAGGTGGTCGATCATCACCGGGTGCGCGAGCCCGGCGTACGTGCCGCGCTGCTCCTCGGGGACGGCCGGGTGCAGCTTCGTCAGGCCCTTCACGTGCGCCTCGTAGATGACGCTCTCGTGGTAGGGGACGCGCGGCGACCGGTCGTCGCCCCAGTCGAAGAACGGGTTGACCACCACGTTCTTCGGCATGTACGGGGCGCTGTCGTCCTCGTTCAGCGCGTCCGGGTCGGCGAACCGGTAGGAGAACAGCGCCTCGTTCCAGCGGATCAGCTCGCCCGGCGTGACGCCCGCGACGGCCTTGCCGTACGGATCGAGCAGCAGCTTGGAGGGGTTGCAGCGGTGCCCCTCGCGGGGGTCGAACGGCCCGTGCACCCGGTACCCGTAGCGCTGGCCGGGCCCGATGCCGGGCAGGTAGCCGTGCCAGACGAACCCGTCCACCTCGGGCAGGTCCCGCCGCGTCTCACGCCCCTCGTCGTCGAACAGGCACAGCTCGACCCGCCGGGCCACCTCCGAGAACAGCGCGAAGTTCGTGCCCGTGCCGTCCCAGGTGGCACCCAGCGGATAGGGATCCCCGGGCCATACCTCCCGCATGCTCCTCCACCCCTCGGCCGGTTCGTCCTGGCCCGTCGATTGTGGCCTACCCGCTCCCTTCCCCGCGCGCCGCGGCCCCTCACCGCGCGCGTGTCATTCCCGCGCGGCCCCGCGGGGGAGGCGCCAGACGACCTCCTCGTCGCGGGTCTCCCCGGTGCGGCGCAGCCCGATCCTGGACGCGACGGCCGCGGACGCGCGGTTGTCCGGGGCGACGGTCGCGACGACGTCGCGCACGCCGTGCGCCGCGAGCCAGTCCAGCAGCGCGCGGGCGGCCTCGGTGGCGAACCCGAACCCCTGGTACGGCATGCCGATCACCCAGGCGACCGACGCGGCGGGCCGCGGCGGGCCCGGCGTGATCGTCGACCCGGCCGCGGCGGGCGTCACGGCGAACCCCGGCGGCGCCGGCGCGACCGTCGCCTGCACGTAGCCGACGGCCTGCCCGTCCCGGGCGCGGCGGACGATCCAGTTCAGCCAGCACTCCTGGTGGTAGGGCGCCGGGCCGGCGACCAGGTGCGCGTAGCGGGCGCGCAGCTCGTCGCGCGTGAGGGGCTCGCCGCCGATGTGGCGGTGCAGGCGCGGGTCGTCCAGAACGGGGGCCATCTCGTCCGCGTGGTGGACCGCCAGCGGCTCCAGGACGAGGCGCTGGGTGCGGATGGTGTCGGCGATCGGCCCGTACACCCGCCGATCGTATGCTCTCGCGGGCCGGCGGGCCCGGGAGCGGCCGTCAGAGTCGCCACTCGGACCGCTTGTCGGACAGCCGCCGCGTCCAGGCGCCGCCCGGATGCTGCCGCGGATGGAGCCACAGCCACGGCTGGGCGTGCCGGAACGGCAGGTCGGTGCCGGGCTGCCACGGGAACAGGCCGTCCCCGTTGGGCCACACGACCTGGAGGATCGGCAGCGGCGGACGCCGGTAGAACGCCACGGCGCCGCCGAACAGCCCGTCGAACCAGTGCGGGTCGACGTCCCGGAAGGCCGCCTGCTGCCCCCGCACGACGCCGTCGCGGCGCTCGCCGTCCGCGGGGACGCGGCCCTCGGCGGTCTCTCCGCCGAGCATGTTGAGGATCTCTTCCGTCTCGTACACGTCGCCGCCGAACATCGCGAGCTCGGGGGCGCCGTGGCTGTGCCACAGGCCGACCGTGTACGCCCAGCCGGGCCCGTCGTCGTCCGGCTGGACGAGGACGACGCTCCAGCCGTACTGGGTGATGTGCACGATCGTGCGGAGCTGGAAGTTGTCCAGCCGGTCGCGGTCGCCGTAGTCACGGCACATCACGCAGGTGCATGAGGGGCGATCGCCGGACATGACCCTCAGTTTACGATCAATCGACCCTGGGCGAGCATGCCGTCACGCGCAGGATCACCAGAACACGCCGGTGTCGCGCGGCGGCGCCTCGTGCCCGTGCCGGGCGCCGGGGCCGCGCAGGCTCCGGACCGCCATGGCGCCCAGCAGCATCGCGGCGGGCATGCCGAGGGGCAGGGCCGTGAGCGGCGCGACGGACGCCACGTCCAGGGCCCTCCCGCCGAGCAGACCGGCGACGCCGAGGTCGGCGCCGCGGCGTCCCGCGCCCAGGGGCAGCGCCAGGAGGGCGGCGGCGACGGCGAGCCCGGCCGCGGGCGCGGCCAGCGCGCGGCGCCGGACGAAGAAGGCCAGCGCCACGCCCAGCGCTCCCAGCACGGGCAGCGCCATCACGCCGTACCAGCGTTCCGGCTCCGGCCTCATGCCGATCTGGATGACCGGCGCCGGGACGCCTTTGCGCAGGTGCCACAGGCGATTCCCAGATTTGTCGGGACCCGCCGTCGCGGATACCGGCGGCAGCCGCAATTTCATGAGGGTGTCGTCGAAACCCCGCGCGGCGAGTTCGCGCGCCGCGGCGGAAGTGTCGATTCGCAGGAACGGCCTGCGTCCCGTCCGGTAGGCGCGGTCGATCTCGGCGCGGGCGAACGGCGCCCCGCGGCCTTTTCCGGTGCGGACGCGGACGCTCCCGGTGCCGGGGAACAGCGCCCTGATGATCCGCTGCGCGAGCGCCCGCACCTCGGCGTCCGACCGGAGCCGTCCCGCCGCGTACAGATCGACGTGGGCGCCGCCGCCGGCCAGAAGGACGACCTCCATGCGCGACCGCTGCTCCCGGGGCGGCGCCGCACCGCCGCATCCGGCGAGCACGGCGAGCACGGCGAGCACTAGCAGGGTCATCGCGACCGAGGCAAGCCGCCGAAAACGCACCCAGGGCCTCGCTTCGTCGGTCGGTGTCGCGGCACCGGAAGAATGATCTATTTTATGCGCGACCACCGGTGGAGCACAGTAGGGAGAAGATGATGGCCGACGATCCGGTCAACGCGATCGACACCTCCGTTCCGCACTCCGCGCGGATATGGAACTACTGGCTCGGCGGCAAGGACAACTACCCGGTCGACCGCGAGGCCGGTGAACAGTACGTCAGCATCTACCCGGGGATCGTGGACATCGCGCGGACCGGCCGGCACTTCCTGGCCCGCGCCGTCCGGTACCTGGCGGGGGAGGCGGGCGTCCGCCAGTTCCTGGACGTCGGCACCGGGCTGCCCACCGTCGACAACACCCACGAGGTGGCGCAGCGCGTCGCGCCCGAGGCGCGCATCGTGTATGTCGACAACGACCCGCTCGTGCTGTCCCACGCGCACGCCCTGCTGACGAGCCGTCCCGAGGGCGAGACCAGCTACATCGAGTCCGACATGCGGAATCCCGAGCAGATCCTCCGGGTCGCCCGGGGCAGGCTCGACTTCGACCGCCCGATCGCCCTGATGCTGATGGGCGTCCTCGGGCACGTCGACTCCTACGACGAGATCCTGCACATCGTCCGGACGCTGATGGGCGGCCTGCCCTCCGGCAGCCACCTCGCCCTCTACGACGACACCGACACCGACGAGGCCCACAACAAGGCGCAGCAGGAGTACGACGACACCGGCGCCGTCCCGTACCGGCTGCGCCGCCCCGAGCAGATCGCCGGGTACTTCGACGGATTCGAGCTGGTCGAGCCCGGCGTGGTGGCGTGCGAGAAGTGGCGCCCGGAGCCGAGCCCGTTCGGTGAGACGCCGAGCACCTCGACCCTCTGCGGGGTCGCCCGCAAGGCCTGACCGGGCGGCGCGGCCGGACGAGGCGGTCGGCCGGAACCGGCCGACCGCCTCGTCCGGCCCGGCCACCGGTCAGGCCGTCGCCAGTTCCACCGGGATGTTGCCGCGGGTGGCGTTGGAGTAGGGGCACACCTGGTGGGTGGTCTCGACGAGCTGCCGCTTGGTCTCCGCGCCGAGGGCGTCGGGCAGCTTCACCAGCAGTTTGACGTCGAGCTGGAAGCCGCCCGAGCCGTTCGGGCTGAGACCGACCTCCGCGGTCACCGACATGCCGGAGACGTCGATCTTCTGCTTCCGCGCCACCAGCTGCATCGCGCTGGCGAAGCACGCGGCGTACCCGGCCGCGAACAGCTGCTCGGGGTTCGTGCCGTCGCCGTCGCCCCCGAGCTCCTTCTGCAGGGCCAGCCGGAGGTCCAGCCGCCCGTCGGAACTGAACGCGCGCCCGTCGCGCCCGGTGGCGGTGGCGGTGGTCGTGTACTGCCGCATGAACTGTCCCTTCCCATAGACAGACAGATCTGTCTGCATTTCGGAGCCTAGACCGGTCTGTCTGGTAGCGTCAAGGTGTGACCACGACATCCTCGGCGCCTCGCCGGAGCGCGGCCTGGTCCCGCGTCTTCGACACCGCGACGCGACTGTTCTACGCCGAGGGCGTGCACGCCGTGGGCATCGACCGGATCATCGCCGAGGCCGGCGTGGCGAAGGCGACCTTCTACCATCACTTTCCGAGCAAGGACGACCTCGTCCGCGTCTACATCACCGAGCAGAGCCTGCGGCAGCGCGGCATCGCCGACATGCCCGACTCCGCCACGCCCCGCGAGGCGATCCTCACGGCGTTCGAGCGGATGTGCACCTTCGGCTCCTCCGCCGCCTACCGCGGCTGCCCGTTCATCAACGCCGCCGCCGAGTACCCCGACCCGGCCCACCCGGTGCGCCGGGCGATAGACGAGCACCGGGAGTGGTGCCGGAGCCTGTTCCGCGACCTGCTGGTCGCCGCCGGCCACCCCGAACCCGACCGCACCGCCCACGTCCTCATGCTGCTCAGAGACGGCCTCTCCGTCGGCTTCGACCTCGACGACCCGGCCGCGGTCCGCGCCGCGGTCGACGAGGCCGTCACCACAGCCTTGGACGCCCCCACCCGTCCCCCCGAACCCGCCGCGCACTGACCGCCGGATCCACCGATTCCCGCTAGGGTGCGCCCGCGGCCGGACCCTCGCGGCGGCCGCTGCTCTTCCTCGACGTCGACGGACCGCCCTCGCGCATCGGGTCGACCCCGGTAGGAGAGTCACCGGGGCCGACTACCGGGTGCTGGGGAGTGGATGCGCGCAGTCGTGTCCTGAGCGCGTGGCGGGCCTCCCGCTCGTCAGCGGCGGAGAAGGGTCTCCTCGGTCATGCGGGAGAGTTTTTCGGGGTTGCGGACGGCGTAGAGGCCGGTGACACGGCCGTCGTCGATGCGGGTCGCGATGACGGTGTCGATCTCGCCGGTGCGGCCGAGGACCAGCGCGGGGTGACCGTTGACGTGCGTCGGCCGTAGCGAGACCGCGCCGGAGATCCGGGCGAGCACGTCGGCCACCTCGTCGGCCCCCACGACGGGCGCCAGCGCGGCCTGGACGACTCCGCCGCCGTCGGTCAGCAGGACGACGTCCGGTGCGAGGACGTCGAGCAGGTTCTGCAGGTCGCCGGTCTCGACCGCCCGCTGGAAGGCGTGGAGCGCGGCCCGGGTGTCGGACGGGGAGGCGGCTTCGCGGGGCCGGCGCGCGGCGACGTGCCTGCGGGCCCGGTGGGCGATCTGGCGGACCGCGTCGGAGTTCTTGCCGACGGCCTGGGCGATCTCTCCGTAGTCCAGGCCGAACACCTCGCGCAGCACGAACACCGCCCGCTCGGTCGGCGCGAGGGTCTCCAGCACCATCAGCATCGCCATCGAGAGGCTCTCGGCCAGCTCGACGTCCTCGGCCACGTCGGGCGCGGTCAGCAGCGGCTCGGGCAGCCAGGGCCCGACATAGGACTCCCTGCGCCGGCGCAGCGTGCGCAGCCGGGTGAGCGCCTGCCGTGTGGTGGCCCGCACCAGGTACGCGCGGGGATCCCGCACCGTTTCGAGGTCGACGCCCGTCCACCGCAGCCAGGTCTCCTGCAGGACGTCCTCGGCGTCGGCGGCCGAGCCGAGCATCTCGTAGGCGACGGTGAACAGCAGGTTGCGATGGGCGACGAACGCCTCGGTGGCGGTGTCCATGCGGCCGGCGGCCGTGCCCTTCGATCGTCCGTCCATGTCCCTCTTCCCGTTGCGCGTTCCGTGCTGTGCACAGGACGCCCGGCCCCGTCCATCTGTGACACCCGGGATCAGTGGCACACGTCACACGCGGGCGCAGTCACGGGCGAGGGGGCGGGCGTCATCTCGTGTCCAGAGCCGCGGGAAGAGACGCGCTGGCCACGAGACGGGAGCTTGATCATGAACGAGGCCGCCGGGCGCCGGACGGTGGCGATGGTCACCGGGGCGAACAAGGGTATCGGCCGGGCGGTCGCCGAGGGGCTCGCAGGCCGGGGCATGACGGTCCTGGTCGGTGCGCGGGACCGGCGGCGCGGACAGGAGACCGCCGCGGCGCTGCGCGAGGCGGGAGGCGACGCCCACGCGGTCCTCCTGGACGTCACCGACACGGCCACCGTCCAGGAGGCCGCGAAGCTGATCGAGGAGCGTTACGGGATCCTCGACGTTCTGGTCAACAACGCGGGAATCACCGGCTCGGGACGGGTGGCGCCCCGGGACGCCGTCGACCAGATCCCCAGTTCCGTCGATCTGGAGATGGTCCGGGCGGTGTTCGCGACCAACGTCTTCGGCGTGATCGCGGTGACCAACGCCATGCTGCCGCTGCTGCGGCGGTCGCCGGCGGCGCGCGTCGTCAACGTCAGCAGCCACGCCGGGTCGCTGGCCCTCACCAGTGATCCGGACGGACCCTTCGCGGCGCTGCTGCCGTCGGCGGCCTACACGCCGTCCAAGGCGGCGCTGAACGCGCTCACCGTCCAGTACGCCAACGAGCTGCGGAAGGACGGCGTGCTCGTCAACGCCGCCGCCCCGGGCTTCGTCGACACCGACAGCAACGACCACACCGGGCACCTCACCCCCGCGCAGGGCGCCGCCGTCGTGGTGCGCCTGGCCACGCTCGGCGCGGACGGGCCGACCGCCGGCTTCTTCGGCGAGGACGGCCCGCTGCCCTGGTAGGACGCCTCAGGCGGTCGGAACCTCAAAGGTCGGGCTCGGGGCGTTACCGCCCTCGGACCCGACCTTTGATGTTCCGGAGGGGCGCCAGCGCCGCTGCGGGCTCGTTAGCGAGCCCGGCAGACGGCGGTGGGATACGCTCGCCCCCCAATGACGTCGACCAGTGGCAGGTGCGCCGGGGAGGGCACAATGAACACGGCAACGTTGATGATCTTCGGTATTGCTATCGGCATCGTCGCCGTCATCGCGTGGAAGACGTTCCAGAGCAAGGACTGAGGGGATTCCGCCGCCGTCCCCATGCGGCGATCAGCGAGTCGCCGCCGGGTACGGCGCCGAGTACGGCGTCCCTCCCCGAACCCCGCACCCGTCCATGATTGAGATCGTGCTCCCCATGTCCCGGATCTGGATCTGCGCCTCGATGTCAAAGATCATCCGTGCTGACCACCTCACCGCGCTCTTCGTCTCCGACGGCTCGCCGGACTACCGGGCGGCGGAGACCAACAGATCAGGCGTCCTGTGGGCCAACGTCTTCGGCCGGACCGAACCCGTCCGCATCGACGAGTTCACGGGCATCACCGCGGCCGAGCTGCTCGACGCCGTCACCAAGGCGATCGGCCAGGCCGACCCCGACGAACCGGTGACCTACATCCGCCTGGACCGCGCGGGCGACCACAACGCGGCCACCAGGGTCAAGACCTACAACTCCTATCCCCTGACCGACGGATCACAGGTCGACGACCAAGAAGGGGCCTGATCAGGCCGGAGGGGCGGCCGGCCACGTCCCTACAGGACCCGGCGAGCGGCCCGGGCATGTCACCTCGTTCGAAGCGGGTCCTGGCGCGTCCGCTCGGGGCCATGCCCGCCCTACGAAGGGTCAGGGCTTGCGGCCGACGCCGCCTGTCATGAAGCGGACGTCGACGGTGCTGGCGTCCAGGACGGGCTCGTCGGGGCGCCACAGCGGGAGCGGGACGAGGCCGGGCGGCAGGATCTCGAAGCCGTCGAAGAAGGTGGCCAGCTCGGCAGGGGTGCGGACGCGGCCGGTGCCGAGCTGCTCCAAGAGTTGCTTCTCCAGTGCGACGGACTCGGGCGCGTCGCCCAGGCGGGTGAAGTTGGTGATGAAGAAGAAGGAGCCGCTGGGCATCGCGTCCCGCAGTACCTGGACGATCTGGCCGGGATTCTCCTCGTCGCCGAGGTGGTGCAGGATGCCGACGAGCATCACGCAGACGGGCTGCTCGAAGTCGATGAGCGCGCGGACCTCCGGACGGCCGAGGAGTTCGGCGGGCCTGCGGATGTCGGCGGTCACCACGGTGGTGTTGGCGTTGTCGGCCAGGATCGCGCGGCCGTGCGCCAGCACGATCGGGTCGATGTCGACGTACACCACGTGAGCCTGCGGGTTGACCTCCTGGGCGACCTCGTGGGTGTTGCGGACGGTCGGCAATCCCGATCCCAGGTCGAGGAACTGCGTGATCCCCTCCTCCGCGGCGAGGTAGCGGACGACCCGGTGCAGAATCGCGCGGTTGTGCAGGGCGATGTCCCGCAGCTCCGGCATGATCGCGAGGCTGGCCTCGGCCACGGTCCGGTCCACCGCGTAGTTGTCCTTGCCGCCGAGCATCACGTCGTAGACGCGTGCCGCGGTCGGAACGCCGGTGGGAATCTGCGGGGACGACTCGGCCATGTGCACCTCAACGCTCAGGAGATCTTGCTCCGATCGTAGCTTCGCGGAGCCGCGCAGAATGCGAAAAACCCCTATGCCAAGGGACTTCTCGCGAAACCTGGCGCCAGAACCCCCACCCCGATCCCGGGCCCTGACGATTCGCGATGAGGACCGCACCTCAGTCCTCATCTGGTCACGTCAGGGCTGTCCGGGGTGAGGTGCACGGGGGTAGTTCAACGAGCGTGCCGCCGAAGCCATCTCGGCTCGCCGTCGATCCCGGGACGTCCGGGAGCTCTTGGCGGAGTGGGAATCCGTGAGGGGCGACCCGAAACGGCCGACCCGGCCACGACGACAGGGAGGCCACCATGCCGACACCGACGACGAACTGCGGGACGGGCGAACCGCTCATCCGGCTCGGGGGCGGCGAGGCGCCGGTGCTCAACTACAACCTCCCGCAGGGCGGCTGCTTCTCGGCACAGGGGTCCATTCCCCTCGGCATCGACCCGTCGTGGTTCCGCGACGAGGTGACGGCGGAGCCGGAGGTGCATTGGTGGAAGGTGCCGGTGCCGAACCCCGACGACCTCATCGACGACATCGTCAAGGGGACGCTCTCGCCGCAGCTCACGTCCCAGCTGCTCGACCCCCGCATCCCGGCGATCCTCCAGCCGGCCGCGTCCCCCGACCAGATCTCGCGGGCGCCGCGCATCGCGTCCGCCCGTCTCCCGCAGCCGGCCGGGCGCGTCCGCGTCCCGGCCGCGAGCAGCCCTCCGACGCGCCCCACCCGCCGGCGGGTCGCGGCCAAGCCGACCTATACGGCGTCTCACCTCGTGCGCGCCGTCGAGGACCGCCTGCGGCCGATGGTCACGACGGGCTTCAGCGGCGACCTGCAGATCAAGTTCCTGCCGCAGCCGGTGCGGCCGGTCGCCCGGCTCGCGGTGATCGAGTACTACCGCGTGTGCTCCTACCTCGGCGACTACGGCGCGGGCCGGACGCTGTCGACGACGTCGCTGTTCCCGGGGGAGTCCACGACGATCACGCTCGCCACCTACCGCGACGAGGAGACGACGGCCACGGAGTCCTCCAACGTCCTCGACTCGTTCACCGAGTCCGCTGCCGACGAGATGGAGTCGCTGGTCGAGGAGCAGATCGGCACGACGCTCGGAAGCGCGACATCGAGCACGCAGTCGAGCACCACGGGGGGCGGCGTGAACTTCGGCGTGGGCATCGACCTCTTCGGCCTCGTCGAGCTCGGCTTCGGCGCCGAGCACAGCGGCTCGCAGAGCGACGCCACGACCGTGGCGATGACCAGCGAGATCAACACCCAGGCGATCAACCATGCGCTCAGCTCGCATGTGGAGACCAGCAGCTCGTCGCGGCAGGTCGAGGTCAACACGACCACGAGCGCCACCGTCGGCACCGGGGAGTCGACGACCACCGTTCGGCAGATCGCGAACATCAACCACAGCCGGGTGCTGAACATCGTGTTCCGGCAGCTGCTGCAGGCCTACGACACCGTGACGTACCTCCATGACGTCAAGGTGCTGTTCTCCAACGGCTACCCGGAGTCCGTCCGGCTCATCGAGCTCGGGCAGCTCGACGACGTGCTCCCGCAGCTCGTGTCCGCCGAGCACGTCGCCGCCGTGCGAAAGCGGATCCTGCAGCCGTACTGCGCGGTCTTCAACTACGAGGGCCGGGCCGTCCGCTTCCTGGAGAAGGTGGAGCGCGAGGCCCCCTGCGACCTGACGGGAAAGACCGAGCGCATCGTGTACATCCGCCGGCGGCCGGACCTGCGCGACGAGGTCGGGAGCATCAGCGTGCCGGGCGTCATCAAGAACGTCGAGCGGTACGTGCTGCCGACCCCGGCCGTGATCGCCGAGGCGCTGCTCGGCGGAGGCGAGGCCCTCGACTGCTACAACCAGGAGCTCCAGTCGACCACCATCGACGCCGCCGAGCTCCAGAACCGCAAGCTCACGCAGGCGATCGGCATCGTCGGCGAGATCGAGGACCCGCAGGCCCAGGCCGCCGCGTGGGCACGCATGCACAACCCGGCGCCCACCGTCGACGAGCCGTCCGAGACCCAGCCGCCGGCATGACCGGCGCCCCGGGCGTGTTGACCACGTCCGCGCTCGACACCCCGGCGGCGTCCCCGGCCGACGTGGTCCCGTCGCCGTTCGCGGCGGTGAGCGGGCGTCCGCCGCTGCTCGACCCGTCGGCGCTGCGGACGGAGCCGACCGGTGCGGACGTGGAGGCCTGGTGGGACGCCCTCGTCGCAGCAGGGCTCGATGTCCGCCAGCCGTCGGCGCTGCTGACCCAGCTCGATGCTCTGCTGGTGGCCGCCACCGGGCTCGACGGCCAGGACCTTCTCGACAACCTCGCCGCCCGCACGGCGCTCGTCCGAGGGCTGGTCGCCCACGCGTTGGTGCAACTCGGCCCGGCGCTAGAACGGGCGGGCGCCGTGGTCGGCGCCCTGCCCGTCACGTCCCCGATCGTCGACTACGTCGCCGGCCGGGAGAACCTCGTGAGCGCGGCGCTGCAGTCGGCCGCCGACATCAGCGTGTTCGTCCCGGTCCCGCTGTCGGCGGCCGTTTCGTCGAGCACGCGGCTCGCCGGGTTCCTGACGAGCGACGCTCCGGAGGCGAAGGCCGTCAAGGCCGCGGCCCTGGAGTTCGCGCAGGGCGTCTACGACGGCTTCATGATGTCGGGCCTGGTCGACCCCTCCATCGGGAACCGGTTCTACGAGCAGGCGGTCGCGAACGCGCGGGCCCTGCACGTCCTGCTGCCCACGATCGTCGATGCCGGTCTGGTGTACGGGATCGTCGTCCAGCCGCTGGTCGACGTACTGGACCTCATCAAGCTCGTCTTCGGCGACCTGATGGGCATAGTGAAGACGCTGCGGTTGCTCGGGGCCGCCGCGGTGGCCGACCCCGCCGTCGCGCACGGCCTCGGGGTGCTGATCGGACAGCAGCAGGCGTCGTCGTTCGAGGCGTCCTTGTTCGAGACCGGCCCGGCCACGTTCTACTTCACCCTGTCCACGGCGATCGGCGAGCTGCTCCAGAACACCGTGCTGGGCGCCACGGGCGCCGGGCTCGTCATGGTGGTGGGCACGAAGGCGCTGCGCGCCACCAAGGTGACCGCGGCGGCGGCGAAGCTGATCGTCACCGTGGTCGAGCACCTGCCCGGCTCGGCACCGGGACGCGAGCGCCTGATCGCCGCGCTGCGCGCCATGGCCGACGCGTTCGACAACCGCTGGAGGCTGCTGGAGGAGCTCGCCGGCGACTCGGAGGAGGTGCTCGCGGCGATCCGGCGCCTGCTGGCTCGCGAGGATCTGCGCAAGCTGCTCTACGACCTCTCCGACTACGCCGAGGAGGCGCGGGGCGACCTCGACCCGGCGCTTCCCGACGCGAAGCTGGTGGCCGAGATCAAGGCGCGCGAGGTCCAGGTGCTCGCCGTCCTCACGCGCCTGGGAGGCATGACCGACGTCGAACTCGACGGTGTGGCGGCCTACCGCCGTATCTGGTCCGAGGACGGCCCTCCGCGCGGCATGACCACACCCTGGACGGACGCCCTCGGCTCGCCGGAAGGCGACAAGGGCGGCAACCAGGACACGCGATGGTTCGACCTCCTCGACGGCGATCCCGTTGGCACGGGCCTCTGGGCGCTCCTCGGCGAGCTCGATCCCGTCACCAACGGCCGCGGCCTCTACGCCGTGCTCGTCGACTTCTGGGCGGGGGACTCCAAGACCGCCGGCGCGATCGGCAGCCTCTACGGCGCGCGCGACCTCTACCGCGAGCTCAGTCCCGACCACCCCGACGTGCGGTTCGACTTCGAGATCACCTTCACCGGTCCGGAGGGGCGCCGCGACCTCGACGTCGTCGTCTTCCGCGGGGACGACTCCCCGCCGGACGGCGTCATGGGGTTTCTGCTGGTGGTCGAGATCAAGAACATCGTCGGCGGGTTGATCAGCGACCGGCTCAAGAGCCAGATGGCACGCGACCTCGCACGGCACATCGGCGCGGGCGACGTCGATTTCGCGAAGCTGCGCTGGCTGGTGCCCGCGGCCGATCTCAAGGCGCTCGAAAGGCCGCTCGGCGACGCGTTCCGCGCAGCGCTCAACGACGACCGCGTCCAGGACGCCGTCGCAGCGTCGCCACACGACATGATCGACGTGATGACCCGGCTCGACGCCGCGATCAGAGGCGGCCGCCTGATCGGCTCCTTCGACGTCAACGCACCATGAACCCGCGCAACCCTCGCCTGCAGACTCCGAACGCCGACCTTGAGTTCAGCCGACCTTCGGGGTGGCACGGTCGATGATCGAGGCGACGTCCAGGCCTGGCGGGAGGGTGCCGAAGGCGCCGCCCCAGTCGCCGCCGAGGCGGGTGGCGCAGAAGGCGTCGGCGACGGCCGGGTGCCCGTGCCTGACCAGCAGCGCTGCCTGTAGGACCAGCGCCAGGCCCTCGGCGACTCGTCGGGCGCGGTACTCGATTGTGGCTGTGTCGGCGAAGCTTTCCTTGGCGTCCTTGATGGCCGCATCCAGGCGCTTGTCGGCTCCCAGGGAGAGGTCGACCTCGTCGAAGAACGCCTCCAGCGTCTGCGGCTCGCGCAGCGTTGCGCGTAGGAGATCGAGTGCGGCTACGTTGCCGGAGCCCTCCCAGACTCGATGAGGCTTCGAAAATGAGGTAAAATCGCAGGTCAGCATGCATGTTGATCATGCGTGGTGGTGGCTGGTGCGGGGCTGTGACAGGCAGTCCGCTAGCCGGTTCGCTAACTCGTTCTCCGGTCGAGAGGAGGAGTCAGTGCGGCAACCGTACGTAGCCAGGAAGGTCAGCAAGCGCACCGGGGCGACCCGGTACACGGGGATGTACTACGACACGACCGGGACACCCCGGTCGGCCGGCACCTACGACGACGAACTTGAGGCGCTGGCCGCGGCCCGCCGGGAGCAGAACAGACGCGAGGGCGGCGTCCTGGGGGAGATGACGCCGGCACAGAGGCGCGCGATGACGTTCGACGAGTTCTGGCCGATCTTCCAGCGGCATCACCGGGTCGAGCCGAACACGATGCAGACCTACTTCGGGGTCTGGATCAACCATGTCCGTCCGTTCCTGAAGGCCGACCGGGTGGCGACCTTCGACTCCGCCCGCGCCGTCCAGTTCTTCACCTGGCTGGCGGAGACGGAGCGGACGGTGACCACGAGGCGAGCCTGCCGAAAGGTGCTCTCAGCGATGATCGGCCTCTCGATCCTGCTGGGCTGCCGCACCGACAACCCCGTCCGGGGCCTGAACGTCGGCAAGCAGGCAGCGCACAAGAACATCAAAGTGATCAACGAGACGGTGTTATGGGAGCTGTGCAGCAAGCTGCCGCTGCCGACGCAGCGTCTGTTCGCCGAGTTCATCATCTCCACCGGGGTTCGCTTCTGCGAGGCGATCTCCTTCCAGGAGGGGGACCTGGACTACGACACCGGCATGCTGAACGTGTGCCGCTCGACTGTGGAAGTGGCGAAGCAGTTCCACCCGACCGGCGGCCGGTTCGTGACCCGCCCCTACACCAAGAACGGAGAACACCGCCGATTCAAGGTCGGCAGGCCGCTGGTGGAGAAGATCCGCGCCCACGTCCAGCAACACGGTATGAAGCCAGGCGACCTGATCTTCCCGGTCCGGTTGTTCATGCCGGACACGGCCTGGGTCAACCTCCCGCGCTGCACCACAGAAGAGATGGAAGCCGCCACGAAGACCACGTTCATCTCACCCATCACCGGCGCACGCGTCACTCACGCCAAGGTCAGTACGTACCGCAAGCACGGCTGCAGGTGCGCGCCGTGCGTACAGACATACCGGGACTACCGGTCGGCGTATCGCGTGCAGGCGATGGCCCGCAAGGGCAAGGTCACTCGCCAGCGGGTCCGCCGCGACGGCAACGACTATCTCGCGCCCAGCGAATGGAGCACCATCTGGATCCCGGCCCGCAGAGCCGTCGGCGTCGATGTGACCCCGTACCAACTACGCCACTCCCACGCCTCCCTCCTACTGGCACACGGCGTCCCGCTCCCGGATGTCCAAGCCCGCTTGGGCCACAACGACCTGACATCCACCACCCACTACGTCTGGGCACTGGCCGAGGAAAGCGAGGCCGCAGCAACCACGATGAACGTGCTCCTGGGCTACGAGAGCAAACAACCAGACCCGCAAGAGGCGATGCTGGCGCGCATGGAGGCGATGATGCACCGCATGCAGGCCATGATCGACCCTCCCCTCGCCCGCCAAATCGCAGCCGAAAACTCCACCTCCCGCCCGGACCTGCACCTGGTCACCGACACCCTGACCGCGCTGCAAACCCCAACAGGCAACTAACGCTCAGGCACCTCGCGGGAGGGCGCGGGGTCACCTGCCGAAGAAAGAACACCACCCGACACCCCCTCCGCGACTCTGCCTGCAGTCTGGCGTGCAGTCGGCGGCTCACCCGCCGACTGCACGCCAGACGGGCGCTCAAGCCGCTGCCGGTGGTGTTGCTCCCGACCGGTTGGCCAAAACTCGCGCGGACAATGCGTACCGCCACGTCGAGCATCTGGCTTGGCTGCGCAGAGGACCTGTGTGATTCCGGCTGACATCGTGAGGTCAGCAGACCTGCCCAATCGGTCACATCGAACAGGACCGTCCCATTTGGCTGCTGACCCCGCACAGGCGATTACCATCCGTCTTGGAGTAGTTGCACAACGTAGTCATTGAGTAAGGGTGTTCGCGGGCGCTAAGAACAGCAGGGAATCGTGTGGCTAGGAAGACGACCTGAGCGATGCGACGGTTTTCCCTCACCGGGTTAGGGCCAGGGGCGAGGGCGATGGTGCAGCGGCTACGCACGATTTGGGGCTCGACCAACGCGGCATGGTTGCCCCACGGATCCGAGGATCGGGAGTGCTGACGAGGGCCGTAGAGATCGACGAATCCGAGAGGAGTGCATGATCGTTTCGCTAGAGAAGGAGGTGAGCTTCGTCGGCCATCGCGGCGGCTCGATGCAAAGTAGGCCTTGTCATGTGGTCAGTAACCTTAGGATGCCAGAGTGGCGATTGGTGGACGCAAGTCGGTCTGGTATCCGCGCATGGCGGACATTCCGGGTATTAGGTTTCAGGGGAGCCCGAACGTCGACCGTACCCGGTTGCCCGGAGCGCGGACCCGCCCGCGTGCTGACGGCGGCTATCTCTCGTGGCCCTCTCCCGAGGGTGGCAGCTCGTCCAGTTCTCCGGTTCACCGCCTTGCTTTTGGAGCCGCTGCACCGCGAGACGAGCTGGAACTGGTCCGGATGACCTGGGAGGGGCTGGAATTGCCCGGGACCCCCTCGGACTATCACTTTCTCCTGCAGGGGACCGCCACCGAGTTGTGGAAGAACCGGCAGCGTTATACGCACGGGTTGGCGGCTCTCGAACAGTTCTGTCACTTGGATCTACTCTTGATCGAGGCCGCCCCCGAGGCGGTCGTGCTGGATGAGAACGATCCTGCCCACGGTTTCGTGCACATTTCGACCCTGGGATTCCTCATCGGCCTTCTGGAGCGGGAGGGGGCCTTGCGTGAGGCGCTGGCGGTGAGTCGGCGCGCCCGCAGATTTGGCGAAGAGTGCTGGAGCGAGGATTTGGAGGCCAAGGTCGCCTCGCTGGATGAGGAGCTGGCATGACCTCAGGGCGCCTGATCGACACAGTTCCTGGCCAATCGTTCCTGGAGAACGCCTTCGTTCGTTGGGTGCTGGCGCCAGCGGTCAGGGAGGCGATCGCAGCGCACATCCTCCCGCAGCACCCGGTGCCTGTGCCAGAGCACACCTACCGACTGGACTACCTCATCGTCGGTGCGCGGCTGCGAGTGGCGATAGAACTCGACGGGTTCACTCATCACAGCGACAGGCAGGCCTTCGTCTACGACCGGGTCCGCCAGAATGACCTGGTCGCTCGTGGATATACAGTCCTCCGGTTCTCCTATGGCGCAATCCGCGATGAAACTGCGCATTGTGTCGGCCAACTGCAGGCGGTGCTACGCAAAGACCCGGTCCTCGCGGCCTATGTGATCGTCGACCCCATCGTCCCCGTTCCCGACGACATGATCGCCAATCCACTGGGACTGGCCACGCCGCCCCCGGTGGCTGTGCCACGTACCGCGCTGGGTTTCTACGACATCGCCCGTCAGCACCTGGCGCTCCGACCGCTGCGGGAGTGTCAGCGCGAAGCCTTGGGCGCCCTGGCCGACTATTACCGCCGCGGCGAGATCGACGCGGCCTGCGTGATGTCGGTCGGAGCCGGCAAGACCACGCTGGGAGTAGCAGCCGCTCTAGCCTTCACCCGGCGGCGCGCCCTCATCGTAACGCCGGGCCGCGTCATCCGAGGCACCTTTGCCGCTGCCTTGGACCACAAGCGGGCAGGCAACACCTTGTACACCCTGCCGGGCGGGCCGCTGATCCCGGGATGCCGGCCGCCGCGCGCGCTGGTCCTCGACAGCAGCGGCGGCCCCATCCAGACGGTGCAGGCCGAAGAGTTGCTGGACGCCGACATGATCGTCACCAACTACCACTCGCTCGCCGGTAGTGACCAGGGGGCGGGGCTGCTAAGTAAGGTCTCGCCCGAAGACATCGACTTCATCGTGATCGACGAGGCACACATCGCGGCGGCCGACTCTTACAGGCAGTTGTTCGCGCGCTTCCCTCGGGCGCGCCGCCTGCTGATGTCGGCCTGTTTCAGCCGGGCAGACGGCAAGCGCATCACTGCGGACGTGGTCTACCGCTACCGCTACCGACTCATTGACTCAATTGCTGACGGCCACGCCAAGCAACTAAACGCACATCGGTTCAGCCCGCGCGTCGAGGAGACTGCTTATGAGATCCGCTGGCCTAACGGACGGCGCGAGCAGATCGTCGGCAAGGGCGCGCTGCTGGAAATCATGCGGGACGAGCGCAAGCTGGCTCGCATCACTGCGACCTCCGAAGAACCCATCCGCAAGATCATGCGCAACGTTCGTGCCTGCCTGAGCGGCCAGGCCAAGACACTGGCACCGGTCCGACCCCGGATACTGTTCGCCGCACTAGGGCAGCAGCACGCCGAACAGATTTCCCGCATCGCCAACGAATACGGCATCGCCTGTGCGCCACTGCACCACTCGATGAGCGAAACCGAGATCTCCGCAACCCGGACCCGATTCGAGGCGGAGTCAGGGAATCTGGAGGCTATCGTGCAGCTTCGGATGCTCGGCCAGGGCTACGACCTGCCGCCCATCACGATCGTGGTGCCGATGCGGCCTTACGGCAGCTTCGGCGAGTTCTATCAGTTCATCGGCCGCGGGATCCGCATCATCCAGCACCCTGCCCTGGCCGACCGCACACACGAGCAACGTCTGGACGTCGTCTACCACGGTGAACTGGGACTCGACACCCACCTGGAGACGCTGCGCGCGGAGAACGACATGGACCCCCATCCCGCTCAGGACGATGAGTTCGGGGACGCGCCAGCCACCGATGCCACCGTCACAATGACAGCGGCAACGGCACCGTTGACAGGCTCCACCCCAGGAAGCTCAGCGGCCATTGGGACCTCGGCCGTGGTCTTGTGGGAACAGGGCGACTTGCATCAGCAGTTCCTGCACGACGCCGACCGGATCGAGGCACGTCGGCAAGAACGTGAACTCGACGTCTTCGCCCAGAGATACGCCGCGTACGCCGAGAAGAACCCCGACCCCAAACCATTTGCGCAGTTTGTCGCCGTCATTCGGAGCATGCATGGCTGACCATGATCAAGCCATACACCGAGCCGCACGCCTCGCGGGGCTTCCGCCATATCCGTTTCTGTATTCGGAGAGTGAACGCGGCCGCCGTGAACGCTTCGATGACATGGACCACTGCGCCGCACGGCTGTTAGAGGCCGCTTTAGCTGGCCAACGCGTCATTAACCTGGTCGAGGATGATGCTGACCCCAAGCGCTACGCGTTGGTCACGGCCGCCCCTATCGATTCGGTTAGGCGGGCCGCCTTGCAAAAGAATATGACGCTGTCCGCGCAACAAGCCAACGGAGCTTGGTTCCTACCGGAAGTAGTTCCTCTCAAGTCGTGGACAGTGAACTTGAGTGCGCATCTGCGAAACCAGCCGGCGCACGCACTGACGCTCGCCGCCGACGACAGCGCCCGAGTGCGGCTGGCGTCCTCTCCTGACGCAATGCTCACTTGGACGCTACTTGTCCCCCTGTTCGACCAGCTACTGCGGCCAATCACAGAGCGGGCCACCGCCTCGGTGCGCACACCAGAGGAACACCGCACCGTCTGGCTAGAGATCATTCACTCCTACCAACGGCTGGGTATAAACGCCGGTTCGGTGCTATGGGCTTTCGCCTATCGTGGCGGCTGGAGCGGCCTGGACCGGGCTGGGCATGCCCGGGCCCGCATCGCCCTGCTGGACACCATTGTCGACCATGACTTGCTGTCGATCGTTCGCGCTTTCCGCGCCGACCGGATCCGCGCCCTCATCGACAAGACCGTACAGAAGGCCAGACGCGGGACCCCGCTTGCTCGCCACGTGCTGACCAAACCGATGGAGCCCGTCCTATCGGCCTACTTTGCAGGCAGTTGGCTAGAGTTCCTGAACTACCTGGAACTGCCGCCCAACCCCAATGAAGAACTTATGGCTGCGCTGCCCAAGCCCACGTTCTTTGTAGGCGGCGCTGCCAAGGCTGGCAACGCCGCCGCCGAACACGGCATCGAGATTGACGACGCCAACGCCATGCTGGCGGCCTTCCTCGGACAGGACACTACGACATCACCCGTCGAACGACGCGTGGCAGCTCTGCGATCGTGGTGGCGGCACTTCGACGCAGCCCACGCCAGCCAACGCACCGGGACGCCTGGCCTGTGGGGGCTGGTCGAGGACGCCCCTCACATCATCGGCTACCTTCCCGGACCCACTCCGCGACTCTATGACCAGTACCTGCCCACTGACCTCGTGGGCGAAGTGGAGGAGCTGTGGAGCGGGACGACGTTGCCGCGCTGGCCGCAGGCGATCACCACGGAGCCCTACCCGCACATGGCAATGGCCGAGACTCTCGGCCCGGCGGTCACCTTCTGGCACGGCGTCGGGCTCACCGCCTGGTTCGTATGCGCAGGACCCTACTCGCGCACGCCCTTGAACGGCCTTCGCGGCTATTACGAGCGCACCCTTACCGAGCTGGCGGCACTAGGAACGCCAATACATCCGAGCTTGTTCGAGGAGTTGGAGCAAGCCGAGGACCTACTGGGCCCCCCCGAAGAACTGGTTCACCATGAGGAACACCTGCAGATGCCCGACGGCGCCATCGCGATCAAATTCACTGGCGGCGGCCAACGCCGTGCCGGATTCGAGATCCTGCGCGACATCATCACCCGGCACCGCCGCGGCTGGAGCGACCGCTACCTAGACTCCTACCTGCAAGAACGCTGGACACAGGAACTCACGGCTGTCGCCCGCGAGCTCCATCGTCGCTTTGCCGCGACCGGCAAAGCCCCGACCTTTCGCCAGTTCGCTAAATTCGCCGCCGGGACAGCTGGCCACTGGTTCAACGGCGACCTGGCAGCCCTGTACACCGCTATCGGTGAGAAGGCTCCGGACACAGCCTCCCGAGTCAGTCTCCTGCCCCGCGACACGCGCCGATTCATCGACACCGTCTACGCCGAGCTCGGCGGGCGCCCCTATGAAGAGCACCTGCGGATCACCGACTTTCCCACCGCTGACCGCTACCGACAGAGATCAAGGCTCGCCACCGCCAGCACCCGATACGTTCAGATCGTCGAAGCGCTCGGCCGCCCGCCCAAGCACACCGAGTTCGGTGCGGGCCGATACGAGTGGGATTGGGCAGACGGCCTGGAACGCGGCTGGCCCCTCTACCAGCGCGCCATCACCGCCGCAGGCGGCCCATGACAGGGCAGTTCTGACGCGATATGCCGATGCCGTTCGTTGCCGCTCAAGGGTCAATTCACCGGAGGGGAGAGACGAGCAGTCGGAATGACGTGGTGGCACTCTGCGTTAGGGGGTACTCGGCCCCTTCCGCAAGTCCTGCAGGCGCGGCTGACCAGCGGCCACAAGGTCTTGGTCAAGCCACCCCGGCTCACCTGCGTATGCGTGTTCCCACCAGCCGGTGCGCTCATTGTCGTGGTTACGTAGCGGGATCACGAGGGTCTCCCGGCAGAGATGTGGCGCGAGCAGGCGGCGGACAAAGGATCCGTCCGAGGTGTGAGTGGTGGCTGTTTCGGCGGTTGGATCGGTTGCCCCGAGGCCGACAGCCGGACCTGTCGAGAGGACGACTCCCTCGGCGTTCTCCGGCCACTGCACCAATTCACGAATCGCTGCGGCGATCTCCGCGAGGCGCTCCTGCGGTTCCAACTTCGCCCAATCGGTGAACTGGAACAACCCGTCTAGGCAGTCGACGCGGATCCAGGCCGGCCACGGGCCGCGGACCTGGGCAGCCTTGGCGGACAACGTCCTGCCGAGGCGACGCCAGCCGTCGCGCTGCTGCACCGCGCCTGTGAACCGAACCGTCCCCACCGGGACCGCACCCGTGTGGACGGTCACGACACCGATCTCGCTAGGAACCGGATTCGCGCCGACCGATCCGGTCGTCGACTCCGCGGCAGCCTCGACGGCGTCCAGCCACGCCTGCGTATCGTCCTTCACCATGTGACCGTCAAGACCGACGGTGCAGGTCACGTTGTGACGTAGTTCGATCTGACGGATCGCGGCCATGAGACCGTCCTCGTAGGACTGCCAGTCCCGATCGACGGCGGCACGGGGAACGGTTGTCGTCTCCACCATCCATGGCCGGTCGGTGTCCCCGTCGATAAGCAGATCTCCGTGCCTGCTCGAGCCGGGGATTGCCGGCTCGAATGTTGCGATGCTTCCCCGATCTTGGGCGGCACGCGCGACCTCCAGTTGGAGCAGAGTGTGTCGCCACATGGAGGGGTCGGCGCCACGTCGAAGCTCGGCTCTGATCTTGGTAAAGGTGGGCTCAGTGACCGCGCGATCGAGGCGAAGGATGAACCACAGCGCGTGCGGTAGCCCGTACACATGGGTGCCTGCGAAGAGCAGTTCACCGGGAACCCAGCCCTGTTTGCGGTACTGCCGGGCGAGCCATGAATCTCCGAGCAGCATCCGCAACCTCATCAGGGCCCAGCGCGTTGTCTCCACACCTTGATCCGTCAGCCCGTTGCTGCTGATCAGGCGATCGAGGTCCTGCCACGTCAGTTCGCTCCCGGTCACACCGGTTATGCTCCCGCGCTCGCGACTGGCTCTTCAAACGAATTGCATGCTCTCGACAGCCTATCCGGACGGGCTCAAGGCGCGTTCTCGACAAGTGGCCGAACGGCCGGCCCCACTTTCCAGTTCGCCGTTGTCACCACCTCAGCTGTCGGAACCTCCGTGTAGTGTTCGCTCCGGATCGTCACCCAGGTTCCGCAAGACTCGGGAAGTGCTCGCCCACGACCGATACGCAGTTCCTCCCGCGCGGCCCGCTCATGGCGTCCCGACCAAGAAGGGATAGGACTTGTCGGTGCTGTTCCCGATCGTGGTAGGCCGCGACGTCGTGCCGCTCGGCGGCGAATACAGCGTCGATGATGATGGCTTTCGGTTCAACGCTGTCGCGGAGGGGCAGCAGGAGCTTGCCGCCATCGCTCCTACCAGCTCGTTGGCCGTTCTCGGCGAGCCGGGTATCGGCAAGTCTCGGGCATTGCAGGAGCTGACTGTCGGCGACGACGAGGTCATCCACATAGGCCTGGATACCGTCGCTGACGTCTGGGATCTACAGCATCGGCTCTCCCAAGTGGACTCCGCGGTAGCCAAGGGCGGCGCTGCGGACCGTCTGACTCTCGTCCTCGACGGCATGGACGAGTGCCCGATCCCGAGCAAGAGCCTCATCCACCACTTGGAGTCCGAGCTGCAGCGTCACCGCTCGCTACGGATCTTGCTCGGATGTCGGACCGCAGACTGGCCGGAGGCACTTGGCGCCCGGCTGCGGGTGTTGCTGCCCAGTTTCGAAGTCGTCGAGTTGCTCCCGCTTAGACGTACCGACGTTGCGGCCCTGGCCGCCACCCGCGGCGTCGATGGTGACGCCTTCCTCGATGCGGTGGTGGACGCCGGGGCGGTACCACTGGCCGTGCTTCCCCTAACTCTGGACCTGCTGTTGATCACCTATCAGCAGGCTGGACACCTGCCTGACTCCGCGGCGGAGCTGTACGAGCAGGGACTGTTGCGGCTCGTCGAGGACCCCGACCCTGACCGGGAAGCCACCAAGAAGCCGGCGGGCAGCGGGCCGCAACGGCTCGCGGTCGCCGCGAAGCTCGCCGCTTACGGGATGCTGTGCGGCCGAAGCACGATTGCACGGACCGTGCCCATCGCCGCCGACGAGTTGCTGGCTGGCGAGCTTGCCGCCGGCACCGAGCGCATCGAGGGCGGCGAACTCACGGTCACCGCCGAACTCGTCGACGCCACACTCACCACCGCTCTGTTTACCAGCCGCGGGCCCGGCCGATTTGTGGTCGTGCACGCCAGCATCGCGGCTTACCTGACCGCACGGTACCTCACGACGCATGTCGTTCCTGAACACCAACTCCGCGCCCTGCTCACCCGCACCAACAGCCTCGGCAGCACGCGAGTGCCATCCCGGCTCCGCGAGACCGCCGCCTGGTTGGTCGCACTCGCTCCTGACCGCAACGGCTGGCTCGTCGATGTCGACCCGCACACCATCGTGACGCACGCCGGGTTGGTGAACGTCGCTGCCGTCCGGCGCGCTCTGGTGGACTACCTGCTGGACGCGCCCGACCCGGAACTGCGGACCGACCGACGGCGTTGGCGGCTGGCACACCCTGGACTGGCCGAACAACTGCGCCCGGCGCTGCGCGCGCCGTTGGCCCAGGACGCCGGTCCGCACCTGGGTCATCCGGTGTCCCGGCGTGCCTGGGTCGCCGTGGAGATCGCCAGACGCGCCGGTGGGCACGCATCGGTTCCTGACATGGTCGAGTTGCTGCTCAGCAACACCACCAACTCCTACCTGCGATCGTCGGTGGCGCACGCGCTAATCGACCTGGACGCCACTACGGCATCGAGGACCCTACGCGCGGTCCTCGATGAGGTCATCGCGTACCCCGACCATGACCCGCAGGACCAGTTGCGCGGCCTCGCGCTGGAGGCGAATTGGCCAGCTAATCTCACCGCCGCCGAGCTCGCCGCTGCTCTCACCCACCCGCAGGCGGATGACTTCATCGGCTCGTACGCGCTCTTTCTAGGCCGGTTTCTCGATGATGTCGACGACCAGACTCTTACCGACCTCGTCAGGGCGGTCACGCCAACCGTCGACACCGTCAGCAGCGATTCGGCAGACGAGTGGGTTGACGAGGAGAACCCGCCCAGCGGCGCAACGCCAGCCGCACTGGACCCGCTGCTCACTGGAACGCGACGCGGAGCCCGTGTCATGACCACGCTGCTGTCCCGCGCCCTCGACAGCACGCAGTTGCACATCACGGTGAACGAAGTCGGATGGCTGCTCGCCACCGCCGTCCAGCACCATCAGGACGTCGCCGCACCCGACCGCTTCGAGGACGCTTCCGATGCGGAGAACTCCTTGCGGCGTTCAGTGGTACTCGCGACGCTACGGCACATCCCCCCGGAACAGGCCGGGCTCGTCGTAGTCGGACTGCGCGGCAGCCGGACGCGTGGACTGGTGACAGATGCGGACCTTGCGTGGCTACTGTCCCTCGGCGGCACAGAATGGGCCATGCATGCAGTACGACTTATCCAGTTCGTCTTCGACCGCACCGACCTTGATCAGCAGGAACTCGTCTGGGCTCACCAGGGAGAGCCGATCTTCGACGACTCCGTCGGGCCCTGGTTCGACGCGGTCGAGATCGACAGCCCAGCGGCCGACAGGATGCGCCAGGAGCATGAGTGGTCTCTGCAACGGGACGGCACCTGGAAGGGCGCAGCCGCGCACAAGTCGGCGCTTGATGCGGCTTGGGCTGGCTGCGCGCAGGGCGAGCCCGAGGGATTCCTCACGCTCTGCGCTCAGCTCCGAGTCGATTCCAAAACCGGTGGCCTCACCGTCGACGACGACCTGCTCTCCTGGCCCAGCTACCCACTGATTCCCGTCGACGAAGCCGTGCTGCTGTCCTCCGCTGAGCGGTACCTGTACAGCGACGACGCCGTCGGCGATGCCTGGCTGGACGAGCCCGGATCCCTGCCGTTCAGCGCCTTCGTCGGATACGTTGCCCTTGCCTACCTCGCCCGTCGAGACGACGGCAACGCCCGCTTGGAGGCACTGCCGCAGCAGGTGTGGCAGCGATGGACACCGACGATTCTGTGGCTCGACGGCTTCGGCGACCCTACGATTCACGCCATCTTGAAAGGCAAAGCACAGCAGCGCGCACCCGATGCCTACCGACAGTATGCACTGCGCTACGTTGAGGCGATGGCGCAGGCCGGGCGGCTTTTGGGCTCCCTGGACGACATCGCGCCCGGCTACGACGACACTATGGGTGACCGGCTCGACGCGCTGCTGCACAACGTTGCCGACACTGTGACTCGTGTCGTCGCCGATTTGAACAAACCCACCGACCTTGTCGATGACCCACACCAGCCGCGCCCGCCGGAGAACGATCTGCGGAGCAGCCTGTCCACTTCCTGCGACATCGCTGCCCACCTCGCGCGCTTCCTCCTGCCGCGCCGCGAGCAGACACGGGTGTGGGTGCGTGACTTGGCCGATGGCTCCACCTCCATTGAGGTGCGGGTCCTGGCCACTGAAGCACTGCTCGCCACAGGCCTGCTCGACTGGGACGACGTTATCGCCAGCATGCAGAGCAACGAGGACTTTGGAGTTGCCCTCGTTGTCGCCCTCGCCCGTCAGCGCGGCGACGAGGTCGTCCTGCCGCAACTGACAGATCTGCAACTGACCGAACTGTGGCGGTGGGTCGACGCGCGTTGGAGCAGCCAAACCGACACTCTCACCGACGGCTTCGCCTCTGACGATCAGCACGTCCGGGACTGGCGCAACGGCATAGTCGCAGAGTTGCAGACAAGAGCCACACCCGATGCGCTAGCGGCGTTGGCCGAGCTTGTCGCCAGCCGCCCCGGCGACTACCGCCTCCAAGCGGCATTGGCGCACGCCGAAGCACGCGACCACGAGGAAAGCTGGCGCGGCGTCAAGGTTGCGGAACTGACTGCGCTGCTGGCCAATGCGCAAGGCACCTTGGTCAACGACGACGATGCGCTGTACCGAGCCGTGCTTACCTCCCTCAACCGATTCGCCACCCGCATGCACGACATCGGACAGACACTTTGGAACGAGACTCGCCCCCCGCCGACCGCGGCAGACGCCACCAAAGTGTGGAACCCGAAATACGAACCCGACGTGTCCGCCGCATTGGGAGACCACCTCGCGCAGGAGTTCGGCGAACACCTGGTCGTGAACCGCGAGGTGCTTGTCAAACAGACCACAAGCAAGGGCCACGGCCTGTCGGTGGATGTGCTGCCCACCGCTACCGAAGCCGCCGCCGGCCGTCGACTGCCCAGCTGCCCGATCGAAGTGAAGGGCTGCTGGAACACTCATCTGTTCACCGACCTGCAGGAACAGCTCGTCAGTGATTACCTGCCCGCCACGGGCGCGACCCGTGGCATCTACGTTTGCGCCTGGTTCGCCACCGAACACTGGAACGACCTAGCCGACCCGCGGCGCAGGACGGCGGCAGCCCGTGACCGGGAGCAGACCGTGCGATCCCTGACGAGCGCGGCGCAGGCCGCCTCGCAGTCCGGCGATATCGAAGTCACGGCGTTGATAATCGACATCCCGAGGCCGGCGCCCTCGTCCCGGGCAGGGACCGAAACCACCGAAACCAGACAGCCTTCCTAGCCTCCATCGGTCTAGAGCGTTGACCGGTTGCCATCTGCCGATCAGACCTACGGGACGTACAAGCGGCACGGACCGGATCATCAATGCCCCAGTGACTTGAAAAGGCCGACCGACCAGCTGCACGATCAGTGGCATGCGGGGGATGTTCCCTAAGCTCAAGATCTTGACCTCGATATTGGCCTCGAAAGATCTCCATGGGCGCAGTCCATGGCACCGAGTGTCCTCACCTCCGCGTTTTTCCCATATGCCGCTCCCATCTCAATGGTGGTTTGTTACGCTCGACTCACGAGCTGTGCTCCCTGGACCTCTGACGGCGAAGGACTACAAATTGAAGGCGTGGGAAGGCCCGCTCGCCGTTCTGGCTGCGCGCATGCGGCGAGCTTCGATGGCAGATAGCGTCGATCTACTTCTTGAGTCCGAGGCCCTTGCTGAGGCCCGTCAGGTTATGGAACTCCTCGAAGGGGATGGGGGCGAGGTCACCTGCTGGCTCACGCTTGGCTGGTTCTTCTGGTACCGCCACGGTGAACTGGACTCGGCGCAGGAGAGGCAGAAGGAACTCGAGACCGCGATAGAGATGTTCAACCCATGCTTCGTCGCAGGAGTTGAAGACGATCTCCTGCCTGCAGAACTCCTTCCAGCCATTGCGACTCTTTCATCTAGAGTGGCGATCATGTGGATCCGGCCGGCTTCTGGCCAACCAGTGTACGAGCAACTCTCCGCCGCCATAGAGCTGCTGCGGAGGGCCGTGGGGGCACTCCCAGATCAAGACCGCGAACGTGGGCCGATGCTGTCGAACCTCGCGATGGCGTTGCAGATCAGGTCACAGTACGGAGCAAAACTATCCGATCTAGATGCGGCAATCAGCGCCCTTAAGTCTGCTGTCTCCCTGCTTCCGGCATCTGACCTAGATCTCCCAGCTGTGCTTTCCAACCTGTCAGTTGCACTGAGATCCAAGTATGAATACACCGGTCGACTGGCGGACTTGACCAGTGCGATCGATGCGGGAAAACGATCCGTGGACGCCACGAGCGAGCAAGGTCAGCTCCTCGGCGGTAATCTTGCGAACCTTGCAGCAGCCCAATTGAGTTTGTTTGGGCGCACCGGCGAATCAGCCCTGCTAGATGAGGTGATCAAGAATCTTTGGCGGGCAGTGGCATGGTTTCCTCCAGGACAGCATGAGCGCGCGGGCATTCTCACGAATCTGGGGGTCGCGCTGCGTGAACGGTTCCAACGCACCGACGATATGGACGACCTGGAGAAGGCGGTCAAAGTTGGCCGCGAGTCCATCGAACTCACTCCGATAGGCCATCCAGACTCCGCGACCTTTCTTAGCAACTATGGCGTCACGCTTAGCACCCGATTCGATCGAACGGGCTTTGCAGACGACCTCAGTGAGGCCATAGAGGTCGGCAGACGTGCCGTGCAGACGACCCCAGATGGACACGCCGCCAAGCCCGTCCGCCTTGCGGCTCTCGGAACATCCCTGATCGCGCATGCTGGGCGAACAGGCTTCCCTGCAGACATCGACGAAGCCGTCGAGGTCAGCCGGGAGGCACTCATGCTTATACCACCCGACCACGCCAATATCTCAATCTGCCTAAACAATCTCGCCGTCGCCCTTTGGACTCAATTTGAACGGCAGGCTGACCTGGCAGTCCTGGATGAAGCGGTCGAGGTCGGCAATCAAGCGCTGCAGGCTACGCCGGACGATCACCCTGACCTCGGAAGCCGCCTCTCGAACGCAGGACTCTGGCTTTGGACCCGATATGAACGCACTGGCCGACTCGCCGACTTGAACGAGGCAGTCCTGCTTGGCGAGCGTGCTGTCGAAATCATTCCAAGCCATCCCCCCGAGCAGTTGATAGCACTGTCTAATTTGTCGGCCACCATCAAGGTCCGTTTTGATGAAACCGGAACGGCTGCTGATATCAATCGTGCTATCGAGCACGCAAGAGCAGCGGTGCGTGCGGTGTCAGATGATCATCCATTGAGCCCACGCTTGAATTCCAACCTCGCAGGACTCTTGGCTGCTCGATTCACCCAGGCCGATGACGTCGCGGACCTGAATGCCGCAGTCGAGTCCGCTGGCAAGGCGGTGGTCGCTGCATTCGCGTCCGGGGACCCGTATACGGGCCGATATCTTTCTTCCTTCGGCGCGATTCTGGCTATCCGGTACGACCGAACCGATGACCTAGCTGATCTTGAAGTCGCTATCAAAGCCAGTCGTGACGCAACCAAAGCGGCCCCTCCTGACTACCCACAGCGAGCGAATTATCTACTGAACCTAGGTAATATGCTCCTAACCCGCCTCAAAAGGAACGGAATTCAAAGCGACGCGGATGAAGCTCACTCTGCTTTTAGCTCAGCCGCCGAGATGGCTGTGGCTCGTCCTTCAACTCGGATCGTGGCGGCAAGGGCGGCCGCGAGGCTTGATATAGACTCGAACACTGGAAGAGCAGCACGCTTTCTGGAAACGGCAGTCCGGCTTCTCCCGGGAGCGGCGCCACGTCGGCTAGGGCGGAGCGACCAGCAACGTGCTCTGGCGGAGCTGGCCGGGTTGGCCGGGGATGCAGCGGCACTCGCTCTCTCGGACACAGAGGTCCTCGACGAGGAGGCCAGGGCGTGGCGAGCACTACAGCTACTGGAGGCAGGCCGCGCGTTCATGTTGAACCGCGCGTTGGACATCCGGACCGATCTTTCGGAGCTTCGGGCCAAGCATCCGGATCTTGCAACTCGATTCGAGGAACTCCGGGATCTCCTTGAGTTGGACCAGGAATCGGAGCAGGGACGCCTCGGTGCTGCGGAAATTCCTGGGCGGCATCGCCTGGCTGAAGAGTTGAGACGAACCTTCGAGCGGATACGAGCCAACGAAGAGTTTGCGGCATTCGGACTCCCGCCGTCTAATGAAGACCTTATTTGCGAGGCGAGCGTCGGCCCCATAGCCTGCTTCAACATAACGGCCTATCGCTGTGACGCGCTCATTCTTGCGAATGGTAAGATCTCTCATAAAGAACTACCTGATCTTACCGAGGCTGCTCTGGTCAATGAGGTCGCTGGCTTCTACAGCGCGCTCGACACGGTGACCAAAGTTGATGCCAGCCTGCGGGAGCGGCAAGCCGCTCAGTCACGGCTGCTCGAGATGCTCAGCTGGTTGTGGGACGTAGCTGCAGGTCCTGTGCTAGACGCCGTGGATCTGCCAGACATTGCCAATCCGAGAATCTGGTGGGTCACTGGGGGATTGCTCGGTCTGCTACCCCTGCACGCTGCCGGCCACCATCGCGAGGTTCCACACACCGGAATGGGCCGCCGCACGGTCATGGACCGAGTGATCTCCTCTTACACGCCGACCATCCGAGCCCTTGGCCATGCCCGCGACAAAGAACGCGGCATGCGGCAATCCGGCAAGGCCCTTGTCGTGGCCATGCCCACGACTCCGGGGATCCAGGGACGGCTCACTCACGTCCTTGCCGAAACTCGAAGTATTCAGTCCCTACTGCCTGATTCGGTGCTCCTTGTCGGAAATGGAGGTATCGTCGGAATGCAGTCGGCGACGAAGTCAAATGTCCTTGGCTATCTCGAAGGCTGCGCGATCGCCCATTTTGCCTGCCACGGTGTGGTGGATCCTATCGACCCGTCGCAGAGCCGCCTGCTGCTGCAAGATCACCGCACCGACCCATTTACCGTGGCTGGCCTCGACGGAGTACGGCTTGACCAAGCCGGTCTGGCTTACCTGTCGGCCTGCAATACGGCGTACTCAAACTCCGCGAATCTCCTCGACGAGGCCATTCACCTCACCTCGGCCTTCCAACTCACGGGCTTTTCCCACGTAATAGGTACTCTATGGGAGGTTGACGATGAGATTTCGGCTAGGGCTGCAGCGGACTTCTACGGGAACCTCAGAACCGATGACGGGTTTCTGGATCTGGCAAGGTCTCCGCAAGCCTTGCATAGCGCGGTCCTCAGACTGCGTGACAGGTTTCCCACCAGTCCATCCCTCTGGGCGTCCTACCTGCACGCTGGGGCGTGATCGCCTGGCCCCTGCCCCAGTGGTGCTGGATCCAGCCATGGCCCGATCGCGGGTAGCCTCGCATAAAGAGGTAGATCGAGCGCCACAGCAACGCTGCGGTCGATGATCCCTTGGGTCCTTTATTGGTGCGCAGGAGGTGGCCCCGTGATGAGGTGGCACCGTGACACAGCATCCCGTCATCGGCATGAGGGTATTCGGAAGGGCCATCGAACCTTGCGCAATCTTAGGCGCCGAAATGCACGTGGGCTCCCCAGCGAGTGAGAGCCAGAGGCTCCTCGCTACGCAGGGCATTGATGGTTTGGTGGAGTGCGTGGGCACTGTCCTCGGTGGCAGGCCGCCCGGACTGACAGAGCCTCTCGTAGAACGAACCTGCGATGGCGACGGCGCTATCATCGGGAATCGTCCAGAGGGTTGCAATGACGTGGGGGAATCCGGCCAGTTGGAAGGCTGAGGCGAGGTGGATCGATTCGTCCAGCAACTGGGTGTCACGGGTGACCGCGGTCGAGCAGGCGGACAGATAGGCCAGTCTCGCTCGATCATGGTCGACGGGGGCTAAAGCGGCGACGGTGAGCGGTGCGCTTTTCCAGTCATGGAGCAGGAGCCGGCTCTGGGACGGGTCCGCCGGATCGCTGCGGCCATGGCAGGCGAAATGGACGATCGTGCTGCCCGGCAGTGCCGACAGGACGGCCGCCCCGGTGACTGGACGGGCCTGCACCAGCGTGGGGCGGGGTAGCAGGCCGCGCAAGGTCTCCACCTCCTGTGTGGCCATTGGGAGAGGGACTTGCGCGGGGGTTTCGGGCATCGCGACGAGAAGTGTCCAGTCCTCACCAGGCGAGCGGCTCGATCGGCCTCGTGCATACCGTAGGGCGTTGATGGTCGGGGTGTAGGAGGAGACCACCCGGTCGAGCACAGCACGATGTGTGGGATCTGGGCTCCTGAAGTGATGACCAGCGGCATGCAATGGGAGCAGGCCGAGCAGGCCGCCGGGCGACCACCACAGACGAGGCCACGCGTCCTCGGGCGGCCCCTCGATGCCCAGTGCCTCGAGGACCGGCTCGGCCGCCGCATCCCAAAGCCACGCGAGGATCTCCAACAGTCGACGCTGCGCGGAGATCCTCTCTCCGAACGATGCCTCGGCGTCGCCGAGGATGGCGAGAGCCTGATGGAAGGCATTGATCTGTCCGATCAGTCGCTCCTGCTCCAGTAGGGGAAGCGCGACATTGGTGATCGCCTGCTCCGTGGTGATGAGAGCGTCGCTGCGGAGCGGGCTGATCGCGAACGTCACGATGGCGTCCTGTCGGGCCTGGGAGCGCAACTCCTTCTCTGTGGGAGGCAGACCGAAGGTCTCGAATCCGTGAAGGTTGCGGATATGGTCCAGCAAACGCGTGAGCCGGTCGGACTGCTCATGCCGAGTGTCAAAGACGCCAGCCGTAACCCGGACGGTCGGCGACCGGTCGAGTTCGGACCGCAGCGAGGCGAGCTCCGCCGCGAGGCCGGGATGAGCATCACGGAGGTCGGTGTAGTCGTTGCGGATAGCGAGGCTTTGTGTCAGCAGGACTGATCGACCCGCCTCCAGGAGCCGTAGCGCCCTCCCAGGCCGTTCCTTCTCCCGTACGCCGGGATCGCTCAGGGCAAGTGATGCCGCGTACGAAGCCAGCCCAGAGACCCCGCGGATCAAGTGCTGGCGATCGCCTCGGTCGAGCTCCCGGAGGGCCAGATCGGGGAGCTGGAGCACTGCCGCCTCCGTCAGCGCTGCGGCGCGTCCCACCTGGTCCGGCATGGCGAGCTCGGCAGCGAGCCTGAGCGCGGGGATGCGGATGGAAGGGGCCACGAACGGGGCGTCCGTTACCGAACCCAGCAACCGCAGTGCCAGGTCGCGGTCGCGAGAGTCGGAGGTTCGCTCGAATCGCGCTCTGAGGGCGCTGGAAAGAGTGACCGCGTAGGCAGTCCAGGCCCGGTCACCGCTGGGGGTGGCCTCGACCGCCGTGCTTCCCATGGCCACCGCTGCGTCTAGGTCGCCGGGGTCGCCCGTAACTTCATAGCGTGCCTGCAGGGAGCCGCACAGGCTGTTGAGCCGCATGGGACGGTGTTGATCATCGTCCTGGCCGTCGATTGCCTCGCGCAGATTGGAGATGGAGGCGTCAAGATCGGAGATCTCTCCGGAGTGCTCGAACCTCAATCGCAGCCCGAGGCCCAAGTCATTGAGGGTGGCCTTACGGTCGAGCCGGTCTCCGCGGAGAGCAAGGGCCTCTCTCGCTGCGGCGATCGCCCTGTCCAGGTCGGCGAGGTCTCCAGTGCGGCCGAAAAGCAATTGCAGGGAGATGCCGAGATTACCCAATCGTGCGCCTCGGAAGGGATGGTCGGAAGGTGTGTCGGCGAGCGCGCGCTCGCCGAGCCGCACGGCGGCCTCCACGTCGGCTCGTCCGCCCCTCAGCTCGAACCTCGTCCGTAGGGCGACCCCCAGGTCGGCGAGGGCCGCCACCCGTTCGGGATCGTTCGAGGGCATGGCCTCGAGAGCCTCCCTCCCTGTGTGAATCGCGCGGTCTAGATCGGCCGGGGACCCCAGTCGGGAGTACCTCAGCCGCAGGGAGACGCTGAGGTTGGCGAGTTGACCGCCCCTCTCACTGCTCTCTGCCGAGGGCAATGAGACGGACTCCTCGGCGCGACGTACGGACTCGAGAAGGTCGGCGATCTCGCCCACGGTCTCGAAGCGGTGCCGCTGGAACAGCCCCAGGGCGTTGAGATGGCGGCTCCGCTCGGAGTGGTCGTTCGGCAGGAGCCGCAACGCTCGGCGGCTGGCCTCTACTGCCCTGTCGAGATCTCCGACGGTGCCGTCCCGCAGGAAGCGCTGAAACAGATCCAGGCCATAGTTCCCCAGGTGAGCGGGTAGCCGTGAGTCCTCTCCGAGGAGGTCGATGCACTCCCTGCGACGTTCGATGGCTTCTTCCAGACCGTCAGGCGCGCTCAGCATCTTTCGCCGTTGATCGAGAACCTCCACCAGGTTACTCAGATAGTCGACTCGGCCAGGCCCAGGTGCTTCCGCGGCCTGCCGCGCCAGATCGACGGCAAGGTCCAGGTCGGCGGGTTTGCCCGTCATCAAGGACTGACGCATCAGCCCTATTGCGAGATTGCTCATCCGACCTGCACGCCCGGGATGGTCCAACGCCGTGTGGTCCAGGATCCGGCCGGCCAGGCGGACGGCGATGAACAGGGAGTTGCGGTCGGCCTTCGCCCCCAACGCCCGCGCGACGAGCATCGCTGAGAGAGAAGCGAGATCGTCGGCCAGGTCTGCCAGCAACGCACTGGGAACGCCGTCCAGTGATGGGGCGTGAACGAACAGTCGCCTATAGACCTCGATCTTCCTGTTCCTTTCCGCACGGTCTCTGATGGACTTCACGCTAACGCGACCCAGCTGAGTTTCGGTGATGCTGGGACAGAAAGGACGCTAACCTTCAGGCCGAGCCACAAGGAGAACCGGAAGTGGACCTGACGATGGCAGAAAAGATCGCGGCGTTCTGCCGGGAGCTTCAGGACTCGGCGATCGAGGGAATCGCGAGGGCTAACGGAGCAGGTGAGATCTTCGACCGGGTGAAGGCCGCGGTGCTCGCCGGGCAGGGGGAAGCTGCGACCGAGGCCGATCTCGACCTGCTCAACCGGACCGTGCGCGAGAGCGAGGGGATCGAGTTCTATCCGCGCAGAGCTCGCGCCTACCAGCCGCTCAGCGGTGCCTCACCGGACTCCGGAGCACTGTGGTGGTCGTGTCCTGCAGGACTATGCGCCGGGCGTGGCAGGGTCCGGCCCGGCGAAGACCCGCCCGTCTGCGCTACAGGGGCCGCGCTTGTCCCGCGACCACTGACGCGATGAACGGGTTCCTCAGCGAGCTCGGCAAGAAGCTGGCCGAACGATGGCTGTCACTTCTGGCGCTGCCCGGCATGCTCTACCTCGCGGCAGTGACGGTAGCGATGACACTCGGGCACGCGCATCCTTTGGACCTGGGCGAACTCAGCCACCACATCACCAATTGGTCGTCCTCGCGGTCGTTTCGATCCGTCGGGGGCACCGTACTGATCATGGTTGTGGCGCTGCTCGGATCGATCGTGGTAGGGCTCGCCGTCGGCGCACTCGGGACGGTCGTCGAGATGGTCTGGACGCTTCCCGGACGGCGTGGCCCCGCGCGCTGGCTGGCAGCGCGCCGCCGAAGCCGCTCACGCAAGGCCAAGGACAGGGCGGACAATGCGACTAGCGAGGCCGAACTAGCCGAGGCGATCGCCGCGGCCAACCGCATCTGCCTCCTGGAAGCCGATCGACCGACCTGGATCGGCGACCGGCTGCGTGTTACCCGGTTGCGGATTGCGGCGGTCTATGGGCTGGATCTCGACTCGGCATGGGCCCGCCTGTGGCTGATCGTCCCCGAAGACACTCGCAAGGCAGTGGCCTCAGCGGGCGATGCTTTCGCTGCCTCTACACGGATCACGGCCTGGGGCATTCTCTATGTGCTCCTCGGCGCGTGGTGGTGGCCCTCGCTGCTGATCGGATTCGGGATCTTGGTTACAGCACGAGTCCGCAGCCGTTCGGCGACCACGAACCTCGCCGAACTCATCGAGGCCGTCGTCGACCTCCATGCCCACGAACTCGCTGACAGCGTCAAACTGGCCCACGACACCTACACCGACCCTGATGTGGGCAAGCGAATCAACAGGTTCGTCCAGAAGAGCCGCTGGGATCCCACCTCCGCACTCGCGGACTGAGCACCAGAGAGATCGTTCGCGCACAGCCGGCAGGCAGTGCCTCAACCGGAGCGACGCTGATGTCGGGTGTTTCTGCGATCAGTGACTCACCATGTGTCGGCGACGCGTGAATTCGACCGTCGTTGACACCATGGATAAAGACCGTGTTGGAGCGCGCCAGCAATGCCTGCCCCAGGAACTTCCTACCGGTTCAGCGACCGCCTCTCAACAGCCCGATTCATGGCGACAATTCAGCCCCGCGATCCGCCGGGCACGCCGTGACGGTGTACTCCCGAGCAGCAGCGACGAGGATAGGGAGCCGTCCGCTCATCGGCATGAGCGGATGTTTGCCGCATCGTCGAACTGACGTGCGGGGAGTGGAGCCGCCGACACGTTCCGGGGGAGCGGGAGGGGGCGCTGAACCGGGCGAGTCTGCGAACGAGGGACGGTGGCTTGGTCACTGGCCATCACGAGACAAGAGGCCTCACGGCTCGCCACGTTTGTCGCCTCGCTGGAGGCTGAGGCACGAGTTCGTTCCCCAAAACGAGTACCTGTCCAGGATCGCGCGAGGTTAGCAGGTCAGAGGTTGGCAGGCGCGTCTTCTCGTAGGTAAGGAGGACAAGCCGCCAGGGGCCGAGGTCCGGTGGTGCGAGTCAGGGGGGCGAGCGGCGGGTGGTGGTCCGTCCCGGGAGCGAGCTCGCCACTGGCTGTTGCCCTGTGGGGACTGGACTAGCTGGGGTGGTTGGTGCTGGGCGGTCAGTGCCTGGGGGCGGACTGGACGGCGTTGCGTAGGGCTGCGCGGGTCAGTAGGAGGACGGGGCCGGCCGGGTCTTTGCTGTCTCGCACCGCCACCAGCGCATCGGCCGCGTCTGCCAGTTCGACGCAGTTGCCTCCGCTTGAAGTGCTGCGGCTGCTCCGGCGCCAGGCAACGTTGCTCAGGTCCATTTCTCTGTCGCCTTCCTAATCACTTCGCGCGACGCGTCTTCGGTGAGTGCTCGTGCACGAAGCTCGATCAGAGTTCGTGCCAGAGTAGCCAGGTCTGCTGGGTTGTCCGTTGCGATACCGCGGATGGCTGTCTCGACGTAGGCAACCTCGCTCCGGTCCTCCATCGTTGCAATCATGAAGTCACCTGAGTTGCCGGTGTGCTCACCGCTTGCCAAGACTACTTGGATCGTGATGTTCGGCAACATGCCCATGGTGAGCAGGTGCTCCAGCTGCTCCTTCATTGTCTCGGCGGAGCCGACTTGCCGGTAAAGGGCATGCCCGTCGAGCAGCAGCACAAAGAGCGTAGGGGGAGTTCCATCGTCCCTGGTGAGGATGGACTGGCGTCGCAGGCGGAGGTCTATCGCCTCCTGGTTGCCCTTCAGTAGGACCGACATGTATGCCGGGGTCTGCAACAGGCCTGGGATCACTCCGTGCTCCCAGCAGACCAGCATCACTGCATCGCCCTCTATCTGTGGCCAGTCGAACCAAACGGGCACAGGGTGACCGTCCTTGTTCAGGTCCTCCCACAGAGCGATCAGCGCTCCGCCTGCCTCCAGGTGGTCGTCCACGATCTCTACGAAGGGCCGTGTGGCGCGCTTCTTTCCCGCCTCGATACGGCTCACCTGCGCAGGGCTGACCTTTGTGAGATGAGCGATCGTTTCCTGCTTGATGCCCTTGGACTCCCGCAGCCGACGCATCTGCCGGCCGAAGGCAATAAGCGCAGCTGACTCCCTGGGGCGCTGCCGTCGTACCGCCGCCATGATCGCTTTTCCCCTCTCGGCAACTTACTGCCTGATGCGGCTTCTTACCGCTCAACGCCACTTGAGGACGGCAAGACGAACGTAGCCCAGATAGTGGCTCAATGTGTGCTGTCTACCACACACAGTGAGGAGATCCATGGGCTGCGCAGCGGAGAACGAAATGGTGGTGAAGCAGGACCCCAAGGCGGTCGCGGAGGTCCGGCGGTTCGTGCGGCTGGTTGCCGGTCAGTGGGGCATGGATGACTTCGTCCCGTGCCTGGTGGCGACCGAGCTGGTCACCAATGCCCTGCAACATGCGGCGTCGGCGACGGACGAAGAGGTGATCTTGCGGCTGAGTCGCACTGAGGACGACGCCCTGTGGATGGAGGTCCAGGACGCCGGTTGCGACCTCCCGCACCTGCTGGCGGCGGATACGTCCAGCGAGACAGGCCGTGGCCTGTTCATTGTCGACCAGTTCGCGCGCTGCTGGGGCATCCGTGCCCTGGCCGACAACGTCGGGAAGGTCGTCTTCGCGGTCATCGACCGCACATGAAAGATCGTGGAGGGGCGTCTCCGCTCTGCCTCCCGGCTACCTGACCTTTGCCCCGCCGATGGCTGTGACGCATCTGAGTCGAGTCACATTGGTGACCCCCGACGGGAAGACGCAGTGGTTCTGAGGCCATCTGCGAGCCGAGATCCGGCAGGGGTGTGGGCACTCTCGGTGGGCTCGCGCCGACCGGACTGCATGAACCAAAACGCGCCGAAGCGCTTCTGCGGACCTACGCCGGGCCTTCCGGGTCAGCCCCGCTGATGTTTTTGAGCGTCAGTGGGCCACGCCGATGCTTAAAGTAGCGGGCGGGCGTGGGATGAGACAGCCTGTCCCATGCGTACGCCGGCCGAGACCTGAAGGGTCTCGCCGGGCTCCGCTGCCGCGGGGGGCAAGAAATGGAAATCGTGCACATATGGCGGCTGGACCGTGCGCGGTCCAGTTCATCGGGGGATCGAGCGCGATCCGGGAGGTGGTGGCTGTAATCCCTGAAGACGGGTCGCAGCAGGAGGCGAGGCCAGCGCAGGTGAATCGGCGGGCGCATCGGACTCCGCGGCGCAACCGCTCGGTGAGGTTCTCGTTGTCGGAGGAGGAGCATGCGTTGGTTGCCTCGGCGGCATCAGGAGAACGGCTTGCGGTCGGGGCATACGCGGCGCAGGCGGTGCTCAATGCGGCTCGAGGCAGTGTCCAGCCGCAGTACGCATTGCTGCGGGAGTCGCTGGCGATCATGATGCATGCATCGGGGCAGGCTCGACGGATTGGAGCTAACCTCAACCAGGCAATCGCGGCGTTGCACTCGGGGGAGGCGTCGCCGCAGTTGCGGTGGTACGCCGAGGCGGCCGCGCGAACCGTCGAGAAGCTGGATGAGTTGGCGGACGATGTGTGTCGGCGGCTTCCTTAGCGTGGCCGGTGCGCGCTGATCGGGAAGGCGGTGCGTTCGCCGCCTGGAAGGGTCAGGCGTCGGTGGTCCGGGGCTTCGTCCGATCTTTGGACGGTAGATATCGGGGCGGACGGCTCAGGCGATGTCGCGGACGGCCGTCCGCCACGCGGCGGACGGCACGCGGACGGCTGGAACAGGGGAGTCTGTTAGTCCGGTTTCGCTGCGCCGAACCAGCCCTGGGGAAGTGACCGGTCATGCCGTTGGGCTGCCCCCGATTCGGCGTAGATTGAGGCGCTATTGGAGAAGAACCCTATGGCGCATCAGGAGTGTCAGGCGTTCCGCGCCGATGCGGCTACCGCGCTGCCAGCGGCGCCACGTCCGGACGCCGGGACAGAACCACCAATACTGATCCGCTCCCGAGGGCGCGTGCTGGCCGACGTCTCATGCGCCTGGCTGGCAATCGACACCTCAGCCTGCAGCATGCGCCGCGCCGGCCTTGCTAAGGCCAAGTCAGTATGGGCATATCGGGACCCGGATCCCCCGCATCCTCTGGCAAGCGAAGAACGGGGCTATTCACGGGCGTGACTGACCGGGCGTAGCCGAGCACCGGGTGGCACGACGCTGCACTTAGCACTACTAGTGCGACGCGGCGGCTGCCTACTAACGGGTACGTTAGTGGATGATCTTGCTTGGATCGGTTGCGGACAGGCGGATGCGGTGGCTCGGCAACGCCAGGAGCTGAGGACTCAGCCGACCTTCGGGGTGGCGCGGTCGATGATGGGGGCGATGTCCAGGCCTGGCGGGAGGGTGCCGAAAGCGCCGCCCCAGTCGCCGGCTAGGCGCGTGGCGCAGAAGGCGTCGGCGACGGCCGGGTGGCCGTGTCTGACCAGCAGTGATGCCTGGAGGACTAGCGCCAGGCGCTCGGCTACTCGGCGGGCGCGGTACTCGATTGTCGCGGTGTCGGCGAAGCTTTCCTTGGTCTCCTTGATGGCTGCGTCTAGGCGCTTGTCGGCTCCTTGAGAGAGGGCTACTTCTTCGAAGAACGCCTCTAGGGTTTGCGGCTCGCGTAGCGTTGCGCGGAGGAGATCGAGTGCCGCGACGTTGCCGGAGCCCTCCCAGATGGAGTTCAGGGGCGACTCGCGGAAGAGGCGGGGCATCCCGGACTCCTCGACGTAGCCGTTGCCGCCCAGGCATTCGAGGGCCTCGGCGGCGTGCGCGGGCCAGCGCTTGCAGATCCAGTACTTGCTGACCGCGAGGCCGAGGCGCTTGAAGGCGGTCTCGCTCTCGCTGCCGCGCACCGAGCGGTCGGTGGCGCCCGCGAGGCGCAGCATCGTGGTCGTGGCGGCCTCGGACTCGATCGCGAGGTCGGCCAGGACGTTGCGCATCAGCGGCTGGTCGATCAGCGGCCGGCCGAACGCCGAGCGGTGCGCCGCGTGGTGCGCGGCGGTGGTGACGCCGAGCCGCATCCCGGACGCGGCACCGATCACGCAGTCCAGGCGGGTCATGTTGACCATCTCGATGATGGTGCGGACGCCGCGGCCCTCGTCCCCGACCCGCCACGCGACCGCCTCGTCGTACTCCACCTCGGAGGAGGCGTTGGACCGGTTGCCGAGCTTGTCCTTCAGCCGCATCAGGCGCAGCGGGTTGAGGCCGCCGTCCGGCAGGACGCGGGGGACGAGGAAGCAGGTCAGCCCGCCGGGCGCCTGGGCGAGGGTGAGGAACACGTCGCACATCGGAGCGCTGGTGAACCACTTGTGGCCGACGAGGCGGTACGTCCCGTCCGGCTGGGGCGCGGCCGTGGTGGTGTTGGCGCGGACGTCCGAGCCGCCCTGCTTCTCGGTCATGGACATGCCGGCGAGAAGCGCGGTCTTGGTGAGCGGGGGCCGCAGCCCGAAGTCGTACTCCGGCCTGGCCAGGAGCGGCTCGTACCGCGCGGCCAGCTCCGGCGACTGCCGCAGCGCCGGGACGGCGGCGTAGGTCATCGAGACGGGGCAGCCGTGGCCCGCGTCGACGCGCCAGGTGTAGAACTTCGCCGCGCGGGCGACATGGGCGCCCTCGCGGGGGTCGGTCCACGCCGAGCCGTGCAGGCCGTGCGTCACCGCGACGGTCATCAGCTCGTGCCACGCCGGGTGGAACTCGACCTCGTCGATCCGGTGCCCGCAGCGGTCGTGGGTGCGCAGCACGGGCGGGTGCTCGTTGGCGAGGCGCCCCCACTCCTGGGCCCGCTCGGCGCCGGCCAGGCGGCCGAGCTCGCGCACCTCGGCCTCGGCCCACCCGGCGCCCTCGCGGTGCAGCCCGTCCAGCAGGGCCGCCTCGTCGGAGGCGTCGTGCCCGGCGAGCGGGGGGACCTGGTTGAACACCTCGTGCGTCACGCGCTCTCCCAACGTTCATGCCGTCGACCAGCAGAATACAGAACGCGGTTCGGGCGCCAGGTTGATCATGCCTGTGGGGTGGGAGGACGTCCATCCTCCTCAGGTGGTGGGGTGATCTCGTCCGCGCGGCGGATTGTCCAGCGCCGCCGGGGGCATACCGTCGAAATCATGAGTCAGACCGGTCCGCAGCCCGAGCGGCACACCGCGAGCCGGCCGCCGGAGCGGCGGCGGGGCGCCGGCCCCGTCCCCGAGCCGGTCGACGTGACGACCGCACCCGACACCGGGCGGGCGTCCGGCGGCGGGCGGGCCTCGGACGCCGGGCGTGCCTCGGGCACCGGGCGGGCGAACGACACCGGGCGGGCGAACGACACGGTGCGGGCGTCCGACGCCGAGCGCGAGGCCGTCGTCGAGCGGCTGCGGATCGCCTCGGTGGAGGGGCGGCTCACCTTCGAGGAGCTGACCGAGCGCACCGAGGCCGCCTACGCGGCCGTCAGCCGCGGCGACCTCGAACTCATCACCGCCGACCTGCCCGGCATGGGCGCGCCCGGCGCCAACCCCGCGCCTGCGCAGGTCAAGCGCAGGTTCAGCGCGGTCATGGGGGACTGCAAGGAGCGCATCGTCGGGCGCATCGACGGGCCGCTGGAGGCCGTGTCGGTGATGGGCGACGTCGAGCTCGACCTGCGCGGCGCCCAGGTCCCCACCGGCGAGGTGCACATCTGCGTGACCGCCGTGATGGGCGACGTCAAGATCATCGTCCCGGACGGCGTCAGCGTCGTGCTGACCGGGCACAACTTCCTCGGCGACCGGCGGGTCGCGGTCCGCGACCCGCATCCCGGCGCCCGCGTCCCCGTCGTGCGCGTCACCGCGACCGCCGTGATGGGCGACATCAAGATCGTCGACGACGAGCACCACGGCCCGCTCCGGAACGCCTTCGCCACCTGGTGGAAGGACCGCCGGTAGGGGGTCAGACCGCGGCCGCCGCGCGGGGGGCCTCCAGCGCCCCGGCGTAGCGGCGGACGATCAGGTCGGCGACCTCCGGAGCCGCGCCGAGGGCGGGGGAGACCGCGGCGGCGCCGGCGGCCAGGGACTCCCGGCGGACCTTGTCGGCGAAGTGGCCCGGCGCGAGGATGTAGGACGCCACCGCCACGCGCGGCGCGCCCGCCTCGAGCAGGGCCCGCACCGCCTCGGCCGGCGCCGGGCGGGCCGCCGTCGCGTACGCCGGCACCACGTCCCGCCAGCCGCGCGCACGCCACCGCCGCGCCAGCCGCGCGTTCGTGGCGTTGGCGGACGGGTCGCTGGATCCCGCCGAGGCGAGGACGACCGCCGTGTCCGGGTCGCCGGGCGCCACGCCCGCCTCGGACAGGCGCCGCTCCAGGGCGTCCAGCAGCAGCGGGTGCGGGCCGAGCGTGCCGGCCGTGCGCAGGACGAGCCGCGGGTGCCGGCCGTGCACCCGGTTCAGCACGCCAGGGATGTCGGTCTTGCTGTGGTAGGCCGCGGTGAGGAGCAGGGGCAGCACGACCGCCTCGTCCGCGCCGTCCCCGGCCAGGCCGTCCAGCACCTGGTCGGGGGCGGGCGGCGCGTGGTCCAGGAACGAGGCGTGCACGGGCACGTCCGGGCGGCGCGCCCGGACGGCGTCGAGCAGCGCGGCGACGGTCGCGGCGGCGCGGGGGTCCCGGCTGCCGTGCGCCACCGCGACCAGGGGGACGCTCACAGATGGATGCCGCACTCGGTCTTGCCCATTCCGGCCCACCGGCCGCTGCGTGGGTCCTCGCCGGGCGCGACCGGGCGGGTGCACGGCGCGCAGCCGATCGAGGGGTAGCCGTCGTAGTGCAGCGGGTTGACGAGCACCCCGTTGTCCTCGATGTAGTTGTCCATGTCCTCCTGGGACCAGCCCAGGATCGGGTTCACCTTGACCATGCCGCGCTTGCGGTCCCACTCGACGACCCGGCGGTCGCGGCGGCTCGCGGTCTCGTCCCGGCGGATGCCGCTGAACCAGGCCATGTAGCCCTCCAGCGCGCGGCCGAGCGGCTCCACCTTGCGCAGGTGGCAGCACAGGTCGGGGTTGCGGCCGTACAGGCGCGGGCCGAGCGCGGCCTCCTGCTCCTCGACCGTCCGGGACGGGGTGACGTCGATGACGTTCACCGGGTAGACGGCCTCGACGGCGTCGCGCGTTCCGACGGTCTCGGCGAAGTGGTAGCCGGTGTCGACGAACAGCACGTCGATGCCCGGCTTCACCTTCGACACGAGGTGGATCAGGGCCGCGTCCGACATGGACGAGGTGAGGCAGATGCGGTCGCCGAACGTGGCGACCGCCCACCGGATGACCTCCAGTGTCGGGGCGCCCTCCAGCGCGGCGGCGGCCGACTCGACGATGTCCTGGAGGTCGAGGGTGGGTCTGTCGGTCTCCAGCAGTGTCACCGGGGGACCTCCTTGCTCGCGGTGCGGGGGGTGCCGACACCGAGGAACTTCAGGCTGAAGGAACGGACGCAGTCGGGGCAGAACCACGCCCCGGGCGTTTCATCCCGGGGTTCGAGGCCCTCCTCGCCGCAGTAGGGGCAGTAGAACGGCGCCATCCGCTCGCTCATGCCCGATCAGCCCCGCTCACTTGAGGTCCGCCTCGTCGGCGCGGTGCACCCACTCGGCGAACGTCTCGCCGCCTGTGCGCTGCTCGTCGAACCTGCGCACGACGCGCTCGACGTAGTCGGTGAGCCCGGCCGAGGTGGTCTTCAGCCCGCGGACCTTCTTGCCGAACGACGCGCCGAGCCGCCCTCCGAGGTGGATCTGGAAGCCCTCGACCTGCTCGCCGTCGTCGTCCACGACCAGCTGGCCCTTCAGCCCGATGTCGGCGACCTGGATGCGGGCGCACGCGTTCGGGCAGCCGTTGACGTTGATCGTCAGCGGCTGGTCGAAGTCGGGGAGCCGCTCCTCCAGTTCGTCGATCAGGTCCATCGCGCGCTGCTTGGTGTCGACGATCGCGAGCTTGCAGTACTCGATGCCCGTGCACGCCATCGTCTGGCGGCGGAACGTGGACGGCCGGACCTGCAGGTCGTGCTGCGCCAGCTCGTCGGCGAGGGCCTCGGTGTCCTTCTCCGGGACGTCCAGGATGACCATCTTCTGCTCGTTGGTCGTGCGTACCCGGCCGGAGCCGTAGCGCTCGGCGAGGTCGCCGATGACGCCGAGCAGTTCGCCGTCCACCCGGCCGACACGGGGCGCGAACCCGACGTAGTAGGCGCCGTCCTTCTGCGGGTGGATCCCGACGTGGTCGCGGCGGGCGAGCGGCGCGGCGGGCTCGGGGCCGTCCGGCAGCGCGAACCCGAGGTACTCCTTCTCCAGCACCTCGCGGAACTTCGCGGCGCCCCAGTCCTTCACCAGGAACTTCAACCGGGCGCGGCTGCGCAGCCGCCGGTAGCCGTAGTCGCGGAAGATGGAGGTGACGCCGTGCCACACCTCCGCGGTCTGCTCGGGCTTGACGAACACGCCGAGGCTCTGCGCGAACATCGGGTTGGTGGACAGCCCGCCCCCGACGAACACCTGGTAGCCGGTCTCGCCTGCCTCGTCCACCACGCCCACGAACGCGATGTCGTTGATCTCGTGGACGGTGCAGTGCGACGTGCAGCCCGACATCGCCGTCTTGAACTTGCGCGGCAGGTTGGAGAACTCCGGGGAGCCGATGTAGCGGTCGTGGATCTCGCGCAGCCGCGGCGTCGCGTCCACGACCTCGTCGGCCGCGATCCCGGCCAGCGGGCAGCCGATGATCACGCGCGGGACGTCGCCGCAGGCCTCCATGGTGTGCAGCCCGACCGCCTCCAGCGCCTCCCAGATCGCCGGGACGTCCTCGATCCGCACCCAGTGCAGCTGGACGTTCTGGCGGTCGGTGATGTCGGCGGTGCCGCGCGCGTACCGGGTGGAGACGTCCGCGATCGTGCGCAGCTGCGGTCCGCTCAGCTGCCCGCCGTCGATCCGCACCCGCATCATGAAGTAGCGGTCCTCGAGCTCCTCGTCCTCCAGCGCGCCGGTCTTGCCGCCGTCGATGCCGGGCTTGCGCTGGGTGTACAGGCCCATCCAGCGGAACCGGCCGCGCAGGTCGGACGGGTCGATGGAGTCGAAACCGCTCTTGGAGTAGATGTCGATGATCCGGCGGCGGACGTTCAGTCCGTCGTCGTTCTTCTTGTTCTCTTCGTTCTTGTTGAGCGGTTCGCGGTAGCCGAGGGCCCACTGGCCCTCGCCCTTCTTGCGTTTGGTCGCGGGTGGCACGGCGCGCGTCCTCATCTGTGGTCGTGAGGGACGCGCAGCGCACCGGCGCTCTGAGGCAGCCGGCTCGACGCTGAGCAGGATGAAGTCAAAGGTGACGCCGATGCGCCACGCGCCCGGCTGTACAGGGGCGTGGTCGGAGCGTCACCTACAGATCGCGCTGCGGACGCGGAGGAAGTCGACGTGCCGGCGCTTGGCCAGCAACGGGTCCGCGGCAGTCATACCCGCACTCTGACATGCCGTCTCGCGGACTGTCCAGTGACGTCCGGCATGCGGACGCGTGAGATGCGTCATCCCTGCGCCCTCCAGTTCACCCGGGGCTCGGCCTTCCCGCCGGTCGCTGGGTCCGTGCGGCGCCCGGCGGTGGGCGCGCCGGGCGCGGGGGCGGCGGGCGCGGGGTGGTGCTGGCAGTCGCACCAGGAGCCGCCACGGCACTCCTCGTGGTGGCGTTCGCGGCACGACTGGCAAATCATGTCTTCCATTGTCACCCATGAAGGCAAATGCCCGGTTCGACGTGGCCGCACGCGGATGATCATGGTCCGGAGAACGTTCCGTGCCGTCATAACGGGTATGCACCAAGGGATGTGCACGGAACGGGCGGCACGCCCGCGGGACGACCGGGCGGGGGAGGGGATCGGCGTGCCACGCGCGGAGCGGACCAGTGAAGTGGGCGATGGGACACGTTCCGGGCGCGCGACCCTCTACGGTGGGGCGGTGTGACCACCGTCTCCGACGCAGCGGGCGCCTCCCGGGCTGGGGACTCGCCTTCCGGAAAAGCGCCGGAGGGCCCGCAGCGGCGCCTGCGGGACCGCCTGCCCGCGCGGGTGCGCGCCGCCGTGCGGGCCGCCGCGGGGATCGCCTGGACGCTGACCAAGGGCACCGCCATCGGCGGGTTCCGCTACCGGGTCACCGGGCTGGCGGCGGAGGCCGCGTTCTTCGCCCTGCTGTCGATGCCGCCCCTCGTCATCGGGCTCATCGGCACGATGGGCCACCTGCGCGGCCTGTTCGGCACGGAGACGATCGCCGAGGTGCGCTCGTGGGTGATCGAGCACTCGCAGACGGTGCTGACCGGCCCGACCGTCAAAACGGTCGTCGTCCCGCTCATCGACGACGTGATCAGGGGCGGCAGCCCCGACATCGTGTCGGTCAGCTTCCTGATCTCGCTGTGGGCGGGGTCGCGGGCGACGAACGTCTACGTCGACACGATCACGATCGCCTACGGGCTGTCGGGTGTGCGCGGCGTGGTCCGGACCCGGGTGCGCGCCTTCGTGCTCTACCTCATCGGGCTGCTGACCCTGATCGTCGTGATCCCGATGCTGGTGGCCGGCCCCGCGGTGGTCCGCCAGGCGCTCCCGGAGAGCACCGAGGCCGTCCAGGCGCTGTACTGGCCCGTCGTGGTGAGCCTGTCGATCGTCTTCCTCTCGCTGCTGTACCACATGAGCGTCCCGGTGCGGACGTCCTGGTGGCGCCAGACGCCCGGCGCGGCGCTGGCACTGCTGATCTGGATCGTGGGCAGCTTCGTCCTGCGGATCTACCTGGCCGGCTCGCTGAGCGGGGTGTCGGTGTACGGGTCGCTGGCCGCCGCGATCGCGCTGCTGGCCTGGCTGTACGTGGCGGCGCTCGCGGTGCTGATCGGGGCCGCGCTGAACGCCGAGATCGACCGGCTGTGGCCCAGCGGGGACACCGCCCGGATCCGCGCCGCGCTGGAGGCGGAGGCCGACCAGGCGCCCCGGGACCAGGGCGCGACGGGTAAAAACCACCCCGGTTGAGGTCCTGAAAAGGGCAAACATGTCGTAGCCTCGCCTGACATGACCCCCCGTGAGGAGACAGGCCGGCTGCGGACCGTGACCGGCACGATCGCGACGTCCGACATCACCGGGCCGGTGCTCTCCCACGAGCACCTCCAGCTGGACCTGCGCTGGCCGGCGCGCCCCCAGCTCGCCGACTCCGACCCGAACCGGTGGCTGGACGAGGAGAAGGCCGTCCAGCGGGAGCTGAACGCCCTGCGCAAGGACCACGGCCTCGGCCTCGTCGTCGACCTCACCTGCTCGGGCATGGGACGCAACGCCGCCGCGCTCGCCCGCATCAGCGCCGGCGCCAGGGTCGCCGTGGTGGCCGGGACGGGCGTGTTCACCGAGCCGTTCCACCCCGCGTTCGTCCGTGAGGTCCTCGCCGCCGGAGCGGCCCCCGCGGCCCCCGGGTTCGAGCCGGGCCCCTCCGGGGCCGAGTACTCGGGCCCGTCGGCGGTCGACCGGCTCGCGGAGCGGCTGCTCGCCGAGGTCGGCTTCGGCATGGACGGCACGAACTCGCTGCCCGGTGTCATCGGCGAGATCGGCACCTGGGGAGAGGCGCCGACCGAGGCCGAGGAGCTGTGCCTGCGCGCCGCCGGCCAGGCCGCCCGCTACTCCGGGCTGTCGGTCGCGACCTACGGGCGCGCGGGCCTCGCCCAGATGGAGATCCTCACCTCCGCCGGGCTGCCCCCCGAGCGCGTCGCGGTGGGGCAGCAGGACCGGGTGGACGACACCGCCCAGCACCGCAAGATCGCCGAGTCGGGCGGCTACGTCTCGTTCGGCACCCTCGGCCTCGCGGGGGAGGAGGCCGCCGCCGTCGGCGCCCGTGTCCGCCGCGTCCTGGACCTGCTGGAGGCCGGGCACGCCGACCGGGTGCTGCTGAGCACCGGGGTCGCCCGGATGGCCCAGGTCGCCCGCTACGGGGGCGCCGGGTTCGGGTACCTGTTCGACACGTTCCTGCCCGCGCTGCGCGCCGCCGGCGCCGACGAGGCGACCATCGGCGCGATCCTGCACGACAACCCGCTGCGGTGGCTCACCGGTTCCTGAGTGGGTAGGGGAACCCCGGAAGGGGGTGCGCCCGATGTCCTGGAGCGGACCCGCGGGGGAGGGCGCCCGGCGGCCCGGAACCGTCCGGCTCCCCTACACCGACCGCGCCGAGGCGGGCCGGGTGCTCGCGGCGCGGCTCGCCACGATGGGGCTGGAGGGGGCCGTGGTCCTCGCGCTGCCGCGCGGCGGCGTCCCCGTCGGCCACGAGGTGGCGCGGCACCTCCGGGTCCCGCTCGACGTGCTGGTGACCCGCAAGATCGGGTATCCGCCGCAGCCGGAGCTCGGCGTCGGCGCGATCGCCGAGGGCGGCGCCCCGGTGTTCGACGACGGCCTGCTCGCCCGCCTCGGGCTCCGCGAGGACGATCTGGCCCCCACCGTGGAGGCCGAGCGCGCCGAGCTGGACCGCCGGGTCGCGGTCTACCGGCGCGGCCGCCCGCTGCCGCGGGTCGCCGGGAGACCGGTGATCGTGGTGGACGACGGGTTCGCCACCGGCGGCACCGCTCGCGCGGCCGTGCGGGCGGTACGCGGACGCGGACCGTCCCGGCTGGTCCTCGCGGTGCCGGTGGGCGCCGCCGAGACCGCCCGGAGCCTGGAGGCGGAGGTGGACGACCTGGTGGTGCCGGTCGCGCCCTGGGACTTCCGCGCCGTGGGGCAGTGGTACCGCGACTTCGGGCAGCTCACCGACGCCGATGTGACGGCCTGGCTGGAGCGCGCCGCGCGGGCGCGCGGCGAGGCCCCGGGCGGGCCGCCGGAGCCGGGCCGGCCGTGAGCCGCGGGAGGCGCGGACGGAATGGTGGCCCGCGAATTTTCGGGAAATGGCCACATCGGCGGGGACAGTGCGGTAAAAGGGCGACCCGCCGGAATGTCGTGGCGCGAGGCGCTCCAGTCGTGACGCAGATGTGACGAAGAACCCGGGCCCGGTCGGATGGACCGGGCCCGGGCAACGCAAACGGCCCCGCGGGGCGGGGCCGTGACGTTTAAGGTGGCGTGCCGGGGTTTCGCGATGGGAGCGTTTCGGCGGCCTGTGCCTTCGTTCAGGCGGCGTTGGCGCGACGCATACGGCGACGGCGCTCGGACGCGCGCTCGTCCTCGTTCAGGCCGCCCCAGGTGCCGTACTTCTCGGGCCGGGACACCGCGTAGTCCAGGCAGTCCGTACGGACCGGACAGCCCATGCAGATCTGCTTGGCCTTGCGCTCGCGAATCTCGCGCTCGGGCTGGCGCTCGCCGTCGGGGCCGAAGAAGAGGACGAGGTCTTCCCCCCGGCACGCCGCGGCGTCCTGCCAGCCCCAGCTGGGACGAGGGAGGTTTGCCTGCCGACGTACCTGAGCCATGGAACACCCACCTTGATTGGTTTCGAACAAATTCGGGACATGGACGCTCGACGTGCTTCGGATGACAAGAGTCAGAGAAGCGCCGAATGTTCCAACGTCTGGAGTTGCCGCTCTGTTCCCCGTCCGGTTACTCCGGAAACCTGGGGACGTGCGACAGGGAGACCCTCGAATGGGGCCTCAGCGAGATTACACGAGGGCCGCCTCGTTGAGAAGGGTGAGTTCCCTAACAACGTAGGTTCTCTGGTTCTCGCCGCAGTCGGTCCCGCACGGGTCGGGCTGCTCGACGGCTTCGACGACCACCCGGTAACGGCTCCGCCTCAGGAGAACGACCGCTTCGTGCCGGGTTGTTCCGGGGATTCCAGTGATCGACGCCACGGTCACGTCGTCCACCCCGAGCCGGCCCGTGTGCGCTCGGACGAAGTGCTCCGCCGCCTGTGCGGGCTCGGGGGCTCCGGCCCGTCCGCGCAGCCTGAGAAGGGCGACCTCGCCCCGCAGGTAGGCGTCCGCCGCCGCGTTCGCCTCCGCTTCGTTGAGGTCGCCGTACGAGAATCCGTGAGGAAGACATACCAAATTCGCCGCAAATCGGTCACCGCCGACATGGGTGGTTTCCCAGATCAGGCGGTCGAAACGCGTCGCGAGGGAACGGGCCAGCGGCGCACCGGTGCGGGCGCAGCAGGCGTTGCGGCGCCCGTGCGTGCAGACCAGCAGGACCGGCTCGGCGACCCGCTCACCGAGGCCCGGGGACCGGCCGTTCACGAGCGCGTCCAGGTCGAGCGCCGCCAGCTCGGCCGGATCGGCCAGCTCGCGCCCCTCGATCCAGGCCTCGCCCCCGCGGGAGGACGCGGCGTAGACCTGGACCGGCGGGGTGGCGCGCCGGCGGCCCGGCCGGCGGATCAGCTGCGGCCGGACGCCCGCCTTCTTCGCCGCCCGCACGGCATCGGCGACCGCCCCCGGGCCGTCGAGGTCCTCGACGCGTTCGGGCCAGGGGCCGGGGTGCTCGATGAGCAGCCAGGCGCCCGCCTTCACGGTCGCGGTCGCCAGGCACGGCCGCTCGCCGGTGTGGCTCCCCGGGCAGTGTCCGCAGCTTCTGCCGCGCGTCACGCAGTCCCCCCGCCGATCCTCGTTCATCCCATCGAGCTGAATCGATTAGGTAAGGGTAACCTAAGGCGCGCCGGTCAAACCTGGCGGGGTGGCCAGCAGCGCCCGCGCCGCGGGCAGGGCGGCCTCCCGGTCGGCCGCCACGAGGCCGATCCGGGTGCGCCGGTCCAGGAGGTCGCCCGCGTCGAGGGCGCCCTCGTGCAGCACGCCCCAGGCCAGCTCCACGCCGGTCACAGGCAGCCCGGGGACGACCGGCTCCAGCAGTGCCGGGTCCTGCCTTCCCAGGGCGGCCAGCAGCGGCGCCTCGGTGCCGTACCGCTGGACGAGCCGGGCGGGAGCGTCCAAGGCGTCCAGCCGGGAGCGCGGAGCCGCGCCGACGAGGGGCAGCCGCGCGGTGCGGCACGGGCCGGCGTGAAGGCCGCGGGCACGCACGACCGCGTCCACGGCGTCCTCGGCCATCCGCCGGTAGGTGGTCAGCTTGCCGCCGACGATCGTGACGACGCCGTCCGGGGAGGTCAGGACGGCGTGCCGGCGGGAGATGTCGGCGGTGTCGCCCCCGTGCCCGAGGTCCAGCAGGGGCCGCAGCCCGGCGTACGCGCCGGCCACGTCGGCCCGCCGCACCGGGACGTCCAGCGCCGAGTCCAGGACGTCGAGCAGGAAGCCGATCTCGCCCTCGGTCGGCTCCGGCACGTCCGGGACGGGGCCCTCCGCCGGCTCGTCGGTGAGGCCGACGTAGACGCGGCCGTCGCCCTGGGGGAGCACCAGCACGAACCGGTTGCCGGCGCCCGGGATGGGGACGTGCATCGCGGCGGTGAGCCCGCGCAGCGCCTCGGCCCGCAGCACCAGGTGCGTACCGCGGGACGGGCGCAGCCGCACCCCGTCCACCAGGCCGCCCGCCCACACCCCGGCGGCGTTCACGACCGCGCGCGCCCGCACGGTGATCTCGCGGCCGGTGAGCTCGTCGCGGACGAGGGCGCCGTCGCCGGTCAGCCCGACCGCGCGGCAGCGGGTGAGGATCCGGGCGCCGTGCCCGGCCGCGGTCCGCGCGAGCGCGGTGACGAGGCGGGCGTCGTCGGCGAGTTGCCCGTCCCACGACAGCAGCCCGCCGCGCAGCCCGTGGGGGCGCAGGGCGGGGGCGAGCCGGAGCGTCTCGACCGCCGACAGCCGGCGGGGGCCCGGCAGGACCGAGCGCGGGGTGCGGGCGGCGAGCCGCAGCAGGTCCCCGGCGCGCATGCCGCCGCCGGCCAGCAGCGCCTGCGAGCGGGACACCAGCGGGGTCAGCGGCAGCACGAACGGGAGCGCCCGCACCAGGTGCGGGGCGGTGCGCAGCATCAGCGCGCCGCGCTCGACCGCGCTCTCGTGCGCGACGTCCACCTGCCCGGAGGCCAGGTAGCGCAGCCCGCCGTGGATCAGCTTGGAGCTCCAGCGCGACGTGCCGAACGCCAGGTCGTGGGCGTCGACCGCCGCGACGGACAGGCCGCGGGACGCGGCGTCCAGCGCGGCCCCCGCCCCGGTGGCGCCGAGGCCGACGACCAGCACGTCCACCGCCTCGCCGGGAAGTTCGGCGAGCTCCCGCTCCCTGCGAGCGGCGTTGAGGGAGCTCCGCGGATCGAGTCCGGCTGCGTTCATGGCGCGAGCATCCTTTCCAGGATGTGGCGGAGTTCGGCGTCGAGGGCGTCCGCGTCGACCCCGGGTTCCCGCGCGTCGATCATGATCTGCGCGGAGAGCCCGAACGACTGGACGACCAGCAGGAGCGCGCGGGCCTGGAGCGGGGGACGGCCCGCCCGGATCGTGCCGTCCCGCTGCCCGGCGGAGATCGACTCCTCGAACCCGGCGAGGAAGGCCTGCTGGCTGGCGCCGCAGCGGTCCAGCAGGTAGGGCAGCAGCAGCTCCGGGTCGACCTCGATGATCTTTCGGAGCAGCGGGTGGTCGCGGAACGTCCGCACGCCGGTGACCAGGCCGTCCACCAGCCGGGGCCGGACGGGGCGGCCGTCGTCGGGAGGCCGCAGCGCCTCGCCGAGCCCGGTCCACTCGCGGGTCATCAGGTCGGCGACGATGGTGCGGACGTCCGGCCAGCGCCGGTAGAGCGTCATGCGCGAGACGCCGGCCCGCCGCGCGATGTCGGTCAGCGTCGTGCGCCGCACCCCGACCGCCAGCACGCAGTCGCGCGCGGCGTCGAGCACGGTGTCGTCGGCGGTCCGCGCCGCCGTCCTGTTGTGACGATTCGACGTCATGTGTCACAGTGTAAGCCACCAGGAAGCCGGGGCGGCGAGGGAGGCGGGCGTGGAGACGCGCGACATGCTGTGGAGCGGCTGGGGCGACCCGGCGAAGGCGGCGCCGCTGCCCGAGCCCATGGTCGGCCTGCTGCGCGACCTGCTCGGCGTGCGGCCCGCCGAGGAGGCGCCGGCCGCGCTGACCGGCGTCCGGGTCGCCGAGACCCGGCTGTCCGGGGACGACCTGGGCGCGCTCGCCGCCGTCGTGGGGGACGGGAACGTGCGCGCCGACACCGAGGCGCGGCTCCGCCACACGCGCGGCAAGTCCACGCCCGACCTGCTGCGCATCCGGGCCGGCGACGCCGCCGACGCGCCGGACGCGGTGGTCCTGCCCGGTGACCACGGCGAGGTGCTCGCGGTGCTGGAGGCGTGCGCCGGGCGGCGGATCGCGGTCGTCCCGTTCGGCGGCGGCACCTCGGTCGTCGGCGGTCTGGCGCCGGAGGGCGTGGACGCCTTCGTCGCCCTCGACCTGCGCCGCATGGACGGGCTCGTCGAGCTGGACGAGGTCTCGCGGACGGCCGTCCTGCAGCCCGGCCTGCGCGCCCCCGCGGCCGAGGCGCTGCTCAACGAGCGCGGCTACACGCTCGGGCACTTCCCGCAGTCCTACGAGTGGGCGTCGATCGGCGGGTTCGCGGCGGCGAGGTCGAGCGGGCAGGCGTCCGCCGGGTACGGGCGGTTCGACGACATGGTCGTCGGCCTCACCGCGGCCACCCCCGAGGGGACGCTCGACCTCGGGCGGGCGCCGAAGTCGGCCGCCGGGCCCGACCTGCGGCAGCTCGTCCTCGGCTCGGAGGGCGCGTTCGGCGTGATCACCTCCGTGCGGGTGCGGGTGCATCCCGTCCCGGGGGACCGGGCCTACGAGGGCTGGCGGTTCGCCTCGTTCGACGAGGGCGCCGCCGCGCTGCGGCGCCTCGCCCAGGACGGCCCCCTCCCCGCGGTCCTGCGGCTGTCGGACGAGACCGAGACCATGGTGGGGCTGGCCGATCCGGCGGCGATCGGCGACGGCTCCTCGGCGGCCGGGGCCCTGGCGGTCCTCGGGTTCGAGGGCGCCCCCGACCTCGTCGCCGACCGGCGGGCCGGGGCCGCGCGGGTGCTGCGCGACGCCGGCGGCGAGCCGCTCGGCGCCGGGCCGGGGGAGAAGTGGGAGCACGGCCGCTTCAACGCCCCCTACCTGCGCGACGCCCTCCTGGACGTCGGCGCCTTCGTCGAGACGCTGGAGACCGCCGCCTTCTGGTCGGACGTTCCCGCGCTGTACGAGGCCGTCCGGCAGGCCCTGATCGGCACGCTGTCGGGCGCCGGGACGCCGCCGCTGGTGATGTGCCACATCTCGCACGTGTACCCGACCGGCGCGTCCCTCTACTTCACGGTCGTGTCCGCGCAGGGCGAGGACCCCGTCGGGCACTGGGCCGCCGCCAAGCGCGCGGCCTGCGACGCGATCCTCGCGGCGGGCGGGACGATCAGCCATCATCACGGGGTGGGCACCGACCACCGCGACTGGTACACCCGGGAGATCGGGCCGCTCGGCGCCGCCGTGCTGCGCGCCGTCAAGGACCGGGTCGATCCGGCCGGGATCCTCAACCCGGGCGTCCTCGTCCCGCCCGCGGGAAGGGAGTGAGCGCCGTGCGCGCGTTCACCGCGATCGTCAACCCGGCGGCGGGCGGCGCGTCCGCCTCGTCCCTGACGCCGCTCGCCCGGCTGCTGCGCGACGCGGGCGCCGAGGTCGACGTCGAGTACAGCCGCGGGATGGAGCACGCCGCCGGCGCCGCCCGCGCCGCCGCCGAGGCGGGCCGCGTGGTGCTCGGCGTCGGCGGGGACGGCCTGGTCGGCTGCGTCGGCGGGGCCCTGGCCGGGACCGGTGCCCTCTTCGGGATCGTCCCCGCCGGCCGGGGCAACGACTTCGCGCGGCAGCTCGGCGTCCCGTCCGACCCGGAGCGGCTCGCCCCGCTGCTGCTGGAGGGCGAGCCGCGCGCCGTGGACGCCATCGACGCCAACGGGACGGCCGTGCTCGGCAGCGTCTACGCGGGCGTGGACGCGGTCGCCAACGACAACGCCAACAGGACGCGGCTGCTGCGCGGCTCGGCCGCCTACTACGTCGGGGCGCTGCGCGCGATCGCCTCGTGGCGGCACGCCGACTACCTGATCACCGTGGACGGCGAGCGGCACCGGCGGGAGGGCTACACCGTCGTCGCCGCCAACTCCGGCTACTACGGGTTCGGCAAGCACATCGCCCCCGACGCGCGCGTCGACGACGGCCTGCTCGACGTCGTGCTCATCCGCAAGGCGCCGAGGACGCTGTTCTTCAAGGTCATGCGGGAGCTGGAGGCGGGGACGCACGTCCGGCGGCCCGAGGTGGAGGTCCTGCGCGGCCGCGAGGTGCGCATCGAGCTCGCCGGCGGGTCCGGCAGGACGCTCCCGTACGGCGCGGACGGCGAACTGCCCGGCGTGCTCCCGGTCACCGCGCGGGTGATGCCCGGCGCGCTGCGCGTCCTGGCGCCCTGACCGGCGCCGCGCCGAGGTTTTGCAGGGCGTTTAGGGCGGTTTACGCCCCCATTACGGCTCTCCGGATAGTGTCGGTTACGTCCCGCTACGGGACCTTGGGGCTGTCTGTGGAGGCATCATGAGAAGGCGACTGCACTGCTCGCCGTTCTGGGGGGACTCATGATGACCGCAGGCCCCCTCGTCGTGGTGGCGCCGGCGTCCCTGGGGGTGGCGTCGGCGTCAACCACGTCTGCCTGACGAAGTGTCGGCTTCCTGGCGTCGTGTCGCCTTGACGGCGTGACCGCCTCCGGAAAGGCTGTGAGCAACCCCTCACCGCCCGGAGGCATTCTGTGTCTGCCGAGGTCCCCCCCGGACCCGACAACTCGCGCACCTCCGAGGAAGGCGCCGGCTGGGCCTGCGGCAGGCCGGGAAGCTTCCAGGAGCTGCTCCCGGACCGCGTCCCCGACTTCTCCTGGCGCCGCCCCTCGGTGCTCTGGCGTTCGCGCAACGACGTGCTGGCGCGCCTGTTCGGCGACCCGGCGAACGCCATCCGCCGCCGCTGCGTGGCGTCCCTGCGCGAGCGCGGCACCCCCGCCGCGTTCACCGTGCACCGCCCGGCGCCGGAGTTCTCCTTCGCGCTGGTCGGCGACACCGGCGAGGGGGACCGGTCGCAGTACGCGGTGGTCCCGCCGCTGCTGCACGCGACCGAGGGCACCGACTTCATGGTCATCGCCAGCGACGTGATCTACCCGACCGGCGACGCGGAGGACTACCCCGACAAGTTCTTCCGCCCCTACAAGGACTACCCGGCCCCCATCTACGCCGTGCCCGGCAACCACGACTGGTACGACGGGCTGCGGGGGTTCCTGCACGTCTTCTGCGGCCTGGACGAGAACTGCTCCCCGCCGCCCTGGCGCGGCCCGCTCGCGTTCATCCCGCGCCGCCTGTGGCGCCACTCCGGAGCCGTCGACGCGGAGGCGCTCGCCGAGGCCCGCAGGCTGTACCGGGGCGCGCCCGGCCAGCAGGGCGCGCAGCCGGGGCCGTACTGGGCGATCGACACCCCCGCGCTGCGCATCATCGGCATCGACACCGGGCTCACCGGCCGGCTCGACCGTGACCAGGGCCGCTGGCTCCGGGAGGTGTCCGGCGGGCCGAAGCCCAAGTTGCTGGTGACCGGAAAGCCGCTGTACGTGGACAACGACCACCGTCCGGGGCCGATCGAGGGCGGCGGGACGGTCGACGAGATCGTCCAGGACCCGGCGCACCACTACGTGGCCGCGATCGGCGGCGACATCCACAACTACCAGCGCTACCCGGTGAAGACCGGCGACGGCCGGACGATCCAGTACATCGTCTCGGGCGGCGGCGGCGCCTTCATGCACGCGACCCACGTCATCCCGCGGACCCGGGCGGTGGAGGAGGACGAGTTCCGCTGCTACCCGCTGCGCGGCGACTCCCTGTCGCGCTACAGCAGGCTGTACGGCCGGTGGCTGCGGCTCCCGGGGCTCTTCGAGCTCACCCCCGAGGAGGCCACCGCCGCCGTCCAGCACCGGCTCGGGATCAAGCCGGGGCGCGGATACGACGGTCCCGCGCCGTCCCGCCGCGCGCGCTTCGTCGCCGCCGTTCTCGGCGTACCGCGCAACGGCCGCAGCCGCCCCCGGTTCCTGCGGCTCCCCGTGCGCAGGCTGCCGCAGCGGTTCCGTTCGGAGCTGGCCGACTGGGACCGGCCGCCGTTCTTCAAGAACTTCCTGCGCCTGGACGTTACGGAGTCGCACCTGCGCATCCGTTGCTTCGCCGCGACGGGCTGCGGCGACCACGAGACGTCACCGCCGTGCGAGGACGATGTGACGATTCCGCTGCGCTAGCGGGCCGGTTTGGAGAATCCGCCAGTCATGGGCGGATATGGGCGATCTTGCCTCGCGACGTGTCCCGATGCCGTTACAGTCGTGGCTCACCACACCGGTGAACGGTAACGGACGGTCGGCCGGAAAACGACCGCGTCCTTCAGGAGAGCTTCTCGATGAGTTACCCCCAGCAGGGTCAGGGCCAGCAGCAGGCGTACCAGGGCGGCTACTCGCCCGCCCCCGCGCAGCACCAGGCGCCCGCCGCCGTCGGCACCGGCCTCAACATGAAGCGCCGCAACCCGGTCGGCGCCTGGCTCGGACTGCCGATCATCACCTTCGGCATCTACGGGCTCGTGTGGTTCTTCAAGGTCCACAACGAGCTCCACGAGTACGACCGGCGCATCGACAACGCCGCCACCAACGCGCTGCTGTCCATGCTGTTCGGCGGCATCACCCTCGGCATCTGGCCCCTCGTCATGTGGGTCAAGCTCGGCGGGCGCATCGCCCAGGCCCAGCGCGCGGCCGGCCTCCAGCCGAGCTGCAGCGGCGGCATGGGCTTCCTGCTCGGCATCTTCGGCTTCGGCGTGCTGTACTACCAGCTCCAGCTGAACAAGGTCACCGACCGCTACGGCGACACCCCGGCGGCCCAGCAGGTCTCGCTGGCTGCTTAGTCCTTGCATTTCTCTCCTCCTTCGGGCCTGGCGGCCCTCCAGCGTGGAGGAATTGCGGACGATCGCCGGCATCGCTCCGGCTCGCCTTGCGGCTCGCGTCGCGATCAGATTCCTGCTTCGCCCGAATCTGCCTTCGGACGCGATCGCAACGGGTGGCGCCATCGCCGGCTGAGCTTCACACGCTGTGTTGAGCAGCGGGCCGCGGCCCTGGCCTGCTGATTCGGGTTGCACCGGACCCCTCCGCCGATTTCTCGCGGAGGGGTCTCGGCGTTGGCGCGGAAGCCGGACTGTCGGTGGGCGGGGTCAGAATGGGCGCGTGAGGATCGCGGTCGCGGCCGGGGACGGGCGTGGGGGAGCGCTGCGGGTGGTCGCCGAGGACGGGGCGCCCGCGGGGGGCGTCGAGGACGTCGCCGACCTGGTCTCCGCGATCGCCGCGCGGGAGCGTGACTTCGCGCCGCGCTGGGTGTGGCCGTCCACCGCGCGGCTCTATCCCCGGCTGCTGGAGGCGGGCGTGCGGGTGTCGCGCTGCCATGACCTCGAACTGGTCGAGAGCCTGCTGCTCGGCCATGCCGGACGGTACGGGGAGCCGCGCTCGGTCCGGGCGGCCTGGGCGCGGCTGCGCGGCGAGCCCGTCCCGGAAGATCGGCCGCCGCCCCGGGAGGACGCGGCCCAGCCCTCGCTGTTCGACGACGACGCCGGGCGGGAGGAGTCCGCCGACGACCTCGGCCAGATCGTCGCGGTGCACGCCGAGCAGCAGCGCGCCGCCGCCGGGCTCGGCGGGTTCGCGCTGCTCGCGGCGGCGGAGTCGGCCGGGTCGCTGGTGGCCGCCGAGATGGCGCACGACGGGCTGCCCTGGTCGGCGGCCGAGCACGACGCGCTGCTCACCGAGATGCTCGGGCCGCGCCCGACGGGCGGCCTGCGGCCCCGCAGGCTGCAGGACCTCGCCGACCGCATCAGCGCGGCGTTCGGGCCGCGCGTGCACGTCAACCCCGACTCCCCGGCGCAGATCATCCGGGCCTTCGCCTCGGCGGGGCTGCCGATCCCGTCCACCCGGGCGCACGTCCTCAGACAGCTCGACCACCCCGCCGTCCCCCTGCTGCTGGAGTACAAGGAGCTGGCGCGGCTGCACGCCGCGCACGGCTGGACGTGGCTCGACACGTGGGTGAGCGGCGGCCGGTTCCGTCCCGAGTACGTCGTCGGCGGCGTGGTGTCCGGGAGGTGGGCGACGAGCGGCGGCGGGGCCCTGCAGATCCCGCGCGTGCTGCGCAAGGCCGTCGTCGCCGACCCCGGATGGGCCCTGGTCGTCGCCGACGCGGCGCAGCTCGAACCCCGGGTGCTGGCGGCGCTCGCCGGCGACCGCGCGTTCTCGGAGGCCGCCGCGCACGGCGACCTCTACGCCGCCCTGTCCGACGCCTTCCGCGACGACGCCGACGGAGGGCGGACCGCCCGCGACAAGGCCAAGATCGCCTTGCTGTCCGCCATGTACGGGGGAGGGACGGCGGACGCGGTGCAGCTCCTCGCCGTCCTGAAGAGCCGGTTCCCGCAGGCGTTCGAGTACGTGGAGGCCGCGGCGCGGGAGGGGGAGCGCGGAGGGCTCGTGCGGTCCCGCCTCGGGCGCACGTGCCCGCCGCCCTCGGCCGGGTGGCGCGAGCTGACGTCGGCGGGCGACGACGACGCCGCCCCGGGGCCCCGGGGCGGCACGGCGGCCCAGGCGCTGCGGGGGCGGGGCCGCTTCACCCGCAACTTCGTCGTCCAGGCCACCGCCGCCGACTGGGCGCTCGCGCTCCTGGCCTCCCTGCGCCGCCGCCTCACCGCGCTCGGCCCGCCCCGCCTGGTGTTCTTCCAGCACGACGAGGTCATCGTGCACAGCCCCGCCGACCTGGCCGGGGAGGTCGCCGGCGCGGTGCGCGACGCGGCGCTGGAGGCGCGCGGGCTGCTGTTCGGCGACACCCCGGTCGTCTTCCCGATGGAGATCGCGGTCGTCGACCGCTACGCCGACGCCAAGTGAGCGGCCAGCGCGCGGATCGTGTTGGCCGCGGCGAACGCGTGGCCCCGGGCGTTGAGGTGCAGCCCGTCGGCGCAGTAGATGCCCGGATCGGCGGCGAGCGGATGCCCGCGGGGGTTGTCGACGTGGCAGGCGCCGTGCTCGCCCGCCACGTCGGCGGTGAGCGCGGCCAGCTGCCGCGTCCGCGCCGAGATGACCTCCCGGTAGCGGGACGGGCCGAGCCCGGCGGCGGTGATGTCCAGCAACCCGATCGTGACGACGTCGGCGCCGGCCGCGCGGAACGCCGCGACCATCGCGGCCAGCTCGCGGCGCACGCCGTCCGCGTCGAAGTCCGGGCGGAGCATGTCGTTGCCCCCGGCCACCACGAACGCCAGGTCGGGCCGGAACTCCAGGGCCGGCCCGAGCTGCTCGGCCGCCACCTGCGCGGCGACGAGGTCGCGCCGTCCGAGGTTCAGCGCGGTGAACCCGGGCGCCGCCGCCCCCAGTGCCTCCTCGACGCGGTCGGTCCAGGACAGGTCGCGGTAGCCGGGGACGGGCTCGCGGACGCCCTCGGCGATGCTGTCGCCGATCGTCACCATGCGGGTCCACGGCGCGCCGGCCAGCAGCGCGGCGGCCTCCGCGGCGGCCAGCACGGACGGGTCCGTCCACTCCGACGGGATCGTCTCGGTCATGGTCCCTCCCTCAGTTCTTCGCCGGGCGGACGGCGAGGAGCAGGCCGGCGGCGGCCGTGCCCGCGGCGGCGATCGTGCAGAACAGGTACACGGAGGCGTAGTCGCCGAGCGCGGCCCGCTCCGGCAGCAGCGCGGCGAGGACGGCGATGCCGAGCGCGCCGCCGAGCTGCCGCGCCGTGGTGTTGAGCCCGGTGGCGCCGGCGAACCGCAGCGGCCCGGCCGACAGGGCGGCGGCCGTGGCGGTGCCGGTGCTGAGCATCCCCACCCCGGTGCCGAGCAGGAGCCCGACCGGGAGCCAGAACGTCAGGAAGTGCGGTTCGGCGGGAAGGGACGCGACCGCCCAGACCCCGGAGGCGGCCACGATCAGCGCGCCGCCCGTCACGGCGGGGCGGACGCCGGTACGGGCGGTGAGCCGTCCCGTCACGACCGCCGCCGCGGTGGCCGTGAACGCGCCGGGCGTCGAGGCGAACCCCGCCTTCAGGATCGAGTAGTGCCACTGGCCCGTCAGGAAGAGCACGCCGACGAGCAGCCATGCGTACAGCGACGTCCCGTACAGGAACGAGGCGGCGTTCGCGACGGCGAACCGGCGGTTGCGCCACAGCGAGATCTCCAACGCGGGCACGGGGTGCCGCGCCGACCGCCACAGCGCCAGGCCGGCCAGGACGACGCCGCCGACCAGCAGCGCGGGCGTCCGGGCGTCCGTCCATCCCCAGTCCTGGCTCTGCGTCACGCCGAGCGCGACGCCGCCCACGCCGGCGCCGAGCAGCACCGTCCCGGCGAGGTCGGGCAGCCGTCCCGCGCCGCCCTCGGCCCGGGGCAGGCGCCGCCCGCCGAGCAGCATCGCCAGCCCGATCGGGAGGTTGATGAGGAACAGGGACCGCCAGCCGGACAGGTCGACCAGCACCCCGCCGAGGCCGGGGCCGATCGCGGCGGCGAACGCGCCCGCCGCGCTCCACAGCCCGATGCTGCGGGCGCGCCGCTCGGGGGGCGTGTCGTGCAGCAGCAGCGCGAGGGACGCGGGGATCAGCGCCGCCGCGGCGGCGCCCTGCACGGCGCGCGTCGCCAGCAGGACGGGCAGGTTCGGCGCGATCGCGCACGCCAGCGACGCCAGCGTGAACAGCCCGGTGCCCCCCAGGTACAGCGACCGGCGCCCGACCAGGTCGGCGACGCGGCCGGCGGGGGCGAGCAGCGCCGCGAACAGCACCGCGTACAGGGTGATCACCCAGGTCAGGCCGGACAGCGTGCTGCCGGGGAAGTCGACGTGCAGGTCGGGGACGGCCAGGTTGGCGACGGTGGCGTCGAGCATGGCCAGGAACGTCGCGCCGGCGGCGAGCCAGGGCACGTCCCGCCGCACGGCGGGCGCCCGCGGTGGGGCCGGGCCGGTCCCGGTCGTCTCGGTCGTGGTGGTCATCGGCGGACCTCTCCAGAAAAATAAACGAACGGTCGTACACTCTTCTGTCGAAGCGGCCCCCGTCAAGGGGTTCGGCCCATTGACTTTGAACGAACGGTCGTGCAGATTTGCAGGTGTGAGCACCGACGGACGGCTTCTCAAGGGTGAGCAGACGCGCAGCACGATCCTCGGCCGCGCCGTCGACATCGCCTCGGCGGAGGGCCTGGAGGGCCTGTCGATCGGCCGGCTCGCGACCGAGTTGCGGATCAGCAAGAGTGGCGTGTTCACCCACTTCGGCTCCAAGGAGGAGCTCCAGCTGGCGACGGTCCGCAGGGCGGCCGAGGTGTTCCGCCTGCACGTGGTCGAGCCCGCGCTCGCCGCCCCCGAGGGGATCGGCCGCGTCCGCGCGCTCCTGGACGCCTGGCAGCGCTACCAGCGCGAGCCCGTCTTCCCCGGCGGATGCTTCTTCCACTCCACGATGGCCGAGTTCGACGCCCGCCCCGGCCGCGTCCGCGACGCGATCGCCGCGTCACAGCGCGACTGGCGCGCCTTCTTGGAGCACTGCATCCGCGAGGCGCGCGACCTCGGTGAGATCCAGGCCGCGACCGACGTCGCCCAGCTCGCCTTCGAGCTGGAGGCCCTCTGCCGCACGGGCGCCGCGCACGCCCTGCTCCACGACGACCCGTCCCTCTACGAGCGCGCCGCCCACGCCATGAGCACGCGGCTGGCCGCCGTCACCGCCGCCTGAGCCGGGGGCCTCCTACCGCGCGGAAGTCGTGCCGCGCGAAAGACGAAGGCGCGGCGAGGCGACCGCCCCGCCGCGCCCGTCATCGCGCGCCCACCCGTCTCGCCGTCAGCTCGCCGCCGAGTAGGAGGGGCGGGAGTTCAGGGCCTCGACGTCGGAGAACGAGGTCTGCCGGTACGCGCCGCTGATCGTGTTCAGCTCGTCGGGCGTCAGCACGTCCTCGATCGAGTCGAAACCGTCCGGCGCCCGCTGGCTGACCGTGTGCAGGACGCGGTCGGCCGGCATGTCCCGGCAGGCCCGGACGATGGCGTTGACCGTCTCGCGGCGCGCCTTGTCGTAGGCGAGCAGCCCGTCGGCCGGGTCGCCGGAGCCGGCCAGCTCGTGCGCCAGGACGCGGGCGTCGAGGATGGCCTGGGAGCCGCCGTTGGACCCGATCGGGTACATCGGGTGGGCGGCGTCGCCGAGCAGCGTCACGCGGCCGAACGTCCAGCGGTCGACGGGGTCCCGGTCGACCATCGGATACTCCAGGATCTCCGCCGCCTCGGACATCAGCGCGGGGAAGTCGAGCCAGTCGTACTTCCAGTCCGCGAAGTAGGGGAGCACGTCCTCCAGACGGCCCGCCTTGTTCCAGTCGGGGTCCCAGTCCAGCCGGTCGTCGGCGAGCCTGACCTCGGCGGCCCAGTTGAGCAGCGCCTTGCCCCGGCGCTCCGTGCGCATGGAGATCGGATAGACGACGATCTTCGACGTGGCGTTGCTGCCCATGACGACCATGGTCCGCCCGGTCAGGATGGGGTCGGCCTCGGTGATCCCGCGCCACAGCCTGATGCCGTTCCACAGCGGTGCCGGCTCGTCCGGGTACAGCTGCGCGCGGACGGTGGAGTGCAGGCCGTCCGCGCCGATCAGCGCGTCGGCCGTCACCGTCTCGGCGGTGCCCGACGCCCGGTCGAGCAGGCGTGCCCGCACCTGCGTCCCGTCCTGCTCGAAGCCCTCGAAGAGGGTCCCGGTGCGGACGGCGTCCTGGCCGAGCCGCGCGCGGACGGCGTCGAGCAGCATCATCTGCAGCTCGCCGCGGTGGATCGAGTACTGCGGCCAGTGGTAGCCGAGGGCGCGCCCGCGCGGCTCCGCCCAGATCCGGCCGCCGTGCCGGTCGAAGTGCACCATCTCGCCCGTCGGGATGCCGGTCTCGGCCAGCTCGTCGGTGAATCCCAGCTCGGTGAGCTCCCGGACGGCGTGCGGCAGCAGATTGATGCCGACGCCGAGCGGCAGCAGCCGGTTGGCGGAATCGACGACGAGGGCCTCGACCCCGGCCTCGTGCAGGCTCAGCGCGGTGGTGAGCCCGCCGATGCCCGCCCCCACGATGAGTACGCGCATGAATCACCCTCCGTTGGTCTCGGGCGACCGGGCCCAGGCGGCCCGCCCGCACCGGTCTCGTTCGTGTCGCCGCACGTGGCGGCCGTTCTGCTCCGGGTCACCCGGTGCCCGCGGGCGCCGCGCCGGGCACCTTCGCGCCACCGCGGACCAGTCGCCCGACCTCGGCCCGAAGCCGGACGAACTCGGGGGTCCCCCGGGTCTCGATCTGGTCGCGTGCCGAGGGCAGATCGACCGGCAGGTCGGCGTGGACGCGGGCGGGCGAGCGGTTCAGCACGACCACTCGGTCACCGACGTAGACGCTCTCGTCGATGTCGTGCGTGACGAGCAGGATCGTCATCTTCCGGGTCCGGTGCATCTGCAGGACGAGGTCCTCCAGGTCCTCCCGGGTCTGCGCGTCCACCGACCCGAACGGCTCGTCCATGAGCAGCAGCGACGGGCGGTAGGCGAGAGCCCGCGCGATCGACACGCGCTGCTGCATGCCCCCCGACAGCTGCCACGGGTACTTGCGCCCCGCGTCCGCGAGACCCACGGACTCCAGAGACTCCTGCGCTGCGGCGCGCCGCTCCGAGCGGCCCTTTCCACGCCGCCGCAGCGGCAGCGCCACGTTGTCGCGGACGGTCAGCCAGGGGAACAGCGACCGGCTGTAGTCCTGGAACACCACGGCGAGGTCGTCGGGCACGCCGTCGATCGGCCTGCCGTCCAGGGTGAGGGTTCCGGCGGTCGGGCGGATCAGCCCGCCGATACAGCGCAGCAGGGTGGACTTGCCGCAGCCGGACGGGCCGACGATGCTGAGCAGCTGGCCGTCCGGGACGGTGAGGTCGAGCCCGTCGATGGCCCGGTGGCCGTCGCCGTAGGAATGGCTGAGGCCGGTTATCTGGAGCACCGCGGCCCCCTTTGCTGTGTGTATGTCGTCAGGGTCGGCATAGGGGTCATCGTCAGCTCGCAAGCCTCTTCGCGCCAGTGTGCCAGGACAGCAGGCGCCGCTCCAGGAGCATGAACACCGCGTTGAACATGAGGCCGAGCAGGCCCAGCATGACGATCCCGGCCCACATCCGGGGCAGTTCGAACGAGCGCTGGGCGCCGATGAGCTCGGAGCCGATGCCCGCGGTGCTGCCGAACAGCTCTGAGATGACCATGAGGATCAGCGCGAACGACAGCGCCACCCGCAGCCCCGCGAAGATCTTGGGGGACGCCGCCGGGAGCGTGACGGTCAGCAGCCTGCGGAGCCGGCCGACGCCGAACACCCGGGCCGTCTCCAGTTGCAGGGGATCCACGGTGCGGACGCCGTCGCAGGTGTTGAGCAGCACCGGCCACACCACGCCGAACGCGATCGTGACGACCTGCATGGTCGTGCCGAGCTGGAACACGATGATGAAGAACGGCACCAGGGTGGGCGGAGGTATCGCGCGCAGGAACTCCAGCACCGGGTTGAGCAGGTCGTACAGGACCCGCGATCGGCCGATCGCCGCACCCGCCAGGACACCGGCGGCGCCCGCGAGCGCCCATCCGACGAACAGGTGGGTGAGGCTGGTGGAGAAGTCGTCCACCGCCTTGTCCGTGAGGAAGACGTGGGAGGCGGGCCCGGAGAACCACAGCTCGTGCAGCGCGTCGATGATCTTCGTGGGCGGGGGGAAGTAGGTCTCGTCCACCGCGCGCGTGACCAGTTCCCACAGCACGACGACGGCGGCGACGAGCCAGACCCGCTCGACGACCCCGCGCAGCGCTCCGAGCGCCCTCATGCGATCCCCTCCACGCGGGCGGTGTTCCAGCGGAACGCGATCCGCTCCAGCCCGAAGAGGGCGGTGTTGGCCAGCAGCCCCAGCACTCCGGCCCAGCAGGCGCCGGCCAGCAGCAGGTCGGTCCGGCCGCCCCCGGACTGGGTGTCGCCGAGGTAGATCCCCACCCCGTTGATCCCGCCCGCCAGGAGCTCGGTGCTGATCACCACGACGAGGGCGACGGAGGCGGCGATCCGGATGCCGGTGGCGATGAACGGCGAGGCGCTCGGCAGGGAGACGCGCCACAGCACCGACAGCGTCCCGAAGCCGAAGCTGCGCAGGCTCTCCTTGGCGACCGGGTCGACGTCGCGGAGCGCGTACAGGGTGTTGATGAGGATCGGCCACAGGCAGGCGTAGAAGATCAAGGACATCTTCATCTGCGTGGGGTCGGCGAACAGGATGATGGCGAGCGGGATCAGCGCGACCGAGGGAATGGGCCGCAGCATTTCGACGAGCGCGCGGGAGGCGGTGCCGAGCACCGGCACCGAGCCGAGCAGCACGCCCAGCGGCACCGCCACGAGCACCGCCAGCGCGAGCCCGCCGAACCATGCCGTCAGCGTGGCCCCGACGTCGGCGAGGAACTCCCCGTCGACGGCCAGTTTCCCGGCCTCCCGCAGAACGGTCGACGCCGGGGGCAGGGCGGTCGCGTCGACGAGGCCGGCACGGCTCACGACCTCGACGACGGCGACCAGCCCGGCGACCCCGGCGGCGCCGAGAAGGATACGGCGGTGCCTCATTAAGCGGACGTCGCCATGTAGGACTTGACGTCGAGAGGCTTGTCCAGGTAGCCGAACTGCTGCATCAGGTCGGCCACGCGCTGGAGGCGGGTGGCGTTCAGCGTGGTCGGCCACGTGCCGAAGCTCATGGTGGAGGCGACCTTGGCGTCGATCCCCTTGGCGTAGGTCGGCAGGACCTCCTGGACGAGCTTGCGGTCGGCGGCCATGCCCTGCGCCTTCAGCAGCGCGCGCTGGAAGGCGGCGACCGTCTTGGGGTTCTCCTTGGCGAACTTCTCGGTGGTGGCGAAGCCCGCGATCGGGAAGTCCGCGGTCGGCCCGCTGGACAGGTCGGCGACCATGCGGGCGCCCATCGACTGCTGCATCTGGGTGCCGAAGGGCTCGATCGCCTGGACGGCCTCGACGCTCTTGGACTTCAGGGCCTGCTCCATGGCGGGCGGGGGGACCTCGACGAAGTTCTTGTCCTCGTCGAACTCGACGCTCTGGGGCTTGCCGGCGGCGCGCACCAGCAGCGTGGCGACGTTGCGCTTGGTGTTGACGGCGATCTTCTTGCCGGCCAGGTCCTTGATCGTGTGATACGGGGAGTCCTTGCGCACCATCAGCGTGTGCGTCTTCGGGGCGCTCTGCATGCCCTCGACGACGATCTTGGGCTTGAAGCCCGGGTCCTTGGACCCCGCGGTGAGCAGGGAGACGTAGTTGCTGATGCTGAAGTCCAGCCGCCCGCTCTTCAGGAGCGGGATGCCCGCGGCCCCACCCGGGATGACCTGGGTCTTGACAGTCAGGCCCTCGGCCTTGAACAGTCCCTTGGAGATGGCGAGCTGGACGGGCGCGGTGTCGGCGACGGTCATGTTGCCGAGCGTGATCTCGGACTTCTCCAGACCGTTGGCCGACTTCTTCTCAGAGGAGCCGCAGGCCGCGGCGGAGAGTGCCAGAGCGATCGCGAGCGCGCCGGTGACGGCTGTACGGCGGTGGGAAGCAGGCATGGGCAAGGCTCCATTTGCGGGGGGAAGCACGTTGAACCTGATCTTTCAAACGAGGCGGGAGCGTAGCGCACTGTGGGTGTGGCTTGGGTGAGATGAGAGGATTATGTGCAATTATGTGAACATGAGCTAACAGTCTGTGACATTGGCATCTCCTGCATCACAAGTCCAGACTTATGTGATCATTCGGGTTGGCCATGATGGTGGCTCTGTGTTGCAATATCTCGCGCTCGCCCCCAGTGGCGTGGGTGAGCGATGCGACCCGAATCCCGTTCAGGCCACTGTACGCCGCGAGCGATCGACCCCATTGAGAGGTAGCGGAGGGCAGTGCGGAAAGCAGAAGGGGCCGAGATGGTCCCGCAATCCCCCCAGCCAGGCCCGTCTGCCAGGGACGACGCCCCGAGGCGAGGCTCCCAGCGCGGGCGGTACAAGCTGCGCAACTGGCGAGTGCGCACGCGTCTGTTCGCCCTCATTGCGGTGCCCACGATCGTGGCCGCACTCTTTGCGGGTTACCGGGTTTCGGTGTCGTTGGACAACGCCGAAGCCTATAGCCGGACCGGCCAGTTGGCTACGCTCGGTAATCAGCTGACCGCGCTCGCGCACGATGTGGAGGCGGAGCGCGACGCGATGGCGGAACGGGCGGCGGGCGGCGGGCGCGCCGCCGGCGCCGAGGCCCTCGCCGCGCGGCAGGAGGCGGTGGACGCCGACGCCCGCAAGGTGCGCGCCGCCGCCGCGGACGTCGAGACGTACTCCTCCAGCCTGCGGCTGGCGGTCGGCAACGTCCTCAACCGTGTGGACGACCTGCCCGCGCTGCGCACGGCGGCCGTGCGCCTCGGGCCCGGGGTGATCATCGACAAGTACACCGAGTTCGTCGACGACTTCACCTCCTTCCATGTTCTGGTCTCCCAGGACGCCCCGACGGCCGAGCTCGCGCAGAGCGCGCTGGCGCTGGCCGACCTGGCGAACGCCAAGGACGCCGCGTCCCGCGAGCGGGCCCTGCTCTCCTCCGCGCTCTGGGAGGGGCGGTTCGAGCCGCTCGACCGCGCCGCGGTCGACGACGCCCGTGCGGACATGGACACCAGCATCAACGCCTTCCGCAGCTCGGCGACGCCGGCCCAGCTGCGGCTGTTCGAGGACACCGTCACCGGCCCCGAGCTGGACCGCGCGGAGGTCACGCGGCTGCAGACGCTGGCCGTCGCCGACTCCTCCCGGCAACTGCAGGTCAGGCTCGGCGTCCGCACGGCCCGGTCCTGGACGTCGGACTCGACCGCGCGGGTCGACAGGCTGCGGACGGTCGAGAAGAGCATCGCCGCCGACCTCGCCGCCAAGGCGGAGGACGCCCGGTCCGGCGCGCAGACGGCGGCGATCCGGGACGGCGTGCTGCTGTTCCTCGTCCTCGCGGTCGTCCTGGCGACCCTGATCGTGATGGCCCGCTCGCTGGTGCGGCCGCTGCGCCGGCTGCAGTCCGGCGCGCTGGACGTGGCCAACGCGCGGCTGCCCGGCCTGGTCGACCGGCTGCGCGACCCCGAGGCCGCCGCGGGCGGCATCGAGGTCAAGCCGATCGAGATCGACTCCACCGACGAGATCGGCCAGGTCGCGCGGGCGTTCGACGAGGTCCACCGGGAGGCGGTCCGGCTGGCCGCCGACGAGGCCGTGCTGCGCGGCAACATCAACGCGATGTTCGTCAACCTCTCCCGCCGCAGCCAGTCCCTGATCGAGCGGCAGCTGCGGCTGATCGAGGAGCTGGAGCAGAGCGAGCGCGACGAGGAGCAGCTCGGCAACCTGTTCCGGCTGGACCACCTGGCCACCCGCATGCGTCGCAACTGCGAGAACCTCCTCGTCCTCGGCGGCCAGGAGCAGGTGCGCCGGTGGAACCAGCCCGTCCCGCTGATCGACGTCGTCCGCGCGTCGCTGTCCGAGGTTGAGCAGTACGAGCGCGTCGCGCTGCGGGTTCAGGGCGACATGACGGTCGTCGGCCCCGTCGTCAACGACCTCGTCCACCTGCTGGCCGAGCTGGTGGAGAATGCCACGGTGTTCTCGTCCGAGAACACCAAGGTGACGGTGTCGGGGCAGATGCTGAGCGGCGGCGGCTGCATGCTGCAGATCACCGACAACGGCGTCGGCATGTCGCCCGAGGAGCTGGAGCAGGCCAACTGGCGGCTGGCGAACCCGCCCGTCATCGACTTCTCCGCGGCCCGCCGCATGGGCCTGTTCGTGGTCGGCCGCCTGGCCGTCCGGCACGGGATCCGCGTCGAGCTGCGGGCCGCCCAGGGCGGCGGCCTCACCGCGTTCGTGGTCCTGCCGGACGCGGTGGTCACGCCGGGCGAGTCCGGCGGCATCGGCAGCCGCCCCGGCCTCGCCCCGCGCGAGGCGGGCTCCCACGGCCAGCTCGCCGCGCTCACCACCACCGCCGCCGAGCCGCCCGCGGGCGGGTTCCGGCAGGACGACTACGGTCCCGCCCCCACCATGGGCGGCGGCACCGGACCGCATTCCATGACGGGCGGCACGGGCGCGCACCCCATGGTCGGCGGCACCGGGCCGCTGCGTCCGATCCGCGGCGCCACCGGCCCGCAGCCGAACATCGCCGAGACCGGGCCCATCCCGGCCCCGGGCGCGCACGACCCCTACGGCACCGGTGCGCAGCCCGTGGTCCCGCCCGCCGAGCGGCGCCCCTCGCGGGACCGGCGCGCTCCGGCGCACGACCCCTACGGGACCGGTGAGCGGCAGCCGCCGCGCAGACCGGGGGAGCTGCCGGTCCGGGAGCCGGGCACGCATCTGCAGGGCCGCCCCTCCGACGGAGGCTCCTCGAACGGGCTCTTCCAGCCGCGAAGCGAGCGCCCGCAGGAGGTGGAGGACGCCGGCGGCAACGGCGCCTACCGGCCGGGCGGGAGGACCGGGCCGCAGTCGGTCGTCCCGGAGGCGCAGCCGGTGGTGCCCGAGTCCGGCGGCGGACGGCACATCCCGTGGGAGACCGGGCCGCTGGAGCAGGTCGGCCCGAACCTCGGTCAGGCGTCCGGCCCCTACGCCGAAGACGTTCCGCCCGTGTCCGCTCCCCACGTGCCGGAGGGCCCCATCCCCGAGCCACCACCCGTTCCCCAGCCGGCCGGGCGGGCCGCGGCGGCCGCACAGCCGGAGCCGAAGGCCCCGCCGCGGCCGCCCGAGCGCTCGCCCATCTTCGACGCGATGCAGTCGGAGTGGTTCATGCGCAGGTCGGGCGGCGGCTCCGGCGAGGCCCCGTCCAAGGGCTGGGAGTCCCCGGCGGACGCGGGGTTCCGCGCGGCCGAGGCGGCCCGAGAGCCGGTGGCGACGAGCCGCACCAACGTCGGACTGCCCAAGCGGGTGCCCGGCAAGAACCGCATCCCCGGGGCGGTCGGCCGCGGGGCGCAGGACGCGCCCCAGACGCAGGCGGGCCCGCCGCAGGGCCGCCCGGCGCCCGGCGGGACCGGTCAGGGACAGCCCGCCCAGGGGCCGCATGCGCCGACGCAGGGCCTGCCGGTCATCGGCCAGCAGGCGCCCGGGCAGCCGCAGGGACAGCAGCAGGGTCACGGCCAGTCGGCCGACGTTGTACGCAACCGCTTCGCGAGTCTGCAGCGCGGCGTCCACCGCGGACGCCATGAGGCTCGTGGTACAGGCACTTCAGGTGAGGTGCCGTCACAGGGTGACGGCGAGACAGGAGGCACCCGGTGAGCGGGCAGGATCTCAACTGGTTGGTGACGAACTTCGCGGACCGTGTCGCGAAGGTCGCGCACGCCGTCGTGGTCTCCTCGGATGGATTGCCGATGGCCTACTCCGCGGGCTTCCCGCCCGAGCGGGCGGACCAGCTTTCGGCGATCGCCTCGGGGCTGATGAGCCTGACCCAGGGCGCGGCGAAGATCTTCGACGCCGGCGGGGTGAACCAGACCGTCGTGGAGATGGACCGCGGGCTGCTGTTCGTCATGTCCATCACGAACGGGTCGGTGTTCGCGGTGCTGGCCGCGCCCGACTGCGACCTCGGGCTGGTGGCCTACGAGATGACGCTCCTGGTGGAGCGGGTGGGACGGGTGCTGACGCCCGCTCTGCGCGCCCAGGAGCAGCCGCCGTACTCGGGGCCTTCCGTGACCGAGATGGGCGCCGGGCCCGCCCGCTACTGACCGTGACTGACTCTGACGGAGGTCGGCGACATGGATCGAGGCAGTCCCTTCGGGGGCGGTCCCGGAGGCGGCGGCCGCTGGCCGGGTGACCAGGGGCGGGTCCCCGTGCAGGGCCGACCCCCCGAGCGGGACGACAACGATGGCAGCTCGCTCGTGCGCCCGTACGCGGTCACCGGCGGGCGCACCAGGCCGCGCTACGACCTGGCCATCGAGGCGCTGGTCACCGCCGCGCCCTACCCGCCGCGGGACGTGGCCGTGCTGACCCCGGAGTACCGGGCGATCATGGATCTGTGCCGGTCGGCCCGCTCGGTCGCCGAGGTGTCCGCGCTGCTGCGCCTGCCGCTCGGGGTCGCGCGGGTCCTAGTGGCTGACATGGCCGTCGAGGGACTGCTACGGCTGCACCAGTCGCAGTCCCCCACCACCGCCGGCGGACAGCCGGACCTCCGCTTGCTAGAAAGGGTGCTCAGTGGCCTTCGGAAGCTCTGACCAGGTCCCGGGGCCGCACGGCGGGGAGACCGAGCTGACCTCGGTCAAGATCGTCGTCGGTGGCGGCTTCGGCGTCGGCAAGACCACCTTCGTCGGCTCCGTCTCGGAGATCATGCCGCTCACCACCGAGGCGGTGATGACCGCGGCCAGCGCCGACGTGGACGACCTGTCGGCCGTCCCGGACAAGACGACCACCACGGTCGCGATGGACTTCGGCCGCGTGTCGCTGGACAGCGAGCTGATCCTCTACCTGTTCGGCACGCCCGGGCAGCACCGCTTCTGGTTCATGTGGGACGACCTGGTCCGCGGCGCGATCGGCGCCGTCGTGCTGGTCGACACCCGCCGGCTGGAGGACTGCTTCGCCGCGGTGGACTACTTCGAGGAGCTCGGCCTGCCGTTCGTGGTGGGCGTCAACGGGTTCCACGGCGAGTTCCAGTACGCCGTGGACGACATCCGCGACGCCCTGTCGATCAGCGCGCACGTGCCGATCGTGCAGTGCGACGCGCGGAGCCGCGAGTCCACCAAGCAGGTGCTGATCATGCTGGTCAAGCACGCGATGACGGTGCACGCCGCCGGAGCGCACGCCTCCGCCCCCGCGCCGGGCGCGCCCGGCGGGCAGCTCGGCACCACGTCCCCGAGCTGGACCTGAGCCGCGGCGCACGGGGGCGCGGCCCGGTCCGGCCCCCGGCTACGGTCGCGTAGGTCGTGTGCACGATGCATGATGGTTCGTCGTGATCGAGCATGAATCCGCGGTGGGGGTTGCGATGAGCGAAGTGGAGAAGATCGGAACGTTCGTTGCCATCGGCGACAGTTTCACCGAGGGCCTGAACGACCCCTACCCCGGCGAGACCGACGTCTTCCGGGGCTGGGCGGACCGGCTCGCCGGGCACATCGCCGTGCTGAACCCGGGCCTGCGCTACGCCAACCTCGCCGTCCGCGGGAAGCTCGTGCGGCAGATCGTGGACGACCAGGTGCCGATCGCCGTCGGCCTCTCGCCCGACCTGGTCACGCTGTGCGCGGGCGGTAACGACATGATCCGTCCCGGCGCGGACCCCGACGCGGCCGCGGTCGTGTTCGACGACGCGGTCCGGCGGCTGCGCGCCACCGGCTCCCGCGTGGTGGTCTTCACCGGGTTCGATCCGCGCGGGCTGCGCTCCGGCGGCCGCATCCGGGGCAAGGCCGCCACCTACAACATGCACCTGCGCGCGATCGCCGACCACCGGGGCTGCTCGGTGGTGGACCTGTGGCCGCTGCGCGCCTTCCACGACCCGCGCGCCTGGTACGAGGACCGCCTCCACCTGTCGCCCGAGGGGCACCGGCGCATGGCGCTCTACGTCGCCGGGGCGGTGGGCATCCCGGTCGAGGGCGACTGGCGCGAGCCCTGGCCGCCCCTGGACCGTGCCGACTGGCTCACGATGAGGCGCGAGGACGTCCACTGGGCCCGGGCCTACCTCCTGCCGTGGATCGGCCGCCGGGCCACGGGCCGCTCCTCCGGCGACGGCCGCGGGCCGAAGCGCCCCACCCCCCTCCCGCTCTAGGGCGGGGCCGCTCGCGCCTGCCGTGCCCGCCCTAGGCGCGGTCGGGCTCGGTCGCCAGCGCCTCCTGAAGGGTCCGCTTGACGGGGATGCGCCGGTGCAGCCCCGTGATCTCCAGGGCGCGGCGGACGATGGGCCGGGGGCCGGCGAGGACGAGGCTGCCGCCCGCCGCGGTGGCGGCCTTGTAGCAGGCGACGATGACCGAGAGGCCGCCCGAGTCCATGAACTCCAGGTCGGTGAGGTCCAGCACGAGGTGGTCGCCGTGCTCGCGGCGGGCCTCGTTCAGGTGGACGCGCAGCTCCTCCGAGCCTGCGACGTCGAGTTCTCCGCACAGCCTGAGGACGGCGCGTCCGCCGTCGGGCCGTGTGGTGACTTCCAAAGGTGACACGGGGGGTTCCCCTCTTGTGTGTTGCTTTGGCCGGAATCGTCCGGCGAATAGTTTCCGTTCGACAACTATCGCGGACGCCGGGCCGCCTGCCAACCCGCGGCAACGGGGGTGTGCGTGATCGTGACGCGCCGTAAGGTGCTTGTCGGATGTGATTGCCTCGACGATCCGCTGCGTAGGAGACGACCCCAGGTGAGTTCCCCCCGGCTGCCAGACCATCTCGAAGTGCTGCTCACTGAGGAGCCGGTGCTCGACGTGTACGCGTACGGTCCCTGGCGCGTGCCTGACGGTCTGTACGAGGAGATGCGCGAGCGCGCGGTCGCCTACAACACCGACCAGCGCGCCATCGTGCTGACGCGGCAGCTCAGCGACTTCTACGGGAGCGACACCAGCGCGGCGGGGGCCGAGCAGTGGTCGCTGCTGACGTTCCTGCTGGGCGCGTCGGCGGTGCGCGGCGGGTCGCGCGGCGACGTGGACTACGAGCTGCTGTCGGCGTTCCTGGCGACGCCCGAGTCGGCCGTCCGGGACCCGGTGGCGTGGTTCACCCAGGGCGGGCGGTGGCGCCCGCCGGGCCTGTGGCTGCCCGAGCCGGCCGGGGACGACCGGGAGCGGCGCGCGGTGATGTTCGAGCTGGCGCGCGCCGGGCTGGACGTCTTCGAGGGCCTGGAACCGCTGGAGCGGCGCCGGCGGGCGGTGATGGACCTGTTCGACCGGCGCGCCGCCGACCCGGCGCTGCGCGAGGCGAACATGACCGTCCCCAACCGGCGGCTGGAGGACCTCTGGGTGTCCGGCCTGACCGAGGAGGAGCTGGCCGTCCTGCCCGAACTGGCCGGGCCGGTGGGCTACCTGGGCTGGGTGTGCGAGGGGCTGGACGCCGCGCACGAGGGGCTGGCGGGGGCCGTCGCCGACTCCGGCGAGCCCGACGTGGCGCTGGCGCGGCTGCTGCTGGCGGCCGACGCCGCGGTCGTCCCGGCCGAACTGGCGGTCGTGCTGGGCACCGCCCGCTACGAGAACGTGGAGGAGCGGTTCCGCGCGGCGCGGGAGGGCTTCGCCGCCGAGGCGTGGCAGCACGACGTGCGGGCGTGGCTGGCGCGGGGCCTGGTCGCGGGCGAGGCGGACGCGGCCCGCGCCTGGCTCGACATGGCGGTGCGGTTCACCGGCGCGGTGCAGGGCCTGCCGGAGGCGCCGGTCAGCCCGCGCTGCCGGGTGCCGGTGCGCCCCTTCCAGGCCGACCTGCGGCGGCTGTTCACCGTGCGGCGGGTCTTCAACACCCTGAAGTTCGGTTCCGGCGAGGACGGTCCGCGGACCGCGGCGGAGCGGGCCGAGCCCGGTGAGGAGAGCGGGCCGCCGCTGGTCGGGCAGCCGGAGCTGTCGCGGGCGCTGCAGGACGCGGTGGCGGCGCGGCTGGCCGGGCAGCGGCCGGTCCGGCTGCTCGTCGCCGGCCCGGAGGGCACCGGCAAGGGCACCGCCGCCGAGATCGTCGAGGGCGCGCTCGGCGAGGGCGGCGCCGTCCGCGAGGCGCTCTGGATCTCCGACCAGGTCTTCGCCTCGCTCGGCGTGAGCGACGCCGTCCTGTGGCTGCAGGCCCGCGTCCGCGACTGCCTGGAGGGCCGCATGCTCCTGGTCGTGGACGACCTGGAGAAGCTCGCCGCCCACGAGCGGTGCGGCGCCGCCGCCGCCGAGGAACTGCGGCGCCTCATGGCGCGCTCGCCGTCCCTCAACGTCGTCGCCCTGTGCCGCCCCGGCGGCGACCGGCGGCTCTTCGACGCCAACCCCGCGCTGGTCCGGGCGTTCGACGTCGCCCGCACCCGCGACTTCGCCGAGGACGACTTCGCCGAGCTGTTCACCCTGGCCGTCGCGCGGCGCGGCGCGCGCGCCGGGGCGGAGGTCGCCGCGGACGCCGGCGCCATGCTCCGCCGCACCCCGCCGATGCTGAACCTGCGCGGTGCCCGGCTGGTGGAGCACATGGCGGGCCAGGCCGTCGCCGCGGCGGACCGGCGGGCCCGGGAGGACGGGACGGACGCCGAACCCCTGGAGGTGACGGCCGCGGACCTGCCGCAGCGACTCATCGCCGGCCGTCCCGCCGAATCCGACCCGCTCGCCGAGCTGGCCGCCTGCGTCGGCATCGAGCCCGTCAAGCGGGAGGTCGACGCGCTGATCGCCGAGGCCAAGGCCGCCCGCCTGCGCCGCGAGGCGGGCATGACCGCGCGGACCCGGCTGCGGCACCTGGTCTTCACCGGCAACACCGGCACCGGCAAGGGCAAGGTCGCGCGGATCCTCGGCCGGATCTACGCCGACCTCGGCGTGCTGTCGTCCGGCCACCTGGTCGAGGTGGAGCGCGCCGACCTGCTCGGCGAGTACGCCAGCGAGAGCGTCCTGCGCGTCCGCCGGGCGGTGGAGCAGGCCCACGGCGGCGTCCTGGTCGTCCGCGACGCGCACGCCCTGGTGTCGGCGGCCGCCGACGCGGCGCGCGGCCGCGAGGTGCTGGACGTGCTGCTGACGAGCGTCCAGGCGCACACCGAGGACCTCGTCGTGGTGCTGACCGGTCCGGCGGCGGAGATGAACGGGCTGCTGAAGGCCCACCCCGACCTCGCCGCCGCCTTCCCCCGCACGCTTCGCTTCCCCGACCTCACCGACGAGGAACTGGTGGAGGTGTTCACCGCCAAGGCCGCCGACTCGGGGTTCGAGCTGGCCCCCGGCGTCCTGGACAAGGTGCGCGCGCTCGTCGAGGCGGCGCCGCGCGAGCGCGGGGTCGGCAACGTCCGCATCATGACGAACCTGCTCGAACGGGCCGTCTCGATGCAGGGGCGCCGCGTCCTGGCCGACGGGATCGTCGACGAGGACGAGTCCCTCGACGTGATCCTGCCGGAGGACGTCCCCGACACCCTCACCCGCGGCCGCGACGACGTCCCCGGCGACCCGCTCGCGGAGGTCGAGCGGCTGATCGGCCTGGCCGACATCAAGCGGGAGGTCGCCGCGCTGGTCGCCGAGGTCCGCGCCGAGCAGCTGCGGCGCGACGCCAAGGTCTCCCCGGCGCCCCCGGCCCGGCACATGGTGTTCGCCGGCAGCCCGGGCACGGCCAAGACGACGATCGCGCGGCTGATCGCCGCCGTGTTCGCCCGGCTCGGCCTGCTGTCGTCCGGGCACCTGGTGGAGGTCACCCGCGCCGACCTCGTCGCCGAGTTCATCGGGCAGACCGCGCCGCGCGTGCGGGACGCGGTCGGCCGCGCCCTCGGCGGCGTGCTGTTCGTGGACGAGGCGTACACGCTGGCGTCCGGCGGCGGCGACCGGCGCGACTTCGGCCACGAGGCGATCGCCGAGCTGCTGCGGCTGATGGAGGAGCACCGCGGCGACCTGGTGGTCATCGTCGCCGGCTACGACGCCGAGATGGAGCGCTTCCTGGACGCCAACCCCGGGCTGAAGTCGCGGTTCCCGAAGCGGCTGCGGTTCCCCGACTACTCCGACGACGAACTCGTCACGATCTTCGAGTTCATGGCGGCGGAGGACGGGTTCGCGCTCGCCCCCGGCATCCTGGAGGAGCTGCGCCGCCTCGTCGCGGCCCAGCCGCGCGGCTCCTCGTTCGGCAACGCCCGGCTCGTCCGCAACCTGCTGGAGGCGGCGATCTCCCGGCAGGCGCAGCGCATCACCGCCAAGGAGGACGCGGCGGCCGGCGAGATCGACCCGGCCGAGGTCGCGCTGCTGCGCCCCGAGGACCTTCCCGAGGCCCCGCCCCGCGAGGATGAGGGAGGCTACGGCCTCTATATCTAAGCCGGGCCTCTTCCACCCAGGCGGCTCCGTAGGCGGCCGCCTGGAGGGAGTACAGGTCGGCGTAGAGGCCGTCCAGGGCCATCAGCGCGGCGTGGTCGCCCTCCTCGGTGACCTCGCCGCCCTGCGCGCGTACTACCGGCCAGGGGCAGTGTGCGCCTTTAGGGGGATGGTGTCCGCTTCTTTTCTCACAGAGCGCGGTGATTTGTTGGTGTGGACAATCATGCGCCGGACGGACGCGCGGCACGCCCGGGTTGTCTAGGGTCTACGGCATGACCGACGGCTGGCCGCAGGGCCGGACACGCAAGGAGGGCGACCGCGTGGGGCGCAGCAGGGAGAACTCCGCACGCGCGGAGCACCACCACGCCGCCTACGGGCGGGACACCTACGGGGACCCGTACGACGACCCGTACGCCGGCGACCAGCTCGCCGGGGGACGGGTCGACGAGGGCGGCGGCCCCCGCGGCGGGGCGCCCTACCGGCGGCGGCGCCGCAGGCGCTGGCCGCGGGTGCTCGGCGCTCTCGTCGCCGTGCTCCTGGTGGTCGTCGTCGGCGGCTACTTCTACCTGGACTCCCGGCTGAAGCGCGAGTCGGTCCTCGTGGACTACGCGGGCCGGGTCGCCGACACGCCGGGGACGAACTGGCTGGTCGTCGGGTCCGACAGCCGCGAGGGGCTGTCGAAGGACGACCAGAAGCGCCTCGCGACCGGGTTCGCCTCCGGGCGCCGCACCGACTCGATGATGCTGCTGCACTACGGCTCCGGGGGGACGTCCCTCATCAGCCTGCCGCGCGACTCCTACCTCCCGATCCCCGGGCACGGCTCGAACAAGCTGAACGCGGCCTTCGCCTTCGGCGGGCCCAAGCTGCTCGTGCAGACCGTGGAGAAGGCCACCGGGCTCCACATCGACCACTACGCCGAGATCGGCTTCGGCGGCTTCGTGGGCGTGGTGGACGCCGTCGGCGGCGTCGACATCTGCGTCAAGGAGAACATCAAGGACCGCAAGGCGGGCCTGAACCTCAAGGCCGGATGCCAGACGCTGGACGGCGGCCAGGCGCTCGGCTACGTCCGGACCCGGGCCTTCGCCCGCGCCGACCTCGAACGCGTGGAGCACCAGCGGCAGTTCTTCGGCGCGCTGATGAAGAAGGCCACGAGCCCGGGCACGATGCTCAACCCGTTCCGCGGTGTCCCGCTGGCCATGAACGCCACCAGCAACTTCCTGGTGGACGACGGCGACCACCTGTACGACCTGGCCCGCATGATGTGGGCGATGAAGGGCGTCAGCGGCGGGAACGGCGTCACGACCACCGTCCCGATCGGGGGCGCCGGAAGCTCGGCCTCCGCCGGGTCCTACATCACCTGGGACAGGTCCAAGGCGGCCACGCTCTTCGGCGCGCTGAAGCAGGACCAGGAGATCCCCTCGAACGTCATCACGAAGTGACGGACCGGCCCGTCGCCTCGCCCTGCGCGAGGCGACGGGCCGGATGCTCGATTAGAGTCGGGCCATGTCCGAACAGACGCCGGACGGCGGGAATCTGGACGAGCTGACGTCCAAGGAGCTGTACGAGCGAGCGATGGGTCTCGCCAAGGAGCGGTACGACGTCGGCTTCCTGTGGGATCTGCTGCGCGCGATCCCGGCCGCGGCGGCGGCCACGGGGGACGTCGACCGCGCCGAGTTCGACCTCGTCCACGGCCTGTCGCTGCTGGAGGAGTTCACGCACGCGGGGGAGGGCGAGATGGCCGACGCCCTCCGGCCCTTCTACATCGACTACCTCCACCGGCACGCCAAGGGGACCTGACCTGCTCTTTGTCCCCTCTTGATCTCTCTTCGGCCACCCTGGGGAATCACTGAGAGTAAGTGATCGACCGCAGAGGGTGGTTGAAGTGAACAAGAAGCACATGAAGATCGCCGCCATCGCCTTCACGGCGTGGTACGTCATCAGCAGGCCCGAGGGGGCGGCGCATCTCGTCAACGGCGCCCTGAGCGGGCTCGGCAACGCCGCCGAGTCGTTGTCGCAGTTCATGAGCGCCATCCCGAACTGACCGACGGTTCCCGGGCCCCGTGCCCCGCCGGTTCGGGGCTTCTCTTCGCGACGCCACCAAGCAGTTGCCCGCGCGTCACAGTAAAATCGCGCTTTGCGGGCAGACGCGGCTGGGCACAATGGGATCGGGTCGATTGTGTCGCGCGCTACGAACAGGGACGGCGTTACGGATGAAGAAGAACCTCCGCTATGTGGCGATCGCCTTCGTCATCTTCTACTTGCTGAGCTCACCGACGGATGCGGCAGGAGTGGTCAACAACGCCTTCGACGAGCTGGGGAACGCAGGCAACCAGCTCGCGGCCTTCGTGAACGCCTTGGGCAAGTAACCGGCGCCCTGGGCGCGTGAGGGCGGTCGGCGGCGGGAACCACCCGTCCGCCGGCGGCGTCAGCGGCGAGGACGGGGCCGATCCGCGGAGCGATCTCCTAGGATCGGCCGCATGTCTGTCTTCGACGTAGAGATCGAGGGCCTGCGCGGCGGGCCCGCGGACCTCGAGCAGTACCGGGGCAAGGCCGTCCTGGTCGTCAATGTCGCCTCCAAGTGCGGCCTCACCCCGCAGTACTCCGGCCTGGAGCGGCTGCAGGAGACGTACGCCGGGCGGGGCTTCACCGTCCTCGGCGTCCCCTGCAACCAGTTCATGGGGCAGGAGCCCGGCAGCTCCGAGGAGATCGCCGAGTTCTGCTCGGCGACCTACGGGGTCACGTTCCCGATGACCGAGAAGGTCGAGGTCAACGGTGACGGCCGGCACCCGCTGTACCGGGAGCTCGTCGGCGTCCCCGACGCCGAGGGCCACACCGGCGACATCCGGTGGAACTTCGAGAAGTTCCTGATCGCCCCGGACGGCGCCGTCGCGGCCCGCTTCGCACCCCAGACCGAGCCGGAGTCCGCCGAGGTCGTCACCGCCATCGAGAAGACCGTTCCCGCCTGACCGGGGACTGCGCCCTCCGGACGGGCGCGCCCCCCGGGTGGGGGGCGCGTTCGCCCGGGTGTGAATCGCGCCACATCGTGCGGACGTTGCCTCGTATTCGAGGGCACGTCTAACTTGTGGGATTCGCGATATGACGTGGAGGTGCCCCATGGGCGGATGGACGGCCGGCGACATCCCCGATCTGCGCGGGCGGCGGGCGATCGTCACCGGGGCCAACAGCGGCATCGGCTACCACACCGCGCTCCAGCTCGCCCGGCACGGTGCGTCCGTCGTGCTGGCCTGCCGCAGCGCCGAACGCGGCGGGGCCGCCATGGAGCGGATGAGGGCCGCCGCGCCGCAGGCCGACCTCGCCCTGGACTCCCTGGACCTCGCCGACCTGGCGTCCGTGCGGGAGTTCGCGGCCCGGCACGGCGAGGCGCCCCTCGACATCCTGGTCAACAACGCCGGGGTCATGGCGATCCCGCGCCGCTCCACCGCCGACGGCTTCGAGATGCAGTTCGGCACCAACCATCTCGGCCACTTCGCGCTCACCGGCCTCCTGCTGCCCGCGCTGCGCGCCGCCCCGTCCGCCCGGGTCGTCACCGTCACCTCGGGTTTCGCCTGGACGGGACGTATCGCCTTCGACGACCTGCAAGGCGAGCGCCGGTACCGCAAGTGGACCGCCTACGGCCAGGCCAAGCTGGCCAACCTGGTCTTCGCCAAGGAACTGGACCGGCGCGTCTCCGAGGTGACCAGCGTCGCCGCCCACCCCGGCTACGCCGCGACGAACCTGCAGCAGACGGGGCCGCGCATGCAGGGCAACACGCTCATGGAGAAGGCCACGGGGTTGGGCAACGCGGTGATGGCGCAGTCCGCCGCCGCGGGCGCGCTGCCGTCCCTCTACGCCGCGACGGCGCCGGACGTGCGGGGCGGCGCCTGCTACGGCCCCCGCCTGCTGCAGTACCGCGGGTCCCCGGCGAAAGTCGTCACGCCCCGGCACGCGGACCGTCCCGGCCTGGGCGAGCGCCTCTGGGAGGTGTCCGAGGCCCTCACGGGCGTCACGTACGCCGGCGCGGCCGCCTAGCGCAGCCCGCGGACCGCCTGGGCGAGCGTGGCGGCCACGACGGTCTCGGCGCCGGACGGGTCGCGCTGCGCGATCACGGCGGCGGCGTCGACCAGTCCCTGGATCAGCCGGGCGCGCAGCGCGGGCTCGGGGACGCCGGCCTCCTCCAGGGCCGCGGCGAGCGGGCGCAGCAGCTGCGCGTGACCGGTGCGGATCCGGTCGAGCGCGGGCTGGGCGAGGGCGTGCTCGACGAGCGCGACGGCGGCGGCGTGGCGCCCGTCCGTCATGACCTCCAGCTGGGCCCTGATGTAGGCCTCGACCTTGCCGTCCAGGTCGGCCGGGCCGCTCAGCGCGTCCTCGACGACCGCCGCCCAGCGGGGCAGTTCCTCCTCGACGACGGCCGCGACCAGGTCGTCCTTCGACCGGAAGTACTCGTACAGGCTCGGCCGCGACAGGCCGACCCGCCGGGCCAGCGCGGCGAGCGACAGCGCGTCGATGCCCTCCTGCGCGACCAGGTCCCGCGCGGCGTCCAGCAGGGTCCGCAGCTGGCGCGCGCGGTGCTCGGCGACGGTGGCCTCACTGATCTTCGGCACGCGCCCATTCTAGGTTTGCCGACCCGCTGTCGGTATGTGCGCCGGCGACAGGCGCGTGGCCGGCAGGTCACGGCCCGCGGTCGATGTCCCAGTCCAGGGTGGCGGGCACGGACCCTTCGAGGGTGAGCAGCCAGCGCTTGACCTCGACGCCGGAGCCGCCGCTGTAGCCGCCGAGCCCGTTCGAGGCGACGACGCGGTGGCAGGGGACGATCAGAGGGATCGGGTTGCTGCCCATGACCTGGCCGATGACCTGGGCGTGGACGCCGGTGCCGCTGCGCTCTCCGAGGTCGCCGTAGGTGAGGACCTGTCCGTAGGGGACGGTCTCGTACAGCGTCGACAGCACCTGCCGCTGGACGTCGGACGTGAGCCGCCAGTCGATGGGCAGCTCGAAGTGCTTCAGGTCGCCGGTGAAGTAGTCCCGCAGGGCCGCCTGGGCGGGGGCCAGGCGGGCGGGGGCGTCCACGACGGGCAGCCCCGCCGCCTTGGCGGTGCGGGCACGCGCGGCCGGGGTGTCGTGGAAGTGCAGCGAGACGACCCCCGTCTCGGTCTCGCCGACGAGCAGGCGGCCGAGCACGGTGTCGACCGTGCCGAACGCCAGGGTCTCGGTCATCGTTCAGCGCTCCTTCCCACCGCGCTCAGCGTGCCACACCGGACCGACACTCCCGTCGGCGCCGGTGCTCGCGTCAACATCGGTACCTCTGTCAACACCGCCGGGCGTCCTCACGTTGCGAGCGTGCGGTGCAGGCGGGCGGCCTCCTTCACCAGGCGGCTGGAGCCGCCGCGGGACGCCACGTCAGGGACGCCCGGGACGGCGCCCCTGGCGCCGATCGTCTCCGCCAGGCGGGTCGCCAGGGCGATCAGGTCGGGCACCCCGGTCACGGCGCGCTCGCCCGGGGCGGGGAGCGCGTGCGGGAGCGCCGCGGCGAGGATCGTCCAGACCCCGGCGTGCCCGCCGCCGTCGGCGGCCGCCGTGAGGGCCTTCACGGCGCGGGGGAGGGTGAGGCGCCTCAGGCCGGCGAGCCGTCCGAGCGCCGTGCCCGTCTCGGCCGCCGGCAGGTCGCCCCGGGCGCTCAGGACGAGGAGCGCCTCGACGGCGTCCGCGCGCTCGTTCTGGCTCCGGTGGGCGAGCGCGCAGGCGAGCAGCGTCCCGGTGGCGGCACCGGTGGGCCCGCCGGCCTCGGCCAGGTCGAGCATGACGGCGCCCTGGTCCAGGTCGTCCTCGCCCGCGCCCGCCAGGTAGGGGACGAGATGCGCGGCGGTCACCTCGCGGTGGGACGGCAGGACCGACGGCCAGAATCCCCGGGACGCGACGCGGCCCGGCGTCCCGAAGTCCGTCCAGCCGTCCTCGGGGAAGGCGCACAGGTGGGCGATGTCGGAGTCGCCGGGGACGTCCACCGTGGACAGGACGCGGGTCGGCAGCCGTATCGTCCGGCCGCGGACGCTCGCGAGGGGCTTGTCGAGGATCGCGCACTCGACGGCGGGGTCGGCGAGGCCCCCGTCCTCCAGCCAGACCGCGAGGGTCTTGCCGCCCTTGGACTCCAGCCGTCTCGCGCGTGCCGCGGCCGCCCGGTCGATCTCGCGGGGCACGCGCAGCATCGCCTGCATGAGGTCGGCCCGCCCCGGCTCGGCGCCCGCCGCCTCGATCCGCTCGAGCCGGGCGACCAGGACGCCGGGGTCGACGTGCCCGCTGCCCTCGGTCGGGGTCGCGAGGAGGACGGGCGCCTTCCCGACCGCGGACGCGATCTCGTGTCTGCGCAGGGTGAGGAAGCGCTCGATCTGCGGCTCGAACACCGTCCCGGACTTGCGGGACCTTCCCTTCAGGAGCGAGGCCAGCGCTTCCACGATGCCAGGGGACTTCGGCGGGCGCAGGAGGCTCTGCACCGGGAACGCGATCCAGCTCGCCCGGACGTAGGAGCGCATGTACGCATGGTTATCGGTGTCGGTGATCCAGGACGCGAGGTCGTCGGCGGGTTTCTGCAGTGCCGCGCGCGTCGCCTCCGGGTCGCGGTGGGCGAACTCGACGAGCGCGCCCAGGAACCGTTCGGACGTGCGCCATTCCTCGGCGCCGCGCAGCAGGACCGCGAACTCCTCGGCCAGTTCGTCGAGGGAGCCGATCGGGGCGGGCGCCTCCCGCGGGGTGAAGGGCGGCGGGCCCGGGGGCGGCTCGGGAGCGGCGGCGGCCTCGACCGCGCCGAACGCCGCCGCGACGGGCTCGCGCAGGACGGCCGGCAGGTCGCGTGCGGCGGCACGGACCTCCTCGTGGACGGCCCCGCTCGCGTGGCCCGAATGCCGGGCCGCGACCGTGACGGCGCGTTCGCGCAGGTCGAGCGCGTCGGAGCCGAAGACGGCCGTGACGGCGCGCAGCGTGGCGTCGACCCGGTCGCGCTTGCGGGCCGTGCGGTCGAGCCAGGTCAGGGCGGCCTGGACGAGCTTCTTCTCGGGCCGGAACAGCATCGCGTCCGCGGCCTCGCCGAACAGCGCGGCGTCGAGCCCGTCCCGGTCGTCGACGCGGCGGACCTGGCGCAGGGCGAGGCCGGCGACGGTCGACGGCGCGGCCGGGAGGAGGCGGACGTAGTCGCGCACGCGGGCGGCCGTCTCGTCCTCGGTGGGCTCCAGCGCGTCGTGCAGAGCGATGAACCAGCGGAGGTCGCGGGCGGTGCCGCCGCGCAGGAAGCGGCTGACGCAGCCGTCGAGCAGGAGTGCGCGGTCGAGCCGTCCGCTCGCGGCCAGGCCGGAGAGGGCGCCGGCCCAGGTGCGCCTGCGGGCGCCGTCCCACTGGAGCCTCGCCTCGTCCTCGGCGAGGGCGCCGCCCACCGCGTTCACCTCGAACAGCTTGGGGACGAGCGCGTCCAGGAAGGGGTCGTCGGCGTCGGGGAGGTCGCGCTCGGCCACCCAGCCGACCACGAATCCGTCCGAGTCCGGGACCGCCCCGGCCGACTCGGCCAGCGCCGCGGCGATGTGCCACAGCATCGTCTCGCGGTCGGAGACGCGGATCCGGGCGGCGACGCGCCGGGCGACCTCGGCGCGCCACTCGTCCGGGCGTGCGGACGTGACCTCGCACAGTGCCGCGCACATCCGGGAGTGGCCGTCCGGTGCCCACCACGGACGCAGGTCGCGGCGGCACAGCCACGCGGCCGCGGCCGCCGGACCGCCGAGCGTGCCGGCCCCGGCGACCAGCAGCGGCTGCGCCGTCTCATGGCTCAGTTCGCCGTGAGGCGACGCGGCCCGCATCGCCTTCAGGCGGTCGGGCAGGCCCTTCGCGACGGCGCGGCGGGCGTCGTCGTCGAGCTCGGCGACCACGCGCGCCGTCTGCTTCGTGTCCTCGGCGTCGAGCGCCTTCTGGAGGTCGTCCGCGGGGACGGTCATCGGGCCGCCTCCACGCTCGCCTCGCGGCGGACCATGCGGGCGGCGAGGACGTGCTTGCACGGGCCGCGCTCGCCCCGATGGTCGTACCACCACGGGCATGTGCAGGTGACCCGGTCGCCGTCGAAGCGGACCTGGCGCTCGCCTCCGTCGGTGAGGACGACCGCCGCGTCCTCGGCGGTGAACCGCACGGCGCCCTGCGCGACCAGCTCCCGCGCCGAACGCAGCCGCGGGTTGAGGTCGGCGACCCGCGCCGGGTCGTAGGGCAGCTCGCGGTGGAAGAACGCGGCCTCGGCGGTGTCGAAGCCGACGCGGCCGGACGTCCCCAGCTGGACCAGCGCCGCCTTCGTCCGCGCGAGCGTAAGCCCCGACCGCTCGGCCAGCAGGCCCGGCTCCACCCGCGGCTCGAAGGACAGCAGCGCGCCGAGCAGGTCGGCGTCCCCCGCCGCCTCGTCGGTCGAGACGGCGTCCAGCACGGCGCCCTCCCCGGAGAAGCCGCGCGAATGCTGCGGCGACAGCGTCAGGACGTACCGCATGCCGGGCAGCTCCAGCTCCCAGACGCTCGACGCCGGTCCGCTCCCGACGGCGACGGGCGGCCCGTAGACGCGCAGCGCCTTCGCGAACCGCAGGAGCGGCAGCATCGTCCGCAGCCGGTCGGCCCCCGCCAGGCAGACCGCCCCGGGAGACGGGCGCGCCGCGACCCGCAGCGTCCGGCCCGCGGGGACGACCCACAGCGGCTCGCGCCCCCCGCGCGGCAGGGACCGCAGGAACCGCACCGCCTCGGGCCCGCTCATCTCCCCGCGCGGGTCGAACCCGGCCGTGATGACCTGGACCTCGGCGAAGCCGCGGAGCCAGCGGTCGGGCAGCGGGACCTTCTTCTCCACGACCGCCCCGTCCATCGTGGTGACGGCCATCTCCCCGGCGCCGACCGCCAGGTGCAGCGGATCGGACCCGCCCACGCGGGCGAGCGCCTCGCGCAGCGGCCCGTTCACGTCCACGTTGGTCGTGCCGCGCTCGTGGACCTCGCCGTCCAGCGCCGCCTCCAGCACGTCCAGCCGCGCGTAGACGCCGCCGCAGGCGGAGAACGACTCCATCCGGATCCGGTCGCCGTTGCACGTGACGACCGGGTCCCGGAACGAGGTGGGACGCGGCTGGAAGTACCGGGTCTGCGCGACGTCGGCCAGCGCGAGCAGGCCCGCCGCCGCGGCCGCGGCCTGCGTGAGCACGCCGCTGAAGAAGTGCGGATGCGCCTGCGGCCCGCTGCTCGTCGTCCCGCCGGACGTGGAGAGCCCCAGGAGCCCCTCGTCCAGCCCGGAAGGCCTCGTGTACCGGTACGACTGCGCGGCCCCTGCCGCCACCGTGCTGCTCGCCATGCCGGAAACGTAGAGCTTCGGGCTGACAAATCAGGCCGAATCTGGGATCAGGTGATCTGACCCGGGAAGAGCAGCGCCAGTTCGCGCGGGTGGGCGGCGATGAGGCGGAGTTCGTCGTCGGTCAGGGGCCGGCCGGTCTGGGCGTTGCAGAGCTGGACGAGCTGGAAGGCCAGGTCCTCGTCGGCGGGCTCGACGCCGAGGCCGTCCATCACGTGCCGGAAGCCGGCCTTCCCGCCGTACTCGCCGGTCAGCACGACCCGGCCGGGACGGGCGTGCCAGTCGCGGGGGAAGGCGCCGAGGGTCGCCTCGTCGTACAGCTCGTAGTTGCCGTGGTCCTTCAGCGCGCCGTCCGCGTGGATGCCGGACTCGTGCGCGAACGCGTTCCGCCCGACGCCGACCTGGTTGTAGGGAAGCGGCCGGCCGAACGCGTAGCCCGCCCACGGCGCGAACCACCGCGCCCATGCCAGATCGATCGGATCGCCGAACTCGGCGCGCTCCTCAAGGCCGAAGCCGTGGCGGAACCCCAGGATCGTCGAGAGCAGGTCGGCGTTGCCGGAACGCTCGCCGATGCCGTTCACGCACGTGTTGATCCAGGCGTCCTGGCCGGCGTCCAGGTCGCCGAGCGCGCCGCTGACGGAGTTGGCCACGGCCATGCCGAGGTCGTTGTGGCAGTGGGTCTCGACCGGCATCGCCACCGCGGAGGCCAGCTTGGCGAAGCGCTCCCTGATGCGCTCCGGCGTCTCGCCGCCGATCGTGTCGCAGTACCGGACCCGGTCGGCCCCGGCCTCCTTCGCGGCGAGCGCGAACTCGGTGAGGAATCCCTCGTCGGTGCGCGAGCCGTCCTCGGCGTTGACCCCGACCGTCCGCGCGCCGCCCGCCTTGGCCGCGCGGACGGCCGCGACCGTCTCCCGGATGATCGCGTCCCGGTCGAGGCGGCCCCGGAACTTGTTGAGGAGCCCTGGCGGGCCAGGGCGGACGGCGTCGCCGTGGCCGTCGCGGCCCAGTCCGGCCTGCCGCCGGGCCTCCTCCCGCTCGATCGCCTCCACCTGATCGTCGCCGCGCTCGCCGCGACCGACCCGTTGCGCCACCACCTCGATCCCGAGGGCGTCACCGCGACCGGGCGGGCCCTGATCGCCGGTCTCGTCGAGGCCCTGCCCGCCGCGGGCCCGTCCGCCGGCACCGGGCCGATCGCCGAGCGGCTCTGGAACCGGCTGTGCCCGCACCCGCCCGGCGACGCGGGGACGCTGCGCGCGTTCGAGGCCGCCATGATCCTGCTCGCCGACCACGAACTGGCCGCCTCCACGGTCGCCGCGCGGGTCGCCGCGTCCGTGCGCGCCGATCCCCACGCGGTCGTCGCGTCCGGGCTCGGGGTTCTGAGCGGTCCGCTGCACGGCGGCGCGTCCTAAGGCGCGGAACGCCTGATCGCCGAGGTCGCCGAGGCGGCGTCGGCGGCCCGCGTGATCGGGGAGCGGCTGCGCGGCGGCGAGCGCGTCCCGGGGTTCGGGCACTCGGTCTACCGGTCCGGCGACGGGCGCGCCGCGCTGCTCATGGACCTCGTCCGGGCCGCGGCGCCCGGCCACGACCGGCTCGCCGCCGCCGAGGCCGTCCTCGCCGAGGCCGCCCGGCTCCGCCTGCCCGCGCCCAATGTCGACTTCTCCCTGGCGGCGCTCGGCGCCGTCGCCGGGCTCGTGCCGGGGGCCGGCGAGGCCGTCTTCGCGGTCGCCCGCACCGCCGGATGGCTCGCGCACGCGCTGGAGGAGTACGGCCGGCGCGGCCCGCTGCGCCCCCGCGCGGTCTACGTGGGGCCGGAGCCCGCCTGACCGCCGGCGCGCCGGGCCGGGGTCGCGGTCGGGGGCCGTGGGGCCGGGGGTAGGCTCAGTGACGTGCGACGGTTCCTCACCCCAGGCTGGCTCGGGCTGCACGCGCTCGCGATCGTCCTGTGCGGCGCGTTCCTCGGCTTCGGCTGGTGGCAGTTCGACCGGGCCCAGGGCGGCAACGACCGCAGCTGGGCCTACACGTTCGAGTGGCCGATCTTCGCGATCTTCGTGATCGTGATGTGGGTCAAGATGATCCGGGACGAGCGGGCCGGGGTGCGGCCCGCCCCGAGGATCATCGAGGAGCCCGCGGAGGCCGAGGTCAAGCGGGAGATCATCCGGCAGCAGGAGGAAGAGGACCCCGCCCTCGCGGCCTACAACCGCTACCTCGCGCGGCTCAACTCCGAGAGCCGCGGGCGCGCCTGACCCGCGTCCCGCACACCCCGCCCATGGGGACCCGCCCCGCCCGAGGGGCCACCGAACGAAAGGTGCGTTTGCTGTGGAAGGCGCGGTGACCAGGTACCGGATCCTGGCGCTGGTGGTCGGCACGCTGCTGGTGCTGCTGGTCATCGGCATGATCCTCAAGTACGGACCCACCGACATGCCGGCCCTCGCGGGCGTCGTGGCGCCCGTCCACGGCTTCCTCTACATGGTCTACCTGGTGGTCGCCTACGACCTGTGGCGGCGCACCGGCTGGCCGCTGAGCCGGATGGTGATGATCGTGCTCGGCGGTGTGGTGCCGCTGATGACCTTCTTCGTCGAGCGCAGGGTGGTCCGCGACGCGCGGGAACTGCGGCCCGCGAAGGCCGAGGCGAGCGTCTGACGGTCCCAGGGGACTGGTGCGCGGTGCCCTTCTCGCCTAATGTTTGACTGAGTCAAACGTCAGGAGGGCGGGCATGGAGGCGACCCGGGAGGACGTCGGCACGGTCCGCGCGTTCAACCGCTTCTACACCGGCGTCATCGGGGTGCTCGGCGAAGGGCTCGTCCGGTCGCCGTACTCGCTCACCGAGGCGAGGGTGATCTTCGAGCTGGCGCAGCGGGAGGACAGCGAGGTGCTGGCCCTGCGCCGCGTCCTCGGCCTGGACGCCGGCTACCTCAGCCGGATGCTGGCCCGGTTCGAGACCGACGGCCTCGTCGCGCGGGAGCGCGCTCCGGACGACGCCCGGCGGCAGATCGTCCGGCTCACCCAGCGGGGCCGCGAGGTGTTCGCCATGCTGGACGAGCGGTCCGTCGCCGAGATCCGCGAGCTGCTGGACGGCCTGGACCCGGCCGGCCGCCGCCGCCTGCTGGCGGCGATGCGCACCGTCCAGGACGTCCTCGGGGAGCGGCCCCGCCGGGACGACTTCGCCCTGCGCCCGCTGCGCCCCGGCGACCTCGGCTGGGTGGTGGAGCGCAACGGCGCCCTCTACGACGTGGAATGCGGCTGGGACCGCACCTACGAGGCCCTGGTCGCCTCCGTCGTCGCCGACTACGTGCGCGGGCACGACCCGGACCGGGAGAACGCCTGGATCGCCGAGTCGGCCGGGGAGCGGCTGGGCGCGGTGTTCTGCGTCCGGCGGGAGGACGACGTCGCGCAGCTCCGGCTGCTGCACGTCGAGCCGCAGGCTCGCGGCACGGGTGTCGGGGCGGCGCTGGTCGCCGAGTGCCTCGGCTTCGCCGCCAAGGCGGGCTACGCTGAGATCATGCTGTGGACGACGGCGCTGCAACAGCCTGCGCACCGCCTCTACGAGCGGGCCGGGTTCGTCCTGGAGGAGCAGGAGGAGCCGATGGAGCGCTTCGGGGACGTCGTGCACGGGCAGGTCTGGATCCGGAAGCTGTGAACGAGGCCCGTGGAGGGTGTCGCTCCTCCACGGGCCCTGCTCCGCAGCGATCCCTGACTGCGTAGGCGGCCGGGACGGGGGTCGGACGGAGTACCGGCCGCCTGAGCTCACCGGCTGTGCGCCGGTTCGAGTCGGGTCTGGCTCCCACCTCCTTCCCGAGCCGCGCCGGGCGCGGGCGCTCGCCCGGCGTTCGGGAGAGGGCGCCTGCGCGGCGCCCGGATGCCTGCGGCCGGACCGGCGGCGCGGCGGTGTGCCGCGGCCGGCCCGGCCTGTGGGGGCGCCGGTGCCGCGGGGGCGAGCGGCACGGGGCCCAGGGGAGGACGTCGGCGCGGGGCCGGTCCGGTACGGCCGAGGACCCGAGGTGTGTCGCCGTGCCCGCCCTCCGCGGCTCCCGCTGGGGGGCGGGGCCGGCCGCGGTGCGGTACGCCGCGAACGTTCTCGGCCGTACGGACCGGACCGCGCGGGGAAGGGGGCGCGGAGACGGGCCGGTTCGCACTCTCGCTGTGGTGCATTCGCCGCCTCCCGCCGTTCGACCTGGGGCTTTGCCGCCCGAGTACCTGTCGTTCACCCTGCGTCACGATCTCGTTGCGTTAAGTACCCTCGCGTCATGCGCACGTAAACCGGCCCCCCGGCAAAGAATCAAGATCGCGAAGGCGCCTTTGCCTCCGCATTGCCCAGGTGGTCCGCGCGGTCGGGGCGGCGCAGCAGGTGCCGTGCGAGCGCGACGCAGGCCAGCAGGGCGACGAGCGCGCAGACCGCCGTCCAGCCGAACCGCGTGCAGGCGCCCGCGCCGAGCCACGATCCGGTGCTGCCGCCGAGGAACGCGCAGGTCATGTAGGCGGTGTTGATCCGGCTCCGGGCGTCCGGGCGCAGCGCGAAGATCCGCGCCTGGTTCGCGATCATGCCGGACTGCATCGCGATCTCCAGCAGCAGCGTCCCGGCGCCGAGCGCCGCGAGCCCCGGCGCGCCGCCGAGGGCGCCCAGCGCCAGCACTCCCGCCGCCGCGATCGTCCCGGTGATCGCGACGAGGCTGACCGGGTCCGGGCCGCGCCGGTCGACCTGGCGTCCCGCGGCGGGCGTCGCGGCCATGGTGCCCGCGCTGACCAGTGCGAGGACCGCGACCGCCTGGGCGCCGAACCCGTACTCGGGGCCCGTCAGGTACAGCGCGAGGCCCGTCCAGACGGCCTGGAACCCGCCGAAGACCGTCGCCTGGTAGAGGCATGACCGCCGCAGTTCCGGTTCCTCGCGCAACAGCCGCAGGGGCGCGGCCAGCAGCGCCGGATAGGACTGCCGCGACGGCGGGTCGGTCGCCGGCAGCGCGAACGCCAGCGCCACCGCGATCGCCAGGGTGGCGGCCGCGGCGATCAGGTACGGGGCCCGCCAGCCGAGCCACTCCCCGGCGAGCCCGCCGAACGTGCGGGCCAGCAGGATGCCGCCGATCGACCCGGCCAGCAGCGTCCCCATGACCGCCCCGCGCCGCTCGGCGGCCACCAGGCCGGCCGCCATCGGCGCGATGACCTGCGCGACCACGGTCGTGACACCGGCCACGGCGCTCGCGGCGACCAGTGCCCCCAGGCCGGGCGCGCCCGCCGCGCCGAGCATCGCCGCACCGGTGACGGCGAGCATCGCCACGACCAGCGGCCGGTGCGGGAACCGGTCCCCGAGCGGCACCAGCAGGAAGTTCCCGGCCGCGTACCCGAACTGCGCCGCGGTCACCACCAGCGCCGCCGAGTTCGGCGCCACGTCCAGCCCGGACGCGACGAGCGGGCTGACCGCCTGCGGGAAGTAGATGTTCCCCACGGCGACGCCGCAGGTCAGAGCCAGAAGGAAGATCATTCGGCGGTCGATCGAGGCGTCCGCCGGAGGCAGGGAGGAAGACACGGATGCTCCACGTCGGGTCGACACCGGCGCGGAATCCGCGCAGGCCGGGACGGCGGGGCTGACCCCCGCGGGAACCGCCTCGGCGTCGTGGAGCGGTGCCGGCCTAGGCCGCCGCGCGCCCCGCCGCCGAGGCGCCGGTCGTGGACCTGCCGGAAACGGTGAACACGCGCGACCTCCCGTAGCGCACCCAAGATCTTCGCGCCGACCCTGGCACGCCCCTCACCCCATCCGCAAACGGTTTTGCGCGGGGCTCAGCGCACGGGGGACCCGGGCTCGTCCATGTTCCATGTGGCCGGCAGGGAGCCCCCGCAGACGGCGCAGGCGTAGTGGTCGTCCTTGACGATGTTGCGTTGGCGGCATCGGCGGCAACGCCGGAACACGATCGGGTGGGTGAACCCGGGAGGACGCTCAAGGCCGGCCCGGTCGAGAGCGGCCGCGACGGCCGTCCAGGAGGACGGTTCGGGGCAGTAGCCGGTCGACTGGTTGCTGATCTCGCCGACCGTCCAGGCGCCGCCCTCCGCGGTGAAGGTGATCTCACCCGCGCCCAGCACCGGTTCGCGGCCCGCGCAGGCGACGTGCTCGCTGCGCTGCGGGGCCAGGCGCAGCGTCCCGCCCAGGTCGATGACGTAGGTGAACGGTTCCCCCGCGTCCTGCGCGGTCTGCCCCGTCAACCAGGCGGCGAGGTCGCCCTGCGACACGATCGCCTGCCCGCGCCGCCCCGGCGGCGCCTGCTCAAGGATGTCGGCAGGTCCGACATAACGGTATTGGCGCGGGTTCACGGGACCGAGCCTGTCACGTCCGGTCTGAGCGTCCGGCCGATCTTGTGCGGACCCGTCCCGCGCTTCCGGTGGGTGCGATACCGCCCGAGCGCCCCACCATCCGGCCGTGGCCTCGGCGGCAGCGGAGCCAAGGCCACGGCCTTCCCTGGGGCCGGATGGACTCCGGGTGTGATCGCTGAGAGCGAACGTTGCTGCGGAAACAAAATGCTGCTCCGTTTTCTTGAGTGTGTACGACTCAATCTTGCGGTTGGGTGTCCTACGGAGTTGGAGCTGAGCATGAGCGAGACCCTGACGCTGCCGGTGCTGCCCCTGGAAGACGGGGTCGTTCTGCCCGGCATGGTGGTGCCCCTGGACCTGTCGGAGAGCGGCGAGGTCCGGGCCGCCGTCGAGGCCGCGCGGGCGGTGGCGCAGACCCAGGGGCCGGGCATCCGGTCGGCGACCAAGCCGCGGGTGCTGCTGGTGCCCCGGCTGAACGGGCAGTACGCCGGCATCGGCACGCTCGGCGTGATCGAGCAGGAGGGGCGGCTGCCCGGCGGTGAGCCGGGCGCGGTCGTCCGCGGCGTGCAGCGGGTGCGGATCGGCACCGGGACGACCGGGCCGGGCGCGGCGCTGTGGGTCGAGGGCACGGCGGTGGAGGCGCCGCCGGCGACGGGGCGCGTGCAGGAGCTGGCGAAGGAGTACAAGGGGCTGGTCAGCGCGATCCTGCAGAAGCGGGGCGCCTGGCAGGTCGTGGACGTCGTGCAGCAGATCGACGACCCCTCCACGCTGGCCGACAACGCCGGGTACGCGCCGTACCTCACCGACGAGCAGAAGATCGAGGTCCTGGAGACCGTCGACGTCGTGGAGCGGCTCACCCTGGTGATCGGGTGGACGCGCGACCACCTCGCCGAGCTGGACGTGGCGGAGACCATCCGCAAGGACGTCCAGGAGGGCATGGAGAAGACGCAGCGGGAGTTCCTGCTGCGCCAGCAGCAGGAGGCCATCCGCAAGGAGCTGGCCGAGCTGAACGGCGACCCGGCCGACGAGGAGGGCGACTACCGGGATCGGATCGAGGCCGCGAACCTTCCCGAGAAGGTGCGCGAGGCGGCGCTGAAGGAGGTCGACAAGCTGGAGCGGTCGTCCGACGCCTCGCCCGAGGGCGGCTGGATCCGCACCTGGCTGGACACCGTCCTCGACATCCCCTGGAACGAGCGGACCGAGGACGCCTACGACATCGCGGGCGCGCGGGAGATCCTGGACGCCGACCACGCCGGACTCGACGACGTCAAGGAGCGCATCGTCGAGTACCTGGCCGTGCGCAAGCGGCGCGAGGAGCGCGGCCTCGGCGTCGTGGGCGGGCGCAGGAGCGGCGCGGTGCTGGCGCTGACCGGTCCTCCCGGCGTCGGCAAGACGTCGCTGGGCGAGTCGGTCGCGCGGGCCATGGGACGCGAGTTCGTGCGGGTCGCCCTGGGCGGCGTGCGGGACGAGGCCGAGATCCGGGGGCACCGCCGCACGTACGTGGGCGCCCTCCCGGGGCGCATCGTCCGCGCCATCCGCGAGGCGGGGACGATGAACCCCGTCGTCCTGCTGGACGAGGTCGACAAGGTCGGCGCCGACTACCGGGGCGACCCGACCGCGGCGCTGCTGGAGGTCCTCGACCCCGAGCAGAACCACACCTTCCGGGACCACTACCTGGAGGTGGAGCTCGACCTGAGCGACGTGCTGTTCCTGGCCACCGCGAACGTGGTGGAGGCGATCCCCGGGCCGCTGCTCGACCGGATGGAGCTGGTGGAGCTGGACGGCTACACCGAGGACGAGAAGGTCACGATCGCCCGCGACCACCTGCTGCCGCGCCAGCTCGACAAGGCGGGCCTGGAGACGTCCGAGGCGGTCTTCGGCGACGACGCGCTGCGGCTGCTGGCGGCCGAGTACACCCGGGAGGCCGGCGTGCGGTCCCTGGACCGCTCGATCGCGCGGGTGCTGCGCAAGGTCGCGGCCAACGTCGCGCTCGGGAAGGCGGCGCTGCCCGTCCGGATCGGCGCGGAGGACCTGAAGGACTACCTCGGCCGGCCGCGGTTCACCCCGGAGGTCGAGCTGAGCAGGAACGAGCGCCGCACCGGCGTGCCGGGCGTGGCGACGGGCCTCGCCGTCACCGGCGCGGGCGGCGACGTCCTCTACATCGAGGCGTCGCTGGCCGACCGGGAGACCGGCGACACCGGCGTGACGCTCACCGGCCAGCTCGGCGACGTCATGAAGGAGTCGGCCCGGATCGCGCTCAGCTACCTGCGCTCGCGCGGCGCGGAGCTGGAGCTGCCGGTCGGCGACCTCAAGGACCGCGGCGTGCACGTCCACGTGCCCGCCGGCGCGATCCCGAAGGACGGCCCGAGCGCGGGCATCACGATGACGACGGCGCTGGCGTCGCTGCTGTCGGGCCGCCCGGTGCGCTCGGACGTGGCGATGACCGGCGAGGTGTCGCTGACCGGGCGGGTGCTGCCGATCGGCGGGCTGAAGCAGAAGCTGCTGGCCGCGTCGAGGCTCGGCATCACCACCGCGATCGTGCCGAAGCGCAACGAGCCGGACCTGGAGGACGTCCCGGCCGAGGTGCTCGAGACAATGACGGTGTTCGCCGTCAGCGACGTCCGCGAGGTGCTGGACCTGGCCCTGGAGCCCGCCACCACCCCGGTCGCCGTCTGATCGCGACGCACGGAACGCCCGTGCCGGGTTCATCCCGGTACGGGCGTTCTGACTTCAATGGACTATCCGGACGCCCGAAACCCGGGGCGGCGCATGAACCGGGGCGGACGGGGCAGACCGCGCCGCGTGTTGGTCGAAATGTGGCAGCCCGCGGCCGCGGGCGAGAGGGTCCCTTGGTATGTCGTCGCCCTGCGCGTGATGGTCGTGATCATCGCGTTGGGTTTTCTCGGCGTCTTCTTCTACTTCGCGTTCAAGCTCACGCTGACGCCCGTCCATGACAACGGGCAGGCGGGCGGGAACACCGATCCGGGCCGGTCGCTCCGGTTCTACATGGACCAGCCGACCAAGGACGCGCTCCTCCAGATAGGCGGCAACGTGGTGCTCCTGGCGCCGCTCGGAGTGCTGCTGCCCCTGGTCTGGACGACCCTCCGAGGCCCCGTGCGGCTGGCCATCGTGAGCGGCATGCTCTCGGGGGCCATCGAGACGGTCCAGGGCGCGTTCGTGATGGGACGGGCCTTCGACGTGGACGACGTCATCCTCAACGTCATCGGTGTCGTGCTCGCCTACCTGCTCATCGGCCGGAGGCTTTCCAGGACCCTTCGCGGCCGTTAGCCGGTCCGCTCCACCGCCGCCGTTACCTCGACCGCGCCGACGTGCGCACCTGCACGAGGCCGGGAAGCCGGCGCTCCACCGCTACTGGCACGGCCGCCACCAACGCGGCGGCGGGGCGACCGCGGCCTTGATGACCGGGAGGAGCGGGCCCCGCCCCGGCGCCCGGGCCCGGCGAGGCCGCCCTGGAGCCGCCGTGCTCGTCGGCCGGGCGGGTGATCGCTGTGAGCGTTCGTTGCCGACCACGTACGCCGGATCACCGAGCCTGCTCGACCGGGTCAGGATCCGGTCCCCACCAGTGCAGGCGTGCCCCGTGGGCCTGTCTGTGGTGCACGTCATACGCCGGCGGCTGTCACAGGGCGCCCGGCACCGGTGCCTTGTGTTCGTCAGGATGCCGTGCGGAAACGATCCGAACGGTACCAACTCCTTGAATGGGGGGGACCGATGACAAACGGGGAACAGACCTCGGTGCTGATCACCGGAGGCAACAAGGGACTGGGGCTGGAGGCGGCCCGGCGGCTCGGGGAGCGGGGCTGGACGATCTTCCTTGGCTCGCGTGACGAGGGCCGGGGGCGGGCGGCCGCCGACAAGCTGACCGCCGGCGGCGCGAACGTGGTCCTGGTGCCGTTGGACGTGACCTCGAACGAGTCGGTGCTCGACGCGGCGGAGCTCGTCCGCGAGCACACCGACCGCCTCGACGTGCTGATCAACAACGCCGGCGCGCCGGGAGGCGCGGTGCCGCCCGCGGACGCGACGGTCGATGACGTCCATCCCGTCTACGACGCCAACGTGTACGGGCCGATCAGGGTCACGCACGCCTTTCTGCCCCTGCTGCGGGCGGCGGACAATCCGCGGGTGGTCATGGTGTCCAGCGCCGGTGGGTCCTTCGCCGTCGTGACCGACCCGGCCCAGCCGATCTCGCGGATGCACGAGCTCGCCTACAGCTCCTCGAAGGCGGCGCTGAACATGATCACCGTCCGGTACGCCCAGGCCCTCCCGGACATCAAGTTCAACGTCGCCACCCCCGGCGAGGTCGCCAACCACAAGTTCGCCGCGACCGACATGAACCGGCACACCGGGCAGCTGACGGTCACCGAGGGCACCGACTCGATCGTCGAGCTCGCGACACTCGATGCCGACGGGCCGACCGGGACCTTCACCGATCGTCTCGGCCCCGTCGGGTGGTGACCCGCCGGAGGCGGCCGCCGCGATGCCCGGCGGCCGCCACCGGCAGGTAGGCCTGGTCGCCGTGGTCGTAGGAGGGGGCCAGGGCGGCGCATGCGTCGTGACGATGTACAGGAAGGCCATAGGGGGGCATAGGGCGCGACCCGCCGCCCGAGGTCAGCGGGGGGCCAGGCGGAAGACCCTGAGCTGCCGTTCGGCGCGTTCCACGTAACGGTCGTAGACGGGCCAGACGGCGGTGAGGCGAGGCCAGATCTCCTTGCGCTCGACGTCGTCCAGGAGGCGGGCGGTGACCGGGACGGTGCGGCCCTGGAAGCTGACCTGGGCGTCGGGGTTCTTCAGCAGGTTGCCCGTCCAGGCGGGATGCTTCTCCCGGCCGAAATTGGAGCCGACGACGTACCACCCGCCCTCCCGGTCGGGCAGGCAGGCGAGCGGCGTCTGCCGGGCGAGGCCGCTGACGGCTCCGGTCGTCGTCAGGACGAGGCTCGGCACGAGGAGCTGACCGAGCAGGAGCCGTCCGCCGGTGAGGCGGTGCAGCGTCCGGTCCACGGGGGGCACGACCTTGGGGCCCACCCTGGAGAACCACTCGGCGCCCGAGACCCGGTGGAAGACCGGTCCGAAGGTGCGCTGGACGAGGGTGGGCATCGGGGCCTCCTTGGTGGCGAGCCGTCCGGCCCGGCGCGGGTTCAGATGGCCGCTCTCGGCCAGCCAGCGCAGGCCGTCGGCGACGGTCTCCTCGACGGGACGCAGCGTGAGGCCGAGCGCGTCGAGGATGGGGCGGTCGTCGGTCGGCACCAGCGTGACCATGAACTCGGCGGCGTCGCGGGTGAGCGGGTAGTCGAAGCGGCGGACGCGCTTGGCCGCGTCGAGGGCGGAGCCGAGCGCGAGCATGACGCGGCTGGGCACGCGGATGCGGCGGCACCGGACGCCGGTGAGGCGATCGCACAGGTCGGCGTACTGCGGCCAGGTCAGGTAGTGGCCGCCGAGCACCCAGCGGCTCGCGCCCTGCCGTGCCTCGACGGAACGTGCCAACGCCTCGCCGAGGTCGCGGACGTCGATGACCGAGACGCCGCCGCCCGGAAGCGGCCACACCTTGCCGAGCGCGGCGGCGAGGCCCTCCATCAGCGCGTCCAGCGTCGGCTGGTTCGGGCCGCACACGCCGCCGGGATAGACGATGGTGACCGGCGCGCCGTCCGCCTGGAGGCCGCGCACGTAGCGTTCGGCCGCCAGTTTGGACCTGCCGTAGTCGGTCCGGGGGCTCGCCAGGGCGTCTCCCGCGGTGATGACCGGGCCGGCCGGCGGGACGAACACCCCGATCGTCGACACGTGGACCACCGGGGCCAGGCCCTGCGCGACCGCGCCGCCGACCACGTTGCGGGTGCCCCGGACGTTCACCTCCACCAGGTCGCCGGCGCCCCCGGTCACCCCGATCGCCGCGGCTGTGTGGATCGCGGCGTCGCAGCCGCGGAGAGCCTCGGCGACCGAGTCCTCGTCCAGCATGTCGCCGGGGACGAGTTCGACGTCCCCGGGGTCGACGCCGACCGCGCGCAGGACCTTCGCCGCCCTGTCAGGGTCGCGGACCAGCGCACGCGGCCGGTGCCCGGCGGCGAGCAGGGCGCGGACGGCGTGGGACCCGACGAAGCCGGAGGCGCCGGTGACGAAGATCCGCATAAGGCAAAACTAGCGCTTGGTAAGGCTCCGGCGACAGCCGCGGGCCCCGAGTAACGGCCGGGATTTCGGACACCTCCATTACCGGAGAGGCGGACAGTCGGGGCGTTGACGCTACTGGAACGCTCCATCAGACTCGTGTCTCCACCTGACCACCGACCGGGAGGAGATCGATGAGGATCGGACTGGCCGGCGCGGGGCGCATAGGTGCGCGCCACGCCGCCGCGTTGCGAGAGTTGCCCGAGGTGAAGGCGGTGGTCATCGCGGACGCGGATCCGGGGCGCGCCCGAGATCTCGCCGCGCGCCTGAGCGGGGGACCGCCCGAGGTCACCGCCCTGGACACCGTCGAGGGACTCTTCTCCGCCGGACTGGACGGCCTGGTCGTCGCGGCGGCCACGGACGCGCACGCGACCCTGGTGGAGCGGGCCGTGACCGCGCGAACTCCCGTCTTCTGCGAGAAACCACTCGCGTCCGATCTTGATGGAACGTTCCAAATTGTCCGGTCGGCGGCAGGCGCCGGCGTCCCGGTGCAGGTCGGGTTCCAGCGCCGGTTCGACGCCGGGAACGCGGCGGCGCGCGAGGCCCTCGCGTCCGGGCGGCTCGGCTGGCTGCACACCGTCCGCTCGTGCAGCTTCGACCCGGCGCCGCCGCCGGCCGAGTACGTCCCCACGTCCGGCGGGCTGTTCCGCGACTGCCTCATCCACGACCTGGACCTGATCCGGTTCGTCACCGGCCGCGAGGTCGTGCGGGTGATGGCCGCGGGCGCCAACCGCGGCGACGACTTCTTCCGCGAGGCCGGCGACGTCGACACCGGGTCCGCGCTGCTCATCCTGGACGACGGGACGCTCGGCCAGGTCTCGGCCACCCGCTACAACGCCGCCGGGTACGACGCGCGCCTGGAACTGTTCGGGTCCAAGGACAGCGTCATCGCCGGGCTGGACGACCGGACGCCCGCGACCGCGCTGCCGGACGGGGACCAGCCGAGGACGCCCTACGGCGGCTTCATGGAGCGTTTCTCCGACGCCTACGACGCCGAACTGCGGGCCTTCGCGGACGTCGTGGCGGGCCGCCGCGCCAACCCGTGCCCGCCGGAGGAGGCGCTGGAGGCGTTCTACCTCGCCGAGGCGTGCGAACTGTCCATGCGGGAGGGGCGGATCGTCGGCGTCGAGGAGGTACGGCGGTGAGGGTCGCCGGCGCGCCGATCTCCTGGGGCGTGTGCGAGGTACCCGGCTGGGGTCACCAGATGGAGCCGGGCCGGGTGCTCGCCGAGATGCGCGACCTCGGCCTCGCCGCGACGGAACTCGGGCCGGACGGCTTCCTCCCCGCGGCCACGCAAGAGCGGGACGCATTGCTGACCGCCTTCGGGCTGGGTCTCGTAGGGGCGTTCGTACCTGTCGTCCTGCACGACCCTGCGTTCGACCCGCTGCCCGTGGTCGAGCAGGCGCTGGACGACATCGACGGTGTCCTCGTCCTGGCCGCCGCAACCGGGCTCGACGGATACGACGAGCGTCCCGTCCTCGACACCAAGGCGTGGGCGGTGCTGCTTGAGAACCTCGACGCGATCGCCGCCCGCGCCGCCGAACGCGGCCGGCTCGCCACCCTGCACCCTCACGTCGGGACGGTCGTGGAGCGGCGCGCCGAGGTCGAGCGTGTGCTGGGCGGATGCAGCATCCCGCTCTGCCTCGACACAGGGCACCTACTGGTCGGCGGAACCGATCCGGTGTGGCTGGCGCGTTTCGCGGCGCCGCGCATAGCGCACGTCCATCTGAAGGACGTGGACGTGGGCCTCGCCCAGCAGGTGCTCAAGGGAGACATCACGTACACGAACGCGGTGCGGGACGGTCTGTACAGGCCGCTCGGGGACGGCGACATCGACATCCCCGACCTCATCCGGACCCTGGAGGCCGCCGGTTACGAGGGCTGGTGGGTGATGGAGCAGGACACCGTGCTGACCGGCGAACCCGCGCAGGGCGCCGGACCGTACGGCGACGTCCGCAGGAGCCTCGACTACCTCGCCGGGGTGGCCCGATGACGTTCGACCTCATCACGATGGGGCGGGTCAGCGTCGACGTCTATCCGCACCAGGTGGGCACGCCGCTGGAGGACGTCGAGTCGTTCGGCAAGTACCTCGGCGGCAGCCCGACCAACGTCGCCGTGGCGGCGGCCAGGTACGGCCGCAGCGCCGCCGTCATCACGCGCACGGGGGAGGACCCCTTCGGCCGGTTCATCCACAAGGCCCTTCAGGGCTACGGCGTGGACGACCGCTTCGTCACCGCCGTTCCCGGCCTGCCGACGCCACTGGCCTTCTGCGAGATCTTCCCGCCCGACGACTTCCCGCTGTACTTCTACCGCTACCCCAAGGCGCCCGACCTGGAGATCCGCCCGGACGAGCTGGACCTCGACGCGATCCGCTCGGCGCGCATCGTCTGGGCCACGGTCACGGGCCTTTCGCAGGAGCCCAGCCGGGAGGCGACCCTGACCGCGCTGGGGGAGCACCCCGGGCAGACCGTCATCGACCTCGACTACCGGCCGATGCTGTGGGACGACCCCTCGGAGGCCCCGCACTGGGCGGGTCTCGCCTTGGAACGGGCGACGGTCGCGGTCGGAAACCTCGAGGAGTGCGAGGTCGCCGTCGGGGAGCGGGAGCCGCACGCCGCCGCACGCGCGATCCTGGCCCGCGGCCCGGAACTCGCGATCGTGAAGATGGGCCCGGAAGGCGTCCTCGCGGCGACGGCCGGCGAGGTCGTGGAGGTGCCGCCGGTCAAGGTGGACGTCGTCAACGGGCTCGGCGCCGGGGACGCCTTCGGCGGCGCCGTCTGCCACGGCCTCCTGGCCGGATGGGAGCTGCGGCGGCTCGTGGAGTTCGCGGGCGCCGCAGGGGCGATCGTCGCGTCCCGCATCGCCTGCTCCGACGCGATGCCCACGCAAGACGAGGTCGACGAACTCCTCAAGGAGCCGAGATGAAGTACCACCTGCCCGCCGGAACGGCCGCGGAGGCCCCGTACGGGCTCGTCGTGACACCCGAGTCGGCCGGTTGGGCGTATTCGGGGCTGCGGGTGCTGGAGCTGCCGGAAGGCGGGTCGCACGAGTTCGACACCGGTGAGTTCGAGACGATCGTGCTGCCGTTGGCGGGGTCGTGCGCCGTGCAGTGCGACGGTGAGCGGTTCGAGTTGGAGGGCCGCGACGACGTCTTCGCCCGGGTCAGCGATTTCGCTTACGTGCCGCGCGACGCCCGGGTGACGATCCGTGGCCGCGGGCGGTTCGCGCTGGCGGGTGCCAGGTGCGAGCGGCGGCTCGCGCCTCGCTACGGGCCCGCCGAGAAGGTCCCGGTGGAGTTGCGGGGTGCGGGGTCGGCGAGCCGGCAGGTCAACAATTTCGGGACGCCGGAGGGGTTCCCGTTCGCCGAGAAGCTGATCGCCTGCGAGGTCCTGACCCCGGCCGGGTGCTGGTCGTCGTTCCCGCCGCACAAGCACGACGAGCAGACGCCCGACGAGGCCGTCCTGGAGGAGATCTACTACTTCGAGGTCGCCCGGGACGGCATGGCCTACCAGCGCGTCTACGGGTCGCCGGGACGTCCGATCGACGTGCTGGCGGAGGTCCGCAGCGGCGACGCCGTGCTGATCCCGCACGGCTGGCACGGCCCGTCGATGGCGCCGCCCGGGCACGACCTGTACTACCTGAACGTGATGGCCGGGCCTTCGCCGGAGCGCGCGTGGCGCATCTGCGACGACCCGGCGCACGCCTGGATCCGCGACACCTGGGAGGGACGGCCGGTCGACTCTCGGCTGCCCCTGACCTCGCCGGAGGGACGCTCATGAGGTTGACGGTGAGTCAGGCGCTGGTGCGTTTCCTGTCGGTGCAGTACAGCGAGCGGGATGGTGTGGAGCGGCGGTTCTTCGCGGGGTGTTTCGGGATTTTCGGGCACGGCAATGTGGCCGGGATGGGGCAGGCGCTGCTGGAGCATGGTGGTGAGCTGCCGTATTACATGGCGCGTAACGAGCAGGCGATGGTGCATGCGGCGGCGGGGTTCGCGCGGATGAGTGACCGGTTGTCGACGTTGGCGTGTACGACGTCGATCGGGCCGGGTGCGACGAACATGGTGACGGGTGCGGCGCTGGCGACTGTCAATCGGTTGCCGGTGTTGTTGCTGCCGGGTGATGTGTTCGCGACGCGTGCGGCGAATCCGGTGTTGCAGGAGTTGGAGGATGCGCGCTCGTATGACGTGTCGGTGAACGACTGCTTCAAGCCGGTGTCGAGGTATTGGGATCGGATCAATCGGGCCGAGCAGTTGCCGGGGGCGTTGCTGGCGGCGATGCGGGTGTTGACCGATCCGGCCGAGACCGGGGCGGTGACGTTGGCGCTGCCGCAGGATGTGCAGGCCGAGGCGTTCGAGTGGCCGCAGGAGTTGTTCGCGCGGCGGGTGTGGCGGGTGGGGCGTGCGGTGCCTGAGCCGGCGGTGCTGGAGGAGGCGGCGGCGATCGTGCGGGGGGCGGAGCGTCCGTTGATCGTGGCGGGCGGCGGGGTGATCTACTCCGGTGCCACTGGGGAGTTGGGGGCGTTGGCCGAGCGGACGGGTGTTCCGGTCGCCGAGACCCAGGCGGGCAAGGGTTCGCTGGCGTGGGATCACCGGGGTTCGGTGGGGGCGGTGGGTGCGACCGGGACCACGGCGGCCAACGCGCTGGCGCGTGAGGCTGATGTGGTGATCGGGATCGGTACGCGTTACAGCGATTTCACCACTGCCTCGCACAGTCTGTTCGCTCACCCTTCGGTCAGGTTCGTCAACATCAACGTCGCCCGCGCCGACGCGGTCAAGCTGGGGGGATTGTCGGTGGTGGCCGACGCCCGCGAAGCGATCCGGGCACTGGACGAGGCGCTGGCCGGCTACACCGTCCCGCAGGGCTACAGGGAGCGTGCACGGGCGCTGATGGCCGACTGGAACGCCAGGGTCGAGCGGGCCTGCGCGCCCAAGGACGGGGACGGGGGGTTGCTGACCCAGGCCGAGGTGATCGGGGCGGTCAACGAGGTCAGCGGGCCGCGGGACGTGGTGGTGTGCGCGGCCGGGTCGATGCCCGGTGACCTGCACAAGCTGTGGCGGGCGCGTGACCCCAAGGGCTACCACGTCGAGTACGGCTACTCCTGCATGGGGTACGAGATCGCCGGCGGTCTCGGGGTGAAGATGGCCGCACCCGACCGCGAGGTGTTCGTCCTGGTCGGTGACGGCTCCTACCTGATGATGGCCCAGGAGCTCACCACCGCCGCCGCCGAAGGGATCAGACTCGTCGTGGTCCTGGTGCAGAACCACGGCTACGCCTCCATCGGCAACCTCTCCGAGAGCGTCGGCGCCCAGCGCTTCGGCACCCGCCACCGCCTGCGCACCCCCACCGGCCTGGACGGCGACCCCATCCCCCTCGACCTCGCCGCCAACGCCGCCAGCCTCGGCGCCGACGTCATCCGCGCGGCCACGTCCACCGACCTGCGGGACGCGCTCCAGCAGGCGCGCAAGTCCCCCAGGACCACGGTCGTCCACATTGAGACGGACCCCTTGGCGGGCACCCCCGACAGTGCGGCATGGTGGGACGTCCCGGTCGCGGAGGTGTCGGCGCTGGACTCCACCCGGGAGGCTCGCGCCCGATATGAGAGGGATAGGGGTACGCGCCGTCATCATCTGTGATCAACTCCTCAGACCGACCAATCGGGGAGAAACGGAGAGCAGCCGATGAGAGGCGTTTTCGCGCGTCGGACGTCCAGGGGTCTCGCAGTGCTGGCCGCCGCGGGGCTGCTGGCGCTGAGCGCCTGCAGCAGCTCGGGCGGCAAGAAGTCCGAGGAGACGCCGGAGGGCGCCGGCCCCCGGTTGAAGATCGCGATGGTCACGCACTCCGGCGCGGGCGACACCTTCTGGGACATCGTCCAGAAGGGGGCCAAGGCCGCCGCCGCCAAGGACAACGTCGAGTTCCTCTACTCCGCCGACCCGGACGGCGGCAAGCAGGCCCAGCTCGTCCAGGCCGCGCTCGACAAGAAGGTCGACGGCATCATCGTCACCCTCGCCAAGCCGGACGCGATGAAGGACGTGCTGGCCCGCGCCGCGGCCGCGAAGGTGCCGGTCGTGTCGATCAACTCCGGCGCCGAGGAGTCGGCCGAGCTCGGCGCGGTGGCGCACTTCGGGCAGGACGAGTCGATCGCCGGTGAGGCGGCCGGCACGGAGCTGGCGAAGATCGGCGCCAAGAAGGCGCTGTGCGTCGTCCACGAGCAGGGCAACGTCGGCCTGGAGGACCGCTGCGCCGGAGCGAAGAAGACGTTCGGCGGCGACCTGCAGAACCTGTTCGTCCAGGGCACCAACATGCCGGAGGTGAAGTCGTCCGTCACGGCCAAGCTCCAGGCCGACAAGAGCATCGACGGGATCCTCACGCTCGGCGCCCCGTTCGCCGCGACCGCGGTCGACGCGGTCAAGGAGACCGGGAGCAAGGCCAAGATCGGTACGTTCGACCTGAACAAGGACCTCATCGCCTCGATCAACTCCGGCGCGATCGAGTTCGCCGTCGACCAGCAGCCCTACCTGCAGGGCTACGGGGCCGTCGACGAGCTGTGGCTGCTGAAGAACAACGGCAACGTGCTCGGCGGCGGGCGCCCCGTGCTGACCGGGCCCGCGATCGTGACCAAGCAGAACGCGGCTCAGCTGGAGGCGTTCGCGAACCGGGGGACGCGATGACCCAGGCGGTGGCCGGGCCGCCCGCGGCCCGCCCCGACGAGCGCCTGGCCCGGCGGTCGCCGCTGCGGCGGCTGCTGGGCCGCCCGGAGCTCGGCGCGCTGCTCGGCGCGGTGGCGCTGTTCGCGTTCTTCTCGATCGTCGCGGACGCGTTCCTGCGCGCCGGGTCGTTCTCCACCGTGCTGTACGCGGCCTCGACCTTCGGGATCATGGCGGTCGGGGTGTCGCTGCTGATGATCGGCGGCGAGTTCGACCTGTCCGCCGGGGTGATGGTGACGTCCTCGGCGCTGATCGCCGCGCTGACCGCCTACCAGCTCACGCTGAACGTGTGGGCGGGCGTGGTGATCTCGCTGGTGCTGACGCTGGCGCTCGGCATGGTGAACGGCGTCCTGTACGTCCGGACGCGGCTGCCGAGCTTCATCATCACGCTCGCCACGTTCTTCATGCTGGCGGGCCTGAACCTCGGCGTGACGAAGGCGCTCACCGGCAACGTCGCCAGCGACTCCGTCCGCGACATGGACGGCTTCGCCTCCGCCCGCGCGGTCTTCGCCTCCGACGTGGACGTGCTCGGCGTCAACGTCAAGATCACGGTGTTCTGGTGGCTGCTGTTCACGGCGATCGCCACCTGGCTCCTGCTGCGCACCCGCGTCGGCAACTGGATCTTCGCGGTGGGCGGGGCCGCCGGCAGCGCCCGCGCGGTGGGCGTGCCCGTCGACCGCGTGAAGATCGGCCTGTTCATGGGCGTGGCGCTGTGCGCGTGGTTCTCCGGGATGCACCTGGTGTTCGCGTTCGCGACCGTCCAGTCGGGGGAGGGCGTCGGCAACGAGTTCCTCTACATCATCTGCGCGGTCATCGGCGGATGCCTGCTCACGGGCGGCTACGGGTCGGCGATCGGCGCGGCCATCGGCGCGTTCATCTTCGGCATGACGAACAAGGGCATCGTGTACGCCGAGTGGAACCCCGACTGGTTCCGGTTCTTCCTCGGCGCGATGCTGCTGATCGCCACCGTGGTCAACCTGGTCGTGCGGCGCAGAGTGGAGCGGTCGCCATGACGGACGCGAAGGGGGCGCCGCTCATCAGGCTCAGCGGCGTCGGCAAGAACTACGGCAACGTCATCGCGTTGCGCGACGTGGACCTGGAGGCCTCCGCAGGGGAGGTCACCTGCGTCCTCGGCGACAACGGGGCCGGCAAGTCCACGCTCATCAAGGTCGTCGCCGGGCTGCACCGCCATGACACCGGCACCTACGAGGTGCGGGGCGAGGAGGTGAGCTTCGGTTCGCCCCGCGACGCCCTCGACCGCGGCATCGCGACCGTCTACCAGGACCTCGCGGTCGTCCCGCTCATGCCGGTCTGGCGCAACTTCTTCCTCGGCTCGGAGAAGCGGGGGCGCTTCGGGCGCCTGGACGTCGGGGCCATGCGCGCGACCACCCACCGGGAGATGGCCGCGATGGGCATCGACCTGCGCGACGTGGACCAGCCCATCGGGACCCTGTCGGGCGGCGAGCGGCAGTGCGTGGCCATCGCCCGCGCCGTCCACTTCGGCGCCGAGGCCCTCGTCCTGGACGAGCCCACCGCCGCCCTCGGCGTCAAGCAGGCCGGGGTGGTGCTGCGCTACATCGTTCAGGCGCGGGAACGGGGCCTCGCGGTCGTCTTCATCACCCACAACCCGCACCACGCCTACCCGGTCGGCGACCGCTTCCTGATCCTCAACCGGGGGCGCGGCATCGGATACCACACCAAGGAGGAGATCACCCGCGAGGAGCTCACCGGCCTCATGGCGGGCGGCGGCGAGCTGGAGGAGCTCGCCCACGAACTCGACGCGGCGGGCTCGTCGGCGGCCGCCGCGCAGCTGACCAAGGAGGCCGAGAGCCTGGGCCTCACCGACGACTGACGGCCCCCCGGGCCACCTCCCGTGGCCCGGGGCGGTCCTCACCCGGACCCGGGCGGCGCCGGTCCGGGGCGGGCGCGCGTTCCCCAGACCGAGACCGCGAAACCGTGGCGGATCACGCAGCGCGATGCGACACTCACAGAGCCGTGAAGACCAACCTCCCCGCCGAGCCCAACGCCTTCGTCGGCCGCGAACGCGACGCCGCCGACCTCGGCAGGCTGCTGGAGGGCATGCGCGCCGTCACCTTGTGCGGGGCGGGCGGGATCGGCAAGACGCGGCTCGCGCTGCATGTCGCGCACGCGGTCCTCGACGCGCCCCGGGCGGCCGACGCGCATGACGGGGGCGTCTGGTTCGTGGAACTGGCCGACGTCCGCCCGGACGGGACGACCGGGCCCGTCGCGCGGCGCGTCGCCGCGGTCCTCGACGTGGCCGAGGAGGACGGCCGGCCGCTCACCGAGACCCTCGCCGACGCGCTGCGCGCGCCCGCGGTCCTGCTCGTCCTGGACAACTGCGAGCACGTCGTCGAGGAGTGCGCGAAGCTCACCGGCCTGCTGCTGGCCCGCTGTCCGCGACTGCGGATCCTCGCCACCAGCCGGGAGCCGCTGCGGATGGCGGGGGAGAACGTGTGGCGGGTGCCGCCCCTGGAGCCGGGCGAGGCGGTCCGGCTGTTCCTGGAGCGCGCCAGGGCGGCGCGCCCCGGCTTCGCCGCGTCCGAGGCCGTGCACGAGGTCACCCGGGCCCTCGACGGGATGCCGCTGGCGGTGGAGCTCGCCGCCGCCCGGGTCCGGGTGCTGTCGGCCGAGCAGATCGCGCGCCGCCTCGCCGACCGGTTCCGGCTGCTCAGCGCCGGGGACCGCACCGCCCCCGCCCGGCAGCGGACGCTGCGCGCCGCGATCGACTGGAGCCACGAGCTGCTGGACGGGCCGGAGCGCGTCCTCCTGCGTCGCCTGTCGGTCTTCGCGGGCTGGACGCTGGAGCAGGCCGAGCACGTCTGCGCCGACCCCGCGTCGTCCGATCCCGCCCCGTCCGGTGCCGCCCTGCCCGCCGACGACGTCCTGGACGCGCTCACCGCCCTCGTCGACAAGTCCCTCGCGACGGTGACCGGGGAGGCGGGCGGGGAGGTCCGGTTCCGGCTGCTCGACAGCATCCGCGAGTACGCGGCCGAGCGGCTCGCGGGCGCCGGTGAGGAGGCGGTGTTCCGCGGGCGGCACCGCGACGCCGTCCTCGCCGACGCCGAACGCGACGGCCGGATCGGGCTCGGCGTCGAGCCCGCGCCCTGGGCCGACCGGGTGGCGCTGTTCCACCGGTACGACACCGAGCTCGGCAACGTGGAGGCCGCGCTGACCTGGTCGCTCGACCACGGCGACATCGCCGAGGGGCTGCGGCTGTGCACCGCGCTGCGGACCTTCTGGATCGCGCGCGGCCGCGTCGCCGAGTGGGCCGACCGGACCGACCGCTTCCTGTCCGCCGCCCGCGATCCCGGCCGGCGCGGTCTCGACCCGCGCGTCCTCGGCCCGGCGCTCGCCGGCCGCGCCCAGCTCGCCATGGGGGGCCGCGACTTCGCCCAGGCCGCCCGGCACGCCGACGAGGCGCTCGTCCTCTGCCGCGAGGCCGGGAACGAGTTCATGACCGCGACCGCGCTGATCACCGGCGCCGAGTGCCTCGCCCGCGCCGGCCGCTTCACCGACGCCGCCCGCCGCCTGGACGAGGCCGACGCCCTCGTCCGCGGGCCCGGCCGGGAGTGGACCCGCGCCTACGCGTGCGCGGCCCGCGGCTACCTGCTGATCCGGGAGTCGCGCCTGCGCGAGGCCCGTGAGCGGCTCGACACGGCCGCGGCCGTCATGCGGGACATCGGCCAGCTGTGGGGCGCCTCCCACGCCATGATCGGCCTCGGCAGGCTCGCCGAGCTGCGCGGCGACCCGGCCGCGGCCCGCGGCCACTACGCCGCGGTCCTGCCGATCCTCACCGAGATCGGCGCGCGGCCGGAGATGGCGCGGGCCCTCGCCGGGCTCGGCCGCGTCGCGCTCGCCCGGGGCGACCTGGCCTCGGCCCGCGCGTCCCTCGCGGAGAGCCTCGCGCTGAGCCGCTCGTCCGGCATCCGGCTGGACATGGCCCGCGCCCTGGACGCGTTCGCCGAGCTGGTCGCGTCCGAGGGCGACGCGCGCGGCGCGGTGAGGCTCGCCGGCGCGGCGTCCGCGCTGCGCGAGGCGACCGGCCGCGAGCCCGGCGCCGGCGCCCGCCGCGAACGCACCCTCGAACCGATCCGCCGCAGGATCGGGGAACCCCTCGTCGCCCAGTACTGGGGCGAGGGCCGCGCGATGCCCGCCGACGAGGCGATCGCCCACGCGCTCCGCGCCCCCGAGACCGTCCCGCCGCCCCGGCGGCCGGTCTCGGACGCCCCGGTGAAGGACGTCGCCGAACCGGTCACGCCGCCGAGCGGCCTGACGGCCCGCGAACGGGAGATCGCCCGCCTCGTCTCCCGCGGACTCAGCAACCGCGGGATCGCCGACGAGCTGGTCATCAGCCCCGCCACCGTCGCCCGCCACGTCACCAACATCCTGACCAAGCTCGGCTTCTCCTCCCGCGCCCAGATCGCCGCCTGGGCCGTGGACAACATCCCCGCGGAGGAATCCTGACCCGGGGTGTGTACACACCCCGTACGCTCCCCGGGCGCTCGTCGAATACGACGGTGGTTGCGCACTTCGGAGCATGCGCGGACGGACACGCCGACCTAGCGTCGGCGCCATGCTCTCCAGAGGTGCGGACCCCGCCTACCCGGCGGTCACGGTGACCCGCGCGGTCTTCGGCGCCGCACCCGACCCCGGGAAGACCGCGGTGCTGGACGCGTCCTCCGGGCGCTCGCTGTCCCACGGGGGATTCTCCGCCCTGGTCGAGACCGCGGCCTCCGCCCTGGCGCGCGCCGGGGCGGCGCCGGGGGACGTGATCGGCCTGCGCCTGCGCGAGCCCCTGGACCTCGCCGTCGCCCTGCACGCGGTGATCGCGGCCGGCGCCGTCCCCTTCCCCCTCACCGCCTCGGACACGTCCCGCCTCCTCGAAGAGACCGGTGCCCGCTCCGTCATCACCGACGGCCCCCGCGGCGACGGCGGCCCCCGCACCGGTGAGGCGGCCCTGCCGCCGCTCACCGATCTGCTCGCCACCGCGGCCCCCGCGGGCGAGGCCCTGCCCGCGGCCGGCGTCCGCACCTGCGGCGACATCGCGTTGCTGGCGTGCACGCGGGGGACCGGCAGGGGGCCTGCCCGGACGGTGCGGCTGACGCACGCGGAGGTCGTGGCGGGCCTGCTGAGGGTCGCCGAGTCGGCCATGTTCGGCGGGGCGGACACGGTGCTGAGCGCGCTGCCGTTCAGCACCGTCCTCGGGCTGAACGGGGTGCTCAACCCGGCGCTGCGGCTCGGCGCCACCGTCGTCGCGTTCTCCGGGGCGGGACGCAACGACCTGCTCCGCGCGCTGCGGGACCACCGGGTGACCGTCGCGGTGCTGCCGCCGGAGCTCCTGGAGGCCCTCGCCCACGAGCGCGCCGTCTGCCGCTACGACCTGCGGGCGCTGCGCGCCGTCGTGGTCGCCGGCGGACCGCTCGCGGCGGAGGAGGCGCGCGCCGCCGCGTCCCGGCTGGGCTGCCCGGTGCGGCAGGCGTACGGGCTGGCCGAGGCCGGCGGGTTCACCCACCTCAACCTGCGCGCGGCCGAGGAGGGGACGCTCGACTCGGTCGGGCGCGGCCTGCCGGGCGTGGCGTGGCAGGTCGTGGACCCGCGCACGGGGGCGGTGCAGCCGTCCTACCAGCCGGGCGAGATGTGCGTGCGGCTCCCGGCGGCGCGGGACGCCGCGGGGCCCGTGCGGTGGCTGCCCACCGGGGACTCGGCGTTCGCCGACGAGCACGGGCGGGTCTTCATCCTCGGACGGCTCGGCGGCGCGCACCGCGAACCGCCCGGCGACCCGGAGGCGGTGCTGGCCGCGCATCCGTCCGTGGGGGACGCCGTCGTGGCGCCCGCCCCCGACCACGATCTCGGGCTCGCGCCCCACGCGTTCGTCGTGCTGGCCGAACCGGTGTCCGAGGCCGACCTCCTCGCCTACGTCAACGGGCGCGTGCCGAGGACCCGGGAGGTGTCGGCGGTGCACGTCGTGGACGAGATCCCCCGCACGCCCGACGGCCGGATCAGGCGCCGGCAGCTTCTGGAGCGCGCCGGTTTCGGCCCATGACGTACAGATACGGCTACACCGTTCTTCGGATGCGGCCCCGGACGCGCGCGACGTACCTTCGCGGCATGCCCGAGGCGAGCACTCCGGTCCACGACGCCACGATCACCGACGTGGTGCTGGAGGCGGCCAGGGACGTCGCGAAGAGGGCCGCCGCCTCCCGGCACGGGGAGCGCCCCGCCCTCGTCGATCCCGCGGGCGGGCTCGGGTACGCGGACTTCGCGCGGGCCGTCCCGGCCGCCGCCGCCGGCCTGCGCCGCCACGGGGTCAGGCACGGCGACGTCGGCGCGGTGCACGTCTCCGGCGTCCGCGAACTGGCCGTCGCCGCCCACACGGTCACCGCCGCCGGGGCCGTGCCGGTCCTGCTCCCGCCCGGCGGCGCCCCCGCCGGGCTCGCGGCGCTGATGAACGACACCGGCGCCCGTTTCCTGCTGACCGGCGAGGACACCGCGGCCCTGTCGATGGCCGCCGTGGAGCGGTCGTACGTCAGGCAGGTCTTCGCCTTCGGGGACGTCCCCGGCGCCACGCCGTTCCGCCGGCTCCTGGAACCCGGGGCCGCCCCGGCGGGCAGGCCGGCCGACCCGCTCCGGGACGCGGCTCTGCGCGTGCCGGCCCCGCCGGAGGACATCACCCACGCCGCCCGCCTCGCCGACCTCCACCGCCTGTGCGGGACGCTGGACATCTCGGACGGCGACGTGCTCGCCCTGTGCGGCCAGGACGTTTCCGCGCTCACCCGGATGGGGCTGGTGGACCTGTGCCTCATGCAGGGCGCCACGCTCGTGGGCGTCCCCGGCCGCGAGGCGAAGGATCTGCTCGAAGCGATCCTCGACCACCGGGCCACCGCCGCCGTCGTCACGCCGGCCAAGCTCCGCGCCATCGCCTTCGACCACGGCAGCGTCCCCGTCGCGGGGGTCCGCCTCCTGGTGACGGGCGCGCCGTCCGCCGAGGCCGTCCACGCCTGCCGGGCCCGGCACCGCTGGCCGGTCACGCCGCTGCGCTGACGGGCCGTTCCCGCGCGTACCGGGGGACGCGCGGGAACGGCGGGCGTCAGCCCGCGGGGGCGGGGTGGGGGATGGACTTGTGCTCCAGGTAGGCGTGCAGGCCCTCGGGGCCGAGTTCGCGGCCGAGGCCGCTGTTCTTGTAGCCGCCGAACGGGGTGTTCGGGTCGAGGGTGTACATGTTGACGCCGCAGCTCCCGGTGCGGATGCGGCGGGCGACGTCGACGCCGTGGTCGACGTCGGAGGTCCAGACCGAGCCGCCGAGCCCGTAGTCGCTGTCGTTGGCGATCCTGATGGCGTCGGCCTCGTCCTCGTAGGGGATGAGGACCAGCACGGGGCCGAAGATCTCCTCGCGGGCGATGCGCATGTCGTTGCCCACGTCGCCGAAGACGGTGGGCGCGACGTACCAGCCGCGGTCGTGCGGGCGGTTCAGCCCGCCGGTGATCAGCTTGGCTCCCTCGTCCTGGCCGATCCGGATGTAGTTCTCCACGCGCTCCTGCTGCCGCCTGGCGACCAGCGGGCCGATCTCGCAGCCGTAGTCGGCGGGGTCGCCGACGGCGAGGCCGCCCACCATGGTCGCGAGGGCGTCGGCGACCTCGTCGTAGCGGCGGCGGGACGCCAGGATGCGGGTCTGCGCGGCGCACGCCTCGCCGTTGTTCATCAGCGAGGCGAGCTTGAAGCCCTCGATGGTGGAGGCCAGGTCCGCATCGTCCAGGATGATCGCGGCGGACTTGCCGCCGAGTTCGAGGGTGACCCGCTTGAGCTGCTCGCCGCAGACCGCGCCGATCTTGCGCCCGGCGGCGGTGGAGCCGGTGAAGGACACCTTGTCGACGTCGGGGTGCGCGACGAGGTAGGCGCCGACCTCGCGTCCGGCCGGGACGAAGTTGACGACGCCCTCGGGGATGCCCGCCTCGCGGATCCACTCGGCGAGCAGGTAGGAGTCGAGGGGGGTCTCGGGGGAGGGCTTGGCCACGACCGTGCAGCCGGCGATGAGCGCGGGCGCGAGCTTGAGCATCAGCGTGAACTGCGGGACGTTCCACGGGACGATCGCCGCGACGACGCCGACCGGCTCCTGGGTGACCGTGACCGGGCCCAGCATGCCCTGCCGCTCCTCCTCCCAGGTGTAGGAGGCGGCGAGGTCCACGTAGTACTGCAGCACCATCTGCGGGATGGCCGACTGCCCGAACACCGAGAACATGATGGGCGATCCCATCTCGGCGGTCACGAGGTCGGCCATCTCCTGCTGCCGCTCGGCGTAGATCGCCGAGAGCCGGCCGACGACCTCCGCGCGCTCGGCGGGGGTCATCCGCGGCCAGGGGCCCTCGTCGAAGGCGCGCCGGGCCGCCGCGACGGCCGCGTCGATGTCGCCCTCGGTGCCCTCGGGGACCCGCCCGATGACCTCCTCGGTGTGCGGGGAGACGACGTCGATCACGTCGGTCCCGGCCGGTGCGGCCCACTCGCCTCCGATGAACAGCCGATCGTGCTCGCGCATGCTGCTGTGCCTCCCCTGCCCGAGGGCCGACGCGGGTAACCGAATGCTTGCTTGGCCACAGCATCGCATGACGTCCCGGGGCGTTGGCAAGAGGGATGAGACTGGAGTCTCATTTGATAGAACGGGGGCCATGTCCGAGATCGCCGACGTCTGGTTCGACCCCTCCTGCCCCTACACCTGGATCACGTCGCGGTGGCTGCTGGAGGCCGCGAGGGTCCGGCCCGTCGAGCCGCGCTGGCACCTGCTGAGCCTGGCGGCGCTGAACGAGGGCCGGGACGACGATCCCGAGAACGACCCCGAGGGCTACCTGTGGCTGCCCGCCCGGGTCTGCGCCGCCGTCGCCGGTGAGGCCGGGCAGGCGGCGCTCGGCCGCTTCTACACCGCGTTCGGCACCCGCGTCCACGAGCGCGGGGAGATGGAGCCGCGGACGATCCCCGACGCGCTGGACGAGGCCGGCCTGCCGGAGGAGTTCGCCGCCGCGGCCCTGGAGGACCGGTACGACGACGCGGTCCGCGCCTCGACCGCCGAAGGGCTCGCGCGGGTCGGGCCGCACGTCGGCACGCCCGTCGTCGCGGTCGGCGAGCGGGCCTTCTTCGGGCCGGTGCTGTCCCGGATCCCGCGCGGCGAGGAGGCCGGGCGGCTGTGGGACGGGACGCTCCTCGTCGCCGGGACGGCCGGCTTCCACGAGCTGAAGGGGCGCCCCCGCGCCGCCCCCGACCTCTCCTAGAGCAGGTGCGCGTTCGGGCGGCGGGCGCGCCCGGCGAGCTCGGGCAGCTCGACCGCCTCGACGCCCGCGGCCGCGAGGATCTCCGCGCCCGTGCCCGCGGCGAACAGGGCCGGCTCGCGCCAGGCGAACACCACGCGGCGGGCGCCCGAGGCGACGATCAGCTCCGCGCACGTGCGGGGGCGCGACGCGCGGTGCCCGCAGGGTTCGAGCGAGCTGTAGACGGTCGCGCCGGCCAGGCCGCCGCCGGTCCGGGCGAGCGCGGCCTCCTCGGCGTGGTCGTGCGGGTCGTCCTCGCGGGAGAAGCCGCGCGCGACCTCCCGCCCGTCCGCCCCGACGATGACCGCGCCCACCGAGAACGCGGTGCGCGAGGGCGGGCACAGGGCCGCGAGGTCGCAGGCCAGGGCCAGCCAGCCGAGGTCATCCACGCGCGCCGCCGACCAGGTAGCGCAGCAGGGCGAGATCGCCGATGCGGGTGGACTCCTCCAGCCGCATGGGGCGCGCCGGGGACTGCGGGAACACCCCGGACCGCACGAAGCGCGGCGCGGACGGGTCGCCGACGAAGAACGGCGCCACCACGAGCTGCAGCTCGTCCACCGCGTCGGCGGTGAGGAACAGCGTGTGGATCCCGCCGCCGCCCTCGACCATCAGCCGCCGGACGCCCCGGGACGCGAGGTCGCCGAGCACCGCGCCCAGCGCGAGCGGGTCGCCGGCGTCCACGACCTCGGCGAGGCCGGCCAGCCGGGCCGCCAGCCCGCCCGCCGTGCCGGTCGGGGCGTACACGAGCTTCGGGGACCCACCCGTGGTGAAGAACCGCGCGCCGGGGTCCAGGTCGCCGCTCCAGGTCAGCGTCACCTTGGTGAGGTCGGGCGGCAGCCCCCGCGCGACCCGCTGCTCCCGCCGCGCCGCCGACCGGACGAGCAGCCGCGGGTCGTCGGCCCGGACGGTGCCCGCGCCGACGAGGATCGCGTCACAGCCGGCGCGCACCGCGTCGACCCGGTCCCAGTCCGCCGTGCTGGACAGCCGCAGCCGCTCCGGAGTCGCGTCGTCGATGTAGCCGTCGGCGGACATCGCGCAGCTCAGCAGCACATAGGGACGGTCGCTCACGCCGACACCCTACGGGAGCGCCGCGTCCTTGATCGCATCGCTCGCGCAGATCGTTTGAGGCGACTCGGCGTTTCTGCGCCGGATGTGTCGGAGGGGGTGCCTATGGTTGCTGCGACATGCGAATCCTGCACACCTCCGACTGGCATCTCGGCAGATCGTTCCACCGCGAGGACCTGCTGGCCGCGCAGGCGGCGTTCGTCGACCACCTGGTCGAGACCGTCGCGGCGGAGCGGGTCGAGTGCGTGCTGGTCTCCGGGGACGTCTACGACCGGGCCCTGCCCGCCGTCGACGCCGTCCGGCTGTGCAACGAGGCCCTGGAGCGGCTCGCCGCCCACACCCGGGTCGTGCTCATCGCGGGCAACCACGACTCCGCGCGCCGCCTCGGGTTCGGGTCGGCGCTGATGGACGCCGCCGGCGTGCACGTCCGCACCGACTTCGCGACCGTGGGGGAGCCCGTCGTCGTGGGCGACGCCGCGATCTACGGCGTCCCCTACCTGGAGCCCGAGCTCGTCCGCCACCCGTGGGAGCTGGACGAGCGCAGCCACGCCGCCGCGCTCACCGAGGCCATGCGCCGCGTCCGCGACGACGCCGCGCGCCACGACCGGCTCTCGGTCGTGCTCGCGCACGCGTTCGTCACCGGCGGCGAGTCCAGCGAGAGCGAGCGCGACATCTCGGTCGGCGGCTCCTCGCAGGTGTCGGCGTCGGTGTTCGACGGCGTCGACTACGCCGCGCTCGGCCACCTGCACGGCGCCTGGCGCATCGGCGACCGCGTCCGCTACTCGGGCTCGCCGCTCGCGTACTCCTTCTCCGAGGAGAGGCACGTCAAGGGCTCGTGGCTGATCGACCTGCGCGCCGACGGCGTCGCGGCGGAGTTCGTCGAGGCCCCCGTCCCGCGGCGCCTGGCCCGGGTCCGCGGCCGCATCGACGACCTGCTCGCCGACCCGTCGTTCGACGAGGTCGAGGACCGCTGGCTCCAGATCACGCTCACCGACGCGCGCCGCCCGTCCGCCGCGATGGAGCGGCTGCGCCGCCGCTTCCCGCACACGCTCGTCCTCGGCTTCGAGCCCGAGGGCGGCGGCGCGGACGGCGGCCGCACCTGGTCCGAGCGCGTCCGCGAGCGCTCCGACCTCGACATCGCGGGCGACTTCGTCGCCGAGGTCACCGACGGGCCGGCCACCGGCGCCGAACGCGCCCTGCTCCACGAGGCCTTCGAGGCCTTCCGCCGGAAGGAGGCCATGGCGTGAGGCTGCACCGGCTGGAGATCGCGGCGTTCGGGCCCTTCTCGGGGACGGAGGTCATCGACTTCGACGCGCTGTCCGACGCCGGGCTGTTCCTCATCCAGGGCCGGACGGGCGCGGGCAAGACGAGCATCCTCGACGCGGTGTGCTTCGCGCTCTACGGGCAGGTGCCCGGCGTCCGCAAGGCGGTGAAGGGGCTGCGCAGCGACCACGCGCCGCCCGGCGCCGGGCCGCGCGTGGTGCTGGAGACGACCATCCGGGGCCGCCGGCTTCGCGTCACGCGCTCGCCCGCCTGGGAGCGGCCGAAGCTGCGCGGGTCCGGGACGACGACCGAGCACGCCAAGGTCGTCCTCGAGGAGTTCGAGCACGGCGCGTGGGTCGGGCTCAGCACCCGGCTGGACGAGGCGGGCGACCTCGTGTCGCAGATGCTCGGGATGGACGCGACCCAGTTCTGCCAGGTGGCGATGCTGCCGCAGGGGGAGTTCGCCGGGTTCCTGCGCGCCGGCGTCGACGACCGGCGCAAGGTGCTGGAGCGGCTGTTCGCCGCCGAGGTGTTCGCGCAGGTCGAGAAGTGGCTCGCCGAGCGGCGCGCCGCGACCGGCCGGGAGGCCGCCGAGCTCGGGGCGCGGGCGGTCTCGATCGCCGACCGGATCTGCGAGACGACCGGCGCCGCCCCGCCGCGCGCTCCTCGCCCGGCCGTCCCGGCGCCGCGTCGCGGGGAGCCGGCCGTGGAGCCGTTCGCCGAGGTGGAGGCGCTGCCCGCGTGGGCCGCGGAGCTGGCGGGCGGTCAGGAGGACGTCCGCGCCGTCGTCGAGGAGCTGCGCGCGGGCGTGGCGGCGGCGCTGGACGCGGCCCGCGAGGAACTGCAGGACGCGCGGGCGCTCGCCGACCGGCGGCGCCGCCACGCCGAGGCGCTCGCCAGGCGCGACGCGCTGGCCGAGCGCGCGGAGGAGAAGTCGGGGCTGGCCTCGCGGCTGGACGCCGCCGCCCGCGCCGACCGGGTCGTCCCGCTGGTCAGGGATGTCCAGGCCCGGTACGGGGAGGCGAGCCGCGCCCGCCGCTGGGCCGAGGAGACCCGGGCCCGGGCCGCCGCGCTGCTGCCGCCGAAGGCGCCGCAGGACGTCCTCGCCAAGGCCGAGCGCGACCGCCGCGACGAGGTCGCGGCGCTGGAGGGCCGCAGGGCCGCCGCCGCCCGGCTCCGGCGGGTCGGCCGCGAGCGGGAGGCGCTGGCCGCGGAACTGCTGCGGCTGGAGCCGGAGGACGCGCGGATCCGCGCCGCGCTCGCCGACCTTCCCGCGCTCGTGGAGGGGCGCCGCGCCGAGCTGGACGAGGCCAGGATCGCCGCCGCCGGACGCTCCGGCGCCGCGGCCGCCGTCCGCGACGCCGGGCGCCGCCTCGACGCGGCGCAGCGCCGCGACCAGGTGGAGCAACGGCTCGCCGAGGCGGAGGCCGGGTACCGGACGGCGGTCGACACGGCCCAGGACGCCCGGCAGCACGTCCTCGACCTCCGGCAGGCGCGGCTGGACGGCATGGCCGCCGTCCTCGCCGAGGAGCTCGCGGACGGCGAGCCCTGCCGGGTCTGCGGCTCCACCGAGCACCCGGCCCCGGTGGCCTCGCTCGCGCTGATCCCGACCGAGGAGCAGGTGGAGGGGGCGCAGGCCGAGGCCGACGAGGCCCAGGACGTCCGGGAGCGGGCCGGGACCGCGGCCGGGGAGCTGCGCACCGAGCGCGACAAGCTGCTGGAGATCGCCGGGGAGGCCGACGCGGACGCCCTCGCCGCCGAGCTCGCCGAGGCGGAGACGGCGCTGGCGGCCGCGGAGGCCCGCGCGGCGGAGGCCGAACGGCTGGAGGCCGCGCTCCACCGGCACGAGCAGGAGCTCGACCAGGTCCGCTCCGCGCAGGAGGAGACCGGCCGCGCCCTCACCGAGAACCGCACCCACGACCGGGAACTGGCCGCCGAGCAGACCCGCCTGTCCGCCGAGCTGGACGAGGCGCGCGGCGGCGACCCGACGCTGGAGGCCCGCATCGCCAGGCTCGCCGGGGAGGCCGACGCGCTCGCCGCGGCGGTCGAGGCGGCCCGCGCGTACGGGCGCGCCGACGAGGAGCTGGCCGCCGCCCGCGCCAAGGCCGCGCAGGAGGCCGAGGAGCAGGGGTTCCGGACGCCGGAGGAGGTCCTCGAAGCCGCGCTGCCGGACGAGGACCAGGGCGTCCTGCGCGACCGGATCCGCAGGCTCGACGACGAGGAGGCCGAGGTCCGCGCCCTGCTCGGCGACCCGGAGCTGGTCGCGGCCGCCGCCGCGCCCGCGCCCGACCTGCCCGCCCTGGAGGCGGCGGTGGCCGCGGCGGACGCGGCGCACACCGGGGCCGCGAACGCCGCCGACCGCGCGCGGCACCGCTGCGAGCGCCTCGCCGAGCTGCGCATGGACCTCGCCGCCGCCGTCGGCGCGTGGCGACCCGCCGCCGGGCGGCACGAGGTCGCCGAGCGCGTGGCCGGGCTCGCCTCGGGCAAGCACGCCGCGAACCGGCACGCCATGTCGCTGTCGGCGTACGTGCTGGCCGCCCGCCTCGAACAGGTCGTCGCCGCCGCGAACGAGCGGCTGCACCGCATGTCCGGGGGCCGCTACGCCCTCGTCCACACCACCGACAAGGCGGCGGGCGACCGCACCAAGGGCGCCGGGGGCCTCGGCCTGCGCGTCGCCGACTCCTGGACGGGCCTGATGCGCGACCCGGTCACCCTGTCGGGCGGCGAGTCGTTCATCACCTCGCTGGCGCTGGCCCTCGGCCTCGCCGACGTCGTCACCGCCGAGGCGGGCGGCACCGAGATCGGCACGCTGTTCGTCGACGAGGGATTCGGTACCCTCGACGAGGAGACCCTCGACGAGGTCATGGACGTCCTGGACGGCCTGCGCGACGGCGGCCGGGCGGTCGGCATCGTCAGCCACGTCGCCGAGCTGCGCGCCCGCATCCCCGCCCAGCTCCGCGTCACCAAGGACCGCGCGGGCTCCACCGCCGCGGTCGTCGTCTGACGCGGCCGAAGGCGCCGGGGCGCCGGTCAGCCGGAGATGTACTGCAGGATCACGTTGTGCACGTGGTGGCTCTTGTCGGCGCCCCGGAACTCGACCTCGTAGGTGTGCGTGCCGACGTTGATCGCGATGGAGCCCGTGGAGAAGTAGGACCCGGCCCACGACTTGTTGCTGACCACGCTCACCGAGGTGACCCTGGAGTAGGGCACGCTGGTGATCGCGTACTTCTTGCCGGCGAAACTGCGGTCCTGGATGATCACCCTGCGGTCGGTGAGCCCGATGAACCCGGTGCCGGCGCCGACCGCGTCGTAGACGGCGATGATCTGCTCGCCGGGCAGCAGCCCGCTCTCGATCTGCTTGAGCTGGCCCGACCTGTCGTGCTGGACCCCGTCGCCCATGGCTCCTCCGGTGCTCGCGGCGTTCGTCCCGTTCCGTAGGGAGTGTCTCAGCCGCCGGGCGCGGACCGGGCGGCTTCCAGGAAGCCGACGCACCGGCCGAGCAGATCGACCAGCGTCCGCCGTTCGGCGTCGGTGAACTCGGCGGCGAGCCCGCGCTCGACCTTGACCGCGCGGGCGTCGGCGCTCTCCAGGACGGCCGCGCCCTCGGCGGTGAGCCGGGTCTCCAGGATGTTGCGGTGCCACTGGTGCGGGGTGCGCTCGATCAGCCCGCGCTCCTGGAGGTTCTTCAGGACGGTGTTCATCGTCGGCGGGGTGACCGCGCACGCCCGGGCCAGTGCGGCGGCCGACATGCCCGGGTTGTCGTCGAGGTGGAGCAGGGCCGAGTACTGCGGGACCGTGAGCCCGCTCGGCTTCAGTGCCGCCTGCTTGGCGCCGTTGAGCGCCTGCTCGGCGCGCTTGAGGTGCGAGCCGAGCCGCTCGGGGACGGGCAACGAGGTCATCTCCGCATGGTATCGAGCCTTTGAAGAGAAGACCGTTGACGAGTATTAGGGTTCTAACTATCGTATGTGTGCGTACTAATGATGTAACTCGAACGGAGATGTCATGTCGCGCATCCAGCGCACCACCACGGCGGCCGTGGCGGGACTCGCCGCCGCCGCTCTCGCCGTCTCCGCCGCGCCCGCGTCCACGGCGGCCGGCCCGCCCGCCGGCGCCGCAGCGGCCCCGGCGGCCGCGTCACGGATCTCCACGGCCTACGTCCTGCCGGGCGACCGCGTGTACCCCGAGGGCATCGCCGCGGACCCGCGCACGGGCACGATGTACGCCGGGTCCTTCGAGGACGGCACGGTCTACCGCATGCGTCCGGGCCACCGCACGGCCGAGGTGTTCCTGCCCGCGGGCGCCGACGGCCGCCACACCGCCAACGGGCTGAAGACCGACCGGGCCGGACGGCTGTGGGTGATCGACTCCTCGTCCGGCGTCGCGGTCTACGACGTCCGGAGCCGCGCCCTGCTGGCGCGGTTCGTCGTCCCCGGCGACGGCGCCCGGTTCGTCAACGACCTCGCCGTCGCACCCGACGGCGGCGTCTACCTGACCGACAGCTCCCGCGCCGTCGTCTACCGGGTCACGCCGCGCGACCTGGACGCGGCCCGGGGCGGGATCGGCACGCTGTCGCCCCGGTTCGACCTGGGCGACGTCCTCGAACCGCACAAGCCAGGCGATTTCACCCTGAACGGGATCGTCGCCGACCCCACGGGACGGTTCCTGCTGACCGACGACATGCTCGGCGGCGACCTCTACCGGCTGGACCTCGCCACCGGCGGCATCCGCAAGGTCGCTCTGAGCGGCGGCGACATGCACAACGCGGACGGCCTCGAACTCCAGGACGGGCGCCTCTGGACGGCCGACAACGTCGACAACGCCCTCACCCGCTGGCGTGTCGCGCCCGACGGGACGCGGGCCCGCCTGGAGCGCACGCTGGCGGACCCGTCCCTCCAGGTCCCGACGACGCTCGTCCGCCGCCACGGGACGCTCTACGTGGTCCGCTCGCAGTTCGACAAGGGCGGTCCGCTCGGCGACGGCACTCCGGAGATCCCCTTCACCGTCGCCGCCGTCCGGGGCCTCTGACCGCCGAACCCGGCCCCTGCCGTCACAGGTTCGTGAGCAGGACGGCGGGGTTCTCCACGCAGTCGGCCACGAACCGCAGGAACCCGCCCGCCGCGCCGCCGTCGCAGACCCGGTGGTCGAACGTCAGGGAGAGCTGGGTCATTTTGCGCGGCACGACCGCGCCGTCCACCACCCAGGGGCGGTCGATGATCCGTCCGACGCCGACCAGCGCCGCCTCGGGATGGTTGATGATCGGGGTGGAGCCGTCCACGCCGAACACGCCGTAGTTGTTGAGGGTGAACGTGCCGCCCGTCAGCGCCTCGGGCGGCAGCCCGCCCGAGCGCGCGAGCCCGGTGAGCCTTGCCAGCTCCGCGGCGATCTGCGCGGTCGTCATCAGGTGCGCGTCCCGCACGACCGGCACGACGAGGCCACGGTCGGTCTGCGCGGCGAAACCGAGGTTGACGTGCCCGTACCGGACGATCTCCTGCCGGTCGGCGTCGACCGAGGAGTTCAGCTCGGGGAACTCCCGCAGGGCGGCCACGCAGATGCGGGCCAGCAGGGCCAGCAGCCCGATGCCGAGTTCGGGGCGGGACCTCCGCAGCGCGTCCCTGGCCTCGACCAGGGCGGTCGCGTCGGCGTCCACCCAGGTCGTCGCGTCCGGGATCTCGGTGCGGCTGCGGGTGAGCTTGTCGGCCACCGCCCGGCGGATCCCGCGCAGCGGGATCCGCTCGGGCATCGGACGGGCCGGCGCCGGCGTCGCGGCGACCGGGGGGCCGGCCGTCTCGGCGGCCGTGCCCGCTGAGGCGACGGCCTGTTCGACGTCCCGCCGCAGGATCACGCCGCGCGGCCCGGTGGGGGTGACGGCGGCGAGGTCGAGGCCGTGCTCGCGCGCGATCCTGCGGACGAGCGGGGAGATCACGCGGGGGGCTTCCGCGCGGCGGGGCGCCGGAGCGGGGGCCACCGGAGCGGGGGCCACCGGAGCGGGGGCCGCCGCCGGGGCCTTCGGGCCGCCGGCGCGGCGGCGTCCGCGCCGGCCCGGCCCGTGCCCGGTGCCGTAGCCGATCAGGACGTTGCCGGATCCGGCCTGCTCCTCCTCGCGGTAGCGGGCCACCTCCGGATGCACGTCCGCGACGGGCGCGGGTCCGGTCGCGGCGCCGGCGGGGCCGACCTCGATGAGCGGCTCGCCGACCGCGAGGATCGCGCCCGCCTCCGCGTGCAGCCTCAGGACGGTCCCCGCGTAGGGGACGGGGACCTCCACCGCCGCCTTGGCGGTCTCGACCTCCACCACGACCTGGTCGACCTCGACGGTGTCGCCCGCGGCGACCTTCCATTCGACGATCTCGGCCTCGGTCAGGCCCTCGCCGAGGTCGGGCAGGCGGAACACCTGCCGGGTGGCGGCGGTCACGACGCCTCCCTGTCCAGGTGCAGGACGTCGGGGGCGTCGTCGAACTGGAGCCGGTCGACGGCGTCCAGGACGCGGTCGGCGTCCGGCAGGTGCGCGTGCTCCAGCTTCGGCGGCGGGTAGGGGATGTCGAACCCGGAGACCCGCAGCACCGGCGCGGCCAGCGAGTGGAAGCAGCGCTCCTGCACGCGGGCCGCGATCTCCGCCCCCACGCCCGCGAAGCCCTGGGCCTCCTGAACGACCACGCACCGGCCCGTCTTGCGCACCGAGGCGGCGACGGTGCCGTCGTCGAACGGGACGATGGTGCGCAGGTCCACCACCTCCAGGTCGCGTCCCTCCCGCGCGGCGGCCTCGGCGGCCTCCAGCGCCACCGGGACGCTCGGCCCGTAGGCGACCAGCGTCGCGTCCCGCCCCTCGCGGCGCACCACGGCCCGCCCGAACCCGGCGGCGCGCCGGTTCTCGCGGGTGACGTCGCCCTTGGCCCAGTACAGCCGCTTCGGCTCCATGAAGATGACCGGGTCGGGGTCGGTGACGGCGTCGCGCAGCAGCCAGTACGCGTCGTCGGCGGTGGCGGGCGTGACGACCTTCAGCCCCGGTGTGTGGGCGTAGTAGGCCTCGCTGGAGTCGCAGTGGTGCTCGACGCCGCCGATCCCTCCCGCGTAGGGGATGCGGATCACCATCGGCAGCGACACGCGGCCGCGGGTGCGGTTGCGGAACTTGGCCACGTGCGAGGCGATCTGCTCGAAGGCCGGGTAGGCGAAGGCGTCGAACTGCATCTCCACCACGGGGCGGAAGCCGCCCATCGCCATGCCCACGGCCAGGCCGACGATCCCCGCCTCGGCCAGCGGGGTGTCGAAGCAGCGGTCCTCACCGAAGTCCCGGGTCAACCCGTCGGTGATGCGGAAGACCCCGCCGAGGGGTCCCACGTCCTCGCCGAAGACCAGCACCCGCTCGTCCTCGGCCAGCGCGTCCCGGAGCGCGGCGTTCAGCGCCTGCGCCATCGTCGTCGCGGGCATGTCAGTCCTCCCCGGGGAGCATTTCGGACGCCAGCAGGGCGCGCTGCTCGCGCAGCTGCGGCGTGGGTTCGGCGAAGACGTGGTCGAACAGCTCGAACGGGTCGGTCTCCGGGTCGGCGGCCATCCGGTCGCGCAGGCGGGCCGCGTACTCCTCGGCGGCCTCCTGCGCCGACGCGACGTCCTCCTCCGAGAGCAGTCCCCGCCCCCGCAGATGGGTCTCCAGCCGCGCGAGGGGGTCGGCCGCCTCCCACCGCGCGACCTCCTCGTCCTCGCGGTACCGGGAGGCGTCGTCGGCGTTGGTGTGGGAGTCCATGCGGTAGGTGTGCGCCTCGACCAGGAACGGGCCGTTCCCGGAGCGGGCGTGCTCGGTGGCGGCGGTCAGGACCGACAGCACCGCGACGAGGTCATTGCCGTCGACCTGCTCGGACCGGATGCCGTAGCCGATCCCCTTGTAGGCCAGCGCGGGCGCGGCGGTCTGCTTGGCCAGCGGCACCGAGATCGCGTACTTGTTGTTCTGGACGAAGAAGACCACGGGCGCGCGCAGGACCCCGGCGTAGTTGAGCGCCTCGTGGAAGTCGCCCTCGCTGGTCCCGCCGTCGCCGACGAACGCCATCACCACGCCGTCCTCGCCCTTGCGGCGCATCGCGTCGGCCATGCCCACGGCGTGGATCGTCTGGGTGGCCAGCGGCGTGCACTGGGGCGCGACGCGCGTGGCCGCCGGGTCGTAGCCGCAGTGCCAGCCGCCGCGCAGGAGCGTGAGCACCTCGACGGGGTCCATGCCGCGGGCGACCAGCGCCACCGAGTCGCGGTAGGTCGGGAACAGCCAGTCGTCCTCGCGCAGCGCGAGCACCCCGGCGATCTGGCAGGCCTCCTGCCCGCGGCTGGACGGGTAGACCGCCAGCCGGCCCTGCTTGGTCAGCGCGGTGGCCTGCCGGTCGAACCGGCGGCCCAGCACCATCCGGCGGTAGGCCTCGACCAGCGTCCCGTCCTCCGGAGCACGGTATCCGGCCGGGCGTCCGGCGTCCGTCCCGTCCTCGGCGACGAAGCGCACCGGGACGGCGGAGGGGAGAAGGCCCTCGACCTCCTGATGAGGTGTCCGCATGGACATGGCGCCGCTCCCTTCCCGTGGACGGTTGTCGGTTCGATCGTCCGCTCGGACGACGATCTGCTCAAGACATGGGGCACAATGAGCGACAAATGGCTCGTTCAGTGGCTTTGGGGGCACTAAATGTCATCCGATGCGGGCACTGAGGGCGTCCGGCCCGGACGTTCTGCCGCACGGCTGGACGCCGTGGACCGCGCGATCATCGTTGAGCTGCTGCGCGACGGCCGGCTCTCGGTACGGGCGCTGGCCGAGCGCGTGCACGTCTCGCGCGCCAACGCCTACGCGCGGCTCACCCGCCTGATGGACGAGGGCGTCATCACCGGCTTCACCGCCGAGCTCGCCCCGCACAAGGCCGGCCTCGGCACCAGCGCGTACGTCTCGGTCACGATCGAGCAGAACTCCTGGCGCTCGGTCTCCGCCCGGCTCCAGGACACCCCCTACGTCGAGCACTTCGCGATGGTCGGCGGCGACTACGACGTCCTGGCCCTGGTCAGGGCTCCGGACAACGAGGCGCTCCGGCACGTGGTGCTGGAGCGCATCCAGGACATCCCCGGCGTCCGGGCGACCCGCACCTGGCTGGTCTTCGACGAG